>JBEYJY010000003.1:0-390312 GCA_040631425.1 Streptomyces sp. NPDC020096
CTGAAGTTCGCCCCCCGCGCCGACCACGCCACCAAGGACCAGCAGATCACCGTCGCCAACAAGCTCCTCGCCATGCAAGGCCCCAACGCCTGGCAGTGCGCCAAAGCCGGCGGCCTGAAGTAACCCCACACACCACAGGACCCCGCCAGCCCACCAGCCGACGGCACCCTCACCGCACCCCGGCCCGCGGCAGTCCCGTGAGCCGAGAGGGATCCGCCGGACAGGCTCCGGGGCTGTCCTGAAGCCACCGGGGGCCATCCATAGGACTTGCGGTCCGGACGGGTGTTCGTGATGAGATCGTCTGATGGCACCCCACACCACGAACAGGACAACCGTGGGCCAGGCGTCCGAGGATCCCCACCCCCACTTCAGGGAATCCGAGTGGCGCAACCCGTACGAGGAACTGGCGGACCCGCGCGGCGCCGAGCCGCTGCCGCCGCAGCACAACCCGTACGAGGAACTGGGGTCGTTGGAGGTCGGCGCGGACGACCACGACCCACTCGGCCTTGGCCTGCGGCTGGAGTACGACGACTACGACGACCAGGAGTACGCGCAGGATTGGGCCCCGCCCGGTCGGCGCGGCCATCGGCGGCACCGGCTCCAGCGGTCCCGTCCGCAGCGCTGGCTCAGGGTCCCGCTGACCGCCAAAGCGCTGGTGGCCGTGGTCACTTGCGGATCCTTTCTCACGCTCGCGGACCGCTGGGCGGCGCTGTACGCCGAGAAGCAGGCGGCGCACCGGCTCAAGGAGGCCATGCATCTGCAGGCCGACCCCGAGGTCGACATCCATGGCTTCCCGTTCCTGACCCAGGTGCTGCACGGCCGACTTGACCAGGTGGACATCGCGGTACCGCATGTGTCGGCCGGGCCGGTGTCCGTCGCCAAGGTGGACGGGGCGGTGCACGACATCCACATCCTGGGTGATGTGCCCTCGTCGATCCGCGGTGCGGTGATCGGGCGGATGCAGGGCAACGTGCTGCTGGCCTTCGACGACCTCGACCGTGAACTCGGCTCTTCGCAGGTGCGGTTCACCGCCAAGGACGAGCACTCCGTGCTGGCCGTCGGGCAGTTGCCGATCGCCGGATACCGGGTACGGGCACGTGCGCAGGCCCATCTGCACCTGGTCGGCAACCGGTCCGTCAGCACGACCGTGGACAACATGCGGATCGATGTTCCCGGCGTCGCCAGCTACACACCGGGCGGCAGCGGTGGACTGCGGCTCGCCCGTCCCATGGCCGAACGGATCAGCCGGGACGCCGCGAAGGCCAGGGCGCTGCTGTCGGTCGGCTCCATCGCGGAACGGCTGGGCCTCACACCGGAGATGGCCGAGCAGGCGCAGCGCAGCGACGCGGAGTTGCGGCGGATCACCGGTACACCGCACTTCGCCGAGAAGCTGATGCAGGTCAACATCCTTGACCTGGTGGAGGAGAACCCCTGGGTCCTGGGGAAGATCGGGGTCGACCCCTCCCTGGTGCGGGGGCTGCGGAGCATCGAGGTGCCCAAGCTCGCCGAGCGGCTGTCGCTGTCGTTCAGGCTTCCTGACCTGCCCGGTGGCATACAGCTGCAGGGCGTCTCGGTCCGGCGCGACGGGATCGAGCTCCATGCCTACGGCACCGACGTACCGGTCGGCGACGGCACCAGGCTGTGAGCCGCTGGCGTACTCATCGCCGTAACCCGTCCATCGCCGCGACCAGCCGCGCCGTGTCCTGCTCGGGAAGGACGATCCCGAAGACCTCGTCCAGCGTCTGCGGGACCTCGTCCGCCTTGAGCTGCCACGTCTCGACCGAGCCGTCCGGGCGCGTGGCGGTCAACTCGGTGGCCGCCAGGGCGTACAGGGCCTCGGGGCCCATCTGCTGCACCAGCAGCCGGTTGGCGAACGGGGAGGAGGGGTGGGTGGACATGTAGTGGTTGGCCACCGTGTAGTCAACGGCGTAGCGGGGGTCGAGGGTGAAGCCGTGCATGTCGAACCAGCCGTCGCCGCCCAGCGAGCGCAGCATCCACTCCTCCGCCCCGGGCGTCGGGGTCTGCCGTTCCAGCCGGAACCGCCAGCCGTCGGGCGATATCTCGGTGCCGTCGGCGAGTTCCACCGGCTCCAACGGGTCCCGCCCGAAGCCGACATCGCAGATCCAGGTCCGGCCGGTGTCCGCTGTCTCGGCGGTCGCCACCCGCAGCAGTGCGTGCGTCGCGGGCCGGAGCAGGTTCGTGCCCACCCGGACGCGCGCGGCCAGGCCGCAGACGGTGAAGCCCAGCCGCTCCAGAGCGGCGGCGAACAGCTTGCTGTGCTCGTAGCAGTAGCCGCCGCGCGGCCGTCGCACCATCTTGTCCTGAAGGCTTTCAACGTCCAACAAGATGGTGCGCCCCAGCACCATTTCCAGGTTTTCGAAGGGGATCGAGGTGATGTGCGCGCGATGCAGGACACGAAGCGTCGACAGGGTCGGGGAGGTGTCCCCATCGAAGCCGATCCGGGCCAGGTAGGCGTCCAGATCGAGCAGTTCGCCGTTCCACCTGCGGGCGTCAGTGATTGCTGTCATGAGACTTGAGCTTCCATGTTCGGGCGGCTCTCAGCCATGGACCGGGGTCGAGGACGTCAAGTTCGGGAAATCGACGTCAAGTCCGCTCGGCCCGCGGCGCGCCGTCGCACAGTGCTATCCGGGCGTATCCCGGCTTCGCTCCCTCCCGTTCCACTTTGATGCGCGCGGCGGAAAGCGGCAGCGGGCCCGGCGGTAGCGGGATTTCGCGCAGGAAGTCGCCGAATTCTCCGGAAGGGTGGTCCCCCAGGGCGAGTGTTCCGCCGTCCGGCAGCAGCAGGCTCAACCGCCAGACATCGGCTTCCGGGGCCGCGGGTCCGGTGGCCGCGACCCGCACCATGCCGTTCGGCAGGAGTTGCGCGGCGGCCACCACGGTCGAATGCCGCACCGGACCGCCGAGAGTGTGCATCGGACCGTGCTTCACCAGTGGTCGGCGCTCGGAATCGGGAAGATGGGATGCCACGACCTCCCCCACGAACATGGTGTGCACCGGGAAGGGCACGGTCTCGCGCAGCACGCACTCCAAGGCCAGCAGCCCTCCGGTGACCCACGGGGTGCGAATGACGCGGGGCGCGCCGAATGCGATGAGTTCACTGGTGGTCTTGTCGACATCCGCGAGGGAGAAGCTGCCGACGAAGTCCGCGAGTTCCGCCTGCTGCTCGGAGCAGAAGGTGAGGCTGAACTCCCCCGCGTTCGGCAGCAGTTCACGGGTGCCCGCTTTCGGGCTGAGCACCACTGCCGCGTACAGCGGTTCTTTGTTGACGAAATACGACCACTCCGCCGACATCACGTTGACGCCGCCCGGATGGCGGACGGAAATGATCCCGACCGCGCTGGTCAACTTCTTCCATAGCCTGTCGGGCAGTCCGGTCGGGACCGTGAGGGACATTCCGCTCCCTTGGTGTCAGGGCTCAGCTCGGGGTGTTCCAGTTCCGCTCGGTGAGCACCACGCGGTATCCGTCGGGGTCCGCGATGGTGACGCCGAAGCGGTCCCAGTAGGGGTTGTGCGAGGGCACGACGGTGCCGCCGTGCCGGACCGCCCGCTCCACGGCCTCCCGCGGCACGGCCTGGCCCAGGTAGATGACGAGCAGGTCCTCCGGGGTCGGGGTGGGCTCCACCACGTCGTGGGCGCTCGCGGTGAGTTCGAGGTGCCAGTGGCCGTCGGCCGGACCGGTCATCAGCAGATCGCGTTCACCGGCCTCCGGCCGCCCGGCGATCCGGGCCAGCCGGGCCAGGCCGAGTCCGTGGACGTAGAAGTCCTCGCTGGCGTCCAGATCGAGCACCGGGCGGGCGATGCGGAGGGTGAAGTGCGGTTCGATCACGTCTGCGGTTCCCCTTCATGCGCGGTTCCGGCGGCGCCAACCGGCCGTCGGGTGCCGGGAGTTTATGTGGTGACGGGTGGCCGCTCGGCCGTGAGGTCGGCGCCGTCGGGGCGCGGTGCCGTCGGCAGTGCCAGGGCCGCCAGGCCCAGCAGGGCGAACAGCAGCGCCCAGGTGAACCAGCCCGGTCGGCCCAGGCCGAGGCCGAGGCTCACCAGCGTGGGACCGATGACCGTGGTGGCGGCGAACCCCAGGTTGAACGTGGCGAGATAGACCGGCCGCCGTTCCTGCGGGGTGTGCGCCAGCGCCAGGCTCAGCCCGCCCGAGGTGATGTACAGTTCGGCCCCCGTCATCAGCAGCACCGTGAGGACGACCGCGGCCAGCGGTACCGCGCCGCGGCCGAGTCCGGTGAGCGGTGCGGCGAGTGACCCGGCGGCCGCGAGCAGTCCGCCCGCCAGCATCATCTTCCGGGCCCGGCGCGGGTCTTCCGAGCCGCGGCTGACCCGCACCTGGAGCAGCACGACCAGTACGGTGTTGAGGACCTGGACCAGGCCCACGCTCCAGGACGGGGCATGGGTGCTCTGGGTGATCCACAGCGGCAGGCCGACGCCCAGCAGGATCGCCGAGAGGGTCAACGCGCCGTAGCTCGCGGTGATCAACAGGAAGACCCGGTCGCGGCCCACCCCGGCCCCGCGCCGTCCGACCGGCCGCTTGACCTCGCCGGAGCCGGGGAACCCGCGGGACACCAGGGCGCAGGCCACGAAGAGGGCCGCGGCGGCCACCATCACCCCCCGGTACGCCCACTGCTCCCCGATGGCGACCGCGGCGCCGGACGGCAGCGCGCCAGCGGCCATACCGGCGTTGCGCAGCGCGCGCAGCCGGGCCAGCCCGGTGACGGCGCCCGCCGAGTCCGCACCCGCGATCAGCACCGACTGGACCAGCGGGCCGATACCGCGGTTGAGCAGCCCGCCGAACCCGGCGGCGAGCGCGGCCGTGGGCAGGTTCACCGCACAGGCCAGTGCGACGAACGAGCCCGCCCGCGCCAGGAACAGCCAGCACAGCGAGCGCCGCAGCCCGTACCGCTGCGCGAACCGCGCGATGGGCAGGGCGCCGAGCAACGAGGTGACTCCGGTGATCCCCAGGACCAGGCCGATCCGGCTGTTCGACAGATGCACGGCCTGGTTGAGGTAGACGGCCGAGAACGCGAGGTACATGCCGAGTCCGGTCGCATCGGCGAGGCCCACGGCGTAGACCCGCCGACGTGCCGGGGGCGTGGGGTCGTGGCTCATCGGGGGCCTCCAGGGCGGTCGTGGAGCACGAGTTCATGGGCCCTGATCGGACAGTCGTCGCCGACGGTGATCGCGCCCAGCAGCGAGGCACCGACGCCGATGGTGACCCGGTCGCCCACCACGGGGTGCCGCCGGGTGCCGGGGCCGCCGTCCTGCCACCAGCCGCGGGAACCCAGGGTCACCTGGTGATAGAGCGTCACATCGTCGCCGATGACGGCGGTTTCACCGATCACCACACCGAAACCGTGGTCGATGAAGATCCGGCGGCCGATCCGGGCACCGGCGTGGATCTCCATCCCGGAGACCACCCGGGCGACCCAGGTGAGCAGGCTGGGACCGAACCGGTGGCCCCGGACGTACAGCCGGTGGGCGAACCGGTGCAGCACCAGCCCCTGCCAGGGCGCGTGCAGCACGGCGTCGAGCGGCGTCGCCCGTGAGGGGTCGCGGGCGGTGACCGTCCGCAGATCCTCCCGCACGGTGCGCAGGAGGTCGCCCAGCCCCTCGCCGGTCGGCGTCCCGGGGCGCTTGCGCGCCGGTCCGGTGTGCCGGGTGATGCGGGGCCGCTTACGGCTGCGCGGGAGCGTCGGCTGGGTCACCGCCCCGCTCCTCGCGGCTCGTCCAGCGGCGCCAACCGGATGTCCAGGTACCGCTCCACGGCTTCCGCGGTCCGCCGTGCCTCGTCGGTACTGGCGCCCACCACCGTGAAGGCGGCCAGGTGCTGGGTGGTGTCGCGGCGCGCCTCCGCTCCCGGGCGGAACCGCAGCCCCAGGCGGACGAGTTGCGGGAACCGGGCCCGCGCCTCCTCGACGGTCCGCTGGGAGACCACGCGCCAGGCACCCGCCGGGATGGGTACGAAACGGAACCAGGCGACGGCGGTGATCCGCGGGCGGCCCGCCGGTCGCGTGCCGAGGGCGGTACGGGCTATCTCCCGGGCGAAGTCGTACCCGGCGGCCTCCCGCAGCAGATTGGGCAGCGGGCCGCCGGCCCGTGCGTTGACCTCGATGACCCGCGGGCCGCCGGGGACCAGCGCGACCTCCGTGTGCACCGCGCCATGGGTCAGTCCGATGGCCTTGATCGCCCGGTCCGCGCAGTCGATCGCCTGCCGGGCGGTCTGCTCGTCCAACCGGCTCGGCAGGACCAGGCCTTCCTCGACGTAGCCGTGCCGCAACCGCAGCCGGTCGCTGACCGCGAGATGCTCCGCCTCGCCCCGGAAGAGCAGTGACTCGACGCTCACATAGTCCGCGTACGGCGAGGGCGCCGCGCCCTCCAACGGCATGGGCTCCTCCAGCAGGAAGGCGTCGTCTTCCTGGATGAAGGGGGTGTCGGCGCCGAGCGCGGCATGGAGCGAGGCGGTCAACTCCTCGGCGCTGCCCACCAGATGAACGCCCTGGCTGCCCGCGCCGAGCGACGGCTTGAAGACCGCGGGCAGTCCGACCGCGGCCACGGCCGTATCGAGGTCGGACTCGCCGCGGATCACCGCCGACCGGGGGGACGGCACCCCGTGGGCGGCGAACACCGCTCGCTGCCGGGCCTTGGACTGGGCGACGGCGACGGCTTCCGGGCTGTTGCCCGGCAGTCCGAGGCGCGCGGCGATCCGGGCCTGCGGGCGCAGCAGAAGTTCCGAGTAGGTGGCGACTCCGTGCAGCGGGATCCGGTCGTGGAGTGCGACGGCCGCTTCGACGACACCGTCGAGGTCGTCGGCGACCAGGAACTCCGCGCCGCCAGGGGCGCGTTCCCAGGCCTGACGCGCGGCATCGGGCGTGTTCCAGGCCGCGACGAAGGCCAGGCTGACGCACGGCGTGGCGCGGCGTGCGGCGGCGAGCGCGTCGAGCGGGGACAGCCCGCCGACGCCCGCGATGAGAAGGAGGTGGGGCGGCTGGTCGGGCATGGTCACTTCACCTGCCGGGATTCGAGCCGGTTGATCCGGAACATGGTCCGCTGGAACAGGTCGTCGGCGGTGAGCGTGGGGAAGCGCGCCGCCTCCTGCTCACCGCGTACGGACAGCGGGGTCAGGACGGTCCAGGGGGCGGGATGGCAGAACTGCACGATGGACAGCCGTCCGCCGCGTTGTCCCGGGGCGGCGACGACGCGGTGCACGGCGGCCCGGGCCAGGCCGCCGGTCAGCCGTTCCAGCACCATGCCGACGTTCATCACGGCGTGCCCGGCGGGTGCGTCGACGCTGAGCCATTCGCCGCCCTCCCCCTGTACCTGCAGTCCCGCCGCGGTAGCCCGGGGCACGGCGGTGATCAGGTCGAAGTCCTGGTGTTCCACGGCCCAGATGTGCCGCTCGGACGGGGCCTGGTCCATGGGCGGATACCAGGTGGCGCGGTTGACCACCGGGCCGTCCTCCAGCATTTCCGCGAAGTACCCGGGGTGCGCGCCGAGGGCGTCGCCGATCGCGGCGGCGACCTCGTGCTGGAAGCGCAGCATGCGGGTGTGCAGTTCGGTGAGTACGGCGCCGATGCCGGGCACCAGGTGGTCGGGCATCAGCGGTTCGGGGTAGCGCGACGGGTAGCGCAGGGCCAGCGGATGCCCGGTGGGCAATCGCACTCCCCAGTGGAAGAGTTCCTTCCAGTCGGCGGTGTCGGACTTCTCGGCGGTCTCGACCAGCGGTGGCGTGTAACCGGACTGGCCGTTGCTGCCCGGCACCCGGCAGCCGCGCTTGTCCTGCCCGGACAGCGCGAAGAACGCCTCCAGCAGCTGGTACGCGTCGTCCAGCAGGGTTTCCGGGACCGTGTTGCGGACGAAGAAGAAGCCGTCCCGCAGAGCGGTCCGCAGCCGCTGGTGGCCGCCCCGGGCGGTGAGGTCGATTTCCTGGAGCATGGTTCCTTCCCTTTCCTCAAGCCCGGGATCCGCCCTGAGCGGGCTGCCTCAGCCGGATCCGGATGTCCCGCTCGGCCGCCGTCACCAGGCGGCGCACCTCGGCGGCGGAGTCATCGGCGAAGACGTGGGTGCTGATCCCGGTGCCGGAGAAGTCGGACGCGGGCGCGTAGGCGCCGACCCTGGCGTTGACGGTGCGGTGCAGTGCGCGGTCGGCCACCGCGGAGTCGTCGTACTCCTCCAGCCAGCCGCCGCCGGAGTAGTGCACCGTCCATCCGGCGTGCTCGGCGACCGGTGCGACGGCCAGCTGACGGGGGTCCTCCCCGGCGTCGATCAGCACCTTGGCATGCCGTAGATCGATACCGCGGGTGGCCCGGAACGCCCGGATGACCCCGGCGCCGCCCGGCCGGGCCGCCACCTCGCAGAAGGTGAGCCGACCCCCCTCGTCGAACGCTTCGAGGTGCAGCACCCCGGCACGTACCCGCCAGGCCGCCACGACCCGTTCCAGCAACTCCTGTGCCTGGGCGCGGATCCGGGGGTCGTCGCAGGTCTGCCCGGACAGCGGCAGGCCCCTGGTGTACGCGAGGGTGTCCCTGGCGTACCGGGAGACGTCCCAGGCGACGACGGAGCCGTGGACCACGGCGTCGATATAGCACATCGGCCCGGCGACGAGCGCCTCGGCGAGGTGGCGGCCCGGCGCGAACCGGGTACGCAGCCAGGTGCGCAGTTCGGCGCGGTCGCGGCAGAACGCGACGCCCTGCGATCCGGACGCGTCCCTCGGCTTGACCACGATCGCGCCGTGCCGGTCCAGCAGGTCCCAGGCGTCGGCGGGCTCGTAGACCACCCGCCCCTCGGCGTGCCGGATACCGGCGGTGCGGGCGATCCGCTTCATCTCGGCCTTGTCCCGGAAGGCGCGGGCGTAGCCGACGGTGTCGCCGGGAATGCCGAGTCCGCCGCGCAGGGCCGCGGTTGACTCCAGCAGCCGCTCGGATCCGCAGGCGATGCGGTGCACCGGATGGGTGGTGTGCAGGGTCCGCACGGTCCGGTCGATCGCGTCGGTGTCCCAGACGTCGAGGCGCTGCAGATGGTCCACGGGTGCGGCGGCGGTGCCCGCCTGCGGATGGCCGCTGAGGACGCTGACCCGGAAGCGCTCGGGGTCGAGCACCGGCTCCCCGTTGTCCTGGGTCCAGGCCGCGCCGCCGGTCCGGTCGATCAGGACGATGTGCGTGCGGCCCAACGGGAGGTAGCGGAACGTCAGTTGGGCCTCCACCCGTGCGGTGGCCGCTCGGCAGTCGGCCTCGTCCTCACCCGTCACGACGTACCGCAGCCGCACCGGCCGGCCAGCGGCCGAGCCCTGGTGCACAGTGCCGGGAGGCAGCGGGGCACGGACGGACGTCACCCGCGGGTCGTCGTACAACTCCTCCTCGGCGGTGGCCTGGACGACGCGGAAGGTGCCTTCCGGTCCGGTCAGCACGCGCAGCAGCGCCGTCCCGGGGCGCGGCGGGTCCCAGCGGACGGGTTCGCCGAGCGCGGCGGCCGTCGCGGTTGCGACCACATCCCGCGGATGCAGCGCGTCCAGCAGCGCCCGGCTCTCCTCGTCCAGGCCGGGCAGCACCGCCGCGGGCCCGCCGTCGTCGGGGAACCGGCAGCGCACCAGCCCGTATCTGACGCCCGCCTGCCGTACGGCACTTGTGGCCCGGTCCAGCAGTTCGGCGCGGTCGGCCGGGGGCAGCGGGCAGGGGTAGCGGAGGGTGCGATGTCCTCGGGCGTCGGCGCCGAGGTCCTCGATGACGCCCAGGTGGTGTACCGCGTCCTCGCCGACCAGTGACACAACTGTCCGCCCTTCCCGCGGCGTTGTGGTGGGCGGCGCCGTGGTCCGGGGTGCGGGCGCCGATCGGCCGCGTACCGCCGCGGTCAGCGCCTCGGCGAGTTCGGCGGCGGACGGCGCGAAGGCGACCACGGCCTCCACCGGTTCCACGGCGTGCAGTTCGGCCAGCGCCCGGTGTGCGCTGTCGGCGTCCGGTGTGTCGTACCAGGCACCGGCGTAGCGCTCGCCCCACCGTGTCCCGACGCCCTCGGCCGCCGCGCCCCCGCGCCAGAAGACGCTCACCCGGCCGGTCGCCGCGCCGATCGCGGCCAGGACCCGGTCCGGTTCGACTCCGTCGGGGCCGAGCAGGACCAGCACATGGCGGCCGGTGCCGGAGGGGGGCGTACGGGTGGCGCCGACGGCTTCGTCGAGCGTGATCCGGATCCGCCGGGCGGTTCGCTCGGCGAGTTCGGCGGCCTGCGCCACCGTGGGCGCCTCGGCGAGTACATGGCCGATGCGGTCGTAGTTGTGCCGCATCGGCCGCACCACATCGCCTGGTCGTACGGTCACCTGGCAGTCCGCGACACCCGCGGGCAGTTCGTCGGGAAGCCGCACGGAGCGCACCGGGCCGCCGCGCTCGCTCCACAGCTGGCGCAGCGCCACCGCCGCCACCGGCTCGGCGGCCTCGGCCACCGGGCGGCCCGCCGCCAGATCCGCCAGATCCAAGGTCAGCGAGCGGCCCAGCGCCAACTCCATCTGCCGGGTGACCACATGACCGGCGATCCGGCCGTTGACCTCGATGAGTTCCGGCCCGGTGGGAGTGATCAGCATCTCCATGTGCAGCGGGCTGTCGCGCACTCCGAGAGCTGACACTACGTCATATGCGAAGCAGCGGGCGGCACCGCGCCCCTCGAACGTCGCGGGAAAGTGCCCGCCGAGTTCGGCCGTGGTGCCCGGACGGGTGGGCAGCCGCTCGGCGAAGCCGAGGAGGATCGGGCGCCCTCGCTGTACCAGCAGCTCCGCGCTGACATGGCGGCCGACGGCGTACTCCTCCACCAGCGCCTGGGCGCCGCCGGGGGCCTGCAGGGCCGCCGCCAGGGCGGGTTCGGCCTCCTCGGGCGTCCACACCACCGTGACACCGATCGACGCGTAGCCGGACAGCGGTTTGACGACGACCGGGTAGCCGATCCCGGCGGCGGCGTCGAGGCCGTCCGCGATCCGTTCGACCCGCCGCCAGCGCAGGGTGCCAAGGCCCGCCCTGGTGAGGCGGTCGCGCACCGCGGCCTTGTCCCGCAGCAGCGCCACGGTCTCCACCGGCTCGCCCGGCAGGCCCAGGCCGCGGGCGAGATGGGCGGCCGCCGGTATGCAGCGCTCGGTGACGCAGAAGACTCCGTCCGGCGGGGTCGGGCCGAGCCTGCCGCGGATCCGCTCGGCCAGGTCCAGGGCGCCCTCCGTCTCGGGCACCTCGATCACGCGCCCGGCGCGCCGGTGCCGTGCAAAGCCCGGCGTGTCGGCGTACGCGGCCAGGTTCTTGACGACCAACGACACCTCGACGCCCGCGTCGACGAGATCGTCGAGGTAGTCGAAGCCGCGGGAGAGCGCGACCTCCAGCATCACGATGTGCACGGTCAGCTCCTGACGAAGGCGAGGGCCAGGTACTTCAGCCAGTGGCCCTGATAGTTGAACCGCCGGTCGATGACGGTCCGTTCGGTCATCGCCAGTCCGGACCCGGCGAACAGCGCGGTGACCGCCGACTCGGTCAGCCACCAGTTCAGCCGCCCGTCGGCCAGCGGTTTGGCGACGACGTCCGGTGTGGGGCTGAGGAAGCAGCTGACCACCCACACCCCGCCGGGGCGCAGCAGCGTACGGCCGTGCTCGACCCAGCCCGGCCACTCCTCGCGGCGCTGGTGGTGCAGGCAGCCGTTGTCCACCAGCAGGTCCATCGGCCCGTCGGTGAACCCGAGGAAGTCGGTGCGCCGGAAGCGCGCCGTGCCGTGCGCGGGCGGCGGTGCGTCCCATACGTCCAGCAGGTCAAGGCCGATCACATCGGCGTCGAGCCGCTCCGCCAGCTGTACCGTCTGGTGCCCCCGGCCGCAGCCGATGTCCAGCACCCGTCGGGTGCCGAGGCCGGGCAGCGGCGCGTGGGCGGTCGCGAAGTCGGTCACCTTGTCGTTGGTGGGCGCCCCGGTCCAGGAGTCCTTGCCCGCCTCGTACCAGCGCTGGAAGGAGTCCCGCACGATCCGCCGGTATCCGGGGTAGTCAGTCTCCTGCCGCATGTGCCCACTCCTCGATGGTTCCTCGTCCGGCCACTACCGCGACCGCGTCCCGTCCGGCGGGTCCGCGGTCCAGTTCTCGCGACGCCTGGAGCCAGGCGCCCGCACCGCTGCTGGAGGCGGCCAGCCCATACGCCGACCGCAGGTGCCGCATGGCGCGCAGCGCGTCCCGGTATCCGACGTTCCGGAACGCGAACCGGTCCTCGTACGGGGCGAGCAGCGGCTGCCGCAGGCCGTGGCCGAGTCCTCCGGTGCCGTTCATCCGCGGTGCGCTGTCCGGCGGTGACGGGTCGCCGTACGGTGCCTCGGCCGGGAACACCGCCAACGCGGCGCAGTCCGGCCAGCGTTCACGCAGTGCGAGCGCCACGCCGAGCGCGGTACCGCCCGAGCCGACCGTGGCGGCGAGCACCGCGGGCGCTGCGCCGTGCGCCGCCAACTGGTCGGCGATCTCGGCTCCGGTGTGCTCCCGGTGCATGGCGGCGGCCTCGGCGGCGCAGTGCTGGAGCAGCAGATACCGCCCCTCGGCCGCGGCGACCCGCACCGCCTCGTCCAGCGCGCCGAGGAACCCGGTGCCCGGCCGCCCGGCGGACACCTGGGCCCCATGGCCGCGCAGTGTCCGCCGCAGCCGCTCGGGCGCCCCGTGCGGCACCACCATGTGCAGGTCGATGCCGAGCAACGCGCAGAACTCAGCGAGCGCCAGGGCGAGACTGCCGCCGGAGTACTCGACGATCCGCACCTGCGCGCAGCCCGCTCGCGCGACCGCGGTACACAGCAGCGCGTAGGCGGTCCTGGCCTTGATCGTTCCGGTGCTGTTGGCCGATTCGAGCTTCAACCACACCCGGCCGCGGCCCTGTTCGCTCGGCACGGCGGTCAACGGCGTGGCACCGACGGCGGGACGCAACGCGGCGAGCCCCGGCAGCAGCCGGTGCGCCTGCCGTTCGACGTCGTGGAAGGGGGCGGTGATCTCCTCCCGCCGCGGCGCCCGTTCGGACAGTGCGCGGGCCGCGTCGGCGGCCGGATGCGGCGTCCCGGCGGTCATGCCGGGCGCTCGCTGGTCGCCAGGCGGAACCCCACCGGATACAGCGGCCCGGGGAAGGCTCCGTGCCGTCGCCTGGTCCTGGCCAGATCACCGAACCGGCAGAAGCTGCCGCCCCGGGCGACCCGGTAGTCGCCGATCGACTGCACCAGATGGTCGTCGACGAACGGGCCGCCGGGATAGGGGGTGTAGTGGTCGGCGACGTACTCCTCCACGTTGCCCGCCATGTCGTACGCGCCGAACGGTGAGCGCCCGGCCGGGAACGCGCCCACCGGTGTGGTGGTGTGCACCCCGGTCTCCCGGGTGTTGGCGCGGGCCGGGTCGAAGTCGTCGCCCCACGGGAACTCCCGGCCGTCGGGGCCCTTGGCGGCGTACTCCCACTCGGCCTCGGTGGGCAGCCGCCACGGGTGCCCGGTGCGCCGGCTCAGCCAGGCCGCGTAGGCGTCGGCGTCCTGCGGTGAAACACCCGCGACGGGATGGTTCGACCGCTCCCAGGGGTAGGCCCCCAAGTACCAGGTGCTGGGCCGCCGTTCATGTCCGGTGTCATGCAGGAAGTCGCGGTACTCGGCGTTGGTGACCGGGTAGCTGCCGATCCAGAAGTCATCGAGGCAGACGCTGTGCGACGGGGTCTCCTTCTCGATCCAGGACTCCACCACCCCCACATGCGCCCAGGCGGCGGTGGTCCGGGCGACGGCTGCCGGGTCCAGGCCCAACTCGACGGTGCCACCGGAGACGAAGCTGGTGGCCGGGGCCGGTGTGATCCTGGGGTCGCCCAGCACCGCGAGCACGGTCCCGGCGGCCAGCCGGTCGGCGAGCGGTACCCCGGCGTCCTCCACCAGGCGGGCCAGGCCCGCCGGGTCCGGCTGGTGGAGTGATCCGGCGGCGACCGGCGGTACCCGGCCGGGTTCGGCGAGCGCGGCGTACTCCTTGAAGTGCGGGGAGGCCGCGACCTCGGCTAGTTCCACGGCAGGTCTCCTTGGTGTCCGGTCAGCGTGTGGCCGCCGAGCCGCGCCTTGGCCTCCAGATAGCGGGCGTTCTCGGTGGTGAGATGGACGCGGGTGGGTACGACCGCCTCGACCTCGATGCCGTGGGCGCGCAACTGGGCGACCTTGTCCGGGTTGTTGGTCAGCAGCCGGATCCGGTCCAGGTCGAGGGCGCGCAGCATGGCGGCGGCCGCCGAGTAGTCCCGCTCGTCGGCGCCGCGTCCGATCCTGCGGTTCGCCTCGAAGGTGTCGATCTCCCGGTCCTGCAGCAGATAGGTGTCGAGCTTGTTGTACAGACCGATGCCGCGTCCTTCCTGGCGCAGATAGAGCACGGCCCCGCCCTCGGACGCGATCCGCCGCAGGGCCTCGTCGAGTTGGGGTCCGCAGTCGCAGCGGGCCGAGCCGAAGACATCCCCGGTGAGGCATTCGCTGTGCAGCCGGACCAGGGGTGCGGCACAGGCCGCCGCAGCTGGTGCGGGCAGTACGCAGGCGATGTGCTCAGCCCCGTCCGGCAGGCCGTGGAAGGTCACCAGTTCGGCTCGGCGGCTGGTGGCGCGATCCAGGGTGACGCCCACTCTGGCGCGGACCGCGGCCGGGGCGGACACCGCGGGGGCGGGGACGGTCGGGCTCATGCGATCACCATCTCGTTGCTCACGCGGGAGGCCAGAAGTTCCTGCAGCCGCAGCGAACGCAGCACCCGCACCTGACCGGATCCGTCATGTGCGACGATCACCACCCGGCCGTCCCAGCCGGCGGCGGCAAGCCGGTCGTCGTCCAGCCGCACCATGCAGGACAGGCCCTGGCCGAACTCGGCGATCACCCTGCCCGATGCGAGGGTGCCCGCGTTGTCCCGCCAGTCGACCTCCCAGGCGTACAGCCCGAAGTCGTACGAGCCCGCCAGCACCACCGGTGCTTCGGGGCTGCCCAGCAGGCCGACGCACTTGACCGACTCGTCCGGGCCCAGCAGCGTCTGCGTCTGCCGCACCGTCCCGTCGGACGGGTCCAGCCTGCCCACCTTCACCGTGTGGTCGCGGGAGGCGCTCGCGGCCACCGAACTCCCCAGTCCCGCCACGGCGTTGACCAGGTTGCCGTGCTCCCACAGCGTGCCGCGGTCGTGGAAGGAGCCGAGGGCGATGGTCCGGTCGGTGGCCGCCGACAGAAAGCCGCCACCGGGCAGTGCGGCCAGCGACTTCACCGAACCGCCGTGCGCCGCCCGGCGGTCGACGACGGCGAGCGTCCGGGGATCCAGTGCGATGAACTCGCCGTTGTAGGTACCGGCGACCAGGAGTCCACCGTCGAGGCAGAGCGAGGGCAGCGGTGCCCCGAGCTGCCCGCTGACGGTGCGGGCGCCGTCGAGCGCCACGACATGGCCGGAGTACGTTCCGGCGTAGATCGTCCCGGCGCGTACGGCGAGCGAGAGGATCGGCCCCTCGGCCACATCGAGCACCTCGACGGCGTGCTCGTCGGCGTTCCCGCTGAGATCGATCGCGATGACCGCACCCGAGTCGCAGCCCACCAGCAGCTCATCGCCGCGCACCGCGAGGGCGTTGGGGCCGTGGGTGGCCCGGGCGGGCGCTGCGATCTCGGTGGCGGTGGCCAGGTCCAGGATGTGCGGACTGCTCCAGAAGCTGCCCGCCGCGACCAGGCCCCGCGCGGCCGACACCGAACGCGGCCAGATGCGGGCGTCGTCCACCCGGTGGGTGCGCAGACCGGAACGGTCGAAGAAGTGCAGGGACCCGTCGTACGCCCCCACCACGAAGGAGGAGTCGTCGTCGGCCCAGTCCACGGTGCGGGCGGCGGAGGTGGAGACCTCGACCGTGCGCACCTGCTCCAGTTCGGCGGTCAGCAGGTCGACGGCGCCGTCGTCCCGTGCCACGGCGAGCGTCTCCCCGGTACGCGACCAGGCGCATCCCTCGATGGACGAGGCGTAGCGGCGTACGAACCGGGCGCCCGGGGAGCCGGGGTCGCTCAGGTCGGTGACGGCGACCATGCCGTCCTCGCCCACCGTGGCGACGGTCCCGCGCACGCTGACCGAGACCATCATGCAGTGCGCCTCGTGCGAGCCGACCTCCGTCAGGAAGGCACCGGTGCGGGCGTCCCACATGGTGGCCCGGCCATCCTCGGAAACGCAGATCAGCCGCTCGCCATCCGGCAGCCAGGCAAGGGAGTTGATGTCATCGGTGTGCCGGGCAAGGACATTCACCAGATCGGCGCTGCCCTCATCGCAAACCCGCCACACCGCGACCGTCTTGTCGGCCGATGCCGTTGCCAGCAGTGCGGAATCCGCCGGGTTCCAAGCCGCGGCGTTCACCAGTCGGCGGTGTCGAAGCCGGGCCAGTAACAGGGGATGTGACGGCTCGGTGGTGTCCCAGACAATCGCGGTGCCGTCATAGGAACAGGTCGCCAGGCGCCGCCCATCGCTGCGGAAGGCCACATGGGTAAGGGGAGCGGCATGCCCTGTCGCGTTGCCGGGCAGTTCGATCGTGCGCATGGTTATGTCTTTCTAGGCGAAGACAACAAGACGAAAGTGAGCGGAGCGGTGACGCGATCTCACTGATCGTGTGGCAGCGCCGATACGGCGAACAAAGGCAGCCGTATTACTTCGTCATATGCCATGACGGCACGTCGAGTCGGCCGTGCGGCGTCTCAGAACGGCACGGCACGGCGACATGACGAAAAGGCGGGGGACGATGTCCGCACCCGCGATGTCGCGCCTACGCTGGTGGCCTCGGGCGCGAACCCCGTGGTCCGCTCAGCCGAGCTGCTGGACCAGTTCCTCGATGAACTGGACGGTGTCCCTTGGGGGTTCGGCTTCCGCGCACAGCCGGTCCATCACACTCAGGTAGTTGTCGACCTCGTCCAGCTTGTCCAGGTACAGGGCGCTGGTGAGCTGCTCCAGGTAGACGATGTCGGGCAGATCCGGCTCCTGGAAGCGCAGGATCGTGATCGGGCCGCCCGCCGCCGCGAGTCCGCCGACGCTGAACGGGGCGACCTGCAAAGTGATGTTCGGCAGTTCCGCTACCTTGAGCAGATGCTCCAACTGGGCCCGCATCGCATCGACTCCGCCGAGCGGGCGGCGCAGCGCGGCCTCGTCCACGACGGCCCACAGCCGGGGCGCATCGGGCGTCGTCAGCAACTTCTGGCGGGCCATGCGCAGTTCGACCCTGCGGTCGATCTCGCGGACCGAGGCGTGCGGATGGCCGAGCCGGATGACGGAACGTGCGTACTGTTCGGTCTGGAGCAGGCCGGGGACGAACTGGACCTCGTAGGTCCGGATCATCGACGCCGCCTCCTCCAGACCGATGTGCGTCTCGAACCAGCTGGGCAGCACATCGCCGTACTGGTTCCACCAGCCGGGTGTGCTCGCCTGGCGGGCCAGCGTGAGGTAGTCGGCCCGCTCCTGCTCGTCGACGACACCGTAGAGGGTGAGCAGATCGGCAACGTCGCGCTCTTTGAAGCTCACCCGGCCTAGTTCCAGCCGACTGATCTTGGCGTGGGAGCCGCGGATCGCGTCCCCCGCCTGCTCCCGGCTGATCTTGGACTGCTCACGCAGCTTGCGCAGTTGGGTACCCAGCACGATCCGCAGGACGGTCGGCCCGCCCCGCGGGTGTTCGAGGTAGCGCCGTATCGACGGCTCGCTGCTCGGCCGCATCATGGCGGGCATTCCAACTCTCCTGAGTGAACGGGTGACTCCCCAGTCTGGCATCCGTGCCACCCATCAGTACAGCGGATGGACGGCACGGATGCGCTCCGCGCCGGCCCCAGCGGGCCTTGCTCAGCCCACCAGGGCGTCGAAGTCGCCGTCCTTCGCCCCGCCGATGAAGGCGATCATCTCCTCACGGGTGTAGACCAGCGCGGGCCCCTCGGGGTGGCGGGAGTTGCGGACCGCGAACTGACCGCCGGGCAGCGCGGCAAGCTCCACGCAGTTGCCGCTCGGATTGCTCCGCCGGCTCTTCTGCCAGACCGCCCCTTCGATCCGCGTGGCCTGCACACCGTTGTCGATCTGCCGCATCCCCGTCGCTCCTTCACTGCCGCCGTGCGTGGTACCACCGGGTTCCATCTCTACCTGATGCTGCGTCAACTCCTCGTGCACGTGCATCCGTTCTTGCAGATGTACTTACCGGTGTCCTTACGACTGTAATTGCAGATGTGCTTGCAGCGCCACCGGCAAACGCGGGATAGTGGGTCCGGGAGGCCCGTCCGCAACGACTGCCCGAGAGGTTCCACGGAGATCGTGATGACCACACACCCGGCCGATTCAGCAGACAACGCCGTACCCGACGGTTCCGGCAGGCACTGGCTGTCACTGGCCGCGAGGGGGGCCTTCCCGCTGGATGACGGCGCCCAGGGACCCAGTGGATTCGCCGCCTGCGGCTTAGCCGGGCATCTCCAAGCGGCGGGCGAGGCACGTCAGTTCACCCGGTCGACCCTGACCGGATGGGGCATGCCCACCCTCGTGGACAACGCCGCCATCATCGTCTCCGAGCTGCTGAGCAACGCCATGCGGTACGGGCTGACGACCCCGCAGCTTCCCGTATCGGCGCACCCGGTCTGGCTCGGCCTGCTGCGCCGGGGAACGACCGTGTTGTGCGCGGTGTGCGACCCCGGTACGGACGTACCGGTGCTCAAGGAGCCCGACTACCTCGCCGAGACGGGTCGCGGACTGCATGTCATCGACGCACTCAGCGAGTCCTGGGGCTGGACCCCGCCGGACCATGGCGGAAAGGTGGTGTGGGCGGCCGTTTCGGCGGACGCCTGACGGTCAGCCCTTGCGGGCCACCGCCCCGTACAGCGGGACGTCGGTGTCCGCCAGCGATCCGGCCTCGATGTCGGCGGGGTCCGGACGCCAGCGCTGCACCACCTCGATGCCGGGTTCGACCAGCTCCAACCCCTTGAAGAACGCGGCCACTTCGTCCTTGCTCCGCGCGTTCACCGTGGAACCGTTGCGCTGGAAGTCCTGCACGACCTCGTCCAGTGCCTCCGGCTCGAAGTCGTCGGTCACATGGCTCAGCGCCAGGAAACTGCCCTGGGGCAGCGCGTCGAGCAGCCGGGCCACGATCGCGAACGGGTCGTGTTCCTTCGGCAGCCAGTGGAGTACGGCGACGAGGGTGAGCGCGACCGGTTGGCCCAGGTCGAGGGTCCGTGTCAACTCGGGGTTGCCCAGGATGTCGTCCGGGTGGCAGAGGTCGCCGTGCACATACGCGGTGCGGCCCTCCGGGTGGCTGGTGTGCAGGGCGCGGGAGTGGGTGAGCACGATCGGGTCGTTGTCGACGTAGACGACCCGTGAGCGCGGGGCGACCGCCTGGACGACCTCATGGAGGTTGGGCGGGGTCGGGATGCCGGTGCCGATGTCCAGGAACTGGCGGAGTCCGGCCTCGGCGGCCAGATAGCGGGCCGCGCGGTGCATGAAGGCGCGGTTCTGCCGGGCGATCAGGGCGGCGTTGGGGAGCGCCAGCAGTGTGCGCTGCGCGGCCTCGCGGTCGGCCGCGTAGTTGGTCTTGCCGCCGAGCAGGAAGTCGTACACCCGCGCGGCGTGCGGCCGGTCGGTGTGCAGTTCCACGGGTCTCCTGGGTCCTGACCGCATCCACTCCGGTCCCCGCACCATGCCCCCGCACACCCCTTCCGCGCCCCCGCAGGGGCCGTCAACAGTCCCGTCAGACTAGCCCGTTGACCGGCCCCTCGGGTCATATCGGCGTATTGGCCGACCAGTTGGGGCTCTCCTCGAAGGCCGCGACGTCCGATCAGCCACGCTTCAGCTGTGCGGGGCCCGCACAGTGGCCGCCGGGTGTCAGTCGGGAACCGGTGCGGTGATGACCCGTAGTCCGCGTTCGGTGAACTCCCGGCGGATCTCGTCGTCGGCACCCTCGTCGGTGATCAGGGTGTCGAAGAGGTCGCAGGTGCCGATGGCGGCAAAAGCGCGCAGGCCGAGTTTGGAGGAGTCGGACACCACGACCGGGCGGGTGGCGCGCTCGGCCATGAGGCGGTTCACCCGGGCCTCGCGTTCGTCGTGGACGGTCGCGCCGACCTTCGGGTCGAGTCCGTTCACCCCGATGAACGCGATGTCCATGGTGACTTCGCGCAGCACCAAGTCGCTGTAGGGGCCGACCAGTTCGAAGGAGCGGGGCTGGGCGACGCCGCCGGTCAGCACGATCTTGATCTGGGGGCGTACGGCCAGTTCGTTGGCGATGTTCAGGGCGTTGGTGACGACCGTGAGATGCGGATTCGGCCCCGGTTCCGCAAGGTCCGGGCGGCTCGCCAGGGTTCGGGCGATCTCGGTGGTGGTGGTACCCCCGCTGAGGCCGACCACGCTGCCACGCGGCACCAGGGCGCTCGCGGCCTGGGCGATCTGCCGCTTCTCCGGGGCGCGTTGGCTGCCCTTGTACCGTATGGGCAGGTCGTAGGCGACAGAGCTCAGCACGGCGCCACCGCGGGTGCGGGTCAGCAGCTGCTGCTCGGCGAGGGTGTCCATGTCGCGCCGTACGGTGGCGGCGGACACGCCGAGCTCGGTGGCGGCCTCCTCGACCCCCATCTGGCCTCGCTCACCGAGCAGTTCCAGCAAGGCGGTCAGCCGTTCATGGCGCACGCCTGACACCTCCTGCGGGGGACCCGGATCTGCCGGGGCCGCTCCCCCGGGCCCCCAGTGTGTCAGGCGCGACCTGCGGCAACGTCCTCGCCCCCGGGGATCGGCCGCAGGGCGGGCGCGGTGATGACCCGCAGCAGCTGAGCCGCCGCGGCGGTCACCGCGGACCGCGCGGGGCCCACGTACTTGCGGGAGTCGACCAACGAGGGGTCGGCCGCAAGCCGTTGCCGTACCTCGGCGGTGAACGCGGCCACGAGGTGCGTCGACACATTGATCTTCGTCATCCCGGCCGCGATGGCCCGGCGGATCTCCTCGTCCGGCACGCCGGAGGAACCGTGCAGCACCAGCGGCACCGGCAGCCGGTCGCGTAGCCGGGTGATCAGGTCCTTGTCGAGCTCGACGGTCCGCTCCCGCATGGCGTGCGAGGAGCCGACGGCCACCGCCAGCGCGTCGACGCCGGTGGCGTGGACGAACGACAGCGCCTCGTCCGGGTCGGTCCGGGCGCCCGGTGCGTGCACCCCGTCCTTGCCGCCGACCTCCCCCAACTCGGCCTCCACGTACACCTTCCGGTCATGGCACCACGCGGTGAGCTCACCGGTGGTCGCCACGTTCCGCTCGTACGGCAGTGCCGAGGCGTCCACCATGACCGAGCCGATGCCCGCCTCGACGCCCTCGCGCAGCAGCGCCGCGTCGGTGACATGGTCCAGGTGCACGGCGACGGGCGCGCTGCTCAGCTCCGCCAGCGCCAGCGTGGCCCGGGCGAGCGGCAGCAGGCTGCCGTGGTATTTGACGCAGTTCTCGCTGATCTGCAGGATCAGCGGCGCGCCGGTCTGCTCCGCCGCGGCGACCAGCGCCTCGGCCGTCTCCAGATGGAGCACGTTGAAGGCGGCGGCGCCGCAGCCCGCGGCGACGGCGTCCCGCATCACGGACGCGGTGGATGTCAGCGGCACGACGGGGGTCCTTTCTCGGCTGTCCGTCACCTATTCGGGATCATGCGTTCAGGATGACGGACCGGGTCAGGCTGCGCGGCCGGTCGGGGTCGAGTCCGCGGGCCCTGGCGCGTTCCAGGGCGATCCGCTGCACCAGGACGAGATCGGCCAGCGCGTCGCGGTCGTGGTGGACGAACAGCGCGCCGGTCTTCGCCACATCCGCCTCCAGCTCGCCGGTCTCCGGGCCGAGGACCCAGGTGACCCGGTCCGGTGCGGCGATGGCGATCGGGCCGTGGCGGTACTCCAGCAGGGGGTACGCCTCGGTCCAGCTCTGCGACGCCTCGCGCATCTTCAGCGCGGCCTCGTTCGCCAGACCGTACGTCCAGCCATGGCCCAGGAAGGTGAACTGCTCGGCGCGCACCCACGCCGGGTCGACCGGTTGGCGCAGCGCGCCCGCCACATCACGTACCGCGCCCTCGACGTCCTCGCCCAGGTGGCGGCGGAGCAGAAGCAGTGCGGAGGTGGCGAAGCGGGTCTGCACCACCGACTGCTCGTCGGCGAACGGCAGTGCCACGACGGCGTCGCACGCCTCGGCGATGGGGGTCCGCTGGTCGCCCACGATGGCGACGGTCCGGGTGCGGCCCTTCAACCGGCCCATCAGCCGCAGCAGTTCGGTGGTCGTACCCGAGCGGGTGATGGCCAGGACCGTGTCGTATCCGCGCTCGACGAACGCGTCGCCCGCGGCGAACGCCTCCGAGGCGGCGAAGGCATCGGTGACGCCGTGGCCCGCGTGCTCGCGCAGCGCCGCGTAGGACTGCGCCATGAACCACGATGTGCCGCAGCCGACGACGGCGACCCGCTCTCCGGGGGCCGGCAGCGGGATGTTGCGCGCGGCGGCGACCTCGGCGGCCTGCCGCCACACGTCCGGCTGGCTGTCGATTTCCTGCGCCATGTGCTCGATCGCGGCCATCGATCCTTCTCTCAGGCTCTGAGTGATTTCTGATGCACGAATCACGCGCACTTCAGTCAGCATCGCGCAAGGTCGGGGCGTCTGTCCACGTCCCGAAGGCCCGGGTTCGGCGCATCCGTGGCTGTTGACAGCTGCTCGGTTGGGGCTGGATATTTTCAAAACCGATCAGCACAACCCCCAAAACCAATCAACCGGTGGTTGCCGCTATGCCTCACGAGCCCCACGTGCCCCCCACTCGTCCGCCGCGCGCCGGTGCGTACCGCACCGGCCGGCTGATCGCACTGACCGGCGCCCTGGTCGGGGTGGTCTACGGCTACGACACGGGAAGCATCTCGGGAGCCCTGGTCTTCCTCAGCAAGGACTTCCATCTGAGCTCCGCGGAGCAGGGCCTGGTCAACAGCGTTCTGGTGGTGGGCTCGATCCTCGGCGCGATCCTGGGCGGCCGGGTCGCCGACGCACTGGGCCGCCGCACGACGATGGTGATGGTGGCCGCCTCGTACGCGGTCTTCGTCGCGCTGTCGGCGTTCGCGCCCAACGTGACCGTGCTGGACGCGATGCGCTTCCTGCTCGGTGTGGCGATCGGCGTCTGCATCGTGGCCGCACCGCTGTACATCGCCGAGTCCGCTCCGGCCCGCATCCGGGGCGCCGCGACCGCCACCTACCAGGTGGCCTGCGTCGCGGGCATCACCGTCACGTACTTCGTCAACTGGGGCCTGGCAGACGGCGGGCACTGGCGGTGGATGCTCGGCCTGTCCGCCATCCCCGCGGCGCTTATCGTCATCCCGCTGCTGCTCCTGCCGGACACCCCGCGCTGGTACCTGCTCAAGGGCCGCGACCAGGAAGCCGTACGCGTCCTGCGGCTTGTCGACCCCGATGTCGACGCGGAGGCTGAGACGCGAGCCATCGCGGCGCAGATCCGCCAGGAGCGCGGCGGACGCGGCGGCCTGGCCGCGATGTTCCGGCCGCCGTACCTCCGCGCCACCCTGTTCGTCCTGGCACTCGGGTTCTTCTGCCAGATCACCGGGATCAACGCGGTGACGTACTACAGCCCGGAGATCTTCCAGAAGATGGGCTTCACCGGCAGCGGTCAGAGCTTCCTGCTGCCGTCCATCGTCGAACTCGCCTCCTTGGCGGCCACCGTGCTGGCCCTGTTCATCATCGACCGGTTCGGGCGGCGGGTGGTGCTGTTCTCCGGGATCGGCACCATGCTGGGCTCGCTGGTCGTGCTCACCGCCGTCTTCGGGCTCACCTCGCTGCGCGGGGCGGCGACCTGGATCGGCTTCACCGCACTGCTGCTGTTCACGGCCGCGTTCAACTTCGGCTTCGGCTCGCTGATCTGGGTGTACGCGAGCGAGTCGTTCCCGTCCCGGCTGCGGTCCATGGGCGCCTCGGCGATGCTCACCGCGGACCTGGTGGCGAACTTCCTCATCGCGCAGTTCTTCCCGTCCGTCATCGACCGGGCGGGCCCCACCTGGACCTTCGCGGGCTTCGCGGTACTGGCCCTGCTGGCCATCGTCTTCGTGGCCCGGATGGCGCCCGAGACCAAGGGACGCCGCCTGGAGGAGATCCAGTCCTACTGGCAGAACGGGGGCCGGTGGGTCTCGACCCCCCGGCCAACGGCGGCTCCGGCGGCGGCGGTTGGCGCCGCGCGTCGGGGCGACGGTTAGGAGCTCTTTCGGGGGACTTCGCCCCCCGGCCCACCTTTTCGGCGGCTTTGCCCCCTGGACCCCTTCAGGGGCTTCGCCCCCGATCCCTTCCCTCAACCGGAGGTTGTCATGTTCGCGAAAATCGCGGTGGCTGCCGCGCTGGCGTTGGCCGGCACGACGGGTGCGCACAGCACGCCCGTGCAGCCCAGCGGGTACCACGGCCTTGCCGCCACACCCCCGATGGGCTGGAACGACTGGTCGTACTACCAGTGCAACATCGACGAGAAGCTGATCCTCGACCAGGGCAGAGCTCTGGTCCGCAGCGGGCTGGCCGCCAAGGGGTACAACACCGTCACCACGGACGACTGCTGGATGACCAAGACCCGCGACACGTCGGGCAATCTCGTCTCCGACCCGCAGAAGTTCCCCGACGGCATGGCGTACGTGGGGCGCCAACTCCACGCCATGGGGCTGAAGTTCGGCATCTACGAGGACGCGGGCACCCAGACCTGCGGCGGATACGCGGGCAGCTGGCAGCACTACGACGCCGACGCCCGGCTGTTCGCGAAGTGGGGCGTCGACTACCTCAAGCTGGACGGCTGCAACGTACCGTCCATCCCCGGCCAGTCCGACGAGGAGACCTACCGCCAGGCGTACGCGGGAATGAGCCAGGCGCTGCTGCACAGCGGCCGGAAGATCGTCTTCTCCGAGTCCGCCCCGGCGTACTTCCAGGGCACTTCCGACTGGTACACGGTGCTCGGCTGGGTGGCCAGATACGGCAATCTGTGGCGCGAGGGCACGGACATCGCCCTGGGGCAGGAGAGCGGCGCGGCGAAGTGGAAGAGCCTGCTGGGCAACTACGACTACAACGCGCCGCTGGTGAAGTACGCGGGCCGCGGGCACTGGAACGACCCGGACTTCCTGCTCGTCGGCGACTCCGGGCTGACCGCCGACGAGATGCAGACGCAGATGACGCTGTGGGCGGAGATGGCCGCACCGCTGATCAGCAGCACCGACCTGACCAACCTCTCCCCACAGGCGTTGTCGATCCTCGGCAACAGCGACATCATCGCCGTCGACCAGGACCGCGCGGGCGTACAGGGAACCAGGGTCGTCCACACCGACACCCACGACGTCCTCACCAAACCGCTGGCGGGCGGTGACCGCGCCGTGGTCTTCCTCAACCGCGGCGACACCCCGCTCACCATCAGCGCGTCGGCCAGCACCCTGGGCTTCGGCAACGCCCGGCACCTGTCCGGCAAGGACCTGGTGACCAAGCGGACGAGCAGCTACGGGGGCTCGGTCACCGTCCAGGTCCGGCCGCACGCCACCGTGATGCTGCGGCTGCGCGCGGCGGGATAGCGGGGCTGCCGTGGTGACCGCCGGGTCTGTCGGTCACCACGGCAGGTCACAACAGATCGTCGCGGCCCGCGAGGGACTTGACGAACTGGTAGCAGTCGACCGTGCCCCAGCCGGTGGCCAGGTCGTAGCCGGGAGCGGCCTGGTAGCCCTTGACTCCGTGGCCGCTGTTGTCGCCCTTGGTCACATCGACGATGCCGTGCGGGTCGTCGGCGCCCTGGGTCTGGGCCAGCCGGTACAGGGCGCCGTTGACGTTGCCCAAGCGGCGGCCCGCGGCCTGGTCGGCGAGTGCCATGACACCGGAGAACATCGGGGTGGCCTGGCTGGTGCCGCCGATGATGTCCCAGCCGGTGTGGGCGGGGTCGTAGGAGCCGTACACCCAGGCGCCGCCCGCGGGCGAGGCGCTGAGGCTGATGTCCGGTACACCGCGGGCCGCGCCGGTCACCCGGGAGACGCCGCGTTGGAAGGAGGGGCGCGGGAAGACATGGGAGGTACCGCCGCCGGTCGCGCTGCCGTTGCCGTCGTTCCACGCCTCGTCCGGCTGGGTCCGGTTGCCGTTGTCGTCCAGGTGGAGGCGGGTGCCGCCGACTCCGGTGACCAGCGGGTCGGATGCGGGCCAGCCCACCTGGCGGTTGGTGAAGTAGGCCTTGCCGTCCAGCTTCTTGTCGGTGGCGCCGTTGTCACCGCTGGCCGCGAGCACCGTGGTGTGCTGGGCGGCGGCGGCCTTCAGGCCGTAGCGCAGTCCGTTCAGCAGGTGGTAGTCGCCGGTCCTGCCCGCTTCCTCGGCGAAGGTGTCCTCGGTCGCGCCGAGGCTCAGGCTGATGACGTCCCCTCGGCCCTTGGCCGCGAAGTCCTTGATGGCGTCCATCATCTCGGGGAAGCCGGAGGTGCCCTCCTGCTCCGAAGTGCCGGTCTCCACCAGCACGATGTGCGCACCCGGGGCCATGGCGTGGGCGTACTCCACGTCCAGCGTGGTCTCGCCCGCCCAACCGGTCATGTCCTGGTTCTTCGGGTCGAAGACCGGTACCTGGCCCCACTTGGCCACCTCGACCTTGGTGTCCGGCAGACCGTACTGCTTGTCGAAGACCTCGAGGTCGTGCTGGATGGTGGGCGAGCCGAACGAGTCGACGATGACGATGGTGCGCCCGGTGCCGTCGATGCCCGCGTCGTACAACGGCTTCATGTCGTAGGCGGCTTGGTACTGCGTCGGCCCGTAGCAGTCGTGGTGCACCTTGCGGCGGCACTCGGTGGTGGACAGCGGCTGGCTGGCGCTCAGCCGGGTCAACTTCCCGGCGGACGCCGGTACCGGCTTCGGTATGTCCTGGTGTGCGGCGCTGGCCTGCGACATCCCGGTCAGGCCGGGTATGGCCGCGGTGGCGAGCAGAACGGCGGTGGTCGCCAGCGCGATCGAGCGCGGGGAACGCTTCCGGGGCAAGGACTTTCCTCCAGCGGGTACACCGCGAAGACACACGGTGGTGGGGGTGGTTCAACCCTCGGGTGGTTCGGGCCCTGGGCACGGCCGCGGCGCGGGCGTGCCCGGGGCCCGAGGCGGGGCCGCTGGCACTTCCGCCGCCGGATCCGCGCTTGCGCGTGGGGGGATCGGCGGGTCCGACGAAGAGACCGGCTGCCGTGCCGCCGCCGACCGGACCACCCGTCGGCTGGTGGACCAGACTTTCAGTGCGCGCGCTCGAAGAACATCCATCCGCCGACGGAGAGCGCACCTCCTACCGGAGGTACCCGATCAGACCTGAGAACGAGGGCCGGACAGGTGCACCGCGAAGCGAAACCTGACGGACAGTGCGCGGCCAGCTACGAACTGGCTCTTCTGGGGTGATTCGGGCTGCGGTACGGTCGCGCAGAGCTTTGCGCAAGGTTGTTGCACAGATAGCACACGGTCGTTGACCGAGGGCACGTTTTGTTGAACGGGGCGGGAAACGCCGCATGACTCCAGTGGAAACCTCTTCCCCGGTGCGGGTGCTGATCGTCGATGACGAGGCCCTGATCAGATCGGGGCTCGCCATGATTTTGGGCAGTGCGCCCGACATCACGGTGGTGGCCAGTTGCGAGGGGGCGCAGGCGGTCGCCGCCGTCCAGCAGGACAAGCCCGATGTGGTGCTGCTCGACATCCGGATGCCGGATGTCGACGGGCTCACCGTGCTCCGCCGGCTGGCCCGGCTGCCCGAGCCGCCGCACGTCGCCATGCTGACCACGTTCGACACCGACGAGTACCTCGGTGAGGCGCTACGGCTCGGGGCCTCCGCTTTCCTCCTGAAGGACACCGATCCGGAGATCCTGGTGCGCTCGGTACGCGCGGTGGCCACCGGCGCCGGCTGCCTGTCCCCCTCTATCGTACGGCGGCTGGGGCGCCCGGACCGGGCCGCGTCGTACGAGGCCGCCCAGGCGGTGAGCACGCTGTCCCCGCGCGAGCGGCAGGTGCTCTCCTTCGTCGGGCAGGGGCTGTCCAACGCGGAGATCGGGGCGCGCATGCACATAGCGGTCGCCACCGTGAAGGACTATGTCAGGGCCGTGCTCACCAAGTTGGGTGTGGCGAACCGCATCCAGGCCGCCGTGCTGGCGGACCGGGTCGGGCTGGTCGAGGAGCAGGCGCCGTGAACCGCGCCCGGCGCACGGCGCTGACCCTGCCGTTCACGCGGTTCCTGTGGCGGACCCACGCCCGCTGGCAGGCGCGGGCCGTCGATCTGGGGCTGGTCGCGCTGGCCGGTCTCGACGCCGCGTTGAACTATCCGCCGCCGCGGGACTGGCGCTTCATCGCCTCACTGGCGGCCGCCGCCATCCTGCTGCTCAGACGGCGCTGGCCGCGCACGGTGCTGGTGGCCACCCTGCCCGGGCTGTACGCGGGCAACGCGCTGATCGCGGCCATGGTCGCCGGGTACACCGTGGCCAGGACCGAGCGCCCGGTGCGGCACAAGGCGCTGGCCGCGCTGGTGGTGGCGGCCGGTGCGTTCATACCCTGGCCGGTCACCGCTCTCGCCAAGGAGACGGTCAGCGACCTGGTGCAGCAGCTGATCTACGCGGTGATGCTGGGCGCCGGTCCGGTCATGCTCGGACTGCTCGCCCAGACCAGGAAGGACCTCTCGGACCGGATCGCCGAACTCGCCACGCTACGTGACCATGAGCGGGCGCTGCACGCACAGACCGTCATCGCCAAGGAGCGGGCGCGCATCGCCCGGGAGATGCACGACGTGGTCTCGCACCAGGCGGGCCTGATCGCCGTCCAGGCGGGGGCGCTGGAGGTCACCGCACGCGATCCGGACGTCAAGGAGGTCGCCGGAACACTGCGCGGGCTCGCGGTGGCCACGCTGGAGGAACTGCGCAGCATGATCCTGGTGCTGCGGGCGGCCGGGGCCGGGCCGACGGAACTGGCGCCGCAGCCCACGCTCGCCGACCTGCCCGCGCTGGTGGCCGCCTCCGAGGTCGACGCCCAGCTGCGGATCGACGGAGTGGACGGCCGGGTCCTGCCGGAGCCGGTCGAGCGGGCCGCGTACCGCACGGTGCAGGAGGCCCTCACCAACGTGCGCAAGCACGCCCCGGGGGCGGCCACCACCGTGACCGTGCTCGTAGAGGAGGGGTCGCTGCGGGTGTGCGTCCGCAACGGTCTGCCCAGCGCGCACGCGCCGCGGCCCGATCTGCCGGGCGGCGGACACGGCATCGTGGGCCTGCGGGAGCGCGCCACCCTGCTGGGCGGCGCGCTGACCGCCGCTCCGGAGCCGGACGGCGGGTTCACGGTACGGCTCGATCTGCCCTTCGAGCGCGCCGACGCCCAGTAGGTCTGACCGACGGGTCTTCCCACCGCGACGGCGGGCCACCACGACGTCGTGGACCGGCGGTGACCAGCCGCGTGCCCCCACCCCGAGCAGCCGCCCGAAGGGTCCCGCACTGGTGGACGCCAGTCCACCGAGGCACCCTGGAATCGACGGCGTCCATGCCGGGACCGGCGTGGACGCCGAGCGAAGAGGAGAGCCGCCATGGCACGCTCAGTCGGTATTGACCTCGGTACGACGAACTCCGTGGTGTCCGTCCTGGAGGGTGGCGAGCCCACGGTCATCACCAACACGGAGGGGGCGCGCACCACCCCGTCGGTGGTGGCCTTCGCCAAAAGCGGCGAGGTGCTCGTCGGCGAGATCGCCAAGCGCCAGGCCATCACCAACGTGGAGCGCACCGCCCGGTCGGTCAAACGCCATATGGGCGACGCGAGTTGGCGCTTCCCCGAGACCGGCGACGTGGACGGCAAGCGCTACACCTCCCAGGAGATCTCCGCACGGGTGCTGCAGAAGCTCAAGCGCGACGCGGAGGCGTACCTCGGCGAGGACGTGACGGACGCCGTCATCACCGTTCCGGCGTACTTCAACGACTCGCAGCGCACCGCCACCAAGGAGGCGGGCGAGATCGCGGGCCTGAGGGTGCTGCGGATCATCAACGAGCCGACGTCCGCCGCGCTCGCATACGGCCTGGACAAGGAGAACGACCAGACCATCCTGGTCTTCGACCTCGGCGGCGGCACCTTCGACGTCTCGCTGCTGGAGATCGGCGAGGGCGTGGTCGAGGTGAAGGCCACCCACGGCGACACCAACCTGGGCGGTGACGACTGGGACCAGCGCATCGTCGAGCACCTGGTCAAGCAGTTCAAGAACGCCCACGGCGTGGACCTGTCCAAGGACAAGATGGCCGTCCAGCGGCTGCGCGAGGCCGCGGAGCGCGCCAAGATCGAGCTGTCCTCGTCCACCGAGACCTCGATCAACCTCCCGTACATCACGGCGTCCGCCGAGGGCCCGCTGCACCTGGACGAGAAGCTCACCCGCGCCCAGTTCCAGCAGCTGACGGCCGACCTGCTGGAGCGCTGCAAGACCCCGTTCCACGCCGCCGTCAAGGACGCGCGGATCAAGGTCGCCGATCTGGACCATGTGATCCTCGTCGGTGGTTCGACCCGGATGCCAGCGGTGACCGACCTGGTCAAGGAGCTCACCGGCAAGGACCCGCACAAGGGCGTCAACCCGGACGAGGTCGTGGCGATCGGCGCCAGCCTGCAGGCCGGTGTGCTCAAGGGCGAGGTCAAGGACGTCCTGCTGCTGGACGTCACCCCGCTGTCGCTTGGTATCGAGACCAAGGGCGGCATCATGACCAAGCTGATCGAGCGCAACACCACGATCCCGACGAAGCGTTCGGAGATCTTCACCACGGCCGAGGACAACCAGCCGTCGGTGCAGATCCAGGTCTTCCAGGGCGAGCGTGAGATCGCCGCGTACAACAAGAAGCTCGGCATGTTCGAGCTGACCGGCCTGCCCCCGGCGCCGCGCGGTGTCCCGCAGATCGAGGTCACCTTCGACATCGACGCCAACGGCATCATGCACGTCTCCGCCAAGGACCTCGGTACGGGGCGCGAGCAGCGGATGACGGTGACCGGCGGCTCCGCGCTGCCGAAGGACGACATCGACCGGATGATGCGCGAGGCCGAGCAGTACGCGGAGGAGGACCACAAGCGCCGCGAGGCCGCCGAGACCCGCAACCAGGCCGAGCAACTCGTCTACCAGACCGAGAAGTTCCTCAAGGACAACGAGGAAAAGGTCCCGGGCGAGGTCAAGACCGAGGTCGAGGCCGCCATCGCCGAGCTGAAGGAGAAGCTCAAGGGCGAGGACATCGCCGCGATCCGTGAGGGCAGCGAGAAGCTGGCCACCACCAGCCAGAAGCTGGGCCAGGCGATGTACGCGGCCGCGGGCGAGGGCGCCGGCGCCGCCGCGAGCGGTGACACCGGCGCATCCGGCGCCGCCGGGGCGAAGCCGGAGGACGAGGTCGTCGACGCCGAGATCGTCGATGACGAGAAACCCCAGGGAGGCACCGGATGAGTCACCCCACCGGCTCCCCGCCCGAGGCGCGGCTACCGGTACCGGTGTCCGCCCCGTACAACCCGCGCGCCCACCCGACGGACCCGGTGCTGCGACTGCGGCCGCCGGGCGGCACGGTCGAGGCGACCGGTCCCGGGCAGCTGACGGCACAACTCGCCGAGCGCACCGCGGACCTGCAGCGGGTGAAGGCGGAGTACGACAACTACCGCAAGCGGGTCCGGCGCGACCGGCTGGCGGTCCGCGAGATCGCGGTGGCCAACGTGCTGCGTGAACTGCTGCCCGTGCTGGACACCGTCACCCGGGTGCGCCGCCACGGCGATATGACCGATGGCTTCATCGCGGTCAGCGACGCGCTGGAGACCCATCTGGCCGCGCTCGGCCTGCGGTCCTTCGGCGAACCGGGCGAGCCGTTCGATCCCCATGTGCACGAGGCGCTGTCCCAGTCCCACTCTCCGGAGGTCGACCGCCCCACCTGTGCGCGCGTCCTGCGCCCCGGCTACCGGCTCGGCGACCAGCTACTCAGTCCGGCCCTGGTGATCGTCACCGAGCCACCGGAGCACCAGGGCCCGTCCGGCGGGTCTTGACCGGTTGCGGTGGGTGCGGCGCCGCCGGAAGGGCCCGGTCACCGGGCGGCGACGGCCCGCGGGCTGCGGGCCGTGTCGCTGCCCGGCGCCGGAGCGGAGGGGTCCGCGCCCAGCTCCACGATCTTGTTGTTCGCGTCCACATGCACGACCCTGGGCCGCAGCGCCCTGGCCTCCGCGTCGTCGACCTGCGCATAGCTGATCAGGATGACCAGGTCACCGGGGTGCACCAGATGTGCCGCCGCGCCGTTGATCCCGATGACTCCGGAGCCCCGCTCGCCCTCGATGACATACGTCTCCAGGCGGGCCCCGTTGTCGATGTCGACGATGTGGACCAGCTCGCCCGGCAGCAGGTCAGCGGCCTCCATCAGCTCGGCGTCGACCGTCACCGACCCCACGTAGTGCAGATCGGCCTCGGTCACCGTCGCCCGGTGGATCTTGGACTTGAACATGGTGCGCAGCACAGCAGCACGCTCCTGTGAGAGAAGGGTCGCGCCCTCTCGCGAGGTACGCGCCTGCGGACCCCATGGTAAGCGTCCGGCGGCCGCTCACCGGAAGCAGTAGGAGTCCGAGGACGCGTCTCCCCCCTGCAGATGCGTCTGGTGCACGCGCAGCCCGCGGAAGTCGTCGCCGTGCGGGAAGAACCGGGGGTCGGCGGTGAGCCCGCCGTGCTCGGTGTCGGCGTCCAGCTTGACCAGCCAGGGGGCGATGCCGTCGGGGTAGAACTGGTCGTCCCACGACCCGTAGAGCGAGTTCGTCAGGTACACCCGGCGGCCGTCGCGGCTGAGCTCGACCATCTGCGGGCCGCCGGACAGCGGTGTGTCCGGGGCGGCCGGGTGCGGGCGGCGCTCGGTGATGCCGCCCAGCCGCACCGACCCGGTCCTGCGGGGATGGAACGGATCGCTGACGTCGTACTGGAACAGCTCGCCCGTGCCCCACGCCGAGACGTACAGCCAACGGTCGTCCACCGACAGGTTGATGTCGGTGATCAGCGGCGGTACGGCGCCGAACGGGCGTAACGCCGGTGGCAGTTCGTCCGGCTTGGCGGGTTCGGCGGGGATCTCGATGACCTTGCGGACCGCGAAGCGGTCGCCGTCGCGGTGCCAGAGCCACACGGAGGCCGACAGGTCCTCGACGCTCACCACGACGCCGACGAACCCCCAGGTCTGCCCGGGGTCGTGGGCCGGGCGCAGTTCGAGGACCATCTGGTGTTCATCGCCGAGGTCGACGCGCTGCAGGTGGCGGCCGGAGCCGAGTTCCCAGAAGTGCAGGGCGTGGCCGTACCGGCGGCCCAGCAGCAGGTCGGGGTCGACCCCGTTCTCGACCATCGACGGCGTGCCCCATTCACTGGTGACCGCCAGGTCGCTGCCGAGGTGCCACCAGATGTCGTACGCCAGGCGCTGCGGGCCGCGCTCGGTCTCCCAGGCCCGCAGTACATCGAAGGTGTCGTGGTCGAGCAGCGCGACGCCTCCGGGGCCGTCGGCGCCGTTCGCACCGCCGAGGCAGGACAGATAGACGCCGTCCGGGCCGCAGTGCAGGGTGTGCGGACGCGAGTAGCCGGCCTTGGCGGCCAGTTCGTCGGCTTCGATCACCTTGACCAGTCGGGGGCTGGCCGGATCCGGGGCGGTGTCGAACACATGGATGCGGGAGGACCGCAGACCGGGCAGCAGCAGGTAGCGGCGCTCGGGATGGTGATGGCCCGCGTGCGCGAGCGCGCTGGAGCAGGCGTTCCAGCCGAAGTGGTGCAACTCGTCGCCCAGCGTGGGCAGTTCGGCGAGGCCGAGCACCTGTCCGTAGGACGCCGAGCGGGGATCGGTGTCGACGGTGATCAACGCGTCCGGGCGGCGCGCGGAGCGGTCGAACCCGACGACGTAGGCCAGCTTCTCGGCGGGCGCGGCGACGGCGTCCGCGGGAGTGCGGTACAGCGTCGGGTCAGTGGAATGAGGGTGGTTGTGGTGGCCGTGTGCTGAAGGCATGGCTGCTCCTCGGCTCGGTCGGCAAACCGCGAGCATGGCATGGCGCACCGCCCCGCGCCAGAGGGAGCGCGCCCCTCCGGCGGGTGCGCTGGCCTGGGGGCGGAACGGCTGGCGCTGGTCGTGCGGTTGGTGCCGGTGAGGTCGTCAGCCCAGCCGCCGGATCGGCTCTCCGGCGAGGAACGCGCGGATGTCCTCCACCGCCTGGCGGTAGTAGCCCTCGTAGTTGCGCCGGGTGACATAGCCGAGGTGTGGTGTGGCGAGCAGGTTCGGCAGGGTGCGGAATTCGTGGTCCTTCGGCAGCGGCTCCAGCTCGAACACATCCGCTCCGGCGCCCGCGATCCAGCCGCCGCGCAACGCCTCCGCGAGCGCCGCCTGGTCCACGATGGCCGCCCGGGAGGTGTTGACCAGGTACGCCGACGGCCGCATCCGCCGGAGTTCGGCCCTGCCGATCAGACCGCGGGTCCGGTCGCCGAGCACCACGTGGACGGAGACGAAGTCGCTGGTCTCCAGCAGCTCCTCCTTGCTGGCGGCGAGCCATACGCCCACCGCGTCGGTGCGCTCCGCCGTCAGGCTGGCTCCAGGCCAGCACGTTCATCCCGAAGGCCTGGCCGACCCGTGCCACCTTGCTGCCGATCCTGCCGAGCCCCACCAGGCCCAGCGTGCGACCGCACAGATCGGCGCCGATGGTGCTCTGCGGTCCCCCGTCAGGACGTGCGGTGGGCTCCGCTGCCCGCGCGGGGACTGCCGCCGCGACGGCGGGACGCGCGGTGCTGCCCGCTCGCTCGGCGGGTGGCGCGGCGGTGCCGTCCACGTGCCCGGCGACGCGTCGCGCTGCGGCTGGTGGCCGCGGCGGCCGCCATGGCGCCGCACGACAGCATGATGGCGAATCCGATCATGGCGGGCTGCAGCCGGACATGCTGGATGACCATGCTGAACGCGATCGACGGCGCGCCCATGCCGATGTAGGCGATGACGAAGAACATCGCGAGCACACCGGCGCGTGATGTCGGGGCGGCGGCCATCGCGATCTGGCTGGCGGCGCCCTTGAACAGCAGCCCCGCGCCCGCGCCCGCGATCCCGGCCGCGACCAGGAAGAGGGTCAGCGTCGGGTGGTAGAGGGACACGGCGGTCAGCGCCATGCCGCCCGGGAAGAGCACGACGCCGATCTTCATCAGCCGCACCAACGGCAGTGTGCCGAGCGCCAGTTGGGCGACCGCGGAGGCGGCGAACATGGTGAACGGCGCGACTCCGGCGATGGCGTGTGAGGTGATGTGCAGCTGGCCGCGGATGATGATCGCGCCGAGCGAGGAGAACAGGCCCAGCGCCGCGAAGGCGAAGAACCCGACCACCGAGGCGGCGGCGAACGCCGGACCGGCCCCGGGCCGCAGCGCGAACCGGGTCGGCTGCTGCCGGTCCGGCAGTTCGAGGTCGACGGTCTCCGGAGTGCTCAGCACCAGGACGAGGAAGCCCAACATGGCGATGGCGAACAGGGCGTAGGGGGTGACCAGGGGCGCGGGCGCCCACTCGGCCAACAGCCCGGCTATCAGCGGGCCGAGGGCCAGACCACCGAGGTTCGAGGCGGCGGCGACCAGCCCGGGCACCGGCGAGCCCTCACGGTCGGGATGCGCCTCGTGGTAGAGGTCGGCCAGATAGGTGGTGGCCGTGGAGGCCATCAGCCCCACCGCGACACCGGTCAGCAGCCGTCCGACGATCAGGCCGGGCAGCGCGGGCCAGGCGAGTAAGGTCACCGAGGCGAGCGTGGCGACCAGCAGTGCGGGCACCACGATGCGGCGCCTGCCGAAACGATCCGACAGATGCCCCAAGGTCAGGAAGCTCGCCGCGGCGCCGACCACCATCACGGCGAACGCCACCGTGACGACGGTCGGGCCGAAGTGGTCGCGCGCCTGGTACAGCGGCCACAGCGGGGTCGGTACGGTGCCGAAAGCCATCAGGGCCATGAACGCGGCCGCCACGAACCAGAACCCGGTCCCGTGCGACGCCCGGGAGCTTCGCGGAGGCTTCCTGGCCGGAGCACTGCGGTCCGGAGCGGTTGGCTCGTACTGGTAGGCCACAGGTTCGGTCGTGGTCACTGTCTCTTGTCTCCCAGGGCTCGTTCTCAGCGACGGCCACTGTGCTGATCAGGCCGTACATATGAGTCAACAGGCCGGTTCCCACTCCCTGTTTCAACTGAGGGAGATGGGGATCGCATATTTTCCATCTCTGCCAGAGATAATGGCGGGATGGAGCTCCGTCATCTGCGCCACTTCGTGGCCCTCGCGGAAGAACGCAACTTCACCCGGGCCGCCGCGCGCGAACTCATCGTGCAGTCCGGGCTGTCCTCGTCCATCCGCTCCCTGGAGAAGACCCTCGGCACGGTGCTGTTCGTCCGCGGCACCCGTCCGGTACGCCTGACCGCCGAGGGCGAGGCGCTGCTGCCCGCCGCCCGGCACGCCCTGGAGGCGGCCGAGGCGGCCCGCCAAGTCGTACACGACGTACGGGGTGTGCTGACCGGTCAGTTGCGCATCGGCGCGCTGCAGACCAGTCAGCATCTGGTGCCGCTGGCCCACTGGCTGGCCGAATTCGCCCGCGCGCACCCGGGTCTCGACATCACGGTCCAGCAACTGGCCGCGCTGCCCATGCTCCACATGGTCGCCGAGGGCGAACTCGACTGCGCCCTGGTCTCCGCCGTGCCCGGCCACACCGCGGAACTCCAGGTCGTCCCGCTGGCCGCCGAGCCGCTGGTACTGGCCTGCCGGTACGACCACCCGCTCGCCGGTGCGCAGGCGCTCACCCTCGACATGCTCGACGGTGAGCGCTTCGTGGAGACCCGCCCGGAATGGGCCACCCGCGTGCTGGTGGACGCCGCGTTCACCGCTGCCGGTCTCACCCGCCGGATCACCTGCGAGGTCACCGAATGGGCCATGATCCTCGACCTGGTGTCGGCGGGCCTGGGCATCGCGTTCGTACCCAAGGGGGTCGACCCCGGCGCCGTGCCCCCGTCACCGGACGGCGGTCTGCGGCTGATCCCGGTGACCGGTGTCCATCTGGAGCGCCGGATCGACCTGGTGCTCCCCAAGGGGCACGCGGCCAGCCCCGGAGCCCGCCGGTTCGCCGAGCACATACGGCGGATGCGCGCCTCCCGCTGACCGGGCCTGACCAAGCTGACCGTGCTGACCCCCGCTGACCCTTCAATGCCGACGTTCCACCGCGTTCCATGGAGCTCACCGGTTCACCACCGTGTCTCCGTTCTTCGGGACCGGAATCGTCATCAGCCCGCCCGAGCCGCTTTCGGCGATGGCCCCTGCAGGCCGACGGGCGTGAACAGAGGGATCAGACCATGGACAAGAACTATGTGGTGCCCTGGGGCAAGCGGGGCAGCGTCTTGGCCGCGCCGGAGTTATCGGCACTGACCGAACTCGTACAGGGCGGACTCCCGTTGTCGATGGGAATGTCGCGCGACCGTTTCGAGCGCGCCTTCGCCGACCTGGTGGGCAGTCGGCACGCGGTTTCCGTCACCAGCGGAACGGTGGCGCTGGAATTGGCGATCGAAATGCTCGACCTCGAACCGGGCGACGAGGTGATCGCCACCCCGCAGACCTACCAGGCCACCGTGCAGCCGCTACTGGACTACGGCGTACGGGTGCGGTTCTGCGACATCGAGCCGGGAACGCTCAACATCGACCCGGCGGTGATGGAATCGCTGATCACACCGCGCACCAGGGCGGTGCTGCTGGTGCACTACGGCGGCTGCCCGGCCGAGATGGACGAGATCATGGCCATCGCCCGGCGGCACGGCATCCTCGTCGTGGAGGACTGCGCCCATGCGCAGGGGGCGAAGTACCGGGGGCGCAGGCCCGGTTCGCTCGCCGACATCGGCACCTTCAGCTTCCAGAACGCCAAGAACATCACCACCCTCGGGGAGGGCGGGATGATCACCTGCGACCGCGACGACTGGGCGGAGCGTCTTGACCGGCTGCGTTCCAACGAGGTGGACGCGGAGATCGAGCAGCAGTACTGGACCGGGGTCGACGAGCCGATCGTCCTGCCGTGGATGAAGTACTCCGCCTCCGTCTACACCGACAAGGTGCGTCGGGTCCGCCGCGCCGGTACCAACGCCACGATGTCGGAGGCGGCCGCCGCCGTCGGCCTGGTCCAACTCGACCGGCTCGACGAGGTGGAGCGGGTGCGCCGGTCGATCGCCGCGCGGATCGACGAGGTGCTCAGCGGCTACTCGTTCGTGACCCCGCAGTCCGCCCCCGCCCACAGCCAGCACGCCTACCACCTGTACACCTGCTTCGCGCAGACCCAGGAGCTGCGGGACCAGTTGCTGCTGTCGCTGGACCGGCGCGGGGTGCAGATCGAACTGCGCTACTTCCCGCAGCACCTGCTGCCCGAGTGGCGGCACCGCGGGCACGGGCCCGGCGAATGCCCGGTGGCGGAACGCCTCTGGTTCGAACAGCACCTCAACCTGCCCTGCCACCCCGGGCTGAACAGCTCCCAAGTGGACTATCTGGCCGAGGCGTTGGACCACAGCCTGGCCGAACTGAAGGGCTCCGCATCGCCCCGGTTCAGCGTGGCCTGACGCCGCCGGACCCAGCTGACCGCGCTGACCAACCTGACCAACCTAACCCGGGAATCGCCTTCCGGTGCGCGCGGCGGACCGGCAGCATTTCGTACCGGCGCGGACTTCGACCGCTAACCGGCCTGATTCCGCAGTGCGATTCGCTGGCCCGCCATCCCCGCATCCCCAATCGACGGGAATCCCCATGCCGTTCATCTCCGTGCGCATTCTTGAGAAGCGCCTCAATCCGGACTCGGAGCAGAAGTTGATGGCCAAGCTCACCGACGCGGTCGTGGAGACCTTCGGTGAAGAGGTTCGCGAGCACGTGTGGATCACTTTGGAGCCAACTCCCGAGCATCGGTGGGGAATTGCCGGAAAGCCGGTCGGACCGCCGCCGCGGGAACTTCCGTAACCGACCGCAACGATCGTGACGCACATCCGCAGGTCCGTGAGAAAGGGTAATCGTGGAATTCGGGCTCAACTTCTTTCCGGTCTTCGCTCCGGAGCGCAAGACCGCATCCGAGTACTACCGGGAGGTGCTCGACCTGTCCCTGCTCGCCGAGCGGCACGGATTCGAGCACGTACAGACCATCGAGCACTACGGCTCCCCCTACGGCGGATACAGCCCGGACCCCGTGACGCTGCTCACCGCCATCGCCGCACGGACCGAGCGGATCCGCATCACCACCGGCGCGGTGATCCCGGCGTTCACGCATCCGCTGAAACTCGCGGGCAAGTTGGCGATGCTGGACAACCTCTCGGGCGGGCGCCTCGACGTCGGATTCGGCCGCGGCTTCCTGCCCGACGAGTTCGACTGGTTCGGCATCCCGATGGACGAGAGCCGCAGGCGGTTCACCGAAGGCGTCGAGGCCTGCCGACGGCTGTGGTCGGAAGAGGAGGTCGTCTGGGAAGGGGAGTTCTACTCGTTCGGCCCGGTCACCCTGCTGCCCCGGCCGGTACAGAACCCGCATCCGCCGATCTTCGTCGCCTCCGCGTCGAGCCCGGAGTCCTGCGCGAAGGCTGGCGCGGACGGATACCACCTGCAGATCGTCCCGTCGATCGTCAGCCACGAGGTCATGCTCGACATGCTGGACTCCTACCGGAAGTCCTGGAGTTCGGCCGGGCGGCCGGACGGTGCCGGAAGGGTCCAGGTCAAGTACACCTGCTACCTCTCGGAGGACCGCGCCCAGGCCCTGGAGTGGGGAGAGCGGTTCGAGAACAACTACATCGAGTTGATGACCGGCGCGATCGCCTCCTGGGCCGCGACGAAGTCCGAGGACTACCAGGGCTACGAGAAGCTCGTCGAGAAGGTCCGCACCTACGACTTCGCCAAGTCGCTGAAGGACCACAAGGTACTGGCCGGAACACCGGCGGACGTCACCGAGCAGCTCTCCGCCATCAGGGACTGGTTCGGCGACGACATCACCGTGAGCCTGCAGCTGAACCCCGGGTACATGCCGTACGAGGACAGCAGGCGCGCGCTGGAGCTCTTCGCCGCGCAGGTGGCTCCCAACTTCAGGAACACGGATGTCTGAGCTCGAAGCCGAGGTGGCGGTCGTCGGTCTCGGCGCCTGGGGATCAGCCGCGCTGTGGCAGCTGGCGAGGCGCGGGGTGCGGGCCGTCGGCATCGAGCGGTTCGGCCGGGGGCACGCGCTCGGCTCCTCCCACGGCGGCAGCCGAATGTTCCGGGTCACCTGCCTGGAACACAGCGGTCTGGTTCCGCTCGCCCGCCGCTCGCTCGAACTGTGGCGGCAACTCGAAGGCGAGGCGGGGCAGCGGCTGCTGCTGGACTCCGGCGGGCTGCTGGTCGGCGGCCCGGACAGCCAGGTGGTCGCCGGAACCCTCGCGGCCGCGCGGCAGCACGACATCGAGGTGGCCGTGCTCGGCCGGGACGAGTTGGTCCGGCAATTTCCCCAGCACGCCGGTCTGGCACCGCAGGACATCGGTGTGTGGGAGCCATCGGCCAAGCTGATCCGTCCGGAGGCGGCGGTCCGCGCGGCGTTGGACCTCGCGCAGGCCGCTGGCGCACGTGTCCTCACCGACACCCGGGTGACCGGCATCGAGCCGGACCAGCAAGGGGTGTGGGTGCACACCCCGACGCGCAGCATGCGGGTGGCCCGCGTCATCGTCACCGTCGGATCGTGGCTGCCCTCCCTGGTGCCGATGCCCGCGCTGCGGGTCGCGCGCATGCCGGTGACCTGGTTCCGCCCGCTGCCCGGCGCCCTGCCGTACAGCCTGGCGGAGTTCCCGGTGTTCATGCGGCAGATCGGTGACAACACCGTGTTGTGGGGGTGCGGCTCGGAGGGGCCGTACGACATCAAGCTGGGCCTGGAGCAGTTCGACGGTTCGGCCGTCGACCTCGACCCGGAGAGCAGTGACAGATCCGTCAACTCGGCGGACTGGGACGAGCTGTGCGGGTACCTGCCCAGCTATCTGCCGGGACTGGAGTCCACGCCGTCACGCGTCGCGGTGTGCATGCTCACGCTCTCCCCCGACGGCCAGTTCGTGCTCGGTTCGCTGCCGCACTCCCCCAACGTGATCGTGGCGGGCGGTGACAACGCGCACGGCTTCAAGCACGCGACCGGTCTGGGTGAGGCGCTGGCGGACCTGGCGGTGGGCGCCGAACCGCGGATGGACCTGTCCTTCACCGATGTCAAGCGCTACCTGTAACCGCCCATGTGGCGAAGGGAGGGGCCAGTGATACTCGATATCACCGGTATGGGGGCGGTCGCCTCCGTTGGATCGACCCCGGAGGAGATTCACAGCCGGTTGTGCCAGGGTCGCCTGGGGCTGGCCGAAGTGACCGCGTTCGATCTCAGCGGCTACCGGCAGAAGCGCGCCTATCCGATCGCCGACCGGCCGGTCGGCGGATCCGATGTGCCCCAGCGCGCGACCGGGTTCCTGCACACCGCGGTACGCCAGGCGCTGGCCGATGCCGGGATCGCCGACCGCGCCTCGTCCTGCCCGGTGCTGGTGGGCACAACCCACCGCGAACAGCGCTCCGTTGAGCTGTGGTGGCGTGACGGGTACCCGGTGCGCTTCCCCGACCTCAGCTTCGACGCCGGGTTGCGGGCGGAGTTCGGGTTCACCGATACGTACACCTTCGCCAACGCGTGTTCGGCGTCCCTGACGATGCTCGGGATGGCGCAGGACCTCATCGAGCACGATCTCGCGGACACCGTGGTCGTCGCCGGGACGGACGTGATGACCGAAAGCACCTTCGGCGCCTTCGACCGGATCCAGAACGTCCCCGACCAGGTCCGCCCGTTCGGCAGGTCCCGGAAGGGGATGATGATGGGCGAGGGAGCCGTCGCGGTGGTGCTGGAGCGACCAGGCCCGGACCGCACGCGGACGCGCGCCAGGCTGCGCGGGGTCGGTATGAACTGCGACGCCTCGCATGCCACCGCGCCGAACGCGACCAGCGTCGAGGCGGCGGTCGTGCAGGCCCACCAACGCGCCGGGATCGCTCCCGACGATGTCGGTCTGGTGATGCTGCACGGCACCGGAACGGTGCTCAACGACCAGACCGAAGCGGCCGTACTGCACTCGGTGTTCGGCCGAGTGGCGACGCAGCCGATGCTGACCGCGATCAAGTCGATGACGGGCCACACCCTGGGCGGCTCCGGCCTGCTCAGCCTGGTCACGGCCACGCTGTCGATGCGGCGGGGCCTCGTTCCGCCGACCGCCGGGCTGGACGAGCTGATGGACGAGGCCAAGGGCCTGGACCTGGTGCACGGTCAGGCCCGGGCCGCCGAGGTGTCGCTGGCCCAGATCAACGCGATCGGGATGGGCGGACTCAACGCGATCGCGATCGTCGAAGGGGTGGCGGCATGAGCCGGACCGCCTGGATCACCGGTGTCGGACTGGCGGTGCACGGACTGCGCGACGCCGCCGATCTGCTGGCCGCATACGCCCCTCACCCGGGCGGCTTCGATCCGCTGACCGGGTTGACGGGCAAGGAGATGCGGCACCGCGACCGCGCTTCCCGGCTGGCCCTGCGATCGGCCGACGCCGCCCTGCGGGACGCGGGTCTGCTGTCCGGCACCGCCTCGTACAGCGGTCCGGCGGACCGCACCGCGGTGGTGGTGAGCAGCAACCTCGGCAATCTGGACACGGTCTGCTCCTTCCTCGACACCATCGACCAGGAGACGTCCAAGGGGTTGAAGGCGACCGGGCTGCCCCACACGTCGAGCAACTCCATCGCCGGTTGGGTGGCCATCGGATACGGGCTGTCGGGTCCGAACCTGACGCTGTGCAACGGCCCCAGCAGCGGTCTGGACGCGCTGCACTGGGCGCGGATCCTGATCAGTACCGGCCGCGCCGACGTCGCCCTGGTCACCGGCGTCGAACCGGACAACGAGTACACCGCGCGGCTGCTCGCCGACCAGGGCGAGCGCCGGTGGCCGGACGGCGCGGCGTCGGTGGTGGTCGAGGCCGCCGGGCATGCCGGACCGCGCGGCGCGCGGGCGCGTTCGGTGCTCGGCCGGTACGGCAGGGCGGCGGACGTGGCAGTGGCGGTGGCCGCCGCCGCGCCCGCCGGAACGGGACCGCTCGGGCTGCTGGCGGCCGAGCCCTCCGTGCTGGACGCGCTGCCCGGCACGGCCGGCGGACCGCGACCGCCGGTGATGGATCTGTCCAGTTGGGCCGGCCGGCAGTCGGGCGCGCTGGGTGTCCTGCAGGCCGCCGCGGCGGTCGCCCACTTCGACCGCGGCGCGGACGGCCCGGTGCTCGCGGCGTCCAGCCGACTGCTCGGCGCCACCGCGGCGGCGGTGCTGTGCGAGGCACCCGCGGGATGACCGCCGGTTTCCGGCAACCCCAGAACTCCTCGAAGGGATTGTGACTTTCACATGGCCAACTCTCAGCAGACCACGGCGGACAGGGACGACCTGCGGGCGATCGTGGCGCGCGTCCTGGAACTCGATGCCGAGGACGTCACCGATGGCGCCGGTTTCCGCGACGACCTCGGAGTCGACTCGCTCGCGCTACTGGAAATCGCCACCCAGATCGAGACCGCCTACGGCGTCAGCCTGTCGGATGACGACATCAGTGAGACGGACACGCTCGAAGAGATCCACCAGTTGCTGGTCCGGGCGCAGCGGGCCGCCTCCTGAGCCGTGCCGCGCACGCCGCCAGCCGTTCGTATTCAGCTTTCGCGACACAAGGATTCGCGACACAAGGAGGCGACTCGATGCCACGGGAAATGCCGTACGCGTCCGATGCGGTGCCAGCCGACCACTGGGTTCGGTGGCCGGAGAAGCTGGCCGCGCGGTACCGGGAGGCCGGTTACTGGCGCGGCAAGACCTTCGGAGATCAACTGGGCAGCTGGGCGGCGGAGTTCGGCAGACGGACGGCCCTGGTGGACGGGGGCAGCCGGTGGACCTACGCCGAACTTAACGCCGCTGTGGAGCGGTTGTGCACCGGCCTGCGTGAACTCGGCCTGCGCCGGGGGCAGCGGGTGGTGGTGCAGCTGCCGAACTGCGCCGAGTTCGTCATCGTCTGGTTCGCGCTGCTGCGGCTCGGTGTGGTGCCCGTGCACGCCCTGCCCGGACACCGCCGCAACGAGATCTCGCATCTCGCCACCCTGGCCGAGGCGACCGCCTACTTCTTCCCCGCGCAGCACGACCGGTTCGACTACCGCGATCTGGCCGAGGAGGTCGCCGCCGCCTGCCCGCGGTTGAGCCACCTCGTGGTGCTGGGCGACCCGCAGGGCCGGGACGGATTCACCTCGCTCAACGGCTTGATGACCACGCCCGCCGACGCCGAGGGCAATCGAAGCGACCCGCCCGCCGCCGAGGACATCGCTCTGCTGCTGCTGTCCGGGGGCACCACGGGAACGCCGAAGCTGATTCCCCGTACCCACGACGACTACTCCTACAACGCCCGGCGCGCCGCGGAGGTCTGCGGGATGGACGCCGATTCGGTGTATCTGGCGGTACTGCCGATCGCGTTCAACTACACCATGAGCTGCCCTGGGCTGCTCGGCACCCTCCAGGCCGGTGGCACCGTGGTCATGGCGTCGAACCCCTATCCGCGTACCGCGTTCCGGCTCATCGAGCGGGAACGGGTCACCATCACCTCGCTCAACCCGACCCTGGTACCGCACTGGCTGGCGGAACTCGACCGCGCTGACGCCGACCTGTCCAGCCTGCGTGTGCTGCAGGTGGGCAGCGCCCGGCTGGCGGACGATGTCGCCGCCACCATCGTCGACAGGCTGGACTGCCGACTGCAGCAGGTGTTCGGCATGTCGGAGGGGCTGATCTGCCTGACCCGGCTGGACGATCCGGAGGAACTGCTGCGGACCACCCAGGGGCTGCCCATCTCGGACGCCGACGAGATCCGGATCGTGGACGCACAGGGCCAGCCGGTCCCGGACGGGGAGATCGGCGAGTTGCTCACCCGCGGGCCCTACACGCTGCGCGGCTACTACCGCGCCCCCGAGCAGAACCGGACCGGCTTCACCGAGGACGGCTTCTACCGGACCGGGGACCAGGTCCGCAAACTGCCCAGCGGTCACCTCACGGTCATCGGCCGGGTGAAGGACCAGATCAACCGCGGTGGTGTGAAGATCGACGCCACCGAGGTCGAGGGGCATCTGCTGGCCCACCCGGACATCGCCTCGGCGGCACTGGTACCGGAGCCCGACGAGTCGCTGGGCGAGCGCTCGGTGGCCTTTCTCGTCGTTTCCGGGCAGCCGCCCACCGCGAAGGGGATCGGGGCCTTCCTCCGGGAGCGCGGGCTCGCCCAATACAAGGCGCCGGACCGCGTGGAGATCGTCCCGGAGATGCCGCTGACAGCGGTGGGGAAGATAGACAAGAAGGCCCTGGCCGCCACATACATCGGCCATCGGCCGTAGGAGTCTGGTCAAGCTCGTGAACACATTGATATCCGACGCGGTTTCAGCACCGGCAGAGGTCTTCACCGACGCGATGTCCAGCCTGGTATCGGGCGTGGCCGCGGTGACGACCCGTACCGTCTCCGGAGATCCGTGCGGTCTGCTGGTGTCCTCCATCTGCTCGTACAGCGCCGCTCCACCGTCCGTTCTGGTGGCGGTGGACCGCTCCGCGCGCTCCTACGGCGCGTTAGTGCGCGCCGCCGAGTTCGGGGTGCACCTGCTGGGGGCGGCGCAGCAGGACGCGGCCCGTGTCTTCGCCAGCCGCAGCGACGACAAGTTCGCTGGCCAGGACTGGGATTGGGACGGACCGGTACCCCGGCTCGCCGACTCCCTGGTGTACCTGCGGTGTGCCACGAGCCGGATCGTCGAGCACGGTGACCACGCCGTGCTGATCGGTGAGGTGGCGTCCTGCCGCACGGCGCCCGGTGAGCCACTGGTGTATTTCCGACGTGCCCTGAACTGGCGCCTGAACGCGGGCTGAGCGCGTACGTCCCGCGGGCGGGCCGGGGTGTTCCCCGGCCCGCCCTGTTTCACCCCAGGCTCGGACCGCCGGAGGAGCACAGCCCGAGCGGAACGACCGCCGCGTCGTCGACCGACGCGGCGGAACCGCGCAGCACCCGCTCGGTCCGCCGTACGATCTGGTGGGCCGCCACGCTGTCGATGCCGCGGAACCGCTCGCCCAGCTCGGTGAGCCGGTCGCGGACGCGCATCGAGGTGATCCGGCCGGCCAGGTCCACGGCGGCGGCCGCCGCCATCGCCGCTCCGTCGACGTTCCGCAGCGCCAGGCGCGCCTCGGCCAGCGAGATGTAGTGCAGCAGCCTGGTACGCGGCTGCGCCTCGTCGAACAGCTCAAGGCCGCGCTGCAGACACCGTGCCGCCCGCTCGAAGTACCCCAGTTCCAGCCAGGCCCGTCCGGCATCGGCCTTCAGGACCGCGGGGGTCACCCAGTAGGTCCACGCCGGGTTCTGGCCGGGCTGCACGTACTCGGCGAGCCGAGCCGCCTCGTCAAGCGCCTGCTGGCAGCCGTGCGCATCGCCGAGGCTGGCGTGCGCCAGGGCCTGGCGGGTGGCCAGGAGCGCATGGGCGATGCCGATCGGCTCTCCCGCCGATCCCTTGCGGGCGATCCGCACCAGGCGCAGTGCCTCCTCGCCGCGCCCCTGCCATCTGGCCTGGTCGCTCAGGCAGGAGATGATGTGCGCGGCCAGCCCTCGGTCGCCCGCGGTGCGGGCGGCGTCCAGGGCGCTCAGCAGATAGCTCTGGCTCAGCCGTTCCCGGCCGAGGTCGGCGGCCACCCATCCGACGAGCTGGCGCAGTTCGGCTATGGCCCGGTGCAGCCGGGCGTCGACCGGACGGCCCGGGGAGACCTGGGCAAGGAGTGATTCGGCCCAGAGCAGTTCGTGCAGCGCCCAGTCCATCACCAGTTCCCCGCCGTGGGTGTCGTCCAACTGCCGCAGATGTGCGATGCGGGCGGTGAGTACGCCGATGACGGCCGGGTGGAGCTCTTCGGCCGGGTCCTCGGCGACCGGCTTCGGGTCGTTGCCGACCAGCCAGTCCACGGTCGCCGTGATGAGTTCCTGTTCCTTGAGCGGTCTGGACTCCGGTCTGGGCGGTGGCTCCACGCCGAGGCCGGCTGCCGCCGGTTGACGGGACGCGGCCCTGGCGGCCCAGATCGTCTCGACCATCACCTGCTCGCCTAACTGATCGGACAGGATTCTGGCGACCACGTCGGGTAACTGACCGCGCGGGCGTGCGCCTTTTAACCAGTTGTAGGGCGCTTTGACGCTGATGGTGCCCGGACCGCACACTCTGTTGATCTCGCGGGCCAGGCGCTCTGGTGACCAGCCCAGCCGGGCCAGGCAGGAGGTGAGTACCGATGTGTCGTTCTTCGTATGCGTGAAGGAGTCCATGACCTCAATGGAGCTTGCTGACGTAGGTACACGTGGAGGACCGACCGGGATCCGGTCGCCGCGCGCGGCGGCACGACGGATCAGGCGGTCGGCAGGGTGAGTTCGGGCCGCCGGTACGGCATCAGACCCGAACGAGACGAGGAACAGGGCGGGTTCGGAGGTCTCGACGTCGCAGGACGTACCTCGTCAACACAAGTGGCATGGTGGTCTTTCCCCCGTCGGCCGGTCGTGGCTCGTGCCCCCGTGACGCGTGATGCCGGACCGGGACTGCCGTCAACTGGCAGATCTCCAGTCCAGATTGGCATCCAACATGAGTCGAAGGCCATTACGATCAAGAACCTAAGCAGCCAACCCGACAGTGTCAACTCATGTGGGATACACGCCTCATCGCCTCACACACGGGTGTGACGCTAGATTCCCTGGGAGGAATGAGGTGTGACCTTGACCAACTCCAGCAGCACGCCGGACCGGACACTGGCCGACAAGCTGAACCATCTGTTCGAGACCGTTGTTCCCGCTGGTCGCGGCCCCTACAGCAGCGAGGAGGTGGCCCGCGCCATCACGGAAGGCGGCGCGCCGATCTCCGGAAGCTACATCTGGCTGCTCCGCAGGGGGCAGCGGGACAACCCCACCCTGCGGCATCTGGAGGGCCTCGCAAGGTTCTTCGGCGTACCGCCCGCCTACTTCTTCGACCACCGGGTGGCGGCCGAGGTGAACGCCGAACTGCGCCTGCTCGTCGCCCTGCGGGACTCGCAGGTGCAGCGTGTCGCGCTGCGCAGCGCGGGCCTGTCACCGCAGAGCCTCAGCTCGATCACCGAAGTGATCGAGCGCGTACGGGAGTTGGAGGGTCTCCCCCGCGATCCAACGGGCGAGGACCAGTAGCACGGGTGCTGTGCGACCGGAGCGAGTACTCCCTGCGGGCGCCGCCATCGCTGGGCACACCGGGGAACGCGAGCAGGCCTGAAACCATGGAGTCCCCCAGGACCCGCGGGCGCCGCGGGACGAGACACGATGAGGAGCGCTCCGCTGTGACGGCAGACCCCGGTGTGACGCACACCGTCAGCCACGGGACGGACGGCAAGCAGATCGACGTGTACCTCCCGGCGGCAGGAGCCGGGGGCGACGTGCCCACCGCCCTGCTCTGGCACGGCAGGGGACCGGACGAGCGGGACGTGCTGGGGCCGCTGGCGCGGCAGGTGGCACGGCGGGGCCTGATCGTCCTGGTGCCGGACTGGCGCTCCGACGCGACCGACGGCGGGCGCGGCCATCTGCTGGAGTCGCTGGAGTTCGCCCGGGAGCAGACGCCCGGCTACGGCGGCCGCTCCGACCGGATCGTGCTCGCCGGATGGTCGGCCGGGGCCCCGGCCGCGATGGGGGTCGCGCTGCGCCCCGAACTGGTCGGCGGATGGCGCCCGATGGCCGTCGTCGGCATCGCCTCGCGCTACGACTGGCCCGCGCGCACCACCGGTTCCAGCCCGCTGGACGACCTCGCCGCCACCACCGCCGGTCCGGTGCCGATATGGCTCGTACACGGGACGGCGGACACCACCATGGAGAGCCGGTACTCGCAGGAGTTCGCCCTCGCCCTCCAGGACCGCGGCTGGCCGGTGCGGTTGGAGGAGCCCGCGACGGACCACGCGGGTGCGGTGCTGACCGAATACGACCCGGAGCTCGACCGCTGCCGTGCCGCCCGGTCCGCGCATGCCGTCGAGGGCGGCCTGCTCACCGCCCAGGTCATCGCCCGGGCCGCCAGCCTGGCGGACACGCCGCCCGGGGCGGACCCGCGGTGAGCGGGCTCGGGCGGTCGCCGCGTCCGCCGACCAGCCGTGAGCCGACGGCCGCGTCAGTGGCCCAGGCGGCGCAGCGCCTGCTCCGGGTAGCGCGCGCCGGCCACCGCGCTGACGGGCACCGCCTGGCGTAGTTGGCCGATCTGCTCCGGGCTGAGCTGGAGTTGGGCCGCCGCGGCGTTCTCCTCCAGGTAGCGGGTGCGCTTGGTGCCGGGGATCGGCACGATGTCGTCGCCCTGGGCGAGCAGCCAGGCGAGCGCCGCCTGGCCGGGGGTGCAGCCGATCCGTGCGGCCAACTCCCGTACGGCGCGGACGAGGTCGAGGTTGCCTTCGATGTTCTCGGCGGAGAATCGCGGCCAGCGCCGCCGGTTGTCGTCCTGCGTCAGGTCCTCGCGGGAGGAGACGGCTCCGGCGAGCATGCCGCGGCCGAGCGGTGAGTACGCCACCACGGCGATGTCCAGCTCACGGCAGGTGGCGAGCATCTCCCCCTCGACCACGTCCCGGGTGAACAGCGAGTACTCAAGCTGGACGGCGCTGATGGGGTGGACGGCGTGCGCCTTGCGCAGGGTCTCGGCGCTGACCTCCGACAGGCCGAGGTGGCGCACCTTGCCCGCCGCGACCAGGGCGGCCATGGCCCCGACGGTGTCCTCTACGGGGACACCGGGGTCGCGGCGGTGCGCGTAGTACAGGTCGATGTGCTCGACGCCCAGTCGGCGCAGCGAGGCGTCGCAGGCCACCGGCACATAGCCCGGGGAGGTGTCGACGTCTCCGACCCGGCCGGTCGCCGCGTCGTGCCGCAGACCGAACTTGGTGGCCAGCACCACGCTGTCCCGGTCCCGGCCGCGCAGCCAACTGCCCAGCAACTCCTCGTTGGCGCCGCGCCCGTAGGCATCCGCGGTGTCCAGGAAGGTGACGCCGAGTTCGCTGGCGCGATCGAGCGCCCGCCTGGCCTCGGCCTCGTCCGTGGGCCCGTACGCGATCGACATGCCCATACAGCCGAGACCGAGTGCGGAGACCTCCAACCCGCTGTTCCCCAGCCTGCGATGCTTCATGTGGTACTCCTCTTTCTCCGTCCGAGAGCCGCGTAGGCCTGGGCGACACCGACCAGTCGGGAGACCTCGCCCCGGTAGTCTCCGTCCTCGTCCGCGGCGGGCGCGCTCGCCGATGTGCCGTCGGCGGTCGGCAGGTTGTCCTTTCTGGCCCGCAACGCGGCTTTCACCTGGGCGGCGTGCACGGCCGCGTCCAGGTTCTCACCGGCGAGGCCCGCACCCCGGGCCGACCGGGCGGCGGCCGCGGCGGTTTCCGGGTCCATGTACGGGCGCAGCACGAGCAGGCCGTCCTGTATCTCGATGACCAGCCGGTACAGCCGGTAGTTGATGTCGCGCGGGGTGAACCGGTCAAGGCGTGCGGACGCCGGCGGGCTCAGCGCGATGTCCGGAATCGCGGAGTACAGATCGCGCCACAGGGGGTGGAGCCTTCGGTACGCCACGAAGTTGCCGATCCGGCGGCGCAGTTCGGAGACCTGCGGCCCCCAGGACGGCATGGTGAGCCCGGTCGCCAGGAACAGGATGCCGATCCCGTTGGCGATCGGCGTCAGCGCCTCCCACTGGAGCGGATTGAGCCCGAACCGGATCGCGATCACGGCCCAGGCGCGGTTGGCGCAGTAGACGATGCAGAAGAACGCACCGATCTGCGTGGTGGCCATCCCCCACCGCAGCCACTGCCGACCGGCGGCCTTCGCATAGCGTCGGCAGAGCAGCGCGATTTCGATCATTCCGGCCCCGAAGGCGGACGCGTAGAGCAGGGTGTAACCGCCGACCACCGGATTCGCCACGTTCTGCACGATGTAGTGCGCCGACCTTCCGTGCCCCTGCGGCTCGGCGGCCAGCCACAGGGCGATCATGGCGACCGCGCACAGGGCGGCGGCGATCAGCCATGCCCGGGCCCTGGGGCGCGCCTGCCGGGCCGGATGGACCCAGTAGGTGACGGCCACCAGGATGGCGGCGCTGGAGGACACTCCGCCGAGCAGATGGATCCCCAGCGCCCCGAGGTTGGGCACCCCGGAATGCGCGTCCACGCTGGCCGACACCGCGGGGACGGACAGGGTGAAGGAGATCCCCTTGAGGAAGAAGGCCGCGATCAGGGCGAGGAGTGCGGGATCGCGCCGGTGCTGCCGCAGATCGCGGATCTTGTACAGGAACGCCAGGGCGCACAGCGCGGCACACGGCGGGAAGACGACGCCCTTGAGGTCTCCCACGTTCCCTCCAAGCGGTGACGGGCCAGCGGCACCGGCGTACCGGACCGGTCGGGGCGTTGGGACGGGTTCACAGAGGGTGTTGGAGCGTGCGGTCGATGCGTGCGACGGTCTGCGCTTCGGCGGGCGGGACCGTCCAGACCGGTTCCTTCGGTGGCCGTGTGACGCGTTCCAGGATCAGCGACGCCAGGATCTCCGCCTCCTGCTCCTCCTGCGACGAATAGCTGGTGCGGCCCAGCATTTCGTGTACGCGCTGCGGGTCGAGGTCCGGGAAGAGGAGTTCGATGCTGGCCCGGTCGGGTTGGCCCACATCCCGATGGCTGCAGATCATGTGGGCGAGTTCATGGGCGATGATGTGATCCCGGTGCAGCCGACTGGTGTTGGCCTCGAACACGACGAGGTCGGCCACGTCCAACGCGATCCACATGCCGCAGGGGTGTGCCGCACCCATGGCCAGCGGCACCAGGTGCAAAGGGCGGCCGCGCTCTTGGCTCAGAAGTTCGCAGAGCGTGGAAATGTCGCATTTCTCGGGCAGGTTCAAGCGGTTCAGCAGTACTTCCGCGATACGGCGTAGTCGCCTGATGTCCCCTTTACGAGGCTTGGCCCCGGGGCGAGGGGAGGGGTTCACAAGTTCCGTTCTCCTTGCAGCGACGGGTCCGCCGATCGGGGAGTCTAACCAAGGCCGCTCGCGGCTGCCACGGTTGTACGGCACGTTCCAGCCAACCGCGCCCCGGGGGGCAGCGCTCCGTCGCGGCTCCACCACCGCCTATGAGGGGAGCATCACGCTCCCTTCGCCGTTGCCCGTGCCGATGGCACGCACCATTCGGTGTTCATCCAGCTCCAACAGGTGGACGGCCCAGTGGCGTTGAGTGTCGGCGTCCGCGTCGGCGGCTCGCCGGCCTGTCAACGCGCGCACGATCTCCTGCACTATGGCGTTCGGCTGACGGGAACGCTGCCGGGCATGCGACCGCGTCGCGGCACTCGGCACCACGTCGTCCGGGCGGCAGTCCTCGGCCGGGGCGTAGTGCACGCTGTCGACCGCCAAGGGCATCGGCGCCGAGACGACCGGTGCCCATGGCTCGTTCGGGGTCTCCCTTTCGACGGCCTGCCGGAAGTAGTCGGTGGCAAGGGCCCGGAGGGTCGACACCAGCACGGGCCCCGGAACCGCGGTCTCCATGAAGCGCGGTACGGCAAGGCCGTAGTAGAGGCGGATGGGGCGTGAGTGGTCGTCATGGACCGGCTGCCCGGGCCGGTGGGGATCCGGGACCGTGAAGGACCGCACCAGCAGAAGTGGCGCGGACGGCAGCTCAGTGGCCCAGTGCGCCCAGGTACCGCCCAGGGAGCCGGAGTCGCCAGCCCCGACGGCGTCCTCAAGGAGGTGGGGCATACCGTGCGTGGCATACGGTTCGGGAACCACCATCGCGCGATGTCCGTGGTGGACCGTGCGCCCGACCGCGAAGGGCCATCCCTGCCACAGTCCGCCGTCGCCCGGTCTGCGGTGGGTCATATCGTGGCCTCCCGCTGGATCTCGTCGGCGACCACCTTCGATCCCGGGACCGACTGTTCGAAATCGCCCAGACGCGTCTCGATCTGCACGAACATCCGGTCACAGGCGCGCCGCAGTTCCTCGGCGGCGCGGCTCTCCCGCCGGGACCGGCGGCGCGGTTCCATGGCCCGGTCGGTGCGCCTGCCGCCCCAGCGGACCAGCCCGGTCAGGAAGGTGCGTTCAAGTGTCTTCTCGGTCTCCTCGCCTGCCACGTACCGGTTGATCCACTCTTCGAGCTGCGCTTCCGCGAAGGAGGGCATCAACTTGGCTCCGCGCAGCAGGACGGCCGCCGCCTTCTGCGGCAGACGACGCTCGTACTTCGCCCTGATGTCTTCGAGCAGTTGGCTATAGAAGTCGGGCAACAGCGCCACCACCGGCACGTCGACGTTCCACGGATTGGGGCTGGCCCCAGGAACCTTGACGATTCTGCCGTCATCCCGGAGCGTCGCGAAGTCGTGGCCGACCGAGCTGACCGGGATGATCCGGACGACACCGGCGGTGCGCTTGGCCCGGTTCGCCAGGACGGCGGCGAAGTCGTCGTTCTTGCGGAGTTCGTCGATCACCAGGTCGAGCGGGATGCGATCGCGCTGCAGCAGGTCCCACTTGGTGATCACGAAGTGCACCACGCAGCTTGAGCGGCTCTCCGCGATGGTCGACAGGATCGGCAGGACGTCATGTCGCAGGTACCTGTCCCCCTGCGGATCCTTCTTCATGAGCTGCAGTAGCCGCCGACCGTCCAGCAGTGCGAGCAGGACATCCGCCTCGTGGATGTGGTCGCGGAACTCCTGCTGAACGCTCCCGGTGGTGACCTGCTCCTCTCCGGTCCGGCTGAGGCGCTCGCCGGAGTAGTCGATGTACTGGATCGCACAGACCGGCTGTGCGTCGCCCGCACCGTCCAACGCGTTGAGGACGAAGTGCAGTTTGGGGATGCGGTTGAGGATCGTCGACTCCGGCCAGGGCTGGCCGGGGTCGGCGATGGTGGCCCACATCCCCTGCAGGTGATTGCGTTCGGTGTCCGTGGCGGTGAGGTAGAACGCCGCCGTGGTGAGGTTCTGCCGCTCGAAGCCGAGCTTGCGGAACATCGCCGCCATGAACACGGTCTTACCGGCCCCCGCCTCGCCCAGCGTGACCACCTTGAATGTCTTCAACTCTCCCCCGATGCACGGCAAGTGACCAGTCGTCAATCGTGAGACTACCGCTGTCCGCCGTTCCACACGGGAGGTCTGCGAGAGGGCCGCCACTCGGCGCCGGTCAGCCCTCCGGGACCGGTTCCTCGACGGGCAGGCCGCCACGCGGCGCGGCGGTTTCCGCGCTGCGGTGGCGGATGAGGTACACGCCCGCGCCGACGGCCACGATGGCGGCGGTGAACACGACGGCGCCCCACTGGAAGTACCAGTGGTCACTGCCGTAGACGGCCGCGCGGGGCCAGGCGAGGTTGACGGTCATGGCCGCTCCGTAGACCACCGCGAAGGCGTTGACCAGCGTGCCCCAGCGGCCCAGGTTGAAGTGCGGGCCGTGGTCGGGGCGCGGCCACTGGCCGCGCAGGCGGCGCAGCAGCATCGGGCCGGTGACCATCAAATAGGGGATGTAGAACAGGATGATGGCGACCGAGGTGAGGATGTAGAACGCCCGCTGGTTGCCGATGTTGACCAGCAGCAGGGCGATGGTCAGCACGCCGGTGAGCACGGCCGGGACGACCGGCGTCTTGGAGCGCGGCGAGACCTTCGCGATGGCCGCGCCGAACGGCAGCCGGCCGTCCCGCGCCATGGCGAACAGCAGCCGGATGGCGGCGGTCTGCACGGCCAGGCAGCAGACGGTGATGGCGATGGCGGAGCAGACCAGGAAGATGTTGCCGAGGTCCGCGCCGAGGGTGGACTTGATGAGGTACGGCATGCCGAGCGTGCCGAGTTCCTTGGCGTTGATGTTGCCTACCGCCATCATTCCGACCAGCATCAGCAGTCCGCCCGCGAGGAAGGCGGCGGTGAGCGCGCGGAGGATGGCGCGCGGTGCGTGGCGCCGGGGCTCCTTGGTCTCCTCGGCGAGCGAGCCCGCGGTGTCGAAGCCGTAGAAGACGTAGGCGCTCATGATCGAGGCGATCAGGAAGGCGCCGAAATAGCCCCAGGACTGTCCGGCGCCGGTGCCCTGGGTGTGGGTGACGATCTGCGGTCCGCGTCTGATGTGCACCGCCAGCATGACGATGAGCAGGGTGACGCCGATCAACTCGACCGCGACACCGATGTTGTTGATCTTCGCCATCAGCCGTACGCCGACGATGTTGACGACGGTGGTGAACACGACCAGGCCGAGGGCGAGCAGGATCGCGTTCTTGGCGCCGTTGGGGGTGGTGGTCTGGCCCGCGTCGGCGGAGCCGCCGACGATCTGGAAGGCGAGGGAGACCTGCGGAAGGATGACCTGGTAGGCGACGGCGACGGCGGCCGCGGTGACCACGGCGCCGATCGTCATGATCCAGCCGGACATCCAGGAGGTCGCGGGCCGGGCGATGTTCTTGGACCACTGGTAGACGCCTCCGGCCAGCGGGAACTGGCCCGCCACCTCGGCGAAGCACAGCGCCACGGCGCCCTGGCCGATGAAGACCAGCGGCCAGGTCCAGATGAACGCGGGCCCGCCGGACGCGAATCCGAAGCCGAACAGCTGGAAGACGCCGGTCATGATCGAGATGTAGCTGAAGCCCGCGGCGAAGCTGGAGAAGGATCCCAGCGAGCGCTCCAGTTCCTGGCGGTAGCCGAAGCGTGCCAGGTCGCTGGTGTCGTCGCCCGGAGGCCCGGGTGGCCCATCGGCGGTGGCGGTCGCGGTGCTTACGGTCGGTCCGGTGTTTCCTGGGTTGCTCATGATTGCTCCAGGGCGGGGGTCGGGGACCTACGAGCGGGCATGGCGTCGGCCGGCGCGGGGTGCCGAGTGCGAGGAGCAGTGCCACCTCTTCTTGATCGTTGCGCACTACGGAACGATTGCTTACCTCGCAACTGAATGCCGACCAGCATGGGGACCGCTCATACGGGCGTCAAGGCCCTGCCATGAATCCGCCGCCCATGGTTTCCCTGGCTGGTACCCAGGTCTTGACCGTCAAACCTGCTCTCCCCGATCCTCCAGTTGCGGGAAACGAGACGCGTACCGCGATCTGCAACAGAAATGCGCCATACCCCCAGAATTCGGTACCGACGGGTTCCAGACGAGGAGTAGCCATGGCTCACCAGGTCCGCGCCGTCATCGCTCGGGAGAAGTCCGCGCCCGTCGCACTGGAGACGATCGTCGTGCCCGACCCGGGCCCGGGTGAGGCACTGGTGAAGGTCGAGGCCTGTGGCGTATGCCACACCGATCTGCACTACCGGGAGGGCGGCATCAGCGACGACTTCCCGTTCCTGCTCGGACACGAGGCGGCGGGCCGCGTAGAGGCCGTGGGCGCGGGCGTCACCGAGGTGGCGCCCGGCGACTTCGTCATCCTCAACTGGCGTGCGGTCTGCGGCCAGTGCCGGGCCTGCCGCAGGGGCAGGCCGTGGTACTGCTTCGCCACGCACAACGCGACCCAGCCCATGACGCTGCTCGACGGCACCCCGCTCTCCCCCGCCCTGGGCATCGGCGCCTTCGCCGAGAAGACGCTGGTCGCCGCCGGACAGTGCACCAAGGTCGACCCGGCCGCCGCGGCCACCGCGGCCGGGCTGCTCGGCTGCGGGGTCATGGCCGGTTTCGGCGCCGCCGTGCACACCGGCGGCGTCGGCCGGGGCGACAGCGTGGCCGTCATCGGGTGCGGCGGTGTCGGTATGGCCGCCATCGCCGGGGCGCGGCTGGCCGGGGCGGCCGCGATCATCGCCGTCGACATCGACCAGCGGAAGCTGGACCGGGCACTGGGCATGGGCGCCACCCACACCGTCGACGCCGCCGCGTCCGATGTCGTGGCTCGGGTACGCCAGTTGACGGGCGGATTCGGCGCCGATGTGGTGGTGGACGCCGTCGGGCGTCCGGAGACCTTCCGCCAGGCGTTCTACGCCCGCGACCTCGCCGGCGTGGCGGTGCTGGTCGGCGTCCCGGCCCCCGGGGTGGCGATCGAACTACCGCTGCTCGATGTCTTCGGCCGCGGCGGCGCGGTGCGGTCCAGTTGGTACGGGGACTGTCTGCCGTCCCGCGACTTCCCGGCGCTGATCGACCTCTACCTGCAGGGACGCTTCGATCTCGACGCCTTCGTCTCCGAGACCATCGGCCTGGCGGACGTCGAGAAGGCCTTCGACACGATGCGCCGCGGCGATGTGCTGCGCTCGGTCGTAGTGACGGCTTGAACTCCCCCTCGCGGCCACCCGATCCATGCCTTGACACTGGTTCCGGGCCGCCCTCAGACTGCTGAGCGTTGCGCTGACCGCAATCCGTTTCACTATACGCACCGAGGTGTCATGATGATTCCCGTGTGCCGTCTCGCGGATCTCCCGCGGGGTGAGGCCTTCCGGCTCGAAACCGTTCCTCCCGTCGCGGTGTTCCATACCGATGAGGGCGAGCTCTTCGCCATCGACGACACCTGCACCCACCAGGACGCCTCGCTCTCCGACGGCTGGCTGGAAGGGTGCGAGGTCGAATGCCCGCTGCACGCCTCGAAGTTCGACCTGCGCACCGGCGCCGTCGACGCACCGCCCGCCCGGCTCCCGGTCCGTACGCACCAGGTGCTGGTCGAGGACGGCATGGTGTACGTCCTGCTCAGCGACACCCCGCCGCCGCTGCCGCCCTGCGCCGCCGCCCGCGTCGTCGGAGCCGCCGAGTGAGGGCCGTGGCGGTTGTCGGCGCGTCACTGGCCGGGCTGTCGGCCGCTCGCGCACTGCGTCAGCAGGGCTACGACGGTCGGTTGGCCATCATCGGCGACGAGCCCCACCGCCCCTACGACCGGCCGCCGTTGTCGAAGGAGTTCCTCGCGGGCGAGATCGGCGAGGAGGCCCTGGCCCTGGAAGCCGAGGGCGAGGATCTGCGGGCGGACTGGCTGCTCGGGGCGACCGCCGTCGGACTCGACCGCCGGGACCGCTCGGTGCGGCTGGCGGACGGCCGGTCGGTCAGGTCCGATGGCGTGGTGATCGCCACCGGGGCCGCGGCACGGACACTGCCGGGCGCGACCGGGCTCGCGGGTGCGCATGTGCTGCGGACCCTGGACGACGCCCGGGCGCTGCGCCAGGACCTGCTGCGCGGCGGGCGGTTGGTGGTCATCGGCGGTGGTTTCGTCGGGGCCGAGGTGGCCGCGACGGCGCATGGTCTCGGCCTCGACGTGACCGTGGTCGAGGCGGCACCGACGCCGCTGGCCGGGCCGCTCGGCGGGACGATGGCCGCCGTCGTCGCCGCTCTGCACGCGGACCACGGCGTCCGGCTGCTGTGCGGCGTGGGCGTGACAGCGCTCAGCGGCGGGCGGCGGGTGGACGCGGTGGTGCTGGACGACGGCCGCCGACTGCCCGCCGACACCGTGGTCGTCGGGGTCGGTGCGCGACCCCGCGTCGACTGGCTGGCGGGATCCGGCGTCGCACTGCGCGACGGTGTCGAGTGCGACGCGGCGGGCGGTACGAGCATCCCCGGGGTCGTCGCGGTGGGCGACTGCGCCGCCTGGTACGACCCGTCGGCCGGGGCCCATCGCCGGGTCGAGCACTGGACGGCGGCGCGGGAGCGGCCCGCGGCCGCGGCGGCCGCGCTGCTGTCCGGCGGCCTGGCCGCGCCGGAGCCGCCCAGACCGCCCTACTTCTGGTCGGACCAGTACGGCGTGCGCATCCAGTTCGCCGGGCACGCCAGCGGGGCGGACAGCGTCACGGTGGAGGAGGGCGACCCGGCCGACCGCAGTTTCGTCGCGGTCTACCGGTGCGGCGGCCGACCCGTCGCGGTGCTCGGGGTGGACAGGGTCCGCCCGTTCACCCGCTGGCGCAAGCGACTCGCGGCGCAGGCCGCGACCGCGGCGTAGGGCCGCTCCAGCGGATCTTTGCCGGGTTGCGGTGCGTTCGATACCGCCGGTCTCCACCGTTGTGGTTACTCGCCATTGCGGCGGATCTTCTTGGGGGCAAGCCTCCAAACCCCGCGATTCCCCCGACGTCTCCCGCGAGGAGTGCACCGTGATACCGACAAGCCTGCCGGAAAGCCTCATCTCCACGCTGCCTGGCGACCATTACACCTCCCCGGAGATCTTCGCCGCGGAGCAGGAGCGGATCTTCGAGTCGATGTGGTTCTGCGCGGCCCGCTCCTCGGACCTCGCTACGCCGGGCGCGTACCGCACCGTCACCGTGGGGCGCGAGAGCGTACTGCTGACCCGAACCCGCGACGATGCCGTGCGCGCCTTCCTCAACGTGTGCCGGCACCGCGGCGCGCGGCTGTGCACGCAGGAGTCCGGCGAGGTCAAGCGGGCGTTCCAGTGCCCTTACCACGCCTGGACGTACAGCCTGGAGGGCAAGTTGGTGGCGGCCCCCAACCTGACGAGGATGCCGGACGTCGACCGCACCGAGTACGGCCTGGCCACCGTCGCGGTACGGGAGTGGCTGGGGTACGTCTGGGTCTGCCTGGCGGACGATCCGCCCTCGTTCGAGGAGCAGGTCGTCGGCGAGGTGGTGGCCCGCCTCGGCGATGCCGCAGCGATCGAGCGGTACGGCGTGGACGGGCTCGCGGTGGGCCGGCGGATCGTCTACGACGTGCGGGCGAACTGGAAGCTCATCGTCGAGAACTTCATGGAGTGCTACCACTGCGCCACGATCCACCCCGAACTCACCGAGGTCCTACCGGAGTTCGCCGACGGCTACGCGGCCCAGTACTTCGTCGGCCACGGCGCCGAGTTCGGGGCGGACGTCAAGGGCTTCACCGTGGACGGCTCCGAGGGGGTCCACCGGATCCCCACGGTCACGGCGGACCAGGACCGCCGGTACTACGCGATCACCGTCAAGCCGCAGGTGTTCGTCAACCTGGTGCCGGACCATGTGATCTTCCACCGGATGTACCCGCTGGCGGCCGACCGCACCGTCGTGGAGTGCGACTGGCTCTATCTGCCGGAGGTGGTCGCGTCGGGCACGGACGTCAGCCGCTCGGTCGAGCTGTTCGACCGGGTCAACCGGCAGGACTTCGCGGCCTGCGAGCGCTGCCAGCCGGGGATGGGTTCCCGCCTGTACGCGGGCGGCGGTGTGCTGGTGCCCAGCGAGCACCACATCGGCGCGTTCCACGCCTTCGTCCTTGACCGCCTGGGCGCCCGGTAGCCCACCGTCTCAGCCCAGGTACCCCAGGCGGTGGCTGATCTCCTCGGCACCCTTGAGCAGCAGTGGTGCGAGCTCGTGCATGCGTTCGTCGGTGAAGCGGTAGCCGGGACCGGACGCGCTCACCGCCGCGACGACCTCGCCGTCCCGGGAACGGATCGGGGCGGCCATGGCGTTCAGGCCGACCTCGAACTCCTCGTGCGTGGTGGAGTATCCGCGCTCGCGGATCTCGGCGAGGTTCTTCTCCAACCGGGCCTTGGAGGTGATGGTGTTGGGCGTCAGCTTCTCCAGACCGGCCGCCGCCAGCAGTTCGGCGCGCCGCTTGACGGGGAGCTGGGCGAGCAGGATCTTGCCGCTGGACGTGGCGTGCAACGGGGTCAGCTGGCCGACCCAGTTGTGTGCGGTCACCGCGCCGGGGCCGCGCACCTGGTAGAGGTTGATCGCGTAAGTCGACTCCAGCACCGCGAGGTTGACGGTCTCGCCCAGTTCCTCGGCCAGCCGCTCGCAGATAGGGCGGCTCTGCTGGGTGATGTCGATCCGATCGGTGACGGCACCGGCCAGCCGCACGATCCCGAAGCCGAGACGGTACTTCCCGCGCTCCCCCGCCTGCTCGACAAGACCGCGCGCCTCCAACGCGCCGAGCAGGCGGAACGCGGTGGACTTGTGAACGTCGATCTCCGCGGCCACTTCGCTCACGCCTGCCTCGCCGCGCTGGGCGAGGATCTCCAGGACGCTGACGGCGCGGTCGACGGACTGGACACCACCGGCCGACTGGCCTGCGGTCTCCGCGGCTCCACTGTGGTTGCTCATAACGAAACTATAAGTGCTGTCAACAACACGGTGCGGCAGCGGTGCGCGGAAGCAGCACCCGGGAAAAGTTGCGGTCGACGCAACCTGGTGCGTATAGCGATACCCGTACTAGCATGCCCGCCAATCGACGGCTCGAAGGAGACGAGGCAGCCATGGCGCTCCAGAGTTACGACTTCGTCATCGTCGGCGGCGGCTCGGCCGGAAGCGCGCTGGCCAACCGCCTCTCCGCGGATCCGGGCAACCGTGTCCTGGTGCTGGAGGCCGGCCGGTCCGACTACCCGTGGGACGTCTTCATCCATATGCCCGCGGCGCTCACCTTCCCCATCGGCAGCCGCTTCTACGACTGGAAGTACGAGTCCGAACCAGAGCCGCACATGGGCGGCCGCCGCGTCTACCACGCCCGGGGCAAGGTGCTCGGCGGGTCGAGCAGCATCAACGGGATGATCTTCCAGCGCGGCAACCCGATGGACTACGAGCGCTGGGGCGCCGATCCCGGCATGGAGACCTGGGACTACGCGCACTGCCTGCCCTACTTCAAACGGATGGAGAACTGCCTGGCCGCCGAGGACGACGACGCGTTCCGCGGCCACTCCGGACCGCTGGTACTGGAGCGGGGACCCGCCGCCAACCCGCTGTTCAGCGCCTTCCTGGACGCGGCACGGCAAGCCGGATTCCCCCTCACCGACGACGTCAACGGCTACCGGCAGGAGGGCTTCGCCGCGTTCGACCGCAATGTCCACCGCGGGCGGCGGCTGTCCGCCGCCCGCGCCTATCTGCATCCGGTGAAGAGCAGGCCCAACCTGGAGGTGCGGACGAGGGCCATGGTGACCCGGGTGCTGTTCGAGGGCGAACGCGCCGTCGGCGTCGAGTACCGGCGCGGCCGCGGCGCCCCGCAGCGCGTCCACGCGGGCGAGGTGATCCTGTGCGGCGGGGCCATCAACTCACCCCAGTTGCTTCAGCTGTCCGGCGTGGGCAACGCGGACGAACTGCGCGCGCTGGGAGTGGACGTCGTACAGCACCTGCCTGGGGTCGGCGAGAACCTCCAGGACCATCTGGAGGTGTACGTGCAGTGCGCCTGCAAGCGGCCAGTGTCGGTGCAGCCGTATCTGAAGTGGCGGTACCGGCCGTGGATCGGCTTCCAGTGGCTGTTCCTGCGCAGCGGCCCGGGCGCGACCAACCACTTCGAGGCGGGCGGTTTCGCCCGCAGCAACGAGGACGTCGACTACCCGAACTTGATGTTCCACTTCCTGCCGATCGCCGTGCGCTACGACGGGTCGTCGCCCGCGGGCGGCCACGGCTACCAGGTGCACATCGGACCGATGTACTCCGACGCCCGCGGCTCGGTGAAGATCCGCAGCACCGACCCCCGGGTCAAACCGGCGCTGCGCTTCAACTACCTGTCCACCGACCAGGACCGCCGCGAATGGGTCGAGGCGATCCGCACCGCCCGCACCATCCTCGGCCAGTCCGCCCTCGACCCGTACAACGGCGGGGAGATCTCACCGGGCCCGCAGATCCGGTCGGACGAGCAGATCCTGGACTGGGTACGGAAGGAGGGCGAGACCGCGCTGCATCCGTCGTGCACGTGCAAGATGGGCACCGACGAGCTGGCCGTGGTCGATCCGACCAGCATGCGGGTGCGCGGAGTTGACGGGCTGCGGGTGGTGGACGCCTCGGTGATGCCGTACATCACCAACGGCAACATCTACGCGCCGGTGATGATGGCCGCCGAGAAGGCGGCCGATCTCATCCTGGGCAACGAGCCGCTGCCGCCCGACAAGGAGGAGTTCTACCGGCACCGCCACGCCACCCGGGAGCAGAACGCGTGAACCTGTACGTCGACGGTGAGTGGCAGGACGCCGCAGCGGGCGGCCGCCGGGAGATCCGCTGCCCGGCCGACGGCAGCCTGGTGGCGACGGTGGCCGAGGGGACCCGGGCCGACACCGAACGCGCGATCGGCGCCGCGCGCCGCGCGTTCGACCAGGGGCCGTGGCCGCGCACCCCGGAACGCGAGCGCGGTGCGCTGCTGCTGCGGACGGCGGATGTGATCGAGAGGGACGCCAAGGAGTTCGCCCGCGCCGAGTCGCTGGACACCGGCAAGCGGCTGGTGGAGAGCGAGTACGACATCGCCGATGTCGTGGCGTGCTTCCGGTACTTCGGCGGGATCGCGGGCACCAGCGCGGGCCGGGTCGCCGACACCGGGCGGGACGACGCCATCAGCCGGATCGTCTACGAGCCGGTGGGGGTCTGCGGGCTGATCACCCCGTGGAACTACCCGCTGCTGCAGGCCGCGTGGAAGGTCGCGCCCGCCCTGCTGGCGGGCAACACGCTGGTCCTCAAGCCCAGCGAACTCACCCCGTCCACCGCGGCCTTGCTGATGCGTGCGCTGACGGAGGCCGGGGCGCCGCCCGGCGCCGCGAACCTGGTGCTCGGGACCGGCCCGCAGGTGGGCGCGCCGCTCGCGGAGCACCCCGCGGTCGACATGGTCTCGTTCACCGGCGGGCTGGAGACGGGCAAGCGGATCATGGCCGCGGCCGCCGCCACCGTGAAGAAGGTGGCGTTGGAGCTGGGCGGCAAGAACCCCAATGTCGTCTTCGCCGACGCCGACTTCGAGGCGGCGGTGGACTTCGCGCTGACCGCCGTCTTCCTGCACTCCGGCCAGGTCTGCTCGGCCGGTGCACGGCTGGTCGTCGAGGACTCGCTGCACGACGCCTTCGTCGACGAGGTGGTGCGGCGCGCCCGGCGGATCCGGCTGGGCGGCCCCTTCGACGACGAGGCCGAGACCGGGCCGTTGATCTCCGCCGAGCACCGCGCCAAGGTCGAGCGGTACGTCGCGGCGGGCCTGGCCGAGGGAGCGGTGCTGCGCTGCGGTGGACGGCGGCCCGCCGACCCCGCGCTGGACAGCGGCTTCTACTACCTGCCCACCGTGCTCGACGAGTGCCACCAGGGCATGCGCGTGGTGCACGAGGAGTCGTTCGGCCCGGTGCTCACCGTCGAGCGGTTCCACGACGAGGACGATGCCGTCCGGATCGCCAACGACACCGAGTTCGGGCTGGCGGGCGCGGTGTGGACGCAGGACGCGGGCCGGGCCCAGCGGGTCGCACGCCGACTGCGGCACGGCACGGTGTGGATCAACGACTACCACCCGTATGTCCCGCAGGCGGAGTGGGGCGGCTTCGGACATTCCGGCGTCGGCCGGGAGTTGGGGCCGACCGGCCTGGAGGAGTACCGCGAGCCCAAGCACATCTGGCAGAACATCGCGCCCCGGCCGCAGCACTGGTTCCGCGGCTGACGGCCGCCGCACCACTCGCCCGACCCCGCCAATTCGACCCGTCGGCGGGGCCGTTGGCGCTGCCCGGACAGCCCATCCGTACGGCCTGAACAGCCCCCTTGACACCGCCTTCCGGCGACCGGCACCTTAAGTTGCGCAACCTGAATCCTGTTGCGCTAACAGCAACTGGATGGCTTCTAGAACAGGAGGCGCGGCGATGGCGGGACCACGTGTGGTCATCATCGGGGCGGGCGTCGTCGGAGCGGCACTGGCCGACGAGCTCTCCTGCCGGGGCTGGACCGAGGTGACGGTCGTCGACCAGGGCCCACTGCCCGCCACCGGCGGGTCCTCGTCCCACGCCCCCGGCCTGGTGTTCCAGACGAACCCGTCCAAGACCATGACCGAGTTGGCCCGTTACACGGTCGAGAAGTTCTCCGCCCTCGACGTCGACGGCCAGCCCTGCTTCCTCCAGGTGGGCGGGCTGGAGCTCGCCACCACCCCGGAACGCCTGGTCGAGCTGCACCGCCGGCACGGCTGGATCACCGCATGGGGTGTGCGGGCACGGCTGGTGGGCCCCGACGAGTGCGTCGAGCTGCATCCACTGGTGAACCGGGACCGGGTGCTCGGCGGGCTGCTGGTCCCCACCGACGGCCTGGCCAAGGCGGTCCTCGCGGTCGAGGCGCAGATCCGCGCGGCCCGCGCCCGTGGCGTGCGCTTCCTCGCCCGCCACGAGGTGCTGGACATCCGGACCGAGCGCGACCGCGTCACCGCCGTCGTCACGGACCAGGGCGAGTTCCCGGCGGACGTCGTCGTGTGCTGCGCGGGCATCTGGGGGCCGAAGATCGCCCGCATGGCCGGGATGGACCTCCCCCTGACGCCGCTGGCCCACCAGTTGGCCTGGACCGGTCCGGTACCCGCGCTGGCCGGGCAGACCGCCGAGGCCGTCCGTCCGATCCTGCGCCACCAGGACGCGGACCTGTACTACCGCGAACGCTACGACCGGCTCGGCATCGGCAGCTACGGCCATCGCCCGATGCCGGTGTCGGCCGACGACATCGCCCCGGTCGGCGCGGCCGAAGTCATGCCCTCCGTACTGGAGTTCACCGAGGAGGACTTCACCGACGCCTGGGCCGAGACACGGTCGCTGCTGCCCGCGACCCGGGACGCGAAGGTGGAGGAGGGCATCAACGGGCTGTTCTCGTTCACCACCGACGGGATGCCGCTGCTGGGCGAGTCGCCGCGGGTGCGGGGCTTCTGGGTGGCGGAGGCGGTCTGGGTCACGCACTCCGCGGGCGTCGGCCGGGCGATGGCCGAATGGCTCGTGGACGGCCACTGCTCCTCGTTCGACCTGCACGAGTGCGACGTCAACCGCTTCGAGCCGCACCAGCTCGCGCCCGAGTACGTCCTCACCCGCGGCTGCCAGAACTTCACCGAGGTCTACGACATCATCCATCCGCTGCAACCGCCCGGCGCTCCGCGGCCGTTGCGCACCAGCCCGTTCCATCCGCGCCAGGGTGAGCTCGGCGCGGTCTTCCTGGAGGCGTCCGGCTGGGAGCGCCCGCAGTGGTACGCCGCCAACGAACCGCTCACCCACGGCCAGCAGATACCCGTCCCCGACGACTGGGCCGCCCGCTACTGGTCCCCGATCGTCGGCGCCGAGGCCCGGGCCACCCGCGAGACCGTGGCGATGTACGACATGACGGCGCTCAAGCGGCTGGAGGTCACCGGCCGCGGCGCCGTGGCGTTCCTGGAGCGCCTGACCACCGGCACCATGGACAAGTCCGTCGGCTCGGTGACGTACACCCTGCTGCTGGACCGGGACGGCGGCATCCGCGGCGATGTGACCGTGGCCCGGCTCGGACCCGACCACTTCCAGGTCGGAGCGAACGGAAACCTGGACCTCGACTGGCTGCGCAGGCATCTGCCCGACGACGGCTCCGTGGTGCTGCGCGACATCACGGCGGGCACCTGCTGCATCGGCCTGTGGGGGCCGCGCGCCCGCGACGTACTGCAGCCGCTGGCCGACCGGGACTTCTCCAACAACGCCCTGCGCTACTTCCGCGCCCAGCCCGCCCACATCGGCGCCGTTCCGGTCACCGCGATGCGGCTGAGCTATGTGGGCGAACTCGGCTGGGAGCTGTACACCACCGCCGACCTCGGGCTGAAGCTGTGGGACACGCTGTGGCAGGCCGCCCGCCCGCACGGCGGGATCGCGGCCGGACGCGGGGCCTTCAACAGCCTGCGCCTGGAGAAGGGTTACCGGTCCTTCGGCACCGACATGACCTTCGAGCACGATCCGTACGAGGCCGGACTCGGGTTCGCCGTGAAGCCGGACAAGGGGGACTTCCTCGGCCGGGCCGCTCTGGAGCGCCGCGCGACCCGGGTGCGCCGCCGCCTCACCTGCCTGACCATCGACGATCCGGCGGCGGTGGTGATGGGCAAGGAGCCGGTGTACGACGGCGGGGCGTGTGTCGGCTACGTCACCAGCGCGGCCTACGGCTACACGATCGGCAAGGGCATCGCCTATGCATGGCTCCCTGCCGAACTGGCCGCCGCCGGGCGTCCGTTGGAGATCGGCTACTTCGAGCGGCGGGTGCCCGCGGTCGTCGCCGAGGAACCGCTGTTCGACCCGGCGATGCGGCGCCTGCGCGGCTGACCCGGCGAAACCCGCTGGTCCACGAAGGGAAGAATGTGAGCGCAGACATCCTCGACGCGCCGCTCGCCGAGCTGGACCCGGAGGTCCACGCGGCGGTGACCGCCGAACTCACCCGCCAGCAGTCCACCTTGGAGATGATCGCGTCGGAGAACTTCGCCCCTACGGCGGTGCTCCAGGCGCAGGGCTCGGTACTGACCAACAAGTACGCGGAAGGCTATCCGGGCCGCCGCTACTACGGCGGGTGCGAACACGTCGACGTGACCGAGCGGTTGGCCATCGAGCGGGCCAAGGCGCTGTTCGGCGCCGGATACGCCAACGTCCAGCCGCACTCGGGGGCACAGGCCAACACGGCGGTGTTCTTCGCGCTGCTGCAGCCCGGCGACACCGTACTGGGCCTGGATCTGGCGCACGGCGGCCATCTGACACACGGCATGCGGATCAACTACTCGGGTCGGATGTTCCGCGTGGTGCCTTACCACGTGCGCGAGTCGGACTGCCTGGTCGACATGGCCGAGGTGGAGCGGCTGGCCAAGGAGCACCGGCCGAAGATGATCATCGCGGGGTGGTCGGCGTATCCACGGCAGCTGGACTTCGCGGCCTTCCGCCGGATCGCCGACGAGGTCGGTGCCCATCTGCTGGTCGACATGGCCCACTTCGCGGGACTGGTCGCCGCGGGACTCCACCCGAACCCCGTGCCGTACGCGCACATCACCACCACGACCACGCACAAGACGCTGGGCGGACCGCGCGGCGGGGTGGTGCTCACCAATGACGCCGACCTCGCCAAGAAGGTCAACTCGGCGGTCTTCCCCGGCATGCAGGGCGGACCGCTGGAGCATGTCATCGCCGCGAAGGCGGTGGCGTTCAAGCTGGCCTCGACGCCGGAGTTCCGCGAGCGGCAGCACCGTACGCTGGCGGGTGCGCGGATCCTCGCCCGACGACTGCTCGCCGACGACGTGGCGGAGGCGGGCGTCACCGTACTGACCGGCAGTACCGAAGTCCACCTGGTCCTGGTCGACCTGCGGCGCAGCGAACTCGACGGCAAGCAGGCCGAGGACCGGCTGCACCAGGTCGGCATCACCGTCAACCGCAACGCGGTGCCCTTCGACCCGCGCCCGCCCATGGTCACCTCGGGCCTGCGGATCGGCACCCCGGCGCTCGCCACCCGAGGCTTCGGCACCGAGGACTTCACCGAGGTCGCCGAGGTGATCGCACAGGCGCTCAAGCCCGGCGCCGACGTGCCGGCGCTGCGCGCCCGGGTGGAGGCGCTCGCCGCCCGCCATCCGCTCTACCCGCACCTGTCAGGAGCCGCGCGATGAGCCCCCGCACCCCAGGCGCTCAGCTGCCCGAACACCCCGACTGGCTCTGGCGCACCCCCGACCCCAAGCGCTCCTACGACGTGGTGATCGTGGGCGGCGGCGGGCACGGTCTGGCCACCGCGCACTACCTGGCCCGCAACCACGGCATCACCGATGTCGCGGTGCTGGAACGGGGCTGGCTCGCCGGGGGCAACATGGCCCGCAACACCACCATCATCCGCTCCAACTACCTGTGGGACGCCAGCGCCGGGATCTACGAGCACGCGCTCAGGCTGTGGGAGGGCCTGGAGGAGGAGCTGGACTATCCGCTGCTGTTCTCCCAGCGCGGTGTGCTCAACCTCGCCCACAGCCTCCAGGACGTCCGGGACAGCGTCCGCCGGGTCGAGGCCAACCGGCTGAACGGGGTGGACGCGCAGTGGCTCGATCCCCGGCAGGTCAAGGAGGTCTGCCCGATCGTCAACGTCTCGCCGGACACGCGCTATCCGGTCATGGGCGCGACGTACCAGCCGCGCGCGGGCATCGCCAAGCACGACCACGTCGCCTGGGGCCTCGCCCGCTCCGCCGACGCGGCCGGGATCGACCTGATCCAGAACTGCGAGGTCACGGGCATTGACGTAACCGGCGGCCGGGTGACCGGAGTACGCACCTCGCTCGGCCCGATCGCGGCGGGCAAGGTGGCACTGTGTGCGGCGGGCCACTCCTCGGTGCTCGCCGCCATGGCCGGTTTCGAACTCCCGCTGCAGAGCCACCCGTTGCAGGCGCTCGTCTCCGAACTCCTGGAACCCGTCCATCCCACCGTCGTGATGTCGAACGCGGTGCACGTGTACGTCAGCCAGGCGCACAAGGGCGAACTGGTGATGGGCGCCGGGATCGACGCCTACAACGCGTACACCCAGCGCGGCGCGTTCCACATCATCGAACGCCAGATGGCCGCCGTCCTGGAGCTCTTCCCGGTGTTCGCCCGCGCACACGTGCTGCGCACCTGGGGCGGGATCGTCGACGTGACCCCCGACGCGTCCCCGATCACCGGGCTGACCCCGGTGGACCAGCTCTACCTCAACTGCGGCTGGGGAACGGGCGGTTTCAAGGCCACGCCCGGCGTCGGCTGGGTCTACGCGCACACCATCGCGCACGACGATCCCCATCCGCTGGCCAAGCCCTTCCGCCTTGACCGCTTCACCACCGGCGCGCTCGTCGACGAGCACGGCGCGGCCGCGGTGGCCCACTGACGCGAGCGAAGAACAGTACCGAGGAGCCCGACGATGCTGCTCATCCCCTGCCCCTGGTGCGGCCCGCGCGACGAGGCCGAGTTCGCCTACGGCGGCCAGGCACACGTGCCGTACCCCGAGGACCCGGCGGCCCTCACCGACGAGGAGTGGGCTCGCTATCTGTTCTTCCGGGACAACCCCAAGGGACCGCATCCCGAGCGGTGGTGCCACTCCGCCGGTTGCCGCCGGTGGTTCAACGCCGTCCGGAACACGGCGACCAACGAGATCCTCGCCGTCTACCGGGTCGGCGAGCCGAGGCCGGTGATCGCATGACCCCCCAGCCGTTCCGGCTGCCCGACGGCGGCCGGATCTCCCGCGGCGAGCCGCTGGCCTTCCGCTTCGACGGCGTGGCGTACCAGGGCTACCGCGGCGACACCCTCGCCTCCGCGCTGCTCGCGGCCGGCGTCCACCAGACCGCGACCAGCGTCAAACTCGGCCGCCCGCGCGGTGTCTTCACCGCGGGCGGCGAGGAGCCCAACGCCATCGTCCAGATCGAGGCCCCCTTCCCCGAACCGATGCTTCCGGCGACCACCGTCGAGCTGTACGACGGCCTGGTGGCCGGCGGTCTGCCCGGTCGGGGGCGGCTCGCCACGGAACCCGACCCGGCGCGCTACGACGCCGTACACGCGCACTGCGATGTGCTGGTCGTCGGTGCGGGACCGGCGGGCCTCGCCGCGGCGGCGGCCGCCGCCCGCACCGGCGCCCGGGTGATCCTCGCCGACGAGCAACCGGAGCCCGGCGGAAGCCTGCTGGGCACCGCCGAGGTAACGGACTGGATCGCCGAGACCTGTTCCGAGCTCGACGCGGCGGCCGAGGCGCGGATGCTGCGCCGCACCACGGTCTTCGGCTACTACGACGACAACTACCTGCTGGCCGCCGAACGCCGCACCAACCACCTCGGCTCGCGGGCGCCTTCGCACCTCTCGCGGGAACGGATCTGGCACATCCGGGCACGGCAGGTGGTGTTGGCGACCGGGGCGCACGAGCGCTCGGTCGCCTTCGCGGGCAATGACCGCCCCGGCATCATGCTCGCCGCCGCGGCACGGACGTACGTCAACCGCTACGCGGTCGCCCCGGGCCGTCGCGCGGTGGTGTTCACCACCGGTGACAGCGCGTACCCCGCGGCACTCGATCTGGCGGCGGCGGGCGTGGACGTCGCCGCGGTCGTGGACGCCCGCCCGGAGCCGGGGGACGCGGCCGAGCGGGCCGCACGGGCCGGGATCGAAGTGCTCGCCGGGCACGCGGTCACCGGTACGGCGGGCGAGCCGCGGGTCGCCTCGGTGACCGTACGGGCACTGGGCGAAGGCGAGTTGACCGGCCCCGCCCGGGAGTTCGCGGCCGATCTGCTGCTGGTCTCGGGCGGTTGGAACCCCGTGGCGCACCTGTTCAGCCAGGCGGGCGGGCGGCTGCGGTACGACACCGGGCTCGGCGCGTTCGTCCCCGACGGGTGCCGCCAGGCGGTGCGGGTGGCGGGCGCCGCCCGGGGCGTGTTCGACCTGCCGGGGTGTCTGGCCGACGGCGCCGACGCGGGACGCCGGGCGGCCGGGGACGCGGGGTTCACGGCCGCCCGGCCGCTGCCGCCGACGTCCGCGACCGGGTCCGCCGAGCGCGGCGCGCCGTCCGTACAGCTGTGGGTCGTGCCGGGTCCGGACGGCTTCGGTACCCACTTCGTGGATCTCCAACGCGATGTCACCGTCGCCGACCTGGCACGGGCCACCGGCGCGGGCCTGCGATCGGTGGAGCACCTCAAGCGCTACACCACCGCGGGCACGGCGCACGACCAGGGCAAGACATCGGGCGTGCTGACCAGCGGCGTGGTCGCGCAGCTGCTCGGCGTCGAGGTGGCCGAGCTGGGCACGACGACGTTCCGCCCGCCGTACACACCGGTGAGCTTCGCGGCGCTGGCCGGGCGGAACCGGGGTGAGCTGCACGACCCGGTGCGGGTGACCGCACTGCACGACTGGCACCTCGCGCACGGTGCGCGTTTCGAGAACGTCGGGCAGTGGCAGCGCCCGTGGTACTACCCGCGGGACGGCGAGGACATGGCGGCGGCGGTGGCCCGCGAATGCCGGGCCGCCCGCGAGGGCGTCGCGTTCATGGACGCCAGCACGCTCGGCAAGATCGACGTCCAGGGCCCGGACGCGGGCGTCTTCCTCGACCGCCTCTACACCAACATGATCAGCACGTTGAAGGTCGGCATGATCCGGTACGGCGTGATGTGCCGGGCCGACGGCATGGTCTTCGACGACGGCACCGTCATCAGGCTCGCCGAGGACCGCTTCCTGCTCACCACCACGACCGGCAACGCCGCCGCCGTACTGGACTGGATGGAGGAATGGCTGCAGACCGAGTGGCCCGACCTGCGGGTGCACTGCACCTCGGTCACCGAGCAGTGGGCCACCGTCGCGCTCGTCGGCCCGCGCTCGCGCGAGGTGCTGGCCGCGCTCGCGCCGGACCTCGCCGTCGACGCCGAGAGCTTCCCGTTCATGGCCTGGCGGGAGACGGCCGTCGCCGCGATCCCGGCCCGGGTGTGCCGGATCAGCTTCTCCGGCGAGCTGGCCTACGAGATCAACGTCCTGCCCTGGTACGCGACCGCGTTGTGGGAGGCGCTGTACGAGGCGGGGCAGCCGCTCGGCATCACCCCGTACGGCACCGAGACCATGCATGTGCTGCGGGCCGAGAAGGGGTACCCGATCGTCGGGCAGGACACCGACGGCACGGTGACACCGCAGGACCTGGGCATGGGGTGGGTGGTGTCGAAGAAGAAGCGGGACTTCATCGGCAAGCGCTCGCACCTGCGCCCGGACAGCCGCAGGGCCGACCGCAAGCAGCTGGTCGCCCTGCTGCCGCACGACGACGTACTGCTCCCCGAAGGCGCCCAACTCGTCGCCACCGACCGGCTGCCCGCTCCTCCGGTGCCCATGCTGGGCCACATCACGTCCAGTTACCGCAGCGCCGCCCTCGGCCGGACCTTCGCACTGGCCCTGGTCCGCTCCGGCCGCGAGCGGATCGGCGAGCGCCTGTACGTACCGGTCGGCGAGGAGTTGATCCCGGTCACGGTCACCGACCCCGTTCTCTACGACCCCGAGGGAGCACGCCGTGATGGCTGAACACACCGCCCGCCACAGCCCGTTGGGCGGCTTCGCCGCCCGCTTCGCGGCCACCACCCGAGGCTCGGGCGGGGCGGTGCGCCTGGCCGAGCTGCCATATCTGGCCCAGGTCAACGTACGGCTCGACCCCAAGGGCCCGGCGGCGGACGCCGTCCGGCTGGCGCTGGGGATCCCGCTGCCGGTGGAACCCAACACCATGGTGCGCGGCGGCGGGCTGGCCGCGCTGTGGCTGGGGCCTGACGAATGGCTCGTGGTGGGCCCGGCCGGAACGGCGGGCGACCTGGAATCGCGGCTGCGCGGCGCGGTGGGCGCCGATCACGCGGCCGTCACCGATGTGTCGGCGCAGCGCACCACGCTGCTCGTCAGCGGTCCCCGCTGCCGCGACCTGCTGGCGCACGGCACCGCGCTCGATCTGCATCCGCGGTCCTTCGCCGCGGGCCGGTGCGCGCAGACCACACTCGCCCGTGCGCAGGTGATCCTGGCCGCGCGTGATGAACGCGGGCCGGGGTTCTGGGTGTTGGTCCGCTCGTCGTTCGCCGGGTATCTGGCGCGGTGGCTGCTCGACGCGGCCTCGGAGTACACGGCTTCGGAGTACACGGCTTCGGATTGAGGGGGGAACCAGTCATCCCCGTCTCCCGTCCTGACATGCTGGGCGGCGGGCCCGTGCGGTGCAGAACCTCGGCCGCGGCCCGTAGCGGCGACAGGAAAGGCGAGAGAGACGTTGACGATTGTCCCGTTGGTCTTCACCAGCGGCTGGGCCAGTGGCATCAATGCCTACGGCGTGGTGATGCTGCTCGGACTGTTCGGACGGTACGGCGGAGCGACCGCGGTTCCACCGGTGCTGGAACGCACCGATGTGCTGATCGCGGCGACCGTGCTGTTCCTGTGCGAAGCGGTGACTGACAAGATCCCGTACCTGGACACCTTCTGGGACGGGATCCACACGGTCATCCGGCCGATCGCCGGCGCCACGGTCGCCGCGCTGCTCGCAAGCCACCACCCGGGGTCGCTCGGTGAGGTGGCGGCCGGTGCGGTGGGCGGTGCGACCGCACTGCTCAGCCATACCGTCAAGGCGTCGTTGAGGATGGCGGTCAACACCTCGCCCGAACCGGCCAGCAACATCACGGTCAGTCTGCTGGAGGACCTGGCGGTCGCCGCTGTGGTCACCCTGGCGATCTTCCACCCGTGGGCGGCGGCCTCGATCGCGGCGGTCCTGCTGGTGCTCGGAGTGATCCTGGTGGTGCTCGCGGTGTCCCGCATCCGGCGCTTCCTCCAGCGCCGCCGCGAGCGGGCGGCGGCGCGTGCCGCCGCTCGGGGCCCGCGGGCGGCGGCCAGCGGCTGACCGGGCGGCCCGCCCGCGGCCAGGTGCCCTACGCTGTGGCACGCATCAGGTTTCCGGCACGCACAGTCACCTTGGAGCCATGTCCCGACGCACGACACCCCCGGCCAGCCGCCCCGCCGGGACGACCTGCCCCTGCGGGCTGCCCTCGGCCTACGAGGACTGCTGCGGCCGACTGCACCGGGGAACGGCCCGGGCGGCGACCGCGGAGCAGCTGATGCGTTCCCGCTTCAGCGCCTTCGCCGTCCACGACGAGGCGTACCTGCTGCGCAGCTGGCACCCCGGCACCAGGCCGCCCGGCGTGGACTTCGACCCCGCGCTGCGCTGGCTGCGCCTGGAGATCCTCGGCGGCACCGGGGGCAGCCCGTTCCACAACGAAGGCACCGTCGAGTTCCGCGCCCACTACACCGAGCGCGGCCAGGCGGGCGAGCTGCACGAGAACAGCCGCTTCGTGCGCCACGAGGGTGACTGGGTCTACCTGGACGGCATCGTCAGCGGCTGATCGGCGGTGCCGCCTCGAAGGGCTGCCGGTCGGCGAGCTCACCGCGGCGAAGCGGTCGGCGGTCGCTCGCGCACGGCGCCGTAGGCGAAGAAGTACGCGGGCGCCCGCTTCAACCACGGTGCGACGGTGAGCACTTGGACCAGTCGTGGTGACCGTGCCCGGTCGGTGCGCGGGGAACGCCCCGCGAGCAGCGGTTCGATGACCCGTGCGTGGGCGATCCGCTGCAGCGTCTGGGTGGCTGCCGCGGTCGGCCACCGGCGGCACTGGACGCGTCGTACGTCGCGCCGCGCGAGGGTGCCCTCGCGCAGCGGCTCGGCCAGGTAGCGGGCGGCGGCGACGGCGTCCTCGACGGCGAGGTTGATGCCGATCCCGAACACGGGCGACATCGCGTGCGCCGCGTCGCCGATGCACAGCAGCCCAGGGCGCTGCCAGCGCCGGAGCCGGTCGAGCCGCACGTCCAGCAGCTTCACCTGGTCCCAGGACCGAAGTGCCGCTACCCGGTCCGCCAGCCAGGGAGCGGCGGCCGCGAACTGGGACACGAACAGGTCCAGTCCGGCGGCCCGCCGCTGGGCGTCGCTGCCCTTGTGGATCATCACGGCGCACTGCCAGTACTCCCCACGGTCGATCATGGCGGTCAGGAACCGGTCCCCGACGTTGCCGACCAGCCCCCGCGGGTCGCTCTCCCGCCGGGGCAGCCGGAACCACCAGGCGTCCATCGGGCAGCGGAACCGCCGCAGCCGCAGTTCGGGCAGGGTCCGGGCCAGGGAGCCGCGGCCGTCGCAGGCCACCGTCAGGGCGGCCCGCAACTCGCCGGTGCGTCCGTCCGCGGTGCGATAGCGCACCCCGGCGACCCGGCCCCGCTCGTGCAGGAACCCGGTCGCCTCGGTGTCCATCCGCAGCCGGAAGGACGGCTCCCGCCGGGCCTCGTCAGCCAGCAGGTTCAGCAGGTCCCACTGCGGCACCATCGCGATGTAGTTGTACTTCTCCCGCAGTGTGCTGATGTCGGCGACGGTGAACAGCGCGCCGCCCGGCCCGATCGGCAGCTGGACGGAGCTCACGCGCCGCTGCGGCAGAGCGGCGAACCGGTCGCCCAGCCCCAGGTCGTCAAGGAGCGACAGCGTGGACGGATGCACGGTGTCCCCGCGGAAGTCGCGCAGGAAGTCCCCGTGCTTCTCCAGCACGGTGACATCCACCCCGGCCCGGGCCAGCAGCAGACCGAGCACCATGCCCGCGGGGCCGCCACCCACCACGCAGCACGCGGTCCGCTCCATCAGCCCTGCTCCTCATGCCAGTCGCGCCGACGCCTTCTCGTACCAGCCTGCGACGCGCCGGTGCCCTGCGCACCCGGTGGCCGCGGACCCGCCGCACCGCTCGGCGCGTTCCGCTAGCCTTGACGCGGCCTCAGAGAAGGCGTGCGGCTGCCCCGGCGTCCGCATCACCCCGAGGGAGGACGCTCCGTTGAGCGCAGCCCGTGCCGCCGCCGCCTACCAGGCGCTGCAGAAGTACCTCGCCGTCACCGACGGCTCCGGTCTCTACCACGAGCGGTATCCCGTCGCAGCCGGTGACAACGCCTACTCCTACGAGTGGCCGTTCTCCCAGGCGCACGCCGCCACCTTGGACCTGACCGGGCTCCCGGGCCAGCAGGGGGACGCCTACCTGCCGGACCTGGCGGCGCGTGCGGTCGGCCAGGAGCGGTACTGGAAGGCCTCGGGCGGCACCACCGGCCGACCGGGCTACGCCTCGTACCCGGAGCCCCCCTACGGTTCCGGGGGCGACTTCTTCTACGACGACAACGAATGGGTGGGGCTGCTCAACATCCAGCACTACCTGATGCGGGGCGATCGCGCGGCGCTGGCCCGCGCCGAGCAGATCTTCCAACTGGTCGTGTCCGGCTGGGATTCCGACCCCTCCCACGCCGACCCGGGCGGCGTGTTCTGGACCCAGGCGACCTGGAGCCAGGACCGCAACACCGTCTCCAACATGCCCGGCGCCGAACTGGGCCTGCGGCTGCACCAGATCACCGGTCAGGAGACGTATCTGACGTGGGCCCGCAGGATGTACGACTGGACCAACCGCTATCTGTTGAGCCCCGACGACCTGTACTGGGACCACGTCAACCTCACCGGCACCGTGGAGACCACGTTCTGGTCGTACAACCAGGGCGTTCCGGTGGGCGTCCACGTCCTGCTGTACGAGATCACCGGTGACCGGGCGTACCTCGACCAAGCGCAACGGATCGCCGCGGCGGCCCACGCCTACTTCGTCACCGGCGGCAGGCTCCTCGGCCAACCGCCGTACTTCAACTCGATCTACTTCAAGAACCTGCTGCTCCTGGAGGCGGTGACCGGGGGGCGCGGCTACCGCGACACCATGGCCGAGTACGCCGACACCGTCTGGGAGCGCTACCGCGACCCCGACACCGGACTGTTCGGCTTCGACACGGGCGGACAGACGGAAACGCTCCAACAGGCCGCGATGGTCCAGATCTACGCCGTCCTCGGCTGGGACCCGGCCGACCACCGGCTCCTTTACTGACCCACGGCTACTGGCCGCCCACGGCGCGGTTGGCCTGTGCGATGTCGCCGCCGTAGTGGGCGATCACCCGGGCGCCGAGATCCGCCGCACGTACCCGGCCCACAGCCCGAAAATCGAACATGTGACCTACCGGTCGCACTCGCCGCGCCGCGCAGCGGACTACCCTCGCTGGTGGAGGCCTTGCCCGTGGTCGGCGGCTCGGGGGCGGTGAGCCGACCCGCAGCGGAAAGGAGCTGCCCGTGTCTGTCACCTCGTCCACGCCGTCTCCGGTCACCCTGCCCACCCGCCGCGGCTGCCCGTTCGACCCGCCCGACGAATACGGCACGCTGCGGCAGAGCCGGCCCACCAGCAGGCTCGCCTTCCCGGACGGGAAGACCGGCTGGTTGTTCACCCGGTACGAGGACGTCCGCGGCCTGCTCGCGGACGTCCGGTTCAGTTCGGACCGCCGCCGGGCCTCCTCGCCGGTGCGCGCGTTCCCGATCCGGGACGGTGACCCGCGGGTGCCGGGCTCACTCATCGGCATGGATCCTCCCGAGCACACCCGCTACCGGCGTCTTGTGACGCGCTGGTTCACGGTCCGGCGGATGCGCGAGCTGGCCCCCAGGATCGAACGGATCGTCGCCGACCGCCTGGACGCGATGGAGCGCACCGGCCCACCGGTCGACCTGGTACGGGAGTTCGCACGGCCGATCCCGTCACTGGTGATCTGCGAGCTGCTCGGGGTGCCGTACGGCGACCGGACCGACTTCCAGCGCTGGACCGCGACCCTGTTCCACCTCGACGAGCCGAAGGAGTCGGTCTTCGCCGCCAGGGACGCGCTGTGGGAGTACGTACGGGAGCTGGTGGTCGCCAAACGGCGGCACCCGGACGAGGCACTGCTGTCCCAGCTGATCCACAGCGAGGACCCGTCAGCGGGGCTGACCGACCAGGAGCTGACGGGCGTCGGTCAGCTGCTGCTCATCGCCGGGCACGAGACGACGGCCAACATGCTGGCGCTGGGCACGTTCGCCCTGCTCTGCCATCCGGAGCAGTCGCGGATCCTGCGCGAACAGCCTGATCTCGTGGACAACGCGGTGGAGGAACTGCTGCGGTATCTGACCATCGTGCAGTTCGGCATCGTCCGGGTCGCCCGGGAGGACGTCGAGGTCGCCGGGGTGCGGGTGCGGGCGGGCGAGACCGTCGTCGCGTCGATCGCCGCGGCCAACAGGGACCCCGCGCAGTTCCCCGAGCCCGACAAACTGGACATCACCCGGGACGCCGCGCACCACATCGCCTTCGGCCACGGCGTCCACCAGTGCCTGGGCCAGCAACTGGCGCGGATGGAGATGCGCACGGCCTACCCGGCCCTGTTCCGGCGCTTCCCCACGCTGCGGCTGGCGGTACCCGCTGACCAGGTGCCGCTGCGCGACGACATGTTCATCTACGGGGTCCACCGGCTCCCCGTCACCTGGCAGGGGTGAGCGCGGTGCGTATCGAGATCGACCGCAGTCGCTGCCGCGGGGCCGGTCAGTGCGCCCTGCACGCCCCGGAACTCTTCGACCAGTCCGAGGAGGACGGCATGGTCGTCGTCCTGGACGACCAGCCCCCTCCCGAACTGCGTGAGCGGGCCCGCCTGGCCGAACGGCTCTGCCCGAACAGCGTTATCCGCGTCCTCGACGACGAGCAGAGCCGCGGCGGGCCCGCGCGGTGAATCCCCTGGCCTGCCGTCAGGAGTGCAGCGCGCTCCCCGCGGTCCACTGCGCCCAGCCGAGGTTGTAGTCGGCGTAGCCGTTGTCGGGCGCGGCGTCCTTCGGCTCGCCCTTGACGGTCACCGGGTCACCCTGCTTGACGAAGTTGTAGAACCACTTCGCGTCGTCGAGCGAGAGGTGGATGCAGCCGTGGGAGTTGTTGTCCACCCCCGGGTCGGTGTCACCCGTCGAGTAGTGGACGTAGGTGCCGGAGTCCGTCAGGTGCACGTCCCACGGAAGCTTCAGGTCGTAGTAGTTCGGGCCGTTCTTGTCGCACTGGATACCGACGCTGCAGGACGTCATCTCCACGACCGGCTGCTTGTCGATCACCGCCATGGTGCCGCCCCAGGTGGAGAAGCCCGACTTGCCGCTGTCGGCGGCGAGCGCGCGGACCAGTTTGCCGTCCTGGTAGACGTTGAGCTTGTGACTGGCGGTGTCGGAGACGGCCTCGACATCGCTGCCGACGGTGAAGCTGTGCTCGTAGTTGTGCGTGCCGTACCTGCCGTTGCCGTCGTTGACACCGTTCAGATTGGCGTCGACGGTCACATGCGTACCGGACTTCCAGAACTGCTGAGGGCGCCAGTCCGCCCGCTCGTCACCGAACCAGTGCCAGGAGCCGGTCACGGCGGGGCTGGTGGTGACCTTCAGCTGCTTCTCCACCGCCGCCTTCGCGGAGTCGGCGACCGGGTGCGAGAAGACGATCGACACCGGCATGGCGACACCGACCACGGCGCCCTTGGCCGGAGTGATCGAGTCGAGCTCCAGGGCCTTACCGGGGGTCTCCACCGTGAAGTTGACCTGCTGCGTGGCGGGCCTGCCGTTGTGCCCCGGGGTGGTGGCACTGGCCCGCAGCGTGTAGTTGAGGCCGACACCGAACGGTGAGCTGGGGGTCCAGGTGCCGGTGGCCGCGTCGAGGGTCCCGGGTATCGCGTCGCCCTTGGAGTCGGCCACGGTGACCGAGGCGAGCTTGCCGTCCTGGACACCGATCTTCACGGGCTTGTCCGGTACGACATCACCGGACGAGTCCTTGGCCATCGTCACCGTGATCTTGGCCGGGTCCACAGCGGCGGCCGTGCTCCCGGATCCCTGGCCGTGCGCCGGAGTTGAGCAGGCACTCACCCCGAGCGCCAGTGCCGACAGCCACACCGCGGCGGCCGCCGCACGCTTCCGGCGCGCCACGGTTCCCTCGAAACCCCCAACTGTGCGAATCAACGCCCCTGCCCCTCGATCACCCTGTGCACAACGCGACAACACCAAAGACACCCGGGCGGCCGATTCGGTTGCGGCTCAACTCGCCCGGGATCCAAGACGGTACATCCGCCAGCTGTGAGGCTGTCATCCTCGTACCGAAGCCCCCTGGCGGAGGAGGACGACGACATGTGCCGACTCTTCGGACTGAGCAGCGCGCCACAGCGGGTGCGTGCCGTCTTCTGGCTGCTGGAGGCTCCGGACAGCCTCAGTGCGCAAAGCCATCGGGACCCCGACGGCACCGGGCTGGGATTCTTCGACCCGTCCGGGACGGCCGAGGTGTACAAGGCGCCGATCGCCGCCTACCAGGACCGCGCCTTCGCCGAGGAGGCGAGACGGGTGGAGTCGGCCACCTTCGTAGCCCACGTGCGCTACGCGTCCACCGGCGGACTCCTGGAGCGCAACACGCATCCGTTCCTCCAGCAGGGGCGGCTGTTCGCGCACAACGGCGTCATCGAGGGACTCGACCGGCTGGAGGAGCACCTGGGTGACGATCTCAGCCTGGTGCGCGGCGACACCGATTCGGAACGCTTCTTCGCGCTCATCACCCGGGAGACCGCGGCGCACGGCGGCGATGTCGGCGCGGGCATCGAGCGCGCGGCCCGCTGGGTCGCCGAGCATGTGCCGGTCTACGCGCTCAATCTGGTCCTCATCACTCCTGACGAGTTGTGGGCGCTGCGCTACCCCGACACCCACGAGCTGTACGTGCTGGAGCGGGGCACCGGCGGGCAGCACGGCGACCGCCACCTGGACCACACCGGCACCGGTGGCCGACTGCGCGTGCACTCCAAGGACTTGGCCGACGTCCCGGCGGTCGTGGTCGCCAGCGAACGACTCGACGACAACCCGGACTGGCGCCCGCTGCGCTCCGGCGAACTCCTGCACGTCGGCCCCGGCCCGCGGGCCACCACCCACGACGTGCTGCCGCAGCCGCCCGTCCACCAACTGACGATCGACGACCTGCGCCCTGAGGCCGCGGCGTCCCAACGCAAGGCGTGACAGCGGACGCTCCCCCACTCGCCCGCGTGCCCCAACGCCCTTACGGCTTCAGCACGTTGGGGTGGGGTGGGTCCCCGTACCGGGCTAGAACTTGGAGTGGGTGAACCAGCGGGCGAGCGCCTCCTCGTCCCCGGTCGCCTCGAAGGCGGCGGCGTCGTACCGCAGCCGCCCGTACATCAGCAGCAGCATGTCCGCGGCGCGCCCGCGGACCCGCACCTGCTCCTGGACCGGCGCCGTCCGCTGCCCGGTACGCGGTTCGGCGTCGAAGGACTCGACTCCGAAGGCGTCGGGCCGCAGCCTGACGAGCCACTCGCCGCCGCCCGGCCCCGGGTCGGTGCACTGGAACGCGAGCGCCTCGCCGTTCCCGCGCAGGTTCGCCACGTCCGGTGCGAAGATCCCCGCGTACGGCAGGTTGACCAGGAACTCGTCGACGCCGTCCGCGGCCAGGGCGGGGTCGATGTCCGGCGTCCGGCCCACGGCGTGCTCCGCGTCCACTCGGTGCACCAGCGTCTCGAAGAGCATCCGCCGCGCCCAGAAGCGCGCGTGCTGGTCAGCTCCCCAAGCCCACATGGGGGCATCGGGATCGATGGTGCGCAGAACGGCCGCGGTCTCGGGCAGACCGGCGCGCAGCCACGCCGCGAGTTCGTCGTCACGCTCCGGCAGCCCCAACTCGACCTCGCGGCTGCGCGGCGGCTCCTGCACGTTCCGCGTCAGCAGGACGCTGAACCAGCGCTGTACGGCTCCTACGTGCCGGGTCAGCTCGGCCAGCGTCCAGCCCGGGCAGGAGGGGACCGGGGTGGCGGGGTCCACGCCCTCGACCGTCGCGGCGAAACGGCCGGTCTCCCGCTCGATCGCTTCGCGGTAGTGGTCGTACGGCAGCGGGTGTCCTGGGTGGTTCACCATGTTCACGCGTTCACACGTCCTAGCAGTGGTACCGGTGCCGCCCGCTCGGCGGCCCTACCGGCCGCGGCGAGGGCTTCGGCCGTTCGATCAGTGTCGGCCCTGGAGTGCGCTCGAAGGCAAATCGGGGCGGCTCCTCGCCCCACGTCCGCGCCGCTGTCCGGGCGCGGCGCGGTGGGACGGCGGGCATCGGCGGGGCGTCCGGCCGCAGCTGTGCGGCGGAGGCCCGCACAGTCACGGAAAGCTACTGGCTGACACACTCAGTATGGTGAAAGCTCGGCGTCGGGCGAGTCGGAGCGCGATCCTTCACCGGATCGGCGGGTCCGCAGAGCGCCGCGACCGTCCGCAACTCGCCGTCCTGGCCTACGCATCGGACCCGGGACCCAGCGGGCCGGGCAGTCTGTAATGATCCTTCGAGGGCGGATTACCGGAAAGCAGAGCCGTGCCGTCCGCGACCAGCCGTTCCGCGGAACGGGCAGAGCCGAACAGGGGGTAATCCATGCGAGCGAGGCTTCGCTTGGTCGGCGCAGTAGCGGTGTTCACAGCCGGTCTGGGAGTGGCCGCCTGCGGGCCCACAGCCGCGCACGGCAGCGGCGGCCCCCCGGCTCCCCGCGGCGTCCAGTCGAGCCGTCCCGCCGCCCCGGTCGTCTCGCACAGCTCCTTTCCCACCTGCCGGACACACGCTCTGAAGTGGACGTTCACCCTGCTCAAGGCGGCGAGCCCGGCCCAGCAGCCCAACGCCCGGCTGTCTGCGGTCAACCGGGGGAAGGTCGGCTGCGTGTTCGGCGGCTATCCGGGGGTCGACGTCCACAACGGCAAGGCGAACGCCGTCGACGGCGTCGGGCGCGGACGGCCCGCACCCGTCACCCTGTCCAAAGGCGCGGGTGTGACGATCGACGTGCGGTACACGCCCCGCGGTACGAAGGGCGCCAGCGACCTTTGCGTGAGCGAGAGCGAAGCCGTGGTGTGGGCACCGCACGACGCCGCCCGCGCGGCCGTCCCCATCACCGACACCCGGCACAAGTCGGCCAAGTTCAGGGCCTGCGGAGAGACCATGCTGCTGAGCCCTCCGCGTCACACGCCGGGGCCGTAGCGGGCTGGCAGCCGTCGTCGTGAGCCGGACGGCCGGAGCCCTTCATGACGCCTGCCCGTGGATCCGTCGGTGCGCCAGCGCCCACCACACCTCCGCCAGGTCGGCCGGATCGCGCAGGCTGGTGCCCGTCATCTCCTCGAAGCGCCGCAGCCGGTTGCGCAAGGTGTTCGGGTGCACATACAGGGTCCTCGCGGCCGTCTCCACCCGCATCCCGTGCTGGAGGTAGGCGGCCACGGCCTCCTCAAGCTGGGCGCCCTCCTCACCGCGCTCGTGCAGCGGCGCGAGCCGCTGCTCCACCAGCTGCTCACCCAGCGCGGGTGCGGTGACGACCGCCGCTCGCAGGCCCAGTTCCTCGCGGGTGAACACGCCGACGAGCCCGAAGCACACGGCGGTCCTGAGGGCCTGCGTGGCCTGTGTGAACTCCACGGCGAGCCGGTACGGGCCCACCGCCGCGCCCAGCCCGACGACAAGGTGGCGGCGCAGTCCGCAGGGCCGTGCGACCAGCAGTCCGGCCACATCGCCGTCCACCACGGCGACCAGCGGTTCGCCCGCCGTGTCCACGGCGAGCCAGGGCCGCAGCAACTCCACGGCCTCGGCCGGGACGGTGCCGCCGGAGGCTGAACGGGCCCGGAACGGAAGCCGGATGGCCGTCTCGTCAAGCCCGTCGCCGGAGTCCGAACGGGCGGCCGGGTCGAGGAGCAGGGTGCGGACGTAGGCTTCGCGCCGCCGGTCCGCCGCCCGCTGGCCCCCGGTGTCGGCGCGGCGGCTGCGGACCACGTTCACGGTGATCGCGCCCGCCCAGGCCCACAGGCTCTCCCCGATCGAGAGCAACTCCTCGGCGGGCGCCCGGCGTTGCGTCATCTCGGCCTGGAAGCGCGACCATACGGCGTCCACGCCTATCCGGTACGCCGAGATGACGTCCTCCATCGGAGGCGCGTAACCGACGGAGCGCATGTCGTCGGCCCGCGGCCAGGAGAGCTCCCGTGGCCCGGCAACCCCCTTGCCGCCACGGCGTTCGGACAACCGCCGCACCGCCGACAGGCCGTCGACGAGCTCCTTCTCCACCCGGACCCTGAGCAGCCCCGGCGGTACGGCCGCGTACGAGGGCAACCGCGCCCTGAGGCGCTCCGACACCAGGTCGACCAGCTGGCCGAGATCGGCATGGAGCGCGGCGAGGGCCTCCTGCACCGTTGTGGAAACCTCCACGCCGTCCTGACTCAACTCGCTGTCCTTCTCCATGGAGACAAGTGATCACTCGCCGTCATGCTATGGGAGTCCGTCAGCCCGCCCAACGAATCCGTGCCGAGGGCGACGGAGCCTCAGGCGACGGGCTGGTTCGCGCGCGACCATCGGCCGACCCGTCGTCCCCCCCCCGTTGACACGACACCGAGGACTTCTCCATGGCCGTTCCCTGGCGCCGCATCGCGGTGCCCGCCGCAGCGCTCGGCGTGTTCGTCCCCGCAGCACTGGGCGTCCAAGCGCTCCTGCCCTCCTCAGACGCTCCCGGCAAGAGCACGGCGGCAGACGTCAGCCCTTCCGCGTCCGCCCCCTTGGACGCCCCGCTGGACAGCGCCGACTCCGACGCGGCGGTCGCCGAGGCCCCCGCCAACACACCTGCAGCCGACGGAGGTTCGGCACCGGTCCGGCTCGCCTCCTACGACGTCCAGAACCACCGGGCGGTGCTCAAGGCGTCCAAGGCCGAATCCGTGCGCACCGGCGACGTCGTCGCATCGGCACCCAACGGCCACGCGCCGTCCGGAGCGCTGTTCAAGGTGGCGAAGGTCGTCAAGTCCACCAAGGGCCAGGTGGAGGTGACCACAGCCCCGGCCACCATCTCCGAACTGCTCGGCAACCAGGAGGTGGACAGGCGCACACTACTGACCGCCCGCCAGCTCCGGGTGAAGACGCTGTCGCCCGGTGTGACCGCGAAGGTGACGGGGGCCGACACACCACAGGCTCCGGCCACCAGCGGGCAGCCCACGCCAAGCCACTCCGCCGCACCGGCCGGGGGCGGTGCGACGAAGGAGAGCCCGACCCCCTCCGGACCGCCGCACGACGGCGTGAAGCAACTGGCCACGCTGCGGCTGGGGTTGGACGTACCGCTGCCCAAGGGTGTGGAGGCGACGGATCGGTCTCCGGCACGGCTGGCCGGAGAGGTGGACTTCAGCCCCGAGCTGACCTTCCAGTACCAGCGGCGCAGCGCCCATGACGTCCTCCCGGAGCGGGCCGCGGTCGGGATCGGCGGCTCGTACACGTACGGCTGGAGTGTGCACAGCAAGGTCCCGGGCACCGCGGACACCGGTACCGTCGCGATACCGCTCGCCGCGGTGACCGGCCAACACACCTTCTGGGTGGGGCCGGTGCCGGTCGTGGTCAGCGCCGAGGTGACCTTCTCCTACCGGTTCACGGCGGACGGCCGTATCGTGCTCGACGCCGAGCAGCGCACCACCGGCTCGTTCACCATCGGGGCGCAGTACAGCCGGACGCAGGGGTGGCAGCCGCTGCACGAGGCGCACCAGCGGACCGAGGGCGGCGCACCGCGGATCGACGGCGCGGCCACCGCGACCGCCCGCGTCGGCACCCAGGCCAGGGTGTTCCTGTACGGCGCGGCGGGCGTCGGCGGCGATCTGTCCGTCTACCTCAGGGGCGGGGCCGGGGCCACCGACGGCAAGCCCGCCTGGGCGCTGTACGCCGGGTACGACCTGAAGACCGAACTCATGCTGCAGCTGCGGATCTTCGGCATCCAGATCGTCGATCTGCGGACCACCCCGTTCGCCCTGCACGACGAGCGCAAGCTCTTCGGCCAAGGGAAGCTGGCCGCCTCCTGACGGACGGCCCTCCGGGCGGCGCCGCCGGTCCGGAGCGGAGCCTCATCGGCGCCGCTCCGGACCCGGTACCGTTCAGCGCCTGCCCGGCGAGGCGTTGGACGCCGTCTGGTACGGCGCGGCGGCGTGCTGCGCCGCGTACATCAGGGCGGGCTTGATCTTCGGCCAGAAGTAGCTGTCCTGGCAGGAGTACGGCGGTGTGAACCCGTCACAGCCGCGGCCGTCGACGTCACCGATCTCGATGGTGAAGCTGGCCAGGCCGAGCTTGTCATACGTCCAGTCGTCGGTGCCGCCGGAGGCGTCGTAGAGGATCTCACCGGCCTGTCCCGACTGGTATCCGGTGATGGATCCCATCTGGCCGGCCAGGGCGCGCAGCGCGGCGTCGTTCCCCGTGTGGACCGTGTGGTCGTACTCCCACGGGAAGAGGACCATGCTGGCGTCGCTGTGCATGCTGATCATCATGCCCCGGGCGTCGGCCGGTGCGGGGTCGGTCTCGCCGGTGCCGGTGCGAACCGCCGGGTAGAGCTGGCGGAACAGGCCTTCCAGTGCGGTGTTCTCCACCTCGGAGTCCGCGGCCGGGCCGAGGTAGACCTCGTCGCACGGCTGGTCCGAGGTGCCCGAACCGCCCCAATGGGTACCGGCGTTGCGGTTGAGGTCGACACCGATCTGGCCGCTGAGACCGCAGGAGGAACCGTTGGAGTCATCGGCGTTCTTCCGCTGCAGGACGGGGTTGTCGCCGCCCTGCGCGACCATGTCGACACCGTCGGGGTTGGCGATCGGGACCACCCACATCTCGGTGGAGTCCATCAGCTTGGTGACGTCCGGATCCTTGCCGTAGCCGTTCGTCAGCTCGTCGATCCAGCGCCAGGAGACCTCTCCGGTGGTGATCTCGCGGGCGTGGATCTGACTCATCAGGAAGAAGCGGGGCTTGGGCGAGTTCGGGTTGAGCTGGCAGTCGCCCTGCTTCATCTTGGTGACGCAGATGGCCTTGAGGTCATGGCCGCCGCTTCCGCTCTGCTTGAGCCAGGACTGCCCGTAGGTCACGACGGTGGCCATGTCCGGGTGCTGCGAGGCGACCTGGTCCATGTGCGCGTACTGGGCGTCGACGGTGTGGTACCCGCCGTCGTACGTGCCGTTCGTGTCCGCCGGGCCGCGAACGCCGGGCGTTTTGTGGGGGGTTGGCCGCTTCATCGTCTTGACGACCGTCGAGGCGAAGCCGAGGCGGCTGAGTTGTATGCCTGTCGTGGGGCCGCCCAGGACGAACAGGTCGTTGCCCTGGCGGCGCTCCATGAGGTCGTACCCTCTGCTCATCAGCGTCTGGGCGTCCTGCGGACGGTGGGTGGGGACGCGGTAGACGACGACGGTGTCCTGAGCGGTGCTGTCGGCGGTCTGCGGGGAGTCGGCGCGGGCGGCGGCTAACGAGGCTTGCGGGAGGGTGGCCGCGGCGACCGCGACCACCGCCCCGGCGGCTATGCCCGCCAGGCGTTTCCGGGACATGCGATGGCCTTCCGTGGGGGGAGGGTCGCGCGTGCGGGCGGCGGGCGGAGCCCGGCTGCCACGCACACGTCAAAACCAATCGCATAATGACATGCTCATGCCGTTCAGTGAAGAGCGTGTTCGAATGTGCCGCCGGTACGGCGCGCCAAGTACCCCCGGATGATCCGGCAGGCCGTTGGCTACCGGGACGAAGCGGTGCCCGCCCACGGCGAGCAGGCCTTACACAGAAAGACCACTTCCTCCGGGTTCCAGCGCGGCCGAACCGGCCCTATCCGGTCATCCCTGCCACACACCTCGCAGACCGGAACGGGCATGGCCGGGCCGTCGAACTCCACGGACTCCCGATAGGCGCCGAGTTGCACGGCGACATACGCGTCCAACTCGGCGGCGGTCCACTGACGCACGGCAAGGGTCGTCACCTCACGCAACGCCGCGAGCAGGATGCGGCGCCGCCGCGGTTCCGGCCACTCCTCGGGAAGAACGGCCAGCGGGTCCGCGCCGGGTACGAGATGACTCAGTGCGGCCGCCAACTGGACCGCGGAGTACGCCACATGGCGGCCGCCGCCCGGCAATTCACTGTCTGGTCTGTAGTAGCTCACATCGGCATCCGCGCAGGGGCTCATGGACTCGGTCACGGGAAATCAGCCGAAACAGCCTCGGCACCCGGAAGTAGATGGTTCCGCACGGCGGGGCGGATTCGTAGCGCCGCCAAGATCCCATCATTTACGGTTTGACGACCGGCCAGCCGGTTTCCTTCCAACCGGCCTTTCCCTCTGTGCCGTTCGGGCCTCGGGCCACGTTCGCGATCACCGGTTAGGGCATGATCGAGATACATCCGGACCGCCGGATCGGGACGTCCTGGTGGCCAAAAGCCGTTGTCCGCGGTCGGCTTCGACCGAGCCGGTGGTCTGCTGGGGCTGTGGAAGGAGTGGGGATGAACTCTCAACTGTTAGGCAAGACCGCCGTCGTCACCGGGGCCAGCCGAGGAATCGGGCTCGCTGTGGTGAAGGCCCTGGTGGGCGAGGGGGCCCGGGTGGTCGGCGCCGCACGGACGATCACCGTCGAGCTGAAGGAGGCCGCGGCCGGCCACGAGGAGGGCGAGGTCATCCCGGTGGCGGTGGACCTCAGCACGCCCGAGGGGGCCGAGCGGCTCATCGAGCAGGCCCGCGCCGAACTCGGCGCCATCGACGCGCTGGTGAACAACGTCGGAGGCGGCGACGCCTACGCGCGCGAGGGGTTCCTCTCCGCGGACGACCAGATCTGGCAGCGGACCTTCGACCTGAACTTCTTCAGTGCGGTACGCGTCACGCGGGCCGCGCTGCGCGGCCTGGCCCAGTTCGGCGGCCCCTGGTCGGTGATCAACGTCTCGTCGATCGCCGCCCACGTTCCGTCCGCCGGACCCATCAACTACAGCGCGGCCAAAGCCGCGTTGGCGGCCGTGAGCAAGGGCGTCGCCGAGGAGTTCGGCCCCAAGGGGGTCCGCGTCAACACCGTCACGCCCGGCCCGACCCTCACCTCGGTGTGGGAGGCACCCGACGGCTTCGGCGCGACCATGGCCGCCGTCAGGGGCTACGGCCACCAGGAGTACGTGGACATGACGCCGGGCAGGCTGAAGATGACCACCGGCCGGTTCATCACGCCGGAGGAGGTCGCCGACGTCATCGCCTTCCTGGCCAGCGATCGCGCGCGCAGCATCACCGGTGCGGACTATGTGATCGACGGCGGGGCGGTCAAGGGCCTCTGAGGCGAGGCCGCTCGCGCTACGAAGGCCCACAGGGCCTCGGGGCCGTCCGACAGATCCTCGTCGGGGTTGCGGCCGGTTGGTCACCGGCGGGCCGCTCCATGGGACTACTCGCCGTCGCGGCGACAACATTCCTCCGCCGCAACGGCGCGCAACCACGATGGCGCAGCCCGCGCGGTCCCGAACTGACCGCAACCCGATGAGGACCCACCGGGCGGAGCCGAGGCACTTCAACCGCGGCGGCCCCGCGGCGCCGTCACTCGTCTGGAATCCAGACCAACTGCATGACGATCGCACCGCCGCGCGCCCCGCGCGGCTCCATCACATGCAGGCGGACCCGACCGCGCTCGCCCGTCGTCCCGTGCACCATCGGCCGCAGATCCGTGTCGCTGTGGACGAACGGCTCAAGCCGCCCCCGGTAGATGGGCCCGACAACCGGATCAGCCAGCAGGTCGGCGTTGAGTTCGGCAAGCGTCTCGTTGTCCGGGTGGGCCGCCCAGGCCGCGCGGACCGCGGGCAGCGCGCGTCGGGCCCATTTGTCCTCCCACTCCGGCAAGTAGGTGGAGCGGGCGTCCTCGTCCAACAGGAGCCAGCGCATGGTGTTCTCCGGCATCCGGCTGCCGGGGAACAGCAGGTCCGCCTCCTTGTTGCGGGCCAGCACCCGCCAGCCGACGTCGTTGGCGTAGGCGGGACCGGCGTAGAGGTTGAGCATCTCCTCGTAGCCCTCGGGCAGGCTCGGTCCCGGGTGCAGCGACCTTGGCGCGTGCCAGTTGCGGAGCAGCGAGTTCAGGTACTCCCACTCGTTGTCCGTCAGGTTCAGCAGTTCTCCAATCTGGCGCAGCGTGGCGTACGGCGGATTCTCGATCTGGCCGCGCTCGAAGGCCCCGTAGAACGAACCCGCGGCGAAACCCAGCAGTCGGTCCATGTCCCACTGCGTGAGCCCCGGGCCGTGCACACGCCGCCGGTACCGCGGTGAGACCTGGAGGGGATGCGCCCCCTCGAAGTACGCACGGTCCGCCCGTCGACGGGCGTTGCCCAGCAACTCCCCCAGGTGCTTGCGACGTTCAGGGTGCATCCCTAACGCCCGTCCTCCGCCAGGACCTCGCCATGAGCCGTTGGTCCCTGCGCAAACCGCACGTCGTCTCCCTCGTTGTGTGAACCACGGTGTGGCCGAACCGTCGATACGGGCCCGTCGCAGGCGGCGGCTAGGCCCGCGTCGGCAGGCGGCCGTAAGCGGTGCCGACGACGCCCTCCAGCCGCGGCGCGTCCGGCGCGTCCCCCGCTCCGCGCTGGGGGTCGGCACTGAGATGGGGCACCAGGTCGGGAACCGCCAAAGACGGCAGCAGGTACTTCCACAACACGGAGATCCTGCCCGGCAACCCCTCCCGCCGGTCGTACACCTGGGACATGATCTGAATGCCGGTGAACGCGCCCACCAGTACCCTGGCGACCTCCTCGGGCTCCACGCCGGGCAGCAGCTCACCGGTATCCCGGGCTTCCGTCAGGAGTTCCTCGATGAGGTTCATCGGTTCCTGGTACGGCGCCCGGTTCGGGTTCTTGCTGGATGACTGTTCGACGCTGAGCCGAACAGCCGCCCGCAGCACCACATCGGTACGCAGCCGCTCGGCGAAATGCAGCGTGAGGTCGATGACGGCCTGCAACTTGAGCTTCCGGACCGGGGGCACGAGCCACTCGGACTGGGCCGCCATCACCGCGTCGGCGAGCGCTTCCTTGGAAGGGAAGTGGAAGTACAGCGCGCCCCGGGTGAATCCCCCTCGGGCGATGATCTCGGTCGTGCTGGCGCCCTCGTAGCCCAACTCGTCGAAGACCTCCGCCGCGGCCTCCAGAATCGTCCGCCTGGTCCGGATCGCTCGCGCCTGCTGCGCCATTTCCGTCTCCCGACTCCCACGAACTGGCACGCCATCACCCTAACCCAAGGCCGGTCGGGGGAATCCGGCCGCTCCTGCCGCACTCCGTTCGGCTCAGCTGTACGTGCGCAGCCGCAACGGATCTTCCATCCTGGATCGAGGGATGCCCGCCGCGCCGGTCGTCTCGCGGACGGGCTTGACGGCCCCTACGGACCGAGCTGCTGGAAGAGCGAAGAGCGGAGATCCCATGAGGCTTGTCGTCGATCTCAACCGATGCCAGGGGTACGCGCAGTGCGCCTTCCTCGCGCCGGATGTGTTCACCATGCACGGCGACGAGGCGCTGCTGTACGACCCGCACGCCGACGACGCACAGCGCGAGCATGTGCGGCGTGCCGCCACCGCCTGTCCGGTCCAGGCCATCCTCGTGGAGGACCAGGGCGCGGCGCCGCTGTTGGCAGAGGGTGCCTGAGATGTCCGTCGACGGGTACTTGGAGGCGCTCAGGCGGGACGGCCGGATCGTCATCGTGGGCGCGTCACTGGCCGGTCTGCGCGCCGCGGAGACACTGCGGGAGCAGGGCTTCACCGGTTCGCTCACGCTGATCGGCGATGAGCGGTACCAGCCGTACGACCGTCCGCCGCTGTCCAAGCAGGTTCTGCTGGGCCGGGCGGCCGCGGAGCGTACCGCGCTGCCCCGGCGCAGAGCGCTCAACGCGCAGTGGCGGCTCGGGGTGGCGGCCACCGGGCTGGACATGTCCGCCAAGCGGGTGCGGCTGGCCGACAGCGAGGAGGTGGAGTACGACCGGCTGCTGATCACCACCGGCGTCCGCGCCCGGCCGTGGCCGCACCCGCAGGAAGCCGAGCTCGACGGCGTCTTCCTGCTGCGCACCCGCGATGACGCGGCCGCGCTGAACCGGCGGCTGGCGGCCGGGCCCCGCCGGGTGCTGGTGATCGGCGCGGGCTTCACCGGCTCCGAGATCGCCTCCGCCTGCCGTGAGCGGGACCTGCCGGTCACCGTCGCCGAACGCGGGGCGGCTCCGCTGGTGGGCGCGCTCGGCGGCGTGGTCGGCGAGGTGGCCGCGACCCTGCACCGCGAACACGGCGTCGACCTGCGCTGCGGCGTCATGGTCACCGGGTTGGAGGGCGACCCCGCCGGGCGGCTGCGGCGCGCCCACCTGTCCGACGGCAGCACGGTCGAGACGGATGTGGCGGTGGTCTGCCTCGGGGCGACGCGCAACACCGAGTGGCTGGCCGGATCCGGCCTCGGCGCGGGGCCGCGGGGCATCGCCTGCGACGCCGGGTGCCGGGCCTTCGACGTACGGGGCATCGTCACCGACGACGTCTTCGTGGCGGGCGACGTCGCCCGTTCCCCGCACCCGCTCTTCGGGTACCAGTTCCTCTCGCTCGAACACTGGGGCAACGCCGTCGCGCAGGCCGAGATCGCCGCCCACAACATGATCAGCGCCAGCTCGGACCGCCGCCCGCATCTGTGGGTACCGGCCTTCTGGTCCTCCCAGTTCGGCGTCAACATCAAGTCCGTCGGCGTGCCGTCGATGGGCGAGGAACTCCTGGTCGCCCAGGGATCGCTCGCCGAGCGGCGCTTCACCGGGGTGTACGGGTACCAGGGCCGGGTCATCGCCGCCGTCACCTTCGACCAGACCAAGTGGCTTGAGTTCTACGAGAAGTTGATCGAGTCAGCGGCGCCGTTCCCGCCGTCGTTCCGTACGGTCGACCGCCGGGCCGAGGGGCTTGAGCCGGTCCCGGCCGGTTTCCCCGATCCCTCGCTGCCCACCCATGGGCCCACCGTCACCGTGAGCGGCTACTCGCCCACCGACCGGCGGATGACCTTCACCCCCGCTCGCGCCTGACCACCGGCACCGGCCCACGGACGGCCCCACCCCCGAAGGACTGCGCCATGACCGACGGCACGCTGCTGCGGCAGATCACCGACTACGCCAACCGCGCCGACCCGTACCCCCTGTACGCCGAACTGCGCAGGACCCCGGTGGCGCAGCAGGAAGACGGTCCCTATGTCGTCAGCACCTACTGGGAGATCCACCAGCTGCTGCACGATCCGCGGGTCAGCTCCGACGCCCGCAACCTGGACCCGCGGGCCGCGGGCGCCCTGCCGCCGGAAGAGGACCCCGGGCTGCCGCCCAGCATCCTTCGGCTCGACCCTCCCGAGCACGACCGGCTGCGCCGGATGGCCATGCGCCCCTTCGGACCGCCGCACACCCCCCGGCGGATCCAGAACATGCACGGTGAACTGGCCCAGATCGTCTCCGAGCTCATCGACGGCCTTCGGGACCGGGACCAGATCGACCTCGTCGACAACTTCTCCTATCCCTTCCCCGTCACCGTGATCTGCCGACTGCTGGGGATCCCGCGCGAGGACGAGTCGCGCTTCCATGTCTGGGCTGACATCATCGCCGCCGGCCTTGACCCCGACCCGGCGGAGGACCCCACCGAGCGACGCCGCGTCACCCGGGAAGCCCGCACCGAGCTGGGCGTGTACCTGTCCGGACTCATCGAGGAACGCCGCCGCTCTCCTGGCGACGACATGCTCTCCGCCCTGGCCACCGGCCGCGGACCAGACGGCCAGATGTCCCCGCTGGATGTGCTCAGCACCGCCTCCCTGCTGCTGATCGCGGGCCACGAGACCACGGTCAACCTCATCACCAACGGCATGCTCACCCTGCTGCGCAACCCCGACACCCTCAAGCGGCTGCGCGACGACCCTGATCTGGCCGTACCGCTCGTGGAGGAGTTGCTGCGCTACGAGCCCCCCGTACAGCTGCTGCCGCAGCGCACCACCCTCGCCGACATCGACATCGGCGGCACCACCATTCCGCAGGGCGCCTCCCTCTGGCTCGTCCTGGCCTCGGGCAACCGCGACCCCCAGCGCTTCCGCGACCCCGACCGCTTCGTCCCCGACCGCGAGGACAACCAGCACCTCGGCTTCGGCAGCGGCATCCACAACTGCTTCGGCGCACCCCTCGCCCGCATGGAGGCCCAACTCGCCCTGACCGAGCTCGCCCGCCGGCTCGACAGTCCCCGCCTGGTGGAAGACCCTCCGCCGTACCGCCAGAACGCGGTGCTGCGCGGCCCCCGCCACCTGCCCATCGCCTTCAACGGCATCACGGGCTGAGGCCTGTCCGGCGGATCTGGGCCAACGGGGGTGTTGTGGGTCGCGGCAGTCGCATGCTGGGCCGCCTGCCTGAGCGGCACGTCTGGATCCGCTGCCTTCGCGGGGTCCCACCGGGGCGCCCCGCGTGAGCTGCGGCAGTCGTGTGACCGCCAGTGCGCGGCGGCCCGGAACGCGAAGTGGGGTGTTTCCGGGGGAAGTTGATATGCGTTGGCGATTACCCGTGCGCGACGGGAGGCTTCAGCAGGCCCAGCGGGATGCTGCGGGTCATCGCCCGTTGGCCCGCGTCATTGGGGTGCAGATGGTCTCCCGAGTCGTATTCCGGGCGCATTCTGGTGGGGTGACGCGGATCCCGGACGGCGGCGTCGAAATCGAGGACACCGTCGAAAAGGCCGCTGTGCACAATGAAGCCGTTCACCGCACGCCGTGTCCGCTCTCCCGCGGGCTCATAGGCCGGGAATCCGCCGTACGGTGCGATCGTGCCCGCCACGACGCGTACATGACGGGCATGGGCCCGGGCCACGAACTCCCTGAGCCCCGCGGTGATCACGCGCGGGTCGTAGACATGCGGCGTCTGCTGGATGTCGTTGATCAGGTCGGTCAGAACAAGGGTGCGCACGCCGCGGACCGCCAACGCGGGCCCCTCGCGGTGCAGTGCGCTGGTGCAGGGGTGACCGGGGGTGTCGGCCAGCAGGCGGGCGGCGCTGACGCTGTCGTTGACGACGGCCACCGGCACATGGTCGTGCCGTAGTCGCGCGACGATCAGATGCGGCCAGGCGGTCCGCTCTCCCCCCGACGTACGGAACCCCACCGCGATCGAGGCTCCGACGACCACCGTGGTTCCCCCCGCCGGAACACGCGGCGGTGGCGGCACGGCGGGGCAGTCCGCGCGGGCGGAGGCGGCGGGCGCGGCGGGCTCCGTCGCGCCGCTGCTGGTCAGCGGCAGCGCCAGGGCGACGATCGCCGCCCCCGTGACACCCGCCCGCACACCTGCTCTGGCCACGTCAACCCTCCCTGGCTCCGGCGGCGGCCTTGCGGGCGGCGGACGCCGCCGTCAGCGGCATCAGCAGCAACCGCCGTCCAGGGCGCTCCACGCCCTCGTACAGTACCCACGCGAGCGCGAGCGACACCGTGAACGCGACCGCCGCGGCGGCCACCGCCTCAAGCGCCGGAAGGTGCGGCGACGAGGCGAACAGACGCGCACCGGCGTACAGCACCAGCAGGTGGATCATGTAGAAGGAGAAGGACAGCTCGCCGAGCCGGACCAGGACCGGGTGCCGCCACATCGAGGGCTCGCCCTTCGTATCGGCACTCGCGGCGGCCGGCAACAGCAGCGTGAAGCCGATGATGGTCCCGGCCACATGCTCGGAGGCACCACCGAGCCGGGAGGCCAGGAAGTACCCGGTGATCGTGAGGGCCAGGGACGCTTCGAGCCCCGGTCCGCGCCAGCGCCCGAGGAGTACCAGGCGGGCGCTGGCCGCGCCGAGGATGAACTCCGGCACCCGTGCGAGCGGGAACGAGTAGATGTGCCAGCCCAGCTCGAAGTGCGTGTTCACCCAGGGCAGGGCCATCACGGTGATGACGCTACCGACCACCAGCATCGCCAGAGCGCGCGGCGAAAGCCGCCGCAGCGCCCACGCCAGGGCGGGGAAGAGCGCGTAGAAGAACGCCTCGCAGGCGAGCGACCAGCTGACCGGGTCGAGGGCCTGCCACCACGCGTACGTCCAGGAATGCACCAGCAGCAGGTTCGCCGCCGCCTCCTCGCCGGTCGGCTGCATCTTCGGTGCCATCGTGTACGCCATCAGCAGCGCGATCACGACGGTCACCAGGTGTACCGGGTAGATGCGGGCGAAGCGGCGCCGCCAGAAGCGGGTGGCCTTGTCCCGGGGGCGCGCCGACCACATGAGCACGAAGCCGGACAGGACGAAGAAGAAGGACACACCAGTGTCGCCCGCGTCGAAGCCCCAGGAAATGAATCCTTGGCCCTCGCCTCCGAAGTAGCCGAAGTTGTGCACGTGCAGTCCGAAGACCAGCAGCGCGGCCATCCACCGCATCCCGGTGAGGGAGGGCAGTGTGGTCCTCGGGGCCAGCCGGTCGCGCTGTGGGGACTGGTCTGCGGTGCGCGGCCGCGTCATCACCCCGGTCACTGCCGCACCTGCCGAGCCGAGCGAGCGAAGAACATGGAAAACCTATCGATCTGCTTCGTGGGGGGAGTCCTCGACTGCGACCGCCGGGAAGAACTGCGGGTAACACCGACGCCACGCAGAGTGGGAGTCCGGACACAGCTCGCCAGAGCGCGTGGCCTTGAAGGGGCCAACAAGCGCATACCGTTACCTAGCGTCACAGATTGGGGTCGCTGCCTGTCACCGCCCTCTCGACCCGTCTCCGGGCCCCGGCGTCCGGGTGGCGGCTGGGCATCATGCTGTCAGCTTGGACGGCCCTCGACAACCGAAGGTTTCCACAGGGTGAACCGCGTGTGGGGGCGATGGGGACGCCCCCGCGGGACGTGCCTGACGTAGCGCCAGAAAAATTTTACGCACAACACGCTTATGGGCTACTCACCCGATCGGGTGACCCTCAACCGGTCGCACGCCCCGGATCGGCGGCTGTACCGGCCAGGGACGAGAGCTTGGCGGGAGGGTCGAACGGCCCACGCACCTCACTGGTGGTCCCGCCGGTCGAACGGCTGGCCGCCGAGGCGGTGGCGGCGGACCCAGAGGCCCACTCCCTGGCCTGTTCCGCGGGCGCACTGGACGCCAGGGCCATACGGGACGCGGTCGCGGCGGGCTCTGTGCGCTCCTTCGACGCGGCCGTGGAGGTCCGGCGGGTACTCAGCTTCTGGCTGGCCGCCTCGTCCAGGCTGACCGGGCGCTTCAACTGGGCGGCCAGTCGACCCGCCTCACGGCCGAGGGCGGCGATGTCCTCCCAGCGAAGGTGAAGCACCACATGCAGCTCGGCGCCGCCGTCGGGGAGGGTCGAGATCGGAAGGCTGCTCTGATCGCTCATCGGGTGATCCTTCGCGGTATCCGGCTAACGGTGCGGGCGTGCTGCGTCAGACGTGCGACCTTGCGAACAGTGGTACGGGATTCGGTCCCGCTCGGTTCACCGGCACCCGGCCCGGGCGCCGAACGCCCGGGCCGGAAGGGCGGCGCTACGGCCTCATCTCGTAGGCGCCCGAAAGGGCCTCGACCCGGGCCCAGACGCGGGCGGTACGGTCCGCATCGGCGACCGGGCGGCGGACCGCGCCGAGCGCCCACTGCTGCTGGGCCTCGGTGGCGGACTCCTTGCCGTGCAGTTCCACCGCGTAGGCGGAGAAGTCGCGCACGAGGATGCCGAACAGCTCGTCCAGCACATCGTGGTCAATGCCGGTCAGCTGAGCCTGCTCCAGGATCAACTGGCCGTGCACGACCAGCGCGAAGAGCTGTCCGACGGCGAGCAGCAGATCGAGGTCCTTGCTCTGGCTCTCGTCGGGGGCGGCGGTGGTGACGAAGGCGCACAGGGCGTCCGCTTGCTCGCGCAAGCGCGCCACGTTGGCCAGGCCCGCGTGGGCGTCGTAGGCGGTGCGCCAGTCGTGGAAGCGGATGGCGCCGAGCCCGCGGGCCGGGCCCTGGCGGAAGAGGAAGGTGTCATCGGCCGCGTCGAGGCGGCTGGGGACGGGAGCGTACTCGGCGGGAGCCAGCAGGTAGTTGCCCATGAACTTCAGGATCAGGGCCAGGTTGACGTGGACCGTGCCCTCCAGCTTCGGCAGGCCGCGGATCTCGGTGGCGGCCTGTGCGAAGTAGGTGTCCTTCTCGAAGCCCTTGGCGGCGATCACGTCCCACATGAGGTCGATGACCTTCTCGCCCTCGGTGGTCACCTTCATCTTGGTCATGGGGTTGAACAGGAGGTAGCGGCGGTCGTCCGGACCGGCGCTGCGGAAGTAGTCGACCGCGCGGTCGCTGAACAGCTTCATGCCGATGAGCCGGGCGTAGGCATCGGTCAACTCGCGGCGCACATGCGGGAACTCGGTGACCCGGCGGCCGTAGAGAACCCGGTTGTGGGCGTGGGTGACGGCCTCGTACATCGCGTGCTCGCAGATGCCTATCGAGGCGGTGCACAGGTTGAACTTGCCGACGTTGACCGTGTTGAGAGCGGCGTCGAAGGCGGCGCGGCCGGTGTGCAGCACGTCCTCGGCGCGTACGGGGTAGCGCTCCAGCCGGAACTCGCTGACGTACTTGGAGGAGTCGACGACGTTCTTGACCAGGTGGTACGCCGGGTGGCGGCTGTCCGCGGCGAAGAAGACATAGCCGTCGGGGCCCTCGATGTCGGAGCGGCGGCCGAAGACGGAGACGAGGCCCGCGGCGTTCCCGTTGCCGATGTAGTACTTGGAGCCGGTGGCGTGGAAGCCGCCGTCGGCGTTGGGGGTGAGCACCATGTCGGTGGAGTAGATATCCGCGCCGTGCGCCTTCTCGGAGAGGCCGAACGCGAACACCTCGCCCTGGTCCAGGAGTTCGGCGGCGCGGGCGCGGGCGCTGGCGTTGTCGCTCTGCCAGACCGGTCCCAGGCCCAGGATGGTGACCTGCCAGGCGTACCAGTAGTCCAGGCCGTAGAAGCCGAAGATCTCGTTGAGCGCGGCGTTCCGGGCCGTGTCCCAGCGCTTGTCCGCCTGACCCACGGCATCGGCGGCGGGGGTGAGGAAGGTGGCGAACAGCCCCTCCTTGGCGGAGAACCGCAGGAAGTCCTCCAGCCAGGCCCGGCTGCGGTAGTCCTCGACGAGCTTGCGCTTGCCGCGCTCCTCGAACCAGTCGACGGTGGCGCGCAGCAGGCGGCGCGTTTCGGCGTCGAAGTGGGCCGGGTCGTAGGTGTGCGGGTTGAACAGCAGGGCGTCGGCCATGAGTTGGGCGCCTTTCGGTGCGGGTCTCAGTGCGTGTCGGGGTCGGCGCCGCCGAGGCGGCGCAGGGTGGCGAGCACGTCGTCGAGCCAGGCGAGGGTCATCCGCTCGTAGGCGATGCCGCCACGGAGCACGACGTGCTGGAGTTCCTGACCTGCGTCCAGCACGGCGGAGTCCGGGAAGTCCCGTTGCTCCCCCGCGAGATAGCGGACGAGCCGCTCGGCATGTACCTCGCGGTGGCGCTGCGTCTCGGCGATCAGTCCGGCCGGATCGCCGAACGCCGCGCCCCGGATCTTCACGGCCAGGCTGTGCCGGACGCTCTCCGGTTCCACCGGCTCGGCCAGCCAGGCGGACAGTGCGGTCCGGCCGGGCGCGGCGACGGAGTACACCTTCTTGTCCGGCCGCCCGCCCTGGCGCACCTCGCGGACCTCGATCCATCCGTCCCGCTCCATCCGCCCCAGGACGCGGTAGATCTGCTGGTGGGTGGCGGTCCAGAAGTACCCGATGGAACGGTCGAACCGCCGGGCCAGCTCGTAGCCGGACCCCGGCTGCTCCAGCAGGGAGACGAGGATGGCGTGCTCTAGTGCCATGGCGGCATCCTGCTATGCAACTCGTTGCATAGACAAGAGCGACCGCCCCGGGTGAGACACGGCTCACCCCCGGGCCATCGGGCCCGCGATCTTCATGGGGCGTACCGAGGGCGGCGGTGACCGGCTTCGTCGACACCCGGCAGGCGGCCGTCGCCGCCATGGCGGGAAGAGCCTGTTCCACGGCGGTACCTGGAATCCGCTCGGCAAACAACCGGTGGCCGCACTGATGCCCGGCCCGTTCTCCTTGGCCGATAAACCATAATTCCCTTACCCTGCAATGCAGTTGCCGTGCTCCGCCCTATCCGCCGAGCGGACCTGCGGCGGGGCTCACTACCGTGGTGCGTATGGTGGTACGCGGAATTTCCAGGCGTCACACGCTCTTCCATTCGGGTGACTTCACGTCGAGGCCATTGCTGGCATATTCACTCCGGTGAATTACTGGTCACATCCAAACCGGTGGGCCGCCCATCCTCTCCGGGGGGAGTGGTAGCCGGCCTACCCGCTGACCCGGCCAAGAGCCTGGCAGCGGTGCGGCCATGTTGCCGCTATGGGCACCCTCGGTAGAGGACTTGGATCCATCAGCCGGTGCCGTTCGTCGGCACCGGCTGATGCGGCGGCACCCGCAACCTCATTTGGGGGCGTAATGCCAACCGTCCGCAAGCTCTGGTCTGTGATCGGCGTCGCCTCCCTGGCCGCAGGACTGGCCGCGGTTTCGACCACCGCCCACGCGCAGATTCCGGTGCTGTGCAACGAGACGTCCTTGGTGACCGCGGTCGGCATAGCGAACGCGAACGGCGGTGACACCCTGGCGCTGGCTCCGTTCTGCACCTACACACTGACCAGCGCCCATGGCAGCGGGACGGATGGACCGGACGGGCTGCCGCCGATCACCACCCCGATCAACATGGTGGGGCTGAACACCACCATCACCCGTGCCCCGTCCGCCCCGCCCTTCCGGATCGTGGAGGTCGAAGGGGCCGCCAATGTGCCGGGCACCAAAGGACAACTCAACCTGGCCGCCATCACCATCAGCGGCGGAAACGCCACCTCTCCCTTCGGAGGCGGCGGCATCGCCAACCGGGGCGGGGCGGTGTCGCTGATCTCCGGTTCGGTGACCGGCAACAGCGCCGTCGCCGGTGGCGGCATCTACACCGACAACGGCAACGTCACACTGACGGCCAGCAGAGTCACCGGCAACACCGCCACCCCCTACAACGGCGGCGGCATCTATCAGAACTCCGGAGCGGTGAGCCTGCTGGCGAGCACGGTCAGCGGCAACACCCCGGACAACTGCGCACCAGCAGTCAGCACGCCCGGCTGCACTGGCTGACGGATCTGACGCCGTACCGCGCGGTCATCTGCGGCACTGCCCATCCGCTGGCACCCACCGCGAACGGCGGCGGCCCGTCGGCGCCCCCACCCACCCCGGTCACCGTAGGAGGCCTTCCATGCCTATCTCACCCAACCAGGGCTCCACCGGAGGCGGTACAGCGGTCGCGATCACCGGCACCGGCCTCACCGGCACCACCGCAGTGCACTTCGGCACCCGGCTGGCCACCATCGTGAGCAATCCGGACGACACCCACGTCAATGTCCTGTCACCGGCCGGCAGCGGCACCGTCGGAGTGACCGTGACCACCCCCGGCGGTACCAGCAACCCGTTGTCCTTCTACTACGTCGGAGCGCCGTTCAAGGCCGGCCTGAGCGTCAGCTCCGGTCCCACGGCGGGCGGCAACTCCATCACCATCAGCGGCACCGGTCTGTCCACGACCACCAGCGTCTCGTTCGGCGCCAACGCCGCGGTCCCCACCGTGGTGTCCGACAGCCAGCTGACCGTCACGCTCCCGGCCGCGACCGGCGGCGCGGCCGGATCGGTGGGGGTCACCGTCACCACCGCGGGCGGCAGCAGCAACGGCCTGACCTACACATACGTCGCCGCGCCCACCATCGGCACGCCGAGCCCCAACTCCGGTCCGACGTCCGGCGGTACCGCGGTGACCATCCCCGGCACCAGCTTCACCACCGCCCAGTCGGTCACCATCGGCGGCGCGGCGGCCCCGTTCGACGTCATCAGCGATACGGAGATCGCCGCGGTCACCCCGCCGGGGACCGCCGGCGCCCAGACCGTCAGCGTCGTCACCACCGGCGGCACCGCCTCCTTGACCGGCGGCTTCACCTACGTCGCCGGACCCGGCATCTGAGTCGGCGTCCAGACCGCTGACGGCCCGGCAACGGTACGCAAGGCACGCGGAACCACCTGCCCGGGCGGGGTACCCCTCTCCCCCGCTCGGGCAGGTCCACCGCTCCCCCCTGGCCGAGCCCAGGTCCGGCACACCCCCCCCGCCGATCGGGGCTCACCCTCCTCGAAGAAAGACGGCCGTGCACCCCAGCCCGAATTCGCCGATCCCCGCCGCCATTTCGCCACTGGCCGCGCCCGCCCCCACCGTCAGCTCCGTCTCCCCCGCCTCGGGATCCACCGCGGGTGGCACGAGTGTGACCATCACCGGCACGGGCTTCACCGGCGCCACCGCCGTCCGCTTCGGTGCCACGGCGGCGGGCGGCTTCGCCGTGAACTCCGACACGCAGATCACCGCCATCGCCCCCGCCGGGACCGGCCCCGTCCAGGTCACCGTCACCACGCCCGGCGGCACCAGCGCCGAGTTCGTCGTCTACGACTATGTGACCGTCACCGGGCCGACGCTCGCCTCCGCCAGCCCCGCCTCCGGGCCGGTGGAGGGCGGGAACACCGTCACCTTGACCGGTTCGGGTCTGAGCAACGCCTCCGCTGTGCGCTTCGGCGGCACGGCGGCGACCTCGTTCACCGTCGTCTCCGACACCCACATCTCGGCCGTCGCGCCCGCCGGGACCGACACCGTCCAGATCACCGTCACCACCCCCGGCGGCACCAGCAACGGGATCCCCTACGCGTACGCCGCACTGCCCGTGGTCAGCGGCGTGAGTCCGGACCAGGGGCCGACCTCCGGCGGGAACACCGTCACCCTCACCGGCACCGGGTTCACCGGCGCCACCGCGGTGCTCTTCGGTTCCACCGCCGCGCTCTCCTTCACGGTGGTCTCCGCGACCCAGATCACGGCCGTGGCGCCGCCGGGGTCCGCCGGTCCGGTCAGCGTCACCATCACGGCCCCCACCGGCACCAGCGCCGCGGGGCCCGCCTACTTCTACGTCAACGCGCCGGTCCTCAGCGGCGCCAGCCCGAGCTCGGGGCCGGTGACGGGCGGGAACACCGTCACCCTGACCGGTAGTCACCTCATCGAGGCCACGGCCGTACGCTTCGGCGGCACGGCCGCCAGTTCGTTCACGGCCGTCTCGGACACCCAACTCACCGCGCAGGCGCCACCCGGTACCGCCGGGTCCACTCAGATCACCGTGACCACCGCGGGCGGCACGAGCAACGGGATCCCCTACGACTACGTGGCGGCGCCCGCGCTCAGCGCCGTCAGTCCCGCTCAGGGGCCGCTGGCCGGCGGCGACCCCATCACCCTGACCGGCACCAACCTCACCCAGACCACCGCCGTGTTCTTCGGCGCGGTGCGTACCGCGTTCACCGTCGTCTCGGACGCGCACGTCGTCGCCACCGCCCCGTCAGGGCCCGCCGGACCGGTCGGCGTCACCGTGGTCACCCCGGGCGGCACGAGTGCCGCGGTGGCCTACACCCGCGTTGCGACTCCCGCGATCTGACATCGCATGACGGCTCCGTTCTCACCAGTGGTGCGCTTCCCCGAGGAAGGGCACCCTTATTTTTTCCGGTCATTATTTTCATAGGCCATCAAGAACTTGGCAGGGTGCCCCAAGACATCCGGCGCCAAATTCACCACCAGCACACCACGGGTTGCCGGAAACACCACCCGCGCAACCTTCCCGCCCATACTCCAGAGAGGTAACGTTATTTATGTCAAAAATCCGGGTCGGTGCATGGGGGCTGCTAACCGATCCACCGAGAGGCGCACGCCATGTCTCGACACAAATATGTGGTGCTCGCGGGCGGTCCGGACGGGACTCCGCGAGTGTGGGCGGCCCCGGCGGAAGAGGACCAGGACCGGATCACGGTCCCGCAAGGCAACGGGTACGAGCACTTCGAATTCGCGGGTGAATATTCCGAATTGGCTGGCGAGCAGGTCCCCGTCTATCAATGGTGCTACCGCACCTTCATCGCAGAGTAGGACATGTCCACATTCCAACTACGCCGTAGGTCGAAAACTCGCAGGAGCCCCGATGATGAATCCCCTCTGGCCCAGGAGCGCGCCGTGAGCACTTCAACAGGGACCGCCGGAGACGGCGGCGGCGCACGGGATGCCGTAGTCACCGGAATGGGCTTCTGTCTGCCCGGCCCCCTCGAACCCGTATTCACTCCCGGCGAGGTGTGGCACATCGCCTCCCGCGGTGGTACCTGCCTGGTGCGGGACGAGATCTACTACGGCGCGGTGAACCTGTCCCCCGCGATGTTCGAGGAACGGCTTCCGGAGATCCCGTCGTTCTTCTCCCGGCACTACACCACCGCGCACCGCTTCGGCTTGGTGTCCATGGCGGAGGCCTGTACGGACGCCGAACTCGACTTCCGCGCCGGTGACTTGAGCGAGGCTGCGCTGCTGGTCGGACGCGGCGGTGTGGACGCCAACATCGAAAGCTATCTCTCGGTGCTGCGGGCCGACCCCGAGAAGACCACCACGCTGGAGGCGATGGAGCTGTTCGTCGCGGCCGAACAGGCCGTGACCCCGTCCGACGTCGCACTGGTGCAGGGAGCGCTGACCCGCTCCACCGGCCCCGCCTTCACGGTGTCGTGCGGCTGCGCCTCCTCCGCCGTGCAGATCGGCAACGCCCAGCGCATGATCGCGGCCGGGGACGTCGACATCGCGGTGGTGACCGGAGTCGACGTCTTCAACATCGGTCTGATCCAGAACATCCAGCGCCTGCTGCGGGGCGCGCAGCAGACGTACGAAACCATCCGATCGGACGGCATGCCCGACCTGCTGCCGTCGTTCGACTCCCTCATGCGGCCGTACGACCGGCGTGCCGACTGCATCAACCACGGCGAGGGTTCGGCGACCGTGATCCTGGAGAGCCGACGGCACGCGGAGCGGCGCGGTGCGCGGGTGTACGGCCGGGTGCTCTCCACTGCCATGAGCCGGGACGGCCTGGCGAACCCGCTGGCCTGCGACGACTCCGGCACCGAACTGGTGAACGCGGTACGCAGGTGCCTCGGGGACCGGTGGCGGATCGAGCAGGTGCCGTATGTGCACGGCGGCAGCGACGGCAACCCCGTGGTGACCGCCTTCGAGACGAACGCGATCAGGGAGTTGTACGGGCCTGGATCCGATGTCCTGATGACCTCCCAGGAAGGCTGCTTCGGTCACAACGGGGCTCCGGCCGGTTGCGTCGGTGTGGCGCTGACCCTGCTGATGCTGGAGCAGGGCGAGGTGTGCCCCACCGCCAACTGCGAACAGCCCGCGGAGGGCCTGACATTCGACCCCGTCCCGGGTGTGCACACCCGACCGCTCGACTTCGACTACGCGCTGACCTTCAACTACCAGGTCGGCGGCGTGAAGAACGTGATCCTGCTGGGCACCCCGGACGCCGCCTAGCCCCGCTTCGCCACACCCGGCCCGCATGGGGCCGCAGAACAACGTACGGAGAGCCCGATGCGCCAGCACACACCCGCAACCAGCGAGCGGCCGGAGCGGATCGCCGTCCTCGGCATGGGGTGCAGGCTCCCGGGAGACGTCGACTCGCCCGCCGCGCTGTGGCGCCTGCTGACCGACGGGCGCGACGCGGTCGGGCTGCCACCGCGCGAGCGGGCTGACCTGTGGCCGCCGCGGCCCGGCCCGGCACGCGGCGAGCGCACCGTGCCCTCCAGGGGCGGATACCTGCGGGAGGTGACGGGCTTCGACGCGGACTTCTTCGGTGTGTCCGGCCGCGAGGCGGATGTGCTCGACCCGCAGCACCGGTTACTGCTGGAGGTCACCTGGGAGGCCCTGGAGCACGCCGGGTTGGTGCCGGACCGGCTGAACGGCACGCCGACGGGGGTCTTCACGGGGCTCAGCTACACCGACTACATGGACCGCCTGGCCGGGCAGCCCCAGGAACTCGAAGGCTCGATCCTGACGAACGGGCACTGTGTCGCCGCGGGCCGGATCTCCTACCTGCTGGGGCTGCGCGGTCCGTGCGTGGCCCTGGACACGGCCTGCTCCTCCTCGCTGGTCGCCGTCCATCTGGCCTGCCAGGCGCTGCGCGCGGGCGAATGCGACCTCGCCCTGGCCGGAGGCGTCACGTTGATGTTCGACTCCCGTACCACGATGTCGTTCGCCAGGATGGGCATGCTGTCGCCGACGGGTCGCTGCCACACCTTCGACGCCGCCGCCGACGGCTTCGTCCGCGGTGAGGGATGCGGGGTCGTGGTGTTGAAGCGCCTGGCCGACGCGGTACGGGATCGTGACCGGGTACTGGCGGTGGTGCGCGGCTCCGCGGTCAACCAGGACGGCCGGTCCGACGGCCTGGCCGCGCCGTCGGGCGCCGCCCAGCAGGCGCTGTTCAGGGAGGCGCTCAGCCGGGCCGGTGTCGACCCGCGCGACGTCGGCATGATCGAGGCTCACGGCACGGGCACCCCGGTGGGGGACCCGATGGAGTTCGCCAGCCTGGCCGAGGTGTACGGCAGCGGTCCTGACCGGTGCGCCCTGACGTCGGTCAAGACCAACCTGGGCCATCTGGAACCGGCCGCCGGAGTCACCGGTCTGATCAAGGCCGTCAACTGCCTGCGCCATGGCCTGATTCCGCCCAACGCGCACTTCAGCCGGTGGAATCCGGCCATCAACGCCGAGGGAACGCGCTTCTTCGTCCCCACCGAGCTCACCCGTTGGCCGGTACGCACCGCGTCCCGGCAGGCCGCGGTCTCCTCCTTCGGGTTCTCCGGGACCAACGCGCATGTCGTACTGGAGCAGGCCCCCAGCCTGTCGGCGCACCGGCAGGTGCCGCGCCCGCGGCAGACCACACAGGCACCGCCGGAGGTCTTCCTGGTACCGGCGGGATCCCCGGCCGCGCTACCGGCCGCCGCGTGCCGGCTCGCCAACTGGATCGAGGGCGACGGCGCCCTCGTGCCGCTGCGCGACATCGCCCACACCCTGGCCCTGCGGCGCAGCGCGGGCCGCGGCCGACTGGGCGTGACGACCGCCTACCGTCGCGAACTCGTCCGCGCCCTGCGGTCGTTCGCCGCCGGGCGCGAACATCCGGGTGTGGTGACGGGGGCCGTGGGCGCCGAGGTCTCCCGGCGGCCGGTGTGGGTCTTCTCCGGGCAGGGCTCACAGTGGCCGGGCATGGGGCGCGGTCTGCTGGAAAGCGAACCGGCCTTCGCCGCGACCCTGGCCGAGGCCGATGCGCTGATCGCCGCCGAGGCCGGTTTCTCGGTACTCGACATCGTGCGCGGCGGCGAACCGGTGAGCGGCTGCGGCACCGTGCAACCGGTGCTGTTCGCGGTACAGACCGCGCTGGCCGCCGCCTGGTGCGCCCACGGCGTCGAACCGGCCGGGGTCATCGGCCACTCCATGGGCGAGGTGGCTGCCGCCGTGGTGGCCGGGGCGCTCTCGCTGGCCGACGGCGCACGGGTGATCTGCCGCCGGTCCGCGCTGCTGAGCCGGATCGCCGGTCTCGGTGCCATGGCGACGGTGGGGCTGGCGGCCGACGCGGTGGAGGCCGAACTCGCCGGCACCGACTCGGTCACGGTGGCGGTGCTCGCCGCACCCGACTCCACGGTGGTGGCGGGCGACAACGACGAGGTGGAACGACTGGTCGCCGCCTGGGAGCAGCGAGGTATCCCGGCCTCCCTGATCGCCGTGGACGTCGCCTCGCACTCCCTCCAGGTGGAACCGCTGCTGGACGACCTACGCGCCGGTTGCGCCGATCTGACACCGGGTCGCCCGAGGATCCCCTTCTACTCGACCGTGCTGGACGATCCGCGCGGTGCACCCGCGTTCGACGCCGACTACTGGTGCGCGAACCTGCGCCGCCCGGTCCGGTTCACCGCGGCGGTGGCCGCCGCGGCGGCCGATCGGCACCTGGTGTTCGTGGAGGTCTCCCCGCACCCGGTCGTCACCCACTCCGTCAACCGGTGCCTGACCGACCTGGTCGACGAGCCGGTGGTACTGCCCACGCTGCGCCGCGGCGAGCACGAACCGGCCATATTCCGCCAGCAGTTGGCCGCACTGCACTGCGCGGGCGTGCCCGTGGACTGGTCGACGCTGTACGGGGACGCGCACCTCGCGGACGTGCCCACCATCATGTTCGACCGGAAGCACCACTGGATCGACGTCTCCACGCCCCGCACCGAGTCCGCGTCCGACGGCGCGCGCGGCCCGCTGCCCGGCGGTCACACGGAAGTACCGGGTGAGCCGGTACGCCACTGCTGGCACGGCGACGCCGGAACGGCCGCGCTGCCCTGGCTGGCGGACCACCGGGTGCACGGCGCGCCGGTCCTTCCCGGTTCCGCGTACTACGCCCTGGCGTTGACCGCCGCATGCGAGGCGTTCGATGTCGAACCCAAGCAGGTGGAGGTCACCGACCTGCGGTTCCACGAACTGATGCGGCTCGAGGAGCGGACCGAGGTCAGCACGACGGTGACCCTGACCGCCGCGGACCGTGCCAAGTGCGAGGTCTTCGGGCGCGGTGAGGACGGCGCATGGGTACCGCACGCCACCGCCATGCTGCGCTGCCTGTACATGCCGCCGCAGCCGCACGCCGCCTCCGTGGTCACGCTGGCCCTGCGGCATCCGGTGACGCTCGACCCCGCGGATCTGTACCGGAGCCTGCGGGCCAGGGGCCTGGAACACGGCCAGGCCTTCAGCGGGATCAGGGAACTGCGGGCCTCCCGCCAGGGCGAGAGCTTCTGGGCCCGGGTGCAGGTGCCCGCTGCCGCGCGGACGCCGGAGGTGGCACTGCGGATCCATCCGGTACTCGTCGACCAGTGCGCCCAACTCGTCGTCGCGCGGCTGATCCAGGAGGAGGGCGATCGCGGCCTGATTCTGCCGGTGCGGATGCAGGCGGTGCGGCTCCTCGGCGATCCCACCACCGCGGTCTACTGCCACGCCCGCCTTGTCGATGTCACCGACGAGGTCGTCATCGGGCACGTTCGGCTGCTCGACGAGGCCGGCAAACCCGTGCTGGCCATCGACGGCCTGCTGTTCACCCGCCGGACCGCGCAGGAGAGTTCCGAGGTCGACCAGTGGTTCCTCGAGGTCGGCTGGCAGCGCACCGCACGCTCGGAGTCGAAGCCGGTGCGGCGGCCCGGGGACTGGCTGATCATCGGTGAGGCGGACGGCTCCGCGCAGACCCTGGCCGCCTCGATGGAGCGGGCCGGAGCGGAGACCGAGGTCTGGGACGCCGAGATGGGCGACGAGGGGCTGGAGTCCTTCCGGGACTCCGTCATCGGTCGACTGGCGGCCCGCCCGACGCCCCCCGGGGCCGTGGTGCTGGTGTGCGGGGCACGGTCGACTGAGGACCCGGACGAATCGCTGCGGCTCACCCGGCGGCTGCTGGCCATCGCCCAGGCTCTCGCCGCCCACTCGGTGGAACCGGCACGGCTGTACGCGGTGGTCCGCGGTGCCCACGGCGTGGAGTCCGGGGACGCCCCGCGCCTCGGGCAGAGCTCCCTGCGGGGGCTGGTACGCGTGTTGGCGTTCGAGCACCCGGACATGAGGGCGACCCTGGTGGACGCCGACCCGGATGACGCCGAGCTGGTGGCGGTGAGCGAGGAACTCCTCGCGGGCGGTGCCGAGGACGAGGTCGCGCTGCGCGGCGGCGGGCGCTACGTGGCGCAACTGGCGTACGCCCCGCTGTCGGACGAGGAGCGCGCCAAGGCCGCGGCCTGCACCGTGCGCTACGGCGTGGACGGGTTCCGGCTGCGCGTGGGCCGCCCCGGCGACCTGGAGAGCCTCGAACTGGCCGCGACGGGACGGCGTCCACCCGAAGCCGGTGAAGTCGAACTGCGCGTGATGGCCGCCGGACTGAACTTCCGTGACGTGCTCACCGCCATGGGGCTGCTCCCCGGCGGCCAGGAGATCCGGTACCAGATCGGCTTCGAGTGCGCCGGGGTGGTCACCGCGGTCGGGCGGGGCGTCGAGCATGTCCGGGTCGGTGACCGGGTGCTCGCCGCCGACCTGCGAGGCGGTGCCTTCGGCTCGTTCGCCACCGTACCCGCGGGAGCGGTGGCACGGATCCCCTCCGGGCTCGAACCGGTCGCCGCGGCCGGGCTGCCGACCGCGTTCCTCACCGCCTGGTACGCCCTGCGCCACATCGGCCAACTCGCCGAAGGGGAGCGGGTCCTGATCCACTCGGCCACCGGCGGGACCGGTCTGGCCGCGATCGCGGTCGCCCGGCTGCTGGGTGCCGAGGTGCTGGCCACCGCGGGCAGCGAGGAGAAACGGCGCTATCTGCACGCCATGGGCGTCTCCCATGTGATGGACTCCCGGACGCTGGACTTCCGCGAAGGGGTCCGGGAGGCCACCGAAGGCGAAGGCGTCGACGTGGTCCTCAACTCGCTGTCCGGCGCGGCGATCCGGGCGGGCCTGGAGTCCCTGCGCCCGTTCGGCCGCTTCGTCGAACTGGGGGTTCGCGACATCGTCTCCGATGTGCCGCTGGGGTTGTCGCCGTTCCGCCACAACATCACCATGCGAGCGGTCGACCTCATCGGACTGCAGAGAACCCGCCCCAAGGTGTTCGCCAGGGTACTGCGGGAGGTCCTCGCCGAGTTCACCGAGGGCCGGCTCAAACCGCTGTACTGCACGACGTTCCCGCTGTCCGCGGCCACCGACGCGTTCCGGCTGATGGCCGGCGCCGGCCATATCGGGAAACTGGTGCTGACGGTCCCCGACCGCGGCGAGACCGCCGCCGTGCAGCCCGACGGGCCGCTGGTCGTACAGCGCGGCGGAGCGTACGTCGTCACCGGCGGGCTGCGCGGTCTCGGGCTGGCGACCGCACGTTGGCTGGCCGGGCGGGGAGCCGCCCACCTTGTGCTCAACGGCCGTACGCCGCCCTCCCCCGCCGCCTCGCAGACGCTCGGTGAGTTGGCTGCCGGTGGCACCAAGATCACGGTGACGCTGGGCGACATCGCCGAACCGGCCACCGCCGAGCGTCTGGTGGCTGCGGCCACGGTCGACGACCTGTCGCTGCGGGGGGTGGTGCACTGCGCCATGACCCTCGACGACGCCGCGATCACCAACATCCGCGACGACCAGTTGCGGCGGGTGTGGGCCCCCAAGGTGACCGGCGCCTGGCAGTTGCACCACGCCACCGCGGGGTACCCGCTCGACTGGTTCGCCGTGTTCTCATCGATGGCCTCGCTGCTGGGAAATCCCGGCCAGGGCGCCTACGCCGCCGCGAATGCCTGGTTGGACGGATTCGCCGCCTGGCGCTCGGCCCGCGGGATGCCCACGCTGGCCGTCAACTGGGGTCCGTGGGGCGAAATCGGTGCCGCGACGGATTTCGCCGCCCGCGGCTACCAGACGATCCCCACCGAAAAGGGGCTGCAAGCCCTGGACGCCCTGTTGGCGCACCGACGAGTGCAGACCGGGGTGATTCCTGGTGAACCGGACACTTGGATCCCGTCCGCCGGGCGCAATTCATCCCTTTTCCGGCTACTGCGGCCCGGCGATGACGCCACGGACGCCCAGCAGGAAAGCACCGACGACATCCGCGTCCGCCTTGCCGCCATGCCCGCCGGGCTGGCCCGGCGCACCGCGTTGGAGGGCTTCCTGTCCGAGCACATCCGGGCCGTCCTCCGGCTGGGGAGCACCACTCTCGACCCGCAGACACCGCTGAAGGCGCTCGGCTTCGACTCCCTGCTGGCCATGGAACTGCGCGTGCGCCTGGAATCCGCCTTCGGCGTGAAGCTCGCCAGCAACTTCGTGTGGCAGCACCCGACGCTGGCGGCGCTGGCGGACGGCCTGGCCGAGCGCATGGGCCTGGAACTGGCCACGAATTAGCCCCCGACTGGACTCCGCCAACAAGTCAACAAGTCAACAAGTCAACGAACACCGAATCGCCGCTTTCCGGGCCCACCACACGCAATTCAACGTCGTATTCTTGAGCTAATATGCTTTGGCTCCCGAAAAACCCTCACCCCACCATTCGACCCGCTTTACGACTTCCGAGTGAATCAGCCTCTTGGTTCAATAAAGGAAAGCGAGACGGATAGACCCTCTGAGGCCACCACCTCGGCCTTCCGAAGAGACACCCCAGGCATTTCGGAAAAGGGGCAGAAGGGTCTCGCCCGAGTCGCGCTTAATACGTGCGTACAGGAGGGGTCATGAATCCTCGCAGGAAATTCCAGTTGATCGGCCTAGGCTCAGCCGGCCTGGTCACGGCGGCGCTGATGACGGCCACGTCGGCCGCCGCACAGCCGATCACGGTCGTCCCGTGCTCGACCACGGCGCTGAGCGCCGCGATCACAGCGGCCAACACGGCCGGCAGCGGAGACCTGCTGCTGGCCCCCGGCTGCACCTACTCACTGACCGCCGCGGCGAGCGGTGAGGACGGCCTCCCGCAGATCACCGGAGACATCCAGATCCTGGGCATCGGCGACACCATCACCCGTGACCCGACGACCAAGCCCGCCTTCCGCCTCTTCGACGTCGCCGCGGGCGGCAGGCTCACCCTCTCCGCCCTCACCGTGAGCGGCGGGAACCCGACCACGGACGGCGGCGGCATCAGCAACGCCGGCACCCTCACGCTCAACGGCGTATCGGTCATGGACAACTCCTCCGGCGGCCGGGGCGGCGGTGTCGCCAACACCGGCACGCTGAACGCCAGCGCCAGCCGCATCACCGCCAACACCGCGGTCAGCGGTGGCGGCGGTATCTCCAACAGCGCCGAGGGCACCCTGAGACTGCGGGCCACCAGCGTGGACGGCAACAGCGCCACCGGCCCCAAGTCGCAGGGCGGCGGCATCCTCAACAACGGCGGCACGGTCACCGGCGACCTTTCCAGCCTCGGCTCCAACTCGGCCACCGGAATGGGCTCTTCGGGCGGCGGCGTGGCCACCATCGGCGGCATGGTGACACTGAACGTGGACACCGTCGAGAGCAACCACTCCACCAACGCCCCCGGCGGCATCCTCAACAACGGCGGCACCGTCGCGCTGACGCTCACCGCGGTGTTCAACAACTCACCGACCAACTGCGCGGGCAGTCCCACACCTGTCCCCGGCTGCTTCGGCTGACGTCGCATGACGCGCTTCTCCGGCCGGCCCGGGACGCTGGTCGGCCGGTGCCCTCGCCCTTCCGGCCGACAGCGGAACCGGCCCGGCCGGAGAAGCCGCACCGGAGGGTGAACGGTCCGCAGGGGAACAGGCACACCCACCAACCCCCACATGAAGTCGCACCCCAGAGCTACTGCGACCTTCAGGGGTGACCGCCCCAGAGGTAGCCGGCGGCTTCTTTTCCGACACCCCACCCACGGGAGAAGTCACCATGTTGCCAACCACCACCCGCGGCATCGAGATCGAGCTGACGACCCAGGAGATCGAAGAGTGGCCCAAGGCCAAGGAGACGCTGACCCGGCTGGGCCAGCGGCCGACAGGGGACCCACTCGTATTCTCCACACCGCCGCTGGACCGGGCGGTACCCGTCTGCCGAAGACTCGCGCTGCTGTGGCTGGACGCCACGCGGATCGTTGACGAGGACACCCGGTACACGGTCCAGCTGGTGCTGTCGGAACTCACCACCAACGCGATCCGCCACTCGGAGAGTTCGCGCATCACCTGCCGGTTGTGGACATCGGGTGATGTGCTCTTCGTGGAGGTCCGCGACCAGGGCGGGACATGGTCCACACCGCAGCTGAACCCGGTCGGGGGCGCCAAGGACCACGGGAGTGGACTGACCCTGGTCGCGGGATCGGCCCGGGGCTGGGGCAGGCGCTTCGGCGCGGACGGCAGCTGCGCCGTGTGGGCCGCGGTGCCCATCCCCCACAACGGACGGCAGGAGTACTGCTGCCGACACTGACCAGCACCGCGTGCGGGCCAGGACAGCCGACGGTCAGACTCGTCCACGTCGCCACACCCCCTCAAGGCGACTGGGGCGGCTGGCCGTCGGCGCGTTGCCGCCCTGCAGGCCGACCCGGACCGCCGCGGACCGCGGCACGGTGGTGTGCCGCGGTCCGCGGTGCCGCTCCGGTCAGAGCCCGCCGATCCACGGCTCCAGGCGCTGGCCCGGCACCAGACCCTGCTCCTCGTAGACATCGCGATCGCGGGAGCGGATCTGATACCCCTCCCGCTCGCGCTCCTGGAGCCGGGCCTCGAACTCCCTTACCTCCGCCACCAGTCTGAACGGCTCCAGTCTGCGCCGGAAGTCGCCCAGATACTCGGCGCCGATGTTGGAGCGCAGCCCGCACAGCAGCTCCACCGCCTGCGTCGCCGTATGGCAGGCCTGCTCCACCTCACGCGTCGCGACCTGGACGGCGGCCAGTAGCAATATGTCGATGACACGCCGCCGCACCCGCGTGTCCGGATGTCCGGCGAGCGCCTCCTCGGCCCGCCGCACGGCGGGTTCCGGCTGCTCCAGATCGCGATGGCAGTGCGCCAACTCATCGGCCAGGTAGGCCTCGTCGAAGTGGGAGATCCATTCCGGATCGTCCTCGCGGTGGCCGCGTTCCAGCGCCTCCACCGCCTTGCCCGCCATCACGCTGCACGCCCGCGCGTCCCCGAGCAGCGCGTGCCCGCGCGCCTCGGCGGCGTAGAACATCGCCTGCGAAGTGGGCGTGACATGGCCGCGCGCGCCCTCTTGGGCGACCCTGGCCAACTGGGCGATCTCCCGGGGGTTGCCGAGCGACGCGGCGAGATGGCTCATCCCGGCGGCCAGCACATACCCGCCGTAGCCGCGGTCGCCCGCGGCCTGGGCAAGTCTGAGTGCCTGGATGTAGTAGCGCTGGGCCAGCCCCGGCCTCCCGGTGTCCACCGCCATGTAACCGGCGAGCTCGGTCAGCCGGGCCGCGGCGGCGAAGAGTTGCCGACCGGTCTCCTCCGGATAGGAGCCCGAGAGCAACGGGGAGACGACGCTGTTGAGGTAGTGCACCACGATCGGGCGCACATGCCCGCTGCCGAACCGGTGATCGAGGTCCACCAGAGCCTGCGTCGCCGACCGCACCGCGGCCACGTCCGACGCGCCGACCCGCAGTCCGCCGCTGCGCGCGACCATGGGGTCCGGGTCGGTGATCAGCCAGTCGCGGCTGGGTTCGACCAGCGCGGACACCGGGAGCGTCGCTCCGCTGAGGAAGTTGCTGCCACCCGCGTCGTTGAGCCACAGTTCGCACACCTGGTCCACCGTGCCCGGCACGGTGGACGCGAAGTGCAGGCCGACTTCGGAGGCCGGGTTCTTGCCGCTGCCCATGCCGATCTCGTCGATCGACACCTTGCGGGCGAGCTTGCGGCCCAGCGCCTCGGCGATGATCGCGGGGACCCTGCCGCGCGGCTGCTGACCGCGCAGCCAACGGCCCACGGACGTCTTGTCGTAGCGCAGGTCCAGTCCGTACTCGGCCCCGCACAAATTGACCCGCCGGGCCAATCCGGCATTGGATACTCCCGCTTCCTGAATCAGCGCTTGCAGCCGCTCATTCGGCTGGCGTGCGACGAGTGGACGGGCCGCCATGGTAGTTTCCCTTTCAAGGAAGCAACTATATCCGTCGGGTGTCCCTCATCCCACGCGCACGCGTGCACCCGCACACATCGGTACCTGGCGATTATGCAGGCATATGCCAATAGAGCGTGCAGAATCCACAAGACTTTACAGGGCAGTCAGCGCAAAGAGGGTTAACGGGGAGCTGGCGATTCACGCCCGACTCCTTCACGCCCCCCCAATACCCCCGTGCGCCCCGCACCCCCCTCCTCGCCTCGATTACCGCAGGCCGCTACGCGGCACCGGCCACCTATACCTTGTTCCGCAATCACCAACTCCGGCCGAATGACGGCTCCGCGGCACCACACGCTGAATTCACCCGAACCAGCGCTGCCGGATTCGCCGCGCCGCGGTTCCAACTCGGCGCCGCCACCGTGTAGTTCCGCCGCCGACACCGCGCGCCGCCGGTCAGCCGCGTGCGTCGTCCGCAGGGTCCGGCTCCTGGCCCAGGTGGACGGTTCGCTCCAGGTAGCGCCGTCTGGCCAGGCTGACGATCCGGTTGATCCTGCCGGAGAAGCATGCACGGATCTTCTGGAGCTCGCTGGCGAGCAGCAGTCCCTCCGCCACCCCTTGTCCCGTGCACTGCTTCAGGCACCCGAGGGCCGAGTCGCTGAACTGCGACACCGCCGCCATCACCTCTGCCTTCTCGGCGGGGGTGCACTCCACCTCGAGGAGCATGCTGACCTGCGCAGGTGTCAACTCGTTCAGCAGCATCCGTGCCTCCTTAGTCGATCCACGCCAGTACGCGACCAGTTACGGCCAGGCGACTTACGTTCCAGCGGCGACTTACGTTCGGCGAGCCACCTGAACGTCACTCACTGTATCCAGATGACACCGATTTGCGACCCAGTGTGAGGGATGTGCGTCAAGGGCGCTCGGTGCGTAACAGACGCGTGCGCGCGTCGGCGCATCCGAATCGTCACCCCGGTCGTGCAGGGGGCGGACGATGACCGCACGCGGAGCCAGGTTCTGCCAACTACCGCCAGCCGGGGGAGCATCGGCGCCCAGGAGTGCGCACCACCGCGTCACTCCTGCACACCGCGCACGCAGAAGGCACACATCACCAGGCGCGATCCGGCCGCGCGGGCACCGGCAAACCCGGACAGAGGCATGTCCGTCCGGGATCAACCGCCGGACCAATCCACGGGAATTGGGCAAAGGTGCGTGTGAAGAAGTCGTCACCATCCGGTGGACGATGCCGCACGTCAACGCATTGCGGTGCCCAAACGTTCACGGAAACCCCCGCCCCTCAGCTGGCCCGGCAACCCGCCGACGTGATTGCATTCATCGACATACGGGAGTTGTAAAAAGAGGTTCCCGGTTTTCGGGCATCAGACGACCGTTGAACCGGCCGGTTCGGCTTGGCGTCGAGTAGGCCGACACACATTCAGAAACATCCAGAGCAACCGAAGGGAAGCGCAAGTCATGCGTAAGGACTTCACGCCCCAGATCGAGACCCGTGAGATTGACGACACCGAGCTGGACAACGTGTCCGGCGGGGTCGGCGCCCTCGGCCTCAACGTTTCGGGTGTCGTCGGGTCCGTCGTCGGCACCGTTGACGCCGTTGTGCCCGGCGTTGGGCCGACGGTCGGGCAGGTCACCGGCCTGGTCCCGGGCGTCACCGGTCTCGCCGGTATCTGACGGCGACGATCGTCGCAAGACGTCATAGCCCGACGCATCACCCCTCAACCTACCGGTACACCTGAATTCCCGTAGAGTTGGCCATGGGCCTCGGAAGCTTCGTTCCGGGGCCCTTGGATGCCGTTGGCAGAAAGCCGTCGGCGAACCGATACGAATGCAGTTGAAGGAATAGTCCGTGCAGTTCCGGCAAAAGGCGCTTGCCAAGCTGCAATCGCCCGAGGAGCTCGACGTACCGGTGCGTTTCGCCCGGCCGCAGGGCTGGCTCGTGCTTACTGTCACGGTGGTCGTCATGGCCGTCGCGGGATTCTGGGCGGTGACCGGCTCCGTTTCGCCCAAACTGAGCGCACCCGGGATCCTGACCCATGCGGAAGGCAGTTACGTACTGCAGAGCCCGATCGCGGGTCAGATCACCGCCGTATTCGCCAACGAAGGCGACATGTTGCCCAGCGGCGCACGGTTGTTGACCGTGCGCACGGATCAGAAGGTCGTGACCGTACGCACGGTGGCCGCGGGCCGGGTGACCGCGCTGGTGGCCAAGATCGGCGCCGTGGTCACCACCGGTGCGGACCTCGCGACGGTGGAGCGCGTCGACAACGCCAACGACCCGCTGGTGGCGGTGTTGTACGCGTCGGCGGGCGGCGCACCCACGGTCCCGGTGGGCTCGCCGGTGGACCTGACCGTCCAGTCGGTCCCGGCGCAGCGGTTCGGTGTGCTGCGCGGCCGGGTCCTGGCGGTCGGCCGGGTCCCGGAGACCCGGCAGCAGATCACCAGCTTCCTCGGCGACAGCCAGTTGGGCGACCAGTTCTCGGCGCAGGGCCAACCGGTGGCGGTCATGGTCCAACTGGACCGGTCGACCGGTACGAAGTCCGGGTACGCCTGGTCGTCGGCGAGCGGCCCGCCGTACGCGATCGACTCCACGACGCTTGTCGACGGCGCCATCCACCTGGCCGCGCAGCGTCCGATCGATTGGCTCCTTCCGTGACCGCACAGCACGATCCCGCGGCGCAGGCGCCACCGCTCTCGGAGCGCGGGCGGCACCGCCCGAACCAGCCGGGTGGCGGACGGCACCGCCCGAGCCGGGCGGGGCTCAAGCCGCCGCCGCGGGCGAAGAGGCAGAAGTCCGTTCGCACTCCCACCGTCCTCCAGATGGAGGCCGTGGAGTGCGGTGCCGCCTCACTGGCCATGGTTCTCGGCCACTACGGACGGCATGTGCCGCTGGAGGAACTCCGTATCGCCTGCGGTGTCTCCCGCGACGGCTCCAAGGCCAGCAACCTGCTCAGGGCGGCCCGCGGGTACGGCCTGACGGCCAAGGGCATGCAGATGGAACCGGCCGCACTGGCCCAGGTGCGGGCGCCCGCCATCCTGTTCTGGGAGTTCAACCACTTCGTCGTCTACGACGGGACGGGTCGGCGCTTCGGCCGTCCCGGAGTGCACATCAACGACCCGGGCCGGGGCCGTCGCTTCGTGTCGTTGGAGGACTTCGACACCAGTTTCACCGGCGTGGTGCTGACCTTCGAGCCCGGTGAGGGCTTCCGCCGAGGCGGCCGCAAGCCGGGTATCAGGGACGCCCTGCCCGCGCGGCTGCGCGGCACCTCCGGCACGATGCTGGCCGCGGTGCTCGCCAGCTTCCTGCTCGTTGTGGTGGGTGCGGCGCTACCGGCCCTGAGCCGCACGTACATCGACATGTTCCTGCTCGGCAACCAGACGTCCCTGCTGCCGGTGCTGTTCGCGTCGATGGCCGCCATGGTCGCGCTGACCGCCGTGCTGACCGCGCTGCAGCAGGCGAACTTGCTGCGCGGGCGCATCATCTCGTCCACCCTGAGCAGCGCCCGGTTCCTGCGGCATCTGCTCAGGCTGCCGGTCACGTTCTTCGCCCAGCGCAACCCGGCCGACCTCGTCCAGCGCCTGCAGTCCAACGACGCCGTGGCCGAGACCCTGGCAAGAGACCTCGCCGCCGCGGGCGTGGACGCCGTGGTCGTGATCCTGTACGCGGTGCTGCTGTGGACGTACGACCCGCAGCTGACCGTCATCGGGGTGCTGATCGCGCTGCTCAACGTGGTGGCGCTGCGGCTGGTGGTGCGGATCCGGGGCACCGGTGTGCAAAGGCTGCGCGCGGACAGCGCCCGGCTGACCAACACCTCGTACAGCGGGCTCCAGTTGATCGAGACCATGAAGGCCACCGGCGGCGAGAACGGTTACTTCCGCCGCTGGGCCGGCCAGCATGCGACCACGTTGGACGGGCAGCAGCGGCTCGGTGTGCCGAGCGCGGCACTGGCCGTCGTGGCGCCCACCCTCGCGGCGTTCAACAGCGCGCTGATCCTGCTGATCGGCGGGCTGCGAGCGGTGGACGGCCATATCTCGATCGGTCTGCTGGTGGCCTTCCAGGCGCTGGTGACCAGCTTCACCGCACCGGTCACCCGGCTCAACGGCGTGGCGGGCCGGGTCCAGGACTTCGCGGCCGACGTGGCCCGGCTGGGGGACGTCGAGAGCTTTCCGACGGACCCGCTGTACTCGCGGCGTGCACCGGCCGCGAGCACCCGCAGGCTCAGCGGACATGTGACGCTGGAGAACATCACCTTCGGCTACAGCCCGCTCGACAAACCGCTGCTCACCGACTTCTCGCTGTCGGTGGGGCCGGGCCAGCAGGTCGCCCTGGTCGGCGGGTCCGGCAGCGGCAAGTCCACCGTGTCCCGGCTGATCTCGGGTCTGTACCAGCCCTGGCAGGGTGAGATCAGCATCGACGGGCAGCGGTTGGCGGACATCTCCCGCAGTGCGCTGTCCGCCTCGGTCTCGTTCGTCGATCAGGACGTCTTCCTCTTCGAGGGCACCGTCCGGGACAACGTGGCGCTGTGGGATCCGTCGATACCGGACGAGGCCGTCATCGCCGCCCTCAAGGACGCCGCCGTCCATGACGCGGTCGCCAGGCGGCCCGGCGGCATCCACAGCCGGGTGGAGCAGGACGGCCGCAACTTCTCCGGAGGCCAGCGGCAGCGGCTGGAGATAGCGCGGGCGCTGGTACGGCAGCCCAGCATCCTGGTCCTCGACGAGGTGACGAGTGCGCTGGACGCGGAGACCGAGCAGGTCATCATCGACAACCTGCGGCGGCGCGGCTGCGCTTGTGTCGTGATCGCCCACCGGCTGAGCACGGTGCGGGACAGCGACGAGATCGTGGTGCTGGACCACGGAACGGTCGTGGAGCGCGGGCGGCACGAGGATCTGGTCGCCGCCGGGGGGCCGTACGCCGAGTTGGTCAGGGAGCATTGACGTGACATCCGTTCACCACCTGGGCGCCGCGCCGGGCGATGAAGGGGGCACCTCCCATGCCCTTCAGGCTATGGGGGAACTGCACGCCATAGGCGGCCTGGGCGAGTTGGTGGACTGCACGAGCTCGCGCAGTCTGCCGCTGGAGGGGCCCCATGTGCTGTGGCTGGTCGTGGACGGCGCGATGGACCTGTTCGCGGTGGACGCGGAACAGCAGGGGCGATGGCACTTCCTCGGCAGGCTGCAGGCGGGAACCCTGGTGCTCGGGCCGGTCGAGGGCCCGCAACACACCCTCCTCGGCAGGCCGTTGACCGGCTGCGTGCTGCGCCGCATCCAACTGCGGGAGCTGTTCCGGCCGGAGTACGGTGACACCTGGTCGTACCACGGCCCCCACGCGGGACTCAGCCCGCTGGAGGACGCGTTCGCCCGCGGTATCGGACGCGGTCTGCGGGTGCTGTTCGAAACGCCGCTGAGCGGCCAACCGGCAGGCGAGAACGGCCAGTTTGCGGCTCCGCAGACCGAGTGGCGGCCGACGGATGACTACGCGTCGGGCGACGACGGCATCCTGTGGATGTCAGTGGACCCCGGCAGCCTGCAGTACGGCGCCGCGTACAGCATGGACGCGGCCCAGGACCTGCTCATCGACGGCGCGCTGTGGCAGCGGCTGGTCGACCAGCAGGCCCGGCTGCTGTTCGCGCTGGACCGCTGGATCGAGCAGCTGGAGCGCGCTCACGAGGACCGTACGGCGGCCGGCATCAAGGCCGGTGAGGCCGTTCGCGCGCAGGCGGATCAGGCGCTGCTGGCTTCCATCGACAGGTCGGGACGGACTTCGGCGGGTCCGGCCGCGGGGGCCGACGACGACACACTCGCCGTCTGCCGCAGGGTCGCCGCCGCGACAGGCATCACGGTCACGGCGCCCGCGCAGGGCAGTGCGCTGAACGACCGGCTGAGTCCGGTCGAGCGGATCGCGTTGAGTTCGCGGTTCCGTACCCGGGTGGTCAAGCTCGCCGGACGCTGGTGGCGGGAGGACACCGGGCCGCTGGTGGGCTACCGGGTCAGCACCGGAGCGCCCGTCGCACTGCTGTGGCGCCGTGGCGGGTACGAGGCGGTGGATCCCACCGGCGCCCGGACGAGAGTCGGCTCCGCGAGCGCGGACGAGTTCGAGTCCCACGCCGTGATGTTCTACCGGCCGTTGCCTGAACAGCCGTTGCCCGCCTGGCGGTTGCTCCGCTTCAGTCTGCGCGGCACCCGGACGGACCTGCGCAACCTGGTGCTGGGCGGGCTGGTGGCGGTCGTCCTCGGTGCGGTGGTGCCGATCGCGACCGGACAGGTGCTGGGCACCTACGTGCCGAACGCCGAGAACAGCCTCATCATCCAGACCTCACTGGCGATCGTGGCCACCACCATCGTCTCCGCCGTGTTCATGCTGCTGGAGAACATCTCCATCCTCCGTATGGAAGGGCGGATCGAAGCCACGCTGCAACCGGCCGTCTGGGACCGGCTGCTGCGGCTGCCGACGAGGTTCTTCGCCGAGCGCTCCACCGGAGAGCTGGCCACCGCGGCCATGGGCATCAGCGCGATACGCCGTGTGCTGTCCGGCATCAGCTCGGTGTCTGTACAGGCCTGCACGGTCGGTGCGGTGAACCTGGTCCTGCTGCTGTGGTACAGCCTCCCGCTGGCGCTGACGGCGCTGGCGATGCTGGTCGTCATCGGCGCGGTGTTCCTCGGTCTGGGCCTGTGGCAGTTGCGGTGGCAGCGCCGGTTGACCGTGCTCAACAACAAGCTCAACAACCAGGCGTTCCAGACGCTGCGGGGGCTGCCCAAACTGCGCGTCGCCGCGGCGGAAAGCTTCGCCTACGCGGCCTGGGCACGCGAGTTCGCCCGCAGTCGCGAACTGCAGCGGCGGGTCGGCCGGATCAAGAACCTGATCACCGTGTTCAACGCGGTCTATCTGCCGTTCTGCACGCTCATCATGTTCATGCTGCTCGCCGGTCCGGCCCGCGGCTCCCTGTCGGCGAGCAGCTTCCTGACCTTCAACACCGCCGTGACGATGCTGCTGACCTCGGTGACGCAGCTCACCGGTGCGCTCATCTCGGCCGCCTCCGTCCTCCCGCTGTACGAGCAGATCAAGCCGGTGCTCGACGAGGTGCCCGAGGTGCGCGGGGGCAGCACGGCGCCCGGCACCCTGTCCGGCGCGATCGAGGCCAGGGACCTGTCCTTCAGGTACGCCGAGGACGGGCCGCTGGTGCTCGACAACGTGTCGTTCCGGGTGTCGCCAGGCGAGTTCGTCGCCATCGTCGGGGCCAGCGGCTGCGGCAAGTCGACCCTGCTCCGCCTGCTCATCGGCTTCGACCGACCGGTCTCCGGCAGTGTGCTCTACGACGGCCAGGACCTGGCGGCCCTCGACCAGGCCGCCGTACGCCGCCAGTGCGGAGTCGTCCTGCAGAACGCCCAGCCGTTCACCGGCTCGATCCTGGACTGCATCTGCGGCGCCGAGATGTTCTCGCTGGAAGAGGCATGGGAGGCCGCCGAGATGGCGGGGCTGGCCGAGGACATCAAGCGGATGCCGATGGGCATGCACACCGTGCTCTCCGATGGCGGCGGCACCGTCTCCGGCGGACAGCGGCAACGCCTGATGATCGCCCAGGCGTTGATCCGCCGCCCGCGCGTCCTGTTCTTCGACGAGGCCACCAGCGCGCTGGACAACGAGACCCAGCGGGTGGTGATCGAGAGCACCCGCAAGCTGCGCGCCACCCGCGTGGTGATCGCTCACCGGCTGTCCACCATCATGGACGCCGACCGGGTGGTCGTCATGTCCGACGGCCGGGTCCTCCAGCAGGGGCCGCCCGCCGAACTCCTGGCCGACACCGGCGGCCTGTTCCACGAGCTGGTCCGCCGCCAGATCCGGTGACCCCTGGTGGCCCGGCGGCACGTCCCGTTACGAAGCAGCCGAGGCCGCCCCGTAACGGGGACGGCCTCGGCCAGCATTCTGACGTTACGTCAGTTCACGGTGTAGCTGTAGGGGATCGCCGCCAGGACGGAACCGGTGGTGCCGAACTGGTTGTTGGCGGTGACCACGCCGCCCGGAGCGGACACCAGGTACAGGACACCGTGTACGGTGCTGCCCTTCTGACCGCGCGGGGTGATGGTGACCTGCAGGGTGCCGGTGGCGCCGGGCTTGACGGTGACCGGCTTGAGCCCCGGTGCCGAGGCGTTCACGGCCACGGCGAACGGGTCGTTGGTGCTGGAAGTGAACGCCGGGTCGAACGCCTGGGTATGGGCGCTCGCGGTGATCGTCGAGGTGCCCGCCGGGGCACCGGCGGCCGGGAACGGGCCGATCTGCTGCACGTAGCTGCTCCAGAAGCCCGGGACGACCGGCTGCGAGGTGCTGCCTTCGTCCTTGACGACCGAGACGGTCGACCCGTCCTGCGCCTGCTTGAGGTCGCCGAACGCGTCGGGCGAACCGCTGGTGCCGCTCAACTCCAGTTGCGCGGGAGTCGAGGAGGCGCCGACCGCGGTCAGCTGGTCGGTGCCCGGGGGCACCAGGAAGCCGGGGACCGTCGAGGTCGGGTGCAGCGGGAGTGCGACGGTGCCCGAGGTGCCCTGCGGCACCAGCGGGAGGTCCACCATGGTGGTGAGTCGGCCGTCGGCGTGCATCATCTGGGTCGCCGCGGTGTTGTTGGTGTAGGTCACGTTCACCGTGGCCGGCTTGCCCGCCGCCAGTTTGGTGGCCGCGCTGTTCGGCAGACCGGTGGCGGTCGCCCGGTCCTGGTCCAAGCCGATGGTGCCGTGGAACGGCGCGTTGAGTTCGGCACCGCTGACCGGGTTGATCACCACCAGGACGAAGCGCCAGCGGCCCGCGGCGGGGTTGAGCGTGGTGGCCGAGACGCCCCGGCTGGTACCGGTGAGGTCACCGGCGGCGTTGATGAGCGCGTTGCTCTCGATGTCGACCGGGGTGCCGTTGGGGCTGATCAGCGCGCCCTGCACCAGCCCGTTCGGATCGCTGAGGGTAATGCCGACCCGGACGTCGCGGTGGCCTCGCGGCACGTCGAACGCGTAGGTGAAGGACTGCGCGGGCGAGGCATCGCGGCCGTTGCCGCCGGTGACGGCGCCGGTGAAGGCGGCACTGCCGCCGGACAGGTCGACGAGGCTGCGCAGGATCACCGGAACGCTGGTGGTGTGGCCGTTCGAGCTCGCCACGGTGATCGACTCGGCGGTGTCACCGCTGGTCGCCGGGGTGGTGAGGTGGACGTGCAGGGTCTTGCTCTGGCCCGGCGCCAGTTCGGTCACCTGCGGGCTGACCGAACCTGCCTGCACCGCACGCTGGGTGGCGGTGTCCAGCAGGACCGGACCGGTGAAGCCGTTGCTGCCGACCGGGGTGTAGAGGATCGCGGTCCACTGACCGGCGACCGGGTGCGGCACGTCGGCGATGCCGAAGTTGGCTGAGACCGGGCCGCCTTGCGGACGGGTGTTGGTCTCCAGTCGGCCGGAGGGGTCCAGCAGGGTGAGCCGGACCACCGGGGTCACCATGTTGGCGCCCGACCTCTGGGCGGCGCCCTTCCAGGCGATCGACGCGGCGAGTCGGTCGGCGCCCGGCGGGACCGTGAACTTCACGTCGTGGTGCACCCAGGGCGCGCCGGTGGTGGCGTACGCGAACTGCGGGTCGGTGGACGAGTTCAGCGCCACGGTCTGCCGCGCGTCCGCCAGCGGCGCGAAGGTACGGGTGGCGCCGTTCACGGTCTGGGCGGTGTGGCCGGTGTTGACCACGGTGACGTTCGCGGTGTGGTCCGAGCCCGGGTGGCCGGTGATGTCCACCTGGCCGGTGGTGACGGCGACGGTGCTGCTCTGCTGCGCGCCCGAGGAGTTCTGGTAGCCCCGGGCGGCCTCGACGGCGCCGCGGACGTTCAGCAGACCCGCGCCCTGCTCCTGGGCGGGCAGGCCGAGGTCCTGGGCGGTGCCGGTCAGCAGCTGCTTGACCAGTGCGGGCGCCGGGGACTTGCCCTGGTGGCCGTCCCGGTAGGCCTGGATCACCAGGGCTGCCGCACCGGCGGTCAGCGGCGCGGACTGACTGGTCCCGCCGAACGGCTGGATCGGGCTGCCGGTGCCGTTGTAGTTGGTGCACTCGGTGTACTCGGCGATCTTGGGCGAGCAGAGCGCCCAGTCCGCCTCACCCGGGGCGACCAGGTCAACGGTGCGTCCTGCCTGGGTGAAGCCACCGGAGGAGAGCGCCGAGATGTTGTTGTTGGCCCAGGTGCCGTTGGAGAACTGCGAGGCCGCGTAACCGGTCTGCAGGTACGACTGGTTGTCCGTCGAGGCGCCTGTGGAGATCACATGCGGATCGGTGGACGGTGTGCCGATGGTGCTGTTGATACCGGCGTCTCCGCTGGACACCGTCACGGTCACACCGGCGGCCACCGCCTGGTCGTTGAAGAGCGAGATGGTGTCGTGCGCGCTGCTGTCCGGGGTGACGTTGCTGCCGAACGACTCGTTGAGCACGTCGACATGGGCCACCGAGACGGCGTAGTCGATGGACTGCAGGATCGCCGAGTTCGGGAAGGTGCTTCCGCCCGCCTTGAGGGCCACCAGGGAGGCGCCGGGTGCGATGCCCTCGATACGGATGTTGCATCCGGCGGGCAGCGGGTGGGTCGGGTTGACGAACTTCGACAGGTCGTAGCTCTGGGTGCCCTGCGCGACCATCGCCGAGGCGTCGCCGAAGGCCTCCGCCGCACCGCTCGGCGCGTCCCAGCCATCGCCCGAGAAGTCCTGGTGGTCGATGACCGCGTGCGAACCGTCGGGCCGTATGAAATCAGGGTCGTTGGGGTCCAGCCCGTCGGCTATGTAGGCGACCTTGACGCCCTTCCCGTTGGCGATGTCGTGGGCGCCCGGCGAGCCGGGGGTGCCCTCGACATGCGTCGAGTAGAGCGCCTCGGGTTCCAGCAGGGGCTTGGACGGATCGCTCGGGCAGATCGCGTTCGGGTCCCGCTGCCCGTTGTGGGCGGTGCTCCGGGCCTTGGGCGTGGTGGCCCTGGGCCCCTGCTTGCCTCCCGCGCCGCCCGGTGTGGCGGCGCCACTCGGCGGGTTCACCGTCACCGACTCGTCGGGCACGACCGAGGCGACCGCGGGATCGGCCGCCACGGCTGCCCGGAGCGCCGGACTGACCGTCGCGGAGAAGGCGTTGCCGACCACGAAGCTCTTGATCCGGGTGCCACCTCCCGCCTTGACCCTCGCCAGCAACGGGGCCTGCGCGGACGCGGTGTGCTGCGCGCGCGCCTTCAGATGTCCGGCGTCGGCCGGGACGCTCGGTATCTGGTCCTTCAGAATCACGATCACAGGGGTCGGTGCTCTGTTGTCCGATACCGCCTGCGCGTTCGGCGCAGAAGTCAGAGTCAACGGAGTGCCGTTCGCGGCCGTCCCGAGGGCCAGCACCATGGACGCGGCGGTGAGTGTGACGCCTGCTAGCTGCGGTTTGCGCCAGCCGAACATTGACATCCTTTCGTCTGGTAAGACGTCAGGGGGTATGCCAGGGCCCACGTACCGGTGTCGGACGCGTGCATGCTTCTGGAACACCCGTCCCGACAAGCTCACGCATTCCAGCGCATGGACGACCTCCCGTAAAGGGGGCAATGGGACACGGGCCGTACCAACAAGGGGAGTTGGCCAGTCCGGTAGTCATCGGGCTGCGGATTCGCGCAGGTGGGACGGGATGGGTGGGTGAGCAGCGGTGGGCGAGATCCGGTCGGCTCCAGGAAGCGTCTGGCCTGATCCACTCCCCCTCACCGACACCGGGCGCCCGCTTTGCTCATAATTGGATGCATAAGAGCGAGGATGACCACGGTCAGGACGCCATGAACTGACCTCGGAAGACGCACCGCGGGCCCGTCGAACCGCGCACCGAGAGCACCCGGGCTTGACTGTTCGGCTGTCGGGTTGCCCCCGGCCCGGCTGTCCGGATACACCCATGTTCGCAAACGGCTCCCCCACGAACGCACACGTTCCATCCCGCCGTCGGCAGGGTGCCGGACGGACTCCGCCGCCGAGCGCATCGATCGGTCCGCCCGTTCGTACCCATCGCCCCCGCTCGCGCGATCTGGGCGCTTTGCCCAACTCTCGTATAGCCGCAGACGAACTGCCCCCCGCCCCACAGGCCTTGGGACCGCCGTCCGCGGGACGCAAAAAGATCTTGCTTCTGTAACGGTGTGGAGACAAGCAGTACTGACCGGCGGTATCAAACTGACCGCAATCCGGCAAAGATCCGCCCCACAGGCCCTGCCCGCTCTGGACGACCCGCTCCGTTCCGGCTACCGTCATCGCTTCTCGGCCACTTGTTCACTTTTCAGCCACCGAACTGCTACGTACTGAGCCCGTCAAGTTGCACCGCCAACCTGGGCCCTTTACAGACCCCCGCAAGGAGACCCCGTGAACGTGCCCCGTACCCGGGCTATCGGCGCCACCGGCGTCCTCGCCGCGGCGGCGCTCACCTTGAGCGCCTGCGGCACCACGCCCGCCACGAGCACCACGGCGAACGACAAGAGCGCAGCCACCGCCACCTCGGCGGCCGACCTCGGCGGTATGGACGCCCTGGTCGCCGCCGCGCAGAAGGAAGGTACGCTCAACGCCATAGCCCTGCCCCGCGACTGGGCCAACTACGGCGCGATCATCGACGGGTTCACCAAGAAGTACGGCATCAAGGTCCAGGACGAGAACCCGTCCGGCTCCAGCCAGGACGAGGTGAACGCCATCACCTCCCGCAAGGGCCAGTCGAACGCTCCCGACGTGGTCGACCTGGGATCGAACTTCGCTCTCAGCGGCGCCCAGCAGGGGCTGTTCGCCTCCTACAAGGTGGCCTCCTTCGACAACATCCCCGCCGCCCAGAAGGACTCCGGCGCCGCCTGGTACAACGACTACGGCGGCTACATCTCGATCGGCTGCGACGCCAAGCGGGTCAAGGTGTGCCCCAAGACCTTCGCGGATCTGCTCAAGCCGGACTACCGGGGCGAGGTCTCGCTCGACGGCGACCCGACCAAGTCCGGTGCCGCGTTCGGCGCGGTGTACGCGGCGTCGATGGCCAACGGCGGTTCGTTCGTCCAGATCCAGCCCGGTATCGACTTCTTCGGCAAGCTGAAGCGGCTTGGCAACCTCAACACGGCGGCGGCCACTCCGGCGACGATCCAGAAGGGCCAGACGCCGATCACCATCGACTGGGACTACCTGAACGCCGGTTACGCGGACGCGTTCAAGAGCAAGGGTCTGAACTGGCAGGTGGTCGTCCCCACCGACGGCATCTACGCCCAGTACTACTCGCAGGCGATCAACGCCTCCGCGCCGCACCCGGCGGCCGCCCGGCTCTGGGAGGAGTACCTGTACAGCGCCGAGGGCCAGAACCTGTTCCTCAAGGGATACGCCCGCCCGGCGCAGATGGACTCCATGGAGGTGGACGGCAGCCTGGACCCCGTCGCCGCCGGCAAGCTTCCCGCGGTCACCGGTTCGCCCGCCTTCCCGACCGAGGACCAGCTGGCGACCGCCAAGAAGACCGTCATCGAGAAGTGGACCCAGACCATCTCGTGACGACAGCCGCCTCAGGTCGCGGCCGGGCGGCGGACTCACCGTCGCCCGGCCGCTGCTGTCACTCGGACACCTCTGTGTGAACTGACCGCCGACGTGCCGGTGCCCGGTGGCCTCCAGGACAAGGCCCCGGACCGCGTGTCACCATGGGCCCCGATGATCTGGATCCGGGCGTTCAACTGTCATCGAAGCCGGAGGTGGACTGAGGGTGCCCGACTTACGCGTCTCGCCCTGGAAACGGTACGGACACGACCGGTTGTATGTGAACCTTCCAAGTGGCGAGAACGTCGCCTGGTGTGATCGCAGAACTGGACGGGTCAACGTTCTGATCGAGACCTATCGGGACGCCGCACTCCACGTCCTTGCGCCCTACTTGGCCAGTACGCCCCCTCTGACGAGCGCTGTGCCGCCGGTTCCCGCGCGGGTCTCCCCCGACGACGACCTCGCCACCAACCGCCCCGGTGAACTGCTGCGCGAAAAGCTGGACGAAGTGGCGCCGGGCTTCTGGCGCCAGCTGTTGGCGATGCTCCTTGGCCGCCCGTCGGAGGGCGACAGTTGGCGGAAGGGCCTGGCCGGTGAGCGGGTGATCGGGGCGGAGCTCGAACGACTTACCCGCAAGGGCTGGCGGGTGCTCCACTCGATACCGCTGCCGAGTGGCGTGGACATCGACCATCTGCTGATCGGGCCCGGCGGTGTCTTCTCCATCAACACCAAGAACCACCGTGACGCTCGATTATGGGTCGGCGACGACTCCGTCAAGATCGGCGGCCAGTCGTATCCGTATGTGCGCAAGAGCCGGGCCGAGGCCCAACGCGCCTCGTCGGCTCTCACCCGTTCCTGCGGCTTCGCTGTCGACGTCCACGCTGTCCTGGCGTTCGTCGACGCGGCACGGGTCACCGTCGTGCCCTCGTTACACGACGTCCGCGTTGTTCAGGACCGAGGAGTCGCTGCGCTCAAAGGCCTTCCCAGGGTGTGGACTTCGTCCGACGTCGAGACGATCTACGGCGCTGCGCGGAACCGTCGGACGTGGTGGAACGCATGAGCCACCGGGCCATCCCTGGTGACGGAAGTCGCCGGTGGCGTCGCGGAGTTGTGGCGGCTGGCCGCGTCGCTACTGGAAGCGGTTGACATAGCGGCGTTGCCAGGGTGTCTCGACGGCATGTGGAGCATAGTGCTTCCGGACGTAGGCGACCGCTTCGCGGTTGGGTACCCCGTCGAGCACCGCGAGGCAGGCCAGTGCCGTGCCGGTTCGTCCGTGTCCGCCAGCGCAGGCGATCTCGATGCGCTCGGTCTCGGCGCGCGCCCATGCCTCGCGTAGTGCGGTGGCGGTTGCTGTGCGGTCGGACGGTAGCCAGAAGTCGGGCCAGCGAAGCCACCGGGCTTCCCACTCGACGGCGGGTGGCTCATGGCCCAGCAGGTAGAGGGCGAAGGTGGGCACCGGGCCCGCCGGGAGCGGTCGGCGCAGTCCTCGACCGCGCACGAGCCGACCCGAGGGAAGCCGCAGGACGCCCACGGCCGTGGGTTCCCAGGAAGCGATCACGACCCGAGCGTAGCTCCGCCTTCCGGCCGCCGGTGTGCCGGTTAGACGCCTCGGGCCAGGTGGCACATGGTGCGCGTGGCGCCTGTGGTGCCTGTGGTGCGGGAGACGCCGTTCCGCGATAGCGTCTTGTTGACGGCGCTGCGCTGTACGGATCAGCCAACCCCGCGGGGCTCCATCCCGCCGCCATTCCGCGAATCTCCCATGAGCGCGGCACGTACGCGCCCGCGTCGTCCCGCGCGGGCCGCGAGTGAACGGGGAAGCACAGCCAATGATCAGTCGACGAACATTCTCTGGCGCGCTCACCGCGGGAGTCGCGGCGGCCTCGGTCGCCGGTCCGCCGTCTACCGGGGCCGCCGCCCAGGACCTGCCCTCGTCCGCAACCCGCCCCCACCCGGAACCGAGCGTTCCACCCGTGCGGAACGCGGTGCTCGTCCACGGTGCGTACGCGGACGGTTCGTCGTGGTCGGAGGTGATCGAGCGTCTGCAGTCGGCCGGCATGAACGTGACGGCGGTGCAGAATCCGCTGACGTCGCTCGCCGACGATGTCGCGGCGACCGAGCGCGCGCTCGCCCTGCAGGAGGGGCCGACGATCCTGGCCGCGCACTCCTGGGGCGGCACGGTCATCTCCCAGGCGGGCCTCGCCCCGAACGGCACCGGGCTGGTCTACGTTGCCGCCCGTGCGCCCGACGCCGGGGAGGACTACACGGCCCTCTCCGCGAAATTCCCCACCCCGCCCGCAAACGCTCAACTCGTCGAGTCCGGCGGCTTCAAGCAGCTGAGCAAGGAGGGGTTCCTCAACGACTTCGCGGAAGGAGTGCCCAGACGCCGCGCACTCGCGCTCTACGCCGCCCAGGGCCCTATCACGGACTCGCTGTTCCCGAAGTCGACGACCACCGTGGCCGCGTGGCGCCACAAGCCCACCTGGTACGCGGTGTCGAAGAACGACCGGACCACCTCGCCCGAACTCGAACGGTTCCTTGCCGCCCGCATGGGCGCGAAGACCATCGAACTCGACGCAGGGCACCTGTCGATCGTCACGCACCCCGACGCGATCGCACGGCTGATTCTCGACGCCGCCCACAGCGGCTGATCTCCCCAAGCCTGAGGGCCCCGGCGCCACTTGGGCGCCGGGGTCTCGGCCTTTCGACGCTCGAACCGCGCTCCGAGCGGATGGAGGGATCGAACGCCGCTGGCGGGGCAGGTTTGAGGTGGCCAGCCGACGCCTTGTCGGCCGCAGGTCCTCTTGGCGACCACGGGCACCCCCAAACCCTACGGAGATGTTGATGGACGACCAGATGCGTGCTGTCACAGCGGGTTTAGACAACGCACTGCGAGATGAACTGGCGGAGGCCTACCGCGATCTGCACTCCCATCCGGAACTGTCCTTCCAGGAGCACCGAACATCCCGGGTGATCGCCCGGGAGCTCGCAGCCGATGGATACGAAGTGACCACCGAAGTCGGCCGGACCGGTGTGGTCGCCGTGCTACGCAACGGTCCCGGCCCCACCGTGTTGGCACGGGCCGACATCGACGCACTGCCGGTCGCCGAGCAGACCGGTCTGCCGTACGCGAGCACGGTCGTCGGCACCGACCCCGACGGTACGTCGGTGCCGGTGATGCACGCCTGCGGCCACGACCTGCACACGGTCTGGCTGCTCGGCGCGGCGCGCCTGCTCGCCGCCGCGCGACAGCACTGGAGTGGGACCCTGCTACTGGTCTTCCAACCCGCCGAGGAACTGGTGGCCGGTGCGGCGGCGATGGTCGCCGACGGTTTGTTCGACCGCTTCGGCACTCCTGTGGTCACCCTCGCACAACACGTGGTCGGCGCGCTTCCGGCCGGGGTGGTCGCCTACCGGACCGGGACGCTGATGGCCGCGTCGGATTCGCTGCGGGTCCGGGTGTTCGGCCGGGGCGGACACGCGTCGCGCCCGGATGCCACGATCGATCCGGTCGTGATCGCGGCCGCGATCGTACTGCGGCTGCAGACGATCGTGGCCCGCGAACTCGCCCCGGCCGAAGCCGCCGTGGTCACCGTCGGATCCATCCAGGCCGGCACCAAGGACAACATCATCCCGGACACCGCCGACCTGCACATCAACGTCCGCAGCTTCGACGAGGCGGTCCGCGACCGCGTGCTCGCCTCGGTCGAGCGGATCGTCAAGGCCGAAGCGAACGCATCCGGCGCCGTTCGCGAACCGGAGCTCACCTTGTCGCACTCGGCGCCACTGCTGACCTGCCCGGCACAGGCCGTGGAGACCACCATTGCCGCGATCCGCGCCCATTTGGGCCCGGACCAGGTCAGGCTGATGCCGGATCCCATCAGTGCCAGCGAAGACTTCGGCGTCCTCGGCACGGCCGCGGGCGCCCCCTCCGTCTACTGGTGCGTCGGGGGCACCGACCCCCGGCTCATGGCCACCGGCGACGTCCCGTACAACCACTCACCCCACTTCGCCCCGACGCTCGAACCCACCCTGGCCACTGGCGTCCACACCATGGTTGCCGCGTGCCTGGCCTGGCTCGGTTCACCCCAGCCGTGACGGCCTCGGCAGCCGCGCGGACGCACGCCACGGAAGCATCGACGGATCAGGTCCGCCAGAGCGTGGCGACGCCGAACTCCGGGCGGCATCAGTCGAGTTCAACCTCGAAGTCCCAGGTGACCAGAGGCTTACCGGCAGGCTTCCAGGTGATGGTGGAGTGACCGGCGGCGTATGTCGCGGCCAGGTGCAGCACCGCTGCCTGACCCTGGCTTGCGTCGGCGGTGGGCCGGTCAGATGTGAAGTGCACGGAGTGGCCGAGTTCATCGGTGATGGTGAGGTCGTCGGCGCGCAGGGTGGTGGTGCCGCTCACCGGGTGCACGGTGACGGTGATCGTCCCCGGTGCGGAAGCGGGCGGCCTGCCGCTGGCAGTGCTGGGGAGGCGTAGGTCGGGACCGGCGGCGGTGATCTGAGCCTGGTCGCTGCCGGTACTGACCCCGACCGCATCGCCCATCGCGACGAGTTGGGCGTGCCCCGGGGACGCGGTCGGCACCACGGGTGAGGCGGGCGCCGTCGGAATGGGGACGCGGCCCAGGTCCTGCGGGGCATCCGACGTGTGCGCACAACCGGTTGCGACCAGCCCCAGGACGAGGAGCGCGACGGCGGCCAGCGGACGGCGGGCGCCGGGGCCGTACCCGTAGCGGGTACGGCCCTGGCGGGTGGTGCGGTGGATCACTTGCCGGCTCCCGCGGCAGCGCCGGGCCGTAGGCTGTCGCGGACGGCGTTGGCCCCGGTGAACTGCGGTGTCACCAGCGCCGGTTGGTCCTGCGCGGGCGTCGAGGTGGCCGAGTAGACGCCCCGGGCGCCCAGGGCAGCCGGTGCCATCGCGTGGCCGCCGGGGTTATTGTACACGTCCGGGCCGAACGCACGGAGGCCCTGCATGGCGGCGTAGCCGATGTGGCCGTGGCCGTCCGTGCCGCCATCGTGAATGCCGTACAGGTCTTCCATGCTGCGCAGCCAGGAGTAGTGGTTGTACGGCTGGTCGCTGATGGTGCCCGGCTTGATGTAACGGGAGATCAGGACGGAGCCGGTGATGCCACCGCCCGGGGTGGTGTCCTGGCCGAAAGCCTGGAAGCCGGGCTGGTTGGTGTTCGGGCCCGGGAGTTCGTTGCAGCAGGCGACGATCGACTGCGAGGTGTCCGTCGGAGTGTTGAGGCTCGGGTCGGAGTTGCCCTGGTAGTCGGCGGTGGAGTTGCCGTAGAGCTTGTACGGCGGAAACGCCTCGTCGAAGGTGATGTCGATCAAGCCGCCGTCCTGGAACGCGGGCGAGGACATGATCTGCGGGATCCACTTCTCCAGGAACAAGTCCGAGGCGTACAGGCCGCCTTGGTGGTTGTTCGGGTCACCGGAGCCGTTGTCGCCCTTGCAGGTCGAGTCGTGCGCGTCCGAGCAGTTGTCGGGCGTGATCCAGGAGAAGGCCGGGGTGGTCGCCTCGCTCTTGAGGTCCTGGGCCAGGCCGCTCTCGGCCGAGTGGCCGGGCTGGGCGGCCCGCCCGTCCAAGGGGACGACGTTCTTGCAGTCGGAGGCGTGGTCGGTGACCGAGTGGAACCAGGCGGTCGGGTTGTGCTTGGGCACGTACTGGTCGGCCGCGGTGGCGCCGCCCGGGTCGGGGACTCCGTTGCCGGTCGGGTCGCCCGGGATGCCGCAGTGGTACGGGTCCTCACGCCCCGCGGTCTTGCCCATGTCCTGCATGTACGACTTCCAGCTGACGTGCTTGGCGTCGAGCTGGTTGAACAGGGTCGGCACGGACTTGGGGTAGACGCAGCCGGTGGCGGCGTAGGTCTGGCCGTCGGCGGCCGGATAGCCGGGGGCCACGTCCTTGTACTGCGGGCAGTCGTTCTGGTTGTCCGGAGCCGGCGCCTGGCCGCTGATGGCGCTGATGTAGTTGTCGAGGCTGTAGTGCCCGGTGCCGTAGTACTGGCGCAGCAACTCGCCGTACTGCGGCAGGGTCTTCCACAGGTAGCTGTTCTGGTTGAGCCCGGTGAACGCCGCCTCGTACGACTTGTTCTCCAGCATGATCATCCACACATGCTTGATCTTCGGCGGATGGAACGCCTCCGTGTGCGCCGACGCCACGCCCGTGTCGGCGGTGGCCGTCAGTCCCGCCGCGGCCAGCACACCGGCACTCGCCAAGGCGATCATCCGCCAGCGGCGCGTGCCGCCTCCCTCGTTCGTCCGGCCGAACCGTAGTCCCCTGAATCTCATAGATCACATGGTGAACGCAGGCGTCGCACAACGACAGGGTGAACAGCGTAAAGCCTCGGTGAATACATGTGTCAAACAGGTGAGTTCACCATCAAACCACTCTCACTCTGCTGCGGCATGTGGTACAAGTCTCGCTGTTCTGGCGGGAATACGGCTGCCGATGCCCCCCACGACCGGCCGTCATGAATATCCGTCATGCCAGGCTGCTTCAGGGCTTGTTCGCCGTAGCGGACGGTCATCGCCCGAACGCTACTGTGGCAGGTGAAGCGTCGTCGTGCCGAGGAACCAGGGAGGGACAACGCTGTGGCAGCGACTGTGGCAGTGCTTGGGCCGGGTGGTGTCGGAGGACTCCTGGCCGGACTGCTGGCCCATACCGGTCACCGCGTGGAACGCCTCGCCGGTGAGGAGACCGTGGAGACCCTGCGCAAGGAAGGAATCACCGAGGCCGGGCGGCCCACAGAACTCGAGGCGATCGCAGGGGCGGTGCTGCGTGCCGCCGAGCGGCGCTCGGTCGATGTGCCGAGGACCACGGCGCTCGTCGCCGGGCTGCGGACGCGTTCGTGAGTCGGCTCACCGCCGCTGTCGTCCAGGCGGGCTCCTGCCTGTTCGACACGGCCCGGAGCCTCGCCAAGGCCCAAGGCCTCATCAGGGAGGCCGCCGGGGCGGGGGCCCGGATCGTGGTGCTGCCCGAGGCGTTCCTCGGTGGTTATCCCAAGGGCCTGGATTTCGGGGTCACCGTCGGCGCGCGTACCGCGTCCGGGCGTGAGGAGTTCCGGCGCTACTTCGACTCGGCGATCGACGTGCCGGGACCGGAGACCGAAGCGCTGGCGGACCTGGCCGGAGAGCTGGGCGTCCACCTGGTCGTCGGGGCGGTCGAGCGCGGCGGTGCCACGCTGTACTGCACGGCCTTGTTCTTCGGTCCGGACGGCACGTTGCTCGGCAAGCACCGCAAGCTGATGCCCACCGGAGCGGAGCGGTTGATCTGGGGCTTCGGCGACGGCTCTACCATGCCGACCGTCGACACCGGCGACGTGCGCCTGGGAGCGGCGATCTGCTGGGAGAACTACATGCCGCTGTTCCGTACGGCCATGTACGCCAAGGGCGTCGACCTGTGGTGTGCTCCAACGGTTGACGACCGTCAGTCCTGGCAGGCGACGATGGCCCATGTGGCCCTGGAGGGCCGCTGCTTCGTGCTGAGCGCCTGCCAGTATCTGCGCAGGTCCGCGCTGCCGGACGACATCCACCCGGTCCAGGGCGACGACCCGGACACCGTACTGATCAACGGAGGCAGCGTCATCGTCTCGCCGCTCGGCGACGTCCTGGCCGGCCCGCTGCGAGACGCCGAAGGCATCCTCACGGCCGAACTCGACCTGGGCGAACTGACCAGAGCCCGCTTCGACTTCGACGCCACCGGCCACTACGCCAGGCCCGACGTGTTCACCCTGCTCGTCGACGACCGTGCCAAGGCCGCGGCCGAACTCCACACGCGTCGGGCCACGCCGTAGCAGTACGGTGTGGCCCGACGCGTCGTGAGGCGCCGGGCGTCAGGCGGCGGGTTCGGCGATCCGTTCCACCCGCGGGGAGGCGGCCCGTACGTAGTCCCGCGTGTCCAGGGACAACGACACGTGCAGCTCACCGGCGTTGAAGAACATCCGCTGATGCTCCAGCAGGCCGGGGTCGACCACCAATTCCAGCGCCGGGTCGAACGAGAAGGGCACGATGGAGCCGCTCACCGAGCCGGAAAGGCGTTCCGCGGTCTCCTGTTCCACGAACGAGACGTGCTTCGCCTCCCACAACTCCCGGATTCGGGCGAGGTCGACGCGGCGGTCACCGGGCACGACGGCCAGGACGTAGTGCGACGTCTTCTTGGTCAACTTGACCCGGGTGACAACGCACTTGGCGGCCTGTGACAGCGGGTTGCCGCGCATCTCGCTCACCACGTCCGTGCGGCCTTCGGGCTCGTGCTCGATGATCTGGTACGCCGCGTCGTTCTCGTCCAGCAGGGCCACCAGCCGGTCGAACGTGCTGGCCGGCTGTGCGTCGTGGGCGAGCGAGGCGGGTTCGGTCATCCCCACACCACCGCGTCCTTGAGCCGGTCGTCGCCGAAGCCGACGAAGAATCCCATGGTGAGCCGGTCCGATCCGGAGACTCTTTCGATGGAGTGGTAGCGGGTGGGGTTTATCAGGTAGACGTCCCCGGCCTGCGGCTTGAACTCGTGGCACGGGATCCCGTCCACCACGGCCTCGTCATAGCCGAGCCCGCCGGGAATCTTGTGCGCCTCGTCCACGGGCTTCCACTCCCTCTGGTACATCCGCAACTCGCCGCCCCCGTCGCACTCCTGGAGGCAGACCACGCAGCTTAGTTGGAAGGCCAGGTCGGCGAGGGCGATCCCGGTTCCTGCCGCGTCCCGCATGATGTTGTCGTTGTGCAGCGGATTACGGACGCCGTTGGCGTGGATGCGCACCACCGACGGCGAGTACTCGCGCCCATCCGGCTCGCGGGCTGGTTCCATCGAGCCCAGCCCGAAGGCCTCCCGCAGTCCGGAGCGGACCTGACCGTCCAGGTCGAACTCCACGCTGTCGAGCATGGCCCTGGCCGCCTCGGCGTCCTCGAAGTAGCCCTGCGGACGGTCGAGGTACTTGGCCAGGTACGGGCCGACGGTGGTCAGGGCGCCGTTGACGTACTCCGTCGTGGAGGCGTTGGCGAGGAGCTTGCCGATGCGCTCACGGTTGACCGCGAACGCCTCGGCCGGAAGGAGGTTGCGCAGCACGACCACGGCGATCTCGCCATGGGCCAGTTGGTGCAGCAGCGCGGAGTCGGGACGGGCGGTGCTTGCGTCGACGATGACGCGGGTCCACGTTTCGGCGGACGCCATGGTGGTGTTCTCCTTCACGAGAGTACGGGGCTGGGGACCGGAGTGAGCGGGATCTCCACTACGTGGTCGGGCTTGAGGGGTTCCCACTGCTCGGGCGGCGCAAGAGCCGGAACCACCTCCGAGGCGATCACCCGGAACCGCGGTGTGCGCAGGGTGTACATACCGAAGTAGCGGGGCGCCGGATTGCCCGGCGTCGTCCAGTGGATGACATAGGCGTTCTCCGGATTGACGACGATGGCGTTGCCCGAACTTCCGCCAGCGGGTATGGCGCCCAGCCGCTTCAGCGTCGATGCCTCGTCGAGCCGTCGGGCGCCTCGCGGCACGATGTAGTCGAAGTACTCACGGGAGTCGAACTCGGACTCGGGCAGGCCCAGCAGTTGGTAAACGGTCGGGAGGAACCCGTTGTGCATGAAGTACCAGGGGTACTCGCCGCCACGCTCCAGAGGGTGGGTGCACTTCAGGCCCTGGTTCTTGGCCAGCGTGGCGTGCCGTGCGTGGATGGCCAGGAACTCGGTGTTCAGGTCCCTCAACGGTGAGTCGTGGAAGCTCTCACCGAGCGGACGGACGTCCCGGTGGACGGCGAGCCCGTGCGGGGCGTCTTGTCGGCGCCACACCGCACCCCAGCCGTTGGGGTGGACGTCGGTGGGCCCGTCGTGGTCGGCGGTACGGCCACAGCTCATGTCGACGGCGGCATCCAGGATGTCGCGGGCGTCGAAGCGGCCGGTGGCCAGGATGAGTCGGCACATGGCGGTCAACCTCGTAGTCGTGGGGCGACGAGCGGCCGGAGCAGGGCATGCACGTCGGCGCAGTTCTCGCCGGTGACGATGACCCGGCCCACCGAACCGGTGTGCCGGAACAGGTCCGAGGCGAGAACCTCGCGATCGGTCGCGGAAAGGGCACCAGCGGCCGGGAACGGTGCGGCGCGGACCACCTCGACGTCGGAACCGGCCCGCGCGAGGTCGGCACCGGCGTCGAGTTCCTCCTCCGAGACAGCCGCGATCTGACCCACGGCCCGCGCTCGCGCAGGAAGTAGGGCTGGCGGTTCCCGGTCGAGGTGGACGGTGAAGACCACGTCGGCCCAGCGCATGCCGGTCGCCTTCTCGACCAGCGCCACCAGGCCGCCTCCGGAGAGCCTGAACCCCATCTCCACGAAGACCGGTCCGGCCTCCCCCTGGATGACGTCGACGTGGAACGGGCCTTCCCGGTAGCCGACGGCGCGCAGGCACCGGTCCGCCAGGTCCAGCAGCGCGCCGTCGGCGGTGCTGCCGTGACGCGCCAGATGGCCGACCTCCCGGAAACCAGACAGCCCGGATTCCCCGGGCACCTCCTCCAGGGTGGTGAGCTTCTCGCACACGCTGAGCAGGTAGGGCCGTCCCGCGTGGGCGACACCCTGCAAGGACAGCTCCGGCCCTTTGACGAACTCCTCCGCGAGTACGGAGACGAACTCGCCGCCCCCGTAGTTGCGCATGCCCCGGATGAGCTCGACGGCGCGCAGCCGCTGGCGCGGGCCGTCCACGAGCAGGACTCCCAGCCCTCCGCCACCATCCGACGGCTTGATCACCTGCGGGTAGCCGAGTCCGTCGTCCGTCGTGTGATCCGAGCCGAGCAGCGCGAAACGCGGCTGGTGCAGATCGGCTCCGGCGCGCAGCAGCGCCTGGCGCTGATGGTGCTTGTCCAGCGGCCGGAACTCCTCGCCGACCTGCGGCCACGGCGCCGTGCGCACGGCGCGGGCCAGGTCGAACCCCGCGTACACGTACCGTTCGAACCCGGAGAGCACGAGCTGGGGAGCCACCCCCGCGTCGGCGAGTGCGACGGCGACCGCCGCCGGGTCCTGCGGCTCGTCCACCGGCAGTTCCAGGTCGAACGGCCGACGGCCGAGCATGCGCCGCCAGCGCAGATAGGCCGGAGTCTCCACGAGCACCGCCCGCATGCCCCGTTGGCGCGCACATTCCAGGTATGGGTCCAACCCGTCCCGGGTCGCGCCGAGTTGTACGAAGTCGCTTGCCTGGTCGGACACCTGTCACCGGCCCGAGAGCAACTCGGACACCAAGGGCCCGTCCGCGGTGTGCCGGGTCTGGATGACCTCCTTGTGCGGATCGCCTTCGAGAATCGAGTCGATCAACTCGCTGCTGTCCATGGTGTTGGCGGTGATCCGCAGCGAACCGCGGTAGAGCACACGGAGTTGGTCCAGGGTCAGGCCGGTCAGCCGCTCCAGGCGTACGACCAACTCGGGATCGCCGTCGGCTCCGTCGAGGAGCCCGTGGATGGCCGGGGCACTCCCGGTCAGGTCGGGCTGCTCGGCCCCGAGGTACGCGTCCAGGCCGGCGCCCTTCTCCGTGAACGGCGCGTAGACCATGGCCACCAACTGCTCCTCAGTGAGCCCGTAGGCTTCCATGGCGTAGTCGTCCATGGCGGCCCGCATACGGTCGGCGGCGCCGTCGTACCGGTCGCGCATGAGCTGCACGAGTTGCGGAGGGAACTCCTTCTTGTGCATCAGCGAGATCGCGAAGTTCACGTACTCGTCGAGCCCGTCAGCGTACGTGCGGCCGTAGCGGCGCTCGCACTTCAGTGCGCGCAGGTGCCCCATGAGCGCGGGGTTGGCGCAGTCGGATTCGGTGAAGCTGAAGGCGATGTCGTCGAAGCTGAAGTGCAGGAAGTCGGTGAGCAGCTCCCAGTGGTCGCCGGAGGCGTAGGCCGTGTCGTCGTAGATGGAGAAGAACTGCAGCCCTTCGCGGACCCCGGTGGTGATGGCGTGGTCCGCTATGGCGTCGGAGGCGTCCGCGCCGTGGATGTCCGCGAAGTACGCCTGCGAGATGTTGTTCAACGACGCCAGGAAGCCCTTGAAGCCAGAGCGCTGGTCCCGGGGCGGCTGGAGCCCGAACCGCTTGGCGAGCCGTGACACCCACAGGTAGTAGTCACGCTGCTCACGCTGGGAGTCGCCGGTGATGATCAGGTCCACGCCGCCCTCGTACCCCGCTGCCAGGCCGAAGGAGTTGACCATGCTCAGGTTGCAGGCGTTGCAGAACGTCGGGCGGGCGTCGGCGGCCGTGCGGTGACCGGTCATGAGGATGTCGGTGCGGTTGCGTTCCACCACGTCCGGAGCCTGGGGCTGGTCCACGTCGAACGGGCGCACCCGTTGGCCGTCGATCAGCAGCAGCTCGCAGTCGGGGTCCTCGGCCAGGCGCAGCGCGGTGTAGGCGCGGTCGATGTTCTCCATCACCGCCCGCGGCATGCCCGCGTGCCGGTTCGTCGCCACCCGCATCCGGAAGGTCGAGCCGTGGATCCGGAAGAGGATCAGTTGCATGGCCCGGACGAACGTCAGGGTGTACGAACTGTCCTTGCCACCGCCGTAGGCGACCAGGACGACGCTCTGGTCCAGCCCGCGGTTGCCGGGCAGGGCGTCGTGCAACCTCATCGCGCAGCGTACGGCGCCCTCGTAGTTCTCCGCGGAGAGTACGGCACGTAACTCCCGCAGGGCACTCGCGCGTATTTCCTCGGTCTCCACCGGAACGGTGCGCGCAGGGGCGACAGAAGACATCGTGAAGTACTCCTCATTCAATGGGGGTTGGCGTTCGCTATCGCTCACGGGTGCGCTGAGGCATCCGTCGCGAGATGTGCGCTGCACGGCGGTGCAGGCAGAAGTGGAGCCTTCGATCTCGTCGGCTTACCGGATCGAGGCTCTACCACAGCAAATGGAAGATGCGATTTCGTCAAGTGGTCGCGTTATTACCTGCGACCCCGCGCATCGCTACACACGAGAAAAATCATGTACTCTCGGCCCCCGTCAAGATTTCCCCTGTCCCGCAAAGGCGTGACTTGCCATCAATCTCCAGGAACGGCCCTACGGTGTCAACTGCCCATCTTGGTTTGGCCGATAACGGCCTGACCAAACCGGACGGTTTCGCCGAAATCGCAGGGCGGTTTACGGCTTGATCGGCCCGCCGGAGGGGCTTCGCGTCTCCCAGTGCCGCCGCAGCGTGCTGAGCACAGCACGCACGGCGGGCCTGCGGTCCGTATGGCTCCGCCATACCGCGGACACCTGACGGGACGGGGCCGGGCGCATGGTGAGGACGCGAACCCCCGGCGGCAGCGCGCTCCGGCCGAGCCTCGGCAGCATCGCCACCCCCAGCCCGGCGGACAGGAGAGCCACCTGCGACTCGTACTCCTCGACCTGGTAGGCGATATCGGGTTCCGCACCGTGCTGGCCGAAGGTCCGCATCAGCCACTCGTGGCACATGGCCCCCGGGCCCTGACTGATCCATCGCTCGCGCCTCAGGTCGGCCGGGGTCAGTACGGCGCGCTGCGCCAGAGGGTGCGCCGCGTGCAGCACGACATCGGCCACGTCCTCGCCGAGCCCGGACACGGACAGCGATGCGGGGAGCACCAGCGGCGTGTTGTGCCAGTCGTGGACCACCGCGATGTCCGCCTCACTTCGCGCCACCTGCGCGATGGCACGTTGCGGGTCCACCTCGACCAGGCGGCAGTCCAGTTCCCCGTACCGCCGCGAAAGCTCCGCGACGGCGCTGGCGACGAAGCCCCGGCACGCCGTCGGGAACGCCGACAGGACGATCCGGCCTGAAGGCAGGTCGCGCCGGGCCTCCAACTCGGCCTGCGCACGTTCCAGGACGGCGACGACCTCCTCGGCCGCCTCGACGAGCAGCCACGCGGCCGGGGTCAGTTCGGCTCCGCTGCCCTTGCGTTCGAGCAGTTCGGTACGGACCTCGCGCTCCAGTTTGGAGATCTGCTGGGAGACCGCGGAGGGGGTGTAGCCGAGGGCCGCGGCGGCACGGGCCATCGAGCCGTGCACAGCTATCGCCTTGAGCGCGTCCAAACGGCTGAGATCGAGCATGAAGTCATGCTAATCCCCATCCTTCAGAAATCGTCGCTGGTCTCCGGAGGCGGCAGTTGCTTTCATGGACAATGCATATGACGTGTGTTCAGGAAGGCCCCGCATGAAGCCCGCCCATGTCGCTCTCGCTGTACTGGTGGCTGCCGTCTGGGGCGTGAACTTCGTCGTCATCGATGTCGGGTTGCACGACTTTCCCCCGCTGCTCTTCTCCGCGGTGCGCTTCACATTGGCCGCGCTGCCCGCGGTCTTCTTTGTCGGTCGCCCGCCGGTCGCCTGGCGCTGGGTGATAGCGGTCGGCGTGGCCCTCGGCATCATGAAGTTCGGTCTGCTGTTCATCGGCATGGACTCCGGAATGCCCTCCGGTCTCGCCTCCTTGGTGCTGCAGGGGCAGGCGGTGTTCACCATGCTGTTCGCTTCGGTGCTGTTGCGGGAGAGGCCGCGCAAGGCCCAGGCGGCCGGAATGGTCATGGCGACGGCCGGAATTGTCGTTGCGGGCACGGATTCCACGGGCGCCGGTCCGTTGGGCGCCTTCCTTCTGGTGGTCGGCGCGGCGGCGTGCTGGGGTCTTTCCAACATCGCCATGCGCAAGGCGAGTCCGCCGGACATGTTCCGGTTCATGGTCTGGGTAAGCGTCGTACCGCCGATTCCCCTTGCGCTCATCTCCGTTCCCTTCGAGGGCTTGCACAAGGACGTGGCGGCGCTGCGCGACATCAGTTGGGGCGGCGCCGGCGCGGCGCTCTATGTCGCCTGGGGGGCCACGCTCTTCGGCTTCGGCGTGTGGGGCTTCCTCCTGCGCACCTACGACTCCCCGACCGTTGCCCCCTTCTCCCTCCTGGTGCCGGTGTTCGGGCTGGCGGCGGCCTGGGTCTTCCAGGGGCAGAAGATGACACTCACCACGTCATGCGCGGCCGTGCTGGTCGTCATCGGAATCGCGGTCGGCACACTGCGCTTCGACAGGAAGCCGCTCCTGGGCCGTCGGGTGGAACCACCGGTACCCGCCACGACGGGGGCGCAGGACACGGCTGTCCACTGAGCGTGCGGGGGCTCGGCGAGTGCCTTGATGAACTCGCTGGGGACCACCGGTGCGATTGTGCTGCGGTGGATTCGGGGCGCGGCGGTGACATGGCGGACTGGATCCAGGTGGCCCAGGCTGTGGCGGCGGCTGCGCCGGATACCTCTCCATCGCCTGTGTGCCGCCTGAGTGGACGCCATCGCCACCGCCCACAGCACATCGGCCCCGCGGGACCGCGTCGCGAGTTCGGTCCCACCGGGTCGCCAAGGCCGCGCCGGACTTGCCCCATCCCCTCGCTCGTTGTCCTGTTACACACTTGAGTACTTGCGCTGCGAAGAATGTTCGGCTGTGGCCTTAGGCTCAGGAGGTCGGGGAGGGACAGGTCAGGGGTCCTTCCAACTCGTGACCTGGGGGATGTGACATATGAGCCGTCACAGACGCGCGGTGCCACGCGGGAGTTCCATACTCGTGTCGGGGCGGCTCCGTGCCGGAGCGGCGGTCCGTTCGGTGCGCGGATTCGTCGGCCGCTCACCCCGGTTGGTGGCTGTGGCCCGGCGGGTGCGATGGGAGTACCCGCGGCCGGGGCGGCGGGGCTTCCGTCGCTGGGTGCCCTCCTGGCGGCAGCTGCTGTCCCTCGTGGTGGGCACCCTCGGCCTGCTGACCGGGGTCATCGCGTACGCCTACGCACAGACCCAGATACCCACGGACCTCAACTCGTTCGCCACCCAGCAGGACAACGTCTACTACTGGGCCGACGGCACCGAGATGGGCCGGACCGGGCAGGTCAACCGGCAGGCACTGCCGCTCGACAAGGTACCGACATCAGTGCAGTGGGCGGTGCTGTCCGCCGAGAACGCGACGTTCTACACCGACTCCGGCGTCTCACCCTCCGGGATGCTGCGTGCCGTCTACGAGATGGTGCAGGGCCGCGACACCCAAGGCGGCTCCACCATCACGCAGCAGTACGTGAAGAACGCCTATCTCAACCGGGACCAGACGCTCTCCCGCAAGATCAGCGAGATATTCATCGCGATCAAGCTGGACAACAAGCTCAGCAAACAGCAGATACTGGAGAACTACCTCAACACCAGCTGGTTCGGGCGCGGCACCTACGGCATCGCCCGGGCCGCGCAGGCGTACTACGGCAAGGACGTCTCCCAACTCAATCCGAGCCAGGCCGCGTTCATGGCCACACTGCTCAAGGGTGCCGGGGACTACGATCCGGCGATCAGCCAGGCCAACCGTGCCCGGGCCAAGGTGCGCTGGGCCTGGGTGCTCGACCGGATGGTCGCGAACGGCAAGCTGTCCGCCGCGGAACGGGCGAAGTACACCGTCTTCCCCGAGCCGATCGAGCCCAAGCGGACGATCGGCCTCAGCGGCCAGACCGGCTATCTGGTGGAGACCGCGAAGGCGTACACGGCCGCCCACACGAAGATCTCACCCGCCCAGTTCGACCTCGGCGGCTACCAGATCTACACCACCTTCGAGAAACCGAAGGAGAAGGCGCTGACCAAGGCCGTGGAGAAGATGAAGTCTGGCCTGAAACCGGAGCAGCGCGAAACGGACCGCAACGTCCGGGTCGGTGCCGCATCCGTCGTGCCCGACGGGCGCATCGTCGCGCTCTACGGCGGTGAGGACTATCTCAAGCAGGGGTTCAACGACGCCAACGCCTCGACCGTACCGGCGGGTTCGGCGTTCACACCGTTCGTGTACGCGGCGGCATTGCGCGACGGCGTCCAGCTCCAGCGGGACGCCGCACGGACCCCGGTGACTCCGGACACCGTGTACGACGGCGATGACAAGGTGCCCATCAAGACGCCCGAGGGCCCCTATTGGGACCGCGGCGGAAAGATGGCGAAGACCGCCAACGACGGAGGAAAGTCCTGGGGCCGCGTCAGTCTGCGCGAGGCGATGGTGCAGTCGGTCAACGGTCCTTATGTGCAGCTGGGCATGGACGTGGGCCTTGACCAGGTGGGCAAGGCGGCCGTGGACGCCGGGCTGCTGCCCGACACACTCGGCGCGCAGGTACCGGCGTTCGCGCTGGGCAACTCCACGCCCAGTGTGATCCGGATGGCCGACGCCTACGGAACGTTCGCCGCCGCAGGAACGCACACGGAGCCGTACTCGGTGCTGCGCATCGTGCACGGCGGCGCCGCCGTCAGCCTTGACAAGCCCGACGTCACCCAGCCGTTCAGCCCCCAGGTCGCGGGCGCCGTGACCCAGGCGCTGGAGGGCGCCGTCGAGCGCGGCAGCGCGACCGCCGCGCGAGACGCCCTCGGGGGGACGACGACCAAGGACGGCCAGGTGGCGGGCAAGACCGGCACCATGCAGGACAACACCTCGGCCTGGTTCGTCGGCTACACCAAGCACCTGTCCACGGCCGTGTCGTTGTTCCGGGTGGACCCCAAGACGCAACTGCTGGTCGCGCTGGACGGTTTGGGCGGCGCTCCGACGGGACAGTTCCGCACCGACTGGCCCGCCAAGGCGTGGGCCGACTACGAGAAGGCCGTCGACTGAGCGGTCGAGCGGTCGGCCGACGGACGGATCCCGGCGCTCACTTGATGATGGACTTCCAGTCGGGTGCCTGCGCCGGGTCCAGCAGTCGAAGTTTGGCGAGCACCTTCGGGTCCTGGGCGTCGAGCCAGTCGGCGAGCTGGGCGAAGGTGACGCAGCGCACGCCGTCACGGTGGCAGACGTCCTTCACCACGTCCTCGACGGCCTGCATGTATATGCCGCCGTTCCAGTTCTCGAAGTGGTTGCCGATGTACATCGGGGCCCGGCTTCCGTTGTAGACGCGTTCGAAGCCGTTCAGATAGCCCTCGCGGGTCTCCTTCTCCCACTGCGCGTACTTGGACGGATCGCCCTCGGTGCTGTCACCGGACTGGTTGTAGAGGAAGTTGAAGTCCATCGACAGCACCTGGAAGTCCTTGCCCGGATAGGGCAGCAGCTGCATCGGGAAGTTCCAGATGCCGTCCTTCTTCGACGGCCACACCTGGAAGTCACCGGGCGAGCTGGCGTCGTAGCGCCAGCCCATCGCCTTCTCCGCCGGGAGAAGTGTCTTCTGTCCCTCCAGACACGGTGCGCGACCGCCCACCAACTCCTTCTGGTAGTCGAAGGGCAGCGGTGGAATGTCCTTGTAACCGGTATTCGTCTTCCAGTTCTCGACGAACGAATACGCCTGCTGCGTCTCGCTCGTCCACTCCGCGGTACTCCAGTCGCCACCGCCGCCGGAGCCGCAGAAGTGTCCGTTGAAGTGGGTGCCGATCTCGTCGCCGTCCAGCCAGGCCTGGCGCAACTGCTCCAGGGTGTCGCGGATGTGCTGGTCGGTGGCGAACGAGATCGCCGCACTGCCCGCGGCGTGTTTCGGGGGGTGGTAGAGCATCCGCTTGGACTTCGGCAGCAGATACATACCGCTCAGGAAGAACGTCATCTGCGCGTTGTTGTCCTTGGCCACCTGACGGAAGTGGGAGAACATGTGGTCGTCGCCCTCCAGCGCGCCGTCCCAGGAGAAGACGACGAACTGCGGCGGCTTCTCCCCCGGCTTCAGCCTCTCGGCCTTGGGCTGCTTGGGCTGCGGGCCGGTGTACGAGGTGGAACCGTCGCCGATCACCTTCACCTTGCCGTCCCAGGCGGGCCCGTCGCCGGTGCCCTTGCCGCTGCCGCCGCCGGAGGAGCGGGAGGGTCCTTGCGGCCCGGGGCTGCCCTCGTCACCGGCGCTGGACCCTCCGGCGGTCAACGCGAAGGCGAGCGCCAGGACGACGCCCGCCGCGGTCAGAGCGGCTGCGCCATGCGCGGTCTTCACCATCAACCTCATTCCGTGCCACGGGCCTTGGTGCGTTCACGGGCCCGAACGTGCTGGGGTCGCCATAGACGTCGCATTCCGATGATGTGACGCATATGCACGGCCGCAGGAAGAAACGCCCACGGCAGCGGACTGGTTCCCTACTGCCGGGGCTTGCGCCCTTCCGGTACTTCCCTACTCGTACGGATCACGGGGCTGCAGGATCCGGGTCACCTGCTGCGCGGCCAGCGCGGGGACCGCGTCGTCCCGGCCCGCCTGCCCGTTGGGCTGCCATACGCCGGTGACCTCGACCCACGCGTTCGCGGGCGGTGCGGCCGTGTCGCGTACCTCGACCTTGTACGTCTGGGCGTCGGCGGCGCAGCAGCTGATGTAGAGCCTGGTGACGAACCAGCCGCCACCCTTCTTGGGGGTGACGAAGCCGGTGAGTTTCACCCGACGGCCCTTCAGCGAGTGGGATGTGTCCCAGACCGCCCGGGAGTCGAAGTCCGCGAGCGGCATGGCCAACGGATCGCCCGCGGCCAGCGGCGGGAATCCGGAGCCGGTGGTGGCGGTGGGCTTCGGCGCCGCGTTGTCGGACCGTTGGGCGGTGTACGAGCCGAGCGCCGGCGGCGCGATCAGGAACACCGCCAGCACCGGCAGCGTCAGCAGCCAGGCGATACGCGGTCCGCCGAACGCGCCGTGGCCCGCGTGTCCGCCGTGGCCGTGCGCTTCGGAGTTCCCGCCACCGCCCGCCTCGCCGCGTATCAGAGCGCGCATCGCCACGACCGCACTCACCACGCCGAGCACCACCAGCACCACACCGGCGGCGATCAGATACGGACGCTGTGTCGTCCGTACGTACCTCAGGTAGTCGTCGCTGAACAGCGAGATGCGGAGCACCGTGGCGCCGAACAGCACCAGCACGACGGCCTGTACTTCGCGCTTCACAGCAGCCACCACCCCACCAGCGAGGAGACCAGGATGCCGACCACGAACGTCGCACTGGAGAACCGCCAGGCGAACAGCCGCCCGAAGGTGCCCGCTTGCAGTGCCACCAGCTTCACGTCGACCATCGGCCCGAGCACCATGAACGTCAGCCGCGCGGTCAGCGGGAAGGCGCTCAGGCTGGCGGCGACGAACGCGTCCGCCTCCGAGCACACCGCCAGCAGCACCGCAAGCACCGCCAGCACGACCACCGACACGACCGGAATCGAGCCGAGGCCGCCCAGTACCTGCCGGGGCACCAGCACATTGAGGGTGGCCGCGGTGATCCCGCCGATCACCAGAAAGCCTCCGGCGTGCAGGAAGTCGTGCTGCAAGGCGGCACGGAAGGCCGTCCACCGCGCCGCGCCGGTCGCGACATCGCGCCGGGCCGGTGGCCGTAGCCACTCGGGGCGGCCGAACCGGGCCCACAGCCAGCCCATCACCGCGGCCGTGGCCAACGACGCGGCGAACCTGGCCAGCACCATCTCGGGGTGCCCGGGGAAGGCGACGGCCGTCGCCGTGAGCACCACCGGATTGATCGCCGGGGCGGACAGCAGAAACGTCAGCGCCGCTGCGGGCGCCACACCCCGGGCGATCAGCCCGCCCGCCACCGGCACCGAAGCGCACTCGCACCCCGGCAGCACCGCCCCCGCGATCCCGGCGACCGGCACGGCCAGCGCCGAGCGCTTCGGCAACGCCCGTTGCAGGAACGAGGCGGGTACGAAGACGGCTATCGCGGCGGACAGCAGCGTGCCCAGCACCAGGAACGGCAGCGCCTGCACGCAGATGGCGACGAACACCGTCGACCAGGTCTCCAGCCAGCCAGCGTGCAACCACTGGGCCAGCCAGCCCCGGCCGCCCAGCAGCACCACCATTGCGGCGACGAGCACTTCAAGGGAGCCGATCCGCCGCCACCCGGACCGCGGCGCCGCCCGTCTTCGCGACCGCCTGGGCGCGGGCGCGGGGTCCGGCACGCCCTCCCGCGCCCGATCCGGGGCGATGGTTATCTCGTCCGTCATCTGTCTCCGCTGTTCCTCAGCCTCATGACCGGTTTTCGACCGGTTTCCTGACCGGTGTGGCGACCGGGCCGTGGGGCATCGCGGCGCACGCCCGTTGGATCGCGCCGGCCAGATCATGGGACGCCGCCGGGATGACGGGCAGTTCCCGGGCGAGGATCGCCGAAACACCCGCATCGTGGCAAACGCCAGGTTCGCGCGGGCGGTTCACCGGCCGTCGTTGGGTGGTACGAACCGGGCGCTATCGGCGTACTGAGGCCCGGTGAACCTCTGCCGTGCAGGTGTGGCGTTCAGGATGGATCGGCGACCAGCGCGCGCTCCCAGTGCTGCGTGTCGGCGTACTCGCGCATGTTGACGATCTTTCCATCGCGGACGGTGAAGACGCCGATGTTCTTCTCGTGGTACGGCCTGCCGGTCTTGCCGGTTGCCCACGAGTCCCACTCGACGAGCACCTGCTCTCCCTCGCCGAAGACGTTGGTGACTCGTATGCCGATCTCCCGGTCCGGGTCGAGGTGGGCGAAGGCGGTCGCCAGGAACCCGTTGATGACCTGGTCCCGGCCCTGCCAGGTGCCGGAGATCGGCAGGTCGCCGCCGTACCAGCAGCTTCCGTCCTCAGCCCAGGAGGCCCAGATCGCCTCCTGGTCGCCGGTCGCCAGCGCGTCGAAGTAGCGCTGCACCAGGTCCCTGGGTTCGATGCAGGTCATGATGTGGTCCCGTCCCTCCGCCGAATCCAGGCGGCTCCTCCGCCCGACCCCAAGTCAACCGATACGTAAGGCTGCGACCAAGACGTGATCAGCACATGCAGCCATCACGAACGGTGATCGCCGCGCCCGCGTCTGCGCGGCGGCCGACAGCGAGTGGTGCTGACCGCCCGTGAGCTGCGCGAGCCGGATCTGCTGACTGCGGTGGAGAACGGCGTCCGGGTCATCCTCTGGCGTCATCAGGCCACCGAGCAGCGGCTGTTGCGGGCCGTGCACACCGCGGCGCGGGGCGAGGGCGAACTGGGCCGCTTCCGCGCCGACGACGGCGCACTCGCGCATCAGGCGCCTGCCCGTTCGCGGTCACGCTGTGCCACTTCCCTGCTCGCCTGCGACACAGAAGTTCCCGTCACTGGAACCGGTGTCCCAGTGTTTGGCATCTCAAGTGCTGAAACAGGGCCACACCGTTACAGAGGCGCCCAAGGAGGCACCCGGCATTGGGCGTTGCACAGCACGAGACGTGCATTCAGGTACTCGGTCCCGTTCAGTATGTCCCGGTTCGAGGCGCCGCCGCATCGCCCGGTGCTCCCGGACCGCAGGCGGTGCTCGCCGCGCTGGCGCTTCGTGCCGGAAGTCTGGTGACGGCCAGTCAACTGATTGACGATCTCTACGAGAGCGAACCGCCCCTGAGCGCCCGTAGGGTGATCATCAACTACGTACACCGGCTGCGCACCCGGCTCGACGCCGCCCATCAGACGCCGCCCACTGTCGGCGACGCGGGAGGGCCCTCGGTCATCGAGTCCGCGGCCAGCGGCTACATCCTGCGGTTGCCAGAGGACTCCGTCGACGCGCTGCGCTTCCGCCGCCTCACCGCTCAGGCCCGGCTGACAGCGGCCAGCGGTGCGCCCGCGACGGCCGCGGCCGTCCTGGAGGAGGCGCTGGGGATGTGGCACGGCTCCACGCTCGCCGGGGTGCCCGGACCGTTCGCCGACGCGCAACGCCGCACCCTGGACGAACAGCGGGCCTCGGCTCTGGAACACCATCTGGAGCTCATGCTGGAGTGCGGCCGGCATATCGCGGCGATTCCCGGCATCCTCGCCGCGCTGGACCTGCACCCGTACCGGGAACGGCTGCACGCCGCGCTGATGCTCGCCCTGCACCGGTCGGGCCGGACCGCCGAGGCACTCGCCGCGTACGACCGTGCCCGTGGCGTCCTCGCCGAAGACCTGGGCATCGACACCGGGGCAGCGCTCAAGAAGCTGCATGCCGACATCCTGGATGACGATCCGGCGCTGCTCGTCATTCCTTCTCCGGCCGCCGTTCGCGCCCAGCCGCTCCCGGAAGTCCCTGAGCCGTCGGCGTACGACGCCGGTGCCCCCGCCCAACTTCCGCCTCCGCCAGCCGACTTCGTCGGAAGGCGTCAGCAACTCGCCGCCGTGACCTCGGCACTCGTCGGCGGCGACCGCCACGCCGTCGTCGTCGTGACGGGAATGGGAGGCGTCGGCAAGACCTCGCTCGCACTACGCGCCGCGCACGCTGTCGCCCAGGACTTTCCCGATGGCCAGTTGTACGCCGAATTGAGCGGGTCCGACGGTGAGCCGGTCGATCCCGCGGACATCCTGGAGCGGTTCCTGACCGGCCTGGGCGTCCCGACCGCCAGTATCCCGCTACGGACGAGCGACCGGGCCGCCCTGTTCCGCACGCTCGTGTTCCGCCGAGGTGTGCTGATCGTGTTGGACAACGCCGTCAGCGCGGAACAGGTCCGGCCACTCCTCCCCGGGGCACCGCGGGGTGGCGTGCTGATCACGGCCCGCAACCTCGGCGCCCTACCCGCCACGTTCAGGGTCTCCCTCGACGTGATGACCCACCTGGACGCCATGGATCTGATCGGCCGACTGGCCGGTCCGCGACGCGTCGAGGCCGAGGGTGCCGCCGCCGCGGCGCTGGCGAAGACTTGCGGGTATCTGCCGCTGGCGCTGCGGGTGACGGCGGCGCGGCTCGCGGCCCGTCCGTCCTGGACCGTCGCGGAGATGCTGACCCGGCTGTCGGACGAGGTCCGGCTGCTCGGGGAGCTACGGGTGAGCGACCTGTCCGTCGAGGCGGCCTTCGAGGTGTCCTTCTCCCAGTTGGACCCCGAACAGGCCCGGGCGTTCATGATGCTGTCGATCCCGCACTGCGCGCAGTGGAGCGTCCCGCATGTGGCGGCCGTTCTGGGTCTGCCCGACGAGGTTGCCGAGACCGTGCTGGAGGCGCTGGTCGACGCCGCGCTCCTGGAGACGCGGTCGCCGGGCCGCTACCGCTACCACGACCTGGTCGGCGTCTACGCCCGGGCCAAGGCACAGACGGAACTGGCCGAGTGGCAGCGCCTCGAAGTCGTCCTCTGCGCCGTCGACTTCGCGGCCGCGAGCGTCGTCAACGCGGTGAGGGCAACGCACCCCCTTGGACGTCCGCTCACCCATGAGGCGCATCCGCGACGGTCCGCGGGCGCCGATCTCGGCACCAGGTCGGATGCCGTGGACTGGGTACGGCGTGAGTTGCCGACGCTGGCCGCGCTCGCCGAACAGGCCGCGACGACAGGCTCCCCGGACGCCATCGCGCACTGCGCGGACATCCTCGCCCTGCTGCCCGCCTTCGAAGAGTCGGTGCCGCTCACCTCCGCGGTACGGGCGGCCACCGCCCTGGTTCCGGCCACCGAGGCCTGCTGCGACGAGAGCATCATCGGCACCGCGTACTACGCGGCGGGAGTGATCCATCGCAACCGCGCCTCGTCCACCAGCGCTCATGCGTACCTGATCAAGGCGCTGGACCTCTTCGGCGACATGCCCTCGCTCGCCATCGGTGGTACGCGACGCTTCCTGGCCGTCCTGTTCGCCCTGTCGATGCTTTCCGATCTGCACCTGCAGTGTGGAGACTTCGACGCTGCCCGCGGCTACGGCCGACGGTCGGTCTCTCTGGCACAGACGACCGGTGACCGCGGGCTGGTGGCCCGGCGGCGCACCATCCTGCTCCAGATCGAGGTGCGTGACCCGAACCGTCGGACGGACCTCTCCCGGATCAGGGAGGAATGCCGGGACCTCGCGCGCACGTTCACCGACGGCGACAACCGTGAATGGCTTCTCATGGTCCGGTTGACCGAGGCCGAAAGCCACGGCCAAGAAGGCGACCACACCCGCGCCGCGCGGCTGTACGGCCGCGTTCTGGAGTGGACCCGGGTCAGTGGGCATGCCCGGATCGAGACGGAGTGCCTGTACCGGCTCGCCGAGACGCTGTTGGCAACCGGGGACACCGGCGCCGCCCTTGACCACGCGTCCCGCGCTCTCGCGGGTGCGCTGCTCTCGCAGGAGAACCTGCTCATGGCCCGCAGCCACGAGGTGTTCGGCAGGACCCTGCGAGCCCTGGGCGACGAGGCGGGAGCAGCCGAGCACCTCGGAAAGGCGGCGGGCCTGCACGCGGAACTGGGACTACGCCCGGACGCACAGGCCATGAGCACACCGACGCGCGGGATGGCGGCAGCCGATTCTCCCCTCGCCGCCGCGTCAACCCGCGAAGAGCTGCCTCAACTTCAGCAGCAACTCGTAGACGCCGTAAGCGAACGGAACGCTCACCCATGCCCAGCCGAACACCATGAGCGCTGACTGGCGGCGCGTCATACGTCCGCTCCCGATCTCTGCGTCGCCGCGGGCTGATGCCCCGACGGCTCCTGGAACCGAGCGTTCACCGGCCGGATCAGCTCGTTGGCGACGAAGCCCACCGCCAACAGGCCGATCATGACGAACAACGAGGTGGTGTAGAGCGCGGGACCGGTCCGCCCGGCATGCTTCTGTGCGTCCGCGATGGCGTTGACGATGAGCGGACCCGCCACTCCCGCAACCGACCAGGCGGTCAGCAGGCGTCCGTGGATGGCACCCACTTGGTAGGTACCGAACAGGTCCTTCAAGTAGGCCGGGACGGTCGCGAATCCGCCACCGTAACAAGAGAGCACCACCATCGCGGCAATGATGAACAGCGGCTTGGAACCGTTGCCGACCAGCGCGATCAGCAGATACATCAGTGCACCGGCGCCCAGATAGCACCGGTAGATGTTCTTGCGCCCCACCAGGTCGGACAGCGCGGACCAGAAGATGCGCCCGATCATGTTCGCCAGCGACAGCAAGGCGACGAAACCGGCTGCGGCCGCCGTGCTGACCGGCGCCGACGTACCGGAGAAGAAGTCCATCACCATGGGAGCGGCCTTCTCCAGGATGCCGATGCCCGCGGTGACGTTGAGGCAGAGGACCACCCAGAGCATCCAGAACTGCGGTGTGCGCACGGCGTTGTGCGCCGAGACGTGTCCCGTTGTCACCAGCGGGCGGGCGACCGCCGCCACCGGCTCGTATCCCGGCGGCCGCCACCCCGGCGACGGTACGCGCACCAGCAGGACGCCCAGCGTCATGAACACCGCGTAGACCAGGCCCATGACCAGGAAGGTCGAGCCGATCCCGGCCGGCTGGGCGCCGAACTGGCCGAGCAGCCAGGCCGACCACGGAGAGGCGATCAGCGCTCCGCCGCCGAATCCCATGATGGCGATTCCGGTCGCCAGTCCCGGCCGGTCGGGAAACCAGGCGATCAACGTGGAGACCGGAGAGATGTAGCCGATACCCAGGCCGATGCCGCCGATCACGCCGTAGCCGACCACCACCAGCCAATACTGACTGGTTGCCGCCCCCAGCGCGGCGACCAGGAAGCCGGAGGAGAAGCAGACCGTGGCCACCAGCATCGCCCAGCGGGGCCCGTTGCGCTCGACGAGTGTGCCACCGAACGCGGCGGACAGCCCGAGCACGACGATCGCGAACTGGAACGGCAGCGCGCTTTGCGTGCCGTCCAGGTGCAACGAGGTTTCCAGCGGCGGTTTGAAGACGCTCCAGGCGTAGGCCTGTCCGATGGCCAGATGGATGCAGAGCGCGGCAGGCGGTACGAGCCAGCGATTCCAGGAGGCGGGCGCGACGCTACGGGAGCGGGCGAGCAACCCGGTGGGGGCAAGCAGTGCCATGTACGACCTTCATGCAGGAGTGACGGCGTACATGACACCCTAGGGAGATCACGTACGACTCAACAAGCCCGCGTTCATGACGGACTGGTGAAGTTCCCGGAACCGTGCGTAACGGTTCCCCGCCTGCATCAATCGAACATACGGACGCGCCGTTAGGCTATGTGAGCGCCTATCACTTCTGGTCACCAGCAATTACTCTGTCCCGCCATGGAGGGCTGCTTCCTTCCCCATCGCGCGACGCCGCTGTCGTGCGGACGGCCCCGCTCCAGCGCCGGGACGGAGCAGCAGTGGGACCGCACCATCGTTGTTGCACCGGACAGCCAAGGACAGTCATGGAATCGCACCTGCCTCCTGCTTCGGGCGCTGCCTGGGCGGCCTCGCAGCTGGAGTCACTGCCCGTCGAGCCGCTGATGACGAGGGACTTCGACGCACGGCCCGCCCTGGTCTACGAGCGGTTGCGCGAGCGGTACGGTCCGGTGGCGCCGGTGGAGGTCTTCGGGGTGCCGGTGTGGCTGGTGCTCGGCTTCCGGGAGGTGCTGGACGTCCTGCGCGATGAGAGCCGGTGGAAGAAGGATGTCCGGTACTGGCGGGGCCTCCAGGAAGACCGCGTACCGTCGGACTGGCCGCTGCTGCCCGCGTATCGCGTCAACCACCTGCTGATGCAGGACGATCAGCAGCGCTCGGCGACGCGGACCGCGGTGGACGCGGCGCTGAAGCCGTTTCAGGATCCGCGCCAGCCGCAGGGCCGGGGCCTGATGTCCGCCGTGACACGACAGGTGGACGAGCTGATCACGTTCTTCGCCGACGGCGGCGGCAACGGGTGGGTCGACCTGTGCGCCCAGTTCTCCCGGCCGCTGCCGTTGATGGTCGTCAACCGGCTGTTCGGCTTCCCTGTCGAACAGGGCGACGAGATATTCATGGACGCCTGGCGAATGATGGACTCCGGTCCGGACGCGGCAGCCGCCATCGATCGGCTGCTTACCGCCACGACCGAACTGGCCGTTCACAAGCGGGCCCACCCGGGCGACGACCTGACCAGTCGGCTGCTGGTCGCCGACCCGCAGCTCACGGTGGAGCAGGTCGGCCGGGAACTGTACGCGATACTCGTCGCCATGGCCGATACCACCAGCCACTCGATCACCAATGGCGTGCTGGAGGTTCTGACCGGGAACAGCGGAGCGCGGGCCAGTCTGACCGCCGGGCTCATCAGTGAACTGGTCAATCGGGTGCACATCGCTTCGCCGCCGTGGTCCAACCTCAGCTTCCGTTACCCGGTGTCCGACACCGTACTTGGGAACTTCCGGCTGGCCGCGGGAGATGTGGTCATGCCGTCGATCGCCGCCGCCCACGGCGACCCGCTGTTCGCCGACGCGGTCAACCAGGACTCCGCGATGAGCTCGCGCGCCCATCTGGCCTGGGGAGCCGGACCGCACCAGTGCCCGGGCCGGGGCCTGGCGGACATGATGGTGAGCGCCGCGGTGAGTCGGCTCTTCGAGCGTTGTGACCTCGAACTCGGCCTGTCAGTCGACCAGTTGCCGTGGCGCTCGTCGACGTACGTACGCGGTATGCGGTCGTTCCCGGTCAGGTTCCGGATGCGGGAGCTGCCGAGTTCGGTGCTCGGCGCGGGAAGTCCCCGCCCCGAGGCGGCGTCCGCCACCGCGGGGCCACCGCAGGACGACCAGGCAGCCGCCGTGGAGCCGGATCAGCCCCGCCCCGCGCTGCGGCGCTTCATGGCGAGCCTACGGCGAGGTGTGCCGGTCATCGGCGAGGGAATGGTCCACTGACCCCGTGGCGAGCGGCTTTTCACCCGCGCCGACGCCTGTAGTGGTGCATCTGGGCGGAGACCTGGGCCACCGCGACCACGAAGCACTCGGAACGCTCATCAGGACTCGGTAAAACGCAGCACGGACATCATCCGCAGGTCGTCCGCGGTGGACGGCTCACCGGTCTCGACACAGCGGTTGAGTTCATCGGTGACGGACTCCGCGTCCAGACCGGCACCGATGAGGACGAGCCGCGTGCTGCGCGGCTCGTCCGCGGCCCAACGACTCAGGCGGAAACGCAGGTACTTGCCAACGGTGTGCAGCGCGTACTTCTGCTTGGCCCCGGATTCGCCGAAGTCAACGAACCCTTTGATGCGGTAGACGCCCGCGGGCCCGCCGTCCAGGAAGTCCATCACCCTGCGCGGGTTCATCGGCCGCTCGGAGACGAAGGTGACCGTCTGGTAGGCGGAATGCAGGTGATCGCAACCGTCGGTGTGGACATGGGCGTGGTCGTGATCGCCGGTGCGCAGGTCGTCGAAGGACAACTGCCGTACTGCTGGCTCCCGTGCCGTCCGCCGTCTCCGGTCGAACAGCAACTCCGGGTCGATCCGTCCGTGCGCCGTCGTTACGACCGGGGTTCCCGGGGTGATCCGGCTGACGACCTCCAGCAGCTTTTCGCGTTCCGGCTCGCCGAGGCGGTCGCTCTTGTTGAGCACGATCAAGTCGGAGCACTTCAGGTGGAGTTCGATCTCCGGATGCCGGGTGCGGGTCTCTTCGAACTCCACACCGTCGACCACTTCCACCAAGCCACCGTAAGCGATCCGCTGGTCGTCACTGGCGAGGACCATGCGGATCACCTCTTGGGGTTCGGCAAGTCCGCTCGCCTCGATGACGATGACGTCGATGCCCGCGCTCGGCCGGGTGAGCCGCTGGAGCATCTCGTCCATGTCACCGGTGTCGACCGCACAGCACAGACAGCCGTTCCCCAGCGAGATCATTGAATCGACCTGGCCGGCAACGCTGAGGGCGTCCACGTTGATGCTGCCGAAATCATTGACGACCACCCCGATACGCACCCCCGCGCTGTTCCTCAGGAGGTGATTGAGCAACGTGGTCTTACCCGAGCCGAGGAACCCCGCGAGGATGACGACGGGAATCCGGCGCTTCGGCAACGTGAGTCCTCTCCACAACGGCGACGGGCGCCTTCGAGGCTACTACGGTCCCGACAGGCACCTACGGGGACTGGCACCAGGCGCTGGGCCCCGGGGCGACTGTGTCCCCCGGGGCCTGGGTAACCTCCACAGCCATGAACATCTCGGCCGACGCGCTCCTCTTCGATAGCGACGAGACACTGCTCTCCACCCTGAAGTCACTGGTCCGCTGCTGGACCCGCTGGGCCGAGGGATACGGGCTGACTCTGGCCGACCTGATCGGCGTTGAAGTCCACGGTCGGCCAGCCGCCGCGATCGTCGCCGATCTGTTGCCAGCCGAAAAGGTCGCCGAAGCGTTGGCCCGCCTCGAACAAGCCGAGATCGATGACGCGGCTGCCGGGAGTGTCACACCGCTGCCCGGCGCTCAAGAGCTCCTCGCCGCGCTTCCCGCCGACCGCTGGGCCGTGGTCACTTCAGGCACCCGGCGGGTCGCCGAAGCCCGACTTGCCCAGATCGGCGTCTACCCCAAACACCTGATCACTGTGGACGACATCACCCGCCACAAGCCGGACCCCGAGCCGTTCTTGCTCGCCGCCCAGCGACTGGGCGTGGCTCCGGCCCGCTGCCTGGTTTTCGAGGACGCACCCGCCGGACTCACCGCAGGACGAGCGGCTGGCATGAAGACCGTGGCGTTGACAACTACACACAGCATCCAGGAGCTTGAGCTTGCCGCCGACGTGATCATTCCGGATCTCTCCGCAGTATCCGTGCACGCCACGGACAACGGCGTACGGATCACGATCACCACATGACGTGGTCCAGGGCCGTAGCGTGATCCTGACCAAGCCGCAGTGGTTCATCAACCTGTCGGGCACCCTGTCGTCATCGTCATGCGGACCTACGGTGTTCCGGCGGAGCGGCTTCTCGTGGTGCAGGGCGATCTGGATTTCCCGTTCGGCGTCATCCGATTGACACGGGGAGGCGGGCCAGGTGGACACAACGGGTGTCGTGCGGTGAGCGAGGCTCTCGGGAGCCGCGACTACGCTCGGCTCGACTTTTCGTCCTCGGCCTGAACAAGGCGCAGACCGAGCTGCACACCGCCGACGCATGACGCTGCGCGCAGCTGGCTCTCCTCATGAAGCGCCCCGCCAGAAGCGGGGCTTAGCCCCGGCTGCCGCGGCGCACGCAGATCAGTGCTTCCCCGCCCTCGGCGTTGGACGCTACTTAGCGGGTGCCGCTGCCGTCGAGCCGCGTACCACCAGTTCGGGCTCGAAGACGAACTCCGCACGTTGTGCCTGGTTTCCGCTGATCTCCTCCAGCAAGACGCTGACCGCCGCGGCGCCCATGGATTCAACAGGCTGCCGGATGGTGGTGAGCGGCGGGTCGGCGAAGGCGATCAGCGGCGAGTCATCGAAACCGACCACCGATATGTCGCGGGGAACGCTCAGACCGCGGGCCCGGGCACCGCGGATGGCGCCGAATGCCATCAGGTCGCTGCCGCAGACGATGGCGGTGCAACCGCGGTCCAGCAGCTCACCCGCCGCGGCCTGACCGCCCTCCACGCTGAACATCGAGTGCTGCACCAACGCTCCGGAAACCTCCGCGTCCAGTCCCAGCACCGATTCCATGGCGGCGGCGAAGCCCTCAAGCTTGCGTTGAACCGGAACGAAACGGGCGGGACCGACCGCCAGACCGATGCGTTCATGGCCGAGGCCGGCGAGATGGCGCACCGCCATCCACATCGCCGCCCGGTCGTCAGCGGAGATGAAGGGTGCGCTGATCTTGTCGCTGTAGCCGTTGATGAGCACGAACGGCACGCCACGGCCCACCAGCCGCGCGTAGCGCTCCGTGTCCGCCGTGGTGTCCGCGTGCAGTCCGGACATGAACACGATGCCGGTCACGCCGCGCTCCACCAGCATCTCCACCAGTTCGTCCTCGGTGGAGCCGCCAGGTGTCTGGGTGCACAGCGCAGGGGTGTAGCCATAGCGGGTCAGCACCTGCTCGATGACCTGGGCTAAGGCCGGGAAGATCGGGTTGCTGAGCTCCGGCGTGATCAGCCCGATCAGTCCCGCGCTGCGCTGGCGCAGCCGTATCGGCCGCTCGTACCCGAGCACGTCCAGCGCAGCCAGCACCGCCTGCCGGGAAGCCGCGGAAACCCCCGCCTTGCCGTTGAGCACCCGGGAGACCGTGGCCTCACTCACCCCCGCCTGCGCTGCGATGTCAACCAGTCGCGCCGTAGTCACACAACGGAGCCTATTGCACCGAGGCACGGGCTCCTACCGGAATCCCTTCCCTGCCTGGCGGTCACACGTTCCGTCCGTCGGGCTACGCGGATCCGCCGGATCCACCAGAGACTGGCGCGGCACCGGTTGAACCGCGGACGACCAGCTCCGGCTGGAAGAGGAACTCCGCGCGGTGGGCGGGGTTTCCACCGATCTCCTCCATGAGCGCGTCCACGGCGGCCGCGCTCATGGACTCGACCGGTTGGCGGAGGGTGGTGAGCGGCGGGTCGGCGAAGGCGATCAGCGGGGAGTCGTCGAAGCCCACGACGGACACGTCCCCGGGGACGGACAGGCCGCGCTGCCGCGCCGCCCGGATCAACCCGAAGGCCATCATGTCGCTTCCGCAGACCACCGCGGTGCAGCCGCGGTCCAGCAGCACGCCGGCGGCATGGCCGCCCTCGACGCTGAACAGGGTGTGCTGGACCAACCGCTCCGCCTCCGTCGCCGCAAGACCGAGGATGTCCCGGCACGCCGCGGTGAAGCCCTCCAACTTGCGCTGTGCGGGGACGAATCGGGCGGGGCCAACCGCCAAGCCGATCCGTTCATGGCCCAGTTCGGCCAGATGGCGCACCGCCATCCACATCGCCGCCGCGTCGTCCAGCGAGATGAACGGTGCGCTGATCTTGTCGCTGTAGCCGTTGATGAGCACGAACGGCACGCCACGGCCCACCAGCCGCGCGTAACGCTCCATGTTCGCCGTGGTGTCCGCGTGCAATCCGGAGGCGAAGACGATGCCGGCGACGCCTCGCTCGACGAGTGTCTCCACCAGTTCGTCCTCGGTGGACCCGCCGGGGGCCGCGGTGCACAGCAGCGGTGTGTAGCCGTGGCGGCTCAGCACCTGCTCGACGGCCTGTGCGAAGGCCGGGAAGATCGGGTTGTTCAGCTCGGGGATGATCAACCCGATCAGACCGGCACTACGCTGGCGCAGCCGTACCGGACGCTCGTACCCGAGTACGTCCAGGGCAGCGAGCACCGCCTGTCGAGTGGCCGGGGAGACCCCTGCCTTGCCGTTGAGCACCCGGGAGACCGTGGCCTCGCTCACCCCCGCCTGCGCTGCGATGTCTGCCAGTCGTGCGGTGGGCGCGGGGGGCGCGGAGATGGCTGCCATGTCAGACGGCCCACCAGACGGTGGCGTCTGCGGGGAGGATGACCTCGCCGTCGAGGACGACGACCGGAGCGGACGACAGCAACACGCGGCCGGGAGCGGCCAGTCGGACCGACTGCGCAGCGGTGTTGGCGGTACACACGAAGGAACCCTCGGCGCTGTCCCGGCGGAAGCTCAGCACTCCCTCGGGGGCGTCCTGCCAGCGCACCGACTCACCCGCGCCCAGCGCCGGGTGCTCACGCCGGACGGCCAGCGCAGTGCGGTAGAGCTCAAGGGTCGATGCCGGGTCGCCGGTCTGTGCCTCGACGCTGAGTGCGGCCCACTCGGCGGGCTGCGGAAGCCAGCTGGGCCCGCCCGGCACCGGGCCGAAGCCGTACGGGGCCTGGTCGCCGGACCACGGGATCGGCACCCGGCAGCCGTCCCGCATGCCCTCCTGGCCTTCCGCGCTGGTGCCCTTGGCCCGGCGGAACGCCGGGTCCTGGCGCAGGGCGTCGGGCAGGTCGGTGACCTCCGGCAGGCCCAGTTCCTCGCCCTGGTAGAGGTAGGCGGAGCCGGGCAGGGCGAGCATCAGCAAGGTGGCAGCCCTGGCGCGCCCCAGGTTCCGCTCGGGGTCCGCGGTGCCGAGCCGGGTGGCGTGGCGCACCACGTCGTGGTTGGAGAGCACCCAGGTGGTGGGCGCACCGACGGAGCGCATGGCGTCCAACGAGGCGTCGATGACCTCGCGCAGCGCCTCGGCGTCCCAATCCGTGCCCAGATACTGGAAGTTGAAGGCCTGGTGCAGTTCGTCGGGGCGCAGATAGTTCGCCGTACGTTCCACCGTGGGGGTCCATGCCTCGGCGACGGCTATGCGTTCGCCGGAGTACTCGTCGAGGATCTTCCGCCAGCTGCGGTAGATGTCGTGGACGCCGTCCTGGTCGAAGAACGGCAACACGTCGTTGCCCAGCAGGGTGATCTGGTCGCGGCGCCCGACGTCCGGCAGGCCCGCCGCCTTGACCAGGCCGTGGGCGACGTCGATGCGGAAGCCGTCGACGCCCAGGTCCAGCCAGAAGCACAGGACGGAGCGGAACTCGTCGGCGACCGCGGGGTGTTCCCAGTTGAAGTCCGGTTGCTCGGGGGCGAACAGGTGGAGGTACCACTCGCCGTCGCTGCCGTCGGGATTGCGGGTGCGGGTCCAGGCGGGACCGCCGAAGACCGACTCCCAGTCGTTGGGCGGCAGTTCGCCGTCCGGGCCGTTGCCGGGCCGGAAGTGGAAGCGGGTGCGCAGCGGCGAGCCGGGGCCTTCGCGCAGCGCCTGCTGGAACCAGGCGTGCTGGTCGGAGCAGTGGTTGGGGACGAGGTCGACGATGATCCGCAGGCCCAGGGTGTGGGCGTCGCGGATCAGGCCCTCGGCGTCGGCGAGGGCGCCGAACATCGGGTCGACGGCGCGGTAGTCGGTGACGTCGTAGCCCGCGTCGGCCTGCGGGGAGGCGTAGAAGGGGGAGAGCCACACGGCGTCGACGCCCAGTTCCTTCAGGTACGGCAGCCGGGCACGGATGCCCGGCAGGTCGCCGATGCCGTCTCCGTTGCCGTCGGCGAAGCTGCGTGGATACACCTGGTAGATCACCGCATCGTGCCACCAGCCGCCGCAAGCGCGGGCGTCGGCGTCGGCAGGCCGGGGCAGTTCGGTCAGGTGCTGGGTCATGGAATCCCTTGGAATCGGCGAGTGGGCGGTGGCCGCCCGTAGCTGAGATGGTGAAAGACGCATGGCGGGAGCCCCGGGGTTATCCCTTGGTGCCGCCGGCGGTGAGACCGGCGACGAGATGCTTCTGGACGAGGTAGAAGACGATTCCCGCGGGGATGGCGATGAGCACCGAGGTCGCCGCCATGTAGTTCCACTGGGAGTTGTACTGGCTGATGTACGTCTGCAGGCCGACCGCGAGGGTGTACTTGCCCGCGGAGAGCATGAAGTGCGAGGCGAAGGCCACCTCGCCCCAGGCGGTGATGAAGGTGTAGAAGGCGGCGACCGACAGGCCGGGCCGGGCCAGCGGCAGGATCAGCCGCCAGAAGGTGCCGAACGGGGTGAGGCCGTCGATCCGTCCCGCCTCGTCGATGTCCACCGGGATGGTGTCGAAGTACCCCTTGAGCAGCCAGGCGGAGAACGGCACCGCGGTGGTGCAGTAGATCAGGATCAGGCCCAGGTAGGAGTCGAGCAGGCCGAGGTCGCCCATGATCTTGTAGAGCGGCACCATCAGGATCGCGGCCGGGAACATCTGGGTGAGCAGGAAGGTGTACATCAGCTTCCGGTGGCCGGGGAAGCGCATACGGGAGACGGCGTATCCGGCGCTGGCGGCGATCAGGACGCCGACGAACATGGTACCGATGCCCACGATCACCGAGTTCAGCAGCCAGGTGACGAATCCGGTGTGATGGATCACGTAACTGAAGTTGGACAGCGACGCCTTGCCGAGGATCTTGCCGGGGTGCAGGTAGTCGTGCTCGTCCGGGCCGAGCGCGATGTAGCAGATCCAGGCGACGGGGAAGGCCGCGATGAACGCCGCCACGGCGAGAGTGCCGTGCAGCGCCGCCGAGGCGCCGCGGCTGCGCTCGCCACGCGGCCGAAGGCGGCGGGGGGCGGCGGAGATGTCTTTCGTCGGCGGGACGGCGGCCGCCTCCGCCGGGGCCTGGACTGCGGTGGTCATCGGTGCCGCTCCTCCCGTACGGGGCGTGCTCGGGTTCTGGTCGGCGCTCATGCCTGGGCCTGCTCGTTGCGGTTCAGCCAGCGCCGGTAGAAGGAGGTGAAGACGACCAGCAGGGACAGGCACAGGATGCCGACCGTGGCCGAGCGGGCGAAGTCCTGCGGCATCTGGCCGAAGAAGAGTTGGTAGGCGTAGGTGACAAGGATCTGCACGCTGTCCGCGCCGCTCGAACCGAACAGCAGGAAGATGACGTTGAACTGGTTGAACGTCCAGATGATGCCCAGCAGGATCACCGTGCTGCTGACCGGGCGCAGCCCCGGCAGGGTGACATGGCGGAACCGCTGCCAGGGGCTGGCGCCGTCCATCTCGGCGGCTTCGTAGAGCTCGCCGGGAATGGCCTGGAGGCCGCCGAGCATGGAGATCATCATGAACGGCACGCCGACCCAGACGTTCACCGCGATCGCGGCGACCTTCTGCCAGGCGGGATCGCTGAGCCACGCCGGTTCGGGCAGATGCAGTGCCCCCAGTACGGAGTTGACGACACCCCCGTCAGTGAAGAGCAACCGCCAGGAGAAGACCGTGACGAAGGTCGGCACGGCCCACGGCAGGATCAGCAGGATCCGGTAGAAAGTGCGGCCCCGCATCTGCCGGTTGAGCAGGATCGCGAGCCCGAGACCCGCGCCGTAGGTGAGGGCCACGCAGACGGCGGTCCAGATGACGGTCCACACGAAGTGCGGCCAGAACTGGTTGTCCGGGCCGGTCAGGATCTCCGTGTAGTTCTTGAAACCGATCCAGCTGTAGCTGTCGGGTATGTGGTTGACGCCGATGGTGCGGCCCACGTTGAGGCTGTTGGCGTCGGTGAAGGTCAGCAGGATGCCGCGCACCAGCGGGTAGCCGACCAGCAGCCCGAGGACGACCACGACGGGAGCCACCATGGCCCAGGCATACCAGTGCCGGTCGTACGAACGCCGGATCCGGCTGACCAGGCCGGGGCGGGGTGAGCGGTCTCGGCGCTGCTTCAGGGACTTGCCCTGGACGGCGACGGTCATCTTCTGACACCTCTTCAGGAGACGCGGCAGGCGGCTGCGTGGCGGTGGGCCGCACGGCTGCTGTGGGTCAGCAGCGGCGGCCCACCGGGCGGATCACTGGGTGGCGTAGCCGGGGAGCAGCTTCTGGAACTGGATGGAGGTGTTCTTCAGGCCGTCCTGCGTGCTCTCCTGTCCGGCAAGGATCTTGGTGAGCTCGGTGGTGAGCGGGCCGTACAGCGAGCTGTACTCCGGGACCGCCGGGCGCGGCACGCCGGAGGACAGGATCGACTGGAAACCGGCGATACCGGGGCTGGAGGTGACCTTCGCGGTGTAGGCGTCGCTGCGGGTCGGCAGGGTGGAGTTCTTCAGCGCGAGGGTGGTCTGCGACGGGGCCGAGGTCATGAAGGCGATGAACTTCTCCGCGGCGGTCTGGTGTGCGGCGTCGGAACCCGCGTACGCGACCAGGTTGTGGCCGCCGATGGGCGCGCCGGCCTTCCCCGTGGAGCCGGCCGGGGTGGCGGCGATGCCGAGGTTGGTGTGGTCGCTGAACGCAGCGCCCTTGTAGACGTTGTTGATCTCCCAGGGACCCTGGATGATGGCGGCGACCTTGCCGCTGTCGAAGGCGTCCATGATGTTGGCGTAGCCGTTGGCGGTGGTGTCCAGTTTGGACACTCCCGGAGCGGCGATGACGCCCTTGAGGGTGTCGATGCCCTTGGCGGCCGCGGCCGAGCTGATGGTGATCTTCTTGCCGGCGGCGTCGACCATGTCGGTGCCCTCGCCGTAGAGGAAGGGCATCGCGTAGTAGGCCGCGGGGTTGAAGGCGAAGCCGTCGACGCCGTCCTTCTGCTTGACCAGCGCGGCGTCGGCCTTGAGCTCGTCCCAGGTGGTGGGCGCCTTGGCGATCCCGGCCTTGGCGAAGAGCTGCTTGTTGTACATCAGGCCGAGGGTGTCGGTCACCAGCGGGACGCCGTAGAGCTTGCCGTTGTAGCTGGCCTGGGTGATCAGCTGCTTCTCGAAGTGCGAGGCGTCGGCGTCGGCCGGGGTGCCGGTCAGCGGGGCGAGGTAGCCGGCCTTGGCGAAGCCCGGGGTCCAGCCGACGTCGGAGCGGAACACGTCCGGGGCGCCGCTGCTGCCGGCAGCGGTCTGGAACTTGGTCTGCGCACTGGCGAAGGGGACGTTGACGTATTTGACCTTGATGTCGGGGTTTGCCTTCTCGAAGTCAGCGACCAGCGCCTGGTATGCGGGAGCCTCGTTGGTGGCATCCGATGTGTCCCACCAGGTGATGGTGACCGGTCCATTCGACTTGGCGGATGAGCTTCCGCCGCTACTGCAAGCACTTGCAGAAACCGCCAACGCCGCCACCAGAGCGGCCGCCGCAATGCCACGACGCATTGTGTACTCCTTCAGGGGTGGATGCCCGAACATGGGCGCCACAAAGGCACTCCCACCTCGACCGCACCGTCGCAGGCCGTCGGGTCGGGCAGGAACGTAACAGTGGAGTGACCGGACGGAAAGGTCTTGCAGAAAATTTCTGCAGGAACGCAGCCGATCGTTACGCGCATGTGTCCGGAAGGGGCCCGATTTCCCACTGGAGCACGAGGACTCCTAGCACGATGAGTCGCGAAGGCCGCGAGAGCCGACGAGTGCGATCAGCAAGGCCAAGGCACTCGTCGCCAGCGGGATGCGGTAACCCGAGCCTGCACCGAGGTGCTGGACGGCCCAGCCTCCCACCGCCGCGCCCGCCGAGATGCCGAGCAGAAGGCCGGTGGTTGCCCAGCTGAAGCCCTCGGTGAGCTTGGCGGCCGGGACACACTCGCGGACCAGCGCCATGCTGGTCACCATCGTCGGAGCGGTCGCCAGTCCGGCGAAGAGCAGCGCACCCGCCAGCACCGGCAGGCTCCGCACGAAGGGCAGCGGGGTCAGGCTCACGGTCATCGCCAGCAGGCACATCGGGTAGCGTCTGGCTGGACTGCCCTTGGGCCTCCAGGTGCCGAAGGCCAGGCCGGACAGGCAGGATCCGAGCGCGTAGCAGGCGAGGACAAGACTGGCGTCGGCCTTGTGATGATGGGCATCCGCGAAGCCGACGGTGGTGATCTCCATGATCCCGAACACGCCGCCAGTGGCGAGCAACGACGCGACCAGGACTCGCAGGCCCGGCGAGCTCAGCGCCGAACCCCGTTCGGTGGCCGCGACCTGGCGGACCGGCGGTTCGGTACGGCGCTGCGCGCTGAACGCCAACCCGCCGGCGAGCAGCAGTAGTTCGGCCACCAGGAAGCCCGATGAAGTGAAGAACGCGGTGGCCAGCGCGGTCGCGGCGAGCGGGCCGAGGATGAAGCACAATTCGTCGAGGACCGACTCGAGGGCGTACGCGCTGTGCACCGCCTCCTCGTCGCCCTCGTACAGCGCTGACCAGCGGGCTCGGGACAGCGAGCCGAAGTTGGGGCCCAGGCCGGTCACGGCGGCGCTGGCGAACAGCGTCCACGCGGGTGCGTGGAGCTTCAGACAGCCAAGCTCGGCCGCACCGCCTGCGGCGGACACAACGAGGGCGGGGACTGCGACGCGGGCCTGCCCATAGCGGTCCACGAGCCGGGAGAGCTGCGGCCCGGCCATGGCAACCACCAGGAGTACGGTGGCCGCCAGAGCACCCGCCAGACCATAGGAACCACGCGCCCCTGTGATCATGAAAATCGCGGCGACGCCCGTCATCCCCATCGGGAATCGGGCCAGCAGGCCGGTGAGGGTGAAGGCAACACTGCCCGGGGCGTGGAATATGCGGCGGTAGCCGGAGAACACAGGTCTCCTGACGGATCGTTGGGATCGAGCGGTGATCCACAGCGTGGCGGGGGACGTAACCGCAGGTCCAACACCTGATCCGTACCATCCACACAATGGTGTTGTTAATCTTCGCGCGTGCCCGCCGACATCCACCCCCGCCTGCTGCGCGCCTTCGTCGCCGTAGCCGAGGAGTTGCACTTCGGCCGGGCCGCCGCCCGGATCCCACTCGCCCAACAGGCTGTGAGCCGCGACATCCGTTCCCTGGAGCGCCAGTTGGGCCTGAGCCTGTTCGACCGCAGCACCCGCAGGGTCGAACTCACACCCGCCGGGGACCGACTGCTCCCTAAGGCCAGGCAACTTCTCGACCTGCACGACGAGATCACGCGGGGCGACACCGCCCGTCCCCTGCTGGTCGACCTGAGCAGCCCCGGCCTGGTGGGTCCGGACCTGACAGCGCACCGGATCCTCGCCAAAGCCCGCAGCGACTCCCCCGAAACCGAACTCCTGGCGCGCTTCCACGGCGGCCTCGCAGCAGGAGCGGCGGAGATCCTGGCCCGGCGGCTGGACGTGTCCTTCGGACGCTTCGCCGGCCTCCCGGCCCGCATCCGCGAGCAGCTGCGCCACCTCCCGTTGCGGCTGGAAGCCATGGCGGTGATCCTCGCCTGCGACCATCCTCTAGCGGCGCTGGAAGCGGTACCCCTCGACGAGCTCGCTGGCTGCCGCATCGACATCTGCGCGGGTAACCCCGCCACCACCGAGTGGACCGACCTCGGCATCCGGCTCCTCGCCGAGCACGGCCTCGCCGCCGCGCCCCCTTACACGCCACCGGTCGGCGTGGACGAGATGGCACACTACGTCGACCGGCACCGCGATCCCGTCCTCACCACTCTCGGCGGCCCGGACATCCCCAACACCGTTACGCGGCCTCTTGTGCGGCCGGTACCGCTCAGCCTGGTCAGCCTGGTACACCGACCCGAACTACGACACCCCGGCCTGGACGCGCTGCGCGACGCCGCCTCGGAGCTGGGCGCACGCGAAGGCTGGCTGCGTCGTCCGGCCGACGGTTGGCTGCCCCCCGAGGACGCGGCACTGCTTCGGACCCGGGCCGGAACTCCTGAGGCAATGAGGCTCTGAGGCGGCAAGGAACGACCTGGCAAGCCTGATCTGTCGTGCTGCTGCGCCTGACGTACCCCGTCGCGGATGGAAGGGTTCGATGGTGATCTGGGTCACTGGGTGATCTGGGTCATTGCCAGCCCATCACAGGTGCGTATGACTGGGACGTTCCGGGTGTATTCGGACGGATAGGTCACAAGGAGGTTGGTCGGTCATGGGTGAACATGTGCACGTACGCGTCCGTCAGGGTCTTGGTGTGTCCGAGGACGGTGAGCTGGTCGAGCAATCCCATTGCCGATGCGGCGCCACGTGGACGAAGACGTACCCGCCGCAGGACGGACAGCCCGAGGCGTGAGCGCGAGGCTCGCGCCAGGCCGTAGAGCCTCCTGAGCGGGGCAGGCGGGCGGGCTTGCCACCGGACTCCCCGGCGTCAGCCGCTGGCGGCCGCGCAGCGCGGTCTGTACGGCGGTGGCCGGAGCCTGGAGATCCTCGCCCCGCGTCATCAGATCTCATCGCTCATGGGGAGCTGGATCCAGGCCCCCATGTGCCGATGTCCCCGGCACTCCGTACAGTTCACACGTAGTCGGGCGGGAACCAGCGAACGAGGAAGCAGCAGACAAGCATGACGGCGGCCGCGGAGCAGCAGCACATCGAGGACCAGCGAGACGCCGTGGACGGCACCGAACCCGAGTACGGGCCGGGCCTGAACCCCGAGCGCCTGCGGCTCTGCCTCGACATAATCGCCGAGCTGGACGAGCTGCCGCTCGACCACCCGGACGCGATCACGGTCCGCAAGGCCGTAGCCCACATCTTCCGGACCGTGAAGCAGCGCCGCCGCCAGGAGCGCCGGGCCCGCAAGACGGCCAACGACCGCGCGGTGACGGCCGCCACCGCGACCGGCGCGCCGGGCCGGATCGACGACGAGACCGCGGGCGTCTTCGGGCTCACCACCCCCACGACGACCGAGATAGCCGGCATCCTGGAGCGCCCGCGCAGCTGCTACATCTGCAAGGTGCGCTATGTGGAGGTGGACGCCTTCTACCACCAGCTCTGCCAGGACTGCGCCCGCGAGAACCGCGCCCGTCGCGACGCGCGGACCGACCTGACCGGCCGCCGCGCGCTGCTCACCGGCGGCCGGGCGAAGATCGGCATGTACATCGCGCTGCGACTCCTGCGCGATGGCGCGCACACCACCATCACCACCCGTTTCCCGAATGACGCGATCCGCCGCTTCCAGGCGATGCCGGACAGCGCGCAGTGGCTGCACCGGCTCAGGATCGTCGGGATCGACCTGCGCGACCCGGCCCAGGTGGTAGCGCTCGCCGACTCGGTGGCCGCAGCCGGCCCGCTGGACATCCTGATCAACAATGCCGCGCAGACCGTGCGCCGCTCCCCCGCCGCCTACGCGGAACTGGTCGCGGCGGAGTCCGAACCGCTGCCCGCCGGAGAGCTGCCGGCCTCCGAGGTGATCGGCCGGTTCGGCAGCGGTAGCGTCGACCGCCCGGCGCTGCCCGGCCAGGCGAACGGGCAACGCGAGACACTCGGCGCGCAGGAGGTCACCTCGCTGGCACTGGTCACCGGCTCGGCCTCCCCGGCCCGGATCGCGGCCGGCACGGCGATCGACGCGGGCGGGCTGATCCCCGACCTGGCCGCCTCCAACAGCTGGGTGCAGACCGTCTCCGAGGTCGAGCCCGTCGAGTTGCTCGAAGTCCAACTGTGCAACTCCATCGCGCCGTTCATCCTGGTCAGCCGACTGCGCCCGGCGATGGCGGCCTCACCGGCCCGACGCAAGTACGTGGTGAACGTCTCCGCGATGGAGGGCCAGTTCAGCCGCGGCTACAAGGGCGCGGGGCATCCACACACCAACATGGCCAAGGCCGCGCTCAACATGCTGACCCGCACCAGCGCGCAGGAGATGCTGCAGACCGACGGCATCCTGATGACCGCCGTGGACACCGGCTGGATCACCGACGAGCGCCCGCACCCCGACAAGATGCGCCTGGCCGAGGCGGGCTTCCACGCCCCGCTGGACCTGGTGGACGGCGCGGCACGGGTCTACGACCCCATCGTCCGCGGCGAGCAGGGGGAGGATCTGTACGGGTGCTTCCTGAAGGACTACACCCCCTCACCATGGTGACGGCGATGCCGCTGACGCCCCCGCTGATCGGCGCAGGCGTGATCGTCCCGACGACGGACGGCCGGGTGCTGCTCGGCCGCCGGATCGCTGTCGGCGAGCCGCCCACCTGGAGCCTGCCCGGCGGCAAAGTGGACCACGCCGGCGAGTCCTTCGAACAGGCGGCGGCCCGCGAGCTGGCCGAGGAGACCGGCATCGTGCTGCCCGCCGAGCGGATGCGGGTGCTCGGCGTGTTGCTCGACCACCTGGACGGACGGCCCCGGCTCACCGCGGCCGTGCTGGCGCCGACGTCGGACGCGGCCGCCGAGGTCACCGAGCCGCACGCGTGCGGCGGGTGGGAGCGATTCGCACTCGACGCCCTTCCCAAGCCGATGTTCCCGCCGTCGGCCTGGGTGCTGTCGCGCTGGCTCCCCGGGTCGCGCGCACTGCCCGCGGGCGTACATGGCTACGCCGTCCACCCGTTCGGCTAGCCGTACTCGGCCGCGCGTGGGGTCATGCCGGTCCGCGCGTTCTGCCGGTCCGTCTCGCCTGCGCCACACCGCCCAGCAGCCGCAGGCCCGCCAGCTCCCATGAGCGGCGCGCCAACAGGTAGATCCATGATCACCGCATGACCGTCGATCATCCCCGAGGGCGGGGCCCGGCCGCGCCGGGCCCCGGCAGGGTCACGAGCCGGAGCGCTCGCTCATCTCGGTGATGGTGTTGTGCGAGTCCACCACGATGTCGTAGTAGTTCTGGCCCGTGCAGAAGTACCCGGCCGGCAACTTGGCGCCGTCGTACTGCTTGCCGTCCGGGTCCGCGCACGCCTTGACATGCCCGATCCCGTTCTCCCCGTTGCCGTTCTTGAGGACGACGGTCTCCGGGGCGCCGTTCTTCCCGGAGAAGGTGGTGATCTTGGCGTCGGGCGAGATGGCGTAGGTGTTCAGCTTCTTCCCGACCTTGCGGTAGAAGGCCCCTTCGTCCATCTTCGTGTTACAGCTCACCGCGGCGTCGGTGGCGACGACGTTGTTCATCGCGCCTTCGACGTTGTTGACCCAGATGAGCTTGTGCCCAGGGCGCGGCGTCGGGCAGCCGCTGTTGTCGCTTGCGGGAGCCTGGGACTTGTCACCGCTGGGCTTCGAGTCGGCGGCGGAGCTCGACGGCGCGGCAACCGTCTTCGACGGCGCGGGAGCCGGATTGTCGGGGCCGCAGGCGGTCAGGGTGAGCGCTGCGGAGACGAGCAGCGCAGCGCTGAAGGCATGGCGAATGGACACTGTTTGAACCCCCGTGAGTCTGATCTGGCGTTGATGGCCAGAGAGAAGTGCAGGTCAAACCGCAGTTGTTGGAATTTGGGCGGCGACCGCAGCACAGCGTACAAGCGCGCCAAGTGATCACCCAAAGTTGACGACTCGGCCACGGGCAAGGACTGCCGGACACGACCGGGCCCGCCCGGTTGCCCACCTGCGGTGGCGACGACAGCCACCAGACCGTGGTCACCCACCTGTTCGCCCAGGCCCGACAAGCCCGGCGGTTCCGACGGAACCATCCTGCCTGTCAGAGTCGCCCCGTACCCTGGTCAGGGTCGTAGGCGAGGCAGGGGGCGGCGAGTTCAGCGTGGATCAGTCACTGCGGGTGCCCCCCGACATGTTCCGGTTCACCACGGGCGAGCGGGCGCCGCTGTACGGTGCGATCCTGCATGCCTTCGGGGAGGCGAACGAGCGTCTGGTGACCGCGCTGTCCCTGGACGAGGTGCGCGAGCGGTTGCGCGGCGTGGGATGGTTCGACGCGCTCACTGACGACGACCTGGTGGCGGCGCTTCGGCAGCTGGGCGAGTGGCGGCTGCTGGACGCCGTGCAGAACCACGCGGGGAACTACCGCACGGCGGAGGAGTACGAGCGACGGAATCTGCAGTACTCCCTCACCCGCCGTGGCGAGGCGGCCTTCGCCGGGGTACAGCACGCGCTGGCCGTGCTCGCCTCCTCGGGCGCCCTGCAGACGGCGGTCCTCGACGCGATCGCCGACCGGCTCCACGCCCTGGCCGCGCTCATGGCGGATCCCGCCTCAGCCGACCGCCGGGTCTTCACCACGCTGCAGGAGCTGGAAGGTCACCTGGACGCGCTGCGCGGGAACACCAAGCAATTCAACGGCGAGTTGCAGCGCCTGCTCCATGCCGACGGCGCGGACCTCACCGTCTTCCGTGAGGTCAAAGCCGCCACGGTTGCGTATCTACAGGAGTTCCTCAGCCATCTCGACCAGCGAGCGCACGCCATCGCCGGGGCAGTTGCCCAGGTCGAGGATCTGGGCGTGGCAGCACTGCACAAGCGGGCGCTGGCCGGTGCCGAGCTGCCGCCGCTGGCGGGCGGCGATCCTGCGCCTGCCTGGCTGCAGGCGCGGCGGGCGCGCTGGGAGGGGTTACGCGTCTGGTTCCTGCCCGAGGATGGTGCACCGGCCCGGGTAGAGCAGCTGCACCATGTGGCCCGCCGGGCGATCGTGACGCTGCTGCAGGTCCTCGACCGGATCACGCAGACCCGGCGCAGGTCGTCGAGCGCTGCGGAGGACTTCCGGGAGCTGGCGCGCTGGTTCGCCGCCGCCCCCGCGGAAGAGGGCGCACACCGGTTGTGGGCCACCGCCTTCGGGCTGGGGTCCGCCCGTCACGCCCACCTCATCCATCCTGACCCCGAGGTCGTGTCAGCGTCGGCGAGCTGGCGCGAGGCCCCGCCCGTGGAGGTGTCGGCGCTGCTGCGCTCCAGCGGGCGCACCGAGCGGTTCACGCGGACGGGCCGGGTGCGCGATGTGGCGACGGTCAAGGCCGCCCGCGCCGAGCGGGCACGGGCCGAGCGGGCCGAGCTGGAGGCGGCCTGGGACCTGATTCGCACCTCGGCCCCGGTGTACCTGTCGCACTTCGCGGAGTTGGACCACCGGGTGTTCGACCGGCTCCTCGACCTGCTCGGCCGGGCTTTGGCGGTACGTCCCGACGCGTCGGGACGCAGGCGCGCGGTCACCGGGGACGGCCAGGTGGAAGTGCTGCTGTGCCCACCGACCGGACCGGGCCGGGCAGTCCTGCACACCGCGCGCGGGCGCCTGACCGCCCCGGACTACGTCGTCGAGATCCGCCGCCCGGCGGACTCGGCCCCGCACCGCGAGCACACCGGCAACCGCCCCGGACGGGCGGCCGGATGAGCAACCTCGCCAACCAACTGGTCGTCGCCGAGCGGGAGGAGGTGGCGCGCGGCATCCGCATCCTCCTGGCCCATCCCCTGCTCACCGAGAAGGACGACCCGGCGGCCTTCGATCTGGTGCGCCGCCGCCGCGAACCACTGACCCGCTGGTTCGACTACACGCTGGGCTGGTCGCTGGTAGTCGAGGCGCGTCAGGGGTACGCGCGCCTGGCCAAGGTACGCGCGTACGGCACCGGCGCCAACGGGGATCGTCCAGCACGCCGCCCGCGCGCGGGCCGCGCGCCACTGGACCGCCGCCGCTATGTCCTGCTGTGCGTCACCTGCGCCGAGCTGCTGTCCGTACCGGTGACCACCGTGGGGCTGCTCGCCGACCGGGTGGTGCGGGCCGTGGCATCCGATGACGCGCTGCCCGCGTTCGACACCGCCCAGCGCGCCGAACGGATGGCCTTCGTCGACGTACTGCGCCTCCTTGAGGCGTTCGGGGCGGTCACGACGCTCGACGGGACGACGGAGTCGTACACAGAATCAGCCCAGGCGAAGGTGCTGTACCGGGTGCAGCCGAGTGTGCTGATGCGCCTCCTTGCGGCACCGGGCAGCCCGTCGCGCATCGCCGCCGCGGCCCCGACTGCTCCCGAGGCCGTGCCCCGTCGCTTCGAGGACCTGCTGACCGCGCTGACGCAGGAGCGCCGCTACGGCACCGGGGAGGACGACGCATCGGCGGCGCAGCACACCCTGTGGCTCCGGCACACCGTGCTACGCGGCCTCTTCGACGATCCGGTGGTGTACCGCGATGAGCTGACGGACGACCAGCTCAGCTATCTGTCTTCTCTGACAGGACGGCAGGTCATGCGGCGCGCCGCCGAGCAGGCGGGATTCGTCCTGGAGGAGCGCGCCGACGGCTGGCTGCTCGCCGATCCGGAGGCCATCGCCACGGACGAGAAGTTCCCTGACGACTCCTCCCATGCCAAGGTCGCCGCCCTGCTCCTCCTCGACACGATCACCGCGGCGGCCGAAGGCTGCGGTGCCGCGCGGCTCACCGCCGAGGCGGAGAGCCTCCTGTCCCGTTTCCCCGGCTGGGGCAAGGCGTACCGCTCCGAAGACGGCGCGGCGCGGCTGGCCGAGGACGCCGTGCGGGCTCTGGTCCGGTTCGGCCTGGTGCGGCGCGACGGCGGCCTGGTCACCGCTCGCCCCGCCGCGGCCCGCTACCGGGTGTCGGGGATCGACCAGCGACACCACCAGGAAGGGACCCCGCGATGACGGTGACCGAACTGACGGGTTTCCCGGGACCGCGTGGCGCGGACGGGACAGCGATGCGCTGGTGTCCGTCGCGGGCCGGTGTGCTCAACGTATGGCGTTACTACGATGAGGTCTTCACCTTCCATCAGGGGCGGCTGCTGCTGCGCGGCCCCAACGGCACGGGCAAGTCAAAGGCCCTGGAGGTGCTGCTGCCCTTCCTGTTCGACGCGAGCCTCAAGCCGAACCGGCTGTCCACGTTCGGCGGCAGCGAACGCACCATGCACTGGAACCTGATGGGCGAGGGCGCCACCGGCGTTACCCGGGTCGGATATGTGTGGCTGGAGTTCCGCGCGGAGCGGGGTGGCGTCACGAAGTGGTTCACCATCGGCGCGCGCCTTCAGGCCACATCCCGTACGACTTCCGTGGGCGCTGACTTCTTCACCGCATGCGCCCGGGTCGGGCAGAGCGACGGGCTGTCGCTGGTCAACGAGACCGGGCAGCCGCTGGCCCTGGCGGCGTTGAAGGAGGCACTGGGCGGACGGGGCGAGGTGCACGACACGGCCACCGACTATCGGGCGACGGTTCGCCAGACCCTGTTCCCCGGCCTGTCCGAGCAGCGCTACGACGCGCTGATCACCGCACTGCTGCAGTTGCGTACTCCGAAGCTGTCTGAACGCCTCGACCCTTCGCTGCTGTCCACACTGCTCTCGCGCGCCCTGCCGCCGCTGGACCGCGACGAGATCTCCGAACTGGCCGACGGTTTCGAGCGGCTGGACCGTCAGCGCGAGGAACTGGTCCGCATGGACGAGCGGGTGGACGCGGCCGGGAAGCTCGCCGCGCGCCAACGCTCGTACGCCCAGCGCGTCCTGCGGGCCCGGGCCTCCGAGCTGATCTCCGCCACCACCGAGATGGACAACCTCACCCGCTCCGCGCGTGAGACCGAAGAGGCCCACCAGCGCGCGGTCGGGGAACGGGAGAAGGCGGAGGAACAGCTGTCCGAGGCCGAGGCACTGGCGGGAAAAATGCGGTCGCGGATCGAGGTACTGACCGACTCCGAGGAGTACCGCCAGGGTCGTGAACTGGACCGGCTGCGCAGGCAGGTAAGCCAGACCCGCGGCACCGCCGAGGACCGTCGCGCCACAGCGGACGCGGCACGGGCGGACTCGGAGGAGGAGGCGGTACGGGCTGCCGAGGCTCGGGAACAGGCTGCCGCTCAGCGCGGAGAGGTCCGTAGCGCAGAGGAGGAGACCTGGCTGGCCGCGCGGGCGGGCGGACTTGGAGCGGTCTGCACGGAGCTGACCGCCGCCCTCGCGGCGGGGGAGGAAAACCGGGCCCGACAGCTGGTGTCCGGGGCGGTACGCGGCCGACTCGGGCAGATCGCCGAGGTACGCGCCGCCGTGGACTCCCACCGGGGCGCGGTGCGAGCGCGATCGGCGGCCGAGGAGGCCCTGGAGCAGGCACGAGCGGCGCTGGCCGAGGCAACCGCACGGCGCGAGAAGAAGACCGAGGCGTACGCGGAGGCGGTACAGACGCAGGCCGGTCGGCTTCAGGAGTGGGCTCGCGACTGTGTGGAGCTTCGCTTCGACACCGAGACCGTGGAGGAGCTGGCGGAACAGGCAGCCCATGAGACGGAAGTGCTGGCGCTCAGTGAAGCAGTGGCGCGGTCCGTTGAACGGGAGTTGACCACCGAGGAGACCACGGCCGGACAGCACCGCCAGGCGCTCACCGGCGAGCGCACACTCGCGGCCGAGGAGGCGGCCCGCCTGGAACAGGCGGCGGATCTTCCGCCCGAGCCACCGCGCACCCGCACCGGCGATCGCAGCGCACTGCCCGGCGCGCCCCTGTGGAAGCTCGTCGCCTTCCACGACACCGTGCCCGCTGGGGAACAAGCCGCCGTCGAGGCGGCGCTGGAGGCGTCGGGGCTGCTCGACGCCTGGGTGGGCCCGCAGGGCGGACTCCTGGCCGACGGGCACGACACGTTCGCGGAGCCGGAGTGGTCCTCCGGGCCCCTGGTCGACCGGAGCCTCACCGATGTCCTACGACCGGAGCCCGACGCACCTGTACCGGCCGAGCGGATCATGCGGCTGCTGTCGTCAGTCGCGTACGACGACACGCTGCCCGCCGGCCCGTCGGCTGCCATCGGCGCGGACGGCACCTGGCGTCTTGCCGCTGCGACCGGCAGCTGGGCGAAGCCTGAGTCCGCACACATCGGCACCTCGGCGCGCCACCGCGCCCGCCGCCGCCGCATCGATGAACTGGCGGCGAAAATGAGGGAGCTGGACGCGGGGATCCGCTCCTGCGACACCGACCTCGCACTTCTCGCCGACCGCCGCCGCTCCCTGGAACTGGAGCGGCGCAGCAGACCCCACCACGCCCCCGTAACCTCCGCCCGGCGCGCCGTGGACCGCGCCGAGGCCGACGCCGCCGCTCGCGACGACACAGTGCGCGCCGCCGTGTCCACCCTCGCCGACCGTGAAGGCGACGTGGCCCGCGCGATGCGCGCCCTCGACTCTCTCGCCGCGGAGCATGGTCTGCCCACCGACGAGAAAGCCCTGGACCGGCTGACAGACCACGCAGAGACGCTGCGCGAGACCGCGGGCCAGTGGCTGCTGGCCTCGGTCCGGCTCACCGCCCTCCTGCGCGCGGCAGCCGAGGCCGACGAGCGGGCGGCCCGCACACGGCGCACCGCCGAGGAACGCGAGACGCAGGCCCACGCGGCAGAGACCGAACTGCGTTCCCTTGCCGCCGCCTTGGAGGAGGCCGAACTGACGGCGGGCACCCCCTACCAGGAAGTGCTGGCCCGCATCGAGGAGCTACGCGCTGCGGCCGACCGCACCGAGCGAACTGCCCGCGACCTGAACCAGTACCTTCGTGAACTCGCCTCCCAGATCGGCTCCTTGGGCAACCAGCGCACCAACGCGGCAGAGCGACGCGACGAGGCTGTCGCCGACCGCAACACAGCCGCCGAACGACTTCGTCAGTGCATCGCACTCGGCCTTGCCGACGATGCCGGCGCAGCCGACATCCATGTCCCGACGGACGCGAAGGTAACGGCCACCCTGGAGGCCGCGCGAGCAGTCGCCGCCCGCTGGCCGTCAGCGCCGTACTCCGCCAAGAACATCGCGGACGCCCTGGAACGCCTCGCCGAGACCCGGTACGCCACCGCCCAGACGCTCAGCGAGCGCGCCGACGTCCACTTGGAAAGCCATGAGGATCTGCATGTCCTCACCGCTTCCATCGACGGCACCCTGCTGGGCGCGGCCAGCCTTCTCGCCACGCTGACCGAGGAGCGCGACCGCGGCCAGGACGACATCACCGCCGGTGAACGCGGCCTGTTCGACCGGATCCTGACCGGAGACACCCGCCGCCATCTCGCCTCCCGCATCCGCCAGGCGAACGAACTGGTCGACACCATGAACGCCCGCCTGGAGCGGGTACGCACCGCGTCCCGCGTTTCCGTGCAACTGGTGTGGCAGGTCGACCCCGCCCTGCCGCCCGGCACCAGGGCCGCCCGCGACCTGCTGCTGAAGGACCCGGTCAGGCTCACTGACGCCGACCACGAGGCACTGCACCGGTTCTTCCGCGAGCGCATCGAGGAGGCCAGGACGAGCCAGCGGGCGGGCAGTTGGGAGGAGCAGCTGGCGCAGGTCCTCGACTACACGACCTGGCACCAGTTCGTGGTCAGACTCGACCGAGCGAACGGACAGGGCTGGCAGCTGTTGACGAAGAAGCTGCACGGAGCGCTCTCCGGCGGCGAGAAGGCCATCGCACTGCACCTGCCGCTGTTCGCGGCGGTCGCCGCGCACTATCACACCGTGCCCGAGGCACCTCGGCTGATCCTTCTCGACGAGGTGTTCGTCGGCGTCGACACCACCAACCGCGGACAGGTCTTCGCCCTGCTGTGCTCCCTCGACCTCGACCTGCTGCTCACCTCCGACCACGAATGGTGCACATACCGAGAACTGGACGGCATCGCCATTCACCAGCTGATCACCGACGGGGACGACGACGCCGTCACCACCGCCCGTTTCGTCTGGGACGGCGCCGGGCTGTTGCCCGAGGAGGTCCCCGCATGAGGACTCGGGAAGTCCTCGCATGAGCCGCCGCCCATGGGGCAGGCCCGAGCCAGCTCGCGAAGCACGGCGCGCCAACATCTGATCTGATACGAGGAACCAGTGTGAGCCAACGGCCCGGACACCCGCTCGACCGCCCCGAACTCGCGCCGCTGTGGCGGGCGGTGCACGAGCGGCTGTCCTCAGGCCGCCCGGTCAACCGCGTCACCCTCGGCCCGTTGGCCCCTCCCGTCCGGGAGGCCCTCGCCGACCTGCTCGGCCTGGACCGGCTTCCCGAGGCCCGTACGACGGTGACGCTCTCCCGCCTGGACGAGGCTCTGCGCGACAGCGTCGGCGCCGACACCCGGGCCGTGGCGGAGGCGATACTCGGCCCGCTCGGGGACCGCGCGGCGGACCTCGCATCCGACCGCACTGAACGCGCCGCGCTCTGGCACTGGCTCGAAACCCATCCCCTGGTCGCTGCCCAGCCCGCGCTCAGCCAGTGGACGGCACACCTGCGGCGCTCCGGTCTGCTCCATGGCTCAGTCGAGGCCACCCGCTCCTTCCTCGACGACGCGCTGACCGTCCTCGCCTCTCTCCCCGCCCAAGGCGAGCCGCTCCCGGTGTTCGCCACCGCGCACCTCGGCGACGCCCACGCCCTCGATGACGGCACGCGTCTCGCCACCACGGTGCTGCGGGCGCTTGCCGCCCTGCACGACATCCGCCCACCCGCCTCCGCCGCGGACCGCCGTGCCCTGTGGGGACTCGCCGGCATCGCCGACGACGCCCTGTCCACCACGGTCCTGACCGCCGGCCTGCGCCCCACCGGCACCGGGCCTGTGGCCCGTGCTCTGACCGCCTACGCGGACGCCGGTCACGCCGCGCACCTGTCTTTGGCCCAGCTCCGCGCCCCCGGCGACCTGCATCTGCCACCGACCGACGTGCACATCACCGAGAACCCCAGCATCCTCGCCCTCGCCCTGCGACGCTTCGGTCCGGACTGCCCGCCCCTGGTGTGCACAGCGGGGTGGCCGAACAGCGCGGTCATCCTGCTCCTTCGCCAACTCACCTCCGCCGGAGCCCCCTTGCACTACAACGGCGACTTCGACGGCGAAGGTCTGCGCATCGCCGCGCATGTGCTGGCGGCAACGGGGGCGACGGTCTGGCGCATGTCCGCCGCTGACTATCGCGCCGCTCACGCCCGGTCCCCCTCGGGCCCACCGCCCGGGCGTATCACCGACGCCCCCTGGGACCCTGAACTCGCCACCGCCCTGAACGAACGTGGCACCGCCATCCTCGAAGAACACATGGCCGCCGCCCTGCTGACGGACCTGTCCCACTTCGTGAACCAGAGCCAGCCCGGCAGACCTTAGCGACTCTGACGCTTCAGCCCGAACACCCGACGTCACCCGATTGAGCCGAGCCACCCGAGGCCGGACGGCTTGACGGGGGGGGCAGCGCCGGGATCAGCGGCGCGGGCGCGCACTCGGGCTCCTGGGTGAGGGCGCGGCGACGCGGCTGCCGGAGAGCACGGTTCAGTCGCTGTGTGCGCCGCGTACGAGCAGTTGGAGAGCGTCGACGAGTTCCTCGGCGGATGAGCCGGTGGCGAGACGGCGCAGTTGGAGACCGAGGACGAGGGCGACGGCGGAGCCCGCGAGCCGTTCGGCATCCGGCACGCCGAGGCCGGTGAGGATCTGAGCGGCGAGCCGGTCGTATGCGGCAAAGCACTCTGCCGCCGCGGCGCGCAGCCGCTCGTCGCGGCCCGCCTGGACATACAGTTCGAACGGCGCGATGTGTCTGCTGTCGAAGACCGTACTTTGGGCGACCTGGCCGACCATGGCCGCGGCGCCATCGATGTCGATTTCCTCTGATCGGCACTGGCTGGCGAGCTCGGTGAAGCGGCGCGTCTCCTCGGCGACGAAGTGCAGCAGGCTCTCGCGCAGCAGCTGGTGCTGGGTGGCGAAGTGGTAGGTGACCGAGCCGAGCGAGACTTCCGCCTCCTTGGCGATGCGCCGGTTGGTGACCGCGGCGACGCCGTCCTCGCCGATGATGCGTAGCACGGCGTCGATGATGCTCTGGCGGGTGTCGGCGGTCTTGCCCATGCCGATCATTGTTCCACCGGTTCTCTTCCGGCGAGCGCGGGCCGGTTGTCGTACCAGCGCTGGTCGTCCTCAAGCTGGGCGGCGATCGAGATGAGCAGTTCCTCGCTGTCGGCCGGGCCCAGCAGTTGAGCGCCGATCGGCAGTCCGTCCTGGGTGAAGCCGGCTGGGACGTTGACCGCGGGCCAGCCGAGCACGTTCCACGGCCAGGTGTACGGACAGGCCGCGGTCATCGTCGTGTCGGTCTGCCACGCGCTCAGGCCGTCGAATGCGCCGACGCCTGGCGGTGGGACGGCAGTGGTGGGGGCGAGCACGACGTCATACGAGCCGAAGATCGCCCCGATTCTGCGGTGCTGACGGGGTTCACGGGCGCGGGCGACACGCAGCGCCCGGCCGCCCAGCCAGGTGCCGGTGCGCATGGCCTTGCGGGTGCGGGGGTCGAGCATGCCGGGCTCGGGGTGCAGGGCGGCCAGTTCCGCGACTCCGGCGGTCCCGCGGGTCACCACGCTCAGCCCGATCAGCCCGTACCGGGGCCTGGCTTCCTCGACGTGATGGCCGAGGCGGGCGAGCGCGTCGGCGAGGCGGGTGACGGCGCGACGTATGTCGGGGTGGACGGTTGCGCGGGTGCCGGTGAACGGGGGCCGCCAGGCCAGAGCCACACGCAGCCGGCCCGGTTCGCGACGAGCCGCCGCCTGGGCATGGATGACCCCTGGCTGCCGCCTGTCAGTTCGATACGGGCCTGCGACCGCGTCCAGCAGTACCGCCGCGTCCTGGACGGTGCGGGCCAACGGACCGACCACCGTGAGGCCTTGAAAGGCATCGTCGTGAGGGAACATGGGCACCCGGTCGCGCTGCGGTTTGATGCCGACCAGATGAGTCCAGGCAGCTGGTATGCGGATGGAGCCCGCGCCGTCGGAGCCGAGAGCGGCGGGCACCAGCCCGGCGGCGACGGCCGCGGCGGAGCCGCCCGACGAACCGCCTGGGGTGCGGCTGGTGCTCCAGGGGTTGCGGGTGGCACCGAAGGCAGGCCCTTCGGTGAAAGGCCACTGGCCCAACTCGCAGGCGTTGGTCTTGCCGACGATGACCGCTCCGGCCGCGCGCAGCCGTCGCACCGGCTCGCTGTCCTCGACCGCTGGCGGCATCTCGCCCTGGCAGCCGAACGCGGTGGGCAGGCCGGCCACGTCGGTGTCGTCCTTCACCGCTATCGGCACACCGAGCAGGGGCAGCCGCTCTCCGGCGGCGAGTCTGCGGTCCGCCTCCTCGGCCTCCCGCAAGGCGTCGTCCGCGCGTACACGCCGGAAGGCGTTGATCGTGTTCTGGGTGGCCTCGATGCGTTCGAGCGACTCCTGCACCAGTGAGACGGACGGAATCTGCCCCTCCGCCAACAGCCGTGCCAGTTCGACGAGTCCGGTGAAATCGGCTGTGGACACAACCACACCTCCCACTTATCGTTCGTTCGAACGAACAAGGAGGCTACTCGTATGCGCATTGCCGGATCAACGGTCCTGCTCACAGGAGCCACGGGCGGTATAGGCCGGGTCATCGCCCGCCAACTCACGGAAAAGGGCGCACGGTTGGTGCTCACCGGGCGGCGCGCCGATGCCCTCGAACCGGTGGCCGCCGAGTTCAACGCCCGTGGCGTCGTCGCCGACCTCGCCGACGCGGCACAGGTCGCCCGCCTCGCGGAAACATGCGCCGACAGCGAGATCCTCATCGCGAACGCCGCCCTGCCGTCCAGCGGTGACCTGCTCGACTACACCCCGGAACAACTCGACCGCGCCCTGGCCGTCAACCTGCGGGCCGCGATCGCGCTCTCACGCCTCCTCGCCCCCCGCATGGTCGAGATGGGCCGCGGCCACATCGTCCTCATCGGCTCGATCTCCGGCAAGGCCGCCACCAGGTCCTCGTCCCTCTACAACGCGACCAAGTTCGGGCTGCGCGGCTTCGCGCACGGCTTCCGTCAGGATCTGCACGGCACGGGGGTCGGCGTCTCGCTCGTCCAACCCGGCTTCGTACGGGACGCGGGGATGTTCGCCGCCACCGGCGCGACGCCGCCCGGCGGGGTCCGTACCGTCTCCCCCGAACAGGTCGCGGCGGGTGTCATCCGGGCCATCGAACGCGATGTGTGCGAAGTCAACGTCGCACCCTTGGAGTTGCGGCTACTCAGCGCCATCGCCGGGCAGTTCCCCGGCTTCGCGGAGAAGATACAGCGCCGCGCCGGTGCCGAACGCGCCATCGCACGGATCGTGGACGCCCAGAGGCAGACCCGCTGACCATAACCGCCCCCTCCTGGAGGCCAGCCGGTCCCGGTCCCGACGGTGGAAGGCCAGATCCGTCGGAGGGCCCGACACCAGGCCCGGACCCTTCGAGCTGGAGCCGGTCAGGGTGATGACAACCGCCCGGCCGCTCGTGCCGGACCCGCTTCCTGTGCCACCCGGCAAGCCCGCGAACGGATGTGGCAACTCGACGACCACGCCGCACCCACCTCATGCGGGACCGCGACGCGAGATGCACCGTCGCTTGCGACGCCGTCTTCGCCAGCGAGGGCATCAGCGTCGTCAAGATCCCTCCGCGCAGCCCCAACTGCAACTCGCCGAAGCGCCCCTGTCTCGTCAGACGGATTCTCCTCAGCACTGTCGAACGACACGCACTCCGCCCGCACGGCCTCGGTGAAGTAGGCCCTGCGTGCGCCGCGGGGCCTTCGACACCACACCGAACTTGTTCGCTACGAACATGTTCGGTACGCTGAGAGCATGACTCCGAAGACTCCAGACCCCCGCAGCCGCCGCGAGCGGCCCGCCAAGCCCGCCCTGTCCTACGAGGGGATTGTCGCCACCGCGGTCCGGCTGATGCGGGCCGAGGGACTGCAGCGGGTCACCATGCGGCGGCTCGCCATGGAACTCGACACCGGACCGGCGTCGCTCTATGTGTACGTCGCCAACACGGCCGAACTGCACGCGGCGATCCTGGAGGAGTTGCTGGGCGCGGTCGACCTCGGCCCGGTCGCGGCGGAGGGCGACTGGCGTGAGCGGCTGGCCGCTGTGCTCGGCTCGTACACGCGCGTGCTGTTCGAGCACCCGAGCCTCGCGCACTCGGCACTGGTGGCCCGGCCCTCCGGGCCGAACTACCTGGCGCTGGTCGAGGCGATCCTGGCACTCCTGCACGAAGGCGGAGTTCCCGACGAACAGGCGGCCTGGGGCGTGGACGTACTGCTGCAGGTGGCGACCGCGACGGCCGCCGAGCAGTCCAGCCGAGACCGCTCCATCGACGCGGAGGACGAACACAACGCCCTCGTCCAAGCACTGCGGGACGCCTCCGCCGACACCTACCCGCGGATCGCGGCACTCGGCGACGACCTGCTCTCCGGCACCCCTGAAGCGCGCCTGACCTGGATGTTCCGCATGGTCATCAACGGCACCCTGACCACCCCCCGCACCAGCTGAGCACACACCGTGCAGCCCACCGCCTGAGGGAATGAGGCACCACCTTGACCACCGCACATCACTCCATCGCCATCATCGGCGCCGGCCTGGGCGGTCTGACCCTGGCCCGCATCCTGCACGTCGGCGGTATCGAGGCGACCGTCTCCGACCTGGACGCCGACCGGTACGCCCGTACCCAGGGAGGCATGCTCGACATCCACGAGGAATCCGGCCAGACCGCCCTGCACGCCGCCGGACTGCACGAGGACTTCCTCAAACTGATCCTCCCCGGCGGTGAGGCCATGCGGATCCTGGACAAGCACGCCACCGTCCACATGGAGGAGAGCGACGAGGAGTCCCCCGGCACCCGCCCGGAGGTCGACCGCGGCCAGCTGCGCGACCTGCTACTGGACGCCCTCCCGGCCGGCACGGTGCGCTGGGGCTCCAAGGTCACCGGCACCCGCACCCTCGCGGACGGCCGCCACGAGGTCACCCTCGCCGACGGCCAGGTCTTCACCGCCGACCTGCTCGTCGGCGCAGACGGCGCCTGGTCCAAGGTCCGCCCGCTGGTCTCCGACGCCGTCCCCGCCTACGCCGGGGTGTCCGTCGTCGAAGGAGACCTGCTGGACGCGGATGCGCGCCACCCCGAGGCCGCGGCCGTGGTCGGCGGCGGCATGCTCTTCGCGCTCAGCGACGGCAAGGGCTTCCTCGCCCACCGCGAGTGCGACGGCAGCCTCCACGTCTACACCACCGTCAAAACACCCCAGACGTGGCTGGAGAGCATCGACTTCACCGACACCGACGCGGCGAAGCAGGCCGTGCTGGAGCAGTTCACCGACTGGCACCCCAGCCTCAAGGCCCTGGTCGCCGACGCCGACGGAGCGCTCGTTCCGCGCCCGATCGTCGCCCTGCCGGTCGGCCACCGCTGGAAGCGCGTACCGGGCGTGACCCTGCTCGGCGACGCCGCCCACGTCATGTCGCCGTTCGCCGGTGAAGGCGCCAACAACGCCATGCAGGACGCCGCCGACCTCGCTCAGGCCCTCATCACACACCGCGGCGACGTCGAGACCGCCCTCGACGCCTACGAGCAGACCATGTTCCCCCGTGCTGAGGCCGCCGCCGCCGACTCCGCCGCCAACCTCACCACCTGCTTCGCCGACGACGCCCCCAAGGGCCTGGTCGGCCAGTTCGCCGCCCACCCCGATCAGGTCGGCTGAGAAACCACCACCGACTGAAGCCTCCACCAACTGAAGCGACCACCGGCTGAGGAGAAACCGCACCTCATGACCTCCCCGACCACACAGCGGACCCTGCCCCTCCGCTCCGGTCTGAAGCTGACCGTGCGTGAGTGCGGGACGGGCTCACCCGTCCTCCTCCTGCACGGCGCAGCGGGCCCCGACAGCATCACGGCACTGGCCGACCACCTCGCCGCCCGGCACCACGTCATCGTCCCCGTCCACCCAGGCTGGGACGACACCCAACGCCCCGAGCAACTCGGTTCCGTGGCCGACCTCGCCGAGGCGTACCTGAGCCTGCTCGACCACCTCGGCCAGGGACCGGTCGCCGTACTGGGCAGTTCCTTCGGCGGCTGGATCGCCAGCGAGATGGCCCTACGCGGCCGAGACCGGCGCATTAACCAGCTGATCCTGATGAACGCCATCGGCCCCGTGCTGCCCGGCCACCCGGTCGCCGTGCCGGGACAGACTCGCAGCGGCCCCGCTCAGCGGGCACAAGCCGGGACAGAGAGCGGCCAGCCCACGCAACCGAGGCGTGGCCCGTCGCCTGCCGCACTGGCCGCCCTGCGCGCCTACACCGCGCCGGATATGCAAGACCCCGATCTCCTTCCGCGCCTCAAGAGCGTCCAGCTCCCCGTCCTCGTCGTCTGGGGCGAGAACGACCCGGTCGTCAGCCCGGCCTTCGGCCGCGCGTACGCCAACGCCTTCCCCCACGCGCGCTTCGCCCTCATCCCAGATGCGGGCCACATTCCCACCCGCGAACAGCCCGAGACCACGTTCGCCATCCTCGACCGCTTCCTCACCGACCCCACCAGCCCGCCCGGCAACTGACCCGCTACCCATCCACCACCGACTCCGGAGATCCCATGAGCAAGATCGCCATCATTCTGGGAAGCACCCGTCCGGGACGCGCCGGTGAAGCCGTCGCCCGCTGGGCCTTGGAACAGGCTGAGCAACGCACCGACGCCACCTTCGAGTTGATCGACCTGGCCGAAGTGGACCTGCCCCAGGTCGACGAACCGATGCCGCCCGCCATGGGCCGCTACACCCACCCCTACACACAGCAATGGGCCAGCACCATCGCCCAGTACGACGGCTATGTCTTCGTCACCCCCGAGTACAACCGCTCCTTCCCCGGCGCACTGAAAAACGCCCTGGACCGGGTGTACGCGGAGTGGAACAACAAGGCCGCCGCCTTGATCTCCTACGGCATGGATGGCGGCGTACGCGCGGTAGAGGCACTGCGGCCCGTCCTGGGGGCCCTGCAGCTAGCCGACGTCGCACCCCAGGTAACCCTCAATCTGCGCACCGACTTCGAAGGCTTCGGCACAACGTTCACCCCAGCCGAACACCAACGTCCGGCACTGACCGCGATGCTCGACCAACTCGTCGCCTGGAGCGCAGCCCTCACCTCCGTACGGACGTCAGCCGCCCCCTCCTCGTAGCCCTGACCCGCGCCCAGAGCACCTGCCGCCGATCACCTCGGCCGCACCCTGTTCCAGCCGCTGGCCGCACTGGAGGTACGGGCCACCCAGCGTGCGCTTCGCACAAGACCATCCAGACCTGTTCGTGACCATGTTCCGCAGCCAGCCAGGCGCCGGCCCCGTCGGTCACGACTCCTTCGAGGTGCTCCTGCGGACCGTCGTCGACGCTCAGCGCGACGCGATCCTTCCCTCGAAGCCGTCGGCGGAGCTGGTAGCCAGGTCCATCTGGGCAACCCTGCACGGCCTCGCCGTACTCAGCCTGCGGCAACCACACGAGCGGTTCGGCATGGACCGGCCACCTCGACGACCACCGACCCCACCAAGGCCCAGGCCAGCTCGCCGCACTCGACCACACCACAGTAACCCTCTTGCCAGCGACTCGGATTGAACGCCGTGGGGCGGCCGGTGGTCTCATCAACGAGTACCACAGGGCCATCTGACAACGCGCCAAAGAACCAACTCAGGGTCAGTGAAGCCATTCTGGAGCGCTACGGGCGTCTCCCTCCGGGGACGTCGGGCCGAAGGTCTTACGGATCCATGAACAGGCCCCCGAAGCGGCCCACACTGGAATGTATGACCACACTCATCCACCAAGCACGCCAAGAACCAACCACCTGACCCCACGGTGACCAGCTGGTGGAGCGTGATCCGGGCAGCCCGAGGCCCCGGCCGGTTGTGCGTCCCGGCCGGGGGCTCTTCGCGTGTGGTGTTACGCGGGGGTGATGTTCTCCGCCTGCGGGCCCTTCTGGCCCTGCGTGACGTCGAAGTTCACCTTCTGGCCTTCGTGGAGCTCGCGGAAGCCCTGGGTCGCGATGTTCGAGTAGTGGGCGAAGACGTCAGGGCCGCCGCCCTCCTGCTCGATGAAGCCGAAGCCCTTTTCCGCGTTGAACCACTTCACTGTGCCTGTAGCCATGTGTCTGTCTCCTTCGAGGGGACTCGTATGGGGCCCGCACCGTGCGGGATCCGGAGGTGATCGCCCTGGTCCGGAGAGGCGTTGAACAGCAAAAACGCCCGTGCATGCGTCACGGGCGAACGGGACTTCGGAACCACGACTGCTGATCACGACGCTACACCGGCTGGTGCGGCTCGGCCACAGGAACGGAAATATGCAGGCCAGACGGCGAGCCTGCCGGCAGCGGGAACCTTCCCGGATCCGGAAAAGATGCTGGTCACAGGGGGGACCAGCAACACGCCAAAGCCGAGACGATCAGCAAAGACGCCAAGCGCGCCATAGACGAAGGCCGCACCGTGTTCGTCTCGGGTCAACCAGGGCGTGCTGCAGAGCAACTGGTCCGGCCCCCTGTCCGGCGTGGCCGAGCAGATCGAGGCGATCGAAGCCCATGGCTGGCAACTGGATCAAGCATCGTTCTCTCACGATCACAAGAACCACGCCTCGGCGTTCCTCATCTTCCGCAGGCCCCGGACGCAGCCGCCGCAGCCCGTTCAGCAGCAGATGCCGCAGCGGGCCAGCTGGGGCGTGCAGGAGTAACCGGGACCATAGACCGTTCACCCCTCGTCAGCCTTGGTGTTGGCGCCGTTCTGAGCTACGTCAGCCAACAGGCCCTGGCCAAAGACCCGTTGGACTATGGCAGAGCTGTCCGAATCCAGGGGTGTGCGGGCGTTGGCGTACGGCCGGGCCGGGCGCGCCACTCGGTGAACTGATCCCACTGCCGCGAGTAGGCGCGCTTCGTGCTCTCCGGTACGGAGCGCTGAGGCCGTGCGGGTGCCGTCGGACAGATGGACGTCCGCGGTGAGTTCGACTCCGGCAGTGGGTACGAGTTCGCTCGACATGCCTTCACATCTGCCGTTACTGACCCTCGATACCTTGGCCTATCGAGGGTCAGAACGTGCTCCTAGGGAGGCACCCGATGGAGCCCCATCAGACGGTCATTTTAGGCTCATCCGCCGCTCTTGCGCCGGAACGAGCGCTGACTCGCAGCAGGGCCATGAGCACCGTGAACCTTTGACGAGTCCGCGCTTGCAGCGCCTCCGCCGGTGCCCGGCTGCTTGCCGCGCTTACGCGCCAGTGCCTCCCGGAACTTGCTCTTCAGGTCGTACTGGCCGTCCTCGTCTGGCGACACATCGATGCTCTCGGAATCAGCTGGGTCGGTACCTTCGTGCGGTTGAGACTCAGCAGCCATGATGACCTCCTGGGTTTGGACGGCTTGGAGGCACAGCCTGTCACGCCGAACGCTTCGCCGGATGGTCGCGCCCGGCATCGACGACGGCCGCGGCTAACTACAACGGCACGAGCGGCCTCATGAAGCCCGAGCGTAACGGCCTGGCGCTGGCTCCTACGGCAGCCCCAGCGTGGATTCTCCAGCGCCAGCCGCCCACGAGCTCCTTCACCGCCCGCGCGGTCGGCGGCCCGCTCGGAAGCTTGCCGTAGTCCCACCCGCGCGCGATAAGCCTTCGGTGCCGCAGGAATGCCGCCGTCGCCTCCAGCGGCCTGGACGGGTCTCGCACGCACGGCCACGGCAAACGCACGTTCATGGCTCACGCCGGCGCGATGCGGGCGTTCAGCCTGTGGGCATTCCGACGCGCGCGTCCTCCATGGTCCGCCGTAGTCGGGCGACAGTGGACGCCAGTTGGTCGAGCGACCGTGCTGTCACCGGGTCGGCGAGCCAGGTGTGCAACTCGTTCTCGACGGTCGGCGTGGCGGCGTCCAGTAGTCGTCGGCCCTCCTCGGTCAGGGCAAGCAGCGACGAGCGGCGATTCGCCGGGTTGGGGCGACGACTCACCCACCCCGCGGCCTCCAGCCGATCGACTCCCTTGCTGGTGGCGCCCACGGTGATCGCGACCTCGTGGGCGAGGTCGTTCACCCGGCAGTCGTCGCGGCCGCCGATGATCCGCAGGAACTCGAACTGGCCGGTGGTCAGGCCGTGCTCGGCCCGCAATCGCTCACCGAGAGCGTTGTAGAGCCTGGTCTCGTACCGGACCAGGTCGGCGAACACCTGCGTGAGATCGGTCACCCGCCACTCCAGATTCCCATCAATAACCTTCCATGGAATATATTCAGCTCAGGCGACCTCCTCGCGGGCCACAGGCCCGCACCTGCCTGAAACAGGAAGGACAGCATGAGCAAGGTTCAGCGCGCAACCGTGGACGCCCAACTTCGCTCGGCCGCGTTCGATGCCAGTCGGCCACCGGACGAGCTGCGCAAGGCTTTCGTCGCGATGATGGCCGGCAGCCCGCAGCCGCTCGGCGTCACCCTCACCCCGACCGCCCTCGGTGGCCGCCCAGCACTGGAGATGACACCGGAGGACGGAGCGACCGGCGGGACGATCCTCTACTTCCACGGTGGGGCCTGGGTGGTCGGCTCGCCTGCCACGGCCCAGCACCTCACCGCGGCGCTCGTTCGGCGCACGCGGACCCGGGCCGTCTCACTGGACTACCGGCTCGCCCCGGAGCACCCGTTCCCGGCCGCGATCGAGGACGGCGTCGCCGCCTACCGTGACCTGCTGGAACAGGGCGTTCCGGCTGAACAGATCGTGCTGGCCGGCGATTCGGCCGGCGGCGGGCTGTGCATCACGGCCCTGCTCGCCGCACGGGATGCCGGCCTGCCACAGCCAGCGGGGGTGGTCGCGTTCTCACCAGGACTGGACGCAACCCGCAGCGGGGAGAGCATGACGACCAAGGATGGAATCGACCCGCTGTTCACACGAGAGTCACTGCAGCGTCTGGGCGCGCACTACCTGGCCGGACAGGACCCACGGCAGCCGCTGCTGAGCCCGGCGGTGTTCGCCGACCTCAGCGAGCTGCCGCCACTGCTGTTGCAGGTCGGGACGAACGAGGTACTGCTTGACGACTCGACCCGACTGGCGACCCGGGCGGCAGCAGCAGGCGTGGACGTGATCCTCGACGTCACGGCCGACGTGCCGCACGTGTTCCAGTCGTTCGCCGGCTCGCTCGACGAAGCGGACGCCGCACTGGACCGGGCTGGTCGCTTCGTACTCGACCGGTTGGCGTCAGCCCCCGTCCCGCGCTGACGGCCATGCTCCCGGTCGCACCTCTGGGCTCCGTCACAAGGACTCCGCTGTCCGCCCGGCTGCAAGGGTGCGCGAGTACCGAGGAGGTGTGTCAGCCATACGAGGCATGTGTCAGCGATACAGCGTTGACCACGCGTCCAGATAGCCCCGGCGGATTCGCTCGCCGGTCGAGCTTTCGGTGCGGGCAGGGATCTGCCGGGACGCGGCGAGCGGCCAGCGCGGCGGCTCCGGGGTGCCAGCGAGGGCCCAGGCCGCTTGGCGGGCGGCGCCCAGGGCGACGTATTCGTCGGGTTCGGGGACGGTGACCGGCGTGCCGAAGACCTCGGCCGCGATCTCGCCGACCACCGGGGCCTTGGTCGCGCCTCCGATGATGAGGATGCGGTGGATGTCGATGTCCTGCCGTAGTTCGTCCAGCGCGTCGGCCATGCCGCACAGCATGCCTTCGACGGCGGCCCGCGCCAGGTTGGGCGGCGTCATGTTGGCCACCCGCATGCCGGTCAGACTGCCCGCGGCGTCGGGGAGGTTGGGGGTCCGCTCACCGCCCAGGTACGGGAGGAAGACCAGGCCACCGGCGCCGGGCTCGGCTTGCCTGGCCAGTTGGTCGATTTCGGCGAGGTCGGTGCCGAGCAGGCGGGCGGTGGAGCTCAAGACGCGCGCCGCGTTGAGGGTGCACACCAGGGGCAGGAATCGCCCGGTGGCGTCGGCGAATCCGGCGACGGCACCGGTCGGGTCGGCGGTGGGTCGTTCGGAGAGCGCGAAGGCGGTTCCGCTGGTGCCGAGCGAGATCACCGCTTGGCCCGGCGCGATGCCCAAGCCGAGGGCCGCGCCCATGTTGTCGCCGGTTCCGGCCGCGACGAGTGCGCCGCTGGCGGTGTGCCCGGCGGATTCCGCGGGACCCAGGACCCGCGGCACCGAGGGCGTACGGCCCCCGAAGCCGAGGGCCAGCAGATCGGGGCGGTACGCGCCCGTCGCCGGTGACCAGTAGCCGGTGCCGGAGGCGTCGCCGCGGTCGGTCACCGGCTCGGCGCCGGAACCGGGGCCGCCGCACAGCCGCCAGGTGAGCCAGTCGTGCGGCAGCATCACCTGTGCTGTGCGGTCGGCCAGTTGGGGCTCGTGCTCGGCCATCCACCGGAGCTTGGTGACGGTGATGGCGGCGACGGGCACGGTGCCGACCGCCTCGGCCCACCTCTCCGGTCCGCCGAGCTCCGTGATCAGCTCGACGGCGGCCCGTGCGGACCGGGTGTCGTTCCACAGCAGGGCGTCGCGTACCGGCTGCCCGGTGTCGTCGACGGCGACCATGCCGTGCTGCTGCCCGGCGACGGAGATCGCGTCGACGTGTTCGAGCACGCCGTCCCCGGCTTCGCACAGCGCCCGCCACCATGCCTCGGGGTCCACTTCGGTGCCGTCGGGGTGGGCGGCCCTGGCGCGGTGCAGAACCGCTCCGGTGTCGGCGTCGCAGACGACGACCTTGCATGACTGGGTGGAGGAATCGATTCCGGCGACTGTCGGCATAGCGGGTGTGCGCTTCCTACGGTGGAGCTGACTACAGGGACGGGGTGCCGGATCAGGCGGTCGGCCGGATCTGGATCTTCCGGCCGGAGCCGTCGCGGAACGTCCGCAGTGCCTGAGGGAATTCCTCCAGCCCGAAGCTGTGCGTGATCATGGTGTCGGCGTCGATGACGCCCTTCGCCATCAGATCCACGGCCCGGCCGAAACTGTGCAGCACAGCCATGGATCCGACGATGGTGATCTCGTCGTTGTAGACCTTGAACGGGGAGAAGCTCGCTTTGGCGGCGCTGGGTGCGACGCCGAACTGCTGGAAGGTGCCGCCGCGCCGGACCCGGGTGAGCGCGTCCTCGATGGCGGGGATCACCCCGGTGCAGTCGATGACGGTCTCCCAGCCCTGCGCGCGGTCGAACGCGTCCGCGCTGGTCGCGGTGGAGTCGGCGCCGAGTCGCGCGGCGACCTTGAGCCGGTCCTCGTTGACGTCGACAACGGACAGCGAGGCGGCGCCCGCGACCTTGGCGAGTTGGAGCATCATCAGGCCCATGGTGCCCGCGCCGTAGATCAGGTAGTGGTCCCCGAGGCGGCGCGGCAGGATGTCGAAGCCGCGCACCGCGCAGGACAGCGGCTCGATCAGGGTCCCTTGGGCGACGTCCACGCCGTCCGGGAGCCGGTAGCAGTTCGCGGCCGGGACGGCGACGTACTCGGCCATCGCACCGTCCACGGTGTCGCCGATGGCCCCCCAGCGCTCGCACAGGTTGCCGTGCCCGATGGCGCAGTAGTGGCAGGCGCCGCAGAACAGCGACGGGTCGACGGCCACCTTGTCCCCGGTGCGCAGGCCCGTGACCCCCTCGCCGAGCGCGACCACCTCTCCGGTGAACTCATGGCCGGGGATGATCGGGTAGGGCGTGGGGGCGAACTCGCCCTGGACGATGTGCACATCGGTGCCGCAGATGCCCACGGCGGCGGGGGCGACGACGACTTGGCCAGGGCCGGGGGCGGGGTCGGCGACCGTGGTGACGTCGAAGTGTCCAGGGGATTCGATGACTAGGGCGCGCATGGGACGGATTCCCTTCTCAGTGGCGGCGGTTGGCCAGGTGGCGGTACCGGCGGTTGGCGACGTCGGTGGGCAGGGCGTGGCTTACTGGCGGAGGTGGACCGTGCGCACCTCGACGCCGAGGTCCGCGATGGTCCGCACCTCGTCGGCGGGGGCGGCGGAGTCGGTGACCAGCAGGTCGTAGTCGCTCACATCGCCGTAGACGTAGGTGGCGGTGCGGCCGAACTTGCTGTGGTCGACGGCGAGGACACTGCGCTCGGCCGCCCGCACATACGCCTCCTTGTTGTCGGCGTACTCGCGGATGGGGTGGAACAGATGCCCCTCGCTGACGGAGGTGGCGGTGATGAAGGCGATGTCGGCACGTACCCGTTCCAGCTGCCGCAGTGTCTCCGGGCCCGCGCAGGATTCGAGGTCCGGGTAGTACCGGTCGCCCAGCAGCGTCACCTGCACATCCGACCCGCTCAGCAGGTGCGCCACGCGCAGCGAGTTGGTGATCAACCGCAGCCCCTCGACGTCGCAGAGGCGGCGGACGAGCGGGAAGAGGGTGGAGCCGCAGTCGACCAGAACCGTACTGCCGGGGGTGACCTGGGCAGCGAGTTCGTCGGCTATGGCCTCCTTGACCTCCATGTTGGAGTGCTCGCGGAAGCGCAGCGCGCTCTCCACGGTGACGTTGGGGAAGGCCGAGGCCACCCCGCGCCTTTTGCGCAGCAGTTGCCGTTCCTGGAGGTTGTCCAGGTCGCGGTGCATGGTCATCAGGCTCACGCCGAGGCGTTCGGCGAGATCACTGATCCGGATCTCGCCCTCGGCCGTCACCTGGCGCAGTACCAGCTGACGGCGCTCTTCCACCTCGGCCTCTGATCCCCGGCTGGGTCGCATGCCGTACCCCCTCACTTCCGCTGTGTGGCCGCGCCGCACAGCAATCATCACACACTCTCTGAGAAGTTATTGCAATTATCTGAGATGCGCTTCAAGATGCTGACCATCAGGCCGCCAGCTGTCCGAGGGTGGGACGCCCTCGGCGCCGCGGCTGTCAGGAGGTTCCCGCCTACCACCCCCATCAGCGCGCGATCGGTCGCGCGCTTGAACTCCCCATCCCCATGCCGTCCCCGCGGGGCGGCAGCAAGGAGACAAGGATGCGAATCCGGCAAGCAGGGCGACGTGGCGTGGCCGCGGTCGCGTCGATCGCCGCTGTGCTGCTGTCGGCCACGGCGTGCGCGGGAGCCGGCGCGATGAGCGGCGGCTCCTCCTCGGGCACCACGATCACCGTGGCGATCGTCGCCAATCCGCAGATGCAGGACATGGAGACGCTGACCTCGTCCTTCGAGCAATCCCACCCGGGCGTCCACGTCCACTACGTCACCCTCCCGGAGAACGAGGCACGTCAGAAGATCACCGAGTCGGTGGCCACCGGCAGCCGCGAGTTCGACGTGGTGATGATCAGCAACTACGAGACGCCGATGTGGGCCCGTAACGGCTGGCTGGTCGACCTGCAGCCGTACGCCGACCGCACACCGGGCTACGACCCGAACGACCTCATCGGCCCCGTCCGCGCGTCCCTGTCCTCCCACGGCGACCTGTACTCGGTGCCCTTCTACGGCGAGTCATCGTTCCTGATGTACCGCAAGGACCTCTTCGCGGCCCATCACCTGACCATGCCCGCCCATCCGACCTGGACCCAAGTGGCCACGCTGGCGGACAAGTTGAACGATCCGGCCCACCACATGGCCGGGATCTGCCTGCGCGGCGTGCCCGGCTGGGGCGAGAACCTGGCTCCGCTGAACACCGTGATCAACACCTTCGGCGGCCGCTGGTACGACCCGCAGTGGAACGCCCAGCTCACCTCGCCCGCGGTGGAGAAGGCTGTCGGCTTCTACACCGACCTGCTGCGCCGCGACGGCGAACCGGGCGCACCCACCGCCGGGTTCACCGAGTGCGGTACGGACATGACCCAGGGCACCGCCGCCATGTGGTACGACGCCACCTCGGCGGCCGGGTCGCTGGAGGACCCCACCAGCAGCAAGGTCGTCGGCAAGATCGGATACGTAGCCGCCCCCGTCGACAGGACGGCGTCCTCGGGCTGGCTGTACACCTGGTCGCTGGGCATCCCGAAGACCAGTACCCACCAGCAGGCCGCCTGGCAGTTCATGTCCTGGGCGACCTCAAAGGACTACATCAAGCTGGTCGGCGAGAAGCTGGGCTGGTCCCGGGTGCCGCCGGGCAGCCGGAACTCCACGTACCAGATCCCCCAGTACCAGAAGGCAGCCGCCGCCTTCGCCGGACCGACCCTGCAGGCCATCAGCAGTACCGATCCGGCGCACTCCACGGTGGAACCCGTTCCGTACACCGGCGTGCAGTTCCTGGACATCCCCGAGTTCGAGGACCTGGGAACCAGGGTCAGCCAGCAGATCACCGCCGCCATCGCCGGACAGCAATCGGTGCACGCCGCCCTGGCGCAGTCCCAGCAGTACGCCCAGACCGTCGGCCGTACGTACCAGCACTCCTGACCGGCTCATCCACCACCAGAAGGGAGGCGTCATGGCGACCCTCGCTCCACCCCGACCCGGGCCGATGATGCCCGGAGCGCGACCCCCCGCGGCGGCGCGCCGCGAGGCATGGCAGCGCCGTCTGCCGCTGACCCCGGCGCTGCTGTTCATGATCTTCGTTACGCAGATCCCGTTCGTCTTCACGGTGATCTTCTCGTTCCAGTCCTGGAACCTGGTCCGCCCCGGATCCCAGCACTGGGTGGGCCTGACGAACTATGCGAACGTCTTCACCGACAGCGCGTTCCGCGGCGCGCTGTTCACCGAGATCGAGATGACGGTGCTCGCCGTCGCGATCTCGATGGCGCTCGGCGTCGGCCTCGCGATGCTGCTGGACCGCAAGTTCCCCGGCCGGGGCATCGTGCGTACGCTGCTGATCGCGCCGTTCCTGATCATGCCGACGGTGGCCGGGCTGCTGTGGAAGACCACGATGCTCGACCCGGTCTACGGCATCGTCAACTACCTGCTGCGACTGGTCGGCGTCGCGCCCGTCGACTTCGTCAGCCGGTTTCCGATGGCGTCGATCGTCACCGTGCTGGTGTGGCAGTGGACGCCGTTCATGATGCTGATCGTGCTCGCCGGGCTGCAGAGCCAGTCGGGTGAGGTCCTGGAGGCCGCACGCGTCGACGGTGCCGGACCGTGGACGACGTTCCGCTCGATCACCGTGCCGCACCTGAGGCCGTACATCGAACTGGGCGGGCTGCTCGGTGCGATCTACCTGGTCAACACCTTCGACGTGATCTTCATGACGACGCAGGGCGGTCCGGGGACGGCCACCACCAACCTGCCGTACTACCTCTACCAGCGTGCGTTCCTCGGCTTTGACGTCGGGCAGGCCTCGGCGCTGGGCGTGGTCACCGTCGTCGGCACCATCGCCGTCGCCTCGGTCGCGCTGCGCATGCTGTTCACGGTGTTCTCCACGACCGAAGGGAGGGCGTGATGACCACCGCCGCCTCGCCTGCCGACACGCCGACTCCGCGCCCCGCGGTGCGCGGCCCGGTAAGCCGCCTGCTCGGCCAGGCCACCTGGACCGCGGGCGCCTGGCTGGCCGGGTTGGTGTTCTTCTTCCCGGTGCTGTGGATGGCGCTCACGGCGTTCAAGCAGGAGTCCGACGCCTACACCACGACTCCGCATCTCGTGTTCTCCCCGACCCTGTCCCAGTTCAAGGCGGTGTTCCACAGCGGGATCGGCCCGTATCTGGCCAACTCGGCCTTGGCGACCGTGCTTTCCACCATCCTGGTGCTGGCACTGGGCATCCCGGCGGCCTACGCCTTGTCGATCCGGTCGGTCCGCAAGTGGCGCGACGCGCTGTTCTTCTTCATCTCCACCAAGATGCTGCCGGTCGTCGCGGCGATCATCCCGATCTACCTCGCGGTGCGCGACCTCGGCGCGCTGGACAACGTCGGCACGCTGATCGTGCTGTACACCGCGATGAACCTGCCGATCGCGGTGTGGATGCTGCGCTCGTTCTTCCTGGAGGTCCCCCGCGAAGTGCTGGAGGCCGCCCGGGTGGACGGGGTGACGCTACGGCAGGAGATCACCCGGATCATGCTGCCCATCGTCGCACCGGGCATCGCCGCTACCGCGCTGATCTGCGTGATCTTCTCCTGGAACGAGTTCTTCTTCGCCCTCAACCTGACGTCGGTACGGGCGGCGACCATGCCGGTCTTCCTGGTCGGCTTCATGACCAGCGAAGGCCTGTACTGGGCGAAGCTCGCGGCCGCCGCCACCCTGGCCTGTCTGCCGGTACTGCTCGCCGGCTGGATCGCGCAGAAGCAACTCGTCCGCGGCCTGTCGATGGGCGCGGTGAAGTAACCCCCGGATGTCTCGTGTCTCGACGGCCCCATGGGAAAGAAGAAGAGTGAGGAAACATGGCTGAGGTTCGGTACGAGCAGGCATCCCGGATCTACCCGGGCACACCGCCCGTGATGGCGGTGGACCGGCTGGATCTGGCAATCGCCGACGGCGAGTTCCTGGTCCTCGTCGGCCCCTCGGGATCGGGGAAGACCACCGCGCTGCGCATGCTCGCCGGTCTGGAAGACATCGATTCCGGCCGCATCTGGATCGGCGACCGCGAGGTGACCCACGCGCCGCCGAAGGAGCGGGACATCGCGATGGTCTTCCAGTCCTATGCGCTGTACCCGCACATGACCGTGGCGCAGAACATGGGATTCGCCCTGAAACTTCGTGGCCTGCCCAAGGACACGATCGCCGAGAAGGTCACCGAGGCCGCGCGGTTGCTGGACCTGGAGAAGTACCTCGACCGCAAGCCCAAGGCGCTCTCCGGTGGGCAGCGCCAGCGGGTCGCCATGGGCCGGGCGATCGTACGGGAACCGTCGGTGTTCCTCATGGACGAGCCGCTGTCCAACCTGGACGCGAAGCTACGGGTGGAGACCCGCGCCAACATCGCGGCCCTGCAGGCAAGGCTGGGCACCACGACCGTCTACGTCACGCACGACCAGGTCGAGGCGATGACCATGGGCCACCGGGTCGCCGTGCTCAAGGACGGTGTCCTGCAGCAGTGCGACACCCCGCGAACCCTGTACGAGCGGCCCGCGAACGCCTTTGTGGCGGGCTTCATCGGCTCGCCCGCGATGAACCTGCACACCGTGCCGGTGAGCGAGAAGGGAGCACGACTGGGCGAGCTGACCATCCCGCTGCCGCGCACCGCCGCCGCGGACCTCACCGAGGTCACCCTCGGGATCCGTCCGGAGAGCCTGAGGCTGGCCGGCCCGGAGGAGGACGGCTTCAAGCTCGCCGTCGAACTCGTCGAGGAACTGGGTGCCGACGCCTATCTGCACGGCAGGGCGCACCTCGGGGACACCGACGCACGCTTCGTCCTGCGCGTCGACGGCCGCACTCCGCCTGCCATCGGGCAGACCGTCAACGCCGGGCTCCGCGACACCGGCGAAATACACCTCTTCCACCCCGGCACCGGCGAACGGCTGGACTGAACGTTCGCGGATTGTTGCGCACGGTTACCAAAAGCGGGCTCTGTTTGCTCATTTGGGCACCGTGCGCTCATTTTTTGAAAAAAGTGCGCTGAAGCGCCTCCAGGCCATTGACTTCGACATGCGTCGAGCTCTAATGGAAGGGCAAGTGAACATATGAGATGCAATTGCTCGTTTGAGCAAAAGTTGCAGCGCGGGATGTCCGGGTCTTCCGTCGTCCATGACGCACTCGCCCCTTGAGCTCCCGCATTGCAGCAGGAACCGCCGTCTTGAGGCCGCGGCAGCCTCACGGCGGATTGCGGATTCGCTTGAAGGGCCGAGAAAATGACTGCTGTGGCCGAATGCGCCGTTCCCCCTCATACCGAAGTCGCCTCTGCCTCGCTGGAATTGCGGGCCGTCCTGCCCGCTGCCCGGCAGGCACGGACCTTCACCAGGGAGTGCCTGCGACTGTGGGACGAGGGTGAGGAACTCATCGAAGCGGCGGTACTGATCGTCTGCGAGCTGGCCACGAACGCCATCCGCCACGGCGCGGCGCTGCTGCTGGCCGAACGCGGGCCCGAGCAGGAGCCGGACTCGATGATCACCCTCAAGCTGGCGCTGGAGCCCGATGTGCTCCACATCGAGGTGCGTGACGGATCCGCGGTGCTGCCCGTCCAGCGTGTGGCCGGACACGGTGACGACTGCGGACGCGGGCTGATGATCATCGCGGCGCTTGCCGAGTCCTGGACGTCCGGCAGGGACCCCAACGGCGGCAAGTGGGTCCGGGCCCGTCTGCCGCGCATGGTAGGCGCCCTCGCGGTCTGAAGCGTTCGTCGTGAGTCTGAGGTGTTCGCCATGAGTACCCAGGAAAAGCCGAGGCCCGGAGCCCGCGCGCACCACGCGGGCCCGGAAGAGCTCGTGCAGACAGCCGCCATGGCCAAGAGGTTCTACCTAGAGGGCAAGTCCAAGATCGAGATCGCCGAGGAGTTCGGCATCAGCCGCTTCAAGGTGGCCCGGACACTGGAGACCGCCATCCGCGACGGCCTGGTCCGGTTGGAGATCCGGCTGCCCCCTGAACTGGACGCCGAACGCTCCGATGCCCTGCGCACCCGGTACGGCCTGAGCCACGCCATCGTGTTCACCTCCCAGGCACAAGACCCAGGCGGTGCGGCCCTGGTCACCCGCCGCCTCGGCGCCGTAGCAGCGGGCCTGCTCGCCGAGATCGTCACGGAGGACGACGTCCTCGGGCTCATCTGGGGTCCCGAGATCGAGGCGCTCAGCCCGGAACTGACCACCCTGGCCCGGTGTACCGTCGTGCAACTGTGCGGGGTGACCCCGCTGCGGCCGGTGGACGCGAACGCCGTGGAGGCGGTGCGCCGAGCCGCCGCGGTAGCGAGGGGCGTCGCCTACCCCATCTACGCGCCACTGCTGCTGCCTGACGGTGCGACAGCCCAGATGCTGCGTCGGCAACCTGGCATCGCCGAAGCGGTCGGCCGGTTCAGCCAGGTCACCAAGGCGGTCATCACGGTCGGTGCCTGGGGTCCGGGACTGTCCACCATCTACGACGCGCTCAGCGACGCGGAACGTGACGACTACCGGCACCAAGGAGCGTGCGCCGAGGTATCCGGCCACCTGCTCGACACGGAGGGCCGAATCGTCGCCCCGGAACTGACCGAACGGATCATCGCCATCAGCTTCGAGGAACTGCGCCGCGTGCCTGAGGTGATTCTCCTGGCCGATGGCGCCCAGCGGGCCACCGCCACGGCGGCAGCCCTGAAGACCGGCCTGTTCAACGGCCTCGTAACGGACACAGGTGTGGCCGAGGCCCTGCTCGCATGATGCTCCCGACCCGTAAGGGGCCGGAAACCGTGCCACCCGCGCCGCCCCCTCATGCGTCGAGGTGAGGCGGGAATCGTCTCACCTGCCGCAGTGGTCAGGGGAGTTGGTCGAGCAGTTCCTGACGGTGTGCGGTGGCCCACGCGCTCAGGTGGATGGGCTCGCGGCCGAGCAGGTCCCGGACCGTGCTGGTGGTCACCGCCAGGCCGCGAACGATCTGCTGGCCCTCGCTGAAGCCGGACGGTTGTGAAGGCGGCACCGCTGGTCGCGCAGGGCGGCGCCCTGGCAGAGGGTGTCGAAGGCGAGGCAGTGGTAGCCGCGCCGGATCGCCGCGGCTGCCATCGCGAAGTACGCCCGACGGGTTGGTGGCCGGGAGTGCTGCCCGGTATCCGGTTCAGCCGCGCAGCCAGATGAAGGCCGAGCGGTAGAGTTCGGCGACCTGTTCGCGGCGGTCGTCGCCGTACAGGTCGTCGCTGACGTCGTAGCCCAGGCGGCCGAAGACATAGCTGAGCATGCGGTAGGGGGGCCGGTACTCGGCCAGAGCCGCCCGGTCTACCTTGAGCGTGGTGTCCGGGACGCTGGGCACGAGGGTGTCGCGTTCGTAGACGGGGTCGAGGGAGACGATCTGCCACCGGTCCGCGCGCCGCTCGGCCCGGTAGAGCAGGCGAGCGTGGGAGGTCAGGTCGACCTGGGTGCCGTCCAAGGTCGTGCGCATCTCGATGGCGGCAGGCAGTTCCACGAAGGCACGTGAGCCGTGGACGTCGACAGTTGGCGGGCTGAGGCGGTGCGTGGTGGCATCGCCCTTCTCGGCCATCTGCTGCGAGCCGGTGACGAAATCGGCTCCGCTGCCGCGGAACCAGCTCAGGCGCACCGTGGAGTCCGGGGTGAAGCACTCCCGCATCTGGTCCCACCAGGACCGGTCGCGGGCCTGACGTTCGTGCAGGACCAGCTGGGTGACCTCTGTGATCGCACTCATGGGCTTCTCGGTGTCCCTTCCGCGGGCGCGGGTGGTCAGGCGGTGGCAGGAGTCCGCTCGACGCCTGCGCACCAGATGCGGCGGATCTTGCGGGTCGCGCGGATGTCGGCGATCGGGTCGCCGTCGATCAGGACCAGATCCGCACGCAGCCCGGACGTGATGGCGCCGCGGTCGGTCAGGCCGAAGTGGTGGGCGGGCAGGACGGTGGCCGCGCGCAGGACCTCGACCGTGCTCAGGCCCGCGCCGACCAGGAGCTCCAGTTCGTGGTGGAGGCTCTCGCCGTGCGGGACCGGGAAGGGGCTCGGGTTGGCGTTGGCATCCGTGCCCGCCAGGATCGGCACCCCGGCCTGATGCATGGCCCTGACGCTTTGCGGGGCTGCGTCGAACGGCACGCGGCGGCCCGCCGCAATGCCCTCCATCATCGTCAGGGTGGGGATGGCGACCTGTCCCGTGGCGGCCATGCGGGAGATATCGGCCGCGGTGACGGGCTGATCGAGGGGGGCATGGGTGACCATGTCGACGCCCGCGCCCACCGCCAGGGTGAAAGCGCCGGAGCTGGAGGCATGAGCGATCGCCTTCCTGCCCTGGGCGTGTGCGGCGGCGACCAGGGCGTCGACGACCTCGCGGGCGGGGCCGCCCTCGCCGGGCGCCTCGGTCACGATCTTGATGTAGTCGGCGCCCTCGGCGATGCGGTCGGCGACGAAGGCCGTGGCCTGGGCCGTAGAGGTCACCACCGCGTCCCGGGGCAGGGGGAGGATCTTCGAGTGCGGCCCGCCGGGGCCGACGGCGGGCAGGCCGGCGCTGCGGATATCGGTGAGCCCGGCGGCATCACGCAGGGAGGCAGGCAGGTCGGCGGGCCAACTCGCCATGTCCAGCCCGGTGGTGACCCCCCAGGCGGACAACTGCCTCAGGGTGTCGCGGTCGTGCAGGTGGATGTGGGCATCGATCAGGCCGGGCAACAGCACTGCCCCGGCCGCGTCGACTATGCGGGCACCGGCGGGGTCGGCACCGATCACAGCGCCGTCGATGACGACGGTTCGTGGCTCGGTCAAGCCGTTCCCGTCGAATACGCGGACTCCTGTCAGCGCCGTACGGCTGGGGGTTGGGTGCGAGGTCTCGGTCACCTGGAGCTCCTCATGATCAGGGGCGAGCCTGTGGGCGAAGCCATGCGCACGGCACAACACCACGGGCGTGCCGCGTAGAGACGGGCCGTCGGTGCGCATGCCGCCCTCGGGCTCGACGCTCCCTACACTATGACACAGCACGTTCATTATGAAGCATGCTGTGTCATAGATAAGGTGAAAGCGGAGGTGGGAGAGCACATGGTGGACCCGCGGATCGAGCGCACACGCCAGCACGTCCTCGCGGCGGCCCGGGAGATCCTGCTCGACCAGGGCGCCGATGCCGTCACCTTCAGCGCGGTCGCCCGCCGGGCGAGAGTGACCCGAAACACCCTTTACCGCCACTGGGCCACCCCCGAGCAGTTGCTGGTCGACCTGACGCTGCGCTACTACCTCGACGAACAGAGAGAGCGAGGCGGCCGCGGCCCCTACGAACCGGCCACCAGCGTCAGCAACTTCCTCCACGCCCTACGGGACAACCTGCGCGCTCCCGGCACGACCGAGGTGCTCACCGCGCTCATCGCACGCGCGGAACGGGACGCGGCCAGCGAACAGGTCCTGCGCCAGGTCGCCGATGTGCGCCAAAAGGCGCTGAGCGCGGTGACCGGCCCACTCAGCGACGCCGACCTCGCCCAGATCGTCGGGCCCCTGTTCTACCAAGCACTCATCGCGCGCCGCCCCATCGACGACGACTTCCTCAACGAACTCATCAAGAACCTGGGCCGCGCCGCCCCCGACGCGGCCCACTCCCCCACCCCGGACTCACACGACGACGGTGCACAGCAAGATCCGCTCTGAGCTCCGGAGGGCGGCCGCACCTACATCCAGTACGCGTCCGTGGCCGTCTGGCGACGGCAACTTCGGTGCCCAGCAGAACTGCGCCTACGCGGACAGTCGTTGGCAGTGGACCACATCGGCCCCGCCCCTCGGTCATCCTCTCCGGCGACAACATCGGCGAGTTCTCCGTGAAGCGGATCGGCAGCACCTACTGCATGAGCTACTTCGACGTGGTCGACTACTCGATCTGCACGCGCACCGCCCAACGGCCGGAAGCCGTGTGGACCGCGCCCAAACCGCAACTCCCCTACCTTTACGGCGGGTACATCCCATCCGGGCTGCGCCAGTACGACAGCATCAACCCGTAGTCGAACGCCACGCGCATCACACTAGTAATCCAGTTGTAGTTCGCCATTCCCGCTGGTCAACGGGCACTAAAAATCAGGGTCACCGTTCTCGGCGAACGGCGAGTAGAGCCGCGTCGTCGGTCAGCCCTGAGCCGACGTACGCCCGTACGTCCACGAGCAGCTCGTCCAGCAGGGTCTCCGGCTCTCCGTGCGGCAGGGTGGCCAGGCGTTGGGCGAGCGGGTAGAACCGGTCGGCCGCATCCCGCGCCTCGGCCACGCCGTCGGTGTAGAGCAGCAGAAGGTCACCGCGCTCGAAGGTCAGCGACCCGGCTTGGTACTCCCCGCCGACCAGGCTGAGCAGTGCCAGCGGCGGTGCGTCGACGGATGGCTCCACTTCGCTGACCTGGCCGGCGTGGCACAGCAGTGGTGGCGGGTGCCCGCAGTTGACCACGACCGCCGGTCCCGGTCCGTCGGGAATACCGACCAGCACCGCTGTGACGAACTCCTCGCTCGCCGGACGACGGGCGAGCGCCGAGTCCAGCCGCCTGGCGACCTGTGTCAGATCCGGCTCGGCCCGCGCGGCGTCCCGGAACACTCCGAGCACGTCGGAGGCGGTCTCCACCGCGCCCAGGCCCTTGCCGCACACGTCACCGAGGAGCAACCGTACGCCGTACGGGGTGCCCATCACCTCGTACAGATCCCCGCCGATCCGCGCCTCGGCCTCCGCCGCCACATAGCGCACGGCGACCACCAGTGGCCCCATCCGCCGAGGCACCAGGCGCAACAACGCCCGCTGCGCGGCCTCGGCGACTGTGCGAACCCTGGCCAGCTCTTGCTCCTGGGTTGTCACCACCACGACATTGGCACAGCTGAAGAAGGTGACCATAGCTACCGTAGCCGCCGCCGTGGCCATGACGACCGGGGGCACGTCGCTGTCGTACAACGCCAGACCTACGACTACGGCGCAGGCGACCGCCCCGGCCGCCAGCGGGACTGTGGCCCGGCGGGTGCCCACCCCCGCCAGCACCGGAAGGGCGGCGAGAACCGGGGCGAAGGTGACAGCGGGCCCGGTGGCGAAATCCGCGGCCACAGCCATCGCGACCAGCGCGTAACCACCCACCGTGAGCCTGCGCGACCACGTGGGAAGGCGTCGCGGCCGACGCCATACTCCACTGTTCACCACATCAGACACCGGGCTGCCTTTCTGTCCCGCTGGTCACGTCAGCGGAGCCGCTCCCCACCTCCACAGTTACTCGCCTGCCACGCTCCCGCGACACAGTCCCGAAAAGCTCCCGGGCGCCCTCGGAGGTCGGGGCGACGGAGATCGTGGTGCCGCTGCCGCCGATGGCGCTCCAGGCGTCGCCGGTCAGCCCGGTGGAGTGGATAAGGGTGAGGTCGGGGCCGGACAGTCCCTGCCGTTCCCACTCCAGGATCGCCTGGGAGGAGGATGCCCCGAAGACCGCGTCCACGCTCACGCCCATCCCGAGTTCCTTTGCCGGGCGAGCGATTTCGGGACCGTACGCAAGGTCCGGGCCCGCGATCTCCTCGGTGGCCAGGGCGGCCAGACGGAAGGTCAGCAGGCCGCTGCCGAACTGGTCCTGCAGACGCGCCAGGTCGGCTGGCCATTGGCGGTCCCACTCGCCGAAGTGCGGTCCCATCGCCGCGTGGACCCCGCGCATTCCGGTGCCCACCAGGGCCTGCACAGCGGCGTCGGAATGCGCGGGTGTACGGGAGTTGTGTGAGAAGTCGCGCATCGTGGTGATACCGCTGTCGAGCGCGGTCAGCGCGGTCAACTTCGTCCCGGTGTACATGTCCTCGGGCCGGTAGACGGGGGCGTAGCCGAGGAGGGTGGCGATCACGTAGGCGCCCAAGGCGTCGACGTCGGTACCACGACAACCGGCACCGCCCATCAGTCCCTCCGCCAACGACCTCCCCAGGCCATGGAGACCGGCCGGCCATCCGTCATCCCATCGGGAGGCCGCATCCGCCGCACCCCACTACTCGTCGGCCTCATCAGCAAGTACCGACAAGTAGCCCTCCTCCGACAAAGAAAACGACCTGGCCAACGACCCGAACCAGGATGTTCACGCGGGGCAGGCAAGTCGCAACCATTCAATTCCGATGAAATTACGACAACAGACCGTCCGGATCTCGTCCCGGTGCTGAGATGTCCGGCACGCAAGCGGGCGAACATGAGGCGGCAGAATGACCACAGCGACCGAGGAACCGTTCCGGGCACTCTTGGAGACGGCCCCCGACGCGATGGTGATCGTCGACGGCGGCGGAGTGATCCAACTGGTCAACGCCCAGACGGAGGCGTTGTTCGGCTACCCTCGCCGGGAACTGCTGGGCCGGCCGATCGAGATCCTGGTGCCCGAGCGGTTCCGTGCACGCCACCCCCGGTACCGGCTCGGCTACGCCGACAACCAGCAGGTGCGGCCGATGGGTGCGGGCGTCGAACTGTACGGATTGCGACGCGACGGCTGCGAGTTCCCCGTGGAGATCAGCCTCAGCCCGCTCCAGACCCCCGACGGTCTGCTGATCTCGGCGGCCGTGCGTGACGTGAGCGAACGCAAGGCAGCCGAGGAGCGGTTCCGCGCCCTGTTGGAATCCGCCCCCGACGCGATGGTGATCGTCGACGGCGGCGGAGTGATCCAACTGGTCAACGCCCAGACGGAGTCGATGTTCGGCTACGCGCGCGAGGACCTCCTCGGACAGCACGTGGAAGTACTGGTACCCGAACGCTTCCGCGTTCAGCATCCCGAGTACCGCCTGCGCTACGTCGACGACCGCCGCCCGCGCCCGATGGGAGCGGGCTTGGACCTGTGTGGCCGTCGTCGCGACGGTGCGGAGTTCCCAGTCGAGATCAGTCTGAGCCCGCTGGAGACTCCCGACGGCACCCTCGTCTCCGCCGCCATCCGGGATGTCAGCCAGCGCAAGCAGGCCGAGGCGCAACTTGCCGAACTCTACGAGCAACAACGGCACGTGGCCCTCACCCTGCAGCGCAGTCTGATGGGCTCGCCCGCCCCCGTGCCGGGCCTGGTCGCGGCCAGCCGGTACTTCCCCGCACGGCAGGGAGCCGGGGTTGGGGGCGACTGGTTCGACCTGATCGCGCTGGGCGGCGGACGCGTCGGTGTGCTGATCGGCGACGTCATGGGAAGGGGGTTGGAGGCCGCCGCCGTCATGGGGCAACTCCGGTCCGCCTCCCACGCGTTGGCGAAGACCGGCATGCCGCCCTGGCAGTTGATGCGCGCGCTGGACGCCGTCGTCAGCGAGCTTCCCGACCAACTGGTCACCTGTTGCTACCTCGTCCTGGACCCGGACGCCCGTGAGTTGACGGTCTGCTCCGCGGGACACCTCCCGCTGCTCGTCGTCACACCGGACGGCCGGGCCGACCGGCTTCCGGTGCCGGTCAGCGTTCCGCTGGGCGTCGGTGACGTGCCGCACCAGCAGTCGAGGGTGCCTGTTCCGCCCGGCGCGGTGCTCGCGCTGTACACCGACGGGCTGGTCGAAACCCCGGACAGCGACATCGAGTTTCAGATCGACGCGCTGAGCGCCACGCTGGAGAAGGCGGTTACCGACGCCGGGTGCCTGGAGAGGGCAGCCGACCACGTGCTCAGCACTCTGCTGCCCGCTCCGCAGGACTACACCGACGACGTCACCCTGCTGCTCGCCCGGGTGCCCGAGCCGCCGAACGCCGCCGTCACCGCCTCGCTGCCCGCGCAACCGGAGAGCGTGGGCGAGGGACGCCGGTTCCTGCGGCGTGTGGTCCGAGAGTGGGGATGCGAGGAACTGTCCGACATAGCCTGTCTGCTCGCCTCCGAGCTCATGGCCAACGCCGTCCGCCACGCTTGCGGTCCGCTCAAACTCCGGCTGCGGCAGACCAGGGAGGAGCTGTGCGTCGAGGTGTGCGATGGCAGCCCCTTGTTACCTCAGGCCAGAAGTGCCGAGAAACACGAGGAGTCGGGCCGCGGACTGCATCTGGTCGACTCGCTCGCTTCAGCGTGGGGCACGCTTCCCTCCGCCGAGGGCAAGATCGTGTGGTTCTCGCTGCCCTGCCGCCTCCACCCGCCAAGCTTGTGACCGCGTCACGCCTGGTCGCGAACGGTCTGTTCGCTACACCCGCCCCTGCTGGGGAGGCGGCGTTTGACCGCGCTCTTGCCGCATACCAACCGGACGGCGCGCAAATCGGTCCCGCTTGAGGCTGGGAGCGAGAGCGCCCCCAGAGGCCCCCTTCGCTCCCACCCCGGGAACGGCAAAGGCCGTTCCCACTACCCGCGGAAACGGCCTGCACCCTGCGAAAACGCTGGTCGGGACGACAGGATTTGAACCTGCGCCCTCTTGCCCCCCCGGCACGTCGCCACTCTATGTGACCATCCGTATCAATTCTAGCCATCACCCTGGCGCCTACATGCAGCCGCACCCGATTGCCGGAGGCCGCATAGCGCTCCGCCACGCCTTTCGAGGCAGTTCGCGCCGACGGTCCGTGCGTTCGGTATGCGAGGCGTGCACGGACTTCATCCCGCCGCTCGGCCGTGGCCATACCGACAAGATCCTGCGCAACTACGCCCGCCCCTTCGACCGTCACAAGCCCCCAAGGCCGCAGCCAACTCACCCGAACGGCCCACCCCACCGTCCACCACAGGACAGGCCCTCGCCCCACCTAGGCCCTATGTCAGGTTTGCGACGATATTCTATCTATTGTGATTGGAACCGCACGGCTGCGGCGGTGTCGCCCTGTCGACGGCCGGTGGGAAATTGCACTGCTGTCGCCAGTGATCTTCACCGCCGTCATCGCCAGCCTGGCGTTTACTACGCCCAGGGAGGTCGCCTTCAGCCGCCTCCTGCCCGCCGCACCTGCCCTCGCCGCCTCCATGTGGCCCGTGCTCCCCACCCTCCTGTTGGGGACGCTCTGCCTTCTGATCATGATCGGCCTCGGACTCGACTTCCCGGACCTGGGGACGTGGTATACGGCGGGGGGGATCATCGCGGTCACCGCGGCTGCCGCGTACGCAAGCTATGTCCGACTCCAGCGCGAGCAGACCCTCTTCCAAGTCCGGCTTGTCGCCGACGCTGCGCAAAATCTGCTTTTGCGCCCCATGCCGCGCCGTGTCGGGTGCGTCGAGATCGAGTCGCTGTATCTCGCAGCCGCTGCGCAGGCACGCATCGGCGGCGACTTCTACGAGGCGGTCGACACACCGTACGGGGTTCGGCTGCTCATCGGCGATGTGCGGGGCAAGGGGCTGTCCGCAGTTGCGGCGGCCTCGGCAGTGGTCAACTCGTTCAGGGAGGCCGCCTATGACCAGCCTGACCTGTGTGGCATCGCCCGTCGCCTGGAAAACAGCATGACTCGGCACAGCGCTGCGTACCCTGCCCAGGACCTGCCGGAGCGCTTCGCCACCGCCCTTCTCGCAGAGATCCCGCACGACGGCGGCCTCATCAGACTCCTCAACTGCGGGCATCCACCGCCGCTGATCCTGAACCGCAGCGAGCTTCGCGTCCTGAAGCCCACCGCGCCCTCGCCGCTTCTCAACCTCGCGACGCTCATCGGTGACCACTACAGCGTCGATACCGTCGCCTTCGCCCCCGGCGACCAACTGCTTCTCTACACCGACGGCGTCACCGAGACCCGCAACCACACCGGCGAGTTCTTCCCGCTACCGGACTGGATGGGTCGGCAGACCTCAACGTCGCCCCGCGAGCTGCTGGACAGCCTTCACCGGGACCTCCTCGATTACAGCAACAGAGGACTCAACGACGACATCGCGGCCCTAGCCGTGTGCCTCCGCGGACATCCAGACCGCGAAGATTCCCGGGCATCCACCGCAGGCGTCGCTTGACGCCCAATAGTTCGGCCATGCTCGGCATCGCGTATCTCCACACCTCGCCCTCGACGGATGACTCCCGCGCCCATACGGGAGAGCCCTCAGCCCCATGCCCGAACACGATCAAGCGCCGTCCGACCTGCGAGTCCCCATGTTGGCTGGCCGCCAGGGAGGTGCGCCTGCCGCGCACGGCGCGCGCCAGCCATCAACATCTCACCCTGACCTCCAGTTACGGGGCAGCCTCCAGTGGCGCGGTGTCATCGCGTGAGGCTCTTCTCTGCTGGGGTTTCCTGTTCGTGGCGAGGGCAGAATCTGGAACGGGGATGCGCTGGATCAGCTGATGGTCCACTTCTGGTTGGCACCGCCGGTGCATGACCAGATCTGGAGTCGGGTACCGTCCGCCGAGGAGTTGTCCTTGGCGTCCAGGCACTTGTTCGCACCGATGTTGGTGAGGTCATGGGCGGCGGTGTACGTCCACTGCTGGGCCCTGGTGCCGTTGCAGTCGTAGAGCTGGACGGTTGCCCCGTCTGCGGTGGAGCCGCCCGCGACGTCCAGGCACTTGCCAAGGGCCCGTACGGTGCCGTCGCCGCCGATCGTCCACTGCTGGGCCGCGTTGCCAGTGCAGTTGTGGAGCTGGATGGGGGTCTGGTCGGCGTTCGAGCCGCCGGCGACGTCGGCACACATACCCCCGATCCCCCTGATCACGCCGCTCTTGTCCGTCCCGGAGGAACCAGGGCCGTCCTTCCATGCCGAGGCGCGGACGTAGTCGACGGTCATGGTCTGCGGGAAGGATGCGGACGCGTCCGGACTGCCGGGCCAGTCGCCGCCGATGGCCAGGTTGAGGATGATGAAGAAGGGGTGGTTGAAGACCCACTTGTTGCTGCCGGCATCGGCCGGAGTACGTGTCTCGTAGGGCGTGCCGTCGACCGACCAGGTTATCGAAGTCGGGCTCCAGTCGACGGCGAAGACGTGGAAGTCGTCCGCGAAGGCCTTACCGCCCGGCAGGGTGTATCCGGCGCCAAGGCCGCCCGAGCCGGAGTATCCGGGGCCGTGGATGGTGCCGTGGACGCTTCCCGGCTCCTTGCCGACGTTTTCCATGACGTCGATCTCGCCGTTGTTCGGCCAGCCGACGCTGCCGATGTCGTTGCCGAGCATCCAGAAGGCCGGCCACACGCCCTGACCACGCGGGATCTTGATGCGGGCCTCGAAGTGGCCGTAAGCCTGGGTGAAGGACCTGGCCGTGTTCAGCCGCGCCGAGGTGTACTGGCACGTCCCGTACCAGCAGCGGAGGCCGGGGTCGGTGTTCTTCTGGGCGGTGATCACCAGATGCCCCCGGCCGTCGAGCGAGGCGTTACTGGCGCTGTTGGTGTAGTACTGCAACTCGTGGTTGCCATTGCCCGAACCGCCGGTCTCAAGGGTCCACTTGGCGGGGTCGGGACCAGTGCCGGCGGCGCCGTCGAACTCGTCGGACCACGTCTGGGCGCCGACTGCCGCGTGAGCCTTCGAGGCGACGGGTCCCGTCGTTGACACGAAAACCGCCGTGACGAGAGCGGCGGCGAGCAGGAGCACGACTCCGCCGAGGGACCATCGACGTGCGCGATGAGCAGCCATGGGCATACACACCCTGTCTGTGAAGAGGGGAAGTGCGGATGGACGGATCCACGATGCGGCGCCCGAGAGCGCTCTCGCATCGGTACCGTCTCGCCGGCGGGCCCTGATCTTACGCAGTACCCGCCTCCGGAAACCACGGCAGGCAAAGCGACGGCACTAGCTTTGACCTGCGGTTATTTACCGAAGCTTCTTACCTAAAGGTCTCTTAAGGTGCCCTTAACCTCGGTCAGGATGAGTCACGATCCCGCTGCCTGGTCGCCCGACCCTTCGGGGTTCGTGGAGCCCTGACCACCCGAGGGCGGTGGGATCTCCAGGCGGTAGACGTACTGTCGCCCGCACGTCTGCGACATCGGCATCGACATCCTCGTCCGCCCTGACAGCGCCGGAGGCACCAAGGCGTTCCTGGCCCCGAAATTCCAGCCGTACGCGTAGCGCAGTCGGTGAGCGGAGACGAGGGAACCGAGCTGCCGCGCGGTCGGGTACGGGGTCGGGCCGGTGAAACCGCCCATGACCGGCATGGTTTGGGCGGTGGGCCGCAGCAACGGCTCGGCGCCGTAGGCGGCTTGGGCGGCGAGCAGGCACTTCTCCCTGGAGCGGTAGGCGGTGGGGGCGCCCTTGCCGATAGCCCTGTCCACCCTGGTCACGCGGCATGTGCGTAGAACTCGCGCAGGGCGTGGAGCAGATGCCGCTGGTTCCAGATCAAGGTGCGGTCCATCAGCTCGCGCCGACACGTTTGCACCCTGTCCCGCGTGACCACCCGGGTTCGGGCCGTTGATCTGGACGCTTCACTCCCGAACGGGTGTCGTCGGTCCAGCCCGGGCTGACCTCGCGGCAGCCTGCCATCTCGCCGGTGGCGTGGTGCAGCCAGGCCGTTCCAGTGCCCGCGGAGGCCGACGGGTGGCGGTGGGAGAGCAACCGGATGCCGATCGGGATCGGTTGCCGCCCCACAGCCGCCCGGCCCGCCGGGACACCGGATCGGACAGTCCGATCAGACCACCGGGGCCGGATAGGTCGGGTACTCCACCCCGGAGACGTGCTGGACGACGCGGATGACCTGGCAGGAGTAGCCGAACTCGTTGTCGTACCACAGGTAGAGGATCGCGTTGTCGCCGTCGACCTTGGTGGCGCCGGCGTCGACGATCGAGGCGTGGCGCGAGCCGATGAAGTCGCTCGAGACCGCGTCGGGGGCGCTGATGAAGTCGATCTGGCGCTTGAGCGGCGAGGCCAGCGACACGTTGCGGAGGTAGTCGAGGACCTCCTCGCGGGTGGCCTCACGCGCGAGCCGCAGGCTGAGGATCGCGATCGAGACGTCCGGCACCGGGACGCGGATCGAGCTGCCGGTGATCCTGGCCTTGAGGTCGGGCAGCGCCTTGGCGACAGCGGAGGCGGCACCGGTCTCGGTGATGACCATGTTGAGCGGCGCCGAGCGGCCGCGACGGTCGGAATCGTGGTAGTTGTCCAGCAGGTTCTGGTCGTTGGTGAACGAGTGGACGGTCTCCACGTGGCCGCGCAGGACGCCGTACTCGTCCGCCATCGCCTTCAGCGGCGGGACGATCGCGTTGGTGGTGCAGGAAGCGCAGGAGAGGATCTGCTCGTCCGGCTTGATCATGTCGTGGTTGACGCCATGGACGACGTTGGGGACGTCGCCCTTGCCCGGCGCGGTCAGGACGACCTTCGCGATGCCGGGGCGGAGGTGCTTCGACAGGCCCTCGCGGTCGCGCCACTTGCCGGTGTTGTCGATGAGGATGGCGTCTTTGATGCCGTACGTCGTGTAGTCCACCGACGTCGGGTCGTCGGAGTAGATCATCTTGATCTCGTTGCCGTTGGCGATGATCTTGCTGTTCGCCTCGTCGACGGTGATCGTGCCCTGGAACTGGCCGTGGATGGAGTCACGGCGCAGCAGCGAGGCGCGCTTGACGATGTCCTGGCCAGCGCCCTTGCGGACGACGATGGCGCGCAGCCGCAGGCCGTTGCCGGAGCCGGCCTTCTCGATGAGCAGGCGGGCGAGGAGGCGGCCAATGCGGCCGAACCCGTAGAGGACGACGTCGCGCGGCTCGCGGCGCTCGATCTTGTTGGCACCCATGGCGCCAGCGACGGCCTCGGCGGTGAACTCCTCCACCGAGAGACCGCGGCCGTCGGTCTTGTACGTCGCGGCGAGCATGCCGATGTCGATCTGGGAGGGGCCGAGATCGAGCGCGATGAGAGCCTGCAGGAACGGCAGCGTCTCGGTGACCGAGAGTTCTTCACCGGCGATCTGGCGGGCGAATCGGTGGGTCTTGAGGATGCTGACCACCGACTTGTTCACCAAGGAGCGGCTGTGAAGCAGGACCGTGACGTCCCGCTCCCGGTGCAGCTTCCCGATGATCGGGATCATCGACTCCGCGATCTCCTCGCGGTTCTTCCAGTTGGTGAACGAGTCCTCGTCGACAGTCACAGGTTTTATCTTTCGAGCTAGGCGGCGCTCATATGCTAACGCCCCGCCGCTTTGATCATTCATACGGTGCCACCCGAGCGGGATGCCGTGATCGGGCCCCATGGCCACTCCAGGACAGGGGGGCCGCCGTGCGGGGTGAGGGTGTTCGGGTCTGCAGGGGTTTTATCCGGTATGCCACCTATGGCATCATGACCTGTCGTGCTGCGGTGCCTCCTGCCCCTGGTACGCCCAGAGACACTCCTACGCTGGCACCGCAACCTACCCAAGCGGTGCCACGCCGCGACCTGCGACGTGGGCAGCAGGGCCAGGTAGTCCGCGACCGTGACTGGAAGTTCCCCCAGGCCTTCGACGCGGGACTGGCCGACCCGGGACTGAAGGTCGTCACCAGCGGCATCCGAGTGCCCGGACGAACTCCATCATGGAGCGCTGGATACAGACCCATCGACGCGAGCTCCTGGACCGCACCTTGATCTGTAACCAGAGGCATCTCCTCTACGCACTGCGCGAGTTCGAAACCTTCTCCAACGAAACACCGTCCGCACCGAGCTCTGGAGCAAGCCGCTCCAGGCCACCTACGTCCCACTCCTGTCACCGAACGAAGCCAGACCGCGCAGCTGGAGGTCCGCCGACGAGATCGACTCGGCGGAACCCTCCGCGAGTACCGGCAAGCGGCCTGAGCGGCTGCCGGTACGAAGGCGTGCCGGATCAAGGTGAACAACCACACGCCGCCGCGGCCCAGCGCATCGCCCTGGATCACGGGGGTACCGAGGCGCTGCACCGTGGCGTGGCATTCGACCGACTGCACCAGCTACCGCACTGTGGCGCATGCCCGTGGAAGCGGACGCACGCGCAACCGTGGTTCCTGCCCACAGGATGAGCGCGGCGGGGTGGCGCGTGGTGCGATCACCGGCTGCGTGGCTGCTGTCGTAGGAGTAGTTCGAGCGTTGCGCGGGCGTCGCGACGCCGCTGCGGTTTTCTGGCGAGTACGCAGACACCGGCCACAATGGCGACGGTGGCCGCATACAGCGTGCCGGTGGCCCCGGCCAGCACATAAGCATCGTGCAGGAGTTGTGCATGGGTGGACACGAGCTGCACCTCCAGGCCAGGTTGACCGCGTCGATGCGGCAGGGGCGTGGCAGGACTCCGTGACGGGACGGTTTCCGGTGTGCCTCCCTCTGCCGGATCAGCCGCACGTGCGGCGGTCAACGCGCTAGTTGTGGACAGTTCAGGCAGCCGTAGATCCCTCGGGCCGCGAGTCGCGGCGGACATGTGGGACGCAGCTGCGGGGTATCTGCGGATCCGGGGACAAGCCTGGACTGGGCGGGCCTGGCGTGCCTCGGGCGGGTGTCCAGCGGTCGTCGATTGCCATCGCCGACTCCACCACCTACGGGTGGCTCGACGGCAAGGGCGTCCCTATCGGTTCCCAACTGGGGGGTGTTTCGCGGTGCGTGTGGTATTCCCCAGTATCACGCCGAGAAGCTCAGCAGCACGTACGACGCACCGAAGCGCGCGGGGAGGATCCTGTCCCGCGTGAAAATCCGGGTTCGGACCGCTGATCTGCGGCCTTTTGCTGTACGACGGGATGTGGACCGCGGCACGATCGAAGTCCATGCGGTAGCCATGGATCTACCTGGTGACGCGCAGGCCCCTGGAGCTGACGGGCCTGCGGTTGCTGGGCAGGGCAGCGAAAGACATCGAACTTTTGGAGCCGCGGCATCAACTCGCATTGGCCCAGCGCCAGTTCGGCCGATCGAAGCCGGTACCAGCCGACCGGGTCCTGCTCGCTGCCCTGTCGAGGCTGTTGCCCAGGCAGAGCTGGGGCAGCTTCTGCGTCACCGCGGGTACCGATGAACCATCCGCCCAGGTGGAGGCCTCGATCGTCGATCACCGGCTGTGCGCGGTCTTGTAGGTCGCCCTCGCCGTCTTCGCATGAACTTGAGGCGGGTAGCGTCCAGGCCGCACCGCTGCGCGCCCTGCCTGAACCAGTCACCGATCCGGGCCGGACCATCCACCTCGGCATTCGCCGACACGACCGACTCGGCGGTGTCCTGGACGAGTGCAGACATGCTGCCTGACCAGCGCGGATGGTTTATCAGCACCCGCAATGTAGCGCTGTGTAGCCATCGCCGCTCACAGTGGGTGCCGTGTGACGAAGTCACCGATCGTCCGGGCGATCAAAGTGGGATCCTCCAGTGGCATGGCGTGGCTGACCCCTGGCAGGAGCCGGGTCTCGGAGTGTGACAGGAGAGCGGCGATCCGCGCGCTGCGTGCCCGATGCGCTGTGTTCAGCCGCGCGCCCTCGCCTCCTACGACCAGCAGCACGGGTGCGGTGAGGGCGGCCAGCTCGGCGGGGCCGAAGGACCATTTGGCGAAGGCTTCGGTCTCCGTAGTGAAGAAGTACTGGCTGCTCTCGATCGCGTCGCGCAGCCCCCGCTCGCCGAGTTCGCGCACGAACACGTCGCGGAAGCCCGGGCCACACATACCGCCAAGGAACAGATCGAAGGCTCGCTCGTACTCGCCAGCCCGGGCAGCGGCCAAGGCGCGGGGCATCGCGGGGTTCCTGGGTTCGTCGGGGGCGTGCGGGAAGGCCGCCTCGAACAGCATGAGCGAACCCACCAGGGCGGGGTGCGCGTGGGCGAGCTGGAGGGCGACGCAGGCTCCGGCGGAATGCCCGGCCACGTGGGCACGCCGCACTCCCGATGCCCTCAGCACCTCGGCGCAGTGCTCGGCGTGGGCGTCCACGCCGACGCCGCCTATCAGGTCCTCGCTCTTGCCGTATCCAGCTCGGTGGGTGCGCAGCACGCGGTGCCCGGCAAGGTGTGCCGCCGCCGGGGCGAACCAATCGGGCGAGAGTGAACCGTGCAGCAACAGCACGGCTTCGCCCTCGCCGTCGTCCGTGTACGCGATGCGAGCGTCGGCTAAATCCAGACACTTCATTTACGGCACTCCTCAATGCAGGGCTGCGCCGGTGACAAGCTCCGACGTTCCGTTGCCGTCCGGTTGCACTGGCGCGCCCGAGTAGTTGAACAGCGGTACATGTCCGTTCGCCGTAGCTTTACGAGAACAGGGCACATCAAGGTGCACCTCCTCTCGCAGAAGCGACTTGACATCGAGACTGGGAAGTTTCCCGTTCAGCGTGGGCGGCATGCGCAGCACGTGGAAGGGCCCGATCGGCTTCGGGTTGGTCAGCATCCCGCTGGCGCTCTACATGGCCACGGACGACCGCGGGATCCCCCTCCGCCAGGCCCACGCCGGGGATGGCGGCCGGATCCGGCAGAAACGGCATCGCTTCCAGCCAGCATCGAGCGCCAAGGCAAGACCACGGCCGAGGCGCCGTCGAAGAAGGCGACCGCCAGGAAGACCGCGGCTAAGTGCTTCCGCCCGTAAGTTCGTGTGTGGTCAGACTGCGAGTGTCAGTCGTGATGCTGAAGTAGACCTCCAATTGGTTCAACCACGAGGCGTGGATGGGGAGATGGATCAGGTGCGCGTCCGGCCGTCTGACCCGCATTCGGTTGGTCGAGGCTCGGCCCCAGTGGAAGCTGCCGTTGTTCACGATCCAGAAGACCCGCTGGGCCGAGGCGTAACGGTGACCGCCGTGAGCCGGGGCAGTTTCCATCTGGTCAACGTGGTGCGGCTACACCCCGGTTGAGCGTCTGCGCGACAACCGGTGCAAGGTCGCCGGGAATTCCAGCGTCGAGGCCTCGCTGAGTGCCGTCGCCGCTTGCGTGTCATCCGGCCTCCGTCAGATCACGAGAGGGTGATGGTCGGGGAGTACAGATCCATCCACAGGGCGAGGTCGAGGGCGCGCTCCAGGCCCTGGCGGGACTCCTGCGTGATCTGCGGTGTGTCGTCCTTCGCCAGTTCGCTCAGTCGGTCACGGCTGATGATCTCGAAGACCTGGTGTGAGGGCTTGGACAGTAGATCCTTGATGTGGTTCCGCAGCTCGATGACGTACTTCGGGTCCTGCGTCGTGGGATAGGGGCTCTTGAGCCGGTGGTAGACGGACTTCGGCAGGAGGTCCGCTGTGGCCTCGCGCAGCAGGCTTTTCTCCCGGCCGTCGAAGGACTTCAGCGTCCAGGGGGTGTTGTAGACGTACTCCACCAGGCGGTGATCGCAGAACGGGACGCGGACTTCAAGACCCACCGCCATGCTCGCGCGGTCCTTGCGGTCCAGCAGGATCCGTACGAACCGGGTCAGGTAGAGGTAGCAGATCCGGCGCATCCGATACTCGAAGTCGCTCTCACCGTCGGGCCGTTGGATGCCGGCAACCGCCGATCCATAACTGTCCATGACGTACGTGCCCAGGTCCAGGGCCCTGGTGGCGCTCTCGGTGACGAGACCGGCTGCGTTACCGGCGCCCGTCACGTAACGCACCAGCCAGGGGAAGATGTCCATCTGCCGCACTGCGGGGTCGAAGAACTGCTTGTAGCCACCGAAGACCTCGTCGGCCGACTCCCCGGACAAAGCCACCGTCGAGTGTTCACGGATGGACTTGAACAGCAGGTACAAGGACGCGTCCATGTCGCCGAGGCCGAGGGGGAGGTCCCTGGCGCGGATCATCCTGCTGCGTACTTCGGGGTCGGCCAGCTGCTCGGCGTTGAGGACGATGTCCTGGTGCTCGGTGCCGGCCCGGCGTGCCACGTCATGAACGAAGGGGGTGTCCGGGGTCGCACGCAGGTCGTCGGCGACGAAGTTCGCGCTCTGGCCCACGAAGTCCACCGCGAAGCTGCGAACCGTGTCGCCTTGGGCGGCCAACTGCCGCGCCGCCAGGCCGGTCATGGCGGAGGAGTCGAGTCCGCCGGAGAGCAGGACGCAGCGTGGTACGTCGGCGACGAGCTGCCGCTGGACGACGTCGTCGAGCAGGGAGCGGACGTGCGCGATGGTGGTCTGCTGGTCGTCGGTGTGCGGCCTGGACTCCAACGACCAGTAGCGGTGGGTGCGTAGGCCGTTGCGGCTGACGGTCACGACCGTGCCCGGCTCGACTTCGTACATGCCGTCCCAGATCGCGTGCCCGGGCGTCTTGACGAACGAGAACAGCTCGCGGAGGCCGTCGACGGTGACTGCGCACGGGGCGAGTGGGTTGGCGAGGATCGCTTTGGGTTCGGACCCGAACAACACCCCGTCGCTGGTGGGGTAGTAGTAGAACGGTTTGATGCCCATGCGGTCGCGGATCATCACGAGCTTGTGTTCGCGGCCGTCCCAGATAGCGAACGCGTACATGCCGTTGAGGCGTTCCGCGATCGCCTCACCCCACTCAAGGTAGCCGTGCAGAACCACCTCGGTGTCGGAGTCGGTGGTGAAGTGATGCCCCCGAGCGTGGAGTTCCTTGCGCAGCTCGGTGAAGTTGTACGCCTCTCCCGAGTACACCATGGTGACTGCGCCGCCGGGCGCCTCGACACTCATCGGCTGACGTCCGCCGGCCAGGTCGATGACTGCCAGTCTGCGGTGGCCGAGGGCGACGGGCCCGTCGATCCAGGTTCCGCGGTCGTCGGGGCCACGGCAGGACATCGTCTCGGTCATCGCGTCCACGGTCTCCTGCAATGGTCGCAGGTCACGCTGGTAGGAGACCCATCCGGTGATGCCACACATGTCTTTCCTTCCGATCGCCTCGCGGCGCATCGCTGTTGCGTTGCATGCGGCGCGTTTGCCGCTTGGGTTTGCGGTGTTGTTCCACTTCGTGAATCGCATCGGCCGCCGCTGGTCTGCGGCTCCACGGACCTCTCCGACCACCCACTCGATCCGCCTGCCGCCATGCCCGCCTCTTCGACGTGACCTCCGGCTCCAACCGCCGCTGGAACTTGCTGCGTCGGCAACGTCTGCACCGTGGCTACGGGCCAAGGGGGGACTGGTGCGTACGCAAGGCGATGGATGCGGTCGGCTCCGCTGCGACCGTGAGCGTGATCGTCAGCAACTGGGCGGCAGCCAGCGCTGTCTCGACGGGGACAGGGGTTCCCGCGGAGTACGGGGCCTTCAGGCGCGGGTAGCCCTTGAGCCTGCAGGTGCGACTTGGGACGTCGTGCACCCGCGCTCTCCCGGTGTCCGGGCCGCCGATGCTCGCCTAGTGAACGGACGGGCTAGACGACGATGGACACGTCCGCGCATGGGTGGTCGCTCCTTGGATTGGGAGTTGCCGGGCCTGACGCGGCCGACGTCAAGATCGTCGCCACTGGTGGTTCACAGGCTGTCAACGTCCGGTAAACGGTGGCATTGACCCAGGTCATCGGCCCGAAGGCGCTGCACACCGCACTGAGAATTCCTCATCCTGGGCCGCGACCAAGCGATCCCATTGCGCCGCCCGCTGCCCCTTCCTCCCGATGCGGATGCTGGATTCGGCCACGATGCATGCCGCTCCGGCCTGCGTCGCCCCACTGTGGTTGGGGTACTGGAGCGGCAACTGAGCTGGCAGCGTGTTGGTTTGCAACCGAGCGATCGGACGATTCTGGCGGCGTCGCTCCAAGGCCTGCCGCCGGAGGCCCTTCGGCGGATCCGGCTACTGGGCCAACCGGACACGGTGCTGCGCTGGCACCGTGACCTGGTCGCCCGACGCCACGCCGCCCAGCCACGGTTGGGGAGATCCTCAAGGAGGCCGGCATGGACCCGGTGCCCGAGCGGGCCTCAACCACCTGGACCGACTTCTTACGCTCCCCGGCCGACGCGCTTGTGGCGTGCGCCTTCTTCGAGACCATCACCCTGTACGGAGCACGGTTGCATGTGCTCGCGGTGATCGAGCACAGTCGGCGAAGTACCTGCTCATGGACCTCGAGGACGCCGACTGCCGGGTCCCCTACTTGATCAGGGACGGGGACGGGAGGTTCCCCGCACTGTTCGACGCGATCCTCAAGGACGCGGGCGTCGAGGTCATACGCACCGCAATCCGCGTGCCCCGCATGAGCTCCATCATGGAGAGGAGGGTGCAAACCCGCCGACGCGAACTGCTGGACCGCACGCTGATCTGGGACCAGCGCCATCTCCTCTACGCCCTACGCGAGTTCGAGCACTCCTACAACGCGCACAGGCCGCATCAGGGCCTTTCAAACGCCCGACCCCTCCATCCGCCGCCCGCTCCGATCGAGGACCCGGAGCGGATCACCCGCCTCGACATACGACGACGCGCGCGACTCGGCGGCACACTCCACGAGTACGCGCATGCAGCGTGAGCAGCGCAGATGAGGTATCCGGCAAGCGCAACCTCAGCCAGCCGCTCCAGCAGGCTCGGGCACCTCTGCAGAAACGAGCCGCGATGCTCGCGAAGCTGGTCAAACCAGCCGTGTTGAAGCGGGCCGTTGTCGGCGGCTTCACCCTCGACGACTTCCGCGTGAACATCGCGGCTGACACGGTGACTTGCCCGGCCGGGCACACCACCAGGCTCTTGCCGCCCGGCGGTCGCCACCAGCAGCGCAAAGCCTGGTTCACCGCCGAGCAGTGCGCCAGCTGCCCGTTGCGGGCGCGGTGCACGACCGCCAGACGAGGCCGCGTCGTCACATGGCGCCCGCAGCACCACCTACAAGGCCACTGCCCGACAACAGGCCGCCACCGATCCTGACTGGCAGGCCGAATACCGGCGTTGGCGCCCACCTGGCGACCGGGTCATCTCGTGGCTCGTCGCCCATGGCAACCGCCGCTTACCCTGCCGCGGCACCATCACAGGCGAGCGCTGGATCCACCACCGAGCCGCCGCCCTCCAGGCGTGGGGTCAGGTGGCTGGTTCTTGGCGTGCTTGGTGGATGAGTGTGGTCATGCATTCCAGTGTGGGGTTGCGGAGGATGGTGGGTAGTTCTGTCATGAGGGTGTTTTCTGTCTGGGGTGTGAGTAGTTCGTTGCTGATGGTGGCGAGCGTTGTCAGTAGGGAGAGTGAGTCGCCGCCGAGTTGGTGGAAGTTTGTTTGTGCGTCTAGTCGGGTGTGGTTGATGTGGAGGGTGCGGGCCCAGATGTGGGCTACGGCTTGCTGTAGGGGGGTGAGCGGTGTGGTCTGGTTGTCCGTAGTGGTGTCGGGGGTTGCATTGTGGAGGGGGTCGGGTAGGGCTCGTGTGTCTATCTTGCCGCTGACGGTGTAGGGCAGTTCGGGGACCACGATGGTCGCGGCGGGGATCATGTGTGCGGGCAGTCGTGTGGTGAGGTGGTCGGTCAACTCTTGTTGGGTGACGGTGGTGTTGGTCAGGATGTAGGCGTAGAGGGCTTTGTTGGTCTGGCCTGTTGTGGTGCGGGCTGTGATGATGGCTCGGTTGATGGCTGGGTGGTTTTCCAGGGTTTGAGCTATCTCGGCTGGTTCGATGCGGTGGCCGCGGATTTTGACTTGGTCGTCGATGCGTCCGATGAATTCGAGTTCTCCGGTGGGGAGGACGCGGGCGTGGTCGCCGGTGCGGTAGACGCGGGTGCCGTCGGCCAGGGTGGGGAAGCGTTCGCGGTTCAGGTCGGGGCGGTCCAGATAGCCGCGGGCCAGTTGCGCGCCGCCCAGATACATCTCGCCCACCTGGCCGGGGGCGACGAAGCGGCGTTGGGCATCGAGGAGGAAGACGCTGGTGTTGTCTGCGGGCAGGCCGATGGGGACGGCTGGTCGGGTGTTGTCGGCGTGAGGGTTGTAGGTGTGTGCGGTGCAGCCGATGGTGGCTTCGGTGGGTCCGTACTCGTTGATGATCCGGCAGTGGGGTCCGAACATGTCCTGGGCGCGGGCGGCCACTTCGACGCGTAGTTGTTCGCCCACCACGATGATGCTGCGGTAGCCGACCGGTGTCAGGTCGAGTTGGCCGATCAGGTCGAGGTGGGAGGGGGTGAGGTTGAGGGTGTTGGCGCCGGAGTGCGTCAGCAGGTGGCGTAGGGAGAGGTGGTGGGGGTCGTCGGGCATCAAGATGGTCTGGCCGCCGGTCAGCAGGGGCAGGAAGACGGAGGTGCCGGAGACGTCGAAGGACGGTGAGGTCAGCAGGGGCAGCCGGGTCTGGTCGTCGATGTCGAACGCGCGGGTGGCCCAGTGGACGTAGTTGGCCAGGTTGCGGTGTTCGATCTGCACGCCTTTGGGTCGGCCGGTGGAGCCGGAGGTGTAGATGATGTAGGCGAGGTCGCCTGGGTCGATGGTGGCGTCGGCATCCGCGCACTCCGCCGACGGCGTATCGGCGGTTGTCAGGTCGTCCAGGAGCAGGGGTTGGCAGCCTCGCGGTAGGCAGTCGCGCTGGTCGTGGGGTCGTTCGATCAGGCAGTAGGTGCTCCAGGCATCGGTGAGCAGTTCGGCCAGGCGTTGGTCGGGGTGGCGTGCGTCCAGCGGGAGGTAGCAGGCGCCGACGCGCAGTACGCCCCAGAGCCCGGCGATGGCGGCCACCGTGCGGCCGGCCAGCAGGCCGACCACCGTTCCCGGGCCCGCCCCACGGCGCCGCAGCTCGGCGGCGACCGCATCCGCCCGGCGGCTCAACTCGGCGTAGCTGACCTCGCCTTCCGGCCCGCTGAGCGCGATCCGGTCCGGTGCCCGCTCGACCTGCTCACGAAAGAGCTGGACCACCGAGTGTTCACTGGGCAGCGTCTGGTGGGTGCGGTTGCCTGCCCACTGGCGGTACTGCCGGGGGGAGAGGGCTTCTTCGATGATGTCGAGGAGCGCGTCGGCCCGGGCCGCGGCGCCGGGGCCGTCGTACCAGGTGAGTGTGATCTCGGTGCGCCCGGGCATTTCGACGAGGTCGATTTCCGGTGGGCTGGCGGCGTTGGTGTTGCCCAGGGAGTACACGCAGGTGGCGTGGAAGTCGTTGGCGGAGACCTCCTGGAGGTGGACGGTGCCCAGATGGGAGACCAGTGCCCGGCCGGCGTAGGCGTTGTGGTGTGCCGCGTGGTTGTCGCGGTGCTCGGCGCCCACGCGGAGCATGGGCAGCGGCACTTCCATGACCACAGGGTCCGCGCCGGTGGCCAACTCCCGCCGTTCGGCCATGCCGGTCAACATCTCGCGCTGCACCTCCTCCCAGCCATCACCCTCCCCAACCTCCACATACAAGGCGTGGGCCAGCATCGCGGTCGTCCGCACGTCGGGGGCATGGCGCCGCAGATCCACCGGCACCAGGAATCGACCGGGCCCGTACGCCGCCGCGAGCGCCGCGATCACCTTCGCCGTGGCACCCAGGTGAGTTCCATCGACCGATCTACGCCGCCACAGCGGACCGGTTGAGTCGGCCGGACGCGGGCCCAACGGGGAGGCGAACTCCATCGTCGGCGGCGCGCACACAGGTGGCGGGGCATCGGGCGCGCAGACCTCCCTGATCAGATCCTCGGCGTTGATACGGCAGGTCGCTCCCAGCGGGTCGAGGCCGCGCAACACCCTGAACACCTCAGTGGCCCACATCAGCAGGCCACGCCCGTCCATCACCGCGTGCGCCGCACGGAACACCACGGTCGTCGAAGCACCCGGAAACAACAACACTTCACACGTCGGACCCAACTCGCTCAACCCACCACGCAACGCAGGCGAGTCGAGACGCTCCCAATTGAACGGCTCCTCAACCAAGACACGCACCTCAGGCGCCTTCCCACCATCCACCCAACGCCCGCCCTCAAGCACCAACCGAGTACCCGGATTGGCCTCCGAAGCAACAGCCACAGCACGGGACAACTCATCCCGCCTCAACCCACCACCACCTTCGACCACAAGGCTGATCACACTACGGTCGGGCGGTATGCCCAAAAATTGCCATTCGATGGCGGAGACCGATCGACTGTACGGCCGCTCCATGATGAGGTCCCCCTTCGTCCATCCGGACCGGTGGCTGCTGCTCTGATGAATCAACGTCAACTTCCCTTTACCGCGACCACGGGAATGGTCCAGCAGCGGCATTCGACCCAATGCAAACGCCGACCGCCGGACCATCTCTTCGTGGTGCAAAAACGTGTGCCCCGGTCAATCCCAAGGCGTCATAAACTCCTGGCGCACCAACAGAGCTCCGAGCACCGGGACCCAGCCCGGGCAATCGAACTCCCGCGAAGACCCATTCGGACACGACTTCCATCCGGGGGGTGGTCCAAAAGCGAAATTAGGCGACCGCGCCGCCTCGCCGTTGGGACTCTCGGGTGCACGAGAGGCTGCTCAACGAGGCCGCCGCGACTCCCGGCGGTGAACGCACCAGAGAATTGTCCGTCGGCTGATTGACACCGCTTCCTCATTCACTCGCGCCCCATGCGGGACGAAACGAGGGCGCGCATGTGCCGCACCCATGGGAGATTCCCGGATCCAGCGGCGCGATAAAGTCCGCGAGCTGTCCGATCTGTACATCGCATCGCCGCCATCATGGCGCGTTCTGCCTTCGAGCGCCTTCAATCCGTGCCGGTTCGGGGGCCTATTCATGGATCCGTAAGATCTTCAGGGCCGTCAGGAGTCGCGCCGAAGCCTGCGGATGGAGTTCAATGAACGTTGTGGACGAAAAGTCGCGGCACTGATTGGTTGCGGTGAGCGTCGCCGTCGGCTGTTGCCAGCCCGGGCAGTGGTTTATTTCGTCCTGGCGTTGCGCCTGTTCAGCAGCTCCGACAGTGCCGGTCCGCCGGTTTACGGGCGGTGTTGCGCACACTGACCGAGAAACTTCGACATCTGCCGGGTCTGTGCATGCGGCGCCTTGCCACGAGCTCAGCGTGCTCGATTCTGTTCAGGTGACCCTTGCTGTAGTGCACCACTTTCGACAGTTCGCCCAGCGGCATGCCTTCTGCCAGTCGCCGCGCCCGGAGGTCCTTCCCGAAAGACAACCGACACTCGCTTTCACGTCGAGGAAACCGCGCAACGGCCAGGACGGTATGGGGCTCGGAACCTTGCCGCACGGTGACGGAAGTCTGCGAGGGGTGGGTCAACAGCCGGTCAACGCACGGTCGTCGGGCCCGCGGCAGCGGTTCCCTACGTCGCGGGGCGCAGGGCCAGTTCGGCGTGCAGATCGGCCGCCTTTCCGAGGTGCTCGGCTGCCGCCGCCTCGTCGCCGACGGCTCGCAGCGAGTCGGGATGCGCCTCGCGGAACATTCATCGGACTCGGGGCGCTCTGCGACCCCACGGTGGCAACACGGCCGGGCGCCATTGAGGGATCAACGCGACACGGACAGCCATGTTCGTACCACTGCGAACAAGGTGAGCGGAAGACGAAAGAGATCTGGCTTCTGGGAGCTACCGGCCGATCCGGTCGCGTGATCGCCGTCCAACTGGCAGCGACAGACCGCCCGCGGTCCGAGCGGTGAGTTGGAGGCCGCCCGCCGTGCCAGCGGAGCACCCTTAGTGGTCGCCGCGTCGAGCGCGGCGCCAACCGGGCGGGCAATCCGGGCTGTCGAGTACTACCGCTCGAGTCGACACCCTCGCTTGGTGCGTCGACGGGCCTGGGGACTGTCCGATGGGTCATAAGTGGAGCCATAAGACGCCGCGTTGGACGAGACAACCGGCCTGCTCATATGACCTATTCGTCCTAGGGTTAGCCTATTTGGTGGTGGGCAGCCTGACGGCATGATGAGCCTTCGCAGAGCCGTAGCGGCTCTCTTTGCCGTGGGCCTCGCTCTCGCAGCGCCCGCCACCGCGGCTGCTGACGCGAGCGTCGCCGGACCCGCGCCCAGAGCGCAGCACCACTGCTACACGGTCGACCAGGCCCGTGCCGAGCTCGCTCGCCAGGCGGCCACGCCGGGCCACACGGGCCGACAGATGGTACCGGTGTGCCAGTCGACGGGCGCCACCCAGTGCGATCCGTCGGGCCACACGCTGTACTGCCAGTACATGTGCCAGGACTGCGACGGGTTGGTGTGCTCCCAGCCCTACTTCGTCTGGTCGGCTTGCGGAAGCTGCTGACACCGGTGATTGGGGGGATCATGAGATTGGCAGGAGTGCTGCGCTCGTTCCGCAGCTCTGCCCTGGCACTCGCTTCGGCGCTCGCGCTGCTGGCGGTACTGCCCGGCAGCGCCCGAGCGGCGAGCGGCACGTACACATACGTGACGGCGGCGGGCCAAACCATCCAGGGCGGCGACCCGCAAAGTGACACCTGCCTGCCACTTCCTAGCGGCGCGGTGAGGTTCTCGAACGACACCACCGACACGGCGTTCCTGTACGGGGACTCCTCGTGCGGCGGGGGGTGGGCCCTGGTGGGCGTCGGCGCGACGTGGGACGCGCCCACCGGCGTACAGGCGCTCGCCGTTCGCTTCGGTTCGACCGGCATGAACACCAGCACGACAGGGGGAGCCCGTCCATGACCGTTCTTCGACGAACCGCCAGAGCCGTGGTGACGTTAACCACCGTCCTCGCGGCACTGCTCGTCTTCCACACACCCGCGTGGGCCGGCCCCGGCGGCAGCGACGCTGTCCACTCGGGCGTCTCCAGCGACGCCAGGCCGGGCGTCGCCGCTACGTACAAGTGGTGGACGTGGGGTGACCTGAAGGTCGGCGACTGCCACCAGACTGGCGGCTATCTCCGGCTCTACTCGGACGGGAAGCTCACGTTCAGCGCACGGACCTGGACGGACTTCACACTGAGCGGCGACATCTGGCATGCGCGCTTCCAGCTGAAGGACTCCTCGGGCCGGATCCTGTTCACCACGGCCACGTATGACAGCCCGACCATGTGGCCGAGCAAGCCGCACGACTGGACAGCGAACGGCACCTTCGAACCCAGCGTCTACAACGCCACCGTCACAGTGACGCAATGGGCTTCGTGCTGAACGCCTTGAGTGGTGGCCTCGCGCTTCCTTGCGCGAAGCCACCACTGAACCGTGCGGTGTTGCTGGCATAGGGCCGCAGGTGTTGCGGGTCATGACGTTGTTGACCGTGGCGTTGTCGTGGTCGTCGCAGCGGGATCAGTCGGAGACGGTCTCGCGCGGACAACGGCTTGGTCGCCTTGTGGTCCGAACAGGTGCAGGATCTCCACAGCGGTCGTGTTCGCCGGACCGAACCAGTGCGGTTCTCTGGTGTCGAACTCGGCCACTTCGCCGGCGCGGAGTGTGAATTCGTTTTCTCCGAGGATGAGGCGTAGCTCGCCTGCGAGGACGTAGAGCCACTCGTAGCCGTCGTGGGTCACCAGCTTCGGCGAGCGGGGAGCCAGTACCTGCTTGAACACCTGCACCCGACCTGGGTACTGCGTCAGGGGCACGAGTATGTTGCCGTGACCTTTGCGCAAGGGCTTGAGATGCACCCGAGGGTCACCGCTGGCCGGCGCGGCCACCAGTTGGTCGAGTGCGACGCGGTGCGCACGCGCGAGCGGGATGAGCAGATCCAGGGTCGGGTGCCGTTTGCCTGATTCAAGACGAGACAGTGTGCTCACCGAGATCCCGGTCGTAGCCGCAAGCGCCTCCAGCGTGAGGCCACGGTCCCGGCGCAGCGTGCGCAACCGTGGCCCGATGCCGTCGAGTATCTCTTCCAGTTCCGCGTCCATGGCGTCCAGTTTGCAGTCTCCGCAAATTTAGTGAGCGGCGGTCGTCGTCTGGCCCGAGCATTGCCGGGCAGGTGCTCCCGGACGTGAGAGGTAGGCCGTGACCGCGACGACTCACCCTGTTCAACCCATTCTCAGTGCGCGCAGACGCTGGACGGTGCTGGCCGTCTGCTGCCTGAGCATGTTCCTGGTGGGTCTGGACACCACCATCGTCAACGTGGGTCTGCCGGCAATCGGGCGCGGCCTGGGTGTCGGGACCCGCAGTCTCGAATGGACCGTGGACGCGTACACCCTCGTCCTGGCCAGTCTCCTGATCTCCTCCGGTGCGCTGGCGGATCGGTTCGGACGCCGACGGGTGTTCCAGTTCGGGTTGGTCGTGTTCGGGGCGGCCTCGTTGGGCTGCGCGATCGCCCCTTCGGTGGGCGCGCTCATCGCGGCCCGTGCCGTCCAGGGAATCGGCGCCTCGATGCTCAGTCCGGTGGCTCTCGCGATCGTGGTGAACGCGATGCCCGACCCGAGGGAGCGAGCACAGGCGATCGGTGTCTGGGCGTCGGTGTTCGGGCTCAGCATGGCCGCTGGTCCTGTCGCGGGCGGCGCTCTCATCGCGGGGTTCGGTTGGCGGTCGGTGTTCTGGATCAATGCGCCGGTCATCCTGGCCGCCCTCGTACTCATCGCGGTGTTCGTGCCGGAGTCCCGGGCACAGCGGGCACAGCGGCTCGACATCCCGGGGCAGGCCCTGCTGACAGCGGTCATCGGGGTCTCGGTGGGCGTCCTCATCGAAGGGCCGCGAATCGGTTGGACGTCGCTCACGGCGCTGGCCGCGTACGCGTTCGCTGCCGCGGCGGCGGTCGGATTCGTGCGGGTCGCGTCCCGCCGAAGCGAGCCGCTGATGGATCTGCGACTCTTCCGGCGTCCGGTCTTCAGCAGTGCGGTCCTGGGCGCCGTGGCGGTCTTCGTCGCACTGAACGTGACGCTGCTGCTCAACACCCTCTACCTGCAACACACCCGGGGATGGACGCCACTGGCCGCCGGGATGGCGACCTTGCCCATGGCTGTCGGAGCGACCGTCTGCGCACCCTTGTCCGGCCATCTGGTCGGTCGTATCGGACCGCGGCCGCCGCTTGCCCTGGCTGGCGGTCTTATCACGGTGGGCGGACTCTGCCTGGTCAGGCTCGACCAGCACACGAGCGTGCTACTGCTCCTGCTGGCCTACTTGCTCATCGGCATCGGGTTCGGCTTCGCCAACGCCCCGATCACCAACACCGCAGTAAGCGGACTACCTCCCGCCCGTGCTGGCGTAGCCGGAGCGATCACATCCACCGCACGCCAGTTCGGCTCTGCGCTCGGCATCGCCATCGCTGGCGGCCTGGTCGCGGGTACCAGCCCGACGGGGCTCGCACACGCGTCCCATCCGGGCTGGGTCCTAGTCGCCACCTGCGGACTCTTCCTGTTCCTCGTGGCCCACGCATCGCGGCCGAAGGAGGACACCCTTCGCCCTACGTCCTCAAAAGCACAGTGAGTGGCATGACCCACCGCAACGCACCGCTGTCCATCGAAGGGCGCCGCCGTCTCGTCGAGCGGTGTCGAACTCGTCCAATCGCTCACGTTGCCGCTGAGATGGGAATCTCCTGGCTCTGCCCACGAGTTCCGACAGCTTTGTTCAGCTCTCCCGGAGGCACTCTCCCGGGGTCGAGGTCGATGTTCACGAGAACGGACAGCACCCCGCCGACGGCACCATCGCTGGGCGAAGATGGGCCTTTCCCGTGTCGGCGGAACGGGCAGGGCCGCCGCTGCGGGCCCGTTCCCGTGGCGGCCGCAGCAACTGGCGCTCCTCGTAGTAGCGGTGGCCGTTGCTCCCGATCCGGGCTGGCGGCGGCAGACCGATCTCGTCGTAGTGCCGCAGCGTGCGCGCCGTGACCCCCGACATCCCGGCGACCTCCGCGATCGGCCAGGCCATCGCCCGCCTCGCCCACCAGTGATGCACCGGGCCGGTCTGCCCGGCCCTGTTCACGACGGTAGAAGCTGCCGCTGCGGCAGCTTCAAGCCCCATACCGATGTTCCCAGTGCACCCCTCCCGGCCCCGCCACCGCACCGCCCCGTAACTGCGCGCTGTAGTACCAGGAGGCTCAGCCCTCTTCCAGCACCGCCCGGATCACGTACCGGGCGTTGTGCGCCATCGCCGGGTTCGTCCTCCGGTAGTACGGCAGCGCGATCAGCGCCTGCGAGAGCGTCCGCCCCCGGCCGCGGTTCCAGGTCGCGTCGTCCACACCGAGTGCCTCGCGGAAGACCTCCCGTGCACCGGCCGGCAGCAGGTTCCACGCCGGGAACAGATCGCAGGCCGGATCGCCCACCCCCATGCACCCGAAGTCGATCACCGAGGTCAGCCTGCCACCGTCCACCAGCAGATTGCCCGGCATCAGATCGGCATGCAGCCACACCGGCGGCCCTTCCCAGCCCGGGGCCCGCAGCGCGTCCTCCATACGGCGGCCACGGCATCGCAGTCGACGCCCTCCTGCGGGATCCCGCGCAGTTCCTCGATCGCCGCCCGGGTCGACGTGTCGAGCGAGGCGACCGGCCCGCCGCGGTAGGCCTCCGGCGCCCCCGGCAGGGTGGTGCTCCGCATCACCGCCACGAACTCGGCCAGATCCTTGGCCAGCAGCACGGGCTCGTTCAGCGCCCCCGCCTCGGGGTTCTCCCCCGCCAGCCACCGGTACACCGACCACGGCCACGGATACCCCTCAGCGGGCTCCCCGGCCCCGAGCACCTCGGGGATAGCGGTGGGCAGCCGGGGCGCGAGGCGGGGCAGCCACTCCCGCTCCATCGATACGTCCTTGGCTCCGCCCTTCACCAGCGGCAGCCGTACGACCATGCCGTCGCCCAGCCGGTACATGCCGTTGACCGTGCCGCCGGACGGAAACCGCTCCACCGTCAGCCCCGCCCACTGCGGGAACTGTCCGGCGATCAGCCGCCGTACGAGGTCGTCGTCGACGGGGTGCAGGCCGGGATGCATCTGCCCTGTGCTCATGGGCCGCCATCCGATCGCCGGACGCCGGCGGGCGTCAAACGCTTTTCCGGCCAGGGCCTGTTGTGAAAGTGCTAGTCACAGCCACGCTGACTGAGTCTTCGGTTGGCCGGTCTGGCGCGCAGCATCGGGTTCATGCTGGAGGCAGGTTTGACCTTGCCCCTGCGTCCACCACACGCCCTGCGCGTCAGGCCCCGCTGGGGCGCTTCTACGACATCAACGAACGGAGCCTGTTCCTTCACCGCTCGGGCAGCGGCGGCCCGGCCGCTCACCACCTCCGTGCTCTACGACCGTGGCGGCACGGGATGGAGCGCCCCTGCCGATCTTCCGCGCCCCCTGGCCGAGGTCGCCGTCGAACTGAGGTAACTGCTGCGCGCCACAGATGTGCCGGTCCCCTACGTGCTGGTCGCGCGTTCCTCGGCTGTGCCTACACTCGCCGCTTCGTGCAGCTGTTCCCTGAGGAGGTGGCGGGCGTGGTCTACCTCGACGGCATCGTCGAGGACTGGGAGACCTACATGCCGCAGCTGCGACCGCAAAGGGCCCCGGGCACGGCGGCGCTGCGGCCGGCGAGTCTGCCCAGGCCGTCCGCGATCTGTGGCAGCGGGTGTGTTGATCGTCGAATACCAGCGGGCAGTGTCCTCGGGTATCCCTCGAATCGCGGGAACATCTCGCACCAGGCGGCCTTGTCGGCGGGCAGGTGCATACTGGTCGAAAGATGCCCCTGCGCCCAGTGGAGCTGCGGTTCCGTGAGTCTCAGAGTTACGGTCGCCCACGCCTGCCAGCGTGCTGGGCGGGGCGGGAGTCCGACCGCGGTGGTCGATGAGACGTCGTTGAGTGATGCCGAGCGTTGTGCAGTGCCTGTCGCCGCGGGCACATCGCATGTCGTGTTCATCTCGACCGAGGAACACGCGTCCGGCCGCCCGGCCGTGTCGCTGCGTTTCTTCACCGCCGCCGGAGAGCTGCCCGCCTGCGGGCACGGCACCGTGGCCGCGCTGGCGGTACTCGCCGAACGCGGCCGGACGCGGGAGTACGAGGCTGTTCTGCGGTCCGGCGGCCGGACCTTCCTCGGCCAGGCCACCGGCGGCGGCGACCGGTACGAGGCTGCTTTCGATCCCGGACCCGTCCAACTGCGCGTCCCCGCCACGACGGACAGCCAACCGGTCCTTTCCGCCTTGGGCATTGATCCTGAGGAGGCGTCGGCACAGTGTCGCATCGCCTCGGTGGGACGGCCGCGGATGCTGGTGCAGGTCTTTGATCGTGAGGTCCTGGCGGATCTGACACCCGACATGACCCGTCTTCGAGAGGCTTGCGACCAGCTGGGATTGCTGGGCTGCTACGTCTACAGCACGCCGTCACCAGACAGACGCGCCACGGCCCGTATGTTCGCCCCCTCGACCGGTGTCCCCGAAGACATCGCCAACGCCAACAGCACCGCCTGCCTGGCCGCACATCTCGCCGACCACGGCCTGTCCGCACTGGACGTCGACATGGGCGACTCGCTCGGCGAACCCTCCACCATCATTGCCACCACCCGTCCCGGTCCTGGAGGCCCGCTGGTCCGAGTCGGCGGCACCGCGACGATCACCACGGACATCTCCCTTACCTGATCCACCACTCGCGCCGCAGACCACGCATTTCCCGTCACGGACCGGTTCCGGGTTTCCCACACGATCGCAAGCCCAACCGATCCACAGGTACTGACAATTCCTCATGTGGCACGGACCGCAGTTCCAAGGCCACGGTGTGCGCCCCGCCCCGGGCGGATTGGCCAGGCTGTGTGGCCCATACGTGGTCAGACGGCACCCCGGCACATGGTCCATGCCTAAGACATCGGCCACGCAGCGCTCGCTGCGTGGCCTTCCGACACATATGCCCAGCGGAGTCACCCGGTCTGGGAAAGACCGATCAGCAGGCTGGCAGCGCGGGGGGTCCGCTCGTACAGGACGCGGTGGCCGGTGCGGGTCCGGGTGACCAGGCCGGAGCGGTGCAGGATGCCCAGGTGGTAGGAGACCGTACTGGCAGCGAGGAAGTGACGCTCGCCCAATTCGGCGGTGGTGCGCGCGGACTCCAGATCCGACAGGAGTCGTGCCCGGGTGACCCCGAGTAGGGCGTGCGCTGTCGGCGTGGGTGCGGGGGCCGTGTCCGGTCCGCGCAGTGCCGGGTAGGCAAACATGGGCTGGCGTTGCACGGGCGCCGACAACGAGTCGACGACCATATGCAGATCCGTCGCGAACACCGACGGCGTTAGCACCAGGCTGGTGCTGCCGCGGACCCAGCCCTTGAAGCGGGTCATCAGGCGCAGGTGATCGCTATTCCAAACGACCCGGGGATGCAGGCCGGTAAGCATGGCGGACAGTCCATGCTGCGCGATGGTCTGGGCTCGGCGGGCGATATCGGCTTCCATGCGGGCGCGCAGGGTCACCCAGTGCGGGGCGATAGCCGAGTGCCACACCTGGTCGAGCTCCGCAGCCAGCCGCTCGGCGAGTTCACGCTCGCCCCGCTCCAGGACGTCGCGCACGATCCTGGAAGCGGGGCGGCCCACCAAGTGGTCCTCGGTGCTCCCGTGGATCATGACTTCGAACTCCCAGCGTAAACGCTCACAGTCGGCGGTGGCGACCAAGTGCAGTTCCTCCTGGAACGCGCCCTCGGGAGTGTCGGGCTGCGGCGTGATGAAGTCCGGCACGTAATCCCACGAACCGCCGAACAGCGATCCCAGCACGATCAGTTTCCGGTCGCGGACCGCCTCCTGGACCAGGGCCCGCCAACCGCCACCGCTCGGCCACGCATCCTCACGTAGCAGCCACAGAGCGCCAACCGTGGTATTCAGCTGCGATATCGCGAACCGTGTGTTCGCCAGCGCCGCACCGTCCATGTCGATACGCAGCACATCAACCCCCGACTGAGCCGCCCGCCCAACGAAGCGCCCAAGCCTGCCAACGAGCCCACGAAGCTGATCGCATCATGCGACGGCGGACATGCCACACCATCGGGTATCCGGCAGCAGGCCCGTCGGCTTTCGGCCCAGAGCCCGTCCCAGCTTGGCGGCAGGACCAAACGCCACGACACGTGGCAAGTTCATACGCCCTCATGCCAGCAGCCAAGCACCGCTCCGGCAAGCTGACCAGACATCTACAGAGGCTTGCTGGCGGGGTTGACGGCGCGTCTGGTTTTGCCTATCCCGTGGATATGGAGGAGTGGGGACTGACTCGGGAGGGGCGTCTGCATCGGGAGAGGTTGCGGTTGCAGGCGGTCGAGTGGTTTGAAGAGGGAGTGCATCAGGACTGGAAGGAGGAGTACAACCCCTCAAGAACGTCTTGATCGGGCAGGCCAGTGATCTGAGTACTGAGTGAGGCCTATCCGGCGGGATAGAACCGCTGGATTGCTTCGCGGGCGTTGTCCTGAAACTTCTCGTTGGCAAGGTCGCGGAAGATGGTGGATTGGTCGAGCACGGGTCCCGTGAGCGTGTCCATGGCGCTGCCGTAAAACGTCCCGTGCCCGTAGGCCGGTTCCTGGACAGCGTCAGCCAGCCGCGCGGCACCTACAGCAACCGTGTGCGTGATCTTCTTTGCGATCACGCCCATCATGATTCGGTCGTACACGAAGCGCATGACCGGATTCATCTCGCTTGCGGTACCGGTCCCGCGTGTCCCCCCGGGACTCATGGTCACGAATCGCAGCTCTGGGTGCAGGCGTGCCATAGAACCTATCCACAGCGCGCCGATGTACTTGACCTGTGCATAGGCTGCGGCGGCGTTGAACCTCTTGTCGTCGTAGTGGCTACCGTCGATCACGCTCGCGAACTCATCGGCGGAGCTGGTAGCGAACGCCGGGCGTGGGATTCTCAGTTTCGGTACTCCACGCGCCGCCTCGCTTCCGACGAGGACCGCGACGTGGGCCAGCTTGTGCTGCTCGATGAGCGCGTCGAGCAGGGCGGCATGGCCCAGGACGTTCACCGCGAAAATCTGGGTGACGCCGTCGCCGGTGCGAGCGGCGGGGACCTTGCCCCCGGACCCGCCGGCGTTCATCACCACCGCGTCGACAGGTTCCGGCAGAGAGACGACCGCGCTTCGCACTGAACGCACGTCAGCGACGTCGGTGATCGCCAGCTCGAAAACGGCCCGCCCCGTCTCGGCCTTCAAGCCATCGATCGCGGCGAGCCCGCGCTGGCGATCGCGGCAGCCGAGGTACACGCGCGAGATCTCCTCATGGGCGCCGAGCTGGCGTGCGAGCTCTCTCCCGATACCCGCGTTGCCCCCGGTGATGAGTACTGAGCTGAGCTCGTTGTTGCCCACTGTGCGTTCTCCTCGCTGGTCTCGCGTCACCGGGTGTCAGAGGGCTTGGCGGTCACGCGCTGCCGCCTCATACGGCACTCGGTCGAAGATGAGGCGGACGCGGGTGATCTTGCCGTCCTCGACCGTGAAGTGCGCTGCGGACGGTGCTCTGGGCACCGGCACTGTGTGGTTGTCGTAGAGCATCATCGCCGTCTCGTCATCACCGAAGGAGGCGATCAGCTCCGCACGCTTGAGGAGCTTGAAGAACGACTCCAAGAACCCCCGGTAGGCGCGAGCGCCCTCGATCCGTCCGGCCGGGGCATCGCAGACGATGCCGTCGGCGATGAAGCTCATGGTCCCTTCGAGGTCCTTGCTCGCCCATGCCTCGTAGTAGGCGAGGGCGACCTGCAGTGCCGTGCCCTGGTGCTCGGCCATCGATCCTCCGTGCGTTGGTCTGCCGCTGAACTGCCGGGTCAACCGTCGCACCAATTCCGGTCATCTAACGTCCTAATTGAGTGATAGCTTCCGCGAAGTTCCCGTCCGCGATCCCTGGAGGAGACTGTGGAAGAAGCCACGCTCCAGCCCTCCGCCCGCCTGCTCGCCCTGCTCTCGCTGCTGCAGCTTCGCCGGGAGTGGACCGGCGAGGAGCTTGCCGACCGGTTGGAGGTCGGACCGCGGACGATCCGCCGTGACATCGACAAGCTCCGCGCGCTTGGCTACCCGGTGCACGCCACCCGCGGCGTCGCGGGCGGCTACCGCCTCGGCAGCGGCGGCCGGCTTCCGCCCCTCCTGCTCGATGACGCCGAGGCGGTAGCCGTCGCGGTGGGGCTGCGCAGTGCCGCCGCCGGCTCCGTCGCGGGTGTTGAGGAGACGTCGGTTCGCGCCCTGGCCAAGCTCGAGCAAGTCCTCCCCGATCGACTGCGGCGGCAAGTCAACGCGCTCGGCGCCGCCACCTCGGCCGTCGCGCTCGGCACCCCCGCGATAGACGCCGACGTCCTTGCGGCACTCGCGGGCGCGTGCCGCGACACCCTACGTGCCCGCTTCTCCTACGTCGCCGGAGATGGACGCGCATCGCAACGGCACACCGAACCCTGCGCTCTGGTCCACAGCGGGTTCGACTGGTACATGGTCGCCTTCGATCTGGATCGAAACGACTGGCGCACGTTCCGTGTCGACCGCATCCGTGGCCGCGTCCGGCTCGGTGAGCGCGGTGAGAGGCGCACGGTACCTGGCGGCGATCCTGCCGCCTACGTTCAGTCACGGGCAGGAAGGAGTGGTGAGCTCGGCGCCGCCCCGGCCCGCATCCGCCTCCACGTCCCCGCCGGACGTATCGAAGGCCGAATCCCCGGCCACTACGCGACCGCCGACCCCGAGGGGGAAGACAGCTGCGTCGTCACAACCCGCGGCCCGTGGTCGCTCAGCTTCCTCATCTGGATGGCACTGCTCGACCAACCCATGGAAGTGCTCGGTCCGCCCGAATTCACCGAGGCCGCAGGCGCGTTCATGGTGCGGCTCAGTGCGGCAATCCCCGGGACACCACGCGACAGCGGCTGACCTCAATCCCGGCAAAACAGAGCGTGTCCGAGCATCTGCGTAGGGGATGACCGAATGAGACCGTCACGCCTCTACTGCTGAGCTTCGCCGCGTGATGTCGCGGGCTGGCGGCCTGCGCTGAACTACGAGCACGGGTATCCACCGAACAGCAGCCCACGAAGATCATCAGCGGCCGAACGGGAACGCTGCCAGGCCGTGGCCATGCGCTGGTGGCTACGGTGCGGGTTCGGATGTCGACTGCTGGATCAGACCGTGCAGGGTCACGGTGTCCTCTCGGCCTGTCGGGGTGGTCGTCCCACAACAGCATCACGCCCTGCCGCATCGCAGCAGTTCAGCAGGTGGGACGTCCCGGGAAATCACCAGCTGGCCGAACACCCCTCGCCCTCCCGCCAACCGCCGTGCACCGTGGTCCGCGCAAGCCAGGGCTCAGCGGTGAACCGCCGCCCCACCACGACGGAAGGAACCGAGCTATGAACGTCCACAAGCGCATCACCGCGCTCGCAGCCGCCACGACCCTCGCAGGGTTGGCGACCTTGAGCCTGACGGCGCCCGCCCAGGCGTCGGCAGCCGGCGCGGCGCCCTCGGGCGCGGCAGCCGTTGCGTCGACCAGGGGCGCCGTCGCGAACGCAACCGCCGGCGCCGTCACGCCGTTCAGCGGGACGCCCGAAGTGGCCGCTCCGCAAGCCGCGGCAACGTCGTGCTACGGCGGTTCCGTGGCGGTGTCCCTTCCGGAGCGCGGTTACAGCAACACCTACACCACCACGTCCCGCTGCAACGACATCAACCTGCGCCTCTACACGGACGATGGCCTTGAGGTGCGCGTCTGCTGGGCCAAGAACCACACGTGCCAAAACGGCTGGACGATCGTGGACCGACTGACCGAGTGGAGCGTGATTGCCACTAATGTCGCGCACGGGACACGGTTCTACTTCCAGACACAACCACTCGTCCAGACCGGCAACTCATACCAGGGCCGCGCGGCCTTCTAAGAAGCCCTTGCCGTACCGACCAGCGGGCCTGTCCGCTCCAACAGGGTTGCTGTTCGGGTGATCCTCTGGACGTCGGAGCATGAGGGCAGGGCCTCCTGGTAGCTCGGGGCTGCTACCGAACCGAGTCACGGGAGGCCCTGTTGCCGTAGCTGTGTGCGCTGGCGCTTGTGGAGTCCGACTCGGCCACCCAGGCGTGTGATTGCCTCGCGCACGTGTAGGGCGACGAGGGTGACCGGCCGGATCGGATACGGCGGTATCCGTCGGACATGACGGACGGGGAGGGACGAGACTCTCGACGACCAGCGCGCCCAGCCCTCTTCACACAACTCACCAACGAGCGGCCTCGCTTACCGTAATCGCCGGGTCTCCGCTGCGCTTCCAAGTACGTCGGCCTGCCCGCTCAGGGCTTCAGCACGATCTTGCCCCGAGTGTGCTGCCGCTCCAGTTCGCGATAGGCGTCACGCACGTCGTCCAGCGGGTAGACCTTGGCGATCGGGACCTCCAGTTTGCCTTGGTCGATCAGTGCGGCGAGCTCGGTGAGCACCTCGGCGCTGGCGGCTGCCGCGCTGCCCTCCGCCTTGACCCCGTGCTTCTCCGCACCCGCGAAATCGATGATCGTGTCGATTCGTTCGGGCCTCACTCCGAGATCGAGCGCGAGCTCGACGTACCCGTCGCCGAAGGTGTCGATGAAGGCGTCGACCCGGCCGCCCGAGGCCGCACGGATCCGGTCGGCCGCGCCCTCGCCGTACCTGACCGGGATCGCACCATGGTCGGTCAGCCACGCGTGGTTCGGCTCGCTCGCCAGGGCGATCACCGTGGCACCGGCCTGCCGCGCCAACTGCACGACCAGCGACCCGACGCCACCTGCGGCCCCGGAAACCACCACGGTGTCGCCCGGTGCTGGCGCGACGGCCCGCACCGCCGCGTACGCCGTCGTCCCGGCCACGAACAAGGCGCCGCCCTGCTCCCACGGGACGCCCGCCGGGCGGTGGATCAGCTCGGTGGCCTCGGCGAGGACGTACTCGGCGTGGCTGGCCCGGCGGTTGGTGAAGCCGATTACCTCGTCCCCCCGCGCGAGGCCCTTGACACCCTCGCCGACCTCCTCGACGCTCCCGGCGAAGTCGCTGCCCTGGCCGGAGGGGAAGGTAGCAGGCCACCGGTCGTGCAGGAGCCCTTCGCGGATCTTGGCCTCCCCCGGATTGATCCCAGCGGCCACCACCTTGACCAGCACCTGTCCCCGGCCGGGCGAAGGACGTTCGACGTCGGCGACCCTCAGCACGTCAATGCCGCCGTACTCGGTGAATCGGACTGCCTTGGGCATCATGCTCCCCTTTCGACGCATGCGGTGAAGACGGCAACAGGCCCAAGACGCCCAAGATTCCCTCCACGGCCCCTCAGCTCCCGAAGCCCGCCGCGACGGACGCACCCGATCGCCCATGGTGAACCCCGCGCTGTCTGCCGAGTTGGGGTGCGCGCCCACGACACAACGAACAGCGCCAACCGGGACTGGGCCGTGAGGTCCCCCGCGTCCTTTGTCTTGGGGAGGACGGGGCGGGCACAACACGCCTTGACCGCACGGTGGTTAGCCCACGCTTTTGGCGCTGTCCAGCGGGCTATCCGGTCGAGTCGCAGCGTGATGTCGACGGCGGTTACCAGCTCGCCGCGGGCACGGCACTGCCGCCCTCGGGGGAGAGCGGGTGCGGGACGTCGCTCAAGCGGCTGCGGGGAGCCGGGTGCCAGTGCCGGTCAGTCCGGCCGTGACGTCCCACAGCGTGCGGGCGGCCTCCGCGCCCAAGGCGGCGCGGGAGCGCTTGCGGATCGCGGGATACCCCTTGATGCCGCAGGAGCCGTCGGGGCCGACGTAGGAGCCCGCGGGGACGTCCTGGCTGGCCTGGAGTCGCAGTAGACGGCGGTGCCGTTGTACCGCCGCCTCTTCCAGTTCAGGTCGTCCACCCGCACATGCCCGCGTCGGTGCAGTTGGGAGGAGATCGTGATCACGCGGCCGGTGAAATGCGGGAGGAGCAGGTTCGTGAGGGCGAACGGGCCGAAGTAGTTGGTCGCCGCCTGCGACTCGAAGTCGTCGGCGGTGTAGGCGAGGGGTACCTGCATGATGCCCGCGTTGTTGATCAGGATGTCGATTCCGCCCGACCACTTCCGCGAATGCGCGCACCGACTCAAGGCTGGAAACGTCGAGTTGACGCACTTCCGTGTCACCGGGCCAGGAGCGCGAGATCTCCTGGCCCTTGGCGTCGCCGCGCACCGCGAGGACCACGTGCGCGCCTACCCGGGCAAGCTCCCGGGCAGTGATGAGGCCGATACCGCTTGAGGCACCGCTGATCACTATCGTGCGCCCGGTCATGTCGGGGAGATCCGCTGCGGTCCATTTCAGATGTTTTCCCTTCGATTGATGCGCGCATCCGCTGGCTCGCGTGGGTGAACGCCCTGCGCGTCGGCGTCGAAGGCACCATCCGGCAGGCCACTGCCGTCACCGGGAACCGCCGAGCCCGCTACTGCGGCTCGGCGAAAACCCATCTCGACCACATCTCCAGCGCCGCCGCCCTGAACCTGATCCGCCTCGACGCCTGGTGGAACGACCGCCCCCTCGACCGCACCCGCACCAGCCACCTCGCACGCCTCGAACTCAGCCTCGCTGCCTGAAGGAATTGACCACCAGGATCCTGCGCCTGCCGAAAACCTCCTCCGTGCAGGTCATCGCGCTGTCTGAGACCCGCGGCATGGTGGTCAGTCATGATGCTTCGTCTCGCTTACCTGGCCACCACCAATGCGTTCGAGCAGCATCACAACGCCCACCGGCCCCAACAAGCCATGAACCAGGCAGCACCGCTACGCGCTGTCCCTGAACCCATCACCGATCCCGGACGAATCGCAGGCCCCGACATGCGCCGACACGACCGCCTGGGAGGAGTCATCCACGAGTATCAACTCGCTGCTTGACCTGCGTGGATGAGGTTTCCGGCAGGCGCAGGGCACTGGGTGCGGGCCGGACGCTCGCGGAGATGTGCGAGGCGGTCGTCGGCGACACGTGGGTGGCCCGCAAGCCGAAGTGGGAGCGGTCGGGTGTGCCCGTCTCCGCCGCCTACGTCTGGCGCGAACTTGTCTAGCCAAGTTTGGTCGCGGTTCTTCTGCTCGACGGCGGCGACCGGTACCTATATCCCGTTCATGGCGCACAGCCAGGCTGTAACACCATCACCCCTCACGCACCCTCACCAACGGGACGAGGTACACGAATGCGACTGCGCTGGAGCTCCCTCGGCGGGCTACTCATCCTCCTAGGCGCACTGATCGTCTCCGCTCCCGCCCCCGCCCAGGCGGCGGGGAGCAGCGGCAACCTGATCGTCAACGGCGACGCGGAGGCCGGCGGCTACTGCACCAACGACTGGGGCGCGGCCACCACCGTGCCCGGCTGGACCACCGAGGCCGGCGGCCCGGACGTCATGTGCTACACCGCCGGGTCCTTCGGGCTGCCCAGCGACGGCAAGGCGCCCGGCAAGGCCTTCTTCGGGCCCGGCAACTTCGGCGACGGCGCGATGACGCAGACCGTGGACGTCTCCTCGGCAGCCTCGGCCATCGACGGCGGCGGGGTGAGCTACAACCTCTCCGGCTGGCTGGGCGGTTGGACCGTCTACAGCGGCTACGTCGCGGTCAGCCTGCACTTCGACGACGCGAACGGCCGCCCGATCGGCGCGACCGCCAAGCTGCCGACCGTCTCCGCGACCGACCGGGGCCTGGCCACCAAGTTCCTCTCCCGCAGCACCACCGGCTCGGTCCCCGCCGGGACCCGGTCCATCCAGGTCGAGGTGCAGTTCCTGTCGACGTCCAACCAGACCGGCTACCTCGACAACCTCTCGCTCACCCTGAACACCCCGGTCACCGGGCCGGCCCCGGTCACGCCGCCCGCGTCGAGCGTGCCCGGCTACGACCACGTGTTCACGGTCATGATGGAGAACACCGACTACTCCGAGATCATGAACGATCCGGCGGACACGCCCTACATCCACAGCCTGATGACCAAGGGCGCGACGTTGACCGACGCGCACGGCGTCTACCACCCGAGCGACGAGAACTACCTCGCCATCTCCGGCGGCGACACCTACACCAAGGGCGCCACCTACTGGCCCAACATCAACTCCCCCGAGCGCAACCTGGGCGACACCCTGGAGGCGGCCGGCAAGAGCTGGAAGGCCTACGAGCAGGGCATGGGCACGCCCTGCAACACCAACAAGAACTACGACAGCTCCTACATGCCCGACGACGCGCCGTTCATCAACTACACCGACATCAGCGGCAACGCCTCCCGCTGCGCGGCGCACCTGTTCGACACATCGCAGCTGACCACCGACCTGCAGTCGGCCGCGACCACCCCGAACTTCTCCTGGATCGCAGCCGACGACTACTACGACGGCGAGGGCTCCGGCAACGGCAACTCCACCAGCCTGAAGACGCAGGACGGCTGGCTGAAACAGACCCTCGCCCCGGTGCTGGCCTCCCCCGCCTGGACCCAGCAGCGCTCGCTGCTCATCCTGACCTGGGACGAGAGCGAGAACGAGGCGTACAACCACGTAGCCACCGTGGTCCTCGGCTCGCAAGGCACCGTCCCGGCCGGGACCAGTAGCCCGAACCATTACGACCACTACGGCATCGCCCGCACCATTGAGGCGGCCCTCGGCCTGCCCGGTCTGACAGCCAATGACAGCTACGCGACGCCGCTGAACGCCGCCTTCGCGCCGTCCACCGCCACGACACCGACGCTCACCGGCGACCTGAACGCGGTCGCGAACGGCGGCAACGTCACCTTCCGGTACGCGGTGCCGGCCGCAGCGCAGGTGAGTGCGAAGAACTGGATCGGCATCTACCCGGCGGGCGTCACCCCCGGTCAGCAGTCCGCGCTGACCTGGGCCTACGCCCCCAATGCCAGCGGCGCGCTGACCTTGTCCACCGGCAAGCTCAACGGCGCGGGCACGTACGACGTGTACTACCTCGCCAACGACGGCTACTCGGGCCTGGCCGGGCCCTTCTCACTGTCCGTCGGCTGATCCGCCGGTAGCGGTCACGGGCCTGCGCGCTCCGCCCCACTCGATGTCGCCGCCCAGGGGCGCTCGACCTTGGCGAGGCGCCAGTAGCCGAGCGCGTAGGCCCATACCAGGACGAAGAACCCGAGGACCAGATAGAGAAACGGATTTGCGAACGCTGCGGCGGTCGCTTCGATCGTGACCCGCTCACCCGAAAGCCACAGGTCGCGCCCGTTCCCATCTGTATTGCGCCCAGCCGGGGGCTCGAACCTGCGGTCGACCGCAAACCCGCCTTGTGAACGGCCCTGTGATGCTTGGTCACCTAGATTCAACGCGAGGGCAATGGCGCACGCCACCGCATCTCCGGCCCGTTCGAGACAACGTGGCGGCCGTCTCCTCCCACCACACTTAAAACAACAGCCCAGGATCTGCGGACCTGTTGCAGCGGGCCACTACGCAGACGTAGCCGTTCCGGTGAGGTGTGGGCGTCGGGCCGCAGCCAGCAGGTGATGTCGATGGCCAGGACCAACCGGCCGTCGGCAGCCCGCGGCGGTGTTCGCCCACCAGCGACAACTCGGCCAGCGACCTCACCGGCCCGTCATCGCACAGAACAGCATCAGCCAGCTCGAGGACCGCGTCCGAACGAGCAGTGAGACAGGAGTAGGACTCGCCCCGGAAGCGTGACAGTCCCGCCAACGCCTCCTGCCGGGCATCGCGATGCAGCAGACTCATCCTCACGGCCTTCGTGCTGGACGTGTGTGTTCCTTGGTCGGAGCACATGTTCCAGACGAAGGCCGCTTCGGTGTACTCCGGTTACCGGACCGAGTGACCAAGTTCGACGCACCATTCGACGCCGGACATTAAAGATCAAGTTTATGAGAGTGCCCACCCCTTGCCACTCTCAACCTATAGCGCACTGGGGGGCTTGCGGCAAGACCCGGGTCGTGCCGCAGAATCGCTGACCGAGGCCAGAACCTGCGGAAATGGGAGATTCACGGAGTGCGTGTGTTGTTGTCGGTCTATCGGTCGTGCGGTGACGTCGAGCCGGTGGTGGGACTCGCGCTGCGGCCCCGGGTACTCGGCGCCGAGGTGCGGGTGTGCGCGCCGCCGGACTTCGCGGGAGCGACCTCAGATCGGAGCTGATGACATGAACCCCCTGACTACCAGCGCGTTTGACCTTCCCGACCACCTCTCCCCCAAGGCCGACCCGACGCTGGTCGCCGGCGACGAGCAGCACTTCGCGGCCATCGCGGAGAGCCTCGAGCAGGCGATCGCCGAACTGTCCGACCGCCTCGATGCCGAGCTCAAGGCGCCCGGCGGCATAGGCCGGCAGGCGATGGACCGGGACATGGAGATCCACCGGCTGACCGGTCGCCTGCGCGCCTTGCGTCGCTTCGGTTTGGACCTGTGCCTCGGACACATCGTCAGCGCAGACAACCCCGAGCCCGTGTACATCGGACGACTCGGCCTCACCGACAGCGCGGGTCGTCGGCTGCTGCTCGACTGGCGCACCCCCGCGGCTGAGCCGTTCTTCGCGGCGACCCATGCCAACCCGATGGGTCTGGCAAGCCGCCGCAGGTATCGCTGGACCCGCGGCCGGATCAGCGACTACTGGGACGAAGTGTTCACCGCTGACGGGCTTGAAGGGCACGCCGCGCTCGACGAACAGTCCGCCTTCATCGCCAGCCTGGGCAGCAACCGGTCGACTCGGATGCGAGACGTGCTCGCCACCATCCAGGCCGACCAGGACGCCATCATCCGGGCGGGATCCCGCGGCGCTCTCGTCGTCGACGGCGGTCCGGGTACGGGGAAGACCGTCGTCGCTCTGCACCGCTCCGCCTACCTCCTCTACTCCGACCCGCGCCTCGGTCACCGTCGGGGCGGCGTGCTGTTCGTCGGTCCGCACCAGCCCTACCTGGCCTACGTCGCCGACGTCCTCCCCAGCCTCGGAGAGGAGGGCGTGCAGACCTGCACCCTGCGGGACCTCGTCGCCGAGGGAGCCGGAGCAGCGATCGAGGCCGACCCGAACGTGGCCCTCCTGAAGTCGTCCGCGAACATGGTGAAGGCGATCGAGACGGCCGTCAGGTTCTACGAAGAGCCGCCCACCGAGGGGATGACGGTCACGACTTACTGGTCCGACATCTGGCTGAGCGCCGACGATTGGACCGAGGCGTTCGAAGCACCAGAACCAGGTACTCCGCACAACGAAGCGCGCGACCAGATCTGGGAGGCGCTGCTCACGATCCTGATGGACAAGCACGACGGCGACGTCTCACCTGACCTGTTCCGGAGGTCGCTGCTGCACAACAAAGAGCTGATCAGGGCCCTCAGCCGCGCGTGGCCACTGCTCGAAGCGGCTGACCTCGTCGGAGACCTGTGGTCGGTACCCGCCTACCTGCGGATGTGCGCTCCCTGGCTCAGCCCCGATGACGTGTCGAAGCTGCAGCGCGAAGACGCCCAGGCCTGGACGGTGTCCGACCTGCCGCTCCTGGACGCAGCACGGCAGCGGCTCGGCGACCCAGAGGCGTCACTACGTAAGCGCCGACACAACGCCTCTGTCGCCGCCGAACGCGAGCGCATGGCCAGCGTCATCGACGACCTGCTCGAGGCCGATGACGACGGTGAAGGTGCGGTGACGATGCTGCGCGGACAGGACCTGCAGGACAGCCTGATCGACGAGACCGCACTGCCCAGCACCGACCCGGAACCTCTCGCCGGCCCGTTCGCGCACATCGTCGTGGACGAGGCTCAAGAACTGACCGACGCAGAGTGGCAAATGCTGCTGCTCCGCTGCCCGTCCCGGAGCTTCACCATTGTCGGGGACCGCGCCCAGGCCAGGCACAGGTTCACAGAGTCGTGGCAGGAACGGCTCGAACGGATCGGGCTCGACCGGATCAACGTGGCCTCCCTGAGCATCAACTACCGGACGCCGGAAGAGGTCATGACGGAAGCCGAGCTGGTCATCCGAGCCGTGCTCCCGGACGCCAATGTGCCGACCTCCATCCGCAGCAGCGACGTCCCCGTCGTACACGGATCTGTTTCGGATCTGGACTCGATCCTCGACACCTGGCTCGTTGCGCATGCCGACGGGATCGCCTGCGTCATCGGCGCTGGTGGCACCGAGGTTGGCACGTTCCGGGCGACGTCCCGCGTCCGGTCGCTGACCCCCGAGCTCTCGAAGGGGCTCGAGTTCGACCTGGTCGTCCTCATCGACCCAGAGGCGTTCGGCAAGGGTATCGAAGCAGCGGTCGACCGCTATGTCGCGATGACCCGAGCGACCCAGCAACTCGTCATCCTCACGAGCTCCTGACGTCGGCCAAGGCAACGTGATCGCCGCCCGACGATCACGAGGACCGCCACCGAAGGAGTCTGCCTGGGCTTCGCGGTCCACGCCGGGATGAGTCAGGCGCGGCTGGAGCCGCGAGGAAGCCAGAACAGACTGCCTTCGGTGAGTGGTTGCCGGTACACCCGGCACCACAACGGCCGAAGGCTCCACCGCGGGCGACACCTGCGCCCGCCACGCCCCGACCACCCCATCGCCGACCTCACCCACGAACAGATCGAGCGCCAGCCGATACTCGGAGGACTCATCAACGAGTATCAGAGAGCGGCCATCGCCCCCATCAAGCCCGAGAACAGCGTTTTCCACTTGCCGACCATCAGGTCGTACCGCTGGCCGACACGAACGCCCCGCGACGGCTACTCCAGACTCGCGTCCTTGGCGGCCTGATCAACGAGTACGGATAGGCAGCCTGACCAGCCGCGATGCGTTGCTGAACGGCACAGCCTGGAGCTACCCGGCGAAAGCTGTTACGAACGCTGCATCACCTCAGCGTCATGACGCAACTGGAACAGGGACGATAAGGCAGCGGTGCAGCTCTGGGTCCAGTTCCGTTGCAGCGCGGTGCGCACATGATGGTCGTCGTGCGCCGGATAGCCGAAAGCCCCGGTCGGGGCTTGTTGCGAGAGGAGGAAGCCGAGCCCGTCACGGGTGATCCGGTGATCGGCCCAGCCGAGAAGCGCCAGACCGCGCAGGAGCGCCGCGGCCTCCTCAAGCTTGTAGCTCTGGCAAGCGGTTGGCAGCGCGGCGGCGAGGCGCTCCGCGACCCGAGACCGGGCAGCGCTTCCACGGCCGAGACGCCTCGGCTCGTCGCCGGCGTACCGGGCCAGGGCTTTGGCGGTGACCGCTGGCGGGTGATCCTCCGTCAGCAGGTCTGCCGGGTCCGACGAGGCCAGGAGGAAGTCTGCTTGTTCCGGCGTGAGCCAGCCCAGTTCCATCAGACGTACGACGCCGCCAGCAGCATTCGCGGGGACAGTGGTGAGGCCGGTAAGCGCAGCGGCGATGTCCGCCAGGAACCGGTCAAGAGACGTGCACGCCAGGTCTGATGCCGCCATGCCCCGCGCGCACTCGAAGACCACATCTGCACTGTGCCGGGTCCACACTGTCGGACCGGGTTCGGTTTCGGCGCGGTGCGCCACGGAGGCGAGCGCCCGAGAGGCGAGCTGCGGCTCCCCCACCGAGTGCGCACCTCGCACGGCTGCGGCTGCCGCTGGAATCGCCTCGTCCAGGGGCGCGTCGACAGCATTGGCGGCCAGCCAGGTTGTGGCGCGTCGCACAGCGGCTTCGAGCCTGCCGTCGGGGGATGCCGCGGTCGGCGTGGGGCACGGTCGGCGGACGATGTCCGGGCTTCGGGTCAGGAGTCCCGCCAGCGCTGTGACGATCGTGGTGTGATAGCCCGTGGCCCAGTTGCGGTACTCCTCCTCGGTGCTTGCGAGTTCCGGGTGGACGATGCCATCCGGTCCGGCCACACGGCCGTCGGGCTCTTGGACACCGGCGAGGAACTGCCATGCCCGCTCGACCTCGGATGAGCCACGGATCCCCAGGCACATCAGTGAACAGAGCAGTTCCGCAACGAGATCCGCGTTCTCCCTTTGACGGCTCAGGACTGAAAGTGCCTCAAGCAGTTCTACGGCGCGATCCTTTTTGAAGCCGGTCGGCCATCGCGGGGCACGCAGGCCGAAATCGGTGGCGTAGAACACCGTATGCGTGATCGCGTAGATATCACGGTCCCGCAACTTGACTACGGAGGGGTCGGCACAGAGCAGTGTAAAGGGAAGAACCGCATCGACCCGTGTCATACCGTGGTCGACGCCCGAGAGCTCCAATGTGTGGAGCAGGTCCAACTGCCGATAGGGGATGCGCTCGAAACAAGCGGCGTATCGCCCCGCCACGGATTGCTCGATCAGCTGCCGGAATTCGACGTCGCGGTGTCCGCACAGCCGCAGCGCGGCGTACGTGCCCGCGTAGAGCAGGAGTGCGGGTTCATCGCGTGCAACGAGTTCACGGTACGAGGGGCGGCGCGCCACGGTGGTGACGAGATCAAGCAACTGCTGGTAACGGCGGTCAAACGGCGCTGGATCCATACGGGCCCGCAGCCCGACCAGCAGCGCCACCTCGACGAGCGCCTTCCGCGCAAACAACACGCCTGCCTGGTCAGCGGTTTCCGGATCGAACCGGGTGCGGTGTGCGGCCAGCCACGAAACGGCTCGTCGTTCAACGGCACACCACATGCCGGGCGATTCATCTCCCGTATGCATCTACGTCACCCGGCCCTGGTAAATGCCTGCCTCCGTCGTCGGCCGCACGCCGCCCGCTCGACCTCCTACTACTGCGAGCCGTCCTCGCACACCGACGGGACGACGAGCACGTACTTATCCCAAGCCAGCACGTACCCGGCCACATCTCCGAGCGTGGTGGTCGCACGGACCAACTGCTCCAGAGGCGTGTCAAGGTTTACCAGCCCGCTGGTCTGGAGAAAATCGAGAGCCGCCCGGGTGTCGATGGATGAGCAACCGGTCATGATGGACCTCCTCTGATGACAGGGCCGCCCGCGCAGCGCGTTACCACGCCGCCAAGACATCTCCAATTCTTGTGATGAGGCGAACGGGTGTCATTGGTATTTTCAGAAAGTCGCCCAAACGGCGCAATGTGAATATAATAGCCGCTGCCCTTTCTGGTGCCGCTGGGAACGTACGGGGTGGCGGCGATATCCATCCCTGCCCCTGCTGAAAGTTTCCTTCACCCTGGTGGGAGCCGCCGCGCGGGTGTGCGGAGGGTCAAGGTGCGTCGTTCGCGGCGCGGGCCGCCCTGCCGCAAGCGCCCACGTCACATCCCACCCGTCCGAGCCGGTCCTCGTATTCGTCGTCCACGATCCACGGCCGATTCCCCACACCTCGCGAACGGCGGAATCGTCCTACTGGTCACGCCCGACCAGCAGACCTCAATCGTGCTGGTCGGGCAGGACTGTCTGACGACTCGGCCGTTCAGAGATCGTGAGACTGGTTGCGGTCAGAGTGGAGCGCCGCCGAACCTAGTCGTTGACTGGGATCCCAGCGAAGAGGTCGACGGCCATGACGCCATGGTAGGTCCGGTGAATCCGTTCATCTCAGCGCAGCTCACACGACTTGCGTGCGGGAAGCCCCCGGCCGGGAACCGCTCCGAGGCTACGATGATCTCGCCGGGCCTCGGCATCGGACCTGGGAACAATCGGTGAGCGCGGGGAGTTGGGAGGGCCTCCATGGCGGCCATGTTCGTCGACCGGGTTGCGTACATCGGTGCGCTGGACGGCTTCCTGAGGGCGGTGGCCAGGGGCGAGGGCGGAGTGTTCCTCGTCGAGGGTGAGCAGGGCATCGGAAAATCCGCTCTGCTCCAGGAAGCGGTACGAAGAGCGCAGGCGGCACAGGATGCGCCAGCGTGCCGGTTCGTCCAGGTGCGATGCCTGGACCAGATCGGCGTCGACAATGCCTACGGGCCGCTGACCGACGTCCTGACCGCCCTTCAACCCCCGCCTCGGCGCTCCTTCCTACGCCGGCTCAGAAGGTCCACGGTGCAGGCGGCCCCGGATCTCGCCGCGCTGGTGCCGACCGTGGGGCCGCTGCTGAAAACCGCCGTGCAGATAGCCCAGTCCGCCGTCGAATCCAGCTCCGTACCGCCGGACAGCGTGCTGTCGATCCGTCAGAGCGTGACCCGCACGGTGGCGAACGCGTTGAGCGAGGCCGCCGCTCTGGGTGATCCCACGATCATCGTCCTGGATGACGTGCAATGGCTGGACCCGAGCAGCCTGCTGGTTCTGGAGTACCTTGTCGAGTCGCTCCAGAATGACGCACCCGCCCTCGGGCTGGTCCTGGGATACCGCAGCGATCCGGGGGCGAATGCGGCGGACTCCACCGCGGTCGCCGAAGCGCTTGCCAGCTGGGAACTGCGGGGATGGCTTTCGAGGCACCGACTCACGGGCCTGCCCGAGGATGCCGTGGCCGCCCTGGTCCGCGAGTACCTCGCCGGTCAGTCGGCGGAGTCCCTTCCGGCCCGGCTCAGCGAACTGACCAAGGGCCACCCGGCTTTCGTGATGCAGTTCCTGCGGCTGGTCGGCGACGATGGGAAGTTACCGGAGACGCTGCCGGATTCGGTCGGATCGCTGATAGGCCGACGCCTAGCCAGGCTGGACGCCGACACGATGGAACTGCTGGTGACCGGAGCGACCCAGGGCGAGACCTTCGACTCCGCGGTTGTGGCTCGCGTAACCGGCCGGCCTCCGCATGAGGTGGCGAGAAGACTCCATCAGGCCAGTCGGCGATACGCGGTGATCCATCCGGTGCCGCCGGCGGAGTGGGCGCAGGATGTCTCAGCGGACCACTACCGCTTCGACAACGCGCTGCTGCGGATGACCGTACTGGAGGAACAGAGCGCCGGAGAGGCCCGCGAACGCCACGGGAGGATCGCGACCGCTCTCGTGAAGGAGGGAACGGCGCACGATGCGTTGCCGCTACCGGAACGACTGGAGATCGCCCGCCACTTCCGCCTCGCGCAGCGGTGGGACGACGCCGCGCGGGAACAGTTCGCCATCGCACGGGGGCTGCTCGTGAACGGGCTCTCGTTCTCCGAGGCAGAGGCGCTGTGTCTGCAGGCGGTGGAGAGCATCCGCCGTATGCCGTCGACGGCTGCCGACCGCGACACGCGTCTGGCTCACGCGATCGAGCTGCTGCTGTCCATCACCGAGGCCCGCTGGCAAGGCCGGGCCGAATCGAAGGACGGCCAGGACCTGGATGCCTGGGCGTGCGAGGCACAGGAGGCCGCCCGCCGCAGCGGCGACCCGCGGCTGATGGCCCGAACCACACTTATGCGCGGCAGGATCCTCCTGCACTCGCAAGGGCTGTGGCCTGCCCTGGACACACTCGAGGAGGCAGTCGAACTCGCCCGACAATGCGCGGACCCCGCCGTGCTGTTCGTTGCCTTGGCCGAGTACGGCAGCCAGCTCACCAAGCAGGACCTCCAGGCCGGCCTGCGACTGCAGCTCGAGGCGCAAGAGCTTTACGGCCGCGAACCGGCGTTGCACGACGGAAACGATCCGGTTCTGCGCCGCATCTGTACCTTCGCCGATCTCCATCTGGGCGTGAACCTCTTCGACGCCGGCCGCTTCGACCAGGCCCGGGAACGCCTGACCCGAAGCATCGACCGACTGCGCGGTGAGCCGCTGCATGTCGAACTACCGGTCGCGCTCAACTACTTGGCGCAGCTGTGGCTGGCCATGGGCGCCTGGGCCGACGCCGGCGACGCGCTGCGAGAGGCGACCCGGTTCGAAGAGGAACACGGGGACGGACGGCCGAGCGCCTGGCACGCCTACAACACGGCATTGCTGGCGCTGCTGCCGAGTGAGCGCGCTCGTTGCCGGGCGCTGGTCGAGGCGGCGTGGCACGAGACGGAACAGACATGGCTGCTGGATCTCGTCCCGATCGTCCGCAACGTGTACGCCGAGGTCGTACTCACCCTGGCAGGCGACGACAGAACCGATCTCGAACTCGCGGGTCGGCTCGCGGACGAGACCATCCGCGAGACCCGGCAGACGGGAATGCTGAGGAGCGAGGTCGCCGCGCTCTCGCTTCGCAGCCGCACCCATCTGCGACTGGGCGAGACCGCCGAGGCCGCCCGTCTCACGCGACAAGCGCTCGCGCACCTGGAACGGGTGGGCGACCTCCCGGCACTGCGCACCGAGGAGGTGCTGTACCACGCGGCGTGCGTCCTTCGGGCGGCGGGTGACCGCGAGGAAGCGGAGATCCTCGCCGGGCGGGCGCGTGCGGAGGTGGTCCGCAAGGCGGAGCTGATCGAGAGCGCGGCGGACCGCGAGCGCTTCATACGAGAGGCACCCCTCAATCGCGCGATTCTCGAGCCCGGGGCTGCGGCCGAGGGTTGAGCAGCGGGACACTGCCGCGTCCTGGGGCACACCTCGTGTCGCAGGCTGATGTCGACGGCATGCGCAGGCTCGCCGCTCGAAAAGTCGTTGCCGCACCTCACGTCGCATATCGGTACTCGTTGTTGAGGCCGCCGAGTATCTGGGTGCGCTGGACTCTGCGGGTATCGAAGTCATGCACCGTGGCGGGCTGTTCGTGAGCGACGGGTGGTAGCTGGTCTCATCCCTGGTGCGGTCGGTGCTCGTTGTAATGTCGCTGGTAGGCCGCAAGGACCTGGCGGGCGTGAGCCTCGTTCATGATGAGGACGTGGTCGAGAGCCTCTCGTCGGATGCCTGCCGGTGATCCTTTCGCAGCGCGCGTTCATCCGAAGAGCGCGCGGCGCACTCTTGACGATCTCCATCTCGACCGCCCGACGAAACAGCAGGTCAAGTACCGCGAAGCCATTTTGAAGCGCTACGCACGCAGAAGCTGCTGAGATCGCCTGTGCCCCGAAGAAGGTGGCGCGGCTGCCACACTCTCGGGGCCCCTCTCTGGCTTCCGGCTGGCCAATACGTACCCCAGGCTGGCGCCGAGTCGGAGGAGTGCTGCCCGTACGTCGTCGACCGCACGGATCAGTCTTGCAGGCGACGGCAGTTGACCACCGCGGTCCTCGCAACCGCGCCATACCTCGAGTGCGGCTCAGGTCGCACGCCAACGGCTTTCAGGGCTACGACGGCAATGCCGATAGGCCCGCCGACCTGCGGAGTAACTACAGGTCGGCGGGCCTGTCAACTTGCCGCCGCGACGGAGTCTGAATCCGGTGCTCGGTACAGACCCGGCTCGTGGCACCAGGCCAGGCAGCCGAATCCGAATCGAGCCTGTGATGACGCTCGTTCACATCCGCAGACCCTCGTCACCTGGCCCCGGTCAGCTCAGCGCGGAGCACCTGGCGGCACGACTGCTTACCGCCAGTCGTAGCGGTCCCGGCGCCATCCGTGACGGCGGAAGCCGTCGCGGTCGTGGTCGTGGCGGTAGCCGCGGTCGTGCCGCCATCCGTCACCGCGGAAGCCGTCGCGGCAGTGGTGGTAGCCGCGGTCGCATCCACGCTCGGCGGCGGAGGCGGGAAGTGCGCCGGCGCCGATGAAAGCGCCGGCCACGAGCGCGGCGGCAATGATGCGCTTGATGTGGGACATGAGAGGTTCCCTTCCTTGCGAGATGCGGCGAGAGGGTCGCCGATCACGATGCGGAACTGTCGGCCAGTTGCCGACAAAAGGGATTCTCCCGTTCAATCGCCACAGGCAACCGCGTACACGCCTGCATATTACCGAGTCTGTACAATAACTATCTTTTGTCTCAATACTGTTCGGTGAGAGTGTCGACGTGGTGTCCGGCGTGGAAAGTCGCGTTCGGCCGTGAGCGAGAACCCGCTGCCCGCTCAGCTTCCCTTCCAGCACCCTGATCTGATGGCGTAGAGCCACGATCTCTACGCCCTTGTCGGGGTCGCTCATCGGCACAAGTCGCAGCATTGCGAACCCGTTGGTCGCACTCAGGTACGCCAGTCGCAGAAGCACGGCCGATCATCATGCCGGGGTGATCGCCAGTCTTGCCAGAGCGCCCACTCTGCGACGCAGTCGACATCCCGCCACCGTCCGACCCTCCCAGGCGTCCGGTCCTGCAGCAACGGCTCGATCCGCGCCCTCTGCGCGTCAGTCAACGACATGCATGGACCGACGATCAGGATGGTCGAACCCTGATCAACGCGTAGATGCGGCGCCCTGGTTCGCGATCGGCCGGGCGATGCCTCGCGCCATCACGCTCCGCTGGAAGAAGTCGCGTCGGCGACGCGATCCGGGGTGTCGAAGGTCCGGCGCGCGGTCACGACATGATCGAGATGGTGACGCGTCCAGTGGCAGAAGCCGTGGACAACGGTCTGCAGTTCCCGCCCAGCCGGGGTGAGGTTGTACTCCACGCGAGGCGGAACCGTGGCATACGGAGTGCGGTCGACGATGCCGTCGCGCTCCAGCGTGCGCAGCGTCTGACTGAGCATCTTGTGGCTGATGCCCTCCACCTGTGCGCGTAGCTCGCCGAACCGCAGGGTTTCCGTACCCAGGGCTTCGATGATCAGCAGGGCCCACTTGTTGGCGATATCGGTGAACACCTCATGGGCGAGAGCTTCGACCGGCCTTGCCTCGACGGCTCTCCCCGTGTCGGACGTCTCCATGGTCACCTTTAGGTTCCTCTCTCACCAAAAAGTGCATTCTTGCAGGTCAAGACTAGCTCTCCTACGGTTACCAAGGAAGTCACAGAGAGACAGGGAGTTGACGACATGGCCATTCTCAAGACGTATGCGCGCGTGTGGAGCGACGACATGGATACCGCGCTCCGCCCGCTGGCCGATCTTGTCGGCGCCGAGTGCGATCTTCGCTTCGAGTTCGGTGATGTGGAGGTCGCGGCCATCGGGGACTTCCTGGTCATCGCGGGTCCCTCGGAAGCCGCGGCGAAGCTGCCCAGCGCCACCACCACGGTCATTGTGAGCGACCTGGAGGAGGTGCAGCGCCTGCTGGCCACGCATGCAGCGAAGATCACCTTCGGACCCACCACGGGGCCGACCGGCTCCTACTTCTTCGCCCGGCACCAGGACGGGGCCGAGGTCGAATACGTGCAATGGACGTCCGAGCTCGAAGCCCGGATCCTGAAGTGAGCCGTCCATGTTGCTCGGGTGAGCCGGGCGGCTGCCGATGACCAAGGACCACGACGTGATCGTCGTCGGCGGCGGTTCCGGAGGCGTCGCCGCCGCGGTCGGCGCCGCTGACGCCGGCGCTCGCACCCTCCTCGTCGAGCGCGGGTCGAGCCTGGGTGGCGCGGCGACGCTGCGCAACGTGCTGACGTACTGCGGGCTGTACACCAGCGATCAGCGCCAGGTTGTGTACGGCGTGGCCGAGCGAGTGATGGCCGTGCTGCGGGCCGTGAACGGGGTCAGCGCGCCGGTCAGCGCGCCCGTGCACGGTCCGGTGGAAGGCTCGGTGACGTTCTTGACCGTCGACCCGGAGGCCGTCAAGTGGTCGCTGGACACCGTGTGCGCACGGGCCGGTGTGGAAGTGCTGCTCTACAGCACCGTCTTCGACGCCCAGCGCGACGGTGACCGGGTCGTCTCGGTGTCCGTGGCCGAGCCCGGCGGAATCGCGCGTTACGCCGCGCGAGCGTTCGTCGACGCGAGCGGAGAGGCGAGCCTGGCCGCGACGGCCGGGGCACTCACCCGGTACGGCAACGACGGCCGGGTCCAGACGGGCACCCTCGGCCTCAGGTTCGGTGGCGTGCCCGCGTCTGGACACCCGGAGCTTCCCCACGACTGGTGACGGCTATCGGCAACTGCTGGCCTGGGCACGGTCCTTCGGCCGCCTGCGGCGAGCCGGCGTCGAGTGCACGGGCTCCTATGGTGCGGGGCTGACGCGTTACCTGCACAGCGAAGGCATCACGGTCACCGAGGTCAACCAGCCCGACAAGGCCACCCGGCGCCGACGCGGCAAGACCGACGCCATCGACGCGGCAGCCGCCGCTCAAGCGGTGCTGTCCGGCCGGGCCACCGTCACCGCCAAGACCGGCGACGGGCCGGTGGAGGCGATCCGGATGTTCAAGATGGCCAAGCGCTCCGCGATCACGTCACGCTCCCAAGCGATGAACCAACTCAAGGCCGTCCTGGCCTCCGCAGAGCCGACCCTGCGTGAGGCCCTGACCGGCCTGAGCAACCCCAAACTCATCCGCCGGTGTCTTGAGCCGGAGGCCGCGGACGGCATCACCCCAGCAGCGGCAGCCCACCACACGCTCCGGCTGCTGGCCAGCCGGATCCACCACCTCACCGAGGAGATCAACGACCTCACCACCCGCATCACTACCGCCATCGCTGCCTGCGCGCCGAAGCTTTTGGACCGCTACGGCGTCGGCCCGGACACCGCTGCCGCACTGCTGATACCGGTTCGGATGGGATCTGCCGCCGAGAGGCGGCGGAGTCGTTCAGCGGGTGCACCCCCGTTCGCTGAGCCAGTCGGTGATGTGGGTGGCGGTCGTGGGGGCGTGCTGGCTGATGAGAGTGAAGTGGTTGCCCGGCGTGGTGAGGGTGGTGGTGATGTGGGGAAGAGTGGTCTGCCAGGCGTGCGGTCCCGTGTCCGTCCCCGGCGGGACCGGGAGGGGCTCCGATGCCTGTAGGAGCAGAGTCGGGAAGGGGGCGGGGGCAGGCGTCCAGGTGCGGAGGAGTTGTTCGGTCCAGGCGTAGGCGGACAGGGTGGTGGCGGTGTAGTCGCCGGTGAGGTGCTCGCGCTCGTACAGGCCGTGCCACAGGTGGGGAAGGAGCGCGCGGGCGGTGGGGGTTTGCAGGTCGTAGGTGTCCAGGATGACGACGGCCTGCACGGGGGTGCCGTGGTCGGCGAGGTAGCGGGCGGTTGCGTGGGCGAGGATGCCGCCGGATGAGGTGCCCAGGAGGATCACCGGCTCGGCGGCCTCGCCGCCGGTCCCGGTGGTGCTGTCGCTGCTGGTTTCGGCGTCCACGGCCTGTGCCAGCCCTGCCACGAGTGCTTCGCGGGTGGCGGGCAGGGCCTCGTCCGTGCCGAAGCCGGGGGGCGTCAGGCAGGAGATGACCCAGTGTTCGGGGAGGGCTTGGGCGAGCGCGAAGTAGGTGTCCGGTCCGGTCAGGGGCACGATCGGGGCCACGCAGATCAAGCGGGGGCCCGAGGTGCCGGCGGTGAGCCGGTCCACGGCGGGCGGGAGGGGCTCGGTGCTCTTGGGCCTCAGGGCGGCGAGGCTGGACAGCAGGGTGTCGGCGTCGTCCAGGCGGCTGGTCCGTACGGCCTCGCGGTGGAGACGGGCGACCAGGTCCGTCGGGGAGGCGCCGACGGTCCCGTGGTCGGGCGTCGGCGGGGTGGCGAGGTGGTCGAGGAGGTGGTCGGCCAGGTCGGCCGGGGTGGGGTGGGTGAGGACGACGGTGCTGGGCAGGGCGGTGCCGGTCGCCGTGGCGAGCCGGTTGCGCAGGTCGACCGCCGCGAGGGAATCCATGCCGTTGTCGCGGAACACCGCGTGCTCGGCGACCGCGTCGCCTGATGCGTGGCCGAGCGCTGCCGCGGCCTCACCGCGTATCAGGTCCAGGAGCAGTCGCCGCTGCTCGGTGGCCGACAGGCTCCGCAGCCGCGTCGTGAACTCGCCGTCGCCAGTGGTGGGTGCGGGCTGGGTGAGGTTTTGTGCCTCGGGCAGTTCGCTGAAGAAGGGGTTGGGGCCGGCTGTGGTGACGACGGGGAGGTAGCGCTTCCAGTCGATGTCGGCGACCGTCAGCGCGCTCTCCTCCTCGTGGAGTGCTTGGGCGAGGCCGGCCAGGGCCAGGTCGCCACCGAGGAAGGACACCCCGGTGCGGAGGAGCTGCTCGCTGTCGGGTTCGCTCAGTTGCTCGCGGGCTTCTTCCCAGGGGCCGAAGAAGATCGACGTCGCGCAGGCGCCACGGGCGCGGCGCTGTGCCGCCAGCGCCTCCAGGTACGCACCGGCCGCCGCCTGTGCGGCGTGGTCGCCCACGCCCCAGATTCCGGCCACCGACGAGGGCAGGACGAAGGCGTCCAGTTCGATGTCGTCGAGGAGTTCGTCGAGGTGCGCGGCGCCCGTCACCTTGGCGTGCACGGCGTCGGTGACATGGTCGAGACCGGCCGTGGCGAGCGGGCCGAGGGCGCGGGTACCGGCCATGTGGACCACGGACCGCACCGGGGTGCCGTTTGCTGAGAGCTCGTCGAGTACGGCGGCCACGGCGTCCTTGTCAGTCAGGTCGCAGGGCACCGCCTCGGCAGTCGTCCCCTGGGCGTTCAGCTCCGCCATCAGCTCGGCGGCGCCGGGTGCGGCGGGGCCGCGGCGGCTGAGCAGTACCAGGTGTTCGGCACCCTGCCGGGCGAGCCAGCGGGCGGTCTTGCTGCCCAGGGCTCCGGTGCCGCCGGTGATCAAAGTCGTGCCACGGGGTGTCCAGGTGGCGGGCGAGTCGGCTCGTGCGGGTGCCTTCACCAGGCGCCGGACGAGGACGCCCGAGGAGCGCACCGCCGCCTGGTCCTCCCCCGGGCCCTGCGAGAGCAGCGAGGCGAACCGGCTGGCCGTCTCGGCATCGAGCCGCTCGGGGAGGTCGGCCAGTCCGCCGCGCAGCGAGGGTGCTTCCAGGGTGGCGGTACGTGCGAGTCCGAGGGTCATGGCCTGGCGCGGGTTGCGTACCGGGTCGGCCGGGCCGGTGGAGACCGCGCCGCGGGTCACCGTCCACAGCGGCAGCCGGGTGCCGGAGGTCATGAGGGCCTGGGTCAGGGAGACGGTCAGGGCCAGGCCGGCGGGCAGTGCGGGCTGGTCGGCGTCGGCTTCTTCGGCCGTGGCGAGGAGCGAGAGCACTCCGGCCGTGCGGTCGAGGTCGCCGAGTCGTGCCGTGAGCGTCTCGGGGTCGGTGCAGGTCCTGTCGAGGACCACACGGCGGAATCGGGCACCGTGTGCGGTCAGGGCGTCCAGTACGTCCGCGTCGTCGGCACTGCTGGTGGTGACGACCAGCCAGGTGCCGGTCAGGGACGGGTCGGGGACGCGCAGGGGTGTCCAGGCCGTCCGGTAGCGGCGGGCGCTGACCAGGGCGTGCTGGTCCTGCTGGTTGCGCCAGGCCGACAGCGCGGGGAGTACCGCGTCGAGGGCGTCCTTGTGTTCGGCTCCAAGGCCGATGAGCGTGGCGAGGACCGCGGCGTCCCGCTGGTCCACCGCCTCCCACAGCGGCCCGTCGGCGGCGCCGGGCGTCCGGGGCGTCGGGGTGGGCGGGGCGGTCCAGTAGGACTCGTGCTGGAAGGCGTAGGTCGGCAGGTCCACCGCGCGGCCACCGGTCAGCACCGTGGGCCAGTCGACGGGCACGCCGTGGGCGTGGGCCTCCCCCAGCGAGCGCAGGACGCGGTCCCATCCGCCGTCGTCCCGGCGCAGGGTGCCCAGGGTGACCGCGGGGCTGCCCGCGTCCTCGATGATCTCACTGGTGCCGACCGCGAGCACCGGATGCGGGCTGACCTCGATCATGACGCCGTGCCCCTCGCGCACCAGGCCCGTCATCGTCTCGGCGAAGGAGACGGTCTGGCGCAGGTTGCGGCACCAGTAGCGGGCGTCCAGCTCCTTCGTGTCCAAGCGGCCTCCGGTCACCGTGGAGTAGAACGGCACCTGAGACGCGCGGGGCCGTACGTCGGCCAGCAGCTTCAGCAGTTCGGGCTCGATCTGGTCGATGTGCGCGGAGTGGGCGGCGAAGTCCACCCCGGGCAGCCGCCAGCGCATGAGCCCGGCAGCGGACAGGCCGCGCTCGGCCTCGTTCAGAGCGGCCGGGTCGCCGGAGATCGTCACGATCCTCGGGCCGTTGACCGCCGCGATCGACACCACGCCGGAGACCTGGTCCAGCACCGCCTGGACCTGCTCGCGCGGGGCCATCACCGACATCATCGCGCCGCTCCCGGACAACCGTTCACGGATCAGGCGGCTGCGCAGCGCCACCACACGGGCACCGTCCTCCAGGGACAAACCGCCGCTGACACAGGCGGCAGCGACCTCACCCTGGGAATGACCGACCACCGCAGCCGGCTCGACCCCCAGCGAACGCCACACAGCCGCGAGAGAGACCATGACCGCCCACAGCACGGGCTGCTGCACATCGGGCCGTCCCTCAAGCGGAGGCGCACCACGCTCACCACGCATCACGCCGGTGAGCGACCAGTCGATGTACGGGGCCAGGGCCGCCTGGCACTCGTCGACGCGGCCGGCGAAGACGGGCGAGGCGTCCAGGAGCTCGGCCGCCATTGCGGGCCAGGCCGCGTCCTGGCCGGGGAAGACGAAGACCACCGGGCCACGTTCGGGCGCGGTTCCCCGCAGCACACCGGGATGCGCGGTGCCCTGGGCTAGGGCGGTCAGGCTCTCGTGCAGCGCCGCGCGGCCGTCGCCGACCAGCACCGCCCGGTGCTCGAACGCGGTACGGGTCGTCGCCAGCGAGTACCCGACGTCGATGGGCTGCAGCTTTGGGTCGTTCTCCAGGTGGGTGAGGAGTTTCCGGGCTTGGGCGCGTAGCGCGGCCGCGGACTTGCCCGACAGCGGCCAGGCCACCGGGCCGCCCGATGCCGGGCCCGCGGTCAGGGGGTGGTCGGCGGGCGCCGGGGCCGGTCCGGCCAGCGCGTTGGTCGCGCTCACGGGCTGGTCGACCGGCGTGGGGGCCTGTTCCAGGACGGCGTGCGCGTTGGTGCCGCTCATACCGAATGCCGAGACCGCACACCGCCGCGGTCGGCCGAGAAGGGGCCACGGCGCGGCCTCGGTCAGCAGACGGAGCGCGCCCGCATTCCAGTCGATACGCGAGGACGGCTCGGTGACGTGCAGCGTCTTGGGCAGCCGGCCGTGCTGCAGCGCCATCACCATCTTGATGACACCCGCGACACCGGCGGCGGTCTGGGTGTGCCCGATGTTGGATTTGACCGAGCCGACCAGCAGCGGCGGGTTGCCGCCCCGGTCCTGGCCGTAGGTGGCCAGCAGTGCGTGCGCCTCGATCGGATCGCCCAACGCGGTGCCGGTCCCGTGTGCCTCGACGGCGTCGACGTCGGACGCGGAGAGTCCGCTGTTGGCCAGGGCCTGCCGGATGACCCGCTGCTGGGCCGGACCGCTGGGCGCGGTCAGCCCGTTGGAGGCACCGTCGGAGTTCACCGCCGACCCGCGGACGACGGCCAGCACCCGGTGACCTTTCCGCAGGGCGTCCGAGAGCCTCTCCAGCACCAGCAGGCCGGCGCCTTCGGCGATGCCCATGCCGTCCGCCGACTCGGCGAACGCCTTGCACCGCCCGTCCGGAGCCATGACCCGGTGCCGGCTCAACGAGACCAGCACGTCCGGGCCGGCCAGCACCGTCGCACCGCCGGCCAGAGCCAGGCTGCTTTCCCCCGAGCGCAGCGACTGGCACGCCATGTGGAGCGCGACCAGGGAGGAGGAACAAGCCGTGTCCACCGTCACCGACGGCCCGGCCAAGTCGAACAAGTAGGCCAGACGGCCCGACAGCACGCTGGGGATCGTCCCGGTGAGCTGGTATCCGTCGGCGTCCGCCAGTGCCCCCGCGCCGTAGGTCTGGGAGAGCGCGGAGACGAACGTGCCGGTCGTGCTTCCCCGCAGGGAGGCCGGGTCGAGCCCGGCGCGTTCGAACGCCTCCCAGGCGAGCTCCAGCAGCATCCGCTGCTGCGGGTCCATCGCAGCGGCCTCACGCGGGGAGATCCCGAAGAATCCCGCGTCGAACTCGGCAGCCCCGTCGAGGAAGCCCCCCGCCCCCGCGGAGGTCCTGCCGGCTCGCTCCGGGTCGGGATGGTACACATCCGGGTCCCAGCCGCGGTCGGCGGGCAGCGGGGAGACGGCGTCCGTGCCCGCGGCCAGCAGCTCCCACAGCTCCTCGGGCGAACGCACCCGGCCGGGGAACCGGCAGCTCATTCCGATGATCGCGATCGGCTCGGCGTCAGGCGTCCCGGCCGCCGGGCCGCGCGTCGTGGCCGGGGCCGGCACGGCACCCTGGTGCTGCTCGCCGGTCCCACCGTCCAGCTCGGTCCATAGGTGGGCGGCCAGTGCTTCGGGGGTCGGGTGGTCGTAGACCAGGGTCGAGGGCAGGCGCAGGCCCGTGCGTTTCCGCAGGGCGTTCCGCAACTGGTTGGCGGTCAGGGAGTCGAAGCCCAGGTCCTTGAACGACCGCCCGGCCCCGACCGCCGCCGGGCCCGCCAGCCCTAGCACCGCGACCACCTGCTCGCGCAGCAACTCCAGCAGACGGGCACGGGCCTGGTCGCCCGTCACCCCGGCCAGCAGGTCGGTGGCCCGGGTGGTGGCGGCGGTCCGACGGGCGGGTGCGGCGGGGACCAGGCCCCGGAAGATGGCGGGGACCGTGTCGCGCGCCCGCAGAGCGGCCCGGTCGACCCGTGTCGCCACCACCGAGGCCCCGCGCGCCGCGCTCGCGGCGTCGAACCAGGCCAGTCCCTGCTCGACGGAGCACACCGGCAACCCGGCCCGGGCGATCCTCCCCATCTCCGCGGCGCTCAGCCCGGCGGACATACCGGCGTCCTGCGGCCACGGCCCCCACCCGATGGACAAGCCCGCGAGGCCTTCCGCGGCACGCCGGTGTGCCAGCGCGTCCAGGAACGCGTTCGCCGCGGTGTAGGCGGCCTGTCCTGCGTTGCCCAGGACGCCGAAGACCGAGGAGAACACCACGAACGCCGTCAGGTCGCGATCGCGGGTCAGTTCGTGCAGATGCCAGGCGCCGTCCAGCTTCGGACGGAAGACCGTCTCCAGCCGATCCGGGGTCAGCTCCTGGATGAGTCCGTCGTCGAGCGCACCGGCGGCGTGGACGATGCCGGTCAGCGGGTGCTCGGCCGGGATATCCGTCAGCAGGGCGACCAGGGCTACGCGGTCGGAGACGTCGCAGGCGGCGACGGTCACCCGCGTGCCCTGGGCGGTCAGCTCGGCCACCAGCTCGCCGGCGCCCTCGGTATCGGCGCCCCGACGTCCGGCCAGCAGCAGGTGACGGACCCCGTGCTCGGTGACCAGGTGCCGGGCGACCAGCGCGCCCAGGCCGCTGAGACCACCGGTGACCAGCACGGTGCCGTCGCCGCCCCACACCGAGCCCGGCACTGCGGGGTCCGGGGCTGACGGGTCCACCGCTGACGAGCCCGGAACGTCGGCGGGGGCCAGGCGCGGCACCAGCAACTCACCGCCCCGCAGCGCCAGTTGGGGCTCGTCGCAGCCCAGCACAGCGCGGCGCACCCCCACGGCGGCCGATACCGGATCCCCGTCGTCCGCGGGGTCCACATCGAGCAACACGAAGCTGCCGGGGCTCTCCTGCTGGGCCGAACGCACCAGCCCCCACACCGAAGCCGCCACCACATCCGGCACCGTTCCAGGCGCGGTGGCCACCGCCCCACGGGTCACGAACACCAGCCGGGAAGGCCGCCCGACACCACTCCCGCCCCCGTCGCCGTCCTCGTCCGCCAAGTGCCGCCGCAGTACGTCGAGGACGGAGGTGGTGACGGTACGCACCGCCTCCGGCACCGGCACACCAGCAGGCGCGGCGACCGGGACCAGCACCGCTTCCCCGGCCGCAGCAGGGTCGTGTCCGCCGGTTTCCGGCACCGGGGCAGTGTCGAGTACCGGGGCGGGCAGCCAGTCCAGGCGCAGCAGCGACTGACCGGCCACGGGCCGCGGGGTGTCGACGGCCGACGGGCGCAGCGTCAACGAGCGTACGCAGAGCACCGGATCGCCTGCGGCGTCCGCCGCGGTCAGCGTGACCGTGTCCTCGCCCGTCCTGCGCAGCCGCACCCGCAGCACCGACGCACCCACGGCGTGCAGGCTCACTCCGGACCAGGCCGTCGGCGACAGCCCGCCGAGCGAGTCGTCGAGACCCGTCAGCGACACCAGGGGAAGCGCCGCGTCCAGGAGCGCGGGATGCAGGCCGAAGGCGCCGGCATCGTCGGCGAGGTGCTCGGGGAGCCCGACCTCGGCCAGCACCTCCTCGCCAGCCCTCCAAGCCGTCCGAACAGCCTGCGACGCCAGCCCACGCACGGATCCGGCATCGGGCCGGGACTCGTGGAAGGCATCCAGGTCGACCGCTACGGCGCCCTCCGGCGGCCACACCCGCCCGTCTTCAAGCTCGCCCGCGGGCGCGCCGGGTGCGAGGACGCCGGTGGCGTGCAGCGTCCAGGGCACGTCGGGGGTGTCGGCGGGCCGCGCGTGAACTCCCAGCGTGCGCCGGCCACCGTCGCCGGGGCTGCCGATCGCCACCTGGATCCGCACACCGCTGCCGTCCGCCCCGGACAGCACCAGCGGGGCGGCCAGGGCGAGTTCCTCCACCACGCCGCAGCCGACCTCGTCGCCCGCCCGTACCGCCAGCTCCACGAACCCGGCCCCGGGGAAGACCACATGGTCGGCCAGCCACGGCTGCTCCGTGGCCGACAGCCGCCCGGTGCACAGCAGACCACCGCTCTCGGGTAGTTCCACGACTGCGCCGAGCAGCGGGTGATCCGCACGGTCCAGCCCTGCCGAGACCACCCCGGCCGCCGAGCCCGTGCCTGTGGAAGCGATCCAGTACCGGTCGCGCTGGAAGGCGTAGGTCGGCAGCGCGATGCGGCGCGCGCCGGTCCCGGCGAACAGCTCGGCCCACCGCACCGGCACGCCGCGGACGTACAGCCGGGCAGCCGCCGTCACCGCCGTGGACTCCTCGCCACGGTCCCGGCCCAGCAGCGACACCGCCTCGACGTCCGCCACGTCGATCAGGACGTCCTGGGCCAGCGCGGACAGCGTCGCGTCCGGTCCCAGTTCCAGGAAGGTACGGGCTCCGGCCGCGGCCGCCGCGGCGACCGCGTCGGCGAACCGCACGGTCAGCCCGACATGCTCCACCCAGTAGCCGGGGGTGCTGATCCGCTCCGCGTCGATCTCCTCCCCGGTGACGGTCGAGACGATCGGGATACGAGGCTCGCCCAGAGCCAGGCACTCGACGACCGCGCGGAAGTCGTCCAGCATCGGCGTCATCAGCGGGGAATGGAACGCGTGACTGACCTGCAACCGCGTCGCCTTACGCCCGTCGGCCGCGAACCGGTCCGCGATCGCCTCGACCACGGCGGTCTCTCCGGAGACCACCACCGCTTGCGGGCCGTTGACCGCAGCCAGCCCCACCCGACCTCCGGACGCGGCGAGCAGCGGCGCCACCTCGTCCTCGGTGGCCCGCAGCGCGACCATGGCGCCGCCTTCCGGCAGCGTCTGCATCAGCCGTCCGCGGGCGGCGACGAGCGTGCACGCGTCCGGCAGGGACAGCACCCCGGCCACGTGTGCCGCCGCGATCTCCCCGACCGAGTGCCCGACCAGCACATCGGGCACCGCCCCCCAGGACTCCACCAGCCGGAAGAGGGCCACCTCCAGAGCGAACAGCGCGGGCTGGGCGTACTCGGTACGGTTCAGCAGCTCCGCGTCGTCGCCGAACACCACCTCGCGAAGCGGCCGCTCCAACTGCCCGTCCAGCAGCGTGCAGACCTTGTCCCACGCCGCCGCGAACACCGGGAACCGGGCGTACAGGTCGCGGCCCATGCCCAGCCGCTGCGCGCCCTGGCCCGCGAACAGCAGCGCCACGGGGCCGGGGTCGCCGACCACGGTGCCCTCGGCCACCCGCGCGGCCCGCCCGTCACCGTCCTGCATGCCGTCCGTGCCGTCCATGGCGGCGCTGCCCGTCGTGGCCAGCAGGACCGCTCGGCACTCCAGCTCGGAGCGCGTCGTCGCCAGCGAGTAGCCGACGTCCGGCGCCGCCGCGCCGGTCTCGGCCACGAAAGCGGCCAGCCGGTCCAGCCCGGCCTCAAGCGCCGCCTCGGTACGGGCCGACACCGGCCACGGCACCACCGCGGGCCCGGCCTGCGCCGGGAGCGCGGCCGGTGCGGGCACGGCGGGACGACCGGACCGGTCCTGCGGCGGCTGCTCGATGATCACGTGCGCGTTCGTGCCGCTGATCCCGAACGACGACACACCCGCACGGCGGGGCCGCTCGACCCGCGGCCACGGAACGGACCCGGTGAGCAGCTCCACCGCGCCGGCCGACCAGTCCACCTGAGACGACGGCGCGTCCACGTGCAGCGTCCGAGGCAGCACACCGTGCCGCATCGCCAGGACCATCTTGATGACGCCCGCGACACCGGAGGCGGCCTGGGTGTGCCCGATGTTGGACTTCAGTGACCCCAGCAGCAGCGGACGGTCCCGGTCCTGCCCATAGGTGGCCAGCAGCGCCTGGGCCTCGATCGGGTCACCCAGCCGGGTGCCGGTGCCATGCCCCTCCACCGCGTCCACGTCCGAGGGCGACAGCCCCGCACCGCCCAGGGCCTGGCTGATCACCTGCCGCTGCGAGATCCCACTCGGCGCGGTCAGGCCGTTCGACGCCCCGTCGGAGTTGACCGCGGAACCGCGCAGGACCGCCAGCACGTGGTGGCCGTCCCGGATCGCGTCCGAGAGCCGTTGCAGCACCAGGATGCCCACGCCCTCGGACCATCCGGTGCCGTCCGCGGCCTCCGCATACGCCTTGCAGCGGCCGTCGGGCGACAGACCGCCCTGCCGGGCGAACTCCACGAAGATCCCCGGCTCGGACATCACGGTGACACCACCGGCCAGCGCCAGGGAGCACTCGCCGGCCCGCAGCGCCTGCGCTGCGAGATGCAACGCCACCAGCGATGAGGAGCAGGCCGTGTCCACGGTCAGCGCCGGACCCCGCAGCCCCAGGGCGTAGGCGATCCGGCCGGAAAGGACGCTCGGCGAGGTGCCGGTCAGCAGATACCCTTCCGCGTCACCGGAGCTGTCCTTCAGCCGCGGACCGTAGTCCTGGGCCATCGCCCCCACGAACACCCCGGTCCGGCTGCCGTGCAGGGACGACGGAGCGATCTCGGCCCGCTCCACCGCCTCCCAGCTCACCTCCAGCGCCAGCCGCTGCTGCGGGTCCATCGCCTGCGCCTCACGCGGCGAGATCCCGAACAACGCCGCGTCGAAACGGTCCGCGTCGTACAGGAACCCGCCCGGCCTGCCGGTCGCCGGCATCTGAGATGCCCACCCACGGCCGGTGGGCATCTCGGAGATGGCGTCCGTCTCGCCCGAGACCAGGTCCCACAGCTCCTCCGGCGAGGCCACCCCGCCCGGGAAGCGGCAGGCCATGCCCACGATCACGACCGGTTCGTCCGCCTCGACGGCGCCAGGCTCCGGCGACACTTCGCCGGTTGCCGGGCTGGTGAACTGCGCGGCCAGATGATCCGCGAACCGGTCAGGCGTGGGGTGGTCGAACAGCACGGTGTTGGCCATCCGCAGTCCGGTTGCGGCCTTCAGACGGGTCACCAGCTCCACCGCCATGGCCGAGTCGAAGCCCAGCTCCCGGAAGGAGTGCGCCGGGTTCATCCGGTCCGCGGAGGAGTGACCGAGCACCACCGCCGTCTCCGTACGCACCAGTCGCGCCAGACCGGCGCGCGTCCACGCAGCGTCGGATCCCACACGAACCGGCTCCGGACCGGCAGCGTCCCCGTCCACGACGACGGCCTGCCCGGCCCCGGCCACCGGAGCGGCCGCACCGGCCTCCTGCACCGCGGCACCGCCGACCGGCTCCGGGAGCCAGTACCGCTCCCGCTGGAACGCGTACGTCGGCAGGGCCACCCGCCGGGCGCCGGTCCCGGCGAACGATCGCGACCAGTCGACCGGCACACCACGGACGTACAACTCCGCCAGACAGGTCAGGAACCGGTCCCTCCCGCCCAGGTCCCGGCGCAGCGTGCCGACGGCCACCGCCCGGGCGTCGGCCGCATCGATGATCTCCTGGATTCCGCCGGTCAGCACGGGGTGGGAGCTGACCTCGACGAAGAACCGGTAGTCCTGCCCCAGCAACGCCCGCACCGCCGGTTCGAAACCGACGGTCTGCCGCAGGTTGCGGTACCAGTACCCGGCGTCCATACCGGTGGCGTCCAGCCACGCGCCGGTCACCGTGGAGAAGAACGGCACCTGCGTACGGCGCGGGCCGATACCCTCCAGCGCGGCCGTCAACTCCTCACGCACCTGCTCGACCTGTGCCGAGTGCGAGGCGTAATCCACCGCGATACGGCGTACCCGTACGTCGTCGCCCGCGAGTTCCTCGAACAACGCGTCCAGCGCCTCCAGCTCACCGGAGACCACAACCGAGCCGGGCCCGTTGACCGCCGCGACCGAGATCCGGCCCTCCCAGCGGTCCAGCCGTGCCTCGACCTCGGCCCGCGGCAACGGCACCGACAGCATGCCGCCCTCCCCCGCCAGTCGGCGGGCGATGATCCGGCTGCGCAGCGCCACGACCCGCGCCGCGTCCTGAAGTGACAGCACACCGGACACGCACGCCGCCGCGATCTCCCCCTGCGAATGCCCCACCACCGCGTCCGGGACCACCCCGTGCGCCTGCCACAGCGCCGCGAGGGACACCATCACCGCCCAGGAGACGGGCTGGACCACATCCACCCGCTCCAGCGACGGCGCCCCCTCGGCCTGCTGCAACACCTCCAGCAGCGACCAGTCCACATGGGGCGCCAGCGCGGCAGCGCACTCGGCCAACCGCTCGGCGAACAGCGGTGACTCCGCCATCAACCGGACACCCATGCCCGCCCACTGCGAACCCTGGCCGGGGAAGACGAACACCGTCTTGCCCTCGACGTCGGCGGCTCCCCGCACCACGCCGGGCGCTGACTCACCGTCGGCCAGCGCCGCCAGCGCACCCAGTCCACCCGTCCGGTCCGGCGCGAGGACGACAGCACGCTGGTCGAAAGCGGTCCGGGTGGTCGCCAGGGAGAAGCCCACATCCACCGGATCGAGGTGCTGGTTCTCCTCCATATGGCAGGCCAGGCCGGCGGCCTGCGCGCGGAGCGCGCCCCGGGTCCGCCCCGACAGCGGCCACGGCACCGTGCCGCTGGCGGCATCGGCGCCCGCGGCCGCAGGCGCGTTCCCGGGCGCCGGCTCGGCGGCGGACACGATCAGGTGGCAGTTGGTGCCGCCCATGCCGAACGAGGACACCCCGGCCAGGGCCCGGCCGTCGCGGTAGGGCCAGGGGCGGGGCGCCGTCACCACGTCCAGGCGCCACTCGTCGAAGCGGATCCGCGAGTTGGGCCGTTCGAAGTTCAGACTCGCCGGCAGCTCGCCGTTCCGCAGCGACAGCACGACCTTCACCAGGCCGGTGATGCCCGCGGCGCCCTCCAGATGCCCCACGTTCGTCTTCACCGAACCGACCAGCAGCGGACTGTCCCCGGGACGGCCCGCCCCGTAGACGGCACCGAGCGCCGCCGCCTCCACCGGGTCACCCACCCGGGTACCGGTCCCGTGCAGCTCCACGTACTGCACCTCGGCCGGGTCCACGCCCGCACGCCGGCACGCCGCCTGCAACACCGCCCGCTGCCCACGCGAATCGGGCGTCGTCAGACCCTCGGCCGGGCCGTCGTTGTTGACCGCGCTCCCCTCGATGACGCAAGTGATCTCATCGCCGTCAGCCAGTGCCCTGGCCAGCGGCTTGAGCAGCACCATCCCCGCGCCCTCGCCGCGGACGTACCCGTTGGCGCGCTCGTCGAAGGTGAAGCAGCGGCCGTCCCCGGACAGGGCACCGAGCTGGTCCGCCGCCACCGCGCTGTCCTGTACCAGGTTGAGGTGTACACCGCCGGCCAGCGCCGTCGCCGACTCCCCGCGCCGCAGGCTCTCGCACGCCAGGTGCACCGCCACGAGCGACGACGACTGCCCGGTGTCCACCACCAGGCTCGGCCCTCGGAATCCCAGGAAGTAGGAGATTCGGTTCGCGATCACGCTGCGGTTCAGGCCGGTGAGGGTGTGGTGCCCGACCGCCGCCGGTCCCCTGCGCCGGTCCAGTGCGCTGTAGTCGTCCGCGGTCACGCCGACGAACACCCCGGTGTCGCTGCCCCGTACCGCGGCCGGCAGGACGCCCGCATCCTCCAGGACCTCCCAGCCCAGCTCCAGCGCGAGACGCTGCTGCGGGTCCATCGACCGCGCCTCACGCGGAGAGATCCCGAAGAACTCGGCGTCGAAACGGTCGACTTCGCCCAGGAAGGCACCCCTGCCGGTGCTGCCGGAGGCCGCTGCCTCATTGCTCCACCGACCCGGCGGCACCTGCGCCACCGCGCTCGCCCCGCCCGTCAGCATCCGCCAGAACCGCTCGGGATCCTCTGCGGACGGCAACCGGCAGGCCACCCCCACCACCGCGATGGCGTTGTCCCTCGCACGGATGCGCTCAGCGGACATGGACTCGGATCGGCTCACGGCACCGCTCCCCCAACTCTTCGTCTCAGCAGGATCGGCAGGGAGAGAGCACGTGCCGCCACGCGCTCGTTCTCCAAGAATCCAGCGGCACAGGACTGTCGTTCGAGTCGTGATTAACAAAGCGTGATACTACAGGGGCACCAGTGCAGCGCCAATCGCTTTCATTTTGTTTTCAGGGCGTTCGTCCGGCACCCCTGACTTTGCAGATGCACACGGTGCCGCCATCACTACTCAGCGCAATGAGGAATACCCGAATACCCCGAGCCCCGATGTGCGAAAACCCTTCCGGTTGCATTATCGTTGGGACCTCGTCGGCCTAATAGGGCTTCCGCAGCCGAGTCGCCCGCCCCTGAGACGCCGACACACACGAGCGAGCTCGAGGATGAGGGAATGCGGCCCAGGATCGATCCGCAGGACGTGGACGAATTCGCCGTCACACCTGCCGGCCAGACCTATGCCCGGACGGCGAAGGAGTCGCTGAACGGGCTCCTCGCGGACAGGCCCCCGCCGAACGTCATGCGGACCATCGCCAACCACCCGGCGCTACTGCCCGCGATGCAGCCGCTGATGGCGCACGTGGCCGGCGAAGTCCTCCCGGCGCGCGAGCGCGAACTCGTCATCCTGCGCACGGCATGGCGTTCCCAGGCCCCGTACATCTGGGCCCACCACCACGCCGCGGGACTCTTCGTCGGGCTGAGCGAGACGGAGATCGCCCGGGTCGCCTCGGAGGACACCTCCGAGTGGACGCTCTTCGAGGCCGCCCTCCTCGTAGCCGTCGATGAGCTCCACACCAGGTCCGTGATCTCGGACAGCACCTGGAAGCAGCTCGCCGAGCGCTACAGCGAGGAGCAGTTCCTCGAACTGCTGGCCCTCACCGGGACGTACAAGACGCTGGCCTTCATCCTGAATTCCTCCGTCGCCCCGATCGACCCCTGGCTGGAACGCCCGGCGGTGCTGCCCGCGGACCCGGGGCAGATGAAGTCGGGCAGGCATGCGCGCCCGCAGGGGTCGCGTCCGCCGACGCCGCGCACCGAGGCGTGGAACCGGCGCATCGTGCTGCAGAACGGCGCGGGGCTCTCCCTGCTGACACCGACGACGGCCCACCCCGAACCGCCTCTGCACGAGATCCTCGTCCGCTACCCGGACCTGCTGTCCACGGCCGCGAACGCGCACGACGCCGGCTCCCGGCTGCTGCTGATCCGCAGGAACCCCGCGGACGTCATGCCGGACACGGACGGCTACTCCTTCAGCGCCACCCATCTGTTCGCCGATTCCAAAGGCGTGCCGACGGTCGTCGAAGTGGTGGAGCCGCACGACGCGTGGAATGCGAACGACGCCCTCGGCAAAACACTCGACTACGCGGGCAGCGGGGCGCGGCACTGGCCGCTGCACATACTTCAGCGGTCACTCGAGTACACGGCACAGCTGTACAGCAGCACCGGAGAGCATTTGCTAATGGAAATGGGTTACTCGACCGACGAGAGCTCGTTTCTGCGCACGCTCGAAGCGAATCTTTCCGTCGGCAGACTCCGTATGGTCATCGTGGCCAGTCAATTTCCGCCGGAATTCAACCGGGTCCTCGAATTCCTCGGCCAGCAGCTCTACCCCGCCGAGGTGTACGGCGTCGAACTGTGCCGCTACTCCGACGGGGCCCACGCCGCGTACGTGCCGAGGGTGGTCGGCTGAGCGCGGCCCTCGCGGCGGGCGGAGGAGGAGGCCCGGCAGACCCGGGACGGCCCCGGCCGGACGTTCACTCCTCCGACCGCTGCTTCTTCCGGATGAGCGTCATGCCGTCCGCCATGGGGACCAGGGACATCTCCACCCGCGGGTCGTCGCGGACCAGCGCGTTGAACGCGCGGATCGCGGTGGTGTCCGGGTCCTGGGCGTCGGGGTCCACGACCTTGCCGAAGAACAGGGTGTTGTCGACCACGATCAGGCCGTGGTCGCCGACGAGAGTCAGCGCCGACTCGTAGTAGTCCGGGTAGCGCTGCTTGTCGGCGTCGATGAAGACGAAGTCGAACGTGCCGGGGCCCTCGTCCGCGACGAGGGCCTTGAGGGTGTCCACCGCATCACCGATGCGCAGGTCGATCCGCCCGTCGACGCCCGCCTTGGTCCAGTACTCGGCGCCGATCCGCGGCCAGCGGTCGGTGATGTCGCAGGTGACCAGCCGTCCGCCGGGCGCGAGCGCGCGGGCCAGGCACAGGGTGCTGTACCCGGTGTACGTACCGATCTCGAGGATCCTGCGGGCCGGGGTGAGACCGGCCAGCAGCGCCAGCAACTGCCCCTCCTCGGGCATGACCTGCAATGCACTGCCCGCGGGAAGTTCCGACGTCATCTCGCGCAGCTGCCGCAGGACCTCGTCCTCGCGCAGGGAGGACTCCCGGATGTACTCCGAGAGCCCGGCCGACAGGCCTAGCTGGTTCGCCATGCGTCATCCATCTTCTCTGATCGGACCGGTCAAGGGCGCGCCCGCGCTCAGGCGCCCTGAAGGCTGACGGTGTGCAACTTCATCGTGGGCGGCGGGGCGCAAGGCGCCGGAAGCAGATGCAGCCGCTGGATGTCTTCCTGAGCGGGCGCGGGCAGCCCGGCCCGGCAGCCGCAGGGCTCGTCGGTGAAGCCGGCGAGGCGGTAGGCGATCTCCATCATCCGGTTGCGCTCGGTGCGCCGGAAGTCGGCGACCAGGTGGACGCCCGCGTGTGCGGCCTGGTCGACGAGCCAGCCGAGGATCACCGAACCGGCGCCGAACGACACCACGCGGCACGACGTGGCCAGCAGCTTCAGATTCCAGACGCCCGCGTGCTTCTCCAGCAGTTGGAGGCCGACCGCGCCGTGCGGCCCGAACCGGTCGGTGAGCGTGGTCACCAGGGCCTCGTGGCGTGGATCGGCCAGCAGCATGCGCAGATCGGAGATGGAGTAGTGCACTCCCGTGGCGTTCATCTGGCTGGTGCGCAGCGTCAGTTCCTCCACGCGGGACAACTCGTCCTCGGTGGCGCGTCCGATGCGCATCTGAAGTTCCAGGGAACGCAGGAAGTCGTCGCTCGGCCCCTGGAACTCCGCCTCGGCCGACTTCCGCAGGAATCCGGCCTGGTACATCTGCCGACGGCGGCGCGAGTCCACCGTCACCGTCGCCGGGCTGAACTCCGGCAGGGCGGCGAGCTCGGGCAACCGCTCAGCGTCGTAGCAGCGGACCTCCGGCAGATGGAACTCGACTTCTGCCCGCTCCGCCGGCTGGTCGTCGACGAAGGCGATGGTGTCGAGCGCGAAGTTGAGCTCGTCGGCGATCGCCCGCACCGAGTCCGACTTCGGGCCCCAGCCGATGCGCGGCAGGACGAAGTACTCGGCGACGCCCAGCGCCTCCAGCTGCTGCCATGCCTGGTCGTGGTCGTTCTTGCTGGCGACCGACTGGAGGATGCCGCGGCTGTCCAGCTCGGTGATGAGCTCGCTGACGGAGTCGGGGAGCTTCACGTCGCCGTCCTCCAGCAACGTGCCCTGCCAGAGGGTGTTGTCGAGGTCCCACACCAGGCACTTCACGATCGAGGTCTGTTCAGCCACTGCTTCTCCTTGACTCATGTCGCCGCCTCATCTCGCCGCCATGGACACCGCGTGGTCGGAAAGGATCAGCTGGCAGATCTCCGTACTGCCCTCGATGAGCTCCATGAGTTTCGCGTCCCGGTACGCGCGCTCGACCGCATGGCCCTCGTGCGCGGCCGCCGAACCCAGGACCTGCACGGCCGCGGCAGCGCCCTGCGCGGCCTGGACGGCGCTCACCTGCTTGGCGAGGACGGCGGCGACGACCATGTCGGGAGAGCCGCTGTCCCAGCACCGGCTGGCGTGTTCGCACATCCGGGTGGCGACCTGCTCACCGGTCAGCAGGTTCGCCAGGTGACGGCCGACGAGCTGGTGTTGGGCGAGCGGTCTGCCGAACTGCTGCCGGACCCGGGCGTGCTGACGGGCGGCGTCGAGACAGGCCCGGAGGATGCCCACGCAGCCCCAGGCGACCGAGATCCGCCCGTACGCCAGCGCGGTCGTCACCAGGAGCATCAACGGCTGCCCGCCGCCGAGTACCGCGCTGGCCGGCAGTCGCACGTCGTCGAGTCCTACGTCCGCGTGGCCCGCCGCCCGGCAGCCGGACGGCCGCGGGACCCTGGTCACCGTGACGCCCGGAGCCGACGCCGGCACCACGACAGCGGCCGCCCCGGAACCGTAGCGCCCGACGACGACGATCATGTCAGCGTAGTGGGCCGCGGTCGTCCAGACCTTCTGCCCGCGGACGACGACGGCGTCACCGTCGGGTTCGATGGTGGTGGTCATCGCCGACAGATCACTGCCCGCCTCCGGCTCGCTGAACGCGACGGCGGCAAGTTGGCCACCGGCCAGTTTCGGCAGGTACTCCGCGTGCTGCTGCGGATTGCCCAGGCGCTGGATCGTCCACGCGGCCATGCCCTGCGAGGTCATCACGCTCCGCAGCGAGCTGCACCGGCTGCCGACGTACGCGGTGAACTCGCCGTTCGCCGCGCTGCTCACCCCGAGTCCGCCGGAGGCCTCCGGCACCTCCGCGCACAGCAGGCCGCGGGTCGCCAGTGTGCGCAGGACGTCGTCGGGAATCAGACCGGCCCGGTCCCACTCGGCGGCCCGGTCACCGACCAGGTCGTCGACGATCTCACGGGCGTCTGCGAGCGGTTCAGGCATCGGCGGCCGGCTCGGCGCCGTTCAACCGCAGCACGAGGGCGGTCATGGCCTGGACGGAGCGGAAGTTGTCCCGCTTGAGGTCGTCCCCCAGGATCTGCACGGAGAACGCCTGCTCCAGGTGGACGACGAGCTCCATCGCGAACAGCGAGGACACCAGCCCGGACTCGAAGAGGTCCTGGTCGGCGGGGACGTCCGCCCCGACCCGCTTCGCGACGAACGCCGTGATCCCCTGCTCGATCCCCTCAGCGGTGGTTGCCAGGTCCTGGCTCACGAAAGCACCTCTCCGTAGTCATAGAAACCGCGCCCTGTCTTGCGCCCCAGATCACCGCGGCGCACCTTTTCCATGAGCAATTCGCAGGGCTCGAAGGTGGAATTTCCGGTCCGCTCGGCGAGAAGCCGAAGAGCGTCCGCGAGGTTGTCGAGTCCGATCAGATCGGCGGTGCGCAGCGGACCAGTCGGATGACCGAGGCATCCGTGCATCAGCCGGTCCACGGACTCGACGCTCGCGGTGCCCTCGGCCACGATTCTCGCCGCTTCGTTGATCATGGGATGCAGCAGCCTGCTGGTGACGAATCCCGGCGCGTCGCGAACGATGACCGTTTTCTTCCCCAACCGCTCCAGAAAGGAAAGGATGGCCGCCATGGCGTCGTCGCCGGTCTGCGGGCCGCGGACCACCTCGACCATCTCGATGAGATAGGCCGGATTCATGAAGTGCACCCCGGCCAGTTCCGCGGGTCGCTGCACCGACTTCGCCAGTTCGGCGATAGGGATACCGGATGTGTTGGTGATCACCGGGACGCCGACGGGGACCGAACCGGAGATCTCCGCCATGACCTGCGCCTTGAGCGAGACGTCCTCGGTAATCGCCTCGATCACCACGGCGGCATCCGCAGCGCCCTTGCTCGACAGCGTTGTCGTCAACGTTCCGGGGGTCTGACGGGCCGGGAAGGCACCCATGAGTTGCCCGTGCCGCATTTGCTGCGTGATTTCCGCTCGGGCGTCCCGCAGTACATCGTCCGAGACGTCAACCAGTACGACGTCCACCCCGCGGCCCAGCGCCAGTGCGGTGATGCTGCGGCCCATGACCCCTGCACCGAACACAGCAATCGAATCCGATTGCATATTCGCTAACACCTGCCACCAATGTTCATTTGATTGAGCACGCCCTGCATGAGGACGGCGCCTACGGCTGCGGCCTCCGCTCTCGCAGCACCTGACAGGAAAACTCTCTACAGATCCTCAACGGGAAAGCCGGTAACCGTCGACCGAATTGGTCGACTTCTCTGGAGAGATTATGGGCGGTCCGTCTTCGCGGCCAACCCCTAGCTGCCCCAGTCGGCAATTGGGGTGCCCAGCAGTCACGCCCCTGCGGGTGCCGATAAATCGTCCGGCCAGGTCAGTGCCTGATCAAAGGACGTCGAGATCCTCGCGCTCCGGCACCAACTGCTCGTCCTGCAACGCCAAGTCGGCAAGCCCGTCTTCACCAACACCGACCGCGCCTTCGTCGGAGCGGGTGGCCAGGCGGCGCGCGCGGTGGCACGCCCTGCTGACCGACGCCGGACTCAAGATTGTCACCACCGGCATCCAGATACCCCGGATGAACTCTCTCATCGAGCGCTGGATACAAACCTGTCGGCACGAGCTCCTCGACCGCACCATGATCTGCAACCAGCGCCACCTCCTCCACGCGCTCCGCGAGTTCGAGACCTTCTACAACGATCACCGGCCACACTGAACCTTGGAACAAGCCGCGCCCCTGCGCCCACTACCTGAACCGATCACCCCGCCAGCGCGCATCAGATACCTGGACGTCCGTCGACGAGACCGGCTCGTCGGAACCCTCCACGACCACCGAGCGGCGGGACGCGACCCGGGCGGCCAGTCATGTGAGGTGGTTGGGCGGATGAGTGACTACTTAGCAGTCGTCCGCCCGCGTCTGCCGAACGCCGGTCAGACGCAGGGACTCCTCCCACAGCCGGTCGGCGCCCGCCCGGTCGATGGCGTAGGGGGCGACGCCGTTCATGAACTCGGCGGTGACTGGTGTCATGGATGGCCGCCGGGTGACTGGCAGCGCCTCGGCGCAGTCCGCGAAGTACCGCCCGCTGGCGCCCTCCAGCAGGGGGGACACGGCCAGCAGGACGGAGGTGGCCGCGCCCTGCTCCACCGTCTTGCGCAGCCCGTCCTCAAGGGTGACGCCCGAGGGCCTGCCCATGTGACGGCTCAGGTTGGTCGGGACGGAGCCAGGAGCGATGGCGTTGACGGCAATGCCATCGTCGGCCCAGCGGGCGGCGGCGGCGACGGCGAAGAGGATGTTGGCGGTCTTGGACTGGCCGTACGCCAGCCACGGGTCGTACGGCCGGAAGGCGAAGTGGATGTCGTCGAAGACGATCGGCGAGAACAGGTGCCCGGAGGAGCTCACCGCGACGACCCGGGCCCCGCCGGCCGTCGCCAGCGCCCGGTGCAGGCCGACCGCGAGGGCGAAGTGTCCCAGGTGGTTGACGGCGAAGTGGGTCTCCCATCCTTCGGGTGTGAGCCGCAATTCCGGCAGCGCCATCACTCCCGCGTTGTTGACCAGCACATGCAGCGGCCCTTCCCACGTGGCGACGAAGGCGGCGATCGACGACTGGTCGGCCAGTTCGAGATGCGCCACGCGAACCTCCTTGTTGCCCGTGGCTTCGGTGATACCGGCGGCCACCGCAGCGCCGGCGGCCAGGTCGCGGACCGCCAGGGTCACCTCGGCTCCGTTGGCCGCCAAGACCCGGGCGGTCTCCACGCCGATTCCGGAGGAGGCCCCCGTGACGATCGCCCGCTTCCCGGACAGGTCCGCCCCGGCAGCGACCTCGGCAGCGGTTGAACGGGGCCCGAAAGGTGTCGTGATGAGTGTCATACCCACAACGGTGCGCCCGCGCTTGCCGGGTACCCAGAGCCCCGCCGGTCCTGGTAGTGGCAGGACCAGGCTCACCGCTGCCCAGCGGCCGTACGGTGGACGGCATGATGAGCGAGAACCGGGCGGACACCCCGCTCGGCGAGTACCTGCGGGCCCGCCGCGAGCTGATCCGCCCGCAGGACGTCGGCCTGCCCGCTGCCGGGCGGCGCCGCGTCCCCGGCCTACGCCGGGAGGAACTGGCCCTGCTGGCCGGGATCAGCGCCGACTACTACCTGCGCCTGGAGCAGGGCCGCGACCGGCACCCCTCCGCCCAGGTCCTCGACGCCCTGGCCCGAGCCCTCCGCCTCGACGAGGACGCCAGCGCCCACCTGCACCGCCTCGCCGTGCCGGACCGGCCCCGCCGCCGCTCGCGCCCCCGCCGTCCGGAACGCGTCCCGGAGGGCATCCGGCAGCTCATCATGACCTGGCCGCACACGCCTGCCTTCGTCCAGGGGCGCCTGCTGGACGTCCTCGCCGCCAACCCGCTCGCCCAGGCCCTCTCCCCGCTCTTCACTCCGGGCACCAACATGCTCCGCGCCCTCTTCCTCGACCCCGCCTCCGGCGCCGCCCATGGGCGCTGGGAGGCCAGCACCGAAGGCTCGGTCGCCGCCCTGCGCGCCCTCGTCGGCCCCGATGTCGACGACCCCCCGTTGGTCGAACTCGTCGGCGAGCTGTCCGTGCGCAGCGAACGCTTCCGCCGACTATGGGCCCGGCACGACGTCCGCCCCAAACGGAGCGGCACCAGTACGATCACGAACCCGCAGGTCGGCCCGCTGGAACTGCGCCATGAGAAGCTGCCGATCCCCGACACCGACCGCCAAATGCTGGTCGTCTACCACGCCGAGCCCGGCACCCCCACCGCCGAACGCCTCGCCCTCCTGGCCTCCCTCGCCGTCGCCCCGGCACAGAGCCACGACCGGGTACGCCCCGCGGCAGCCTCCCAACCGGACAGGAGCGGGGGTGACTTCGTCGGCAGTGGCGGTGTTGCGACGGCCGACCATGCCCAGGACGCTCACCTGACAAAGCCTGCTGAGGAGGGCGCGGCAGAGGGTCCACCAACCTGACGAAAGGTGCGTGCTCCGAACATCTTGCGCCTGAGGAACCGCCGCGGACCGCGCGCTCGGGGACGCACCGGATCCTGCGTGTGCCCGACGGGGCTGAAGCTCCTGGTGGCCTCCTCACGGGAGGATCCCCCCGCATGAAGAACGCCATGGTCGCGCGCCTTCTGGACGTCGTGCTGGCGACCGGTCTGCTGACCGTCCCGGTCTCCTCGTCAGCGGACACGAAACGGACCGGCAGCCGAACCCCGCACTCAAGGATCGCCGTCGGCCCGCAGTACGACACGACGCACGCCCACCTCACCTCGGGACGCTGGTGCGGGCGCCCTCGTCTGAGGGCTCAGGCGTGCACGGTTCACGCCCGCACCGTCCCGGCGTGCGGGCTGTGCGCCCGCGGGCTCGCGGTCAGGCCGCCGTGCGGCGGTCGGTGAGGACATCGCGGGCGTAGAGGATGGCGGCGCAGGCGACGATCCATACGGCGAGCACCGCGATGCCCCTGGTCAGGCCTTCGTTGTGGAAGTACGAAGCGCCCTGGACCGCCCGTACTCCGACGCCCACCGGCAGGATCCCGGACAGCGGGCGCAGCCATTCCGGCAGGTACTGCGGGGGCATGACGCCGCCGCTGGTGCTGTTTCCGAGCGTCAGCAGGACGACCGAGGCCAGGCTGAGGCCCGCCGACCCGATCAGGCGCATGAAGACCATGGTCGCGAGGCCGGCGGCTGCGGCCATCATCGAAGTGATCCCGGCGACGCTGATGAAGGAACCGGGCAGCGCTCCGAACCCGCTGCTGCCCGAGAGCAGGCCGATGATCGCTCCGCCCAGCACGCCGAAGGACGCCACGCTCACCATCCGCCAGCGGAACTGCAGCCGCGGTGCCATCTGGTAGGTCATCATGCCGAACAGATAGCCCGCCAGGATCAGTCCGAAGGCGGCGTAGAACACGGACATGCCACGAGTGTCGCCGCTGGAGGACGGCACGACGTCCTGCTGCACGAGTGGTCCGCCGCCGGCCTTGGCGACGGCGGCGAAGGCGCCGGTCACCGTCCCAGTGACCGACGGGCCGTTGGCCCCCGCGTACAGCAGCTTCGGGTTCCGTCCGGCGGCCCCAGGGTTGCCAGAGGCTATGTACGCGGCGTAGACCTCGCGGCGCTCGATCGCATGGCGGGCCTCCGCCTCGCTCGGGTACATGGTCACGCCGAACCCGCCGGGCAACCCGGCGTCCAGTCCGGCTTCGACGCGTAGAACCTGCTGAGCGGTCCCGACCGCGGCCACCGGCAGTCGGTGCGGCTTGGGGGCGTGGAACGCCGCGAGATAGACGGAGACGAAGATCGTGCCGATGGCCAGCACGACGGCCACCGGCAGCAGGACGCCCTTGAGCCCGACGGCGCCCCGTTGCCGTGGCGCGGCGTCCACCGCATGGGCGTGGCGGCGACGGACTTCCGGGTGGACATCGGGTGCGGCTTCCCGGTCGGGGGAGGTGGGGGCAATCTGCACGACGGGCCCTTCCGACAGATGTAAGATACCTGTTAATTGCATCCATCATATATAAGGCACCTTCCATCTTCGGGAGTCCCTGCTGTGATCTACGACCCGTCGTTCCGTACCGCCTTTCTGGCCTGGCAGCTCGCCCAGGCGATGGCGCCACGTCTGGAGAGGGCCCTCCGCCCGCTCGATCTCACGCTGGCCCAGCAGAACGCCCTGGTTCTGGTCGCCCTGGTCCCTGGGATTTCCTGCGCCGAGGTCGCCCGCAGGTGCGGGATCACCGCACAGTCGATGGGTGCGGCCGTGAACGCGCTTATGGGACGCGGACTGCTGGAACGACAGCCGCACCCCACCAACCGGCGCGTCATGCAACTGCACATCACCCAAGAGGGACGTGAACTCGCCGAGCGCGCACAGGAGTTGATGGCCGCCGTCGACGCAGAAGCGGACAATGTCTTCTCGCCAGAGGAGCTCGCCACGGCCCAGGCAGTGCTGCGGCGCATGGTCGAGCGCCTCAACCCCGACGCCCTGCGTTTCGGCGCGGCCCCGAGCGCGCCTCGCCCCGTGCCCGGTGGTGAGCCGGAAGCCTGACCCCATCCGCCGAGCGCGGCTCCTCGGACGGCCCCCGGGCACGGGCCGCACGACGCTCCCGTATGGAGCAGGCGAGCCGGTCATCGGCACGGTCTACGCCTTCGACGACGCCCGCCAGGCGTACGAACACCTCGCGCGCGGCGCCTTCGGAAAGATCGTCATCCGCGTCGCCGGCTGACCGGCGGGCCGGGACGGCCGCCCTCACCCGGAAATGTCCCGCGGGCCCCGGACGGGCCCGCGGGACATTTCCCTGTTCTCGGCGGGTCAGTTGCGGACGCCTCGCTTGAAGGCGGCCTTCGCCCAGACGTAGCCGAGCAGGGCAAGCCCCGCGCACCAGGCCAGCGAGATCCAGCCGCTGTTGCCGATCTCGGTGCCCATCAGGAGGCCGCGGAGGGTCTCGTTGATCGGCGTGAAGGGCTGGTGGTCGGCGAACCAGCGCATCCAGGACGGCATGGTGTCGGTGGGGACGATGGCGCTGCCCAGGAAGGGGAGGAGGGTGATCGGCATGGGCAGGTTGGAGGCGGACTCGACGGTCTTGGCGACCAGGCCCATGCCGGCCGAGATCCAGGTCAGGGCGAAGGCGAGGAAGGCAAGCAGGCCGGTGGCGGCCAGCCACTCCAGGGCGGTGGCGTCGGGACGGAACCCGATGGCGAAGGCGACGGCGGTGACCACGACCGTGCCGAGGGCGGTCTGGACGAGGTTGCCGAGGACATGGCCGGTGAGGAAGGAGGCGTGGGACATGGGCATGGTGCGGAAGCGGTTGACGATGCCTTCCGTCTTGTCCATGCAGATGCCGAGCGCGGCGCCGATGGAGCCGGTGGCGACGGTCATCAGGATGATCCCCGGGGCGATGTAGTCGATGTAGTCGCCCTTCAGTTGGGGGCTCTGGATTCCCGCTCCCAGTGCGCCGCCGAAGGCGTAGTTGAAGAGGAGGAGGAAGAGGACCGGCATCATGATGACGGTCACGACGATGGACGGGTAGCGCACGGCGCGCTTCATGTTCCGGCGGAACATGGTGACGGAGTCGCGGGCAGCGTAGGTGAGGGTGCTCATCGGGAGATCTCCTGCTGCTTGTCGGTGCCGGTCAGGGTGAGGAAGACGTCGTCGAGGTCCGGGGTGTGCTGGGAGAGGGCCTCGGGGGTGATGCCGGCGCTGTCGAGGATGTCCAGGACGGCGCGGAGGGTGGGGACGGTGCCGTCGGAGGGGATCTGGAGGGTGAGTTCCTCGTCGTCCCGGGTGGTGGCGGCGAAGTGGGTGGCGGCCAGCTCCAGGGCGGCCGCGTCGGCGAACTTCAGGGAGATGTGGCCGCCGGGGATGAGGCGCTTGAGTTCTTCCGCGGTGCCTTCGGCGATCAGCTCTCCGCCGTCCAGTACGGCGATACGGTCGGCCAGCTGGTCGGCCTCCTCCAGGTACTGGGTGGTGAGGAAGATCGTCACGCCGTCGTCGGCGACCAGGGAGCGGATGATCTCCCACATGGTGCGGCGGGAGCGCGGGTCCAGGCCGGTGGTGGGCTCGTCGAGGAAGATGATGCGCGGGTCGCCGACCAGGGTCATGGCGAGGTCGAGCTTGCGGCGCATACCGCCGGAGTAGGTGGTGACCGGCTTCTTCGCGGCCTCGGTGAGGTCGAAGCGGGCGAGGAGTTCGGCGGCCCGGCGACGGCCCTCGCGGCGGGGCAGATGGTGCAGGTCCGCCATGAGCATCAGGTTCTCCTCTGCGTTGAGGAGGTTGTCGACGGCGGCGAACTGGCCCGTGACTCCGATGATCTTCCGCACGGCGTCGGGCTCGCGGCCCAGGTCGCACCCGGCCAGCTGGGCGGTCCCGGCATCGGCGGCGATCAGCGTCGAGAGGATCTGGACGGTGGTGGTCTTACCGGCGCCGTTGGGGCCGAGCAGGGCGAAGATGCTGCCGGCCGGGATGTCCAGGTCGATGCCGCGTAGGACCTGCTTGTCGCCGTAGGACTTGGTGAGGTTGGTGGCGCGGATGGAGGCGGGGGCCAGGGTGGCGGTCGCGTTGCGCCTGAGTTGTGTCGTGGGCATGACAGATAGCTCCTTGGCGGAGTGGAAGGAGAGGAGAGGGCGAGGAGAGGACTGGCGTTACGGGCGTAGGTCGCCCTGACAGGTCAGGCGCGGCGGATGTGGATGTCGCCGAACGAGGTGCGGGCGCGGCGCACGTCGATGTTGCCGTAGCGGGTCCGGGCGCGGACCTCGACAGTGTCCTCGGTCTTCTCCGGGGCCTCGGAGGCGGCGAGCGTGTTGCGTACCTGCCCGTGGTCGGAGCTGACGTCGAGCCAGACGGCGGTGCCCTCGCGGATGCCGACCTCGACGGCGCCGTAGGAGGTCTCCAACTGGACGGTGCCGCGGGCGACTTCGGCGACGCGCAGGGTGCCGTGGGCGGTGGTGGCGGCGACCGAGCCCTCGGCGCGCGCGATGTCGATGTCGCCGTTGGCGCCGCTCACCCGCAGGTCGCCGGTCGCGGCGCCGACGGTCGTGGTGCCGTGCGAGTTCTTCAGGACGGCGGGGCCGTCGACGGTGCCGACGCGCAGGCTGCCGGAGCTGGTGGTGATCTCGGCCATGCCCTCGATCCGGTCAACGGAGATCGAGCCGTGGGAGGCGGTCAGCTGGAGCGGCCCGGTCGTGTCGAGGCGGACGTCACCGGACGAGGTCTTCACGCGGACCTCGCCGAGCCGACCCTCGCCGAGCACCTGGGCCCAGGCGCCGGTCATGTCGACGCGCGAGCCCGTGGGCAGTTCGACCGTCACGTCGACGGTGCCGGTGCGCCCGAAGAGATAGCGTTGCTTGGGCGTCCTGACAGTCAGGACGCCACTCGCGTACGTGACCTCGGTCTGGTCGGCCGACCGCACGTCCTGGTCCCGCTCCGGGTCGCGGGGCCGCACCTCGACGACTGTGTCGAGGCGGTCGCCCGCAGTGAACCGGATGGAACCGGCGTCCACGTGGGCGGTGGCCGAAATCGGTTCGGGAGTGTCGAAAGAAGGCATGGCTGTACCGTCCTCATGAGTCCTTGGGTCGTCCCCGCTGGTGGGACGTGGTGTGGGTGAAGTGGGGCGGGCGCGGGCGCGGCTAGCGCACCCAGCCCGTGAAGCTCTGTCCGATGGTGCGGGTCCTCTCCGTCGTACGCGGCGTGCCACCGCCCTCGACCGCGGCCGACACGGCCCGCACCAGCCACGCGTTGACCGACAGGCCCTCGCGGCTCGCGGCCTCCTCGGCGCGCGCCTTGAGGTGGGCCGGCAGACGCAGATTGACGCGGGCGGTGCCGCCCTCGTCGCCGTCGGCTGGCGCCTGCGCCTTGAGCAGTTCGACGGGCGCAGCGGCCGCTTCCATGGGGCCGCCGTCGGCGGGCGGCGGCGTCACCACGAAGTCGGGGTCGAGCCCGCGCAGCCGTACGTCGACCGAGCCGGGGGCGAGCTCGCGGGTGATCTCGTCCATCGCGGCGGAGAGCACATTGAGCATGATCAGCCGGGTCGCCGACTCCAGAGGAGCGGTGAGCCGCTCGGCCAGCTCGCGGGCATCTTCCCCGCCGGCTTCGGCGGCCACCGCGAGTTCGCGGCGGAGGGTGTCGATATACGGGCTGAGGTCCATGACGTCATCATGACACCAGCATGGCGCCATATGCAAGTCTGGGTGGCGCCTTGCGTGGGGTGGACATGAGGATGGCCGCTCTGACCTGCGGAAACATTAAGGCGTCGACCTGAGTCATTGTGGCACCGTGCGTACTCGTGTGCTCTTGGGGGCGTGGAATGGCGCCGGGCGGCACTGGATGGCACCAAGCGGTGCCACCCGGCGCCATGCGATGTCGCAAGGGGGTGGCCTGCCCCCGCCTCGCAGTGTGCCTGTCCCGTCTCATTCGATCTTGCCGTAGGACAATGTCCTGACCTGTGCAAAGACAACACAGCGGTGGCGGGCGGCCGTACGCGACCTCACCCGTCACCGGCTCGCGGTCACACGTCCCAGGTGACTGGAAGGCTCTTCACCCCGTGGATGTCCGCAGTCTCCGGGCGCAGGCCAACCTCTTCAGCCGGTACGGCCAGGCGCAGCGTGGGGAAGCGGTTGACCAGCGCGGCGAACGCGACACCCATCTCGACGCGGGCCAGCTGCTGACCCAGGCACTGGTGGATGCCGTGGCCGAAGGCCAGGTGCCCGCCGTACTTCCTCCGGAGGTCGAGCACGTGGGGATCGGCGAAGCGCTCGGGGTCGCGGTTGGCGGTGTTGTACGAAAGGACGACCGTCGTACCGGCCTCGATGGTCTGGCCGCCCAACTCGACGTCCTCCAGCGCCGTCCTCATGAACGTCTTGGCGACGCTCAGATACCGCAGCAGCTCCTCCACGGCCCGGTCGGCGAGCGCGGGATCGGCGCGCAGAGCGGCCAGCTGTGCCGGGTTCTGCAGCAGCGCGAAGGTGCCCAGCGCCAGCATGTTCGCGGTGGTGTCGAGCCCGGCCGCCAGCAGAATCAGGCTGACCCCCCTCAGCTCCTCATCGGTCAGATCGCTGTCGGTGAGTTCACTGAGCACGTCGTCGGTGGGGTTCGCGCGCTTGGCGGCCACCAGCTCCGCGAGGTAGTTCTGGGTCGCGGTGTAGGCCGCTATGAGCTCCTCGTCGCTTGTCTCCCCACTCATGAACGACTCGATCTGCTCCTGGAAGGAGCCCCGGTCCTGGTACGGCACCCCCAGCAGCTCACAGATCATGATGGCGGGGATGGGCTTGGCGAACGCGGTCACCAGGTCCGCCGGCGGCCCGGCCTTCTCCATGGCGTCCAGGCAGTCGGCGGAGATCTGCTCGACGCGCTCGGCGAGCAGTCGCATCCGCCGTACGGTGAACTTGCCCACCAGCGGTTTCCGATAGCGCCCGTGCTGTGGCTCGTCCATGAGGAGGAACTCGCCGGGCGGCGCCGGAGGAACCTCGAAGTCGCCCACGTTCAGGAGCTCCTTGCGCGAGCTGAACCGCGAGTCAGCCAGGACCGACCTGACCATGTCGTATCCGGTGATCAGCCAGCCGGGTTTTCCGCCGGGGTGGGTGTAGCGGCTGATGGGGCCGTGCCGGCGGGCGTCGATCAGCTCTGTTGGCGGGTCGAAGGGGCAGCCGGGCTGACGCGCCGTCGGCAGCGTCGTGACGGTGTGGAGTAATTCACCCATGACCATTCCCCATCTCGCGATATTACGTGTTTGACACGGCTCGAAAGCTACGTTGCGTTCAGAATTGCTGTCAATCTCCCAAACGGAGTTTGCCCAGGTGGACGGCGCCAAATTGATGCAATGACGCTGGGCTCGAATGCAATGCTGCGTTGCAATGAATGGCGGCGAAGGCAATACTGGCGACATGCCAGGAGGACGGTTGACCCAGCAGGACCGCCAGCGCATCGCGGCCGGACTTACCAACGGGCTCTCTTACGCTGAGATCGCCAGGCGGCTCGACCGGCCGACCTCGACGATCAGCCGGGAGGTCGGACGCAACGGCGGCCCCTGCGGCTACCGGCCCCAGCAGGCGCACCAGGCGACGGTCCAGCGGGCGCGGCGTGGCACCCCGGCACCCCCACTCGCGGCCGGACCACCGGGCGGCACGATGGAAGAGGAGATCATCGAGCTGGCGGTCAGGTCGGGGCTGCCGAGGATCACAGCGCGCGTGCACGTCGACCTATTGCTGTCCGAGGACGGCAGGCGCACCGCGGCCGAGCTGACTCGCAGGCTGAAGGTCAGCCCGGCCTCCGTCTCCGTGGCCGTGAACTACCTGGTGCAGCAGGGGTACGTCCGGCGCGAGCGCGATCCGCAGCGGCGTCGCGACATCTACGTGGTCGACGACGACGCCTGGTACCACTCCATCGTGATCAGCTCGCGGCAGACGCTCGAGGCGGCGCAGGCCTCGATGGCGGCGGCGGAGACGCTCGGGCTGGACACGCCCGTGGGGCAGCGGCTGGCCAAGGTGGGGACGTTCCTGGAGCGAGTCATCGAGGACATGATGGAGTCGGCCGACCGCTGGCGCGCCCTCCTGGCGTGATGGGTCTCAGCCGAACCACCTGGGGAGCTGGCTGACCAGTTCCTGCTGATCGTCACCGACCCACGCCACGTGGCCGTCCGGCCGCAGCAGCACCGCGGTGCCCAACACCACCCGGCACGCGGCGTACGCGATCCGCCGGCCAGTCGCCGGATGAACCTGATCTCCGATCGCCCGCACCGCCTCGACGGCCAGCCCCGCCTCCTCCGCGGCCTCCCACACCGCAGCCTGGGCGGCGGTCTCACCCGACTCGACTTTGCCCGCCGGGAATTGCCAGCGCAGAACGCCCTCCGCCACAGCCCGCCGGACCGGCAACACCCGGCCATCCTCAACGATGACCGCGGCCGAAACCCCGGGCTGCGTCACCTCAACTTCGAACGGCCACCCGCCGGAGCAGCAGACGGCCGCCGCCCCCGCGCCCGACGCCGAACACCCGGCACCAGCGGCTCACCCTGCGCCTCCGCCGCCCTCAACGCCCACCGCTCCAACAACTCCAACGGCACGCCCGACACCGCCCGGCCATCCTCCAACGCCGCCTTACAGCCCGGATTCGCACAATGGATCGGCGACGCATCCACACCCACCGACTCGTACCGCATCGACTCCGGCGGCATGTAATGGATCGCGCAAGCCAGACAGACGAACACTTTCCTCACCAGGGCCTCCTCACTCCGCCTCACCCGAACCATGGCAGGTACTGCACTGCGCCGTGTAGGAGCGCGTCACCGCCACCTGGATACCGTCCTCATCCAGTTCCACCGTGTGATCTGAATGCTCCGTCACCCGCAACCCCTGGCATGCGGGACATGGCTGACCACCCATATCCCCAGCCTTGCAGCAACCCGACGACGCCACACCCGAGTCCACACAATCCGCACGCTAGATCAGCCCGTACCTGCCCGGCCGAGCGCCAGTTCCTGGTGCCATGTCCTTGCGGATGAAGTGGGGCTTGATCCAAGGCCCGGCAGGTACGCCTGGACCGGCCCGTACACCCCGCCGGGAATCAGCAACGGCGAGCCGGGCGCGGTCGGCCCAGGCCACCCCCGTCACCTCCCGTAGTCCGGTATCCCGTGGCGGGATCAGTCGGCGCGGCCCGTCGCCGCTACCGTCACGCCCAGGCCGATCATCGCGAGACCGCCCGCCCCGCCGACCATCGACAGGCGGCGGTCCGAGCGTGCGAACCAGGAACGGGCCGCCGCGGCACCCACGCCCCACAGGGTGTCTGTGATCATGCCGATGGCGACCGGGAGCAGGCCCAACACCATCATCTGGAGGGGGACGTGGCCCGCCGAATGGTCTACGAACTGCGGCAGCACCGCCGCGAAGAAGACGATGCCCTTCGGGTTGGTGGCGCCTACGAAAATACCGTCCAGGATCGTGCGCAGATCGCCGCGCCGCTCACCCACCGGGACCTCCATGACCGCCGCACGCATCTGCTTACGGTGCCGGAACGCCTGTACGCCCAGGTAGACGAGATAGGCCGCTCCGGCCAGCTTCACGCCCGTGAACACTGCCGCCGAACTCTCCACCAGCGAGCCCAGGCCCCAAGCCACAGCGATCACTAGGAGGTAGGAGCCGACCAGGTTGCCGAGGACCGTCGCGAGCGCCGTGCGGCGGCCGTGTGCGAGGGCTCTGCCGATCACGAACAGCACGCTCGGCCCCGGAATCACGATCACCAGTAGCGACATCGCCGCGAAGGCGAAAATGCTCTCCGTGGACACCATGTGTCCGTCACCTCCTGAATTACTGTCCAGGAGGCATACAAACAGACGGCGGACCGTCCGCTCTAGGCCCATCCACATGCCGATATCGCCGGGCACTGACGGATGCTGTCCCTGCACGCAGGAGACGTCGCTCGCGCGCACGATCAGCCGGCTGACCACTGCGCCGTCGCCGCAGCCGTGATCCGACTCTCGCTCCAACAACGACCCCTCGGACAGGCCCAAGTCCTGCCTGCCAGGCAGCGCTTGCCCGGCCGAGCGCCAGGTCCCGGTACGGCAGATCGACCGCGAGGCAGTCCAGCAGGTCGAGTCGCGTCTCGATCTGCCCACCAATTCTGTATGGCGCCGAGGCTGATGGCGGGTCACTCAGGCGCGTTCGCTGCACATGCCGCGGCGACGCCGGGCGCCGTGCCTACGCGGCTGGAAGCTTTGCCAAACGGTCAGCCAGCAGTGCGCCGCCGTGCCGTACACATTCCAAACGCCGCCTGGACATCCGCGAAGCCGGAGCCCATGGCCCGAGCCTACGCCCACGGATCGAAGGCCGATGGGCCGCCGCTTCCACTGCCACGACACCACCCGTGGCCGCGCTGACCCTCACGGACGGGGATTACTGCCCTTTGGTGTTGGCGTCGTCGGCGCCAGTGTGACCAGTGCAGGACGTGGTCGATGGTCAGGGGCCGGTGGTCGGTGAGTCGGGTGACCAGGCGTCGGATCTCGGCGAGGCTCAGTGGGAGGAGCGGGGAGGATCCCCTTTCCGCTTTCCCGGTGTCGAGTTCGCGGGCGCGTGGACAGTCAGGCTGGCGTGGGCGGCCATAGCCAACGTGATGTGGCGGTGCCAGCCGCAGCGACCGGGACGCGTTCTCCCGTTGGAAGCCGCGGTGACCGTGCGCTACCTCTCCGGGGGGATTTCCGGCTCGTTCCTGTGAACGATTGCGTTCCGCACTACGCCAGGGAAGATCGCCTTATCGCTCCTTTCCTCAAGCAGAGAGGCCGTGTTGAAGACGATGCGATTAGCTCGCGAGCAGCGTCAGGGACGATCCATGCGGACCGGGAGGCGATGGGCCGCGGCCCTTGCCTTCGTCGCCGCCATTGCCACCTCGGCCACGGCGCTGCCCCAGGCGCAGGCGGCTCCACGTCCGTTCGCCGCCACGGCATCACCGCGGTCGCCGATCGACCGAGTGGGCCTGGCGAACGCGCTGAAGGCCGTTCACGCCGCTGGAATGTACGGAATCTACGCCGCGGTGCGTGACGGGGACACGACCTGGCGAGGTGCCGCCGGTGTCGCCGACCGGGACACCGGCAGGCCCGTCACACCAGACATGGAGCATCGGATCGGCAGCATCACCAAGTCCATGACCGCCGTCGCCCTACTCCAGCAAGTGGCCGCTGGCCGACTCGACCTGGACGCGCCGATCTCCCGCTACCTTCCCGGACTCATTCCCGGCCAGCGCGGTGACCGCATCACCGTGCGGATGCTGCTGAACCACACCAGCGGGATCGGGGACTACACACCCTACGCGTTCCCCTCGTTGCTCCAGGGGTCCGGGAGCAGCATCGAGGAGGGCCGCTTCCGGCACATCTCCCCCCTGGAACTGGCCCACTGGGGGATACAGACACCGGCGACCGGGGCGCCCGGCCAGAAGTGGGCGTACTCCAACACCAACTACATCATCGCGGGCCTGCTGCTCGCGAAGCTGACGGGCGAGGACCCCGAGCAGTACATCACCCGCAACGTCATCCGTCGGGCCGGCCTGCGGCACACCTATTTCCCCACCAGCCCGCACATCACCGGCCCGCATGCGAAGATGTACGAGTCGGGGTACGGGCTGTTCGAGCCGCCCCGCGACTTCAGCGTCTACGACATGTCGTGGGGTTGGACGGCCGGGGCGGTTGTCTCCACGATGGAGGATCTCAACCGGTTTTACCGGGAGTTGTTGACCGGGCGGCTGCTCCCCGCGGCTCAACTCGCGCAGATGGAGACCACCGTTCCAACGTCTGACGCGTCAGGCAACGCACCCCAGCAGTACGGACTCGGCCTGCTGCGCATCAACTCACCGTGCGGGACGTTCTGGAGCCACAACGGTGCGGTGTTCGGCGCGAACACCTGGGTACTGTCCAGCCCGGACGGCAAGCGTCAGTTGGCTTTCGGCTACAACCTGTCCAAGTACGACAAGCTCGACGCCAACGGCGTGCCGTTGAACGGCCCGATCGACGACGCCATCTACGCGTTCATAGCGAAGGCCCTGTGCGGCACCGACGCCCCGGCAGCGGAAGCGCCCACGGCGCCGATCGCCAGCATGGACCTGGCGGATGTGTCACGGGCCACCGCCCGCCCACCAGTACCCTTCCAAGGTGATCGCTGATCTGGTGAACCTCATCCTGTCCGGCGACGACGACGCGGTCTGGGAGTTGGAAGAGCAGACGGACGACGATCCGGCCGCGTTGCGCCCGTATCTCGTGCGGCTGCTCGACGCGGAGATGTACGTTCCCGAGTCGTTGTTCCGGGCGGCGGACGAGGACCTCCAGCGCGCTGCCGTGGCACGGGTCGACGCGGGTGCCGAGGACTGGGACTACCTGGTGACTGTACTTACGGCGACGCGCGGCCCGGTGGCCGAGGCGGCGTTCGGCAGGTGGTTGAAGCAGCCGCCCGCTGGCATGGCGCTCGACGCGTTCACCGGCCTCCTCCACCGGAACGGCTGGGACTTCGACACCACCGGGCAGGCACGGCAGCTCTGTGGGCCCACGGCGTACCAACTTGTCCCCGGGACGGCATCCGAACCTGCCGAGGGCCAGTGCCCCTGGTGCGGAGGCCGGTTGTGGAACGTACTCGACGTCGACACCGCCGACCCCCGGGTCGCCGCCGCGCTCGCCCACGCCTCTTGGCGAGGGCGCCTGCGGATCGTCAGCTGCTACCTGTGTTCGACCTACGGCAACACCTACGCACAGGTGACTCCCGACGGCGGATCCGCCTGGTCCGCGCACACCGTCCAACCCCGCCACCTACGGGAGCGGGAACTGGAGAAGGCGGATCCACCACGGACGCGACTCACGCCGGGAGAACCACGGCCCGCCCTGTATCTGGGTGGCGATGGCGAGTCCGAGGGCACATCCACCCTCGGCGGCCAACCGGGCTGGGTCCAGGACCCGCACTACCCCGCTTGCCCCGCCTGCGGAAAGGTCATGTCCTACATCGGCGCCGTCACTGGGGCGGACGTCGCCGAAGCAGGCGTCGGCACCTATTTCCTCTTCCTGCACGAACCCTGCGAACTCGCCGTCGTGGTCTCCCAGTTCAGCTGACCGCCGTCCCGTTCGAAGCGCGGCAACCGTCGCGCCAGCCGCCGAACCGCTGGACTCTCGATGAGGCCGCCTGCCAGGCTTCCGCGAGTGGAGATACTCGACATCCTGACCGACGTGGCGAAAACGGGCCGACTGGGCCCGGTGTTCATCGGAGCCGACTGGGCCGATGTGACGGCCGCGCTCGGCGAACCCTGGGATGTCGGGCCCATAAGCCGAAGCAGAATGTGGCCGCGGCTGTTCGCCTACGGGGATGTCGAACTGAGCGTCTGCCGCTGCCGCAAGGTCTCCCTGGTCTGCATCCAGGCCTGGCGCGATGTCATCGAGCTCCCCGCAGCAGTTGTCGGCGGGACGGGCACCTTCCCCGCGGCGGTCAACCACTCGGACCTGGTCTCCGCCTTGGACAAGGCGGACTGCCCCTGGCAGCCCTACCTTCCGCTGACGTTCGGCAATCAACTCACGCTCATGGCGACGGCGACGGGTGCGTCGTTCACCTTCGAGACCGACCAGGGCGAGGAGCCCGTACTGAACGTCATGGGGCTGCCGGGCGACGGACACGAGTGTCCGCCGCTGCCAGCTATGCCTGAAGGTGACCGATGCCGGGCGTGATGCGTCACGCCTACCGGCGCTGGTGCTGGATCCGGAAGCTGTTCTCCCGCCAGACGTCCGCGTGGAGGCCTTCATCGCAGCACACCCAACCTCCGGTGCGCCGGGGGCCAGTTGGGCTCCTGGCGCCACCATGGCGAGGATGGATCCCGATCTGTGCCGCTCGAAAACACGATTTGGTGCTGTGAGCTGGGGCGATGCGGTGCGGTCAGGCGGCTTGGTGGTACTCGTTGATCAGGTCGCCGAGGATCGGATGTCGTCGGACTCGGTGGGCTTGGAGGTCGGTGATGGTTGCTGTGGTGGGCGGTTCGGTGCCTTCCGGGGGTAGTTGCCGCCGGGACTGGTGGGGGCGGTGTCGGTTGTAGTGCCGGATGTGCCCGGTGAGCGCCGCTCGGGCGTCAGCCTCGTTGTAGATCAGGATCCGGTCGAGGAGCTCGCGGCGTAGGGTGCCCGCAGCCCGGATGAGGAAGCGCAGCGAGTCCATCCGGGGCCCCAGCGTCATGGCGAGATTCCTGGCCTGCTGGACTGTCCACCGAGCGGTGGGGTTGGCGGTGACGCCGGTGAGGTGGACGCGCCGGGTGCCGTGCTCGATGAAGACCAGGGCATACAGGCACCTGAGCGACACGGTGGCCACACGACATCCTCACTGTCAGCCCTGCATCCTCTGCATGTAGTCCCGCCGGGGGCACCACCACTGACCGTGTTTCCACAGGTCAGGGCGCTGATAAGTGCTACCGGTGCACCTACGGATGGACCCACTCAACCGCATCGTGCCATGTGAAGGTCAATGCGCCTTCGAAGGCATTTCCGCAGGTGGGCATGGGTCGCAGCGGTCGACCCTGCGCTTCGCGACCGCCGCAGGTTCGAGTCGACCGGCTTGCTGCTGGGCCAATGTCTCGCCCCGCGCAGCCGGTCCCCTGCCCGCTCTACCAGGCGGCCTCCGCTGCCAATCACGCGATCAGCGCTCCTCCGCGGCTTGGGCCCCGGAGTCCCCCGGATCTGCTTGCGGTGGTACTCGGCGGTCCGTCCGGTGAGCGAACTTCACACGTACGTAGTGCCATCCCATCAGGGGCCCAGGGCCAAAGAGCGCCTGGGTCATGATGGCTCAACATCTGGGAAGGAATGAGTGTGGGTCTCACTGGGCGAACTCGCACCGCCATCAGGTGCCTGTCTCCGCCGACCATCCCGCCGCGTGCGGCCTCCGCCGCGAGGACCAGGTGACCGCCCCACGCCGCTGACCGGCAACAATCCCGCGGCGGTCGGAATCGACGGACGACACGGAGTAGAGCCCATCCACGACGACAGGTCATCAGGAAGGACGGAAAGCCATGATCACGGACGAGAGGACTTTCGGTTCTCGGGGAGTTGCCGTTCTGCGTGACCCGATCCGCAACCGCGGCACCGCGTTCACGGCGCAGCAGCGTGCGGAGCTCGGGCTTGCCGGCCTGGTGCCGCCGGGGGTGCAGTCGGAGGAGCAGCAGGCGGTGCGGGCGTACGAGCAGTTCACGGCGCAGCCGACACCGCTGGCGAAGAACACCTTCCTGGAATCCCTGCGGGATCGCAACGAGACGCTCTACTACAAGCTGCTCGTCGACCACCTCAACGAGATGCTGCCGATCGTGTACGACCCGGTCGTCGGCCAGGCGATCGAACAGTACAGCCACGAGTACCAGCGCCCCCGGGGCGTGTACCTGTCGGTGGACGATCCGGACGGGGTGGAGACGGCGTTCGCGAACCTTGGGCTGGGCGCCGACGACGTTGACCTCCTGGTGGCCACTGATGCGGAGGAGATCCTCGGCATCGGCGACTGGGGTAGCAACGGCATGGGAATCTCGCAAGGCAAGTTGGCCGTCTACACGGCGGCAGCAGGCATACACCCTGCCCGGGTCGTCCCGGTCATGCTCGATGTGGGCACCGACAACGAGGCCCTGCTCACCGACCCTCTGTATGTCGGGCTGCGGCACTCACGCACCCGCGGTGATGCCTACGACCGGCTCATCGAGGCCTACATCACGGCCGCCTCGCGACTGTTTCCGAAGGCGTTGCTGCACTTCGAGGACTTCGGTCCGTCCAACGCGCGTCGCATTCTCCTGGAGTACGCGGAGAAGGCCTGCATCTTCAACGACGACATGCAGGGCACCGGCGCGATCACCCTCGCTGCCGTCCTCGCCGGCGTGCGGGTGGCCGGCACGCCGTTGGCCGAACAGCGGGTGGTCGTCTTCGGCGCCGGCACCGCTGGAGTCGGCATCGCCGACCAGATCCGCGACGCGATGATCCGCGCCGGCGCCCAGCCTGAGGCAGCGAAACGACAAGTGTGGCTGGTCGACAAGCAGGGCCTGCTGCTGGACAAGATGAGTAATCTGCGTGACTTCCAGACGCCGTATGCCCGCCCGGCGAGCGAGGCCAAGGGCTACGAACGGGACAGTGAGGGCCGGGTAACCCTGGCAACCACGGTGGCCGAGGTGCATCCAACCATCCTCATCGGGACCTCGACCGCGGGCGGTGCGTTCACCGAGCCGATCATTCGAGAGATGGCCGCGCACGTCGACCAGCCGCTGATCTTCCCGTTGTCGAACCCGACCGAGAAGATCGAGGCACACCCGGCCGACCTCGTCCGCTGGACCGACGGCCGAGCGCTGATCGGCACCGGCACCCCGTGGGATGCGGTCCCGTACAACGGCGTCGACTACAAGATCGGACAGGCCAACAACGCACTGGTCTACCCCGGCCTCGGCCTGGGCACCGTGGTCTCCCGCGCCGAACACGTCACCCCTGGGATGATCCGCGCCGCCGCCGAGGCGGTTGCCGGCCTGGTCGACACCGCCGCCCCCGGCGCGTCGCTGCTTCCCGAAGTGGCCAACCTGCGTGCCTCTTCCGCCACCGTGGCGATCGCCGTCGTACGCCAAGCGCTCGACGAGGGCGTCGCCCGCGCCAGGATCGACGACGTCGTGCAGGCCGTGCAGGACGCGATGTGGCAGCCCGACTACCCCGAGGAGGTCGTGTGATGACGACCGCCGCGAGGAAGGACGTGCCCATCGGCACCAGCGCCACCGGCACCCGTGTGGAGAGCGACTCGATGGGCCGGATTGAGGTACCCGCCGAGCACTACTGGGGTGCGCAGACCCAACGTTCCCTGATCCACTTCTCCATCGGTGACGACCACATGCCCAAGGCCGTCTACCACGCCTACGGCTACGTCAAGAAGGCCGCCGCGCTGGTCAACCAGCGCGCAGGCCGCCTGGACGCCCAGCGCGCTGCCGCGATCGTCCAAGCCGCCGACGAGGTCATCGCCGGCGACCTGGACGCCGAGTTCCCGCTGTACGTATGGCAGACCGGGTCGGGCACCCAGTCGAACATGAATATCAACGAGGTGATCGGAAACCGGGCCAGCCAGCTGCTCGGCGGCACGCTCGGCACCAAACACCCGGTGCATCCCAACGACCACGTCAACATGTGCCAGTCGTCCAACGACACCTTTCCCACCGCGATGCACATTGCCACCGTGCACGAGGTCACCGGGCATCTGATCCCTCACGTCGACCGGCTTGCCCACGCCATCAATGACAAGGGAGTGGAATGGGTGGATGTGGTCAAGATCGGCCGTACCCACCTACAGGACGCCACCCCGCTCACCGTCGGGCAGGAATGGTCCGGCTGGGTCGCGCAGCTGCGCGACGCGCGCGCCCGGCTGGCCGACAGTCTGCACGCTGTCCACCAGCTCGCGGCGGGCGGCACGGCCGTCGGCACCGGGCTGAACGCTCCCGACGGGTTCGCTGAGCAGATCGCGGCGCAAATCGCCGAACTCACCGGCCAGCCCTTCGTGACCGCTCCGAACAAGTTCGCCGCCCAAGGATCGCTGGACGCGATGGTCGCGGTCAGCGCCGGGCTACGCGGCCTCGCCGTTGCCCTGATGAAAATCGCCAACGACATGCGCTGGCTGGCCTCCGGACCCAGAGCTGGGCTGCACGAGCTCAAGCTGCCTGCGAACGAACCCGGCTCCTCGATCATGCCCGGCAAGGTCAACCCCACCCAACAGGAGGCGATGGTCATGGTCTGCCTGCAGGTGCTAGGGGAGGACTCGCTTGTCGCCTCCGCGGGGGCGCAGGGCAACTTCGAGCTCAACGCCATGCGCCCGATCATCATCAACAACGTGCTGCACTCGGCCCGGATCCTCGGCGACGCCTGCGACAAGCTGCGCCGCTACAGCGTCGAGGGCACCGAGCTCGACCGGGCCAAAGTCGACGAGTACGTCGGCCGGTCGCTGATGCTCGTGACCGCTCTCAGCCCCACCATCGGCTACGACAAGGCATCCGCGATCGCGCACAAGGCCGACGACGAGGGCACGACCCTGCGCGAGGCAGCCCTCGCCCTGGGCGTCTCCGCCACCGACTTCGACCGCATCGTCGACCCCGCCACCATGGTCGGCCACCCACGGCGTGACCTCGGCCTCAACCGGCCCAACGACAAGCACACATGATGAACAGCACCGAAGCGGCGTTCCGTCTGTCCCGCGTGAAAACGCGGGTGCGAGCCGCTGAGCTGGGCCATTCCCCTGCAGGAGCGTGGTCAGCCGGAGCATGATCGGAGTCCATGCGGTGGTCATGGGTCTACGTGCTGACGCGCAGGGCGCTGGAGCTGGCAGGCCTCAGGTTCCTGAACAACAACGCGGCGAAGGACGTCGAACTGCTGGTGCTCCGGCACCAGCTCGCAGTACTCCAACGCCACGTCGGCCGACCGAAGCTGCAACCGGCCGACCGGGTCCTCTTGGCGGCTCTGTCACGGCTGTTGCCCAGACAGAGTTGGAACAGCTTCTTCGTCACCCCGGCGACACTGCTGCGTTGACACCGGGAACTGTTCGCCGACAGGTGCTACTAAGGCCTCTCTTACGGATCTTGCCGGATCAGCGCGCGGCGGTGGGCGCCGGCGGTGCTGCCGGTGCGCTCGCGGAGCAGGGCGCGCAGGGTGCCGGGGTTCTCGTAGCCGACCCGGCGGGCGATCGCGTCGACCGTCTGGCCGGTGGTCCGCAGCAGGTGGACGGCCTGTTCGACCCGCAGGTCCTGGACGAAGCGGACCGGCGTGGTGCCGAGCACGCTGCGGGTGGTGCGCTGCAGGGTGCGCTCGCTCACGCCCAGCGCCCGGGCCGCGGCCTGCACGTCCAGCGGTTCGTGCAGGCGCTCGCGCGCCCAGCGTTCGAAGGCCGCCACCGTCGGGTCGCTCTCGGCCAGGGTGCCCAGCAGGGTGTGGGCGGCTTGGGAGGGGCGTTCGTCGATCACCAGGTGATGGGCCACCAGGTCGCACAGCGCGGGGCTGGCGCGGCGGACCAGGGTGAGCGCGAGGTCGATGTGGCCGAAGGCGGCCCCGGCGGTGGTGACGCCGTCGCAGCTGGTGACCATGGACTCCTGATCGAGGGTCACCTGCGGGTAGCGGCGGCGGAAGAGCGGGGCGAGCCACCAGGTGGTGGTCGCCCGCAGGCCGTCCAGCACGCCCGCCTCGGCGAGCAGGAAGCTGCCCGCGCAGGCCGTGGCGATCGGTGTGCCGCGCTCCCGGGCCTGCCGCAGCAGCTCGCGGGCGGGCGCGGTGGCCTCGCCGGTCACCAGCTTCAGCAGCCGGTCCGGGTCCAGCTCGGACACGGCGGGCAGTACCAGCAGGTCGCAGCCTGCGGCCCGGTCGGCCGGTGCGACAACGACGTTGAGGCCGGCGCCCGTTCGGACGGTGTCGGTGAAGCCGACGGTCTCGATCCGCCAGGCCGGCGGCGGCTGCGGCAGCCGGCCGCGCAGCTCGTTGGCGCAGCGCAGGATGTCCAGCACCGCCGTCAGCCCGGAGTCGAACACGCCGTCCAGGACCAGCACACAGGCACGCATGGCGGGAACGGTACCGGATGTGTCGTTCCCGCCACTGCGGCCGGGCCCCGGATCGGCCATAGCGTCCTGGGTACCGGCCAACCGCCGGTGGACCAGACCTTAAGGACGGAGCACATGATGTCGCAGATCGGCCTGCTGGTGCGGATCGAGGCCAAGCCCGAGTTCGCCGACCAGGTGGAGCAACTACTGTGTGGCGCCGTGGAGTTGGCCCGGAAGGAGGAGGGCACCCTAAGCTGGTTCGCGTTCCGGGAGAGCCCCACGGTCTTCGGCGTCTTCGACACCTTCACCGACGAGCAGGGCCGCACCGCCCACATCGAGGGGAAGATCGCGGACGCCCTGCGCGCGGCCGTCCCCACCATGCTGACCGGTGCGCCGGAGGTCCGCCGCACGGACATCCTCGCGGTCAAGCTGCCCTGACGGCCCGTCACTGCCACCCGCGGCTAGGCCGCTTCTTTCCGATCACCGGATCAGCGACCCGGTCCCGGCGCCATAGTCGCCGCCGCGGGCAGCGGTCAGTGGCGTCAGCTAGCGTGCTCGCACCCCGTCCACCACGGACAACGTGCAGGAGAGCGCATCGTGCCGAGCAGCGTGCCGAACGGGCGTGCCAGAACCGGGACAACGCCACGCGCCGCGCCCAACAGGCCAGCCATGACGAGGAAGAGGCCCGTCGCAGCCTTCAACGACTGCAAGCGAACTCTTCAGGGCCCGAAGGTCGCGTGTGACGCTGAGCGACAGCTGGAATCAGGGCGGCCCGAGGCCTGCGCTAAGCCCGGTCCGCTGCGCCTTGTAGCCGTGCAACCACGAATCCGCTAACTTCCCCCGTAGCAGTCGTGGTTCCGAAGTCTGAGCGCCCGCGGTTCGCACCGCGGGCGTCGCGCTGTGCAGCGGTGTCCGAGGACCAAGGCGATCACCTCACCCAAGGGGTACTGACAAGCCAGTGCCCCACCATCCCGGACAAGGGGACAAACATGGCCACCGGCACCGTGAAGTGGTTCAACGCCGAGAAGGGCTTCGGTTTCATCGCGCAGGACGGCGGCGGCCCCGACGTCTTCGTCCACTACTCCTCCATCAACGCCGCCGGTTTCCGGTCGCTGGAGGAGAACCAGCTGGTCAACTTCGATGTCACCCAGGGCCCGAAGGGCCCACAGGCGGAGAACGTCACCCCGGCCTGATCGAGCACGTCGGCGCCCCGCACCACAGTGCGGGGCGCTTTGTGCTCGAACCCGAGTTTTCACGCGCGACAGGACTGAGCCTGCCGGATGACGTTGATGAGGGAATTGCGGAGGACTCGGCTCATGGCGGACTCCACCTCGTCGGACTCCACCTCGTCGGGCAGCGGCTCGTCGGTGGCCTCGACGCAGACCGCCGCCTCCGCGCCCGCCAGGATCAGAGCCGAGGGTCCACAGCGGGCGAACGGCTTCCGGCCAAGGGGGAGCGGCGGCGCGGGGCTGGCGATAATCTTTCACATCTCACGGCGTTTGGGAGGGATTGGGACGTGGCCACGGACTCCGCGGAGCTCGACGAACCACCAGAAGTCGAACCGCCGGAGCCAGTACCCGGCGCCCAGGGGCTGTTCACCCTCGACCCGACCGTAGCCCACCTCAACCACGGCTCGTACGGCGCGCCGCCGGTGCCAGTCCAGCGCGTCCAGGCCCGGTTGCGCGACGAGCAGGAGCGTGATCCGGACGGCTTCTTCGCCGACCTGCCGGGGCGGATCGCAGCAGCCCGTACCCGGATCTCCGCCGCGCTCGGCGCGCACCCGAAGCGCCTCGCGCTGCTCACCAATGTCACCGAGGGCATCGCCGTCGCACTGGCCAGCATCCCATTGGGCCGGGGCGAGCGGATCCTCGTCACCGACCACGGGTACGGCGTGGTCACAGAAGCCGCTCGGCGGCATGCCGCCGAGCAGGGGGCCGAGCTGACCGTGGCCCGACTGCCGCTGCACGCCCCCGACGAGGCGGCGGTCCGGGACGCCGTACTGGCCGCCGTCGACGACCGCACCCGGGTCGCCGTCCTCGACCTGGTGAGCTCGCCCACCGCCCGCCGGATCGCCGCGCCCGAACTGCTCACCGAGCTCAACGCCCGCGGTGTGGTCACCGTCGTGGACGCCGCGCACGCACCCGGCATGGTGGCGGCCGACGTCGGTGGGGCCGACTTCTGGCTCGGAAACCTGCACAAGTGGGCCTTCGCGCCACGCGCCGCCGCGGTGCTGGCGGTCGGCCAGGAGTGGCTTTCCCGCGTCCGCCCACTCACCGTCTCCTGGGAGCACAAACGAGGATTCCCCGCCAGCGTCGAATGGCGTGGGACTTGCGACTACACCCCATGGCTGGCCGCCCCGACCGGCTTCGAGCTGCTGGAGCGGCTCGGTGCCCAGCGGGTCCGCGAGCACAACGACCGGCTCGCCGCGTACGGGCAACGGGTGGTCGACGAGCACACCGGACTGCATCCGCTGCCCGCCACACGCGGGGTGGCGATGCGCGCGCTGCGCCTGCCGCCCGGCTGGGCGGAGAACCAGCAGACCGCGCAGGGGGCGCGGGTGGCCATCCGGCGGCAATTGGGCGCCAACGTCGCCGTCAGCCCCTGGCCCGGCGGCGGCGTGCTGCGGATCAGCGCACAGCTCTACAACCGGCCGGAGGAGTACCGCGCTCTCGCCACAGGCCTGGCGCAGTTCCTCGCCGACTAGTGCGACGTTCCTCCAAGGGTGCACACATATCGGCGGCGTAGTCGGCGGGTGGTGGGGCGGTTCTGCCCCATACCCAGGGTTTGGCGCGGGCGTTGGGCCGGGCTGTCGCCTGTCAATCTGCGAGCGAGTCGTGGGTACCCTGCGCCGCGAACTCCTCGACCGGATCCTGATCTACCACGAGGCCCACGCCCGAGCAGTCCTGACCTAGTACATCCACCCCGGCAACCGTCACCGCCCTTCAAGCGCACCGCATCCGACGACGTCCCGTCCTGGGCGGCCTCATCAATGAGTACCACCACGCCACTTGACTGAACAGCAGCACTGCAGGTCACAGTGCCGAATCGTATTTTCGAGCGGCACAGGCCATATCCGGTTACCGGAGCCCCTACCTCGCTCTATCGTGCCCTTTGGGAAGACCGCACTGGGCAATGGGACTGGTTCTACGTCCTGAGTACCCGTCAAGCGTCGTACGTCGCAAGCCAGATCAGCCGTCGAGTGCTCAACGCGCCTCGCTGCTCCGCTTCTCTGTCAACGATCAACTTGCGCGGCTCTCCCCCACACCCGCACATGACCTGCTGACCTGCGCGGACGTACTTATCGGCCCCCACAGCGTCCAGGTCGTCCTGGGCGATGTCGCTCAGGAGACTCAGGTAGGCCTTGCTGCCGGGCTGTTCAGCCCGTGTGGGAAGGGGTCTGCTTCATGCCGTTGACGATCGCGCGCTCTGTGATGGCTTCGGTGTCGACGACCATGCCGGGCTTGATCAGGCCGTGGTCGCCGGACGTGCCCTTGACCTGGACGGTGCGCTCGCCGAGGAAGGTGAACGACTTCTTGTCGAAGATCCACTCGGTGCGCTGGCCACTGGCCTCGTCGAGCCGGGCCACCGCGACCCCGTGGCGGCCCGCGGCGTCGACCGCGTCGTCCACCTTGACCACACCGGGGATCTTGGCGGCGGCCTTGTACAGCGCTGCCGAGAGCTTCCCGGGCGGGTAGCTCTGGCTGAGCAGGTCGCCGATCGTGGTGAACGCCTCCGCATCCGGGCTGGACCCGTGGCCCTTGGTCTCCGTGTAGATCTTCTTCAGCAGGGCGTCGGGGTCGGTGGGCAGGGTGGCCAGGAAGTCGTACGACGGCGCGTTGAGGTACGGCTCGACCTTCGAGTCCAGGGACGTGCCCTCGGTGTTGCCCGGATCGATCAGCCAGCCCTTGTGGCCGTCGGGCGACTCCCAGGTCTGGCGGGTGTGCAGCGCGTCGCTGACCACCGAGCTCTTGTCATCGACCGTCCGCACGTAGGTGCTGGCGGTCTTCGCCTCGATGTAGATGTACTCGCCCGCACTCGCCTGCGGGCTGGGGGTCTCCTGGGCGGCCAGGGAGATCCGGTCCAGAAGCTGGGCGACGCCGTGCACGTCGGCGGCGCCTATCCGGGTGGTCAGCACAGGGCCGGTGGCCAAGCCGGTGACACTGCCCGAGTTGCCGAACAGGCGGACCCCGGTCACGACCGCGCCCGCCAGGGCGCACGCCGCCACCGGCAGGACGATCGCGCGGCGCAGGAACGGGTTGCGCGGCTTGGCGGCGCGGGTTCGGGCGGGGTAGGAGCCGGAGTTGTCGAGGTCGTCGTGGATCTGGGCCATCAGGCGCTCCTTGTGGAACTGGTGGCGGCCCGCCGGCAGATCCCGCTCCAGGGTCGGCAGGAGCCCTTGGGTCTCCTGCCACTCAGCCGGGTGCGACTGAGAGGGGCTGGCGTTCATCGGTTTCCTTCCTGTGCGGACCGGACCGCGGTCGCGCGGTCGCCATGTATCTGTCGAGAACGGCGGACGGGTTCCCGTTCGTCCGCCATCAGTTCCGCACTGGCGAGCTTGCGCAGCTTCGTACGGGCGCGGGAAAGCCGGGAGCGGACGGTACCGAGCGGGATGCCGAGGGCCTCGGCGGCGTCGGCGTACTCGAAGCCCTCCCACAGGCACAGGACCAGGACCTCGCGCTCGGAACGCCGCAACGAGCCCATGGCGGTGAGCGCGGCGGCGATCCGGCGCCGGTCGTCCACCTGGCCGGCCACCTCCTCGGCGTGGTCCGGCACTTCCACCGCCGACGGTCCCGCCGCGGCGAGCGCTGCGGCCGCGGCACGGTAACGCCGGTTGCCGCGGCAGTGGTTGCGAGCGAGGTTGGTGGCGATCCCCAGCAACCACGGCCGCAGCGAACCTCCTTCGGGGTCCACCTTGCCGCGCAGCCGCCATGCCTCCATGAACGTCGCCGACATGACGTCCTCCGCGACGGACCAGTCGGCAGTCAGGCGGAAGGCGTGGTTGTAGACGGTTCGGGCATAGAGGTCGAATAGCTCCGCGAAGACATTCGGGTCCCCGGCCCGTACCCGGGTTCGCATATCTGTGGTCACTCCTATGGGCTGTCCGGCACCCGGGAGCGAGTTCCAGTGATGTACGCCATATCCTCTGTCGCCGCGGTGCCGCAAGTCGGCGCCGCGGGACCGGATAGCCGTCGCGGTCCAACCTCATCGCCTCGGGCAGCAGATCGGCGCAGAGCCCGTGCCCCACGCACAGCGTCCAGTCGACCTCCAGCCGCTCGCCGACCCCGGTGTCGCCTTCCTTCGGCAGCGGCAGCAACTAGGCGACGGCGCTGCGGAATTCACCCATCTCATCCGGGACCGCGATGCGAAGTTCACCGCCGCCTTCGACGCGGCGCCGGGGCTTCGGGCCTGCCGCCCAGAGGTGCGAACGCAGCCCCGCACCAGCCAACGCGACCGAGTACGCACGCCGCCTGGCTGGAATGCTCCGCGAGCGGGCGCCTATCGCGTCGTCACCGGCCCGCGAGGGCTTCCGTTTCGGCAGCGTAGAGCTGGGCGGGGTCGAATCCCATGCCGGTGAAGTGGCCGGCGAGTTCGAGGGAGAGCACGCCGTGGAGGCGGGTCCAGAAGGTGAGGGCGCGGCGGAGCGCTGACGGCGGGGCCGGGTGCTGTCCGGCCCAGGCCCGACGGTCGGCCAGGTGCGGGTCGAGCGGGGACGGCGGCGTGGCGGGCGGTTGCTCAGCGGTGCAGGCGTCGAGGAGGACGGCCATGATCTCGGTGGTGATTCGCGTGGTGTCTTCGGGTGCTTGGTATCCGGGCACGGGGGTGCCGTAGACGAGGAAGTACCGCTGGGGGTCGTCCAGAGCCCACTGGCGCAGGGCGTGCGCCAGGTCGCCGAGGTCGGCGCCGGCCTCGGCGCGGGTGCGGAAGGTGTCGGCCAGGGTGCGGTAGGCGTCTTTGACGAGTTCGGTGATCAGCTCGTCGCGGTTGGCGAAGTACCGGTACAGGGCCGGTCCGCTCATACCCATCTGCTTGGCGATGGCGTTCAGGGACAGGGCGGAAGCCCCGGCGACGGCGATCTGCGCCCAGGCGTGCTGCTTGATTTCCTCCCGTACCTGGGCGCGGTACCGCTCCCTCGGAGTCCTCGTGTACGGCTCGATCACGACCTGTCTCCCACTCTCCCGAAGCTGCAGTGCCACACCATTCAGTTAGAGGTTATCACCAACGTTCTTGACTCTCACCCGCCTTTGGAGTTATACCTTCTAACGAACGCGAATCCTTCTACGAGAAAAGAGGGCGGTCATGGGCAACCAACGCCTCGTCCAGGTCGTTCTGCCGGGCATCGTGGCCCCGGAAGGCCTGAAGATCCGCCAGGCAGCCGTACCGGACGCCGGCCCGGGACAGATCGTGATCGCCATGGAGGCGACCGGCGTGTCGTTCGCCGAGCAGCAGATGCGCCGCGGGCGGTACTACGACCAGCCACCGTTCCCGTTCGTCCCCGGCTATGACCTGGTGGGCCGGGTGTTGACGACCGGCCAGGGCGTCGACCCGAGCCTGACCGGTCGGCGGGTGGCCGCGCTGGTGAAGGTCGGCGGGTGGGCCACCCATGTGGTGCTCGACGCCAAGGACGCGGTCCCGGTCCCGGACGGCCTCACGGCGGCGGAGGCCGAGACCGTAGTGGTCAACGGCATCACCGCCTGGCAGATGCTGCACCGCAAGGCCCAGGTGCGCGCCGGGCAGACCGTCCTGGTGCACGGCGCCAGCGGCGGCGTGGGCTCCGTCCTGGTCCAACTCGCCAGCGCGGCGGGCGTGAAGGTGATCGGCACGGCATCCGCCCGGCACCACGACGCCCTGCGGGAGCTGGGCGTCATCCCGGTCGACTACCGCGTCGGCGACGTGCCCGCCCGGGTCCGGGAGCTGGCGCCCAGCGGGGTGGACGCCGTCTTCGACCACGTCGGCGGCCGAAGTGTCACCGACTCCTGGCACCTGCTCGCCCCCGGCGGCACCCTCGTCTCCTACGGCAGCGCCTCCACCCGCGACGACACCGGCTCCAAGCAGTGGCCCGTGCTGAAGATCCTCGCCCGCACCTGGCTCTGGAACACCCTGCCCAACGGCCGCCGCGCCCACTTCTACAACATCTGGGCCGGCCGGGCCCTGAGCAAGGACCGCTTCCGCGCCCGGCTGCGGGCCGACCTCACCGAGGTCTTCGCCGCCGTCCGCCGCGGCGACGTCACCGCCCGCATCGCCGCCCAACTGCCGCTCACCAGGGCCGCCGAGGCACTGCGCCTGGCGGAGTCCGGCACCGTCACCGGCAAGGTCGTCCTGACCCCCTGACGCGCACCACCCCGGGATGTCGCCGCCCGCCGGTCGTCGCACGAATCCAACCAACACCCCGACCTCAGCCGGCAACCCGCTGTGAGCATCGCCCGTGGCCGAACACGACGAACGCGGTGCTGAAGAGCCGGACAACCGATGGCGCGGCCACGCCTCAGCCGTCCCCGGCCGCGTCCCAGGATCCCGCCGGCGTCCGGCCTGCCCGCCGGACCCGTCCCCTGAGACGTTCACGACCGCCGAACCGTCGAAGCCGGCTTCGCGGCACCGAACACCCGCATCCCCGCTGTCCCGGCCCACCGGGCCACTCTTCTCGTATCCGAGGTGCTCGGCCATCTCCGCCTGCAGGGCCCGCTCCAGCAGGACCCTGGACAGCTGCTGCAGCAGTCCGCCCGGGTGAGGGCGCCGGACCCGGATGTCCCGGCGTCTGGTCGGCGGTCAGTCGTGTTGGGGTGCGAAGGGCCCTTCGTCGGCGAATCGGCGTAGCCAGCGCGCGAAGCTCTGGGTGTCGGCTTCCGGCCAGGACGCGAGGGAGTCTTCGATGGCGGTGGCGAGTCGCTGCCGGGTGGCCGCGACGGTGTCGTGGCCCTGGTGGGTGAGGGTGAGGAGGGTGGCGCGGCCGTCGGCGGGGTCCTGTTGGCGTTGCACCAGGCCGGCGGTTTCCAGGCGGTCGGCGCGTCGGGTGACGGTGGTGCGGTCGAGTCCGACCTCGCGGCCGAGGTCGGCGGCGCTGAGGGGGCCAGTTCGGGCCAGGCCGCTGAGTACCGGGTAGGTGAGTTCGTCGACCGCTTCCCCCAGGCCTTCGGTGAGGTGGGCGTAGAGGCGGGCGCGGGTGCTCCGGCGCAGGAGCAGTCCCAGTGCGTCGGCGATGTCGTATCCCGTCGAGGTGGTCACCCCTCCAGATTAGCGTGCGCCGCGCACGCTTCTGCTGCTACAGTCATAAGCGTGCTTCAGGCACGCATCTCCTGTGGCGGGTGTACCCCGCGAACCGAAAGGAATCCCATGAACCGCACCGACATCCACACGGCGCTCACCGACCTGCTCTTCACCCCGGGACTCGACCTGGACCAGGCCGCCGACCGGCACTTCGCCCCCGACTACCGCCAGCGCACCGACGGCCGCTGGGACGACCGCACGGAGTTCCTCACCCACATCGCCCACCTGCGAAAGGCCGTCGTAAGCGGCACCGTCCAGGTACACGACGAACTCGTGGACGGCGACCGCTACGCCGACCGCCACACCGTCGACGTGACCAAGACCGACGGATCCACTGTCCGCATGGAGGTCTACCTCTTCGGCGAGTTCGCGCCCGATGGACGCTTCCGCCGCATCGAGGAGACCACCCTCATGCTCGCTGGCGCCGAAAAGGACCGAAACCTCGGCCGCGCCCGCTGAGCCTCCCGAAATGACCAGCGAGCCATACCTGACGGCCACTACACGCCCGCCGTCGATGAGACCACCGCCACCGGGCTCACCGTCGAGGACACAGTGCCCCCGGAGCTGACCGGTCGGCTGATCCGCAACAGCCACAACCCCAAGCCCGGTATCACCCCCCACCCAGTGGTTCAAGGGCAGCGGCATGGTCCACGGCATCCGCCTGCGTGACGGCCGCGCCGAGTGGTATCGCAACCGCTGGGTCCACACCCCCGCCCTCGACGGCGCCCCCTACATGACCGAGACAGGCCCCGACTTGACCGCCAGCACGGCCGGCACCCATGTCATCGAACACGCCGGCCGCCTGCTCGCCCTGTGCGAGGCCAACTTCCCCTTCGAGCTCACCCGGGACCTGGACACCCTCGGCGCCTACGACTTCAACGGCCGGGCTGCGCAGCGCGATGACCGCGCACCCGAAGACCGACCCCGGCACCACGTGGTCTTCGTCGAGGGCTCGGTGACCTTCGACCCGACCGAGCACTCGGGCATCCCGTACGGCTGGAGCGACGACCAGCCCGCCCGCATCGGCGTCATGCCGCGCGGCCCGCAGGACGCCGGCAAGATCCGCTGGTTCCCCATCGAGCCCGGCAACATGCTGCACACCGCCAACGCCTACGAGGACGCCCAGGGCCGCATCGTCCTGGAGGCCCCACCCTCAACGACGAGCTCATCGGCGCCGAGCACCGCTACCAGTACGCCGTGTCCTTCCCCGACCACAACGGCTTCGGCTGCTACGGCATCGTCAAGTACGACCGTTTGACCGGCGACCGGCGCATCCACGAGGTCAGAGACGCCCGGCTGCCCAGCGAGGCCCTCTTCGTCCCGGCCGCCGGTGCCACCAACGAGGACGACGGCTACCTGCTCACGGTCATCTCCGACCTCAAGCAGGACGCCTCCCAGCCTCTCGTCCTCAACGCCTCCCACCTTGACCGGATCGCCACCGTCCACCTGCCCCGCCGGGTCACCGCCGGCATCCACGGCTCCTTGACCAACTCGTTGGCGGCGGCCAGCAGCCGCGCCCGCGCTGCCGCGCTGCGTTCCCATGGTGAGAGCACCTTCTGCGACATGATCGGATCCAGCTGATCTTTCCGATACTGAGATGTGCGGCATCCGGGATGAACCCGAGCCCTCCGATCAACTGCATTTACCACTATCGGGACGGGAGTAGTGACTAGATGGGCAAGTTGCAGGGAAAGGTAGCGGTCATCACCGGCGGCACCGCGGGGATTGGGCTGGCCACAGCAAAGCTCTTCGTCGCAGAGGGCGCCTATGTCTTCATCACGGGCCGCCGCCAGAAACAACTCGATGATGCCGTGAAGGCAATCGGCGGCACCGTATCCGGCGTTCAGGGTGACGTCGCCGAACTGGCCGACCTTGATCGCCTCTACGAGACCGTCAAGGCTAACGGGCGAATCGATATCGTTTTTGCCAACGCCGGTCTAGGTGAGTTCGCCTCGCTGGAAGACGCCACGGAAGAGCATTTCGACAAAATTTTCAACATCAACGTGAAGGCGGCGTTCTTCACGGTACAAAAGGCCCTACCGCTATTGAACGACGGCGCGTCCATCATTCTCACGGGCTCAGCTGCGAGCGTCAAGGGAATCCCCGCGTTCTCGGTCTACGGCGCAAGCAAGGCCGCAATTCGGAATTTCGTTCGAGGATGGACCGTGGAACTGAAGGATCACCGCATCCGGTCCAACATCCTCAGCCCTGGCCCGATCGAAACAGCACTTATGGCGGCGCAACCTCCCGACGCCATCGCGAAGCTTGCGTCCACCATTCCGATGGGCCGCATGGGAGAGCCCGACGAAGTTGCCAAGGCGGCGCTTTTTCTGGCGTCAGATGACTCCAGCTTCGTCACGGGAATCGAACTGTTCGCTGATGGCGGCAAAGCGCAAATCTGATACCGCAACGGCGCATCCTACTGTGTCGTTTACTTCGCGGGCCCGTGGTGACCACCTGCGGGCACAGAAATTCCAGATCAGTCCCGCTCTCAAAGGCAGGGGATCCAGATGAGTACCTATCGAGTCGCGCGGGTTGCCGCCTCCGGCGGTCCGTTCGAGATCGTCGAGCGTGAGGTGCCTGTCCCGCGTGAAAACCCGGGTTCGTGCCGCTGATCTGCGCCGTTTCGCTGCGGGACGATTCTCGACCAGGGCATGGTCGAGGTCCATGCGGTGGTCTTGAATCTACCTGCTGACACGCAGGTCGCTGGAGCTGGCGGGTCTGCGGTTGCCGGGCAGCGCGGCAAAGGACGTCGAACTCCTGGTGCTGCGGCACCAACCCGCAGTGCTGCGGCGTCAGATCGGCAAACCGAAGCTGGGACCGGGCGACCGGGTTCTGCTGGCAGCCCTGTCACGGCTGCTACCCAGGAAACGTTTCCGGCGACCAGCCGCCCATGAACGCAGGTAAACGGCCCCGGACGACGCCAAAGAGCCCACCAACAGACTTGGGAAGCATGACGTTCCGTCTGGTCTACCGATTCGGCTGACCCCTGCTCAGCTGGCTGCGGCTGCTGCCGCGGCCCTCCGCGGCGAAGGATGTCGAGATACTGGTACTCCGGCACCAGCTGGCCGTCCTGCAGCGCAGCAGCCCCAAGCCAGCCTTCACCCGCAAGGACCGTGCGGTGCTTGCAGCCCTGCTCCGGTTGCCGAGCACGCGTCACCGATCATCGCTGAAGCTGCTGGTCACCCCGCGTACCGTGCTGCGCTGGCACGCGAGGCTGGTTGCGAAGAAGTGGACCTATCCGCACCGAGGCCCGGGCCGCCCGCCGCTGACGGCCCATCGCGCATCCTCCGGCGTGACCGCCTCGGCGGCCTCATCCATGAGTACGCCCAGGCAGGTCGCATAGGGTGACGGGAGTTATCGGCACGCACAGGCATGCGCTGGGCGTGAGAGCGTGACCGGGTGTTCGCGGGCCCGTCGTCCGGTCAGCCGTCCATCTGCCGGAAGCGCGTCTCGGCGAAGGAGAACGCCGTCGGCCGGACGGCGAACGGCGGCTGGAAGGCGTGGTCGAGCTGGGCGGTGAGGCAGATGGCGAACGCCACCGCGGCGCCGACGAAGCACAGACCCACCAGGTTGCGCGGATGGGAGGCGAGCCCGAGCACCGCGGGGAAGGCGATCAGAAAGCTACCGGCCACGAGCAGGGCGACCCAGACGATCCGCGGGATGCCGGCCTGTACCTCCGCGGCACGGTCGGCACGGGTCTGGTAGACCGTCGCCAGGTTGGACTGGGCCGCGGACTTCGCCGCCTGCTGCTCCGGTCCCGGCGCGGGTGCCGCGTTGAGCGCCGCTCGTACGCTGTCCAGCGCGTACCACGCCTCCATGCTGGTGTGGCCATGGGCGAGCGCGGGGAACTCGACGCTCTTCACGTCGCCGGTATAGCGCTTGAGCAGGGTGCGCACCGTGTTCCGGCCGGGGTCGGGCAGGCTTCCAACCGCCCAGTAGGTGTCGGTCAGCGCACGGGCCTCATCGTAGGTACGGGCCCGCGCGGTGCTCAGCGTCGACCAGCTGCCGGCCACCTGAAAGCCCGTGAGCAGCACGAACGAGCTGAGCAGCACACCGCCGATGAGAGAGAGCGCCTGGCCGCTGAACTCACCGCTCGCCGCGCGCTGGCCGCGCCCGAGGAGCTTGGCGGTGACGAAGGCGAACAGGACGCCGCCGAGCGTGGCGAGAAAGCTGAGGACGTACATGGACATGACGTACTCCGAAGTGTGCGGTTGCGGCCGCGGCGGTCAGCGGCGGCGGCCGGCGAAGCCGGAAGAGACCACGGCGGCGATGACGGCGGGAAGGAGAATGGCCGTCATCGTCAGCAGCCACCACCGCCCCGAGTCGTCGGGACGCGGATAGGGGGACTGCTGGACGGCTTGCGGGAGGATCACCCGCCGCGGCGGCTCACCCGGCCGCGGCGAAGGAGGACCGACGTTCACCGGTGGGTTGACGGCGGGCGGGGAGACGGCGGGGCCAGGCCGCGCCGGGCGGACGTGCCGCACCGGCTGCCGAGGCGGGACGGGCCGCACGGGCACGGGATGCGGCGGCGGCTGAGGCGGGGGTGAAGGGCTGGTCGGGGGCGGGGGTGAAGGGCTGGTCGGGGGCGGGACCGGTCTCGGCGCGGGCGGCACGGGAGGCTGGGGGGGCCGGGGTGGAGGGCCGCCCCGCCGGGCGCACCGACCGCCGACCGCGACGGACAGTCCGCTTCCCGCCGGTCCGCCACCGCCGGGGATACCCCCGTCGCCCTCAACGACCACGACGGACAACACCATGCGCCCGTCGCCGTCGCAGATCCTCACGACGACCCCGCACCCGGAGCCGCCCGAGGGGGCGCGCGAGCATCCGAGCGACACATGGACCCCAGGACCCGAGCCGTGGAGCCCGCCGCCGGATCCGCCATATGCCGCCTGGGGTCCAGGCAGGACGCCTACGGGGCTGCCCGGACCGGACGTGCCGGACTCCTGAGCCGGAAGAGCACCGGGCGTGCCGGTCGCGTGAGCCGGAAGAGCACCGGCCACGCTGACCACCACACCCAGCAGCACCGCGGCGGCGAACCGCCGTCCGTGGCCGCCGTCAGGCGCCCGCACCACGCGGGGTGCGGGACCCTGCGCCGCCAGAGGGCTCGCCACCGCCGTCGGCGCGACCGACGGCGGCGGGCGATGGGGAGGGCACCTCAACGGTCGTTCACTTCAACGCTGGTGCGGACCGCGCTTTCCAGCGCGCCCTCGATCCAGGCGGGTTTGAGACTGGTGTGCTCGCCCGCGAAGTGGACGCGTCCTTCCACGGTCCGGGTGGCGGCGTGGTGCTCGTGGAGCTGTCCCGGGGTGAAGATGACCGCCTCCCCCAGGGCGTAACGGGCCCGTGTCCAGGACTGGGTGGCCCCCACGCCGGTGAACTCGCGCCGCACCTGCGGGCCGAACATCCGCTCCAGGTTGTCCAGCGCGAACGCGTACCGTTCGCCCTCGGTGAGCGAGTCCCAGCGCATGGCGTCGTCCGACCAGGTGTAGGAGGCGAGAACCACCCCGCCCCGCGACCCCTCGACCAGGGACGGGAAGTAGGTGAAGCGGTTGGGGCTGTCGGAGACGCAGCCGCCGCCGGTGAAGCCCTGGGCGCCCTTCTCCCAGAAGCGGGTCTTGAACTCCAGCAGCACCTTCGTCGCCGAGTCGTAGTGCAGTTCGGTGATGGCGCGCCGCTTCGGGTAGGACAGGGCCGGCTGGAAGTGGCAGAACCGCAGTGCGGAAAAGGGCGCGGTGACGATCGCGTAATCGGCTTCGAATGTCTGAACCGGGGGGTTTGGCGCGCCGTCACAGGATTCCTCGCTGCCGGTTTCCGCGGTCGTCTCGATCCGCACGCCCGCGGGCGTCTGGGTGAGTTTGGTCATCCGCCGGTTGAAGCGGATGACGCCGCTCAGCGACTCGGTGAGCTTGTCGGTCAGGGACGCCGTTCCCCCCTCCAGTTCCCAGTAACGGGAAGTCGGGTTGATGATGGCGCGGTCCATCAGCGTCGGGATGAGCGAATAGTGCAGCCGCGAGGTCATGTTCTCCAGCGTCCCGGCGGCCTCGACCTTGGCCAGCTCCCAGCCGGCGTGCTCGACGAGGAAGCGGTGCGTGGAGTAGTTGTCGAAGTCGTCGATGACCTTGGCCCATCCGGCGATCTGGGTGTCGATGCCGCCGGTCTGCGCGACTGTCACCGGCTTCAGCGCCTCGTCGACGGCCGCGGACATGGTGGTGGCCACCGAGGTCCCGAACGAGCGGTTGACCGCGCCCGGCGCGTGGGCGTAGTCGCCGCGCGACACGCGCAATCCGTTGACCTGGATGAGGCTGCGCATGGTGGCCGCCGGCGCACGGAAATCCGTCAGCTGGCCGTTGCTCCAGGTCTCCCCGGTGAACGACTTGTAGACCACCGGCGGAACGGTCCCGACGCCGCGGGCGCCGGGGGCGACGTCCGCGTTGTAGAAAAGGTGCCGTTTGACGCCGAGCTTGTCGGCGAGCGCCAGCACCATCGGATGGAAATCCGGGAGCCGCATGGCCCCCGCCTCGGCGTGCAGTGCCTTGTCGGAGAAAACACCCCGGAAGGTCTTGATGCGACCGCCCGTGCGGTTTCCGTTGGCTTCGACGATGACGACGTGGTGACCGGCTCCCTTGAGCAGGGCGGCAGCGACCAGTCCGGAAATTCCGGCCCCGACGATGAGGATTCTCTTCGGATGGGTCGTTTTGGGCAGGCCGTGGTCGATGAGGATCCGCAGATAGCGAAGTTTCAGATCCTCTCCGCGGTCCCCTACCAGAAGGAGTTTACGGGCGAGGTCGCGACTGGTATCCGTGGCCCGGTCGGCGGCCCTGGCCACGGAGAGGGCGTCGAGTGAGGAAGTGGCGGCGGCGGTCCCGGCGGCGAGGGCTGCGGCGACGCCGAGGAATCCGCGCCGCCCCATCCCCTGAGACGTTTCAGATTTCACGACGAATACGCTAGGCGGACGCGCGGGTACCTGTCATCGGCACGGAACCAATGTGGCAGGAATTCGCCATCACCCCCGGTTAAACCTTAATACGATAATCATCCTTGCAGTTCGAATTGTCCTTCCATCCGACGGCTGCGGTACTTCACGCACACAAACACGGACGGCATCTGCAGAAACGTCGCGAGCACGACGGATTTCTCCGTGAGATGACACGCCGAAGGCTCGCTTGAGCCCGCCGTTCACCGGTGCGCGGGCAGTCGGATCCCGAAGCGAGCCCCGCGTGCGCCGGGTTCCCGCAGGCGCGACGACGACATCAAGCCATCGGACGACGACGACCGGCGCACAGCCGTGCCGCACGGCGACGAGGTGAACGCCCTCGCCACGCCCGAAGTCCGGTCGGCCGCGCGGCGGTTGTGCGCCGCCGTGGCCGAAACCGCGCTCCGCCCGAACGACGCCACAAGCAGACCGATCCGGGTCTGGCGTGCGTGCTGGAGTTGCCCCGTTCCACCACCCACCTCTTCGGCAGCAGAACGAAGCCCTTGGCGTCCCTGGGACGGGCAACGTCCTTGATCGTGATGCCCAGCGTGTCCTGGGCCCAGGTGCTGAACTCCTCACCGCCGTAGCCGTTGTCCGCCCGGACCAGCACGATTTCGGGGTGTTCGGCGTGAAGGCGGGTCAGCAGGATGCGGGCCGCGTCGCGGTCCTGGACGTCGGCGGGTGTGACGAGCAGATCGACGAGCAGGCCGTCCTGGTCAACGAGGAGATGCCGCTTCCGCCCATTTGTATGCTTGTTCGCGTCGCACCCGCGCGTCGCGTTCGACACCGTCTCCGCACCTTTGACGGACTGGGAGTCCACGATCACCCGGACCGTGCCCTTGCCGAAAACCCCATCCGCCCTGGTGGAAGGCGGTGCGCGGGGCGTACGGGACCTCCACGACGGGTCGCTCAAGTCGGCCCCCTCGCACGGCTGTCGATCGCCGCGGCATGATGATCGACCGTGCTACTGCGACTGGCTTACCTGGGCGTGACGAGCGCGTTCGCGATGCTGCGCCTCGTGCCGATGAGCGATCGGGACAAGGACGCAGAGATTTTGGCGTCGCTCCACCAGATCACGGTGCTGGAGCGCCAACTCCGCAAGGACAAGGTTCGGTTCACCTCAAGTGACCGGGCATTCCTGGCAGCCCTGCTCCATCGGCTGCCACTGGACGTGCTCCGCAGGGTGCGGATGCTCGTGCGTCCCCACACGGTACTGCGCTGGCACCGGGAGCTGATCGCCGACAGGTAGACGTACCTCACAACAAGCCCGGCCGGCCGCCGATACCCCAGGAGACGCGGGAGTTGATCCTGCACCTCACGCGGGAGAACCCGCTGTGGGGGCACCGCCGCGTGCAGGGAGAGCTCGCCCGGTTGGGCATCACCGTCTCGGCCGCCACCGTCCGGGCAGTGCTGCGGCAGGGCAACATCCCGCCCGCGCCCCAACGGACGCGCGATACCTGGGCCCCCAGATGCTCGTATCGGCTGTGTGCGACGCGCAGGACGGCGGCTTGGCACGTGGCGGCGATCTGGGCGTAACGGCGGTTCTGGGTGAGGAATGCGGCGACCGTGGATGCCTCGGTGAGCGCGGCCAAGCATGCCGCTCGTCGTCCAGGCCTGGGCGACCTCACAGGTCAAAGCCGCCCGATCGCGCCCCAATGCGCCACGGAGGGCGTTCAGCATGAGGACTCTCCGGGCCGAGCGACATCGGCAGGCTGCCCGATGCCCATGACTCCGCATCACATGTACAACACAGGGACGAAAGTGTGATTGTTGTGTAATCATCTGCCGCTAAAGTGTGTGCTGATTGAACATTTGGGCGCTAGGCGCCAATCGTGAGAGGATGGCCTGCCCTGCCCACGGTCTCCCGGGCGCCCCGTCGGCACCGCACACGCCGCCGCGCCGACATGCCGCTGCTCGGCGGAGTCCGTCCGCCCATCGCGTCCTTCATCGTGCTGCTGCTGGTGGTCGCTACGCTCACTGTGGCCGGCCTCGGCAGCGTCCACGGCCAGCAGATGCCGCACGCCGTGCTGGGCGGGGAGCAGCAGATCGCAGCCGACATCGCGGTCTCGGTGCGTACGGCGATCGACGCCGAGGCGGCCACCGTACGCCGCACCGGGGATTCGTACACTGTGACGGGCAGGACCACCCCGGCGGCGGTGCTCAAGTCGCTGGCCTCCGCGCGGAAAGCGGTGCTCGGCGGCGCGCTGCTGGACACGCAGTCCGGCCGGATACTCGCGACCGGCGGCGAGCAGGTGCCCCTGACCGGAGTGAACGCCAAGGCGCCGACCGGCGCCCACGGCACGATCCCACCGCGGCTGGTGACCTCGGGTACCGGGCAGCGGGTGCTGTACTTCGCAAAGGTCACCCTGCCTGCGCAGAGCGTGGACGCCAACCAGGACCAGAACCCGGACGCCGCCCTGCCCCAGCGCAAGCAGTGGCTGCTGGTGCTCTCCGAGGCGCTGCCCGCCCTCACGTCGTACGGCGACGGGCGCACCACCCAAGTGCTGGACGCGAAGGGGAACGTGCTCGCCACCGCCGTCAGCAGTACGACGCGGCCGCAGGACACGCCCGATCGCGGGCTCCCCGCGGCGGCAACTGGCGCGGCGACCGGACACGGTACCGACACCTCCGGAAGCCTGCTGGGCGCCACCTCGGGTGACCGGCAGACGGTGGCCGGATGGGCGTCAGTCGCCTCGTCGTCCGGCACCGGCGACACCAACGGTCTCGGGCTGGTAGTGCTGACCTCCCGCCCGGTTCCCGTCATGGGGCCCTCCGTCGACTACTCGCGATTCGCGCTGGCCGCCGCCGGGGCGCTGGCCGGGATCGCGCTGCTGGTCGGCCTGTTCCTCCGGCTCGCCGTGCAACGGCCGCTGCTGCGGCTGTACCTGTCAGCCGATCGGCTGGGCAGGGGCGCGGGCGAGAGCGGGCCGCGGGCTATGGAGGAGCTCGCCCGGCCGGTGCCGGTGCACGGATTCGGCGAACTGGCCCGGATCGGGCGGGCGCTGGAGTCGCTGCGCCGCCAACTGCTGGGGGAGAGCGGTCCGGAGGAGATCCCGGTACGCCGCGGCCCAGGCTGCAGGGCGCTGGCCGTCGTCGCGATGCTGCTGGTGGCCGTTTGGGCGTTGCCACTCGTCTTCCTGCTGAACCGGGCGGATACCGCGACCGCGGTGCCGTCGCCCGTCATCGCCAACCAGCAGGCGCGCACCCAGATCGCCGCGAACCGGATCAGGCAGTCCCTCGGTGGGTCGTATACGGACCTTACGGACGTGGCGAAGAACCTGTCCGGCAGGACGGTGGCTGCCCAGACCCAGGTCCTGGGGCGCACCCTCGCCGACCACCACCACTTCCGCTCGCTCTACTTGATCGGCCGCACCGGCGACATCGTGCTGCGGGTCGGCAAGACGCCGCTGCGCACCATCGTCCACGTCCCCGACGCCAGTGGGATCACCACCGTCAACACCGCGGGCCGGATCCCGGCGATCGCGGCCTACGCCCAGATCCCGGCCGCCAAGGGCGGGGCCCTCGCGGGCGGCGGGGTGGTGCTCTTCGGCGAGATCGACGTGAACGCGCTCAACTCCGAGCTGCCCAGACCGAAGCTGGGCAGCGTCTGGGTGACCGACGCGAAGTACAAGGTGCTGGCGGCGAGCATCGGTTACCAGGCCTTCGAGGCACTGCCCGGCTCGGGCCTGACCCGGCTCGCCACCTCGACCCAGAGCGCCCCGGGGACCGCGGGCACCGCTACCTCGGCCGTGCTCACCTCCTCCTCCGGCCCGTCCGTCGCTGCCGCCGCGCCGCTCGCCCAGAGCGGCCCCACCGTCGGGCTCGGCTGGCGGGTGGTGACCGCCGAGCCGGCGGCGGCGCTCCAACTCCCCGCGTTCCAGGCCGAGCAGCGCACCATGCTCGCCGGCGTCCTCGGCCTCACGGTCGGCGTGGCCTGCCTGGGCTGGCTGCACATCGTGGTGATCCGGCCGCTGCGCGCCATCGCCATGCTCGCCGAGCGGCTCGCCGGTGGGGACCGGCGCACCGTGCTGTACCCGGTCCACCACGACGAAGCGGGCTCGGTCACCCGCAGCCTGGAGCTGATCCGGCAGGCCCTGGCGGAACAGGGCCGGGTGAGCAGATCCGGCCACGCCTCCGCCGCTGACCCTGGGGCAACCACCCAACCCGGCATCTCCGCCCAGTCCCGGCGCGCGAGCGCACCCCAGCGCTAGAAGGACGGAATCGACGTGCTCTTCCTCTATCTCGTCCTGCTGCTGTGCTGCACCGCGCTGCTGGTCGCCGGAGTACTGGAGCAAAAGCGGCACTACGCCTCGCTGGAGCAGATACCGACGCGGGTGCTGGTCAACGGCATCCGCGGCAAGAGCTCGATCACCCGGCTGTGCGCGGGCGCGCTGCGCGGCGGCGGCCTGGTCACCGTCGCCAAGACCACCGGTACGGCCGCCCGGTTCATCCACCCGGACGCCACCGAGGAGCCGGTCTACCGCAAGTTCGGGCTGTCCAACATCGTCGAGCAGATCGGCATCGTGCGGCGGGCGGCGGCGTACCGGCCGGACGCGCTGGTGATCGAGTGCATGGCGGTGATGCCGGCGTTGCAGGAGGTCAACCAGGAGAAGCTGATCCGCTCCACCATCGGCGTGCTGTGCAACGTCCGCGAGGACCACCTTGAGGAGATGGGGCCGACCCTCGACGACGTCGCCCGCTCGCTCTCCCGATCGATGCCGGTCGGCGGGGTCTGTGTCACCGCGGAGAAGGAGCGGCTACACATCCTCAAAGAGGAAGCCGACAAGCGGAACTGCCGACTGGTCGCGGTCGATCCGGAGACGGTGACCGATGCCGAGCTGCGCGGCTTCAGCTGGTTCACCTTCAAGGAGAACGTGGCGATCGCGCTCGCGGTAGCCGAACTGCTCGGCGTGGACCGGCAGACCGCCCTGCAGGGCATGTGGGACGCCCCGCCGGACCCGGGCGTGCTGTCGGTGGAGCGCTACGCCACGCCGGAGGGCAAGCGGCTGCGGTTCGCCAACGTCTTCGCCGCCAACGACCCCGAGTCCACGCTGATGAACGTCAAGCAGCTGGAGGATCTCGGCGCCATTCGGCGGCCGCTCAACGTGGTCATCAACTGCCGCCCTGACCGGGTGGAGCGCAACGGCCAGATGGGCGCGATTGTCTCCGACCTGAGCGCCGAGGTGGTCTTCCTGATCGGGCACCCGACCAAGAGCGCCCGCGACGCGATTCCTTCGGGCTTCACTGGCCGGGTGGTCGACCTCGGCGGCGACCGCCGCGACACGGAGGAGCTGACCGCCGCGATCCTCGCCGAACTCGCCCCGAACTCCTCGCTGGTGGCGATCGGCAACATCCACGGCCAGGGCGAGCTGTTCCTGGAGTGCCTCGCCGAACTGCCGCTCGACGACTCTGATGAGCCGCTCGCCTTCGCGCCCGACGGCCTGGACGAGGACACCGTGCAGATCGCGGTCTCCCGGCCGCCCGAGCCGGAGCCGTACAGCTGGGTGGCGCCACTGGAGACCCCGGCGTACGGCCTGCACGTCCCCGGACAGCGCGAGCTGGCCCGCCGGTTCGCCGCCCGCCACGGCAACCCGGCCGAGGGCGGCGGCGACCGCGAGCCCGACCTGTACCACTCCCACGATCCGTACCAGCCGACGAGGAACCCGTAAGTGATCCCCGCCACCCTCACCGCACAGACCGCAGCGCTCGGGATCGCCCTGGGGCTGGTCTTCTCACTGATCTGCTACCTGACCACCAACCTCTCGCCCGGTGGGATGATCACCCCGGGCTGGGTCGCCCTCACACTCGTCACCAACGTGCAGATGGCCGCGATGATGGTGGGCGTCGCGGTGCTGACGTACTTCGCGACGAAGCTGCTGCAGCGCAACGTGATCCTGTACGGCAAGCGGCTGTTCGCCGCCGTGGTGCTGTGCGCGGTGCTGATGCAGACCACAGTGATGCTCGCGCTCAACCACGAGTTCCCGCTGCTGTACACCTCGCAGACGCTCGGCTTCATCGTGCCGGGCCTCATCTCCTACCAACTGGTCCGCCAGCCGCTGGCGGCCACCCTCATCTCTACGACGGCGGTGACGCTGGCAACCTACGTGGTGCTCGTCGCCGGACTGCTGCTCGGCGCCTTGCCGACCGGCTGACCCGCCACCGCCCGCTCGCCCCCGCACCACCAGGAGAACGTGCCATGCACCACGACCCCGGAGATCGCCCACGGCGCACAAGCCGCCGTACGGTTTTCCGGGCCATCGCAGGCGTGGCGGCCGCTGGTGTGGCGGGCGGGTACGTCTGGGACCGCTTCGGCGGCGGCAGCCACAGCGAGGCGAGCGGTGGTGCGCCGACCGCGGGCCGGGGCCCCAGCGCGCACCCTACCGACGGCTACAGCTTCGAGCGGCTGTCCGCCCCGAACCGCACCGTGGTGCGGGCCGCCGACGGCGCCACGCTCGCCACCTTCACCGACGGCGCCCGTACCGCCGTGCTCATCGGGCCCTCCCGCCGCTTCACCGAGCCGCGGACCACCACGGCCGCGGTGACCACCGACGCCTGGGTACGCGTGCTGCCCCATGAGTGGCGGCAGGGCATGGAGAAGTCTGCCTGGTTCAGGGGCTGGTTCGCCAAGACGCTGGGCGACGCCAGCCCCGACGTCTTCGCCGTGGCGTTCCAGTACAGCGGCGCCGGGGCCCCCGACAAGTACAACGCCTCTGGCGTGCGCTACGCGGGAACGGCGCATTTCGGCCCGCGCAACGCCGACGTCAGTAACCCGCTGGACTTCGCCTACCACGACGAGAAGTCCGACTTCTACGACTACCTGGGCATTCCCTGGACCTTTCCGGACGGCACACGAGTCGACCCGCGGAAGGCCCGCTACGGCGACATCGACTGTTCCGGCTTCCAACGCCTGGTGTGGGGCTACCGGATGGGCATCCCCCTGCACAACACCAACGCCGCGGGTGCGGGCCTGCCTCGCCGCGCCTTCGCCATCGCCGCCTACGGTCCCGGCTGCCTGCTGATCCCCGACACCGGGCAGCAGCCGACCGACCTCAGCGTCCTGCAACCCGGGGACCTGGTCTTCTTCGCCATCATCAAGTCCGATCCGAAGCTGATCGACCACTGCGGCATGTATCTGGGACTGGACGGCCAGGGTCACCACCGCTTCTACTCCAGCCGCTCCGCCGCCAACGGTCCGACCATGGGCGATCTGTCCGGCCACGCGCTCCTGGACGGCGGCGACTTCTACGCCCGCGGCTTCCGGACGGCCCGCCGCCTGTGACGTCCCTTCATCTCCGCACCCGCTGACCCGATCCGTACCCCCGAGGGACCCGCCATGGCCACCATCCCCGCAGCCAAGCCCACCGGCGCGCACCGCCGCCACCGGGCGGCGCCCCGCCGCTCCGGCCGACGGCAAGCCGCCCTGCGCTGGGAACGCCCGGCACTCGCGGCGGTGCTCGCCCTCGCCACGGTGCTGTACGCGTGGGGCATCGGGCACGCCGCGATCCACCCCTACTACAGCGCCGCGATACGGTCGATGGCCACCAGTTGGCGCTCCTTCCTCTTCGGCGGGCTCGACCCCAGCGGTTCGATCACCATCGACAAGCTTCCCGGCGCCTTCTGGCCCGACGCCGTCGCCGTCTGGCTCTTCGGCCCGCACAGCTGGGCGGCCGCGCTCCCGCAGGTTGTCGAGGGCGTGCTCACCGTCTACCTGCTCCACCGCATCGTGCGCGCCTGGGCGGGGCCGCTCGCCGCGCTGATCGCCGCACTGACGCTCACCCTCACCCCGGTCACCGTGGTCCTCAACCGGGCCACCATCCCGGACACCGCGCTCACCCTGCTGCTGGTGGCGGCCGCCGGCGCGCTACAGAAGGCCGTGTGCACGGGGCGGCTGCTGCCGTTGATCACCTGCGGCGTCTGGGTCGGGCTCGCCTTCCAGACGAAGATGCTGCAGGCCTGGCTGGTGTTGCCGGTCTTCGCTGCGGTCTACCAACTCGCCGCGCCCGGCACACCGTTGAAGCGGGCCGTGCGCGTCCTGCTGGGCGGCACGACGGCCCTGGCCGTCTCCTGCTCCTGGGTGCTGATCGCCTGGGCGACGCCGACCGCCTACCGCCCGTACCTCGACGGAACGTCCAACAACAATTCGTTCAGCCTCGTCTTCGGCTACAACGGCCTGAGCCGCTTCGGCAGCAACCCCACCGCGTTCGGAGCCGTCCCAGGCACAGCCGCCAGCCGCACCACCGGCAACACCGGGTGGGGCATGCTCGTCAACCACACCATCGGCCCACAGATCGCCTGGTTCCTGCCGCTCGCCGTGCTCTCTTTGGTGCTGGGCCTGATATGGCGCACGCGCCTGCCGCGCACCGACCTGCTGCGCGCGGGATTCGTACTGTGGGGCGGCTGGCTGGTGGTCCACGCCGTGGTGTTCAGCGCCTCCAACGGCAACCACCCCTACTACACCGCCGTCATCGCGCCAGCGCTCGCCGCGCTCGCCGGCGCCGGGGTCGCCGTCTTCTGGGCCGAGTACGACAGCGGCGGCCCTCGGCGGACGGTGCTGCCCGGCGCGATCGTGCTGACGGTGGTGTGGGCCCTGGTGATCGACTGGCCGACCCAGTTCGTCTCCCGGTTGCTGCCCGTCGCCGTGATGCTCGCGCTCTGCGGCGCGGTGGGCCTGTGGATACGGGGGCCGCGCACCTCCCGGCGGCTGGTGCACGGTGCGCTGGCGGCCGGTGTGGCGGCCACGCTGGTCGTACCGGCCGGGTGGGCCGCCTCCAGCCTCGACCCACGCTACGCCGGTGCCTCCACCTCGCCGACGGCTGGCCCGGTCGGCACCGTCTACGCCGACCTCGCCCACCACCGCGCCAAGGTCAGCGGCATCGGGCTCGACCGGCCATCCGCCCGCGACACCGCGGTGCTCGACTACCTCACCGCGCACCACCACGGCGAGAAGTACCTGCTCGCCACCCAGGCCGCGTACACCGCCGAGCCGCTGCTGCGCGCCACGGCCCAACCCATGCTCGTCATGGGCGGCTTCACCGGGCGCACCCCCTTCCCCACCGCCCAGCAACTCGGCGATCTGATCGCCACTCACCAGCTCCGCTACGCGATGCTCACCACCCAGCGCCCCACCACCCCGGCCACTACCTGGATCAAGACCCACTGCGGCCGCGTTCTCCCCACCGCCTACGGCCGTACCACCAACGGCAGCTTCACCCTCTACGACTGCCAGCCCGGGGAGTGAGGCCGTTGCCGGGGAGAGAAGGAGGTCGGCGAGCCGGGCCCAGATGTCCGCCACTCGTCGGGCCATCGCAGCGTCTGCCTCCTTATCGCAGCGCCTGCCGCGATCGGCGGCAGCGACGAGCAGCCAGTCCGGCGCGGCGAGCTACGGCACGCCGTTGGCCGCCACGGAGAACGAATTGACCACCACGCCGTAGAAGTGCGCGTTCGGCGCGAACTCCCATACGGACCGCCGCGTACAGAGACGGCGCCGGGCCGCTGACCCCGACCGAGGCGTTCCTGCGACCCACTCGCCGCCCCGGCCGCCACCGCACCGACCGCGCCGCGCAGCGCGGGGAGCTGCACGCCGAGCGTCACAAGCAGGACGGCCGCGCTCACCATCACCCCGAGACCGGCCAGCAGCACGGCTCCGGCAGTCGAATGTCCACCCAGGGCGCCAGCGACACCGCGCAGGCCGTGCGGCGGCTGGCGCGCTGGTGTCCCGTCAGGAGGACTTGGACGGCGTCCAGTTTCCGGTAGCGGCGCGGCCCCTCCTCGTCGCCATCCTCCTGGTCCGCCTCAGTGCCCGCATCTACGCGACCGCGTCCCGTGCACCGGAGCCCGGTGGGCTGGCGCGACGCGTGGCGGGCGGCGTGACCTGCCGGAACGCACCGTTCGTACAAGGTGGTTGGCTCTGCGGCAGCGCAGTGAGCGGCGGGAGGCGCCGCAATGGCAGGGCTGACGAACATGTGTGGGCGGTGTGGCGGTACGGTGTGCGGCAACCGATCGCCGGTCGTGCGATCGTGGATCACCAAGGGGGTCTGACCATGCCATACCGCCGCCCGCCCCGCCACAGCAGACTGCTCTCCAGAGCTGTCGGCACGGCAGGCGCGCTGGCCGTCGTCCTAAGCGCGGGGATAGCGCCCGCGTCGGCCGCCGCGAAAGCACCGGGCACGTCCACGCCCGCGCCCACCGCCACCGGATTCTCGCCCGACGAGAACGTGCCCTGGGCAGCCACCAACGATGAGGCACCGCTGCGGCACGCGTCCGTCCACCCGGCCACTACTCATGGCCGCACGGACGCCGCCCCGGTCCAGCTCAACCTCCCGGCGCCGACCGGCCGTTACTCGGTGGGGACGGCCAGCCTCCACCTCGTCGACACGTCCCGTACGGACCCATACGTGCCCGGCGACAATCCGCGCGAGCTGATGGTCTCCGTCTGGTACCCGGCCGCCGCCACCGCCGGCCACGCGCAGGCGCCCTGGATGCCGTCGGTCTCCGGCGCCAACTTCCTCGCCTCCCGTGGCCTGTCTCCCCTGCAGGTCTCCCTGCCCGAGACCGCTGGCCACGTCCTCGCCCCGGTCGACACCGAGCTCGGCAAGCTGCCCGTCCTGCTCTACTCCACCGGGCTGCACTCCGACCGCGCGATGGGCACCGCCCTCGTCGAGGACCTCGCCAGCCGCGGGTACATCGTCATCGCGGTAGACCACACCCATGACGCCAGCGAGGTCCAGTTCCCCGACGGGCGGCTTGAGGTCGACACCATGCCGTCCAACGCGCACTCCGCCCACACGGTCGCCGTGCGCGCGGCGGACATCCACTTCGTCATCAACCAGCTCGCCGCGATCGCCAAGGGCGGCAACCCGGACGTCGACCACGCCAAGCTCCCCTCGGGCCTGGCTGGCGCCGTCGACATGTCGCGCATCGGGATGTTCGGCTGGTCGCTGGGCGGCGCGGCGGTGGCAACCTCAATGCAGCTCGACTCCCGCATCGCCGCCGGCGCCGACCTCGACGGCCAGTTCTTCGGCTCGGCGACCAGCGAGAACCTCAACCGCCCCTTCATGCTTTTCAGTTCGGGCACCCACAACCGGAACGACGACTCCTCGTGGCGCACGTTCTGGTCCCACCTGACCGGCTACCGGCTCGACATCCAACTGAAGGGCTCGGCGCACCTGTCGTTCAGCGACAACGAGGCGATGGTCCCCCAAGAGGCGGGTCTCCTGGGGCTCTCCCAGTCCGACCTCCAACAGCAGTTCGGCACCATCGACCCCAACCGCGCCATCAACGTCCAGCGCATCTACCTCGCCGCGTTCTTCGACCAGCAGCTGCGCGACAAGCACAGCGCTCTCCTCAACGGCCCCAGCAAGCAATTCCCCGAAATCGACTTTGTCCGCTGACCCCCACGCCGCGAGAGGGCCGGCCGCGGCTTACGAGCACCCGGGAGCTGATGCAACGGATGGGGCACTCGGCCGTGCGGGCGGCCATGACCGTGACCCTGGCCCGTCCTCAGCGGCATCCGGATTCCGAGAATGAACTCGATTATGGAGAGGTGGGTGCAGACCCTCCGCCACGAACTCCTCGATCGGACTCTCATCTGGAACGAGCGCCATCTCCGCCACGCACTCCACGAGTGAGAGCAGCACCACAATGCCCACCGGCCCCACCAGGCCATGAACCAGGCAGCACCGCGCGTCCACGTCGTAGCGCCTGCCGTGCGGGACCGGTGGATGACCGGCCCCGCGCCGCTGTGGGGCTCAACCCGTTGTCAGCCGCGTAGGTGGTAGCTGGTGGCGAACCCAGAGGTGCTGCAGACGTTGAGCTGGCTGCTTGTCTGGTCGTAGGTGAAGCCAGGCGGGACGGAGCACGCCCACAGCCCGTTCACGGGGACCCGGATGTGGTAGCTGGTGGCAAAGCCGGAGGCGCTGCAGACGTTGAGCTGGCTGGCGACCCGGTCGTAGGTGAGGTTGCCGTTGGGGATACCACAGGCCCAGAGGTTGTCGGAGGGCGCACGCATGAGGTAGCTGGTGGCGAACCCGGAGGTGCTGCAGACGTTGAGCTGGCTGCTGGCCCGGCTGTAGGTGAAGCCCGGGTATACGGAACAGACCCAGATGTTGTCCTGCGGAGTGCGTAGGTGGTAGCTGGTGGCGAACCCGGAACCACAGACGTTCAGCTGGTTGGCCACCCGGTCGTAGGTGTAGCCGAAGGGCACTGTGCAGGACCAGGCGTTGTCGAGGCTGGCGGGCTTAGCCTGTGCGGCAGGCGCGAACCACACTGTGCACAGGGCGACGAGCGCGCACAGCACAGACGAGGTTACTGCTGCGGGTCTGAGGTGTGAGCGACGGAATAAGCGCATGCGGGGGGCCTCCCGAGAGAAGTAGGCAGCCGTCCCGATGACGGCTGCCTGTGTCCGCAACATATGCAGTCGTCGGCGTGTTGATGCAGGGTCTTACGGGCCATCTTTGCCGCCACTCGGCGGGAACCGGCGGGTCGCTGGGTGGTGTCGGGCTCTGCGAGATGAGCCGGGTGTCGGCGGTAGTGGCTACACATATCGGCAGCGCGGGGGCGCGCACCAGGAGGAGTTGTATGGTCCGGCCCCTGCCGTCCCGCCGCCCTGTTGGGTACCGCCGTGATGGACGGCCCGTCTTTGCGATCTGTGGGGCGTCGTCCGAGGACGAGTCGAACGAGCATCTGGACGACGCCGAAGAGGTAGGCCAGCCACAGCAGGTGACGGTGCCCCAGGAACACCTGGGGAAGTTGACGACACGGGAGAAGGCCCAGGGCGAGCGTGCCGCGGTCAAGCGGCTGCTGGCGGTGTGGGTGCCGAATAATCATCCGGCCCGGTCAAGCGGCATGTTGATACTCGTGGAGGGCTCCACCGAGTCGGTCTCGTCGGCGGACCTTCAGCTGTGTGATGTGCGCTGGCAGGTTGATCGGATTGGGTAGTGGGCGCAGGGGCGCGGCTTGTCTGAGCGTTCGATGTGGCCGGTGCTCGTTGTAGAAGGTCTCGTACTCGCGTAGCGGCCGCCGAGGCGAAGGTGTCCAAAGTGACCGTCCACAACCACTTCAGCAGCAAGGAAGAGCTGTTCACCGAAGTGGTCAGCGACACGCCGGAGCAGGCCCTCGGCGCGAGCATGCACATCATGCGCGAGCGCCTGCGCGAGACCGGCGACATCCGCGAGGTCCTGCCCGCGACCGCCCACGGCTGGTCCTGGGTGCCACCGCTGCGCCTGTTGTCGCCCGGCGCGAGCAGGCTGGTCACGTCGGCGATGGCCTCCGCGGAGAGGTACTCAACGTGGTACGGCACTTCCTCGCCGACCGGCTCTAGCCGGTCGGCTGCGGCGGGGCGACTTCGTAGAGGCGCCGGTCCCGGACCAGGGCCCACAGGACGTTGAGCGAGGTGCGGTGCCGGGCGCCGAAGACCCGCGAAGATCTGCCGGGCAGGTCCTACGCTGCCCTCATACCGCGAAACGGAAGGAGACCGAGATGGCCGAGACGGCCGGCGTGCCCGCGCAACTGGCCGAGATGCCCACCGACTGGCAGCGCGCCCTGGCGATCGTCGCCCACCCCGACGACCTCGAATACGGGGCGTCGGCCGCCATCGCCACCTGGACCGACGCGGGTCGCGACGTCGTCTACGTACTCGCCACCCTCGGCGAGGCCGGCATCGACGGCATCGAACCCGCCAAGGCCGGCCCCCTGCGCGAGCGGGAGCAGCGGGCCAGTGCCGCCGCCGTGGGCGTGTCCACCGTCGAGTTTCTCCGCCACCCCGACGGCGTCATCGAGTACGGCACCGCGCTGCGCCGCGACTTCGCCGCCGCCATCCGGCGCCACCGCCCCGAGCTCGTGCTGACCCTCAACCACCACGACACCTGGGGCGGCATCGCCTGGAACACGCCTGACCACCGGGCCGTCGGCCGCGCCGTCCTCGACGCCGTCGCCGACGCCGGCAACCGCTGGATCTTCCCCGAGCTCATCGAGGACGGCCGCGAACCATGGAACGGCGTGCGGTACGTGGCCGTGGCCGCCTCGCCACAGCCCACGCACGCCGTCGACGCGAGCGCCGGATTCGAGCGGGCCGTCCGGTCGCTGCTGGCCCACCACACCTATATCGAGGCGCTCACCGACCAGGACCCCGAGCAGTACTGCCGGTCCTTCCTGGAAGGCACCATGAAGACCGCGTCCGCCCGGTTCGGCAGCCGCCCCGCCGTGCCCTTCGAGCTGTTCACCCGCTGACGCCACGCAGGGACGGGGACCCGTACCTCTGGCGAGCGTTTGAAATCCTGCTCAGAGTAGAGGGCGCGACATAGCCATCTCTCGATTGCGCAAAGCACCGCAAAGGATGTAGACGGCTATCTGGCCGAGGTGCCCGAGGAGCGTAGAGAAGCACTCGACAGCGACGCTCGGCCGCGCGCCCGGCCTGTGCCGTTCGGAAACTCGTCGCTGCTGGTCAAGCCGCGTATCTGTACTCATTGATCACGCCGCCGAGCACTCGGGTGTGTAGGAGCCGGTGAGCGGTCAGGTTGCGAGGTGGCCGGATTTTGTCCACAGGTCCACGACCAAACCGTCACACCATCTACACGTGGCCTTCACGAGCAGCTACGCTCCTTTCTCACCCAGTGAACGAGTGGCATATGTCCACGTCATGCATATTGGCGTGAACCTGTCAATCTTCAACCATCGAAGGCCGGAAGGAGTGTCTTCTTTTCATGACACGATCTATGTGGGCTTCTCGCGGTCGGCGCCGCCTCCGGGGCGGCCTCGCCACGGCTGGCATCGCCGCGGTCCTCCTCACCGCGATGCCTGCGACATCGGCCTCGGCCTCCTCGCACGCCATACCCGGGTCCGTGATGATCGAGAGCGGCGCTTTCCACGGCTACGTGCTGTGCGCCAGCCCCAACGACGAATCGGTCTGGCTCAAGCCCATCAACACCAGCAACCCCTACTGCTCGTGGCTGGAACTCAGTCAAGGCCCCTCCGGCAACTTCACGCTGTACAACCTCGCGAAGGGGCAGGTGATGGCCTACACCGGCGGCAACGAGGGCGCTGTGGTGATGGAGGGCTCCGGGACCTCACCTCTGGGCGCGAACGGCGAGCTGTGGTCATGGGGAGGTGGGGAAGACTGGGGGGCCAACGCGCTGCAGTCCTTCTCGGACAGCGGACAGAACGTCGACGCCAAGTCCCCGGACGGGGACTCCCCCCGCACCGACGCGGTCCACACCCGCGGCTGGCGCCACGGCTACCAGCGTGAACTGACCTGGAACGCGATCACCGCGGGCTGACCTCCGCCAGCTCCACGACCAGTTCGAGCCGGGCGCGTTGCGCTCGGCTCGAACTGCGGGTTCGGCCAAGGTGACGGCCCCTGGCAAAGCGGCCGCCGAGAGACGGCGCGTCGCCGTTCGCCTCCAGCAGGGTTAGCGCGTCGAAGCATTCGGCGGGCGGGAGCACCAGGCCTCTACGGATCCGCAGGTCGGGAGATCGCTGGGGGCGAGTGGCCAGCGATCGCCGCCAATGGCCAACTATCGCTGACCGTCACATTCACTAGTGCATGCACTGCGCCGCAATTCAAACATGTGACGCAATCCGGTGGTGATGTCCTACACGTTCCCTGACGACCTCCTGCAGGCCCAGCGCGACTGGTACACCGCGTACCAACAGCTCGCCTCGGCGGAGCACCTCGCGCAGACCACGGTCCCGCGGCGCACACTGCAGCGGCTCTCGGTGCGAATCACCACGCATCCTTTCTGGGCGAAGCGTCCCCGGCCAGGTACCTGCCGCACGGATGGCGCTGAAGCAAGCGGCATGGGAACCGCAGGAAGCGAGACCATGACCGCCTACCTGACCGACACCCAGGAACGGATCGTGCGGGCCATCCGCGAACTGACCGACCATTTCGGGTATCCGCCAGAGCCGTACGGCGCCAGACAGATCAGCCGTCAAGTAGCCGACCCGTCGACACCCAGCTCTCCGTCGAGAAGCCACCTCCCGCACGGCCCGTGTAGGCACGGCACCTTCCGCAACCGGCACCGCACCGTCGAACGCTCCCAATGCTGCACCGCTGCACGCCTTCTCACAGCCACCAGCACGGCCCACGACCGAGCAACTCCCGCGCGTCTCCCCCACCCGCACATGACCGCCTGAACTGCGCGGACGTATTTATCGGCACCCACAGTGCCGGAAACTGTGTCACCCGCGCTGACCTGTAGGTTCGGCATCACGATGCGGCCACAAGACAGGCGGCTGGGGGCCGATCTGGAGCATGATCCGCAGTCGTGGCGATACGTCTGCTCTGCCGGTTCGGGTGCCAGATCTTCCGGTGGCTGGCGTTGTTGGCCCGGTCAGGTGCGGCGAAGGACATCGAAATATTGATGCTTCGCCACCAGCTCGCTGTCGTACAACGTACCTATGCGCTCCCCCGGTTCGCTTGGAGCGATCGGGCCGCTATCGCGGCGCTGCTGCGATTGTTGGGCAAGAAGCAGCGTGCGCAACTGACGCTGCAGGCGGCCCAGGAGCGGTCAGTCGATCACGTTCCTCATCCGGGACCGCGCACCGTACTTCACCGACAGTTTCGACGCGGTCTTCCAAGCGCTCGGCGTCGCGGGTGATTCCCACACTGCCAGCCGTTCCGCGGATGAACGCGATCGCAGAACGCTGGATCGAATCATGCCGACGCGAGGCCACCGACCGCATCCTGCTCACCGGAGCGCGCCACCTCCGACTCGTCGTCGACGAGTACGCGGACCACCACAACACCCATCGACCGCACCGATCCCTCCGGCAGCGGGCACCGGACCAACTCACCGACCCTGAACCACCCACTGCCAGTAGCAAAAACCACATCTCCCGACGCGAAGGGAGGTCCTGCCCGTTCTCCGTCCATGGCCCCACGTCGTGCGTCTCGGCGATGGGCCAGGTGGCAATGTATCCACGCCGCGAACCCGCCTTGGTGGACGCGGAGTTGGACCAGATCCAAGTCCGGGGCAAGTCGGGGGGACCGGGCAGCGGTGGGGGGACGCCCGAGGCGCTCAGCGACCGGGTGCGCGAGCACACCTGCCTGATCGCCCGGACGTCCCCCCAGCGAGTGGAGCATCGCCGGTTCTGCCCCCGGAGCCTGTCGATTGTCGAAGGTCGCCGACCACCCGATCGAACGGCTCGCGGTGCCGAAGATCAGCGGTGGCCCCGCGACCATCCCTCGCGAAGACAAAGCCTCCTGGCAGACGACTACGGGGGAAGCCCCCGGAGACCAGCCCGCAGCTGCGAGCCACCCACAACCGGTACGGCGGGGTGATGCACATGCTCGCAGCTCCCGACCTGGCCACCGGCTTGGGCAACTACGGGGTTAGTCAACGCGAGAGGTAGCGCGAACTCCTCGTCCAGCTCCAGGCCCTGGACTCCCGCTGTTCCGGGGAGAAGCCGTACATCATCCAGTGCCGGTGGTGGTGCCGGCGGTGGGGTGCCGTAGCCCTGAAGTAGATCGCATGGATGGGCGGGTTGATGGCGGGGACGCCACTGAGGTTGCCGGCGAAGACGCCGTGGAAAATCTTTCCCACCGCCTTGAGTTGCTGGTAGTCACCGAGGACGCGCTGCCTTGGGTCCCCGTTGTCCTTCGGTGTCTGGAAGACCTGCAGTACGACATCGCTGAAGGTCGCGCCGTGGTTCCTGCTGCGGGCGAGATGCGCCGAGAAGATCGGTGAGCCATCTGTCGTCGTTCCGACAAAAGTGTCGTAGAGCACACCGATCGCCCCGTTGGGCAGCACCGCGATCGAGGGAAGAGCGGCGTTGGTCGAGGTCGACACGTTGTGGGCCGGACCGACGGTGAGTCCGCCCGTGCCGTTCCTGGTGAGACGGCGGATCTTGATCTGGTTGTTGCCGCCCGCGTCCTGGCCATAGACGACGTAGACGTCGCCGTTGCGGGGGTCGACGGCAGCGTGGTCGACACCGCCGAGCAGTGCGTTCACCCCGCCGAACTTGTATCCGGGGGCCTGGTCACTGGGGACGGTGTCAACGGTGATGCCGTTGGGGTCGCCGTTGAGCCTCCAGGTGGCTCCGCCGTCTGTCGAGCGGTTGAGCTTGTAGGTCACGGTCTTGGGCTGGGTGGTTCCCGTCGACTGCTCGTACAGCGCATAGACCGTGCCGTTCCGGTGATCGGTCGCCAGGCGCAGGCCCGGGTTGGTCGCCAAGGGGCTCTCGGTGCCCGCCTTGTTGTCGGCGGTGATGTTGACCGGGTTGGCGCCGTAGGAGACGGCGACCCGGGCATCCGGACTGCCGCCGAAGTCGTCGTAGGCGATGTATGCGTTGTCCTGTCTCCGTCTGTTCGGGTCACGGTTCACCAGCAGCCAGGGCTGGTCGACGTTGGTGCGTGCCCCGCTGGTGATCTGGGCCGGATTGCCATTCCAGCGCCATGCCGCAGCGCTAGTAGGATTTCTTGTCGAACCCGTCACCACATGTGTTTGCGGCCCGGTGTCGGTCAGGAACGTCCCGTAGAGCCTGCCGTCACGGCCGTAGTCCATGGTCTGGTCGCACGGGCATCCCGCCGTGCCGGGTACGCCCGGTGGGGGCGGGATGGAATTCCTGTTCGTCCAGGTTCGCCCTCCGTTCGCGGAGTAGAGCAGGCTCGCATTGTTGTTCCAGGTGCTCGCACCGAACCTGGTGATCGCGATCTTCCTGGGATCGCGGGGGTTGACCGCGATACCGGGCTCTCCACCGCCGGTACTGTGGGCGGACGCGGTCGCATCGACGAGGAATACGCCTCGGGAGATGGGCCCCAGCCTGCTGTACCGAGGGCTGAACCCGCGGTAGACCGTTCTGTCCCGGGGCTGGTCGCTCACATTGGGGTGGGTATCGGACGGTGGCGGCGTCGGCGCCGGAGCGGCGGCTTGTGCGGGCCCGGGCACGCCCAGTACACCCAGCACAGCGGCAACCGTGAGTGTTCTCGCATATGCAGCGAGCTTCTGCGTTGTCATGATCCGCAGACTGGACGACCATCAGCCGATAACGTCTCAGAAACGCCCATCAGGTCGGAACATAATACTTAAGGACCAACCCGGGCAGGGTGCCGAATTACTCACGACCGACGCTCGGCGGCACGCTCCAACTCGCAGGGAGAGCCCGTGTCAGCACGTGCGGGGAATCGCCAGGATCAGGGACCTGACCTCCCGGCTTCGGACCTCGACCTGCCGGCTGACCCCGCAGATGTCCTCGGTGACCCGATACGCACCCGGTGACAAGACAAACTCGAACTGGCCGCCGACCGCCGACACGGCGGTCGCCACCGTGCGGCCCTCAGGGTCGTAGACGCGGACGGTATCGCCGCCCACCGGCACAGGGGCCGCGGCACCGGCGTTGTTCCCACTCCGCGGGTCGCGCCCCGGCGGCCGGACGATTTGTCCGCGCACCACACCATGGAGCCCGACAGGCGAGTTGGACTGGGGCTGGCTGGTGCTCGCCATCCCGGGAATGTTCGAAACTGTCGGCCGAGCCGCTGTCGGTGACCCCACAGGGCCCGGACCGCTGCCGTCAGCAGAATGCACGCAGCTCACCACGGCAAGGGCACACATGGTGACCGCGGCACCGAATGCCGCGCGGCGAGTTGGACGCATAGCAGTAGTCCATTTCTGGCATGCAATGTGCGGTATACGCCGATTGTAGGCGCTATCTGATACATCCACCGCCTGCTGATAAGGGCTGGCCCCTCAGCGCCATCGCCCACGGCCTGAACCTCGACCGCAAGGCCGTGCGCCGATTCCGTGACACCGATCCCGATGAACTGCCTCCTCCGCCCGCGACCGGCGTCCGAACGGCGTACTGGAACCCTGTAGGTGCCGGAAACTGTGTCACCCACGCTGACCTGTAAGTTCGGCGTTACGAGGTAGCCACAGGGCAGGCGCTTGATGGCTGGCCTGGAGCATGATTTGAGGTCGTGGCAATACGTCTGATCTACCGGCTCGGGTGTCAGATCTTCCGGTGGCTTGCGCTGTTGGCTCGATCAGGTGCGGCGAGGGACATCGAGATCCTGATACTGCGCCACCAGCTCGCTGTCGTGCAACGCACCCATACGCGACCTCGGTTCGCCTTGAGCGATCGGGCCGTCATGGCGGCGCTGCTGCGACTGCTGGGCAAGAAGAAACGTGCGCAACTGACGTTGCTGGTCAGCCCGCGGACGGTCTTGAGGTGGCACGCGCAACTCATCGCCCGGAAGTGGACGTATCCGCGCCGGCGTTCGGGCCGACCGCCGAAGCCGGAGGCGTTGCGGAGGCTGGTCATCGGTCTGGCGCGGGAGAATCCCGGTTGGGGATATCGCCGGATCCAGGGCGAACTGCTGGGCCTGGGCCACAAAGTCGCGGCTTCCACCGTATGGGAAATCTTGAAGAAGGCCGGGACCGACCCCGCGCCCCAGCGCACCGACCGCTCCTGGGCCACCTTCCTCAAGGCGCAGGCCTCCTCCATCGTGGCCACCGATGTCTTTCACGTGGACACGGTCTTCCTGCGCCGCTGGTTCGTGTTGTTCCTCATCGAGCACGGCAGCCGCCGGGTGCACATCGCCGGCGTCACCCGACACCCGACCGGCTCATGGATCACTCAGCAGGCCCGCAACTACCTTATGGATACCGGCGATCGTACCCAGTCGATCACGTTCCTCATCCGGGACCGCGGACCGTACTTCACCGACAGCTTCGACGCGATCTTCCGGGCAGTCGGCATCCGGGTGATTCCTACACCGCCAGCCGTTCCGCGGATGAACGCGGTCGCGGAACACTGGATCGACCGCACAGAACTCTCCAGCAGCGTGCTCCGAACCAACTCACCGGCCCCGAGCCACCCACTGACGGCGACGAAAACTTCATCTACCGACGCGACCGACTCGGCGGCCTCATCCACGAGTACTCGCAGGTCGCATAGGGGTGACACAGTTTCCGGCACCCACAGGGTCCGACCTGCGAAAACGCTGGTAGGGACGACAGGATGTGAACCTGCGCCCCCTTGCCCCCCAGCCGCATTGCAACTCTGTGCAGCCATCCGTATCGCACCGTAGCCGCCCATCTCCGTGCCCATGTCCAGCCGTTTCAGGTTGCCGCAGCCTGTATCTCGCTCTGCCGCGCCTTTCGAGGAGCTCCAAAAGGGACGGGCCGATACCGCTCCCCCGTAGCATCCGCAAGGAGCCGTACGACGCCAGACAGATCAGCACGGCCCGCGTAACCAACTCCCCTGTGCCTCCCCCAGGCGCGCATGACGGCCTGACCTGCGCGGACGTATCTGTAGGCACCCACCGTCGCCACCTGTTCGGCCCGGCTCCACCCCAACCGCGCGTGATCAGCGACCCAGAAGCGCTAGAAATGGGTTATGCGTGGAGTTTTGGGTCAAGCCTGGCGCAAGTTGCTCAATTCACGCAGGCGCATACATGTGCCCGATCGGCTTCCTCGTCCGGGACATGGCCATCAAGGGCACCAGGACCAGGAGCACGACCAGCCCCATCGGGGAAAGTCGTGGCGGCTGCTGCGGCGCTTGCGCTCCCTGCTGAGCGTGCAGAGCCTCGCCAGCCAGATGTTCCTCCTGCAGCTGGCGGTCGTGGTGCTGCTCGTCGCCGCCGCGCTGGTGGCTCTCGTGGTGCAGGCTCGGCGCGACAGTACGGCGGATGCCCAGCGCCGGACGCTTGCCGTGGCCCAGACGTTCGCGAACTCCCCGGGGATGCTGGCGGCATTGGACAGCCCCGACCCGACCGCGGTCCTGCAGCCGCGCGCCGAGGCGGACCGGAAGGCCGCCGGCGTTGATGCCATCATCGTGTACAGGCTGGACGGGATCACCCTCACCCACAGCGACCCGAGTCAGATCGGGAAACACATCATCGGCCCATACGCGGAGGCGGCGGCCGGCAAGGCCTTCACCAGGACCTTCCAAGGGTCCCTGGGCCTCTCCGTGATCTCGGCGGTCCCCGTCAAGGCCGCTGACGGCTCGGTGGTCGCCATCGTGTCCTCCCCCGTTACGGTCGAGAAGGTGCAGCACAGGGTGAACCGGCAGCTGCCGGTCCTGTTCGGGAGCGCAGCCGGGGCTCTGGCTCTTGCCGCAAGTGGGGCGGGCCTGGTGAGCCGTCGGTTGCGGCGGCAGACCCATGGTCTGGGGCCGGCCGAGATGACCCGGATGTACGAGCACCACGACGCGGTCCTGCATGCGGTGCGGGAGGGAGTGCTGATCATCGGGGGTGACGGCCGACTGTTGCTGGTCAATGACGAGGCCCGGCGGCTGCTGGACCTGCCGACGGACGCGGAGGGGCGCCACGTCACCGATCTGGGGCTGGCGACGGACCTTGCCGAGCTGCTGACATCCGATCGCCCAGTCACCGACGAGGTACACCTGGCGGCCGACCGGCTTCTGGCGGTCAACAAGCGGCTCACCGCCCCCCACGGGCCGGCCGGCAGCGTGGTGACGCTACGGGACACCACCGAGTTGCGGGCTCTCACTGGCAGGGTCGAGGTGGCCCGCGAACGGCTGCAGCTGCTCTACGACGCCGGGATGCGGATCGGGACCACGCTGGATGTAACGCGCACCGCTGAGGAACTGGCGGACGTGGCGGTCCCCCGGTTCGCCGACATCACCACCGTCGAGCTCCTGGACCCGGTCCTGCATGGCGAGGAGCCCCCTGATGCGAGCACGGATGTGCGCCGCACCGCTCTCGTCGGCCTGGAGAGGGACCATCCCCTCTACCCCGTTGGGGAGCTGATCCCGTTCGTTGCCACCCACCCCATCGCCGAAGCGATGGCAAGCGGCCGAGCGGTCCTCGTGAAGGATCTGAGCGCCTCCGAAGGCTGGCAGGCCCAGAACCCGGAACGTGCCCAGCGAGTCCTCGGCTACGGCATCCACTCCTTGGTCGTGGCCCCGCTGCGGGCCCGGGGGGTGGTGCTCGGGATGGCGAACTTCTGGCGGGCGCACTCCTCCCCACCGTTTGACGAGGAGGATGTGTCCTTCGCCGAGGAGCTGGCCGCCCGGGCAGCGGTGTGCATCGACAACGCCCGCCGCTACACCCGCGAGCACACCATGGCCGTCACCCTGCAGCGCAGCCTGCTGCCCCGCGGGCTGCCCGAGCAGACCGCCCTTGAGGTGGCCTACCGCTACCTGCCGGCCCAGGCCGGGGTGGGCGGTGACTGGTTCGACGTCATCCCACTGTCCGGCGCTCGGGTGGCCTTGGTGGTCGGCGATGTCGTCGGCCATGGCCTGCACGCCGCGGCCACCATGGGCCGACTGCGCACCGCCGTTCACAACTTCTCGGCCCTCGACATGCCTCCCGACGAGCTCCTGGGCCGTCTGGATGAGCTGGTGGCCCAGATCGACTCGGACGAGGCCGCCGCCGGGGTGGACGGGCAGTGGATCACCGGGGCCACCTGCCTGTACGCCATCTACGACCCCGTCTCCGGGCAGGTGGCCGCCGCCACCGCCGGCCATCCGCGGCCGGCGGTGGTCCACCCCGACGGGACCGTGCTCTTCCCCCCGTTGCCGATCTCCCCTCCGCTCGGGCTGGGCACCGGCCTGCCCTTCGAGAGCGCCGAGCTGACCGTGCCCGACGGCTCCCGGTTGGTGCTCTACACCGACGGGGTGATCGAGGGCCGCGACCGCGAACTGGACGCCGGCCTGGAGGCCCTGCGTGGTGCCCTGGCCCGAGCTGACCGCACCCCGGAGGCCACCTGCGCCGCGGTGATCGAGGCCATGCTGCCCGCCCGGCCCAGCGATGACGTCGCGCTGCTGGTGGCCCGCACGCGCCGGCTGGACCCCAACCAGGTCGCCGAGTGGAACGTGCCCCGTGACCCGGCGGCGGTGGCCCCGGTTCGCACCGCCTGCGTCCGCCAGCTGGAGGACTGGGGCCTGGGGCACATTGCCTTCACCACCGAGCTCATCCTCAGCGAGCTGATCACCAACGCCGTCCGCTACGGCACCGAGCCCATCACTGTCCGGCTGCTCCGCGACCGCACCCTGATCTGTGAGGTCGCCGACGGCAGCAGCACCTCCCCCCGCCTGCGCCGGGCCAACATCACCGATGAGGGCGGCCGCGGACTTTTCCTGGTCGCCCAGTTCGCCGAGCGCTGGGGCACCCGCTTCACCCCCACCGGCAAAGTCATCTGGACCGAGCAATCCCTCCACGATGGCGCGCCGCCAGCCGCGGAAGGCCTCGGCGAGGTCCTGCTCGGCCAATGGGACCACGCGGCATTGTGAGGGGGATCGTGCCGTCGCCGCACGACCCCGGCCGCAGCTGTCCAGGGCGCCTCGCAGGCGCGGCTACGGCTTCCGGCCCGCAGTCGTTCCCCTGGTCGCGGCGGTAGGGCGCCGATCTCCGGCTTCATCGGCTGGGACTCCACCATCGAGGTGGCCAAGTACTCTGGCCTCAATGACCACTTCATCGGCCCAGTAGACCAAGGGCGCACAGCAGAGGGTTCGGCACTCCGGACCCGCGTGGTGCGGCCGGCGGCCGGTCGGACCGAATGTGCGCAGGCAGGAGTACCGCGACTCTCGGCCTCGACAGCGTCCGAGAACTTACGACCGCGCGGCGTACCCCGTGCGCGGCAAAAAGTAGTGGCTCGCGCTTACTCGTCGCAGGACAGGACAGGGGCACCAGTCGTTCCTCCAGTGACACGACGGGCCCTGCAATAACCAGATGTCCAATCGGTGAACCGCTCGCTCCCGCATCCCCCGTCTCCCGGAGCCATCGTGACCGCACCCCGTGGCCGAGCAGCAGCCGTCTCCGGCTGCCTCGCCCTCATGGCACTGGTCCTGAGCTCCTGCGGCAACACACCGACCGCCACGCCCGAGAAGCCGTCGGTGGCCACCTCCGCCAAGGACGTGGGCGGCATGGGCGCGCTGATCGCCGCGGCCGAACACGAGGGCACGCTCAGCGCGATCGCGCTTCCGCGCGACTGGGCCAACTACGGCGGCCTGATCGACGGCTTCCAGAAGAAGTACGGAATCAAAGTCACGGTCGACAATCCGCAAGGCCACAGCCAGGACGAGATCGACGCTGTGAAGAAGAGCCGGGACCGCCACAATGCCCCCGACGTGCTCGACGTAGGGGATACCTTCGCGAGGGCAGCGGCCCAGCAGAACATGCTCGCGCCGTACAAGGTCGCCACGTACGACTCGATCCCGAGCAATCAGAAGGACCCGCAGGCCCGCTGGTACAACAACTACGGGGGCTACATGTCCATCGGTTGCGATGCCAAGCGCGTCAAGACCTGTCCCCAAACCTTCGCCGACCTGCTGAAACCCCAGTACAAGGGCACGGTCGCGCTCGAAGGCGATCCCACCCGATCCGGTACCGCCTTCGCTGGCGTGTACGCGACCGCCTTGGCGAACAACGGGTCGTTCGATGACATCCAGCCCGGAATCGACTTCTTCGCCAAGCTCCATAAGAGAGGCAACTTCAACCCCCTCGCATCCACCTCGTCCGCGGTCGAGACCGGTCAGACGCCTATCAGCATCGACTGGGACTACGTCAACCTCGGCTACGCCGACCAGTTCCGCAGCAAGGGCGTGAACTGGCAGGTCTCGATCCCCTTCGACGGCAGCTTCGCCCAGTACTACGCGCTGGCGATCAACAAGGACGCCCCACACCCGGCCGCTGCCCGCCTGTGGCAGGAGTACCTATTCAGCCCCGAGGGTCAGAACCTCCGGCTCGACGGCTACGCCCGCCCGGTGCTGATGGACACCATGAAGGAGGATGGCACCCTCGACAAGGTCGCCGCCGCAAGACTGCCGACGGTTGAGGGGACGCCGGAATTCCCGACAGATGCGCAGACGGAGAAGGCGAGGGAGACGATCGCCCGGGGCTGGGGGAAGGCCGTCTCGGGCTGACACGCCAGCCTGCGGAACCGACAGACCTGGCTGGTCGGTTCGGTCCGAACCGCAGCCGCCTCGCCGACTCCGACGAGACCGCCAACCGGTTGCTCAACCTGAACGCCCTCGCGCCCAGGTCGGCTCTTCGAACTTGAACTCCGCCCCGCGCTTGGGCTTTCGTCCGCGCTTGCCTGCCGGCTGCGACCTGACCACCGCAGGGGCCCGCGCCAGACGATCCTGCGGATGAGGACAGAGAGAGCGACGCGCCGGCCACGACGTAGACGGGTGCCGGCACACCGGTACCGGTAGCTGAACGCGCTTTGAACGTCACGCGTTGTCCCGGCCTCTTCTGGAGGTGGGCGGCGGGGGGCGGGTCATGTGCTGGGGCTGGGCGATGAGGAGCGCGACGTCGTCGTGGTGGTTGGGGTATCGAAGGGCGTGCAGGAGCCGGTCGCAGGTTTCCTCCAGGGGCCGGTGGGGGCCGGAGAGCAGGCGGAGGAGAGTGTTCAGCCGCTGGTCGATGGCTTGGTCGCGGGTTTCGACCAAGCCATCGGTGTAGAGGACGAGCCGGTCCCCGGGGTGTAGCCGCAGTGTGGTGGTGGTGAAGGGGACCTCGCTGATGCCGAGGGGTGCGCCGGTGGGCAGGTCGAGGAGTTCGGCGGGGCGGCCGGGGCGGACGACGGCGGGGGGCAGGTGCCCGGCGAGGGAGATGTGGCAGTGCCCGTGGTGTGGGTCGTAGACGACGTAGACGCAGGTGGTGAGTGGCTGGTCCAGGCCGCAGGTGATGTTGTCGAGGTGGCGTAGTAGCTGGGCGGGGTCGAGGTCGAGGTCGGCGAAAGCGCGGGTGGCGGTGCGCAGCTGGCCCATGGTGGAGGCGGCGCTGATGCCGCTGCCCATGACGTCGCCGACGACGAGGCCGGTCTTGCCGCCGGTGAGGGGGATGACGTCGAACCAGTCGCCGCCGATCTCGCTGGCGATTCCGGCGGGCTGGTAGCGGTAGGCGATCTCCAGGCCGGGTGGGTGCTGTGGTTGTTCGGGGAGCAGGCTGCGTTGGAGGGTGAGGGAGGCGTGGCGTTGGCTTTGGTACCAGCGGGCGTTGTCGATGCACACGGCGGCGCGGGCGGCCAGCTCGCCGGCCAGGAGCGCGTCGTCGGTGGTGAAGGGTTGCGGGTTGCGGGTGCGTTTCAGGTCGAGGGCGCCGAGGACTTCACCGCGGGCGATGAGGGGTACGGCCAAGTAGGAATGGAGGCCGGCGCGGTCCCAGAGAGTGGCGGTGTCGGGGGAGCGGGCGATGCGGGGCAGGTCATCGGCGTCTACGTGGGGCACCAGCACAGGGCGGCCGGAGGTCACGCACTGGGTGACCAGGCGGTCGGCCTCGTATCTGGCGGGGCTGCCGGGCGGGTCGGTGGCGCGGGCGGTCTCGGCGGGATAGGCGGCTTTCACGGCGAGGGCGCGGAACAGCGCGGGCCCCTGGGGTGGTGCTGCGGCCGAGGTGCCGTGCAAGGCATCGTCGAGGATGTCCACGGTGGCCACGTCGGCGAGGCTGGGCACGCATACCTGGGCGAGTTCGCGGGCGGTCTCGTCGAGGTCGAGTGTGGTTCCGATGCGCATGGAGGCGTCGGCGATGAGGGCGAGGGACTGCCGGGCTTGGGCGGCGGCGATGGTGGCGCGGTGCCGGCCGGTGAGGTCCATGAAGGAGGTGGCGACGCCGAGGACCTTGCCGCCCGGGTCCTCCAGCCGGTAATACGACACGGACCAGGCGTGATCGTGGTCAGGGTCGACGGGGGTGCGGCCGACGGCGTTCTGGTCCAGGATCGGGGTGCCGGTCTCCAGGACCTGGCGCATCGCGGATTCGATCGCCTCGGTGTCCAGGAACGGCAGGGCGTCGCGGACATGCCGACCGACGTGCTCGGCGGCGGACACACCATTGATGCGCTCCAGAGCCGGGTTGACGCTCACGTACCGCAGGTCGGTGTCCAGGACCGCCAGCCCGATCGGCGATTGGGACACCAGTCGGGTGGACAGCGCCAGATCCTGCTCCACCTGCCGCAAGGTCGCCTGGTCGCTGGCCAGGCCCAGGACGTAGATGTCCTTCTGGTCGTCCTCCAGCCGCATGTTGCGGAACTCCACCAGGCGGGTGCTGCCGTCCTTGTGCCGGACGGGGAAGACCCCGGCCCAGCTGCCATCGCCACCCGTGACCTGGGAGAACAGCTCCATGATGTGTTCTAGGTGCTGCTCGTGGACCAGCAAGCGGCCCGCGTGTTGCCCAAGGGCCTCCTCGGCTGTGTATCCGAACAGCTCCTCGGCCTGCGGACTCCACAGCACGATCCGCCCGTCCGCGTCCAGCACCACAGCGGCTACTCTCAGCACATCCAGCAGGCCACCGGGCTCGGAGGGGGCTGCCCCTGCCTGGGGGCGGTCGGCCTGGAAGGGGGTGGGTGCACTCATCACAGGCACTCCCTCCGCCCCCGCTACGGGGTGCGACCAGCTGTCGGCTCAGCCCGCGTCTTGCCTTGCGTCTCTCCGGTTGCCTTCCATCGTCCTCCAGCATCGGCCGACCACGCACCCAGGCCGTCGATCACGGACCTGCAGGAGAATCTGCGCGGCATCGAGCGGCAGATCGACCAGGTCGGGCAGGCTCCCGCTCCGGACGACCCCGACGATGGAGGACGGGGCACTGGCCGCGCTGGGTGTAAACACTGCGCCACGAGCTGCTCGACCAGACCTTGATCTGGAGCCAGCGCCATCTCCTGCGAGCACTACGTGAGTTCGAGCGACACTGCAACAGCCACCGGCCCCACCAGGCGATGGACCAGGCAGCTCCGCTGCGCACCGCGCCGAAGCCGAACACCGAACCAGAACAGATCGAGCGGCTCCGCATACGTCGGATCGACCGGCTCGGCGGCATCCTTCATGAGCACGTGAGAGCCGTCTGACCAGCACGGATGGGGCTATCGGCAGGCGCAGGCGGCGGGCGCTTCAGCCTCCTCGGCGATGACGTAAGCAGTGGTCACGACGCGGCTTCCAGCACGGGAGAAGTGCGCCTCAACGCGGCCGAGAACTCGTCGACGACCTGGTGCAGCGCCGTGGCCCCGTCGTGGTCGACGGTGACAGCCCCGTCGTCCCCCACCGCGATCTGCCGGTCAAGGATGAACCAGCCCGGGACGATGTGCGAGGCCCCCATCGAGGAGAGCACCGGCCGCAGCGCGTAGTCGATGGCCAGGACGTGGGCGGTGGAGCCGCCGGTGGCCAGCGGTAGCACGGTCTTTCCGGCGAGTCCGTACTGCGGGAGCAGGTCGAGCAGCGACTTCAGCAGTCCGGAGTACGCGGCCTTGTAGACGGGTGTGCCGATCACGATCCCGTCGGCGCGCGCGAACAGCTCGGTGGCCCGGACGATGTCGGGATGCCCGAAGTCGGCCCTGAGCAGGGCTTCGGCGGACAGGGTCCGTACGTCCAGCGGGACGACCTGGTGCCCCTGCGCGGTGAGCCGGGCGTCCAGGTGGCGCAGCAGGCGTGCGGTGCGGGATGTGGCGGATGGGCTTCCGGAGACGGACAGGACAACGGCCATGGCGGTTCACGTCCTTTGGGAGAGCGAGGCCGGGCGGTCCGGGCCCCGCGGAGCGGTCAGGAGTACCAGGTGAGCTCGGGTGGTTCGCCGGTCAGCTCATGCCGAGCTCGCGGCGCTTGTACGCGACGGAGTCGTGCAGCGTGTGTGTAGGGACGTTGCGTCCGTACGGGGGCGTCGGCCTCTTGCGGGGTGGTGAAGGGGATGGTGCCCTGGCGGATGCTGCGCACCCGGAGCGCGCACCCGGCGGCGAGGTCGTCGAGCCCGGACGCCTCCGGGGAGTTGGCGCTGTGGGAGCGCATTCCTCCCGCAGCCCGCCCCGATCTGACTTTGGCGCTGTCATGGGAGCTCACTGCTGGCCATGGCAAGCCTCGGCCCGCCGCCGACGGGTACAGTGCCGGACTGTGCCGCACAGACTCGCAGCGCACCCCGTCGTCGGCGGAACCATGGTCACGCCATGCGGCTACGCGACCGTCGTGTAGTGCGACGCGTCGCCCGTGATCGAATAGCTGGGTTTGCCCTCGACGCCCACCGGCACGTCGCCGGCGACCGTGACGCGGTGCAGACGGCGCGGCTGGTCGTCGTAGTTGTCGATCGCGTAGTGCTGGGTGATGCGGTTGTCGAACAGCACGAGCTGGTTGGGCGACCAGCGCCACCGCAGGACGTTCTCCGGGCGGGTGACGTAACTCTCCAGCAGGTCGAGGATCTTGCGCGACTCGGCGAGCGACAGGCCCACGATCCGCTGGGCGAAGCCGCCGATGAACAGCCCACGCTCACCGGTGAGCGGGTGCACGCGGACGACGGGGTGCGCGGTGCGGAACGTGATGGAGGTGAACTGCGCGCGCTGAGCGGCCTTTTCCTCGTCGATGCTCTCCTCGGGCACCGCGTAGTCGTAGTCGTTGGTGTGCTCCGCCCACAGGGTGTCGGCGAGGTTGCGCAGCGGTTCGGGCAGGTCGCGGTAGGCAGCGGCAGCGTTGGCGATCAGGGTCTCGCCGCCGTAGGGCGGGATCACGATGCTGCGAAGTGTGCTGGCCTGCGGTGGGTTGACCACGAAGGTGACGTCCGTGTGCCAGTGATTCGCCCGCCCACGCTCGCTGTCGACGGGCAGTACGTTCGGGGCCCCCTCGACAGCGGGGACGGTCGGGTGCGCCGTCGTCAGTTCGCCGAAGTGCCGGGCGAAGCGCTGCTGGCCCTCGTCGTCGAGGTCGACATCGCTGAACACCAGCGCCTTGTGTTCGCCCAGTGCCGTGCGCAGCGCGGCGACGACGTCCTGGTCCAGTTCCTTGCTGATGTCGACGCCTGCTACACGGGCGCCGATCCGGGCGGTGACCTTGTGGATCTCCAGGCCGGTCGCGGTTTCAGCAGTCACGGTCATCTGCGGTTCCCTTCGAAGTGGTTGCTCGTAAGTGGGTGGGGATGGCGGCGGGTTCGGGTGGTCCGGCCGGTCTTTCAGTGCGCGGTGAGCGCGAACGCCGGGGCGCCGACGTACTGGTTCGCCGGGCGCGGCAGTCCGTAGCGTTCACGCAGGGTCTGCCCGGGGGTGTACTCGGTGCGCAGCAGTCCGCGGGCGCGCAGGATCGGCACGACGTGGTCGACGAAGAGTTCGAGCCCTGATGGCAGCACGGCGGGCATGATGTTGAACCCGTCTGCCGCGCCCTGGCCGAACCAGTCCTCGATGGCGTCGGCCACCTGCTCGGGGGTGCCGCTGAAGGTACGGTGCCCACGCCCGCCGCCGAGCCGACCGATCAGCTCGCGGACGGTGAGGTCCTCGCGCCGGGCGAGTTCCACGACGAGGGTGTAGCGGCTCTTGGACCCTTCGATCTCGCTCTCCGGCGGCAGGTCGTCCGGCAGCCGGGAGTCCAGGTCGAGAGCCCCGGGCTCCACGTGCAGCAGGTGTTCCAGGCGGTGCAGACCATGCTCGTACACGATGTGGTCTTCGAGCTCGGCCTCGCGACGACGCGCCTCGGCTTCAGTGTCCCCGATGACCGGGACCAACCCGGGCAGGATCTTGATGCCCTCCGGATCACGTCCGGCCGCGCGGGTACGGGCCTTGAGGTCGGCGTAGAACTCCTGCGCCTCGCCGAGGGTTTGCTGCGCGGTGAACACCGCCTCCGCGTAGCGCGCCGCGAAGCGCTTGCCGTCGTCGGACGAGCCGGCCTGCACCAGCAGCGGATAGCCCTGCGGGGGACGCGGTACGTTCAGCGCGCCCTCGACCTTGAAGTACCGGCCCCGGTGCCTGGGCGGGTGGAGTTTCGCGGTGTCGCCCCAGACGCCGGAGACCTTGTCCGCGATGACGAGGTCGTCCTCCCAGCTGTCCCACAGCTTGAGTGCCACGTCCAGGAACTCGGCGGCACGTTCGTAACGGGTGGCGTGCGCGGGCTCTTCGTCCAGTCCGAAGTTGCGGGCGGCCTCCGCGCCCGCGGTGGTGACGATGTTCCAACCGGCCCTACCGCCGCTGATGTGGTCGAGCGAGGCGAATGCGCGGGCCAGGTTGTACGGGAAGTTGTAGGAGGTGGACGCGGTGGCGATCAGGCCGATGTGCTCGGTCGCTCCGGCCAGTGCGGTGAGCAGCGAGAGCGGTTCCAGCGTGCCCGACGGGCGTTGTCCGACGCTGTTGAAGAGCACCGGTCCATCGGCGAGGAACAGCGAGTCGAAGGTGCCGCGCTCCGCGATGCGGGCGAGGTTGCGGTAGTGGCCGATGTCGACGCTCGCGTACGGGTCGCTCTCCGGCAGCCGCCACGACGCCTCGTGGTGGCCGGTGTTCATCAGGAACGCGTTGAGGTGAAGCTGTCTGGTCATGAACTGGCTCCTTCGTGGACCTCGTTGACGCCGAGCGCGGCGAGCAGCCGCTCGCGGTAGTCGCCGAGAAGCGGGTCGCGGTAGGACCGCGGATGCGGGACCTCGATGGGCAGGTCCAGACCGATGCGCCCGCCTTCGAGTACGAGGACGCGGTCGGCGAGCACGATCGCCTCGTCGACGTCGTGGGTGACCAGCAGTACGGATGGCCGGTGGCGTTCCCACAGTTCGCGCAGCAGGTTGTGCATCCGGATCCGGGTCAGCGCGTCGAGGGCACCGAACGGCTCGTCGGCAAGGAGGAGTTCGGGATCCCACACCAGGGACCGGGCCAGCGCGGTGCGCTGGGCCTCGCCGCCGGAGAGCTGGTTCGGCCAGGCATCTTCTCTGTCGGCGAGGCCGACCTCGGCGAGGGCGGCACGCCCGCGTTCCACGGCGTCCTTGCCCTGCGCGCCGAGCGTCACGTTGTCGAGCACGCGGCGCCAGGGCAGCAGCCGGGAGTCCTGGAAGACCACCGACGCCCTTTGTGGCGCACGCAGTTCACCACTGCCGCTGACTTCGTGGTCGAGGCCCGCGATGGCCCGCAGCAGAGTGCTCTTACCGGACCCGCTGTGGCCGAGGAGTGCGACGAACTGGCCCGCCGGGATGTCGAGGTCGATCCCGTCGAGCACGGTGCGGGCGCCGAAGGACCGGGTCAGGCCGCTGATCCGGACCGCGGGAGGGGTCAGTTGCTCAGTGTGCGCCGCCATGACAGCACCCTTCGTTCGATCAGCCGGACCGCGGTGTCGGAGACCAGGCCGAAGATGCCGTAGATCAGCAGACCGACGATGATCACGTCCGTCTGCCCGTAGTTCTGGGCCTGGAACATCATGTAGCCCAGGCCGCTGGTCGCGTTGATCTGCTCCAGCACGACCAGGGAGAGCCAGGAGCCCGTCACCCCGAGGCGGAGCCCGACGAAGAACCCGGGCAGAGCTCCGGGGATGACGATCTGCCGGATGAACTCCAGACGGCTGAGGCCCAGCACCTCGGCGAGTTCGACGAAGCGGTTGTCGATGCCGGAGAGCGCGGAGTACAGGTTGAGGTAGATCGGGACGTACACGACGATGGCGATGATCGCGACCTTGAAGGTCTCACCGATGCCCAGCCAGAGGATGAACAGCGGGATCAGGCCGAGCGTGGGGATCGCCCGGTTGAGTTGGACAGTGCCGTCGATCACCGCCTCGCCCACGCGGTTGAGCCCGGCGGCCAGTGCCAGCGCCACCCCACCGGTCAGGCCGATGGCGAAGCCGAACCCGGCGCGTCGCAGCGAGGTGAGGACGTCGGCGGGCAGCGTACCGTCGCTCCACAGGTGCACACCGGTGCGCAGGACCGTCCAGGGTCCGGGGACGGCTCCCGGGTCGAGCTGTCCGGCCGCGGAGGCGATCGCCCAGAGGGCCAGGAGGAGCACGGGGCCGATCAGCCGGGAGGCTGGGAGCCGCTTACCTGGAGAGAGCCTGCGGACGCGGCGGCGAGCAACGGGATTGGCGGGTGCATTAGCCGAGGTCGGCGGGACCGTGGTCCCGGATATCACGGGCACCGGGGCGGCACCCTCGGAGACGAGATCGGTCATGGGTATCAGCTCCGGTACGTCGCGCTGACGGCCTTGGCGGCAAGGCCCTCGAACCGGCGGTCGAAAAGCGAGCCGACCTTGAAGGACTTCACAAAGCCGCCCTCGGCGAGCAGATCGGCGGTCTCCTGCTCCCAGGCGATCGCCTCGTCCCAACTCGGCGGGAACAGCGGCTTGTTGCCTAGCTTCGTGACGGCCTGCGCCTGGGCGAGGGTGATGTGCTGGGCCTTGACGTAGAACTCTTCCTCCCAGGCGTCGGGGTGCTCGTAGGCCCAGACCAGGCCCTGGGCCCAGCGCGGGATGAACGCGGCGATCGCGGCGGCTTTCGCGGCATCGCCCAGCACATCGGCCGGGGCCCACAGCAGGCTCAGCAGGTCGACGACATCGGTGGTGATGGTGTGCGCGCCCTGGGAGCCGTACTGGTTCAGGTAGGCGGGTACCTGGCTGAGCGCGAGCGGGGCGATGTCCACCTGCCCGGCCTGCAGCGCGGTGAAGAATTGGTTGCTGGTCAACGGCACCAGCGTCACGTCGGAGTGCTTCAGGCCTGCCTTCTTCAGGGCCCGCAGCAGGACGACACCCTGCGCCTGTCCCTGGGAGAACGCCAGCTTCCTGCCCTTGAACCCCGCGACGTCCTGGATGTCGCTGTGCGGTGCGGTGGCGAAGACATAGCTGGGTTTGCGGGTGATGTTGATGGCGACGATCTTCGCGTCGTAGCCCTGGTAGTGCGCCTGGATCGGCGGGACGCCCGCGTTGTTGGCGAGGTCGAGGGAATGGGCGCGGAAGGCGTTGATGACGTCGGGTCCGGCGCCGATGTTCACCCAGTTGGACACCGTGAAGGGGAGCTTGTCCACTCCGGCGAGCTTGAGCTGCAGCTGCTGGGAGCCCTGGTACGACGCGATCTTGAGGCTGGTACCGGAGGGGACCGCGGTGGGCAGCGCGGCGGTCGAGGACAGTGAGGGCCCGGCGGCAGCGCGGCCGGCGCAGGCGCTCAGCCCCGCGGCCGCCGCGGTGCCGAGCAGGGAGTGGAGGAACAGTCGCCGGTCGAGACCGGGTGCGGGAGAGGCTGAACGGGACATCCGAAGGACTCCGTCTTCATTTTCGGGCAGCGAGAATTCGCGCAGGGTGAATTCGAGTGGGGAATTCGGGCAGGCGGCAATTCGGGTAGGGGTAATTTCACGCACGCCCGGGTACGGGTCGGCACGCGGATGCCGGGCACCGAAAGGCAGGGCCCTGCAGGGAGTTTCACGGGCGCGGCCTTGGCTGCGCCCGCGGCATACCTGCTTGTGGAAGGCGGCTCCGTCGCACGGCGGTCCGGAGCGGCCTGAGCGTCAACGCGTCAACGCGTCAACGCGTCAACGCGTCAACGCGTCAACGCGTCAACAACAGAGGGTGCGTCCGACCCGCATCAGGTCGATGACACGGCACCTGGTGAGCGGTACGTGTCGTGACATGCGCCACGCGCAACCGGCGGCGCGGGCACGGCTCTGCCGTGTCCGGACGACCGGGGGAATTCCCTGCGCTCTGCTCACGAAAAGGATGCTCTCCTTTACCCGTACCGCGTGTCAACATTCGGAGTTTCTGAATTAATGCGCCTTGCGTGATCACCGAGTCCGGTCGGCGGGCGCTACCCCGGTCGACACTCCGAGCGGATCGCGATAGAGCACGTCCAGGACGACCGAACCGCCTGCCGTGGCGAGCACCGACTCCGGGAAGCTGGTCGGGACCACCGCTTCGGCTACGTCGATGTCCGCCGATGTGTGTGCCTTGGCCTCATCCCGCAACGCGGTGAGGCAGTCCTCCCGGTGGATGGCGCCGAGTTCGACGACCACGACCATGTCCGGGTTCAGTACGTCCAGCAGCAGGCCGACCGCACGGCCGACCAACCGGGCACGCTCGACGAGCAGACGCACGGCGATCGGATCACCGTCACGAGCCGCCGCGAGTACCAGCATCGGATCCGGGGCTGCGATGACGCCCGCCTCGCACGCCCGCCGGCAGAGCGTCTGCTCGGACACCTCAGCCTGCAAGCACCCCGTCCGACCGCAGCGGCACCGCTGCGTACCCCCTGCTACGGGCAGATGGGCGATCGCGCCGGCCTGCGACCGGGGTCCGTAGTGCACACGGTCGTTGGTGGCGAAGGCGGCGTCCACCACGTTGCCGACGAACAGGTGCAGCACGCTCTGGCCGGACCGCGCGTGTCCGAACAACCGCTCACCGTTGACCAGCGCGCGCGAATGGCCGTCGACATGGACCGGAACACCGGTGTGCCGACCCAGCACGTCACGGACGGCCACATCGCACCAGTCCAGGAGCCCGTGCTCGACCACGGTGCCGGAGTCACGATCCACCCAGCCGCCGGTGGCCACGCCGATGCCCAGCAGTGTGGTGTCAGGGGCCTGTCTGGCCAGGAGCGCACCGAGCCCTTCCGCCGTCCTCGCGAGTATCCGGCCGGGTTCGGTGCCGTCGTGGTCCCTGCGCTGCTGTGCGACGACCCGGCCGCGCAGGTCCAGCAGGGCGACAGTCGTGTACGGCACGGCCACATGCACGCCGCCGACCAGAAAGCGGGATCCGTCGAGATCGACCGGGATGTGCGGGCGGCCGACACCGTTCGAGCGCAGCGGTCCGGACGCCTCGCGGATCAGGCCGAGACCGGTGAACTGCGCGCAGTAGTCGGTAACCGATGCCGGGGAGAGCCCGGTCAGCCGGGCGATGGTGCTGCGGGCGACCGGTCCGTGCTCCAGGACGGCACGCAGTACGGCACTGGCGCTGGTCCTGCGACGCGTGCTGTCGGCGGCACGTCGACCGGGGGCGGCTTCGACGGGTGGTACTGCGTTGCGGGACATCGGGATCTTCCTCGTGAGCGGGTCCGACACTGCGCCGTCTCAGTCGGCGGGTCGGATGCGCTCTGCCCGCCTCAAGCCGGGCGACAGGTGGCCGTGCCCTGGCGCCGCAGGTCGACATAGCGACGCGCGGAGAGATTCTCGGCTTGGGCAACCATGCTTGGGAAGCTAGCAAACCGCTCCGCCGATTCCCAGCGCCCGCAGCGGCCGTCCTGGCATACGAGATGCCGCACCGACGGTCCGCAGTCTGCTTCTGCCACTCGTGGACGAAGCCAGTCGGTCAATGTCGTGGCCCTACTGCGGTGTGCAGGCCCAACGCGACGGCATCACCGCGCGCTTGGTGGAACTGGACGGGGCGGCCGTCATCGCCGTGGGCGAGGACCTCGGGCCTGTACACCTCGCCTGGGCCTGAACAGCAGGACACTGCCGTCCCCTCACGGCGACAAGGGGCGGCAGCACTGGTAACGGCAGGTCAGTAGATGGTGTCCATGTCGGACGGGCCTCCGCTGTGGCACACGCCCCCGTCAACCAGGACGGCGTAGCTGCTCCCCGGAATGACTTGGGCGTACGCAGGCCGGTGCCGCCGCAGTGGAAGTCGAGCGTGGTGGCCTACGAACGACGCGCGGCCAGGCCGCCTCCCCAGTGTTGCTGCAAAGTGCCGTAGTGGTGGGAGAACTGCACGACCCAGTTGTAGTCCACGGCGTAGCCGCCGATGCCCGCCAGCACGAACGACGTGGCCATCTTGGCGTTGTGGCTGCCGGTGGCGACGAAAGTGAGGGTGGAGCTACTGCAGTCTCCCGGGATGGTGTTGTTCGGCTTGACGGTCTGCGGGCCGACGCCCGGTGCATGGGTGTTCAAACCGCCTTCGCCGTTACCCGAGCTCGGCGACGTCTTCTGTGCTCAACCTCAGCGCGCCGGCGGCGATGTTCTCTTCCAGGTGGTCCAGCGAACCGGTACCGGGAATGACCAGGATGTTCGGCGAGCGGGCCAGCAGCCAGGCCAGGGCCACCTGCGGCGCGGTCACGCTGTGGCGGGCGGCGACGGCGTCCAGGTGCTCGGCCGTGATCGGCTGGAAACCGCCGACCGGGAAGAAGGGGACGTAGGCGATACCGGCCTGAGCGCAGGCGTCGATGAGTGGGTCGTCATCGCGCTGGGACAGGTTGTAGAGGTTCTGGACACAGGCGATCGGCGCGATCTCGCGGGCTTCGGCGAACTCGGCGGCGGTGACGTTGGAGATGCCCAGATGGCGGATCAGGCCCTCCTCGCGCAGCGCGAGCAGGGTTTCCAGGGGCGCGGCCAAAGGGGTCGCGGTCCGGTCGAGGTCGCCCATCCGCAGATTCACCACGTCCAGGCGGTCCACGCCGAGCGAGCGCAGGTTCGCCTCGATACCACGGCGCAGGTTGTCGGGGGTAAGGCCGGTCTTCTCCGCCGTCGGCAGGTCTATGTCAGAGCCCTCGACCAGCGCCCCCACCTTGGTCACGATCACCAGGTCGTCCGGGTAGGGATGCAGCGCCTCCCGGATCAGCTCGTTTGCCGCCACCCCCTCACGCGAGTAGTAGTGCGAGGTGTCGATGTGGTTCACCCCGAGTTCCACGGCCCGGCGCAGGATGGCCAATGCCGTTTCCCGGGTGGGCCGGTCGCCTCTCGGCCAACCGGTCAGCTTCATCGCGCCGTACCCGATCCTCGCGACGCTCAGGTCGCCGCCCAACGCCCATCGTTCCCTCGTCATGATCACTCACCCTAGATGTTCTGGGGCAGGCTAGATGATCGATCCCAAGGGATCGCTACGTTCGTGGAAGGAGAAAGTCCAACGTCGATGCGCGGGCCGCGTCGGCGAGTCGTCGTCGGCGATAGCTCGGCCAGGCCTGCGCTGAGCCGACGGCAGGGGCGGCGAGAGTGCCAGGGTTGTCGGGCTCGGCGGTGGCGGCCAGCCGGAACTGCCGTGCCACCGCCGGGATACTCGAATCGAGTGGATCAGGTCAGGCCCTGGGTGAGGGCGACGGAGTCCGGCACCCGGACGGTCTCGGGCACCGTGAGCGGCATGATGTTGACCATCTGCCCGACCACGTAGTGGGCCGACATCATGGCGCCCTCCTGCCAGCCAGGTAGCGGCGAGGCCTGGTCGCCGGTGATGTAGAAGCGGTCATAGCCCTCGGGCTGGAGCAGTTGTTTGTAGGCTGTCATGTGAGCCGAGTTGCGCGGGTCCCAGGCTGCCCAACCGCCGAGCTGGAACGGGACCCTGTGCCAGGCGATACTGACGCCTTTCTCTGTGGGCACGATGGCGTCATCGCCGAATTCCTTGTGCAGCTTGATCGCACAGCCGCGGGCGGTCGCCAGGCGCTTCTTAGGCGCCTGGGCGCCGAGAGCCCCCGCGTTCTCGCCGAAGTTGTAGGCGCCGGTGAGCGTCCCCTTGCCGCTGAAGTAGTCGTTGGACGGGTACCACATCTGGCTGATGATGTCGGCCGTCCAGCTGATGCCGCCGAAGATCTGGTCCGTGTCGCCCTCCCAGAAGCGGTCGTTGGCCTGCCAGCCCACCTTGCAGGTGCGCTCGAACTCGACTGCCTTGATGGCGTTCTTGAACTCGTTGGAGAAGTTGTTGAGCTCGATCTTCCGCAGCACAGGCAGCGGGATGTTGCTCACGCAGTAGTCCGCGTCCTGCGTGAACTCCCGGCCCATGTGCTTGTACGTGACGGTCACACCGGGCCCGACATCGTTGAGGGTGATCTCGGTGACCTCTGCCTCCAGCCTGACGATTCCGCCGAGCCGCTTTTCGAATGCCTTGACGATCTGGTCCATACCACCGACTGGCTGGAACATCGTGGACTGCCACAGATGGTCGATCGGCTGGTAAAAACGAGCCTTCCAGAACTTCGAGCGCAACAACTCCTCGAATTTCAGTGGTGGCACGGGCTTCTCGAACTCATGCACATCGAGGTCCTGGGCATACCCGGACCTGGTCGAGCCGTGGTACTTGTGCTCCGCGTCGAGTGCACCGAAGACTCGCAGCAGGTCGAGCAGGTCGGGGTCTGCCGGAACATCGCGCTCGTGCAATGCCTCGGCGAGCAGTGCGGCGAGATGCCCTCGGGTGTCGTTGGCCACCTGACGATTGCGCCAGCGGATCGGCGTGCCGTTGGTGGACAGGCTTTCGTAATTGGCCGTGGTCTCCATGATGTACGGCTCCAAGGCCACGTCGAAGTCATAGCAGTACCTCAGCACCCGGCGGTGATGGTGCGGGATTCGCCCAGGACCGAGATTGAGGTACAGGCCGCGGTCGAACTGGCAGGTGTGGGTCTGGACCGGCCTGTCCTGCTCGTCGAGTTCGAAGAGCACATCGTCCCTGCGGGCGGTACGGTTGCGGCCACCGAGTCGGTTCTGTGCTTCGAGGACGACACAGCTGTAGCCCAACTTGCGCAGCTCGTATGCCGCGGTCAGGCCCGCGATCCCGGCACCAAGGATGACCACCGTGCGGCGCTCGTCCGGCGGCGGGAACAGTTCCAGTTCGCCCGTTCCTCCGATCGCGTCAGGACTCCCGGCGCCGATCATTGCCTGATAGAGCCGCTGAGCCTGCTCATTGGCGGGGGATGTCACGTGTGTGCTCATCTCGACCTCTCCACGTCACGCGGTGTTTTGCTCATGGGCGAACCACTATGCCGCGAGAGTTACCGTGAGTGACGCATAGAAACGCAAAGCAATCGAAAGGAGTGCCGATGCGTCAAACGTGTTAGCGAGCTCATTGCGATCCCGTACAAGGCGGCGCCAAGGGGGGAACATCACGTGAGCGGCGGAAACTCCACTGTCTGCCACGGCGGGTGGCTTCGTCCGCTTTCTCTGTGACTGCTCAAGGGCTTCCGGGCCGTGGCGACCTGGTACGGCAAGAGAGCGTTCGTCTCTCACCACGCCGCAATGGCCCAACCTGGCGCGAGTTCCTCTCTGTGCAGGCCACCGGCGTGATCGCCTGAGCCCGTAACTTCGTCGCTGACCTCGGCATACGCGCCGACTCGCTGCGCTTCCTCATCCGAGACCGCGACAGTAAGTACACCGACGCCTTCGACGCCGTGTCCCAATCGGAGGACATCGAGACCATCAAGACGCCGGTCCGCGCGCCGAAGACCAACGCCCACTGCGAGCGAGTCATCGGCACCCTCCGCCGAGAAGTCCTCGACCACATACTGATGCTGGGCGAAGCTAACGCGCGCCAGGTCCGGGCCCGAAGTCAACTACCTCCCGAAGCCCACGAACAACCGTCCCAGGCCCACGCGTCGGCCAACCGCACAGTCCTGCGCACCCGCGTCCTCGACGGCGTGATCAACGAGTACAGATATGCCGCTTGACCAAGACGAACGCTCACTGCGAAAGAGCCATCGGCAGCATCCAGCGCGAGGTTCTCGACCACACCCTCATCCTGAGCGAGAACCATGCTCGCCACGTCCTGGCCGAGTATCAGCGGCAGTTCAATGAGCATCGGCCACACAAGGGCGCGGTCAACTGACTGCCGCACGAGTACCGATACGCAGCCTGAGCTGCAACGATGACTTTTCGAGCGGACAGGCTCGCCTGTCCCGCGAGCCGGTCAGTCCAGCGCGGCGAAACGCTGGCGGTCGGTGGCGGCATAGCCGGCGGCCGCCTGGTCGGCGGCAACGGCCTGCCGCAGGCGGTCGATGACCGCGGGCAGCCTCGCGGCGGGCAGCGCGCAGGTCATCTCCTGCGCGGGAAGGCCGGTACGGGCCCGGCTGACCGCGCATCCCGGACTGACCGCGATCTGGCCGCTGTAGGCCAGCGGAACGATCTGGCATTGCGGCCTGGTGGCGAGCCGCAGGTCCGGGCACGCGCCCTGGAGTGTCATGAGCGAGGAGGGCGAGAGCCGGACGAGCACGACGTCCGGGCTGGTTGCGACGGTCAGCGGTTCGTAGCGGACCGACGTCGGCCGGAACGCCAGGTGCGCGACGAGGTCGAACTCCGCTGGGGTGATCCATCCACTGCTGATCAGGGCGGCGGTGTCGGCCCCGGACGCGGCGGTGGCCATGTCGATCAGGCCGTGGGTGTAGCTTCCGGTGCTGCAGTTGGCGTGGTCCGCGGCGCGCGTGTCGAGGGGTTGCCGCTGGGCGGGTTCCCAGAAGCAGCAGCCTGCGGGCTGGGCGGGCAGTCTCGGGCCGCTGGAGGTGGCGGGTTGTGTGCCGAAAGTGATCGCAACTGGCGGGTGTGCGAGGCCGAGGAGTTCGATGAGCGGGGCCGCCAACGCGGATACGGGCGTCATAAAGGCACCTTTCAAGTGCTTTCATGTGCGGGGACTGCTGTGCCGGGAACTGCCGCCGGGGAAGGCGACCCGGATGTGGTGGTCGCCGATGTCGAGGTCGAGCCGGATGGAATCGCCACCGGTGACCTGCCAGCCGGTTGAGTCCTGGTTGTCGACGGTGACCGAGACCTCCGCGGGGCTGGGGAGCTGATCGATGGTGAGACTGGTGGGTTTTCCTCTCCGTGAGGGTATGGCGGCCGCGGTCTCGATGCTGAGGACGCGGTGGGCCATGTCGTTCTGGGCGCGCCGGATGCCGATGTTGGGGAGGTCGACGCCGCGCAGTTGCGGTTCCGATGCCGACGCGAGCCGGGGTTCGTTGAAGATCCGCCACCACGCTCCCGGGCTGCCACTCTCGGCGAGCATCAAGGTGGCGTTGACCTGCCCGCGGGGCCAGGTGGAGTCGTAGCCGAACCAGAATGCGAAACGGTCATTCTCCTCGCCGAAGAACCGGGGCTGGTATTCACGCTCGACGAAGTCCCGAATGCGGTCTTCGGTGGCGGTGTCCTTCACCTCATGTGCCATCCACAAGGCCGTGCTGAGGTGGTTGGGGTCGGGGTGGAGCCTGCTCAGCGGTAGATCCGGGTCGGACCAGCCGAGTCGCCGCATCGCCAGCTCGTAGATCCACAGAGCGAACTCGCGGTCCTGCGGGTACAGGTACAGCAGGCAGGGGAATACCCCGTGGGCTACGGAGGGTCCGGGCAGCGAGTGGAGGCGTTGCTCCATCGGGTCGTAGTAGAGCGCGAAGGTGCGTAGCTCACCGGAGCTGGTCAGGCTCATGTAGTGCCGGCGGAGGTAGTCGATCCAGCGCGGGAACGGCTCGCTCAGGGTGGTTCCGAGTTGCGCGTCGTAGAGTTTGAGCCCGAGCCCGGCGGCGCTGACGCAAAACGGCCAGATCTTGGTGTTCTCGCAGTGCGGGCCCTGCGGGCGGCTACGGAACTGGGCGGAGATGAGTTCCGCGATCCGCGCGTGGGTCCAGGTGAACTGGCGGTTGTGGTATCCGGTGATGTCGAGTGGTTGGTGCTCGGTGGCCTCTCCGGAGACGTAGCGGCGTATGCCGAGGAGCAGGTTCAGCCAGCCCCGGTAGAAGACGTTCCCGTCGGCGCCGACCGGGTCGGGCTGCAGTCCCCATGGCTCGAGCCCGTTTCCGGTCCATCCCGGTGGCGCGTAGCGGCCGCGTAGCGGTTCGGGGATGAAGGCCATCCACGCGGGCGGGTAGCGGTCCACACCGGGATCAGGCCCGATCAATGTGCACCAGTCGACCGCACCCCAAAACGAGATGTAGCGGCGGACGAGTTCGTCCGCGATCCGGGTGTAGACCTCCCGCCATGCCGGGGTTGCCTCCAGCATGACCGGGAGGACGTATGACATGTAGTGGAGGTCGAACCGGGGGAAGGCGCACATGGGCGGCGCGGTGTAGCGGTCCCACCACGGGTGGGGTTCACCCTGGTCGCTCCAGTCGTCCGGGGTGGTCGCCTTGTCCCAGATGAACCGCAGCCAGCCCAGAGCGCGGTCGTTCAGCCCGGGCATGGGCGCCGCCTCCTCGGGGGTCTGGGCGCGGATGCTGGTCATGGCTCCCGCAGCGGTTCGCCGTTGGCCCCGCGTACGATCCACAGTTTGGCCCGCGCGTTCCAGGCGCCGGTCCACTGCGGGTCCAGTTGCCGCACAGCCGGCTCGATGATGATCTTCTCGACACCGTTCGCGGCCGGGTCGTGCGCCACGTAGGCGCCCGGGAGGGCCTGCCGGGGAGGACCAGCCCCGCCGATGGGCACCACTTTCCGGATCAGGCCACGGAACCACATCAGGAGCAGATGGTTGCCCTCGACGCGAACGGTTCCGTGGATGCGGTCGCGCATGATGGCATCCACCGCATCCGGCGACATCAGGTCACGAAGCGCGTGACCGCTGCTGGTGAAGCGGACCGCGAAGTCGGGTGCTGCGGCCCTGCCGGCCGAGGTGGAGACGCGGCGCCGCTGACCATCGAAGTCCCAGTGCCGTGCGGGACCGTCGTCGGCGGAGATCTCGACCGTGAGACTGCGCGTGATCTGGGACCGGACCGGTGCGCTGAACCGCGATGCCAGCACCAGCCCATGCCCGATCCACCACAACAGCACCTGCAGCGCGGTGACCGGCGCCACATGTGACGCTTGCTGCTGCCTGTGCACATGGCTGGTCATGCCCATCATGGGGCCTTTTCTTCGCCGGCACCGGACAGGAAGCTGTGGACCAGTTCGGCGAATTGCTCGGGCCACTGGAAGAGGAAGCCGTGGCCGGAGTCGGGGTAAATCCTGACGCGTGCGTTGGGCAGGTGCTTGACCATCAGCCAGGAGTTCTGCGTCGGGATCATGATGTCGTTGTCGCCGTTGGCGATCAGAACCGGCTGGGTGATCCCGGCCAGCCGGTTCAGCTGGGACGGGTCGGGGATGCCCCATTCGGTGATGGCGTCCATCTGGGCGTCGCGGGCCTGCAGGCTGGCGGGCTTGTCGCGGTCTTCGCTGCGGGAGGCGCGCCGATCCAAGAACTCCCGGCCTTTTTGCTGGCTGGTCGGGGTGACTTCGAAGAACAGGGAGAGCAGATCCTCGGGATGATTGTCGGCAACGTTGGCGAGGGCCGCGACGTCGCTGATCCAGCCGTGCATCAGCAGGCCGCTGCGCGGCCCGGTGCCGGCGAGCACGAGTCGACGGACGAGCTGGGGACGGATCAGGGTGAGTTCCTGGGCGATCATCCCACCGATGGAGAACCCGAACAGGTCGATCCTGGTCAGCCCGAGCGCGTCGACGAAGGTGATGGCGTCGCGGGCCATCTCGGTGATGGTGCGCGGCACCGTCCCGGATGACAGGCCGACGCCGGCGTTGTCGACCGGGATGACCTCGCGGTTGGACGCGAGGGCGCCGAGCAGCAGCGGATCCCAGTTGTCCAGGTTGCCGCGGAAGTGCTGCAGCATCAGCAGCGGAAGCACGCCAGGGGACGGAGTGCCGAACCGCCGGTAGGCGTAGGTGACCCCGTCAGCACCCTCAACGAACTGGTTCGGGGCGGCCAGTGCAACGTCGCTGGTCGACATGATCAATCAACTCTTCTGTTTCGGTTGCTTCTGGATCCCTGCCTCGCCCCGCACGGGCAAGCGCGCAGTTCGGCCGGGACGGGCAACCACAGCCCGCGGCCAGCTAGCTCGCCATCGCCCCCACTAGGTGACCGGGACTAGGTGACCGGGCGTGGTCCGCCGTGACCGCGTTGTGCCTGAATGATGGAGTGAGGCCTCATGCGGCCTCCCCTTGCGCGGGCTAGCCTCTCGCCTTCGTGAGCGGCGTGTACCGACGTAGCCTTGGGCCGAGGCACGAATCGAGCCTACGGCGCAGCCCGCCACGTCGCATCTTGAGCTGCTCCGGGTTTCGCGGAGTCCCTGAATACTTGGGATACGACCCGGGCGTAAGGAAGACCACGAACAGTGCCAGCACCACGTAAGTACCCGGACGAGCTCCGTGAGCGGGCCATCCGTGAGGTCCGCGGCACGGGGCGGCCCGGCACGTATCTCGCCAGGGATTTGGATACCCATTAAGGGGGCCTGCGGAGCTGAGACCGCCAGGCTGAGGCCGACAGCGGCGAACGCGAGGAGCTTAGGCAACTCCGCAAGGAGGATGCCGAGTTGAGACGCGCGAACGAGATATCCCATGGTGTTGGAGTGTCAAGCGCCGGTGGCGATGGTTGCGTAGTGTGAGCAGGCTGTGGCCTCGTCGTAGAGGGTGCGGCCTTGAGGCAATCCGTGGAGGACGCCGACGTGGCGGTTGCCGAACTGGCGCAGGGCAGGTGCAGCTGCCGTCGTATGCGCGCTGCTTGTCCCTAGTAACGGCGGGTGCCGGGTGAGGTGTTGATGGCGGAGAACGCCTGCTTGTGGGATGGCGTCGGCGAGGCGGTCTTTGCGTGCGTAGCGAGCCTGGGCGGTGTGCGTCTTGCCGGAGGCGCGGGTTATGGGGCTGGTGTCGGCGTATCTCTTGCGGGCCTTCGCGGAGGTGTAAGCGTCCGGGTGCGCGCGAAGATGCACGCTCACCTGCTCTTCCAGTGCCGTACCTGCTCGTTCACGGCGATCAGCAGCCTGGCGTTCGCGACCGCGCGGCGGCGTACGCGGCAGCCACCGGGGCGGCAACGCCGAGCTGGGGCTCCCGCAGCGCGGTCTGGATCGCAGCGGCCTTCTGGTCCCGGAGCTGGCGGCGGTGACGGGCCGAGATCGCGGCGATCTGCGGCTTAAGTGAGCTTCGCCGCCTGCTCCGGGCTCGGTACCTTACTGATCGTTTCAGAATGACGTGCGGAGTCGGCGGAGGTAGATGATGCCGCATGCCAGCTCCAGCAAGCCCGGGTGGAGGTCGGCGCGGCGATCGTAGCGGATCCGGAGCCGTTTGAACTGGTGGAGCCAGGCGAAGGTGCGCTCGACCACCCACCTGGTACGTCCGAGGCCGGAGCCGTGGGCGACGCCGCGCCGGGCGATGAGGGGCTTGTCGCGCTTCCACAGCAGGGGGCGGTACTTGTCGAAGTCGTAGGCACGGTCGGCGAACAGACGCTTCGGCCTGCTGCGGGGGCGTCCGCGCAGCCCCCGGATCCGTGGGATTGAGTCCAGCAGTGGGATCAACTGCGTGACATCGTGTCAGTTTCCGCCGGTCACGGAGACGGCCAGCGGGGTGCCGTGCCGGTCCACAATCACGTGGTGCTCGGACCCGGGACGGGCGCGATCGACGGGCGAGGGCCCGACATGATCCCCCCTTTTGAACGCCCGGACGTGGGAGCAGTCAACCGCGCAGTCGTCCATCTCCAGCAGGCCCGCCCTGCGCAGTTCGGCGAGCAGGGTCTCGTGAAGGCGCGGCCAGACCCCGGCCTCGGTCCAGTCCCGCAATCGGCGCCAGCTGGTGACCCCGGAACAGCCCACGACCTGGGCGGGGACGTCACGCCAGGCGCTTTACGACGGCTGTGCGGGCATTGAGCTCAGCTTGTAGCTCGTCAAGCACTTCGCCTGTCCTGATGAGCGCCAAGCTGACTTCTTCGGCGCGTTCCTCGATCGGGGTCTTCGGGCTGTATCGCGCCTTGAGCACATCGGCCAGTACTTCACCGAACGGCCTCACCAGGGGCAGGCCTCCTAAGACCGGCCCCTCGCGCAGGAGCGCCCCCGCGGTGCCAACAATCCGACGCTGTGCCTTGTAACTCCGCGACCTATGCGCCCATTTGGTGGGCTGCGCGTCCGGCTCCTCGCTCGTCATGGCCGTCATTCAACCGCAGCCGAGGCACCCCCCTCCGGAGGTCGGCGACATCCGCTAGACCCCCGCTTTCCCCGCGACCCGCTCCCCCTCGAAATGAGGCCGCCATGTTCGCGAAGCTCAAGGGCTTCATCTCCCGCCTGTTCGGCTACGCCCACCTCCACGACCTCGCCGCTGCCGCCAAAGCCGCCGAGGAGAACCTGAAGGCCAAGGTGGAGGCCGACATCAAGGCCGCGCTCGCCACCATGAAGGCCGACGCCGACAAGGGCCTGTCCGCTGCGCTCGCCGTCCTCGGCAAACACGGCATCAAGGCCACGTAACTCCATGTGCCAGCACAGCAAGGGCAAGAAGGGGCGCGCCTTCGCCGACGGGATCACCAACCCCCGCCGCAGGACGGTGCACGAGGCGCTGGACGGCCTGTGAGCCAGCGACCATGAGTGCGCTTGTCCGCGTGCCCGTCGGCTGTGGGCCGTACGGGTTGATTGTTCCCGGCTGTTCGGGGGATACAGGGGCCGCCTTCGGCGCGTTTGTTGCCTCATCGGGCATCGCTTCTCCCGGGCACGAGCGCTCAGTCCCCTTCGCAGGAGAACGACAACGCGAGCAGGGCCGCAGGGCCTGACCCTGCGCACGGAGAAGGAGAAACGAGATGCCCGTACGAATCGCTTGGGCGGTGCGGCGCCGATGGGCGCCGGCGATGGTGGCGGCAATGGCGGCAGGAGCGGTCGGTCTGGTCGGGGCGGTCCCGGCGGCGGCCACCGGGCACGGTACTCACCGGGCCAAGGTCGATTGCCACCACGATCCCAGTGCCCTGCGGACCGCGATCGCCGACGCCCCGTGGGGGGCGACACTGCGTGTGGAGGGGACCTGCGTCGGGCCCTTCGTCATCAGCGAGGACCTGACTCTCATCGGAATCGAACGCGCGGTCCTCGACGGCAACCACGCCGGCAGCACCGTGAGCGTCATCGGAGGCGCCCGGGTGCGGCTGGCCTACTTGACCATCACCCATGGCGACGCTCCCGGTGAGGGCGGCGGCGGCGGAATCCTCAACTCCGGAGGCACGCTGACGCTGGAACACTCCACCGTGAAGGGCAACACCGCGCACGGCGGTGGCGGCCTCTCCAATATCGAGTCCGGCACGATGACCGTGGAGCATTCCACGGTGAAGGACAACACCGCCGCTGACGAGAGCGGCGGCATCTTCAGCAACGCTACGTTGACGCTGACCGACTCCACAGTGAGGGACAACACCGCTCGCGACGGCGCCGGCATCGAGAACTTCCGCGGCACGATGACGCTGGACCGGTCCGCAGTGCGCCACAACCGGGCCACACACCAGGGCGGCGGCATCCTCAACGACAGCGGCAGGGTGACGCTGACTCGCTCCAAGGTGCGCGACAACACCGCGAACGGCAGCCCCGGCGCCGCCGGCGGCGGCATCTTCAACAGCGGCACAGTGACGCTGGACCGGTCCACGGTGCGCGACAACCACCCGGACAACTGCGCGCCGTTCGGCAGTGTTCCCGGCTGCATCGGCTGATCTCCCCATCTCACCAGCGGCCCCGCCGGAACACCAGAGCGCACCGACGCCCGGCCGTTGTCGGCAGGTGTCCTGTCTCACCAGGCAGCCCTTCGATCGCGTGCGGGCGCTCACCCCCCTTGCAGAAGAACGACAGCAGGAGCAGGGCAGTCGGGCCCGTCCCTGCGCACGGAGAAGGAGAAACGAGATGCCCGTACGAATCGCTTGGGCGGTGCGGCGCCGATGGGCGCCGATGGCCATGGTTGCGGCGGGGGCGGTCGGCCTGGTCGGGGCGGGGCCAGCAGCAGCCGGGCACCCCGCTCGCCACGCTGAAGTGGATTGCCACCAAGACCCCAGTGCCCTGCGGAACGCGATCGCCAGCGCCCCATCGGGTGCGACACTGCTGGTGGAGGGGACCTGCATCGGGCGCTTTGTCATCACCAGGGACTTGACCCTCATCGGCCGAGGGCACGCGGTCCTCGACGGCAACCACACCCACACCACCGTGGAGATCGGCGCCCGGGTTCGGCTGGCCCGCTTGACCATCGCCCACGGCAGCGCCTCCGCCGGCGGCGGAGTCTCCGTGAACTTCGGCGGGATGGCGACGCTGGACCACTCCACGGTGAAGGACAACACCGCTCAGGAGGGCGGCGGCATCTTCAACAGCGAGGGCGCCACACTGACGCTGGACCACTCCACGGTGAAGGACAACACCGCGACCACCCACGGCGGCGGCATCGACAACCCCGGCACGATGACGCTCACGGGCTCCACGGTGAAGGACAACACCGCTCAGCAGGGCGGCGGTATCTACAACTTCGGCGGAACGGCGAGGCTGGAGCTGTCCACGGTGCGCCGCAACCGGGCGACAAACCAGGGCGGCGGCATCTTCAACGACCACAGCGGCAGGGTGACGCTGGCCCGCTCCACGGCGCGCGACAACACCGCGGGCGGCGGCCCCGGCTCCGGCGGAGGCATCTTCAATGGCGTCGGGACGGTGACGCTGGACGACTCCAGGGTGCGCCACAACCACCCGGACAACTGCGCCCCGCACGGCAGCGTCCCGGGCTGCAAAGACTAGCCGCCGCCCTGGGGGACGCAGTCCTACGGACGCACCCGATAGCAACATGACCAGGCCGGGGCACCCTGGACTACCTCCAGGGTGCCCCGGCCACTGTGACCACGGCGGGCGCGGGCCGCATCTCGTGGCGTTCCTCGGCTGCCTAAACCACGCGGCCATGTGACCAGCCGAGGCAATCCCCCCTTGCCCCCAGCTGCGCCCACAATTCATCGAAGTTTTCTACATGTTAGGAATTTCCATTACCCCAAGAGATCTCAAGAGCCGTACGAACCGGAACAGCAGAAGTAGGTGAGCAACCCTCAGGACTCGACATAACGTTACGGCGGGCCCGCCCCCCACCGCCGTGCACGACTTCGAAGGCCGCAGACTCCTGCGCACCCGCGTCCTCGGCAGGTTAATCAACGAATACCGATACGCGGCTTGACCAGCAGCGACGACCTTCCGAGCCCCACAGGCTCCGCCGAGTGAGCGTCTCGGTCCGGCCAGGCCGGTCAGGACACCGGCAGGTCCGCCCACCGCATGACGCCGCCAGATCTGACGTGGGCGCCATGGCGGACCGACAGTGCGGTGACGATGCCGAGCCCGCGCCCGTGTTCGTCGGGCGCCGCCATCTCGTCGGGCCATCGCCGGGGGCGAGGCACCGATCCGCCATCGGTGACTTCGATGCGCAGGGTGGGACGTCCTTCGATCTCGCTCCAGCGCAGCCTCAGCACGGCCGGGGGCAAGGCGTGGAGGATCGCATTCGTGATCAGCTCCGAGATCACCAGGAGCGCGTCCTCCAGGTTGTCGGCGGGCAGGCCCCAGCCGGCCAGCAGCGCATGTGCCCGTCGCCGCACAGTGGCGACAGCCTCACGGATGTGCGGGACCGGAATGAGATGGTCGGCACTCTCGCTCGGCGTGGCTACGGCCGCCTCCTCGGAGCCGTTCACGACTGCCGTCCTCATGACGGCCCTGCCTCGACCGAGCGCGCTCCGGTGGGAGGCGCCTGATGGGCCCTTCCGACGATGCCGAACGCGCACGGAAACCCCTGCGCCGCGTCCTTGCGGAGGCCCCTCGGCGGTGCGCCGCCGACTTCTGGAATTCTCAGCTGGTCCGCCACTTCTCCTCCTCCGGGAGCACTGCCGGGTACCTGCCTGTACCGACCGCCCCTCGGCTCGCCCCTTGACCGGCTTCGGCTTGCCACCGAAAGGCCGCCGAGGGCCGTGCCCACTTGCTGAGCACTTGTACTGATACGGACGCTATGGCCCCCGCCTGCTGCGGTCAACGAATAGCGGTCGGCATTACCGAACGCTTTAGTGCAATGGTGAACAACTCGCAAGCCTGCTGTCAGCACCGCCACGGCCAGCACCCTGGTCAACAGGCTGAGCGACCGGACCCGGAGCTACGATCGCGTCATGGCCGGCCCGGTGCAGTCGATCGAGCGGGCGGCGGCGATCCTGCGGCTGCTCGCCGGGGGCACCGGTCGGCTCGGCCTGGGCGAGGTGGCGGCCTCCCTGGGCCTGGCGAAGGGCACCACCCACGGCATCCTGCGCACCTTGCAGAGCGTCGACTTCGTCGAGCAGGACGAGGCGACCGGCAAGTACCAGCTCGGCGCGGCGCTGCTGCACCTGGGAACCAGCTATCTCGACGTCAACGAACTGCGGTCCCGTTCCATCAACTGGGCCGATGCCCTCGCCGCCCGTAGCGGGGAGGCGGTCCGCCTCGGCGTGCCCCTCGAAGGCAAGGTGCTGATCGTCCACCATGTGTTCCGCCCCGATGACACGTTCCAGACACTGGACGTGGGCTCCCTGCTGCCGCTGCATGCCAGCGCTCTGGGGAAAGTCTTGCTGGCGTACGGGGCCGCACCGCTGGAACCGCTTGTGGAAGCCGAACCGGAGGCCTACACCCGGCACACGCTCGTCTCGTCCCAGCAGCTCAACCGGGCGCTGACCGATACCCGAGATGCCGGATGGGCCACCGCCGTCCAAGAAATGATCATGGGTGAAGCAGATATCGCGGCGCCGATCCGCGGGCAGGGCGGCCTGGTGGTGGGCGCTGTCGGCATGTCCGGTCCCGTTGAACGCATCTGCGACAGCAAGGGCCACCCGCATGCGTCCCTTGTCGGCCTGACACGCAATGCCGCACGGGCGATCTCCCGAGATCTCGGTGCGGCCCGCTGGTGACCCCCATGCCCTCCTCGAACATGTCCGAAGGCAGGCGCGGCCATGGTTGAACGCTATGTGATCTCCATCGACCAGGGCACCATGTCCACCCGGTGCATCCTCTTCGACCACCGGGGACGGCTCGTGTCGGTCGCGCAGAAGGAACACCGGCAGCATTTCCCCAAGCCCGGCTGGGTGGAGCACGACGCCATCGAGATCTGGTCCAACCTGCAACGCGTGGTGCCGCGTGCTCTCGACAACGGCGGCGTCGGTCCCGCCCAGATCGCGGCGATCGGCATCGCCAACCAGCGCGAGACCACCGTGATCTGGGATCGCCGGACGGGCGTTCCCGTGGGCAATGCGATCGTCTGGCAGGACACCCGCACCGACGCACTCGTCGAGGACCTGCGGCGCGAGACCAGTGACGACTTCTTCGTCGAGCACTGCGGCCTCTCTCCCACGACCTATTTCTCCGCGCCGCGGATCCGCTGGCTCTTCGACCACGTCGACGGCCTGCACGAGCGTGCCGAAAGCGGAGAAGTGCTGTTCGGCACGATGGAGAGCTGGCTGATCTGGAACCTCACGGGCGGGCCGGACGGCGGACTACACATCACGGACGCCACCAACGCCAGCCGCACCATGCTCATGAACATCCGCACGCTGACCTGGGACGACGAGATGCTGGCGTATTTCGGCGTACCGCGCCCGATGCTGCCGGAAATCCGCCCCTCCATAGAGCCCTACGGCGTAGCCCATGCGCTGCTGCCGGACGTCCGCATCGGCGCCGCCCTCGGCGACCAGCAGGCGGCGCTGTTCGGGCAGACCTGCTTCGCCCCCGGGGAGGCCAAGTGCACTTATGGAACCGGCAGCTTCCTGCTGCTCAACACCGGTACCGATCTCGTACGGTCCCGGCACGGACTGCTCACCACGGTGGGCTACAAGGTCACCGACGAACCGACGGTCTACGCTCTGGAGGGGCCGATCGCCGTCACCGGCTCGCTGGTCCAGTGGTTCCGCGACCGCTTGGGGCTGATCAACAGCGCGCCGGAGATCGAGACCCTCGCCCGCACCGTCGAAGACAACGGCGGCTGCTATATCGTTCCCGCCTTCTCCGGACTGTTCGCGCCGCATTGGCGCAGCGATGCCCGCGGCGTCATCGTCGGCCTCACCTCCTACATCACCAAGGGCCACCTCGCCCGTGCCGTGCTGGAAGCCACCGGCTGGCAGACCCGGGAGGTCGTCGACGCCATGAACGCCGACGCACCCCTCGCGTTGCAGGAGCTGAAGGTCGACGGTGGTATGACCGCCAACAACCTGCTGATGCAGTTCTTGGCCGATGTGCTCGATGTGCCCGTGGTACGCCCCATGGTCTCGGAGACCGTCTCCCTCGGCGCCGCCTATGCTGCCGGCCTCGCCGTCGGCTACTGGCCGGACCTGGAAGGTCTGCGCCGCAACTGGCACCGGGCCGGCCAGTGGCTGCCCACGATGGACCCCGCACAGCGGGAGACGGAATACGGCAACTGGAAGCGGGCCGTCGAGCGGTCGTACGGCTGGATCCGGTCGCAGTAGCCGTCACGGCGGAAGTCCTGACGCCTGCAAGTGCACACCGACGACGCGTCGCCGGACCCGAGGCGCGCAGTCGGCGGGTAGGTGAGGTAGGTCTGCCCCATCCCCAGGGCTTGGCACGGGCGTTGAGCTGGGCCGTTGCCAGACGGGTGGCGTGGTCGATCCTCGCTGCCGGTACCATGGTGATGGTGATCCATCAGTCCGAGCCTCACGAGAGAGGTGACTATGGAAAACGCCGATCAGTCCCAGGACAAGGAACGTCACCTGGCCGACCAGGCCAAACACCCTCGGCCCGGTGAGAAGGCTCGCACGAAGCACGCGGAGCATGTGGCGCACGACAGGGTGAAGCAGGCCAAGGAGGACGCTGAGGGCAGGGCTTCCGAAGCCGACGCGAAGACCCAGGACCCCCGCGAATAGGCCCGCACCAGGTACGGCCACTTGAAGGAATATCCGCCGCACGGGCCATGGACCTGGGCAACCGCGCCGAGTCGATCACGTTCCTCATCCGGGACCGCGGACCGTACTTCACCGACGTCTTCGACGCGGTCTTCCAATCGATCGGCGTGCAAGTGGTACCCACACTGCCGGCCGTTCCACGGATGAACGCGATCGCAGAACGACGAATGCTCGCAGGTCTCGCGTAGGGTGACGCAGTCTTCGGCACCCACACGTTTCACTGCCCGTCGTCCCACCCCCATCGTGGCGTCGGGCCTGGGTCGCCCAGGTCCTGGCCGGTCGGCTGCCTGGAGACGTCCTGGGCGATCCGGGTACCCCAGTCGAAGTACTCCATGGCGCGCCGCCGCAGCGTCGGGTCGGGTGGCAGCTCCTTGTCCACGGCGTGGGACATCAGCTCCATCCACCTGGCCCGGTGCTGGTCCGTGATGGACAGACCCAAGTGGCTTCGGAGCAGTGCCTGGTGGCCGCCGAGCTCGGCGGTGAACCTAGTCGGGCCGCCGAAGACCTCGGCGAGCCAGACAGCGACGTGTTCGCGGTGGTCGGGGGTGAAGTTCGTGAAAACGGGTGCGAGCAGGGTGTCGGCGAGGACAGCTTGGTAGAAGGTGTCGCTGAGGCGGCGGAGCGTGGGCGTGCCGCCCATAGCCTCGTACAGGGTCGCTGGCCTCCGTACGGACGACACCGCCGTGCGCGCGTAGTGCTTCATCTCCTCGATGTCGCCGATATAGGGCCGTACGGAGGCGAGGAACGGGCCGAACAGCGGACCGCCGCGGAAGCCCTGAATGTGGTCCTCCACGGAGGTCCACTCGATTCTAAGGATGTACCGGTCGGGCTCCTCGACGCCGTGCGCCAGGTCGTAGCCGCGACACTGTGGCGCCGCGTCGAGCTGTTCGGCGGCGGCCGCATACGCCTTCTCGAACGCGGCGCGCCGCTCCGGGTCGGAGATGCGGTAGCGGATGTACTCGATGGTCATGCGCGCTACTCCCGGGACGTCGTGGACGTGGCCCGCAGTGCCGAGGCGTGTTCGGTGAGGAATGCGCCGAGTGAGCGGGCCGGCCGGCCGAGCAGGCGGGGTACGGCATCGGTGACCGCCGCCGCCTCACCGGCCGCGTACATCCCGTAGAGCTCGACCAGACCACCGGCCTGCCACTCGTCCATGCCGGTGCCGAGCAGGGCGGCGCGGGCCTGGTCCGGCGTGAGGGCGCGATAGGCGACCTCCTGGCTGAGCACGGCCCCGATCCGTGCGGCGATCTCGTTGTGCGGGAGGGCCTCCGGGCCGGTCAGGTCATGGATCGTCCCCTCGTGCCCGTCCGTGGTGAGTACCTCGGCGGCGACGTCGGCGACGTCGCGGGCGTCCACGTACGACACGGCGGCGTCGCCGGCGGGAAGCGCCAACGTACCGGAGCGCAGCGACGCGGCCATGCCCAGGAAGTTCTGCAGGAAGCCGTTCGGCGCGAGCACAGTCCACGGCAGGCCGCTGGCCGTGAGGTGTTCGAACCCGGCGGTGTGGGGGGCGAAGAACCGCACCGGGGTCGGCCGGCGCCCCAGGCCGATCCCCGCCTGCAGGATGACCCTTGGACGGTTGGCCTTGGCGGCGGCGTCTATCACGTTGCGTTGCTGCTGAGCGGCGCCCCGGCCGACCGGGGTCAGCAGGTAGACCGCGTCGACGCCGTCCACGGCTGCCGCCAGCGACCCGGGGTCGTCCAGGTCCGCGACCACCGGTTCGACACCGTCGTCCCACTCGGCGGGCGCCCTGCCCGCGTCACGCACCAGCGCGCGGACCGCCACACCACGGGCACGCAGTGCGCGCACCAGCGGCGTCCCGACGGTGCCGGCCGCACCCGTCACGAGAATCATCCATCCTCCAGGGCCAGTTGCCGTGTTCGGCTGCCGTGTTCAGTCCGGCCAACGCTACGAGCGACCTCCCTTGATCAACAAGCCTGACTTGTTGTCGATCGACAAGTTCGGCTTGTCGACGAGCGCGGCGTGCCACCGTACGATGCCGTCGTATGGAACCCGAGCTGCGACAGATGCGGTACTTCGTGGCCGTGGCCGAGCGGCTCAGCTTCACGCGCGCCGCCGAGGACGTGTACGTCGCACAGCAGGCGCTCAGCCAGCAGATCAAGGCGCTCGAAGACATCCTCGGCATACGGCTGTTGGAGCGGACCTCCCGCCGAGTCGAGCTCACCTCGGCCGGAGCCGCTTACCTGGCCGACTGCAAGCGGCTGCTCGCCGCCTCGGCCCGCGCGACGCAGCACGCGCGGGCCGTCGCAGCGGGGGAGGTGGGGCGACTGCGCGTGGCCTATACGGTCGCCGCGGTGTACGAGACCCTCCCGGCGCTGAGCGCACAACTCGCGGAGGGGTTCCCACGGCTGAAGGTGGAGACCCGGGAGATCTTCGCCGGCGACGTCTGCCGGACGTTGCGGGAGGAGCGCTGCGATGTCGCGGTCGCTCCGATGAGCACGTATCCGAAGGGGATCGCGCGGCAGACCATCCGGCGTGAGGAGCTGATGGTCGCGGTCTGCGACAGCCATCCCCTCGCCGGTGCCCCGGCGGCGGATCTCGTAGGGCTCAGGAACGAGATGTTCCAGCTGTGGCCGCGCGAAATGGCCCCCGGGTACTACGACGCCGTTGTGGGAGCCTGCCGGGATGCAGGCTTCGAGCCGTCGCTCGATGACACCGCCTCCGGCTCAGGCGCCTGGGCCAACATCGCCGCCGGGCGCGGGGTCAATCTCGTCGTGTCATCGCTCTCCCACCAACTCCCCCGCGGAATCGCTCTCGTGTCCTTGTCGGAGCCCCGGCCCGTTCTCTGCATCGACGCCGTCTGGCGCGCCGAGCACCCGCACCCCGCCGTGCCCCGGCTTCTCGACGCGTGTGCGGAGCTCGCCCGCCGACGAGGGTGGCTGGCCCACCAGGCGTGACGGTGCGTCAACCAACTGGGCGCTAACGGTGGCTCGTTGACAGCGGAGATCCTCGTACTACGGCACGAGGTAGCCGTCCTGCGGCGGCAGCACCCGAAGCCACACTGGTCCTGGCCGGACCGCGCCGTACTCGCCGCCCTGGCCCGGCTGCTGCCACGCGAGCTACGTCGAGTGCGTCTGGTCACCCCCGGCACGCTGCTGCGCTGGCACCGCCGGCTGATCTCCCGGAAATAGACCTTCCCCCGCGGGGCGGCCGCCCCGCGGTCAGCGAGGAGATACGCGCTCCGGTCATCCGTCTGGCCCGGGACAATCCGCGATGGGGGCACCGCCGGATCCAAGGTGAACTGCTCAGCCTGGGACACCGAGTTGGGGCAGGCACGATCCGGCGCATCCTCAGCCGTGCAGGACTGGCTCCAGCACCGCGGCGTCACGGCGACCAGACCTGGCGCACCTCCCTGCGCCCCCAAGCCGAAGGGCTCCTGGCCACCGACTCGCGCTACCTGCACGTTGCTGGCATGACCGCTCATCCGACCGCGCAGTGGACGGTACAGCAAGCCCACAACCTCACTGTCGAGTTGGGCGTTCACCGCGGTCCCCGCGGATGAACGCACACCGCGAACGGGTCATCGGGACACTGCGACGCGAGGTCATCGACCAATACGGGGAGCCTGCGGCCGGCGAAGATCTTCGCCGGCCGCAGGTCGACCTCCGCAGAGCCGGTCGTCCTGTGCCGGGTTCGTTCAACGGCCCGTTGCGCTGCGGGGCGGTGGATCATGAGGTGGCTTTCCCGTGCGCCCGGGCGCCGCGTTCTCCAGGTCGTCGATGCTGCCGGACATGATGGTGCGGACGTTTTCGGTGATGTGCTGGAGCGGCCAGTCCCACCAGGCCAGTGTGAGGAGGCGGTTGATGTCAGCGGCGCTGTAGCGGCGGCGGATGAGGCGGGCGGGGTTGCCGCCGACGATGCCGTAGTCGGGGACATCGTCGACGACGACGGAGCCGGAGGCGATGATCGCTCCGTGGCCGATGCGGACGCCGGGCATCACCATGGACCGGTACCCGAACCAGACGTCATGTCCCACCACGGTGTCCCCCCGTCCGGTCAGGCCGGTGATGAGGTCGAAGTGCTCGGACCAGGAACCGCCCATGATGGGGAAGGGGAACGTCGAGGGGCCGTCCATGCGGTGGTTGGCACCGTTCATGATGAACCGCACCCCCTCGCCCAGCGCGCAGAACTTCCCGATGACCAGCTTTTCCGGCCCGTAGTGGTACAGCACGTTGCGGGTCTCGAACGCGGTCGGGTCATCGGGATCGTCGTAGTAGGAGAACTCTCCGACCTCGATCAGCGGCGAGGTGATCAGCGGCTTCAGCAGCACCACCCGCGGCTGCTCGGGCATCGGGTGCACCACGGTCGGGTCGGCGGGAACAGGCGGCATCACGAATTGCTTCCTTTCTGAGGCATGTCTGCAGGATGTCTGCGGGTCTGAAGGACCTCAGCACGTGGTGGCGGATGGCGCAGTCGCCTGGATGGCCAGGTGGGCGCCCCGCCAGCGCCGACGCAGCCGGCGATCGTGGCTGACGATGACGAGGGTGCCGTTGTACCCGGTCAGAGCGGTTTCCACCTCCTCGACGAGGGCGGGCGACAGATGGTTGGTCGGTTCGTCGAGCAACAGGACGTCTGACGGCTCACTGAGCAATCGCGCCGGGGCGAGAGGCTGCAACTGCCCGGTGGACACGGCCTTGGGGAACATCGGTGCAGCGGTTATCGATGAGAACGATCACGGCCTTCCTGCACGGGCGGGCGTGGACGCACGCTGAGGGGCCGGTGGTGCTGTTCAACCAGGCGGTGGGCTGGCTGCACCGTCACCGGCTGCTGCTGCCCGGGGTGTCGGCTGCTGGCCCAGCAGGTGTCCGAGGCTAAGGCGGTGGCGGAGAAGCGGCTGCACGCCACGGTTGCGAAGGCCGCCCGGCGGGCGGACCCGCAGTTGCCCGGCGATCGCCCGCGGCGTCGGCTTGCGCGTGCATGTCCTTGATGCCGGGTGATGTGGGTGGCGTTGTGGCGCGAAGGCCGGGGTGGGATCGCTGACGCGATCCCACCCCGGATTCACGCGGACACTGGCGGCCTTTCCCGGCCGACCACGTCGAGCAACAGCTTCGCGGCCACCGCCGCCCCGTCGGTGCGGATCGTGCCGGCCACTGCCCTCGCTCGTGCGCGCGTCTCGGGGTTCAGGGCAGTGCCGAGCGCGGCCGACAGGGACTCGGCGGTGGGAGCCGGACCGTCGTGCGCCGCGCCGATGCCCAGGTCGGCCACCTGGCCGGCCCAGTACGGCTGGTCCGCCGCCTGGGGCACCACCACCTGCGGCGCACCGGCCCTGGCGGCCGTGGTCGTCGTGCCCGCGCCGCCGTGGTGCACGACGGCGGCCACCCTGCGGAACAGGGCTTGGTGGTTGGCCTCGTTGACGGCGAAGCAGTCGTCCTGGTCGTCGATCAGCCCCAGGTCGGACCAGCCGCCGGAGACGAGTGCGCGGCAGCCCTGCGCGCGGATCGCCTCGATGGCAGCCCGGGCGACGTCCTGTGAGACGCGGCGGCTGCTGCCCAGGCCCACGTAGACCGGCGGCTCCCCGGCGTCCAGGAATGCCACCAAGTCGTCCGGCAGCGGGCGCTCGTCCAGCAGGATCCACGCGCCGGTGCGGACGACGTCGAGCTCCGAGGTCTCCTGCCACGGGGCCAGGGTCGGGTCCGCCGCGAGCCACGGGTGGTCGGTGAAGACGAAGGTCCGGACGTCGTCCACCAGTGGCAGGCCGACCGAGGCCCGGTGGGTGTTGAGCGCCTCGCCGTGCAGTGTGTTGAAGATCTGGGCGTTCAGGTCCCACAGCGTCCGGTTGTCGGCACCCTCCGGCGGGAGCGGCTGGCCCGGCAACACCAGCGGCGGCGGCGCGTGGTGGGGTGACGGCAGCAGGTACGGGGCGAAGGTCGCGTACTCGTAGTGGATGCCCAGTTTCTCCGCCGCCGAGCGCGAAGCGAAGTGCGCAAGCCCGCTCGCGAGGAGCGCGTCACACCCCTCGGCCGCCGCGGCCACCGCGTCGAACTGCGCGGCCAGCTCGGCCGCGCGCCGGGAGGCTTCCGCCGCCGAGGATGGCCGCACCATCGAGCGCATCGGACGGCCGACCGGCACCAGCGGCAGGCCGACACGGTCCAGCAGCTCCACGAAGTCCCCGTCCGGCGGCGCGCACACCCGCACCTCTGCGCCGAGCGCCCGCAACTCCACCGCGAGCGCCACCAGCGGTTCGACGTCCCCCCGCGAGCCATACGTTGACAACAACACACGCACGTTGTGTATCCCCCATTTCCGCAGAATCCGGCCCAGGTTCCGGCCTCGGCCGACGATTCTGCGGCACCACCCGGGCCTTGCCGCAAGGCCCCCAGTGCGTTATATGTTGATCATGGCGAGGAGCGGATACTCTCCTCGCCCTTGTCATCCGCTGCGGACGGACCACCTCCCCGCCAAGCGGTGGCGCGCCGAGCGCAGCACGGTGTCCGGTCTCACCAGCAGCCGCACCTGACGCAGGGCTTGCTGGGGCAGGTGGTGGAGGAGTGCGGCGAGGAAGGCCCGGTCTGCGGGCGTGAAGCGGGGACGGGCCCCGCGGAGCTGGCGCTCCAGCAAAGCGAGTTGATGCCGCAACGCCAGGATCTCCACGTCCTTCGCCCGACCACTCATCGGCAGCAGCCACAGCGCAGCGAAGGCGTTCGTCATCGTCAGATAGCCAAGCGGAGCAGCATAATCGATCACCACGCCCGGCGGAGCCGACCGCCGGTGGCATGACAGCGCGATCCGCCCCCTCACCTGCATGGATGGACTTCTCGGCACCCGCAGGGCGTGTCAGCGACTTCGTGTAAGTGTGTTGGGTTCATTGGGTGTTGAGCCGGTCCTCGAAGAAGAGTGAGAACTGGTTCAACGCCTGCTTCCAGTGTGGCGCGACGTGGTTGATATCGCGCGCTTTGGGGGTGATCAGCTCGCGGACGGCGAGGTAGAGCACCTTCAACGCGGCTTGTTCCGAAGGGAAGTGCCCTCGGTTGCGGGTGGTCTTCCGCAGCCGCGCGTTGATCGACTCGATCAGGTTGGTCGAGTAGACGACTTTCCTTATCTCCGGTGGGAAGGCCAGATACGGGGTGAACTCACTCCAGCAGGCCCGCCATCTCGCGTCCTTCCTCGTCGAAGCCGAGCCGTGATGGCACCGTGGCCCGAAATCGACACGCCAGGTGGTGTCAGAACTCGGGTTCTGGCTCAACTTCCGTGGCTTGCAAACGCTGAGTGACCGGGCACGTTGGTGCCGGCCGTTGCGTTGTCGGGATCGGGATGAACGCCGTCCCGGCGGCAGTGGAGCAACCCGGCAGACTGGCATCTTCACATGGGGGTAGGCGATGAACATATTCTTCTGGGCGGTCGCAGCCGTGCCAACGTTATTCCTCGCCGATCGGGCCCTTCTGTGGATGGAGCGGCGCGGCTCGATCTACTGGCGCAAACGCGAGACTGAAATCGGCGCAGCGTCGATGTTCAGCGTGATCAACGAGATCCAGACTCTCCTCTCCCCGAGCCAGCGGTACGTGACGGAGGAGAAGGAGCGCCGACTGGTGCTGCGTGACGACGAGGAGTCGGGCGCTCCACTCGATCGCCGGATCGACCTCGAATCCGGACGTGTTGTGATTCGCCGACCGCCGTCGTCATCGACGGACCGGCACGAGAGTCCTTGAAACCGGTCTTGGACCCCCATCGCGGTTTGGCTCCGTTCACTGGTACGAACGACGGCTCGACCACGTGGCAGCCGAGCTGGACAACCGAGCGCTCGAACTCACCTCACCACGACTCCGCGATAACCAGACCAGCATGGTCTAGCTCCAATAATCTGACTATCCGTGACCGACTCACAGAAGTTGAGCCAGAGCCAGCTTTCGACCGTCACCGAGATGAGGTCGGGCATTTCACCTTGCGGCCACTGGTGCGTGAGCGTCTGGACGGCAACAGAGCGGACGGGACCGCGTCGGCGATGCCGCTGGCGGTGCGGTCCGACGGGGCCGGCAGGATGTGGACAACATCGAGCAGCTCGGCCATGCGCGCCTGCCAGGCGATGTTGACCAGCGAGATCGAGTACGTGCCCGAGCGCCTGGCCAGGCTACAGGCCGCCCGCGCCCAGATCGAAGCCGAGGCAGCCGACGAAGCCCGCCGCCACGCCGAAGACAAGGAGCGCCGCCGCCAGCAGCGCGCCGGTGCCACCGATGGGCAGGCCGTGGCAGACACTGGCGAGAAGGCCGCCGCGAAGTCCCGCCCGAAGCCGAAGGCCCAGGCCAACTTCACCAATCCCGACTCGCGGATCATGAAGAACAGCGACGGCGCCTACATCCAGGCCTACAACGCCCAAGCCGTCGTCGACGAAGAACACCAGGTCATCACCGCCGCCGACGTGACGACCAACGCCGCCGACGCGCTGAACTGCACCACCATGCTCGACCAGCGCGCCGCGAACACCGGCGCCCACCCCAAGCAGGCCCTGGTCGACGCCGGCTACTGCTCCGAGGCCAACCTCGAAGCGGCGAAGGAGCGTCAACTGTCCTGCGGGATTGACACGTTCATGGCCACCGGCCGACTCCGCCACGACGAGCAGGTCCCACCCGCACCACGCGGACGCATCCCCAAGGACTCCACCCTGAAGGAGTGCATGGCCCGCAAACTGCGGACCAAACCCGGCAGGGCCGCCTACAGCCGCCGCAAAGCCATCGTCGAACCCGTCTTCGGCCAGATCACGACCTGCCAGGACGGCCGCCAACTCCTCCTGCCCGGCGAGGACGGAGCGCGCGGCGAGTGGCGCCTGATGGCCGCCTGCCACAACCTCCACAAGATCTTCCGCCATGCCGGGACCACCGGACTCGCCGCCCTGGCCGGCTGACCGGCTGACCGGCTGACCGGCTGACCGGCTGACCGGCTGACCGGCTGACCGGCTGACCGGCATAAGCCCTACCAGGCCCAACGCCCGGCCGGCAGGCCACGCCCACAGGCTCAGGCGGTCGCCCTGCGTCCCATCCCATTGATCACGGGCACCAACTGCTTGCCCGTTACTGAGACATGCTCCTAGCGGGCGCGGTTCTGGTTGAACCCGGTGCGGCCCCAGAGGTAGCCGCCGAGGGCGATGACGATGCACCAGGCGATCGCGAGGATGCCGTTGTGGCCGATCGGGGTGCCGGTCAGCAGGCCTCGGATCGTTTCGATGATGGGGGTGAAGGGCTGGTACTCGGCGAACTGGCGGACGCCGGGCGGCATCGAGCCGGCGGGGGCGAAGGCGCTGCCGATGAACGGGAGGAAGATGATCGGCAGCGGGCTGTTGCTGGCCGCCTCGGGCGTTCCGGAGACCAGCCCGATCGCCACCGCGAGCCAGGTCAGGGCGAAGGTCAGCAGCAGGAGCAGTCCGGCCGCGGCGGCCCAGGCGGCGAGATGGGCGGTGGGCTGGAAGCCCAGGACCAGCGCGGCGGCGATCACCGACGCCGTGCTCACCACGGTCGTGATCATGCTGTTGATCACGTGTGCGGTCAGGATGGAGCCTCGGGCGATCGGCATGGTGCGGAACCGGTCGACGATGCCCTCGGTCATGTCCACACAGACCGCCACCGCCGTGGCCATGCTGCCCGATGCCACCGCCGTGATGATGATGCCGGGCGCGATGTAGTCGATGTACCCGCCCCCGTGGTGCCCGCCCGCCGCGGCGATCCCGGCGCCCAGCGTCTTGCCGAGGACTCCGACGAACAGCAGGAGCATGATCACCGGGCCGAAGACGGACCCGATCGTCATGGACGGATAGCGCAGCGTGTGACGTAGGTTGCGCCGCAGCATCGTGGCCGTGTCGGTCAGGGCGTAGGTCTTGGTGCTCATGCGGAGATCTCCTTGTCGGTGGCGGGGTTGCTGCGGTTGCCGGTCAGGGCGAGGAAAACGTCGTCGAGGTCCGGGGTGTGCACGGAGAGCTCCTCGACGCTGATGGCTGCGGCCTTGAGGCGGTCGAGAAGGGACTGCAGGGACGCGACGCCGCCGTCGCTCGGGATCTGCAGGGTCAGCGCGTCGTCGTCGCGTGAGGTCACATCGAGGATTCGGGCGGCCGCCTCCAGGCGCGGAGCGTCGGCGAACCGCAGCCGGATGTGGCCGCCGGGGATCAGGCGCTTGAGTTCGGCCGCGGTCCCTTCGGCCACCAGCTTGCCCTGGTCCAGCACGGCGATCCGGTCCGCGAGTTGGTCGGCCTCTTCCAGGTACTGCGTCGTCAGGAAGATCGTGACCCCGTCGGCGACCAGACCGCGGATTATCTCCCACAGGTCGCGGCGGCTGCGCGGATCCAGGCCGGTGGTCGGCTCGTCGAGAAAGATCAGGCGCGGGTCGGCGATCAGGGTCATCGCCAGATCGAGCCGGCGCCGCATGCCGCCGGAGTAGGTCGAGATGGGCTTCTTCGCTGCCTCGACCAGGTCGAACCGCTCCAGCAGGGCGTCGGCGCGGCGCCGGCCCTCGGCTCGACCCAGGTGGTGCAGGTCCGCCATCAGGATCAGGTTCTCCCGGCCGGTCAGCAGGCCGTCGACGGCCGAGAACTGGCCGGTGACCCCGATCGAGGCCCGCACGCCGCCGGGATCCTGGGCCAGATCGTGGCCGACCACCTGTGCCTGGCCGCCGTCGGCCTCGATCAGCGTCGAGAGGATCTGCACCGTGGTGGTCTTGCCGGCCCCGTTCGGACCGAGCAGGGCGAAGACCGTGCCCGCGGTGACGGTCAGATCGATGCCGTTCAGGACGAGCTGGTCGCCGTAGGACTTGCGGAGGCCGGTCGCGGTGATCGCGGCGGGCCGAGCGAAGGCGGCTTCGGTAGCCTGTCGATACGTTGTCGTCGTGTTCATGGGTAGAGCGTCCGACCCTGACGCAGGGTCAAGGTCAAGCGGTCTGTTCCGCAAGATTCCGGGGGGTCACTGTTGTTGACGATCGGCCAGGTCGCGGCCTATCTGGGCGTGACGGTGCAGGCCATCCGCCACTACCACCAGAGGGGTCTGCTGCCCGAGCCGGCGCGCGATGTCTCGGGGTACCGGCGCTACGGAGCCGACGCCATCGTCACGCTGGTGCGGATCAAGACCCTGTCGGACGCGGGCGTCCCGCTGGCTCGGATCGAGGAGCTGATGGGAGCCTCGCCCGCACAGTTCTCGTCCTCAGTCGCGGCGATCGACAACGATCTGAAGGACCAGATCAGGGACTTGAAGAGGCGCCGCAGCCGGATCGCCGAACTGTCCGCCGGCGACCGGCTGTTCCTACCGGAGGAGGTCGTGGTCCTGCTGGACCGCATCCAGGAGATCGGACTCAGCCCGGAGGCGGTGCGGACCGAGCGCGACTCGTGGATCCTGCTGGTGGCGCAGTACCCCGGCCAGGTGCCGGGGTGGGCGCTGCAGAAGCAGGCGATGTTCGAGGACCCCGCCTTCCAGCGGCTGTACCTGACCGCCGACCAGGCCGCCGGCTGGGACCGGAACGACCCGCGACTGGAGGCGCTCGCGGACGAGGTGAACGGCTTCGGCGGACTCCAAGCGCCGAGCTCGGACGGAGCCGAGCCGATCCTGGCTCTCGATGCCCTGGTCGCCGTCACGCTGATGGCGGCGCAGACCGGCAAGCCGGTGCCCGCCTGGGAGCGGTTGATCGAACTGTGTCAGAGCCGGGCAACGGCCACCTGACCCCCGGGGGCATACCCGGTCACCCTAAACACATGCCCCGCGCCGACCGTCAGGGCCGCCGTCCCGGGAGCAGCGATGCGGGCAGCAGCGCCAGCGCGAGCACGACCGCCACGACCGGCGTCGGCGATCCGGAACCCCGTCGGGTCCGACACGAATGATCACGAAACACCGGCGGGTTGCCGGGTACTGAGACACACTCCTAGACACCGCCGCGGATGCCGTCCAGGCCGTGTCCGGACTGCGCGGCGTCAGGCTGCGCGTGGCCGCGTTCGGCACCGCCGCGACCAGCCTGGTCGTCCCCGCGCTCCTCACCTTCCGGCAAAGACACCGCGGAGTACGCCTCACTTTCACCGAGGCCGAACCCGAGGACGCCGTCCCCGCCGTGGTGACCGGAGACCTCGATCCGGCGGCGACCCACCAGTACGGGCACCTTCCCCGACCCGACCTGCGCGGTCTGCGCCAGGTCCTCCTCCACCGCGACGAGTTGCTGCTCGCCATCCCCCGCACCTGCACCACACAGGCCAGACCACTGCTCGGCTGCGGGACTACGCCGACGAGACCTGGCTGTCCACCCAGCCGACCGAGGGCTTCCAGGCCGTCACGGAACTCCTCTGCCGAGCGGAGGGCTTCGAACCGAACATCGCCTTCCGCTCCGACAACTACGAGCTCCACCTCTCACTGGTGGCAGCTGACTTCGACGTCGCCCTCGTTCCCGGGCTCGCGGCCGCCGCCCGGGCGAGCGTCTTCCCTCCTCGAGCTATCCGAACCATCGGGGCTCGCCCGCGAGATCCACATCACCACCCGCGCCGCCGACTCCTCGCCCGCCACCAGGCATTGACCAGCCTCCTGCTGGGGCGACGCACCGGCGGCCCCACTCTTCCCTCTGGTCAGGGTGTGCGGGGAGTGCCGAGTTCGACGACGCGGACGAAGCTGACCGGTCCGCCGTCTTCGGGGGCCTTGTAGGCGTAGGGGCGGTCGCTGGCCAGGCGGGCGGACGCGCCTGCGGCGAGGGGGATTGAGCGCTCTTCGGTTTCCAGCAGCAGCGTTCCGGTGCTGACGAGGATGAGTTCCTCGGAACCCGGGGGGTCGGGTTGGGCCAGGTAGCGGTCGCCGGACGCCAGTGTCCACTCCCACAGTTCCGGGCCGCCGCGGCGGCCGCTGGTGACGTGCAGCACGGCGCGACTGCCTGCGGGGCTGCTCCAGACCTCGACCGCTGTGGAGACGTGGCACGGCTCCGCGGCGGGCGGGGCGATCAGGGTGGCGAAGTCGACGCCCAGAGCATGGGCGATCTTGTCGACAGTGACCAGGCTGGGATTGGCCGTGCCCTGCTCGATCTGGGTGAGCATCCGTCGACTGAGGCCCGCGTTGTCGGCCAGCGTCTGGACGGTCAGATCCGCACCCTGCCGGCGACGGCGCACCTCACGACCGAGGCGCTCGATGAACGGCGCGGCCGGACCACTCTCGGACGGTGTTGACACAACACTCCCCTGCATGCGCATTATGTTGCTCACTATGCGCACAATAATACCCGCGGTGGAGCGTCTGCCCCGCCTTCCGCTCAACGATGTCCTGGACGCACTGCGCGCCGCGTTCACCAAGCTTGCCGAAGGTTCCGCGGTGCAGCCGCCCCAGACTCTCACGCTTCTGCCCGGCGGCGGCGACGTGATCGCCTACCAGGCGGCGCTCGACGACACCTACGGACTCAAGATCTCCCCGTACCTCCCGCGGACCGGCCAGAGCGCGGTCCTCACCGCCTGGACACTGGTACTGAGTACCCGCACCGGTCGTCCCCTGCTGCTGTGCGACGCCCACGCGCTCACCGTGGAACGCACCGCCGCCACCAGCGCTCTCGCCGTCGACCACCTGGCCCGTCCCGAGGCCGACACGCTCGCCGTCATCGGCTCCGGCCCCCAGGCACACGCGCACCTGCGCTATGCCCGCGCCGTCCGCCCGTTCGCCTCGGTGCGCATGTACTCACCCGCACTGACCGAGGCCAAGGCTCCGGACGGAGTGACGGTGGCCCACAGCGCGGAGGAGGCCGCGGCCGACGCGGATGTCGTGCTGCTCTGCACCTCGGCGGCGCAACCCGTCATCGACACAGCAGCTCTCACGCCGGGCACCGTCGTGACATCGATCAGCACCAACGCGCCCCGCGCCCACGAGATCCCGCCCGCGGCACTGCCCGCCATGGAGGTCTACGGCGACTACCGGCCCACCGTCACCATGGCGGCGGGGGAAATGATCCTGGCCGCGGAGCGAGGTCTGTGGTCCGCCGAGCAACTCCGCGGTGACCTGCCCGAGCTCCTCACCGGCACCTGCCCGCTCCCGTCCGGTGAACAGCCGGTCTTCTTCCGCTCGATCGGCCTGGGCATCGAGGACCTCGCCATCGCCCGCCTGCTCGAGCGCCCCTGACCCCCACACCCCCACCCCCGACCGACCGCCTTCACCCCGTCAGACACCAAGCCCTGAAGAGGCCACCATGTCCTTCACCCCGTTCGAGCTCGAAGCATGGCAGTCCCGCTACGAGCACAGCGTCGCCCACAATCTCGCCGACAGCGGCTGCCACCCCGTCGGCCTCGGCGAACTGCTCACCAATGACCCCAACGCGATCCGGCGCCTCCTGGCCGTCGACCTGAACTACCCCCCGGTGGGCGGAACCGACGCCCTGCGCGCCCTGATCGCCGACTGGCACACCGCCGCAGCCGACAACGTTCTGGTCACCGTGGGCGCCGCCGAGGCGAACGCCATCACGGTCGCCACCCTCGTCGGCCCGGGCGATCACGTGGTCGTCATGGAGCCCGGCTACCGCCAGGTCCGCGGCTGCGCACTGAACGCCGGCGCCGACGTCGACGCCTTCCCCCTCGACCCCGACCACCAGTGGCGCCCCGACCTCGACGCCCTTGACCGCCTGGTCCGGCCGGACACCAAGCTCATCGCCGTCACCAACCCCAACAACCCGGTCGGCACCATCCTCACCGAGCCAGAAATCGACGCGATCATCGCGGCCGCCGACCGGGTCGGCGCCTGGATCCTCGCCGACGAGGTCTACCGCGGCACCGAACGCCTCACCGACCAGATCACCCCAACGTTCTGGGGCCGCTACGACAAGACCGTCTGCGTCGGCAGCCTGTCCAAAGCCTTCGGCCTGCCCGGCCTGCGCCTGGGCTGGCTGGTCGCACCGCCCGCACTCGTGGACGCCACCTGGCGGCGCCACGAATACGCCACGATCTCCGCCGGCACACTTTCCATGCACCTCGCCGAGACCGCCCTGACCCCGGCCACCCGTGACCGTCTGCTGACCCGCAACCGCGCCCTGGTCCGCGACGGCTATGCCCGCCTCCAGAACTGGATCGACGACCACAAGGGACTGCTGTCCATCATCCCGCCCCATGCCACGGCACTGGCCTTCGTCCGGTACCACCTCCCCCGCCCCAGCCTGGAAGTCGCCGACGCGCTGCGCGTACACGGCAACGTCCTCGTCGGCGCCGGAACACAATTCGGCGTCGAACACCACCTGCGCATCACCCACGGCCTCGAAGCCGGCTACCTCGACGCCGCCCTCACCAGCATCAGCCGCGTCCTTACTGAACTCTCCTGACACGCCGACAGATACGCGGGCGCGACAACCCATTCACGCCCGCGCCGGAAACGGTGGCACCGGCCCGGGGATCGGCATCGACGGACGCTGGAGGCAAGAGCTAGGCCAGACCAGCAGCCCGACCGTCTTGGCCCGAGCGTTCCATCCTGGGGTGAGCAGCCATATGACGCTGCCGATCAGCCAGCCCGCCACCGGCAGGAGGTACCCGCCGCAGATCAGCAGCAGCACCGCGACGACCTGGCGACGGCTGCGTCCTCTCAGGCCCGTCCCGGGGGCAGTGACTGCGCCTGCCCCGATACGGACTGTTGGCGCTTGGTGAGCGAGTCGTTCGTTCATGAGGCTCTTTTCAGTGGCAATTCTCTTGGGTGATCGTGCCGTTCGCACCCGGCGCGGTCGCCGTCATTCACGCGCATATCGACCCGCAAGACGCAATGAGTCCCGATCCGGTTCCAGCAGGCCAGGAATTCTCAAGGCGAGGGCAGTCGGCGCACATTTGCCGCTTCTGGACACTCGAAAGTCCGCCGGATTCCAGATGCCGGAACACCAGCGGTTGCTTGTCCCGCTCGAAAATACGATTCGCGGCCGCGGCCTGCACATTTGCTGACCCTGCCGACGCAGCTTCGACTGCCCTGCGACGATTTGAGGATGTCGCTGTCGGTCATCGCCACGCTCGTCCTCTGATTACGGTGCCCACTGCCGTACTGCGCAGCCGCACGGCCAAAGATGCGGAAGTGTTGGCGCCACGGCACGAAAACGCGGTGTTGCGCCGTCAGATCGCCCGAGTCCGCCACGAGCCGGCCGACCGGCTGGCTCGCCGCACTCTCCCGGCTGATCCCGCGCGACCGTTGGCGCCATGTCTTCGCCGTCGCCCCCACCACGCTGCTGCACTGGCATCGGCAACTCGTCGCCCGCAAATGGGCATTCGCCCAAAAGTGCCGTCCCGGCCGCCCTTCTACCGCGCCCACCGTCAAGAAGCTCATCTTGCACCTGGCCCGGGAGAACAGCACCTGGGGCCACCGCCGGATACAAGGCGAACTCGCCCGCCTCGGCTACCCGATCGCCCCCTCCACAGTCTGGGCGATCCTCCACGCTGCCGACATCGACCCCGCCCCACAGCGCTCCGGCCCGACCTGGCACCAGTTCTCATCCGGGAGCGGGGCACCTAGTACACCCGCTCCTTCGACACCGCCTTCGAGGCCGATGACGTGGAGATCCTGCTCAGCCCGCCTGGGGCACCGAGAGCGAACGCGATCTGCGAGAGAGACGTGGGCACCGTCCGCCGCGAACTCCTGGACCGCGTGCTGATCTACAACCAAGCCCATGCCATGGCAACGCTGACCGAATCCGTCCGCCACTACAACGGGCACCGCCCACACCAATCCCGGCAGCACCCCCGGACAGCGACCAACCGCCCACCCCGGCCACCATCACGGACCTCCACACTCACAGGATTCGACGACAGCCCGTCCTCGGAGGCCTAATCAACGATTATCAGCGCGCCGCCTGACCGAACGACATCAGCACAGGTCACAGCACGAATCGTATTTTCGAGCGGCACAGGCGCTACCCCGGTGGCCTGACCGCGCCCCCGCGGCGCCGATGGGCTCCCAATTTCCGCTTATGATCCGGGAATGCTGGACTCGCGGCACCTCACAACATTTCGCGAAGTCGTACGCGCCGGTTCGTACTCGGCGGCCGCGCGGGCACTCGGATACACCCAGCCAGCGGTCACACAGCAGATGAAAGCTCTCGAACGTGCCATCGGCATACCGTTGTTCACCCGGGCCGGGCGCGGACTGAAGCTGACCGAGGCGGGACAGGCGCTGTCCCGTCATGCCGAAGTGATCCTCGACGATCTCGCTACCGCCCACCAGCAGTTAGACGCACTGGCCAGACTGCGTTGCGGACGGGTGAGGGTCTGCGCCTTCCCGAGCGCCAACGCCACCGTGGTCCCCGAGGCCATCGCCGGCCTGCTGGCGGACCATCCCGGCATCCGCGTCGAGCTGCTGGAGGACGAGCCGCCGGCCTCGGTACAGCGGGTGACACGCGGTGAATGCGACATCGCGCTGGCCTTCAACTATCCGGGCCTGCGGGCGCAGACCTCGCCCGAGGTGGTCGAAATCCCGCTGATGGAAGACCTGTTGACCGTCGTCCTACCGGGCGGCCATCCGCTGGCGCGACGGCACTCGGTCCGGCTGCGCGACCTGTCCGGCGAGCGGTGGATCGCGGGCTGCCCGCGGTGCCGGGCCAACTTTCTGCATGTGTGCGCGGAGCAGGGCTTCACCCCCGACATTGTTTTCACCACCGACGACAACCTTGCGGTGCAGAGCCTCGTCGCGGTCGGCGCCGGGATCGCGCTGATGCCGGCGCTTGTGCTCTCCTTCCTCTGCCACGACAAGGTGACGGGGCGTGCGGTGGTGCCGCACATCCGCCGCAAGGTCTCGGCCTACGTGCTGCGTGAACACCTGCGGGTCCCGGCGACCAAGGTGGTGCTGAACGCGCTCACGTCGGCGGCCGCCGCACGCAGCGGCTGCTGATGGCGAGGGGCGCTGCCGCCGGTGAGGCGCCGGCCGACCGCATCGAGGTCTATAAGCCCCGCTTGGCAGGGGGCGAAAGGATTGTTGTTGGACATCACGGGCGAGCCGGGCCGATGTTGGCTCCATGGCATCTCCCCCTGCGCCCGACGCCGTCGGCATGCGGACCACCCCGTTGCTCGACGGCCTTGTCGCCGAGGTCCGCGAGGTCGTCCAGCGCGGTCTTCCGCCTGAGCTGACCGCGCACTTGGTCGCCGAGCGGCTGGCCCCGTCGCTCGGCGCCTGCGGCCTGCTCACCGCCGAGCAGCGTGAGGGCAGCCCCGACCGCTACCGCCAGCACGTGCTGCACGCCGAGCCAGACGGCAGCTTCTCCCTCGTCGCCCTGGTATGGCTGCCCGGCCAGCAGACCGCGATCCACGACCACGTCTCCTGGTGCGTCGCCGGGGTCCACGAGGGCCAGGAGCACGAGCGCCGCTACCGGCTCATGACCGACGGGCGCACCGGACGTCTGATCCCGACCGAGGACGTGGTGAACCCGGTCGGCGCCGTCGCCGCCTTCGCCCCGCCCGGCGACATCCACCGGGTCCGCAACTGCGGTACGACGAAGGCGATCTCGCTCCACATCTACGGGGCGGACATCGCAGGGCTCCGCACCAGCGTCCGCCGGATCTACCAGCCGCCCGAGGACGAGCGGTGAACGGCCCAAGCCGCTTGGAGTGGGCGACACCTGGCGGCCCCCACACACCGGCGCCCGCCCCCGTGCGCCCGGCCCCGGCCCGCCCCTGAGGCCCCGGGCGGCTGCGCGAGCATCAAGTCCCCGCAGATGGCCGCTGGTTGCAGCAGAACACCACGCACCCCGCCCGCGCACGCTTCCTGCGCCCCGACCGTAGACAAGGATGGCCCCTCGTGAACCGCAGCGGTACCGCTCGGAACATCGCCGTGGTGGGTGCGGGAGCAGCCGGCACGTTGACGGCGATACGCCTGCTCCGCAACGCGACCGCCGAGCCCGTCCCGCCTCGCGTCTGGCTCATCGGCCCCGGCGCCACCGGCCGCGGACTCGCCTTCGGCACGGACGTGCCCACCCATCTGCTGAACGTCCGGGCCGCGGGCATGAGCGCCCACCGGGACGACCCCGAGCACTTCGTCCGCTGGCTCGCCGACCGCGCGACCGGCCAGGACTTCGTCCCCCGCGCCCTGTTCGGCCGCTACCTCGCCGACTGCCTCGAAGCCGCGCGCAACAGCGCCGGTGTCGGGCTCCTGGTACGCGTCCACGATCGCGTCACCGGTGTCACCCACCATCCGGACCGCGACGGCGCGCCGCTCACCCTCACACTGCGGACCGGACGCCCTGTCACCGTCGACGCCGCGGTCCTCGCCCTCGGCAACCTCCCACCCGACCGGACGTGGGCACCCCCGGCGCTGCGCGACTCCCCGATGTTCCTCGCCGACCCCTGGGCACCCGGTGCCCTCGACTCCGCCCCGCACGACCGCGACATCCTCCTCGTCGGAACCGGCCTGACCATGGTGGACGTGGCGCTCACGCTGCGGCGCCCGGCACGTGTGGTCCACGCCTGCTCCCGCCGCGGGCTGCTCCCCCGACCCCACGTGTCGGACCCGTCCGCCATACCGGCCACCCCGCGCCTGGACGCCCGGGCCGGTCTGCCCGCCCTGCGCCGGGCGGTCCTGCGGCACCTCGCCGTCTGCCGCCGCGTATACGGCGACTGGCGCTCGGGAATCGACAGCCTCCGCCCCGTCACCAGCACCCTGTGGCAACAACTACCCCCCGCCGACCAGGCCCGCTTCCTCGCCGAGGACCTCCGGTTGTGGGAGGCCCACCGCCACCGCATCCCCCCGGCCAGCGCCGAGGCGCTGACCGACGCCCTGCGCGCGGGCACCGTCAGCATCGGCAAGGGACATGTCGCCGACGCCCGTCCCACCGAAGGCTGCCTGGACGTGACGCTGGACGACGGCCGCACGCTGCGGGTGGGCGCCGTGGTCAACTGCACCGGCTGCCCGACCGATCTCACCCGTGCCGTCGACCCCCTGATCACCGGTCTGCTCACCACCGGCCTCGCCACCCCCGCGCCGATCGGCGGCGGCTTCGACACCACATCCTCCGGCCGGCTCCGCCCGGCCCCCGGCCACGCCCCGGCACCGCTGTGGACGCTCGGCTCCCTGCGGCGGGGCAACCTTCTGGAGACGACCGCCATCCCCGAAATCCGCTGCCAGGCCGACGATCTGGCCCTGACGCTCCTGCGCCGCGACGACGCGATGCCGGCGGGACGGCGCAACAGCACCGGTGAGACGCCGCGGCCCACAATGACACCACGCTGACAAGGGGCTCACGTCGGGGCCAGGCGGCAGTACCGAGGCGAGGCCCCCACACACCACCGGCACCGACGCCGGGTGCCACGACCACGCTCCGCTGGCACTTGTCTACACCGGGCCGGGCGGAACCCGCTCCAGCGCTTCCCAACTGCTGTCCCGGGCCCGCTCGGCGGCCTCCGCACGTTCGGCGGTGCGTCGTTCCCCGAGTGCGAGGACGAGAGCGTTGACCGGGCGTCCGAGTTGGTTGTGAACGCGCCCGGACCCGGACACGGCACGCGCCGTCCTGACCCCGGACCGGTACGCCGACATCGAGGTCCACGACTGGCAGTTCGGCGGGCGGCCGTCATGAACCAAGGACGCGCCATGCCGATGGCACCTGACGGTTGACTGCGGGAACGTGCCGCCGGGGGGATCACCCTGTCATGCAGGTGGAGACACTTGAGGATGTCCCCTTGCCAGGCTTGAATCTCAAGGTGCGGCAGCTCGTCGCTATCGATGGCCTGCCTCTGCCGAATACCTCATCAATGCAGGTGGGAGAAGCTTTCGCGGGTGTCTGACCACCAGGACGTGGTGGACGTCTGCATGCTGTGGGGCTCGGTAATTCATCGCCGCTGGTCGAAGCGCCACGAGCCGACGCGTAGGTCTGCGACCATGCTCGGGTGATCGTGTCGCTCCTGTACAAGGTGACCCGATGTCTTCTCTCCGTTCCGGCAGTGCTGCTACGACGGGACACCGCGAAGGAGGCCGAACTGCTCGTCCTGCGGCACGAGAACGCCGTGCTACGACGTCAGCTGCAAGGACCAATTCGGTACGAGCCCGCGGACCGTCTGTGGTTCGCGGCTTTGACCACGCTGATCCCCCGCCGCCGCTGGGCCAGGATCTTCACCATCACGCCGAAGACGCTCCTGGCCTGGCACCGCAAGCTCGTTGCCCGCCGATGGGACTACTCCCAGCGACACCACGGACCCGGACGACCGCCTACAAAGGCCGCCATCAACAAGCTCGTGCTACGCCTCGCCCACGAGAACAGCCGATGGGGCCATCGCCTCGCCGGATCCAGGGCGAACTGATCCGGCGCGGACACCCGATCGCAGCCACGACCGTCTGGGACATCCTGCACGCCGCAGGAATCGATCACGCCCCGCGCCAGGCGGGCCCGACCTGGCCCGAGTTCCTCTCCACGCAGGCCACCGGCCTGCTCGCCTGCGACTTCACCCACATCGACACCATCGGCCTGCAACGCCTGTACGCCCTGGTCTTCCTCGAACACCACACACGGCGCCTGCACATCGCCAGCGTCACCACACACCCGACCGCAGCCTGGGCCACCCAGCAAGCCCGCAACCTCGCCATCGACCTCGGCATGCGGACGGACTCACTGCGCTTCCTCATCCGAGACCGCGACAGCAAATACACCGACGCCTACGACGCCGCGTTCCAGGCCGAGGACATCGAGACCATCAAGACGCCGGTCCGCGCGCCGAAGGCCAACGCCCCCTGCGAGCGAGTGATCGGCACCCTCCGCCGAGAAGTCCTCGACCACGTACTCATCCTGGACGAAGCTCATGCACGCCAGGTCCTGACCGAATACCAGAGGGACTACAACGCGCACCGCCCCCACCGGGCCCGATCCCAACTCTCTCCCGAGGCCCAGGAAACCCCCCTCCAGTCCCTGCATCGGCCAGGCCGCAGAGTCCTGCGCACCCGTGTCCTCAGCGGCGTGATCAACGAGTACCGATACGCCGCTTGACCAGCGGCGATGATTATTCGAGCCCCACACCTCTCCATCCTTCTTGCCCTTCTACTGGTCTTTGCTTATGGAGTTGACGGTTGTGGGTCCCAGCTCAGGCCGGTTGCGGTGAGGAAGCTAGCGAGCAGGTTCGGGTGGTGCTGGATA
>JBEYJY010000004.1:0-322964 GCA_040631425.1 Streptomyces sp. NPDC020096
CCCATTGGGTGCCACCCGGTGTCCCGGCGCGGGTGGGGGGCGGGGTTGGTGTCCCCCCACCCCCCCCCCCCTACCCCCCAAACCCCCCCCCCGCCCCCGTTTTGGGGGGGGGGGGGGGCCCCCCCCCCCCCAGGACATCGGGGTGCGGGGGAGGTCCCCCGCACCCCTTTCGTTCAGCCCTGCGCGCCAGCGCCCGCCGCCCGGTCCGCCGCCTGTGCGCGCAGCGCCCGCTCGACGCCCGCGCGCGACTCCACGACCAGCCGCCGCAGCGCGGCGTTCGGCTCGGCGGAGGCCAGCCAGGCGTCGGTGGCGTCCAGCGTCTCCTGGGAGACCTGGAGCGTCGGGTACAGGCCGATGACGATCTGCTGCGCCATCTCGTGCGAGCGGGTCTCCCACGCGTGCTTGACCGCCGCGAAGTACTTCTCCGTGTACGGCGCCAGCAGCTCCCGCTGGTCGGTCTGCACGAACCCGCCGATCACCGCCTCCTGGACGGCGTTCGGCAGCTTGTCCGACTCCACGACCGACGCCCACGCCGTGGCCTTCGCCTCCGCCGTCGGCCGGGCCGCCCGAGCCGTGGCCGCGTGCCGCTCGCCCGCCGCCGTGGCGTCCCGGGCCAGCTCCGCGTCGATCGCCGCCTCGTCCGCGCGACCGGTCGCGGCCAGCCGCTCAAGCAGCGCCCAGCGCAGCTCGTCGTCGACCACCAGGCCCTCGATCACCTGCGAACCGTCCAGCAGCGCGGCCAGCAGGTCCAGCTGCTCGCCGGTGCGCGCGGTGGCCGCGAACGCCCGTGCCCAGGCGAGCTGGTGGTCGCTGCCCGGTTCCGCCGCCCGCAGCTGCTCCGAGGTGGCCTCGCTCCAGCGGGCCAGACCCGTCTCACGCCACTCGGGGTCCGCGTACAGGTCGAGCGCCAGCTTGACCTGCCGGTGCAGCGACTGCACCACGCCGATGTCGGACTCCTTCGCGGCGCCGTGCAGCACCAGCTCCAGGTAGTCGCGGGTGGCCAGCTCCCCGTCGCGGGTCATGTCCCACGCCGAGGCCCAGCTCAGCGCGCGCGGCAGCGACTCGGCGAAGTCCGCGATGTGCCGGGTGACCACGGCCAGCGAGTCCGGGTCCAGGCGGACCTTGGCGTACGACAGGTCGTCGTCGTTGAGCAGGATGACCGCCGGGCGGTGGCGGCCCACCAGCTGCGGCACCTCGGTCAGCTCACCGGTGACGTCCAGCTCGATGCGCTCGGTGCGCTCCAGCTTGCCGTCCCGCATCTCGTACACACCGATCGCGATCCGGTGCGGCCGCAGGAGCGGCTCGCCCTTGGCACCCTGCGGCAGGGCCGGGGCCTCCTGCCTGACATGGAAGGCGGCGATGACGTCATGCGCGTCCAACTCGATCTGCGGGCGCAGGACGTTGATCCCGGCGGTCTCCAGCCACGCCTTCGACCAGGCCTTCAGGTCGCGGCCACTGGTCTCCTCCAGCGCGCCCAGCAGATCGGTCAGCCGGGTGTTGCCCCACGCGTGCCGCTTGAAGTACGCCCGTACGCCCTCGAAGAACTCCTCCATGCCCACGTAGGCCACCAGCTGCTTCAGCACGCTGGCGCCCTTGGCGTAGGTGATGCCGTCGAAGTTGACCAGGACGTCGTCCAGGTCGCGGATCTCCGCCATGATCGGGTGGGTGGAGGGCAGCTGGTCCTGCCGGTAGGCCCAGGTCTTCATCGAGTTGGCGAACGTCGTCCAGGCGTGCGGCCAGCGGCTGTCCGGCGCGTACGCCTGGCAGGCGATCGAGGTGTAGGTGGCGAACGACTCGTTCAGCCACAGGTCGTTCCACCACTCCATGGTGACCAGGTCGCCGAACCACATGTGGGCCAGCTCGTGCAGGATCGTCTCGGCCCGCGTCTCGTACGCCGCGTCCGTCACCTTGGAGCGGAAGACGTACTGGTCGCGAATGGTGACCGCGCCCGCGTTCTCCATCGCGCCCGCGTTGAACTCCGGCACGAACAGCTGGTCGTACTTGGCGAACGGGTACGGGAAGTCGAACTTCTCCTGGAACCAGTCGAAGCCCTGCCGGGTGACCTCGAAGATCGCGTCCGCGTCGAGGTGTTCGGCGAGCGAGGGGCGGCAGTAGATGCCCAGCGGCACGCTGCGCCCGCCACCACCCTCAACGGACTCCGCTTCGCGCGGGCTGTTCTTGTCTTCCCACGCGCTGTGCACGCTGTGGTACGGGCCCACGATCAGCGCGGTGATGTACGAGGAGATGCGCGGCGTCGGCTCGAAGACGTGCTGGGCGGTACCGCTGTCCGGCTCGGTGGCGGTGGCCTTCACCGGCGCGTTGCTGATCACCTGCCAGCCCTTGGGCGCGGCGACCGAGAACGCGAACGTCGCCTTCAGGTCCGGCTGCTCGAAGTTGGCGAACACCCGGCGGGCATCCGGCACCTCGAACTGGGTGTAGAGGTAGGCCTGCTGGTCGACCGGGTCGACGAAGCGGTGCAGGCCCTCACCGGTGTTGGTGTAGGCGCAGTCGGCGACGACCTTGAGCTCGTTGAGCCCGGCGGCCAGTGACGGCAGCGCGATCCGGCTGTCGTGGAAGACCTCGGCCGGACTCAGCTCCTTGCCGTTCAGTACGACCTGGTGCACGGTCGGTGCGATCAGGTCGATGAACGAGTCCGCGCCGTCCTCTGCGGAGTCGAAGCGCACGACGGTCTCCGACCGGAACGTGCCTCCCTCCTGTGCCCCGCTGAGGTCCAAGTCGATCTCGTAGGAGTCGACAGCGATCAGGCGCGCCCGCTGCTGCGCCTCGTCGCGGGTGAGGTTGGTGCCCGGCACGTGAGCTCCTTCTGGGGTGCGATATGCGGCCTTGTAAGACTGACGCCATCCTGCCACGCGCTTGTAACGTGCCCACAGCATGGCGTGATCACCGCGGGAGGACCGCCACGTAGGCGTGCGGATTGCGGTCGTCGGCGCCCAGCAGTGCGGTCCTGACCACGGCCGCCTGCTGTTCCAGTGACTCGCGCAGCTTCTTCGGGGTCGTGATGATCACGTCGATGCCCAGCCGCTCCAGATTCTCGCGGGCGCGGGCGTGCTGCCGCCACAGCGCCTCGTCGTCCTGCCGGGGCGCTCGCGCGTCCAGCTCAAGGGCGACGGCGTGGTCCGGCCAGTAGGCGTCCACGCTGCCCAGATGCGGGCCGCCGGGCAGCCGTAGATCGACGTTCCACAGCGGGTCGGGCAGACCGTACCGGCGGACCATCTCGTAGAGCCGGTGCTCCGCGATGGCCCGGCCCTCGGCGAGCAGTGCGTCCACCGCGCGCACCACGTGCGGCCGGGACAGCAGCCGTGCGTTGTTCAACTCCCGTACGACGGAGGCGGCCTCGTGGCCTCCGGTGCGCACCGACTCGGCGAGCAGTGCCCGTACGGTTTCCGGGTCGCCCAGTCCCGCGACGGCGTCGGCGACCGCCCGGGGCACCGGTGCGCAGGGCAGGCCGAGGATGGACACCGGCCGGGGCAGGGAGTTGGCGCGGCGGATCCGCAGGTCGCCGACGGCGCGCAGCCGGCGCTGGCGGGGGACGAGGACGTCGATCCGGTCGAGCGTGCCCAGTGGGGGCACGGTACGGAAGCCGTGCAGCGCGAGCGCCGCGAGCCCGGTGACCATGGCCTGCGTTGCCCGGCGGTCCAGGCCGGGCGTCGGCTGCCCGGCGTACAGCAGTGCGGCGTGCAGCCGCTCCTCGCCGGTGGCGGGGCCCGAGTGCAGCAGGAACACCTGCGGGAGCACCTGCTGCCAGGGCCCGCCGGGTCGGCAGCGCTCGGCGAGCACGCTGGCGGGTACGCCGTGGGCGCGTAGCTCGCGCGCGGTCATCACCCGGCGCTGGGTGCGTTCCAGATGGACGAGGGGGCGGGGGCCGAGGGGGGTGGTGTCGTGGTTCATGACCACCGAATTCCCGCTTCCCGCATGGCACTTAACCCCTGTTACGGTCCCGTCGACAAATCGGGACAGCCCGGGGCTAAAGTATGCATGTTCGACGCCCGAGACACTGTTCTCCCACCCACCCGCCCCTCAGGGGCTCCGCCCCTGGACCCCGTTGGGGCTGCGCCCCAAACCCCGCTCGGGGCTGGGCCCCTGAACCCCGGCTGGGGGCTGCGGTCCTGAACCCTGGCTGGGGGCTGCGGTCCTGGGCCCCGGCTGGGCTGCGCCTCAAGGCCCGCTCGGGGCTGCGCCCCTGAACCCCGCCCGGGCTCTGGGTGCGTCCCTCTAGCTCGCCGCCCCGGCGGAGGGATTCTTTCCGCTGCGGCGGCGAGTAGTCCGATGGCGTGCGAACCTGCCGCGACCAGGCGAGGATCCGGCGGACAGGCCTGCCCCTTCGGGGCAGTTACCGGCGGGGCGTCGCGTCGGCGGACTGGGCGTGTAGGGCGCGGGTCAGGTCGTCGTGGGATTCGAGTACCAGGCGGCGTAGCGCCGGTGCGGCGTCGGGGTGGGTGGCCAACCAGGCGGCGGCGGTGTCCGCGGTCTCCTGGCTGGCCTGCAGGATCGGGAACAGGCCGCGCACGATGGCCATGCCGATCTCTATCGAGCGCTGCGCCCACACCCGTTCCAGTGCCGCGAAGTACTTCTCCGCGTACGGTGCCAGCAGCTCCCGCTGGTTGGGCTGGCCGAAGCCCGAAATCACCGCCTCCACCATCGCGTTGGACAGCTCGTCGGACTCCACCACCTGCTGCCAGGCCGCCGCCTTCACCCCGGTTGACGGCCGGGCGGCCAGGCAGCGCACCTGGTGGCGCTTGCCGGAAGCGGTGTTGTCGCGGGTCAGTTCGGCGGCGATGTCCGTCTCGTCGGCGGCGCCGTACGCGGCCAACGGCAGCAGGAACGTCCAGCGCAGCTCCTGGTCCACCTCCAGGCCGTCGATCTTCTCGGTGCCGTCCAGCAGACCGCGCAGCAGCCGCAGATCCGCCTCGGACGAGGCCGTCGAGGCGAAGAACCGCGCCCACGCCAACTGGTGCCCGCTGCCCGGCTCGGCCGCCCGCAGCTCCCGTAGCGCGCCCGCGGCGAGTGCCCGGCCGCCCTCCGCGCGCCGCTCGGGCGCGACGTAGTGGTCGAGCGCGGACTGCGCCCAGGTGTGCAGCATCTGCAGTACGCCGATGTCGGTTTCCCGACCGGCGAAGTCCAGTACCAGGCCGACGTAGTCCCGCGCGGGCAGCAGCCCGTCCCGGGTCAGGTTCCACATCGCCGACCAGGACAGCGCGCGAGCCATCGGGTCGGTGAGGTCGCCGAGGTGGCCGCGCAGGGTGTCCAGTGACCCTTCGTCGAAACGGGTCTTGCAGTACGTGAGGTCGTCGTCGTTGACCAGGACCAGATCCGGGCGCTCGGCCCCGGCCAGCTCGCCGATGGCCGTCCGCTCACCGGCCACGTCCGTCTCCACCCGCGCGTACCGCTCCAGCGCACCGTCCGCGCCGCACCGGTACAGCCCGACCGCCACCCGGTGGGGGCGCAGCGGTACGCCCTCCTGGAGCACCGCCAGTTCCTCGACGCGGCCGTCTTCGCCGTATGTGACCTGCGGCGTCAGCGAGTTGACGCCCGCGGTCTGCAACCACACCCGCGACCACTGCGCCATGTCCCGACCCGAGGTCTCCTCCAGCACGGACAGCAGGTCCGCGAGGCGCGTGTTGCCGTACGCGTGCCGCTTGAAGTAGCGGCGGGTGCCCTCCAGGAACGCTTCCTGGCCCACATAGGCGACAAGCTGCTTGAGGACGCTCGCGCCCTTCGAGTAGGTGATCCCGTCGAAGTTGAGCTTGGCGTCCTCCAGATCGCGGATGTCGGCGGTGATCGGGTGGGTGGACGGCAACTGGTCCGCCCGGTACGCCCACGCCTTGCGCCGGTTGGCGAAGGAGATCCAGCCGTTGGTGAAGCGGGTCGCCTCGACCAGCGAGAAGGAGCCCATGAAGTCCGCGAACGACTCCTTGAGCCACAGGTCGTCCCACCACTCCATGGTGACCAGATCGCCGAACCACATGTGCGCCATCTCGTGCAGGACGACGGTGGCCCGGCTCTCGTAGGACGCCTGGGTGACCTTGCCGCGGAAGACGAACTCCTCGCGGAAGGTCACCAGACCGGGGTTCTCCATCGCACCGATGTTGTACTCCGGCACGAACGCCTGGTCGTATTTCCCGAACGGGTACGGGTAGTCGAAGTGGTCGTGGAAGAAGTCCAGGCCCTGCTTGGTGACCTGGAAGATGTCGGCGGCGTCGAAGTGCTGGGCGAGCGACCTGCGGCACAGCGCGCTCAGCGGGATCTCAAGCCGGCTGCCGTCGTCGAACGTGCGCGAGTAGTGGTCGCGGTCCACGTGGTACGGACCGGCGACCACGGCGGTGATGTAGGTGGAGATCGGCTCGGTGGTCGCGAAGTGCCGGGTCTCGCCGTCCCGTCCGGTCTGCTCGCCGTTGCCGAGCACGGTCCAGTGCTCGGGGGCGGTGACGGAGAAGGTGAACGGCGCCTTGAGGTCGGGCTGCTCGAAGTTGGCGAACACCCGCCGTGCGTCGGCCGGTTCGTACTGGGTGTAGAGGTAGACCTCGCCGTCCTCGGGGTCGGCGAACCGGTGCAGGCCCTCGCCGGTCCGGCTGTACGCGCACGCCGCGTCCACCACCAGTTCGTTGGTCTCGGCGAGGCCGTCCAGCGCGATCCGGGTGCCGTCGAAGACCACCGAGGGGTCCAGCTCGCGCCCGTTCAGCAGCACCGAGCTGACCGAGGGGGCGACCAGGTCCACGAAGGTGGCCGCCCCCGGCCGCGTACAGCGGAACCGGACCGTGGTCACCGAGCGGAAGGTGTCCTCCTGCGGCAGCACCGCGGAACGCAGGTCGAGCGACACCTCGTACCCGTCCACTGAGATCATCCCGGCCCGCTCGCGGGCCTCGTCTCGGGTCAGGTTCTCGCCGGGCACGGTGACTCCTTTGTCTCGTGTCTCGTCCGCTTCGTCCGCCGGTTCCATCGCCTGTGCGGCCGAAGTCGCATCATCGCATGTGACAGGGCAGGTGACACGAGGGCCATCGGCCGGGAATGCCCGCCTGATCACCTGCGTTGCAGCCCCCGATGTGTGTCGTTTCGTATCGAACGACCTTGGGAGAGGCTGTGACGACGACGGATACCGAGAAGATCCCCGCAGATTTCTGGTTCGACCCGCTGTGCCCGTGGGCGTGGATGACGTCGCGCTGGATGCTGGAGGTCGAGAAGGTACGCCCGGTGAGCGTGCGCTGGCATGTGATGAGCCTTGCCGTGCTCAACGAGAACAAGGAGGGGCTGCCCGACCAGTACCGCGAACTGCTGGCGACCGCCTGGGGTCCGGTGCGGGTCTGCATCGCCGCTGAGCAGAAGCACGGCAGCGAGGTGCTGGGCCCGCTCTACACCGCGCTCGGCACCCGGTTCCACAACCAGGGCCTGCCCAGGAACCGCGAGACCATCGTCGCCGCGCTGGAGGAGGTCGGCCTCCCCGCGGAGCTGGCGGACGCCGCCGACAGCGACGCGTACGACACCGAGCTGCGGGCCTCGCACCAGGCAGGCATCGGCCTGGTCGGCGAGGACGTCGGTACGCCGGTGATCGCGGTGCCGGGGGCGGACGGCGACCAGGTGGCGTTCTTCGGCCCGGTGGTCACCCCGGCTCCCAAGGGCGAGGCCGCGGCCAAGCTGTGGGACGGCACGCTGCTGGTCGCGTCGACGCCCGGCTTCTACGAGATCAAGAGGACCAGGACGGTCGGCCCGATCTTCGACTGATCCGCCCGATACGATCCGACCCTGAGATGGGGGGAAGGCCCCCGCGCGACACCACCGCGCGGGGGCCTTCCGTTCCTGGGGCGGGATCACGGAACCAGCAGGCCGCCAGCCCGCCCGTCGCCCGCCACCGCCCTCACACGAGGCGCGTCGCGCCGCCGAACTTGTTCCGCGCCTCGATGTAACGGGCGTTCACATCCTGCCAGTTGACCACGCGCCACATCGCCTCGACGAAGTCCACCTTCTGGTTGCGGTACTGCAAGTAGAAAGCGTGCTCCCAGGCGTCGAAGACCAGCAGCGGAACGCTGCCCTGGCCGACGTTGCCCTGGTGGTCGTAGACCTGCTCGACGATAAGGCGCCGGCTGAGCGGCTCGAAGGCGAGTACGCCCCACCCGGAGCCCTGCGTGGTCGCGGCGGCCTTCGACAACTGCGCCTTGAAACGGGCGAATCCGCCGAAGTGCTCGGCGATGGCGTCGGCCAGCTCGCCGGTGCCGTCCTTCTCCAGCGGCTCACCGCCACCGTCGCCGGTCATGTTCTGCCAGTAGATGCTGTGCAGGATGTGGCCGGAGAGGTGGAACGCGAGGTTCTTCTCCAGGCCGTTGATCGATCCCCAGGCGTCCTTCTCCCTCGCCTCGGCGAGCTGCTCCAGGGTGTCGTTGGCGCCCTTGACGTACGCCGCGTGGTGCTTGTCGTGGTGCAGCTCGATGATCTCTCCGCTGATGACCGGCTCCAACGCGGCGTAGTCATAAGGGAGTTCAGGAAGGGTGTACGTGGACATGCGCAGGTCCTCCGGCTGCTTATTGCAAGTCATTCGCAAATGCAGGCTATCAGCAGTAACCCCGAACGCACTGGAGGGCCGGACCCCTTGGGTCCGGCCCTCCAGTCGCCTTGTCCGAACCGGCGTCAGCGCCGCCGCGCCGCCAGTTGGCGTGCGTAGCCGACGGCCGCCAGTACGACGGTCGCGCCGCCGGTGAAGTACAACTGCACCCGCGTGTCGGGCTGCCGCGCCATCAGCACCAGCACCGCCACGATGCCCAGCAGCGCCACCCAGGTCAGGTACGGGAACGCCCACATCCGCACGACCAGCTTGTCCGGCGCCTCGCGCTCCAGCCGGCGCCGCATCCGCAGCTGCGCCACCGCGATGAACGCCCACACCACCAGGACCGCCGCGCCCACCATGTTCAGCAGCCAGGCGAACACCGTGGTCGGCCACCAGTAGCTGAGCAGCACCGCGAAGAAGCCGAACGCGGAGGAGGCGAGCACGGCGGTCCGCGGCACACCGCCGCTCAGCCTGCCCAGCCGCCGCGGGCCCTGGCCGCGTGCGACCAGCGAGTACGCCATGCGCGACGAGCCGTAGATGTTGGCGTTCATCGCGGAGAGCAGGGCGACCAGGATGACCACGTTCATCAACTGGCCCGCGCCCGGCACCCCGATGTGGTCGAGGACCGCGACATACGGGCCGTGTTTGATCAGCGAGCCGTCGTTCCACGGGATCAGGGTGACGATGACCAGCATCGAGCCGACGTAGAACAGCGCGATGCGCCACATCGCGGTCCGCACCGCCTGGCCCACGCCCTTGACCGGGTTCTCGGACTCGGCCGCGGCGATGGTCACCGTCTCCAGGCCGCCGTACGCGAAGATCGAGGCGAGCAGCCCGACCACCAGGCCGCCTGCCCCCTTGGGCAGGAACCCGCCCGCACCGGTCAGATTCGCCGTACCCACCGCATGCGTCCCCGGCAGCAGACCGAAGATCGCCAGTACGCCCAGTACCAGAAAGAGCGAGATGGCGGCGACCTTCAGCGCGGCGAACCAGAACTCGAACTCACCGAAGTTGCTGACGGCCGCCAGGTTCGTACCGCAGAAGACCGCCATGAAGATCCCGACCCACATCCACGACGGCGTCCCGGGAAACCAGCTGGTCATGATCCCGGCCGCGCCGATCGCCTCGGCCGCGACGCCCACGCACAGCAGGGTCCAGAACGTCCACCCCGCGGCGAACCCCGCCCAGGGGCCGATGGAGCGCTCGGCGTGCACCGAGAAGGACCCGGAGGCCGGATTGGCGGCGGACATCTCGCCCAGCATCCGCATCACCAGCATGACCAGCACACCGGAGGCCGCGTAGGCCAGCACGATGGACGGCCCGGCGGCGGCGATGCCCGCGCCGGAGCCGACGAACAACCCGGCGCCGATGACACCGCCCAGGGCGATCATCGACAGATGGCGCTGCTTGAGGCCGTGACCGAGGCGCTGTTCCGAGGCGGCTGTGCTGGCAGGTGTCGTATCGGCTATCGGCGTGGGTGTCCGATTCATGGGCGTGGCAGTCCAGTGGGGTGAGAGCGGTACGGATCGCCACAGTGTGCGGGGGAGTACCGGTCACAACAACGCCGCGTTCGCCATCCGGACACTTTGTTAACGCAATGTGACTGATGCCTCGTCAATTGCGTGGTGCACCCCTTATGCGCCTTTAGTCGCGCCGGGCGCGCCACTCCCGGATCCCCGCCGCCAGCATGATGAGCATCGCGAGCACGCCCGCGATCGCGCGCGGTGGCGGGAGGTGCGTCGTGCATGGTGCTGCTAGCCCTCGGGGTCGATGGGGTCAATGGGATGGGGTCAATTGGGGGGACCCCACAGTGTCGCCGTATTGCGTACCGGGTCGCAAAGTGGTTCATCTTCGGTGGCCTTGCCAGTGACGAGCATCACGGCGCCGGGGCGGCGCGCCCTGGTCCGGCATCGCTCTTTGTATGGAAGTGACTACGGTCGGGAATGAGCCTTTGTCGTTCGCTCACCGTGTTCCGGGTCAGTGCGCTGGGTTACCGTCACCGTGTCCTGTCCAGCCCTTCACTTCGCGGAGTCCCGATGAGCCTCGCAGCCGCCCCCGTCCGTCCGCAGCAGGTCCTGGCCGACCTGCTGCCCGCCTCCACCGCCGCCCGCACCCGGCTGCGCGACGCGGCCCTGGTCGTCGGCGGCGCCGCGCTCACCGGCCTGGCCGCACAGCTCGCCGTACCGGTCCCGGGCTCTCCGGTGCCGGTCACCGGGCAGACCTTCGCCGCGCTGCTGGTCGGCACCTCGCTGGGCGCCCGCCGCGGTGTGCTGTCCCTGCTGCTGTACGCGGCCGCGGGCGTGGCGGGGGTGCCGTGGTTCGCGAACGGCGCGCACGGCGCCGGGCTGGTCACCTTCGGCTACATCCTCGGCATGGTGCTCGCCTCGGCGGCGGTCGGCGCGCTGGCCCGACGCGGCGCTGACCGCAGCGTGTGGCGGACGGCGGGGGCGATGCTGGTCGGCGAGGCCGTGATCTACGCGATCGGCGTGCCGTACCTCGCGATCGCCGCGCACCTCTCCTTCGGCCAGGCGCTCTCCCTGGGCTTCACCCCGTACCTGATAGGCGACGCCCTCAAGGCGGCGCTGGCGATGGGTCTGCTGCCCGCGGCGTGGAAGCTGGCCGCTCGCAACGGCTGAACCCCCGTACGGCGATGGCCCGCACCCCGACCGGGGTGCGGGCCATCGCCGTGAGCCGGTCAGTGCCGGTCGAGCGCTCCGCGTCGCCGACCGCGGATGAACGCGACCGCCAGCACCAGGGCCGCCGCGAGCAGCGACATCAGCACCTGATCGCGTCCGTCCTTGTCGGTGAGCATGTAACCGATCACAAAGACGATCATGCCGATGGTCACCCAGGTCAGATACGGGTAGGCCCACATCCGCACCGACAGTCGCTCAGGCGACTCCCGCTCGATGATCCGGCGCATCCGCAGCTGCGAGAAGCAGATCACCAGCCAGACGAACAGGGCGACCGCGCCAGAGGAGTTGAGCAGGAACTGGAAGATGGTCTTCGGGTACTGGTAGTCGAAGTAGACGGCCACGAAGCCGAAGACGACCGAGGCCAGGATCGCCATCGCGGGCACACCGCGCGAGGTGGTGCGGCTGAAAGCGCGCGGGGCGTCGCCGCGCTGGCTGAGCGAGAACGCCATCCGGGACGCCGTGTACAGACCGGAGTTGAGGCAGGAGAGCACGGCGGTCAGCACGATCACGTTCATCAGCTCGCCCGCGTGCGGGATGCCGACGTGGTTCAGCACCGCCACATACGGGCTCTTGGCGACCTCAGGGGAGTTCCAGGGCAGCAGCGTGACGACGATCAGGATCGAGCCCAGGTAGAAGACCGCGATCCGCCAGATCACGCTGTTGGTGGCCTTGACGACCGCCTTGCGCGGGTCCTCGGACTCACCGGCGGCGAGGGTGACGATCTCGCTGCCCATGAAGGAGAAGACCACCATCAGCACGCCGGTGAGGACGGCGCCCGGGCCCTTCGGCAGGAAGCCGCCCTGACCGGTGAGGTTCGCCAGGCCGACCGCCTGGTCGTGGGTGCCCGGCAGCACGCCGAAGACCGCGAGGCCGCCGACGACGAGGAACGCGGCGATCGCGACCACCTTGATGCCGGCGAACCAGAACTCGAACTCGCCGTAGGAGCCGACCGAGAACAGGTTGGTGGCGGTGAGCACGACCATCACGATCAGCGCCCAGCCCCAGGTCGGCACCGCGGGCATCCAGCTGTTGAGGATGCCGGCGCCCGCCATCGCCTCGACGGCGAGCACCACGACCCAGAAGAACCAGTAGAGCCAGCCGATGGTGAAGCCCGCCCAGCGGCCCAGCGCCCGGTCCGCGTACGCGGAGAAGGAACCGGAGACCGGGTTGGCCGCCGCCATCTCGCCGAGCATGCGCATCACCATGACGACGAGAGCGCCGACCAGTGCGTACGACAGCAGGATGGCGGGTCCGGCGGCGGCGATGCCCTGGCCGGAGCCGACGAACAGGCCCGCGCCGATGACGCCACCGATGGCGATCATCGACAGATGTCGGTTTTTCAGCCCTGCCTGCAGACCATGTCCGGCTTCGTGGCCGTACGCGGTGGCGGCGGCGGAGGCCGGGCCGGTGTTGCCGGTCCTGGCGTCTTCCGTCGTGATGGGCGGTTGCGCACTCATTGACGTGTCCCTCGTCTCTCGGTTCGCGAGTTCCCGCATGCAACCTCAGACATCGACCTAAACGGAACAGCTGTGTCCGAATCGTTGCATCACCGGGTTCAGCGGTTTGGCGTGAAATCGATCACCTGAAACGCAGGTACGGCGGGTGAAAGGACCCCGAAAACACAGGCGCGCGGCCCCGGAAACAGAGGCGTAGGTCCGCGCATGGCAGACTCTCGGCATGCGCGTGTACCTCGGTTCCGATCATGCCGGTTACGAACTCAAGAACCACCTCGTCGAGTGGCTCACGGCCCAAGGCCATGAACCGGTGGACTGCGGTCCGCACATCTTCGACGCCCAGGACGACTACCCGCCGTTCTGCCTGCGCGCCGCGGAGCGCACGGCCCAGGACTCGGGCAGCCTCGGCATCGTGATCGGCGGTTCGGGCAACGGCGAGGCGATCGCCGCCAACAAGGTCAAGGGCGTGCGGGCCGCGCTGGCCTGGAGCGAGGAGACCGCCGCGCTCGGCCGCGAGCACAACAACGCCAACGTGATCAGCGTCGGCGCGCGGATGCACACCCTGGACGAGGCCACCCGCTTCGTCGAGATCTTCCTCGCCACCCCGTTCTCCGAGGGCGAGCGGCACATCCGCCGGATCGACATGCTCAGCGAGTACGAGCTCACCGGCAAGCTTCCGGAGATTCCGGAGCACCACCCGCGGCAGGACTGAACGCCAGATGCCCGAAGGGCACACCATTCACCGACTGGCCGCCGACCACACCGCGAGGTTCGGCGGCCGGGTCGTGTGGGCCAGCAGCCCGCAGGGCAAGTTCGCGGACGGCGCGTCGCTCATCGACGGCCAGGTGCTGGAGCGCGCCGAGGCGCACGGCAAGCACCTCTTCCTGCGGTTCGGCCCGGAGAGCTGGGTGCACATCCACCTCGGGCTGTTCGGCAAGTACGCCTTCGGCACCGGCCCCGCGCCCGCCGCGACCGACACCGTACGGCTGCGACTGGCCAGCCCCGAGGGCTACGCCGACCTTCGCGGTCCCACCGCCTGCGAACTGATCACCGACGGCGAGAAGCGGTCGATACACGACCGCCTCGGCCCCGATCCGCTGCGCCCCGGCACCGATCACGAACCGGCGTGGCGGCGGGTGTCGCGCAGCCGTACCTCGGTGGCCGCGCTGCTGATGGACCAGAAGGTGGTCGCGGGCGTCGGCAACGTCTACCGGGCCGAGGTCCTGTTCCGGCACGGCATCGATCCGTACCGGGCGGGACGCGATCTGACACGCGCCGAATGGGACGCGATCTGGGCCGACTTGGTCGCGCTGATGCGCGAGGGTGTACGGAACAACCGGATAGACACCGTTCGTCCGGAACACACCCCGGAGGCGATGGGCCGTGCGCCCCGCGTGGACGACCACGGCGGGGAGGTCTACGTCTATCGGCGCCACCACCAGCCCTGCCTCATCTGCGGCACCGAGATCCGCACCGCGGATCTCGCCAACCGCAACCTGTTCTGGTGCCCGGCCTGCCAGGCTCGCTAGGGCCTGGCAGGCGGGATCTTGGCGGTGGGTTGCGGCGGGTTCGGCACCGCCGGTCCCCGCCGCGGGGGTTGCTCGCCGTCCCGGCGGACATTTCTCTCGGGGGCAAGCCCCCGAACCCCCGGCGGGTTTGTTTGCGGGCAAGCCCGCAGATCCCCCGGCGGGGCCGCTCTGCGGGGGCAAGCCCTACACCCCCGGGGGGGGTTGGGGGCTTGCCCCAAAATTGACCCGCCGCAGCGGTGAGCAACCCCCACGGCGCGGACCGGCGGTGTCCGGAGCCACCGCAACCCCCCGCCCAAAAATCCGCCGGAAGAGCTAGAAGCCGTGCGGCAGCCAGGGCGCGATGCCGTGGCGGAAGGCGGATGACGCCTCCGCCACCGACCCGGGGCGCAGCTCCCGTACCCGTCCAGCCGCTGCCAGTGCGGCGAGGCTGAAGCCGCCCAGGTACGCCGAGCCCAACTCCCGTACCGACAGCGCCAGATCGGCCGGGTCCGTCGTCCGCTCGCAGCAGGCGCCCTTCGGGTCACCGCTCAGCCGCCAACGCCCCTCGTTCCAGGGGCAGAACGCGTCCCTGACGTCCAGGACCACGTCCACCGGAGCGGCGTACGTACGGGTGGCGAGCGCCGCGCCGATCTCCACCAGCCGTACGAACATCCCGTCGCGGGGGCTCAGCTTGCACCGTCGTATGTCGGAGACCAGATGCAACAGCGGGTCGTCGGCCGGCCTGTTGAACGTGATGAGCGTTGACGTCAGGTCGATGTCGAACAGATAGCGCCACAACGCCGCATACGAGGCCGGATCCAGTGCCTCGACATCCTGCAGCAGGACCGAGCCCTTCGGCCCGGCACCATCCCACTCGGGTTTCACGGCATAGCGGGCATATCCGATCACCTCTCCGTCGCGCTCGGCCAGTACGCACTGCAACTCACCGGCGCCATTCCGCTCGGACGGCGGGTCGAGCAACGGCAGCCGCTCCCACCCGGGCCGCCGCGCCAGCATCCCCGGCCGACCCGCCACCCGGCGCGCGTACACCGCCTCGCAGGCCTCACCGCCCGCGCGCGGTGGCACCAGACGCAGCCGCACGCCGGACGCCCCTTCCGGGGCAGCCAGACGCACCCGGGCGGTGTCGATCTCCATCCGCAACTGCGCGGTCCCCAGCCCGTACCCGAACCGCCCGTAGATCGGCGGCTCCGAGGCCGTCAACACGGCCAGCGGCTCGCCCAACGCCCGTATGTCGTCCAACTGCCGCCGCATCATCGCCGTCAGCACACCGCGCCGCCGGTGCGTCGGCCGCACGCTGACCATCGTCACTCCGGCCGCTGGAACCAGGGCGCCACCCGGCACCGACAACCGGAACGAGAAGGCACCGGCCGTGCCCACGACCTCCCCGTCGTCCCAGGCTCCGATGGAACGTTCGCATTCGGTCAGATCGCGCCAGAGCGCGCGCTCCTCGGGGGCTTCGGCGACCCCGCCGAACGCCAGCTCCAGCTGGCCGTACCAGCCGTCCCACTGCTCCGGCTCCAGCACCCGCAGTTCAACCGTCATACCCCCTGCCTAGCAGCGTGGTCGTGGCGCGGGCGAACGAATTACCGGCGGCCGGGGCCGCGGCGTCCGAGCCCGGCCGGAATCGATCGGTCGACGCGCCGTGCCCGACCGATATACGGCGAGTCGCGAATCGACGCGCCGCCGAATGGGTGGATAGGGTCGCCGGGAACGGAGGACGAGTAACGGCGCGTACGGCGCCACGGAAGCCGGGTGGCCGTGGGCGACGGTATCGAGACCAGGAGCGCGGAGCACACTCCCGCGCGGCCGGAGGTCGAGGCGTCTCCCGTGCCGCGGGCCAGGCGCGGGCGGGAGGGAGACGGGATCGAGACCAGGGACGCGGAACGCTCTCCACTGAGGGCGCCGGCGAAGGGGGCACCCACGCCGCGCCCCGGCGGCGGACGAGTCGGCGAAGGAGTCGTGGCCCGGGCGCGCAGGGCGCTGCACCGGGTCCGTACGCTGCTGCGTAAATCCGCCGTTGACTACTTCCGCGGCGACGGCTCCGACTGGCTGCCGCTCGTCGGCCTGCTGCTCACCGTTCCCGCCCTCGCCTGGGCCACCACCGCCGTACCCGGCTGGTGCCCGCCGACCGCGCTGGTCTTCCCGGTCCTGCTGGGCGGCCTGCTGCTGCGCCCGGCGAGCCTGCTGCTGCTCTACGCGGCCGCCGCCACCGCGCTGGTGGTCGAGGACGCGGTACTCGGCCCGTACCACGCGGGCATGTCGAGAACCGTCACGCCCGGCACCGTCCTGGTGGTGAGCGCGGTCGCCTTCGCCGGGCTGATGATCGCGCAGTTCCGCAGCCGGGTCGGGGTGCCCTGGCGGCGCGGCGGAACGATGCTGTTCGACCTGCGCGAACGCATTCGCGTACAGAGCCAGTTGCCGGATCTGCCGGACGGCTGGCACGCCGAGATGGCGCTGCGCCCGGCCGGTGGCCAGTCCTTCTCCGGTGACTTCGTGGTCGCCACCCGGACCGGCGGCGGCCAGGTGCTGGAGGCCGTGCTGACCGATGTGTCCGGCAAGGGGATGGACGCCGGATCGCGAGCGCTGCTGCTGTCCGGGGCGTTCGGCGGGCTGCTCGGTTCGCTGCCGCCGCACGAGTTCCTCACCGCCGCCAACGGCTATCTGCTGCGCCAGGACTGGGATGAGGGATTCGCCACCTCGGTCCATCTCGTCCTCGACCTGGAGACCGGCGACTACGAGCTGCTGTCCGCGGGGCATCTGCCCGGTATGCAACTGTGCGCGGGGACCGGGCGGTGGGAGGAGAAGGCCGCCGACGGACTGATGCTCGGGGTCTTCGAGGGCGCCGAATTCAACGGTGTGAAGGGCACGTTGAACTCCGGCGATGTGCTGATGCTGTTCACCGACGGGCTGGTGGAGGCGTCGGGACGCGATCTCGGCGAGGGCATCGACCGGTTGATCGGCGAGGCCGAGCGCCTTGTGGCGCATGGTTTCCGCGGCGCGGCCTGGCGGCTCATAGAGGCGGTCGCCAAGGACGTCAACGACGACCGGGCGCTGCTCATCATCTGCCGTGACTGACCGTGCCGTTGACGGCAGGCCAGGGACACGCGCCCTCGTGGCGGGTCCACGGAACGGCAGGTTGGTGGCACGATGGACGACGCGGGGGAGAAGTGGCGGCGGCGCACCCCCGGACCGGCGTGGCGTAGGCCGTAGTGAGCGAGGATGTGATCCGTAGTGGCCATCTCCCTTTCCGTAGTTGTGGTGTTGGCGATCGTCCTGTTCGTCCTGTTGCGAGGAGGGTCGCTCAAGGGGGGGCCGGCCATCGTGGCCATACTGTTCGGCTTCTTCCTCGCCTCGACCGGGATGGCGCCGTCCATCCACCGGTTTCTGGACTCCCTGGCCACCACCATCAACCAGATAAAGCTCTGAGCGTGACGAGCGACGCGAGAACGCGGACCCACACTGCGGCGTGAAAGCGGTCCGGCCCGGCCGGAGGGAACGTTCCCTCCGGCCGGGCCGGACTCGTACAGAGCGGGCGACGGGAATCGAACCCGCGTAGCCAGTTTGGAAGACTGGGGCTCTACCATTGAGCTACGCCCGCAACGGCCAGTCATTCTGGCACACCGCATCGTAGCTGGTCGACTCGGCCCCTGTCGCCCGCCTGTTAATTGGCAGCCGAGATGTGCGGAGCCATGTACGCTACGTGTCGCACTTAAACGGGGTGTGGCGCAGTTTGGTAGCGCGTCCGCTTTGGGAGCGGAAGGCCGTGGGTTCAAATCCCGCCACCCCGACCATTTGTTCGAATAGTCCCGGGCGTGGGACAGTCGTGCCGCTCGTACCGGTACTATGCGAGTTGGCCCTGTATACGGGGCGACGTAGGGGCGAGCCCCCGGGAAGTACGTCTCGTCGGCCACGTAAAGCCCCTGACTGTCAGCCCAAGGAGACCCAACCGTGAAGAGCGCCGTGGAGACTCTGAACCCGACCCGGGTTCGACTCACCGTCGAGGTGCCCTTCGAGGAGCTCAAGCCCAGCCTCGACGCGGCGTACAAGAAGATCAACCAGCAGGTCACGGTGCCGGGATTCCGTAAGGGCAAGATCCCCGCGCGCATCATCGACCAGCGGTTCGGCCGCGGCGCGGTTCTCGAAGAGGCCATCAACGACGCGCTGCCGAAGTTCTACACGGAGGCGGTCAACGAGGGCGAGCTGAACGTCCTCGGTCAGCCCGAGATCGACATCACCGAGTTCAACGACAACGAGCAGCTGAAGTTCACCGCCGAGGTGGACGTGCGCCCGACGATCGAGATCCCGGACTTCTCCGGCATCGAGGTCACCGTTGACGCCGTCGAGGTGTCCGACGAGGACATCGACAAGTCGATCGAGCAGCTGCGGGACCGCTTCGCCTCCACCACCCCGGTCGAGCGTGCCGCCGCCGAGGGTGACGTCGTCACCATCGACCTGGAGGCCAAGGTCGACGGTGAGGTGCTGGAGGACGGCGTCGCCAAGGGCGTCACCTACACCGTCGGTTCCGGCCAGCTCCTCGACGGCATCGACGAGGCCGTCACCGGTCTGGAGGCCGGTGGCTCCGCCACCTTCACCTCCGAGCTCAAGGGCGGCTCCGCGGCCGGCAAGGCCGCCGAGGTCAAGGTGGACGTCTCCGCCGTCCAGGCCCGTGAGCTGCCCGAGCTGGACGACGAGTTCGCCCAGCTCGCGAGCGAGTTCGACACCCTTGAGGAGCTGCGCGCGGACAGCCGCAAGCGCCTTGAGCGGATGAAGAAGTACGACCAGGCCACCCAGGCCCAGGAGAAGGTGCTGGACGCCCTGCTGGACCTGATCGAGGTGCCGATCCCGGAGAAGCTCCTCAAGGACGAGGTCGAGACCCGCAAGCACAACCTGGAGCACCACCAGTTCCCGATGATGGGGCTGACCTGGGAGAGCTTCCTGGAGCGCGAGGGCAAGACCGCCGAGGAGTACGACGCCGAGCAGGAGAAGCAGGCGACCAAGGGCATCAAGACGCAGTTCGTCCTGGACGAGCTGGTCTCCAAGGAGCAGCTGTCGGTCAACCAGGAGGAGCTCACCGAGCACCTCATGCGCCGCGCCGCCACCTCGGGCATGAGCCCTGACCAGTTCGCCCAGGCGGTCGTCGAGGGCGGCCAGGTGCCGATGCTCGTCGGCGAGGTCGCCCGCGGCAAGGCGCTGGCCCTCGTGGTCGAGGCCGCCAAGGTCGTCGACAGCAACGGCGAGACCGTCGACCTCGACGACGAGGACGAGGACGGCGAGACCGTCGAGGCCGCCTCCGAGGAGGCCGCCGAGGCCGCCGCCTCCGAGGCGGGCGAGGAGAAGGCCGAGGGCTGATCCTCGCCGTAGGAGCAGCAGGAGCATGACAACGCACCCGGACGCCACAGAGCGTCCGGGTGCGTTCGTTTTCCGTCCCGTACGCGATCGCTTTCGGGGTGGCCTGCGCTCACAGCGAACAGTTTCGCGTGGGGGATTGCTGGGCCCGACCTGCGCGTTAGGGTCCGTAGTAACGAGGGCAGGGGAGTCCCTTGACCGTGCTGGAGAGCCAGCGCGGCAACGCACTCCCCGCGCCCTACGAGAAGACGCGAAGACGGCGCGTCGCCGTCCGACAACGAGCAGGTGGATACGTGACGACTCCGCAGATTCAGACGCCCGGACTTCTGATGCCCACCGCCAGCACGCCGACCGGCGGCGCGGGCCTGGGTGACGCGGTCTACAGCCGACTGCTCGACGAACGCATCATCTTCCTCGGTCAGGCTGTCGACGACGACATCGCCAACCGGATCTGCGCGCAGATGCTGCTGCTGGCCGCGGACCCGACCAAGGACATCTACCTCTACATCAACTCGCCGGGCGGTTCCGTGACCGCCGGTTTCGCGATCTACGACACCATGCAGTACATCAAGAACGACGTGGTGACGATCGCGATGGGCCTGGCCGCCTCGATGGGCCAGTTCCTGCTCACCGCGGGCACCCCCGGCAAGCGCTTCGCCCTGCCGAACGCCGACATCCTGATGCACCAGGGCTCGGCCGGCCTGGGTGGCTCCGCCTCCGACATCAAGATCCAGGCCGAGCAGCTGCTGCGCACCAAGAAGCGCATGGAGCAGCTCACCGCGGACCACACCGGCCAGACCGTTGAGACGATCAACCGCGACGCCGACCGCGACCGCTGGTTCACCTCGGAGGAGGCCAAGGAGTACGGGCTGATCGACGAGGTCATGAGCACCGCCGCGGACGTCCCCGGTGGCGGCGGTACCGGCGCGTGAGGCCGCCCCGCTCGACGAGCGGCCACCCGGTTACGCTTCCCCTCCCCGCTCACCCCTCAGGACGGTGAACCCCATCATGAACAACCCGAACCCGCTCGCCCTCCAGGAGGGCCTGGACGCCCGCCGCTCGCTCGGCGCCGAGTCCCGTTACATCGTGCCGCGCTTCGTGGAGCGCACCTCGCAGGGCGTGCGTGAGTACGACCCGTACGCCAAGCTGTTCGAAGAGCGGGTGATCTTTCTCGGCGTGCAGATCGACGACGCCTCCGCCAACGACGTGATGGCGCAGCTGCTGTGCCTGGAGTCGATGGACCCGGACCGCGACATCTCGATCTACATCAACTCGCCCGGCGGCTCGTTCACCGCCATGACGGCCATCTACGACACCATGCAGTTCGTCAAGCCGGACATCCAGACGGTCTGCCTCGGCCAGGCGGCCTCCGCCGCGGCGGTGCTGCTCGCCGCCGGTACGCCCGGCAAGCGGATGGCGCTGCCCAACGCCCGGGTGCTGATCCACCAGCCGTACACCGAGACCGGCCGGGCCCAGATCTCTGACCTGGAGATCCAGGCCAACGAGATCACGCGGATGCGCACCCAGATGGAGGAGATGCTGGCCAAGCACTCCAGCCGGTCCGAGGAGCAGATCCGCGAGGACATCGAGCGCGACAAGATCCTGACCGCAGAGGACGCGCTGTCCTTCGGTTTCGTGGACCAGATCACATCGTCCCGCAAGGCCGCGGTCTCGGCCTGAGACAGGTCCGACGGCACCGCACCCCCCTGGGGCGGCAGGATGAGTCGGCCCAAGGGGGGCCCACACGAGGGGCCCGGCAAGGTACCGTCGGAGATTAGGCACCAGGCTCCGTTGAACAAAGCGGATCCCAGGCGAAGGGGAAGCACCTCGTGGCACGCATCGGTGATGGCGGCGATCTGCTCAAGTGCTCGTTTTGCGGTAAGAGTCAGAAGCAGGTGAAGAAGCTCATCGCAGGGCCTGGTGTGTACATCTGCGACGAGTGCATCGACCTGTGCAACGAGATCATCGAGGAGGAGCTCGCCGAGTCCTCCGAGGTGCGGTGGGAGGACCTGCCCAAGCCGCGCGAGATCTACGAGTTCCTGGAAGGCTATGTGGTCGGCCAGGAGCCCGCGAAGAAGGCGCTGTCGGTCGCCGTCTACAACCACTACAAGCGGGTGCAGGCGGGCGAGAACGGCGGCGGCAGAGGTCACGACGACGGCATCGAGCTGGCCAAGTCGAACATCCTGCTCCTCGGGCCCACCGGCTCCGGCAAGACGCTGCTGGCCCAGACCCTGGCCCGGATGCTCAACGTGCCGTTCGCCATCGCCGACGCCACCGCGCTCACCGAGGCCGGATACGTCGGCGAGGACGTCGAGAACATCCTGCTGAAGCTGATCCAGGCGGCCGACTACGACGTCAAGAAGGCCGAGACCGGGATCATCTACATCGACGAGATCGACAAGGTGGCCCGCAAGAGCGAGAACCCGTCCATCACTCGTGATGTGTCGGGTGAGGGCGTCCAGCAGGCACTGCTGAAGATCCTGGAGGGGACCACCGCCTCCGTGCCGCCGCAGGGCGGCCGCAAGCACCCGCACCAGGAGTTCATCCAGATCGACACGACGAACGTGCTGTTCATCGTCGGCGGCGCCTTCGCCGGTCTGGAGAAGATCATCGAGGCCCGGGCAGGCGCCAAGGGCATCGGCTTCGGCGCGACCATCCGCTCCAAGCGCGAACTCGACCAGGCCGACCAGTTCGCCGAGATCATGCCCGAGGACCTGGTGAAGTTCGGGATGATCCCGGAGTTCATCGGCCGTCTGCCGGTGATCACGAGCGTGCACAACCTCGACCGCGAGGCACTGCTGAAGATCCTGGTGGAGCCGCGCAACGCCCTGGTGAAGCAGTACCAACGACTCTTCGAACTCGACGGTGTTGAGCTGGAGTTCGACCGCCCGGCCCTGGAGGCCATCGCCGACCAGGCCATCCTGCGCGGCACCGGCGCCCGCGGCCTGCGCGCGATCATGGAAGAGGTTCTGATGTCCGTGATGTACGAGGTCCCGTCCCGCAAGGACGTGGCCCGCGTCGTCATCACGGAAGAGGTCGTCCACTCGAACGTGAACCCCACGCTGGTGCCGCGCAGCACGCGCGGCGGCGAGGCGGGGGAACGGCACGAGAAGAGCGCGTGAGCGCTTCTTATGCGTGAGGGGGCGCCCGCCAATAGCGGGCGCCCCCTCACGTTGGGAACCGGTTCGGATCCGCGTGACTACAGCTCCACGATGGCGGTGCCCAGGTGTCGTCCGTCGATCACCTCGCACAGCGTTCGCGGGGCGTGTTCGAGGCCGGTGACGCGGGTGTGCGGAAAGTGGATGTCGCCGGAGCGCAGCCAGCCCGCGAACCGCTCGGTCCACTCCGATCGCGCCTGCGCCTCCACATCGTCCGCGCTGAAGCCGCGCATCACGATCCGTCCGCATCGCTTTGGGTGACGCCGACAGCCTCGCTGTCAAAACCCGGGGCGCGGAAGAGAAGTTCGGGCATGGCATCGAGGCGCGGTGCCGACTCGCGCTCATGCACTACCGTCCGCTGGTCGGCGTTCCCGGCATCGAACTGCGTACGCATGGTGCGACGCTCTACAACAGCCTTTACCGCGCGGATGACCAGGTTTTGGTGAACGCTCACCTATGGGGCGTCAACGCCTACGGCGCGCCCGTCTTGCACCTGCGGCGCAGCGGCGACGGTGGCATGTTCGACACCTACGCGGAGAGCTTCAGCGCCGTGTGGGCAACAGCGAAACCCGTACCGGAAGGCTGAGTCATGGCTCGTACCGAGTACTACGACGACCCGAACGCCCCGCGCCCGAACAGCCTCGTTGTCGCCGCTTCGGCCGTGGTTACGGATGACGCTGGGCGCATCCTGCTCCAGCGCCGCCGGGACAACGACCTGTGGGCGCTTCCAGGTGGGGGCATGGACATCAGTGACTCCCTGCCAGGGGCGGCCGTGCGTGAGGTCAGGGAAGAGACCGGCCTGGAGGTGGAGATCACCGGGCTCGTCGGCACGTATACCGACCCCCGCCATGTGATCGCTTACACGGACGGCGAGGTACGCCGACAGTTCAACGTCTGCTTCACCGCACGGATCACCGGCGGATCACTGACTGTCTCGGAGGAGTCAACGGAGTTGCGTTTCGTCTCGCCGGAAGAGCTCAACTCCCTAGCCATGCACCACACTCAGCGGCTCAGGCTCGGGCACTTTCTGGAGCATCGGCAGAGTCCCTATCTCGGCTAGGTGCATCGCAAAGCAGTGTTTTTCGGCCAACAACCGGTGATTAGGGCTGCGCCGCGTTGGACCGCCCTCGCAGGGGGACTGAGGGTGCCCCAGGGACCGGGGCACCCTCCTGCCTACGGGCTTACTTCTTGACGCGGACCTCGCTGCGCAGCTTGGCCGTGGTCTGGGCCCAGTCGGAGACGGACGGGGCGGTGGGCATGCTGGTGGGGTTGGCGGGGTCGATGTTCGGCATCCATATCGCCATCGCGACAGTGCTGCTGTCGCCCCATGCGCAGAACGGCTGCTGGATTATCCCGGCGCTCTGCGTTCCGCACTTCATGACGTCGCCGTCGAAGCCAGACGGGTGCTCGTCCGTGGTGCTGGCTCCGTGGACTGCCCCGTTCATCATCGTGTCGACGGCGGTCTTCGGGTCGGAGACGCTGCCGTACGCCCCAGCGAAGATCACCTCGTCCTTGCTGCTCTTCCAGGCGCCGGAGACGGGGGTGCCGTTCGAGATGTTGCTGTCACTGCCCGACGACGGCATCTTCGATGCCATGTCCGACGACGCCGCCGAGTCCTTGCTGTACTGCCCACCCAGCACCGTGTCCGGCGTCGTCAGCTTGTAGTCGCCGCCGCCTCCGGCTGCGCCGCCCACGACGGCGAAGGCGATGCCGGCGCCCGCCACGACCACGACGGCGGCGAGGATGCCGATGACCTTGCCCGCGTTGCTCTTCTTGACCGGCGGGGGCGGCGGGACCTGGCCGCCCCAACCGGGCTGCTGGCCATAGGGGTTGGGCTGCTGGGGCTGGCCGTACGGGGCGTTGGCGGGCGGCTGGCCGTACGGGTTGGTGGGCGGCTGGCCCGGCTGACCGTACGGGTTCGGCTGCGGGGGGACGCCACCTTGCTGGGGGTAACCGTAGCCGGGCTGCGGGCCGGTCTGCTGGCCGTATGGGTTCGGCGGTGGCTGGTTGAAGCTCATGAGTGTTGCGTCCTCCCGTTGAATGTCTTACGAGCGCCACATCCTTCCTCATCCCATGAGCACGTCAAAAGCCGGGTCGCCGTCCCGTTACCGGACGAAAGCCGTTCGGAGACCGGGCCGCGCCGCCCCTAGAATTGCGGCGTGACCGACATGAACCAGCGCCCCCAAGGCGGGGCCAACAGCAGCCCTGACCACCTGCCGACCCAGTACGTTCCGGCCGAGGTAGAGGGGAAGCTGTACGAGCGCTGGGTAGAGCGCGGTTACTTCGAGGCGGACGCCAAGAGCGACAAGGAGCCGTACGCCGTCGTCATCCCGCCGCCGAACGTCACCGGCAGCCTGCACCTCGGCCACGCCTTCGAGCACACGCTGATCGACGCCCTCACCCGCCGCAAGCGGATGCAGGGGTACGAGACGCTGTGGCAGCCCGGTATGGACCATGCCGGTATCGCCACCCAGAACGTCGTCGAGCGCGAGCTGGCCAAGGAGGGCAAGTCCCGCCATGACCTGGGCCGTGAGGCGTTCGTCGAGCGGGTGTGGCAGTGGAAGGCGGAGTCCGGCGGCCAGATCTCGGGCCAGATGCGACGCCTCGGCGATGGCGTCGACTGGTCCCGTGAGCGGTTCACCATGGACGAGGGCCTCTCCCAGGCCGTCCAGACGATCTTCAAGAAGCTCTACGACGACGGACTGATCTACCGCGCCGAGCGCATCATCAACTGGTGCCCGCGCTGTCTGACCGCCATCTCGGACATCGAGGTGGAGTACCAGGACGACGACGGCGAGCTGGTCTCGATCCGGTACGGCGATGTGAACGACGGGATCGTCGTCGCCACGACCCGCGCCGAGACGATGCTGGGCGACACCGCGGTCGCCGTCCACCCCGAGGACGAGCGCTACAAGCACCTGATCGGCACCGAGATCGAGCTGCCGCTGACCGGCCGCCGGATCCCGATCGTCGCCGACGCCCATGTCGACCCCGAGTTCGGCACCGGCGCGGTCAAGGTCACCCCGGCCCACGACCCCAACGACTTCGAGATCGGCCAGCGGCACAACCTGCCGTCACTTAATGTGCTGGACGAGCACGGCATCATCACCGCGCACGGTCCTTTCCAGGGCCTGGACCGGTTCGAAGCCCGTTCCACGATCGTCGGCGCGCTGCGCGCCGAAGGCCGGATCGTCGCCGAGAAGCGCCCGTACACGCACTCCGTCGGGCACTGCTCCCGCTGCAAGACCACCATCGAGCCGCGGCTTTCGCTGCAGTGGTGGGTCAAGGTCGGCCCGCTGGCGAAGGCCGCCGGTGACGCGGTCCGCGACGGTCGGGTGAAGATCCACCCGAAGGAGATGGAGTCCCGCTACTTCGGCTGGGTCGACAACCTCCATGACTGGTGCATCTCACGGCAGTTGTGGTGGGGCCACCGCATTCCGGTCTGGTACGGGCCGAACGGCGAGGTGGTCTGTGTCGGTCCGAACGAGGAGCCGCCGACAGGCGAGGGCTGGCACCAGGACACCGACGTTCTGGACACCTGGTTCTCCTCCGGCCTGTGGCCGTTCTCCACGCTCGGCTGGCCGGAGCAGACCGACAGCCTGGCGAAGTTCTATCCGAACTCCGCCCTGGTCACCGGCTACGACATCCTCTTCTTCTGGGTCGCCCGGATGATGATGTTCGGCCTGTACGCGATGGACGGCACGCCGCCGTTCCACACCATCGTGCTGCACGGCATGGTCCGCGACCAGTTCGGCAAGAAGATGTCGAAGTCCTTCGGCAACGCGGTCAACCCGCTGGACTGGATGGACGCCTACGGCTCGGACGCCGTCCGCTTCACCCTGGCCCGCGGCGCCAACCCCGGTGTCGACGTGCCGATCGGCGAGGACTGGGTGCAGGGCTCCCGCAACTTCGCCAACAAGATCTGGAACGCGACACGCTTCGCGCTGATGAACGGCGCCACGGTCGAGGGCGAACTGCCGTCCGCCGAACGGCAGTCGGCGGCCGACCGGTGGATCCTGTCCCGGTTGAACTCGGTCGTCGCCGAGGTGGACGCGTACTACGACGACTACCAGTTCGCCAAGCTCTCCGACACCCTGTTCCACTTCGCCTGGGACGAGGTCTTCGACTGGTACGTGGAGCTCATCAAGACCACGTTCGCGGCGGGCGGTGAGGCCGCTGACATCTCGCGTCGTGTCCTGGGCGAGGTCCTGGACGTCACGCTGCGGCTGCTGCACCCGGTGGTCCCGTTCGTCACCGAGACGCTGTGGACCTCGCTGACCGGCGGCGAGTCGCTGGTCATCGCCGACTGGCCGAGCGACAGCGGCTTCCGGGACGCGGCCGCCGAGCAGGAGATCGCCACCCTCCAGCAGGTGATCACCGAGGTCCGCCGGTTCCGCTCCGACCAGGGCCTGCAGCCGGGCCAGCGGGTCCCGGCACGGCTTGACCTGGACGGTACGCCGCTGGCGCCGCACGAGGACGCCATCCGCTCGCTGCTGCGCCTGCAGCCCGCGGGCGAGGGCTTCCACGCCACCGCGTCGCTGCCGGTCGCGGGTGCCACGGTGGCGCTCGACCTGTCCGGGGCGATCGACTTCGCGGCGGAGCGCAAGCGGCTGACCAAGGATCTGGCCGCCGCCGAGAAGGAGCTGGCGCAGGCAACGGCGAAGCTCGGCAACGAGGCGTTCCTGGCCAAGGCGCCCGACCACGTCGTGGACAAGATCCGCGCGCGGCGCGAGGCCGCCGAGGCCGATATCGCCCGTATCGGCGCCCAGTTGAAGAGCCTGCCGGAGGCCTGAGCGCCCCCGCGCAGCTGACGGCCAAGGCCTCCGGAGCACCTGCCCGGGGGCCTTGGCCGTTTCTGTCGGTCCCGCTCCGTAGACTGGTCACCGTGAGCGAGCGCCCCCAAAACGATGCCCCCGGCCCGGACGAGTTCGAAGAGATCGTGGCGAACGAGACCGAGCGGGACCCTGACCTTGCCGTGATCGAGGCCGGGAGCCGGACGCTGCGCGCACAGGTCCCCGCGACGCCCGCCGACGACGCGCCCGCCGGGCCCAGGACGCCCGAGGAGGCGCAGGCGCTGCGCGAGGTCGAGGCCGAGCTGGCCAGCCGCTGGCCGGAGACCAAGCTCGACCCCTCGCTGGACCGGATGACCGCGCTGATGGACATCCTCGGCCAGCCGCAGCGCTCCTACCCGTCGATCCACATCACCGGCACCAACGGCAAGACCAGCACCGCTCGCATGATCGAGACGTTGCTGCGCACCTTCGAACTGCGTACCGGCCGTTACACCAGCCCGCACGTCCAGTCGGTGACCGAGCGGATCAGCCTGGACGGTGCGCCGATCTCCGTGGAGCGGTTCGTCGCCACGCACCAGGACATCAAGCCGTACATCGACATGGTGGACGGATCCCAGCCGCACCGGATGTCGTTCTTCGAGGTCCTCACGGGCATGGCGTACGCGGCCTTCGCGGACGCGCCGGTCGACGTGGCCGTCGTCGAGGTCGGCATGGGCGGCAGCTGGGACGCGACGAACGTGGTGGACGGCGGCGTCGCCGTGGTCACCCCGGTAGCGCTTGACCACACCGACCGGCTCGGCGGGACGCCCGGTGAGATCGCCGAGGAGAAGGCCGGGATCATCAAGCAGGGCGCCACGGTGGTGCTGGCCCAGCAGCCGGTCGACGCGGCGCAGGTGCTGCTCAAGCGCGCCGTCGAGGTGGACGCCACGGTGGCCCGGGAGGGCATGGAGTTCGGGGTGGCGGCCCGCGAGGTCGCGGTCGGCGGGCAGATGCTGACGTTGCGCGGGCTCGGCGGGGAGTACGACCAGATCTTCCTTCCGCTGCACGGCGCGCACCAGGCGCACAACGCGTCGGTCGCGCTCGCGGCCGTCGAGGCGTTCTTCGGCGTCGGCTCCACCAGGGCCGCCCGTCCGCTGGACATCGACACGGTGCGCGCCGCGTTCGCCTCGGTCACCTCACCGGGGCGCCTGGAGGTCGTGCGCCGCAGTCCCACCGTGGTCCTGGACGCGGCCCACAACCCGGCGGGTGCCCAGGCGGCGGCCGGGGCGGTCCAGGAGGCATTCGGCTTCACCCACCTGGTCGGAGTGATCGGCCCGAGCGCGGACAAGGACGTACGCGGGTTGCTGGAGGCGTTCGAGCCGATCTTCGCCGAGGTGGTGGTGACCCGGAACTCCAGCCATCGTTCCATGGACGTGGACGAACTCGCGGCGATCGCGGTCGAGGTCTTCGGCTCCGAGCGGGTGCAGGTCGAGCCGCGGCTCGACGACGCGCTGGAGGCGGCGATCACGCTCGCCGAGGAAGAGGGCGAATACGCGGGCGCGGGCGTGCTGGTGGCGGGTTCCGTGATCACCGTTGGAGAGGCCCGGCTGCTGCTGGGCCGGAAGTGAGGGCCGATGCGAACGCTGTGTGCGAGCACCCTGATTGGTGAGGCCTTCGTCATCGGCCTGGCGGGCTTGGTCGCGATGAACCTCTCCGGCTATTCGGCAGCCACCGTGTGGACGGTGTGCGGCGTCGCGATGGCGGCATGCGTGCTGCTGTGCGGGATGATCACCCGGCCGGGCGGGGTCGCGGTGGGCTGGCTGCTCCAGGTCGGCCTGGTGGCTTCGGGGTTCGTGGTGTCGATGATGTTCTTCCTGGGCGCGGCGTTCGCCGGTCTGTGGTGGGCCGCGGTGCACTACGGCCGAAAGATCGATGAATTCAAGGCGAAGCACGCCGCGTCGGCCGCTTAGCCGCTGGTCACAGGTGCTGCTTCGCCCGATAGGGTCAGTGCACTTCGGAAGCACCGTGTAATGCAAGGAGCCGCAGCATGAGCCAGCGCACCCTCGTCCTCCTCAAGCCGGACGCCGTACGGCGCGGCCTGGTCGGCGAGATCATCGGCCGTATCGAGCGCAAGGCCGGTTGGACCATCGGCGCGTTGGAACTGCGCACCCTGGAGCGGGCCACGCTGGAGCAGCACTACGCCGAGCACGTCGGCAAGCCGTTCTACGAGCCGCTGGTGGAGTTCATGTCGTCCGGCCCGTCCGTCGCCCTGGTCGTCGAGGGCGAGCGGGTGATCGAGGGGCTGCGGGCGCTGGCGGGCCCGACCGACCCGATCGCCGCCGCTCCCGGGAGTATTCGTGGTGATTTCGGCACCATCGTGCGCGAGAACCTCATCCACGCCTCGGATTCCGTGGAGTCCGCGGAGCGGGAGATCAAGATTTTCTTCCCTGAGCTCGGCTGACCCCGGTTGACAATCCGTCATACGGCGACCGGCGGATTTCCGGTCGCCGTAGGGTATATGCCGAGCTGTTCCGGGAACCAATAGCCCCGACACGTCGTCACCATTACAGGGGACGGCCGCGTGTTCTGCTGACAATGGCCGAGGCGTCCTCGCGCCCCGTCCCGCGGGCACACTTAAGATGGACCCGCCGCTACGGACCCCGCAGCACATCGCACCTCCGCGCCCTCAAGTCCCCATCGCTCCAGCTCGGGAAGGCCAGACGTATCCTCATGGCGAACAACATGTCGTTCATCGGCCGTGACATGGCTGTCGACCTCGGCACCGCCAACACGCTGGTGTACGTCAGGGGTCGCGGGATCGTCCTCAACGAACCGTCTGTCGTCGCCATCAACACCAATACCGGCGGCATCCTGGCGGTCGGCGCCGAAGCCAAGAAGATGATCGGCCGCACCCCTGGCAACATCGTTGCGGTCCGCCCGCTCAAGGACGGCGTGATCGCGGACTTCGAGATCACGGAGCGGATGCTCCGCTATTTCATCCTCAAGATCCATAAGCGGCGTTATCTCGCCCGCCCGCGCGTTGTGGTCTGTGTGCCCTCCGGTATCACCGGTGTTGAGCGCCGCGCCGTGATCGAGGCGTCCAGCCAGGCCGGTGCCCGCCAGGTGCACATCATCGAGGAGCCGATGGCGGCCGCGATCGGCGCCGGGCTGCCGGTGCACGAGGCCACCGGCAACATGGTCGTCGACATCGGCGGCGGCACCACCGAGGTCGCCGTGATCTCGCTGGGTGGAATCGTCACCGCGCAGTCGATCCGGGTGGCGGGCGACGAGCTGGACAACGCGATCATCCAGCACATCAAGAAGGAGTACAGCCTCCTCCTCGGCGAGCGCACCGCCGAGCAAATCAAGATCACCATCGGCTCGGCCCATGACTTCGACAAGGACGAGCACACCGAGATCCGCGGTCGCGACCTGGTCAGCGGTCTGCCCAAGACCGTTGTCATCTCCGCCGGCGAGGTCCGCAAGGCGATCGAGGAACCGGTGAACGCGATCGTCGACGCGGTCAAGACCACCCTCGACAAGTGCCCGCCCGAGCTGTCCGGCGACATCATGGACCGCGGCATCGTCCTCACCGGCGGCGGCGCCATGCTGCGCGGCCTGGACGAGCGACTGCGCCGCGAGACCGGTATGCCCATCCACATCGCCGAGGACCCGCTGGACTCGGTGGCCCTCGGCTCCGGTAAGTGCGTCGAGGAGTTCGAGGCGCTGCAGCAGGTACTGGACGCCCAGCCCCGGCGGTAACGCCCAGGCGATCCGCCGTACGGGTGACTGCCCGGCCCGGTGGCGGATCGTCTCCCAACCGACAACGACACATCTCAGGTTCGCCCAGGTACGACATCGCTGACCGGCCGAAGCCCGCAGCCGACCGGTCCGACGAGGAAGGCACGGCCGCCGCACGTGAGGGACACACGAGAGAGCCGGCTGCTCTTGGTTCTACTGGTCGCCATCGCGTTCGCGCTGATCACCGTGGACATCCGCGGCGGCGACCAGTCCCCGCTGGACGGCGTGCGGTCCGCCGCCGCCTCCGTCTTCGGGCCCGTGGAGAACGGGGTCGCCTCCGCCGTCAACCCGGTCGGCAACGCCATAGAGGCGGTACGGGACTCCGGCGCCCGGCACGACAAGATCGCCGAACTCCAGCAGCAGAACGAGGAGCTGAAGCAGAAGCTCGGCAGCAGCGATGTCACCCGCAACCGGTCGGCCGAGCTCGACAAGCTGCTCAAGACCGCCGGAGCGGGCCAGTACGGCATCAAGGCCGCCCAGGTCGTCGCCATAGGAGCCACCCAGGGCTTCTCCTGGACGGTCACCATCGACGCCGGAAGCAATGACGGCATCCGGCGCGACCAGACCGTCATCAACGGCGAGGGTCTGGTCGGGCGGGTGACCACTGTGGGACCGTCGACGTCCACGGTGCTGCTCGCCATCGACCCCGACTTCACCGTCGGCGCCCGGATGGAGAAGTCGATGGAGCTCGGCTTCAGCACCGGTCAGGGCGACCGCCCGATGCGCGTCCAACTGCTCAACGGCAAGGCCAATGTGAAGCCCGGCGACCGTATGGTCACCTTCGGCTCGGAGGGCGACAAGCCTTTCGTCCCCGGCGTGCCGCTCGGTCAGGTCGTCGGGCTCGACCCGGGCGCGGGCGGGCTGACCAGGACCGTCGAGGTCCAGCCGTTCGTCGCGTTCAGCCGACTGGACATCGTCGGCGTCGTGGTCGTGGCGCCGCGTCAGGACCCGCGCGACTCGGTGCTGCCGCCCGCTCCCAAGGCGACGCCCACACCGACGGTCACCGTCACGGTGTCCCCGAGCGCCTCGGGTTCCCCGTCACCGTCCTCGTCCGACTCAGCGTCCTCGTCCGGGTCCCCGTCCCCGTCTCCGTCTGCGAGCTGACCGATGCGCCTCAACCGGATCCTGCTCACCACCGTTCTGGTGGTTGTCGCCCTCGTCCTGCAGGTCAGCGTCCTCGCCCGGCTCCATCTGCCGGGCGCCGTCCCCGACCTGATGCTGCTCGTCGTCCTCGGCCTGGCCATCACCTACGGCCATGTCGGCGGCGCCCTCGTCGGCTTCGGCGCGGGACTGCTGTCCGACCTGGCGCCGCCCGCCGACCATGCCGCCGGGCGCTACGCGCTGGTGCTGTGCGTCATCGGCTACCTCGCCGGTCTCGCCAAACCGGAGAGCGGCCAACTGCGCTCCGCCGTCATGCCGATGGTGGTGGTCGGCGCCGCCGCGATCGGCTCCACGCTGCTGTACGCGGGCGTGGGAGCGCTGGTCGGCGACACCGCCGCCCGCCATGTCGGGATGGTGAAGCTGGTGTTCACCGCCACGGTGTACGACCTGCTGCTGGCGCCGTTCACCGTGCCGTGGATCATGGCGCTGGCCCGGCGGGTGGAGAACGACCCCATCGCCGGCGACACTTCGGGCGGCGCCGGAGTCGGCCCGTACCGCTGGCTGACACCGGGCACGCTGCGCACCTCCCGCCCCGGCCGGGGCGGCCGACTGACCCGCAACGGCATCGGCAGCCAGCGGGGAAGCCTGCTGAAGGGAGGCCGGAAGCTGTGAACTCCCGCCCGTCGCCCTCCCGCCCGTCGCCCGCCACCACCCTCAATGGAGGCCCCGCGGGCCGCTGCGCCGTCTGCCCGTCGCCCACCACCACCCTCAACGGAGGCGCTGGCGCGCCATGAGCAATATCCCTGAGACCGGCCGCACTCAGCGCGTCACCATCCGGCTGATCATCTTGCAGATCCTGGTCGCCTCACTGCTGCTCACCCTGGGCGGCCGCCTGTGGTACCTGCAGATCCGCAACGGCCAGCAGTACACCCAGCAAGCCGACAACAACCACATCCAGGAAGTCGTCGACCCGGCGGTACGCGGCCAGATCCTCGACGCCCGGGGCGTCCCGCTGGCCGACAACCAGACCCGACTGGTCGTCACCGTCAGCCGTACCGACATCATGAAGATGAAGGACGGCGGCAAGGCCGTGCTGACCCGGCTCGCGGGCGTGCTCGGCATGAAGTACCAGGACGTCGCCGACAAGGTCCGGCTGTGCGACGCCAAGACCCCGCGACCCTGCTGGAACGGTTCCCCCTACCAGCCGATCCCGATCACGGACACGGCCACCACCCAGCAGGCCCTGCAGATCATGGAGCGCCGCGAGGACTTCCCCGGCATCGCCGCGCAACCCACCGCGGTACGCCGCTACGCGGGGCCGGACGGCTCCAACACGGCCCAGGCCCTCGGCTATCTCTCGCCGGTCACCGACGACGAGATCCAGGCCTCCATGAAGAACGGCCAGCCCACCCTCCAGCGCTCCGACCAGGTGGGCCGTTCCGGCCTTGAGCACACCTTCGACAGCCAACTGCGCGGCAAGGCCGGGGTCATCCGGTACGAGGTCGACAACCGCGGCCGGGTGATCGGCGACGCGGGCGACACCCCGGCGGTGCCCGGCGACTCGATAGTGACCAGCATCGACTCCCGGGTGCAGGCGATCACCGAGAAGCAGCTCGCCGCCGCGATGCAGGACGCCCGCAACACCTACGACAACGTCACCCACACCAACTACAAGGCCGACTCGGGCGCCGCGGTCGTCATGGACGTGCACACCGGCCGGGTCATCGCGATGGCCAGCGCGCCCACGTACGACCCCAACGAGTGGGTGGGCGGCATCTCCGCCAAGGACTACGCGGCACTCACCGGCAAGGACTCCGACTACCCGCTGCTCAATCGGGCCATCCAGGGCCAGTCGGCGCCGGGATCGACCTTCAAGGTCATCTCCACCTCGGCGGCGGTCAACGCCGGGTACGACATCAACGGCCACTACTCGTGCCCGTCGAGCATGTCCATCGGCGGTCAGGTCTTCAAGAACTTCGAGGGCGAGTCAGCCGGTGACATCAGCCTGGCGCACGCCCTGGAGATCTCCTGCGACACGGTCTTCTACGGGCTCTCCTACGACCAGTGGCTCAAGGACGGCGGCAACAACCCCAAGCACCCCGCCGACTGGTTCTACAAGACCGCCCACCAGTTCGGCCTCGGCGCCAAGACCGGTATCGACCTGCCCGCCGAAGTCACCGGCCGTGTCCCGGACCGGCAGTGGAAGCAGGCGACGTACGACGCGCTGAAGAAGTCCTGGTGCGCGCAGGCCGCGACCGGCAAGCACGACTACGCCACCGAGATCGCGCGCGAGGACTGCACCGACGGCAACCGGATGCGCGCCGGTGACTCGGTCAACTACGCGATCGGCCAGGGCGACACGCTCGTCACCCCGATCCAGATGGCCAGGATCTACTCCGCCATCTCCAACGGCGGCACCCTCTACCAGCCGACCGTCGGCAAGGCCATCGTCAGCCCGGACGGCAAGCACATCGAGCAGATTCCGCCGAAGCCGGTCGGCAAGCTGCCGGACTCAGCGCAGACCATCCACTACATCGACGACGCGCTGGCCGGAGTGATCACCAGCGGTACCGCCGCCTGGAAGTTCGGCGGCTGGCCGCAGGACAAGATCACCCTGCACGCCAAGACCGGTACCGCGGAGGTCTACGGCAAGCAGACCACCTCATGGTTCGACACGTACAGCAAGGACTACGCGATCGTCATGACCATCTCCCAGGGTGGTACCGGTTCCGGTGGTTCCGGCCAGGCGGTGCGCAACATCTACTCCGCGCTGTACGGCGTGCAGTCGAACGGATCGATCGACCAGAAGAAGGCGCTGCTGCCGACACCGCAGCAGAACCTGCCGAAGTTCGGCCCCGACGGGCTGGTCCAGCAGGCCGCCCTCACCACGCCCGAGCCGACCGCGTTCGCCTATCCGGGCAACGCCTCCGGTGGGCCCGCCGATGCGACGTCGGTCGTCGCGCTGGCCCCGGAGCGCAATGAGAAGTTGCTGCTCGGGCGGAGGTACCACGCATGACCAGCAGCATCGGCGGCTACTCGATCCGCCGGTTCACCCCGGAACGCTCCACGCTGGGCAAGTTGCTGGCCCGGGACTCGGTGGTGCGCCGGATGGACTGGGTACTGATGGCCGCCGCCATAGCGCTGTCCGCCGTCGGGTCGCTGCTCGTCTGGTCGGCGACGCGTGGGCGCACCTCGATCAACCACGGCGACCCGCAGTACTTCCTGATCCGCCATCTGATGAACCTGGCGATCGGGATCGGGCTCGCCGTGGGCGCGATCGCGGTCGGCCACCGCAGGGTGCGCGGGGTCATCCCGATCCTGTACGGGGTGTCGATCCTGCTGCTGCTCGCGGTGCTCTCACCGCTCGGCTCGACGGTCAACGGCGCGCACTCCTGGATCGTGATCGGCGGCGGCTTCTCGCTCCAGCCCTCCGAGTTCGCCAAGATCACCATCGTGCTGGGCATGGCGATGATCCTGTCCGGACGCGTTGACGCGGGCGACCAGCTGCACCCCGACAACCGCACGGTGCTGCAGTCCCTCGGACTGGCCGTCGCACCGATGTGCGTCATCCTGCTGATGCCGGACCTCGGCTCGACCATGGTCATCGTGGTGACGGTGCTGGGGGTGCTGCTCTCCTCCGGCGCGTCCAACCGCTGGGTGTTCGGGCTGCTGACGGTCGGTGCGGCGGGGGCGGTGGCGGTCTGGCAGCTGCACCTGCTCAGCAAGTACCAGATCGACCGCTTCGCGGCCTTCGCCAATCCGGCCCTCGACCCCTCGGGCGTCGGCTACAACACCGCACAGGCGCGGATCGCCATCGGCTCGGGCGGTCTGCTGGGCAAGGGACTCTTCCACGGCACTCAGACCACCGGGCAGTTCGTCCCCGAGCAGCAGACCGACTTCGTCTTCACCGTGGCGGGGGAGGAGCTCGGCTTCGTCGGGGCCGGGCTGGTCATTCTGCTGGTCGGCATCATCCTGTGGCGCGCCTGCAAGATCTCCCGGCAGGCCACGGATCTGTACGGCACGATCATCACGGCCGGGATAGTCGCCTGGTTCGCCTTCCAGTCGTTCGAGAACATCGGGATGACGCTGGGCATCATGCCCGTCGCGGGCATTCCGCTGCCGTTCGTCTCCTACGGCGGATCATCGATGTTCGCGGTCTGGATCGGCGTCGGCCTGCTTCAGTCGGTACGGATACAACGGCCGGTATCCGCGTAGCAGTGGCGCGAAGCGCCTCCGTTGAGGGCGGCGCCGCTCGGCGCCATTGCGGCGGCCGGGCGGCGCTACTACCGTCCACTCATGGGGAAGCGTCTGCGGGAGACCGAGCGCACATACGAGGCCGGGGAACGGGCCGCCGAACCCGACCTGTCCGGGCTGCCCGCCGTCGCGTCCGTACGGCTGCTGAACCCGGTGGCACTCGATGCCGTCTACTTCGACACCGCTGACCTGAGGCTCGCCGCCCGCCGGACCACGCTGCGGCGCAGAACCGGCGGCGAAGACGCCGGATGGCACCTCAAACTTCCCACCGGGCAGGCCGACACCCGTACCGAGGTGCACGCGCCGCTCGGCCGGGCCGCCCGCACCGTCCCCGCGGAGCTGGTCGCCGAAGTCCTCGTCCACACCCGAGGACGCCCGCTTGTTCCCGTCGTACGGCTGAAGAACCGCCGCGAGCGCTGCCAACTGCTCGACGCCGACGGCACCGCGCTCGCCGAGATCGCCCACGACCACGTCACCGCCGAGTACCCCGACGAGCGCGACCCCCTGTCCTGGACCGAGACGGAGGTCGAACTCCTCGACGGCAAGCCGAAGTTGCTCGACGCGGTGGAGGAACGGCTGCTCGCCGCCGACTACCGCCACTCGGCCTGGCCGTCGAAGCTGCTGCGCGCCCTCGGCGACCGCGTCCCGCCCGCACCGCCAGGCCCGCCGGACACCATCGCCACCGCGGGCGACGCCGTCCTGGCCTACCTCGACGAGCAGGTACGGGCCATCGCGGTCTACGACCCCGCCGTACGCCGTGACGAGCCCGACGCCGTCCACCAGATGCGGGTCGCCACCCGACGCCTGCGCAGCGCGTTCAAGACCTACGGCCGGGAACTCGACCGCGTCGTCACCGATCCCATCGGGGACGAGCTCAAATGGCTGGCCGAAGTCCTCGGCCTGGAGCGGGACCGCGAAGTGCTGGCCGAGCGGCTGGCCGAACGGACCGCCGAACTGGAATCCGCCTTCCGCACCGAGCCGCTGCGCAACCGGCTCGACACCGTGCACACCGCCGGTCAGCGCACGGCCCGCCGCCAGCTGCTGCGGCAGCTGCGCGGCGAGCGGTACTTCACACTGCTGGACCGCCTTGACGCCCTGCTGGCCGCCCCGCCGCTCCGCGACGCGGCCAAGCGCCCGGCCGACGAGGCGGTACGCCGGGCGGTGCGCCGTGACCACCGCCGCCTCGCGCGACGGGTGGCGGAATCGCTGTCGCTGCCCCCGGGCACCGGCCGCGACCTCGCCCTGCACGACGCCCGCAAGGCGGCCAAGCGGGCCCGTTACGCCGCCGAGTCCGCCCGTCCCGTACTCGGCAAACCGGCCGAGCGGCATCGCGCTCGCCTCGCCGCGCTGCAGAAGCTGCTCGGGGAGCACCAGGACAGCGTGATGTGCCGGGCGGCGATCCTCCGCCTCGCCGACGACGCCCGGCGCGCCGAGGAGGACACCTTCCCGTACGGCGCCCTCCACCAGATGGAGCGGGACCTGGCCGGCGCCGTGGAAGCCGCCCTGCCGAAGGCCTGGCGCAAGACCGACCGGGGGCCGCTCGCGGGCTGAGGAAGTGCGCTCCTCGGTTACCCTGGATGGTCACCCCTGCCAGCTCACGAGAGACAGTCGAGAGATCCCTGTGATGCCTGTCGAGTCGGTCTTCCCGCGCCTGGAAGCGCTTCTCCCGCATGTCCAGAAGCCGATCCAGTACGTCGGTGGAGAACTCAACTCCACCGTCAAGGACTGGGACGCCTGCGATGTGCGCTGGTCGCTGATGTACCCCGACGCGTACGAGGTCGGGCTGCCCAACCAGGGCGTCATGATCCTTTACGAGGTCCTCAACGAGCGCGAGGGCGTCCTCGCGGAGCGCACCTACAGCGTCTGGCCGGACCTTGAGGCCCTGATGCGCGAGCACGGCGTTCCGCAGTTCACCGTGGACGCCCACCGCCCGGTCAAGGCCTTCGACGTGCTCGGGGTGTCCTTCTCGACCGAACTGGGCTACACCAACCTGCTCACCGCGCTCGACCTGGCCGGGATTCCGCTGGAGGCCAGGGACCGCACCCTGGACGACCCGATCGTGCTCGCGGGCGGTCATGCCGCCTTCAACCCCGAGCCGATCGCCGACTTCATCGACGCCGCCGTCATCGGCGACGGCGAGCAGGCCGTGCTGGAGATCACGGACGTCATCCGCGCCTGGAAGGCGGAGGACCGTCCGGGCGGCCGCGAGGAACTGCTGCTGCGCCTGGCCAAGACCGGCGGGGTGTACGTACCGAAGTTCTACGACGTGGAGTACCTGCCGGACGGCCGGATCGCCCGCGTCGTGCCGAACGCCTCCGGGGTGCCGTGGCGGGTCTCCAAGCACACCGTGATGGACCTCGACGAGTGGCCCTACCCCAAGCAGCCGCTGGTCCCGCTCGCCGAGACCGTGCACGAGCGGATGTCGGTGGAGATCTTCCGCGGCTGCACCCGCGGGTGCCGTTTCTGCCAGGCCGGCATGATCACGCGCCCGGTACGGGAGCGAAGCATCACCGGCATCGGCGAGATGGTCGACAAGGGGCTGAAGGCCACCGGCTTCGAGGAGGTCGGCCTGCTGTCGCTGTCCTCCGCCGACCACAGCGAGATCGCGGACGTGGCCAAGGGGTTGGCCGACCGGTACGAGGAAGACAAGATCGGCCTGTCGCTGCCGTCCACCCGGGTCGACGCCTTCAACATCGACCTGGCCAACGAGCTGACCAGGAACGGCCGTCGGTCCGGTCTGACCTTCGCCCCCGAGGGCGGCTCCGAGCGTATCCGCAAGGTCATCAACAAGATGGTCTCGGAAGAGGACCTGATCCGTACCGTCGCCACCGCGTACGGCAACGGCTGGCGGCAGGTGAAGCTGTACTTCATGTGCGGTCTGCCGACCGAGACCGACGAGGACGTGCTGCAGATCGCGGACATGGCGACCAAGGTGATCGCCAAGGGCCGTGAGGTGTCCAAGTCCAACGACATCCGCTGCACGGTGTCCATCGGAGGCTTCGTACCCAAGCCGCACACCCCGTTCCAGTGGGCGCCGCAGCTGTCCGCCGAGGAGACCGACGCCCGGCTGGAGCAGCTGCGCGACAAGATCCGCGGCGACAAGAAGTACGGCCGCTCGATCGGCTTCCGCTACCACGACGGCAAGCCGGGCATCGTCGAGGGCCTGCTGTCCCGCGGCGACCGCCGCATCGGTGCGGTCATCCGCGCGGTCTACGAGGACGGTGGCCGCTTCGACGGCTGGCGGGAGCACTTCTCGTACGACCGCTGGATGGAGTGCGCGCAGAAGGCGCTGCCGCAGTACGGCGTGGACGTCGACTGGTACACCACGCGGGAGCGCGGCTACGAGGAGGTCCTGCCCTGGGACCACCTCGACTCCGGTCTGGACAAGGACTGGCTCTGGGAGGACTGGCAGGACTCCCTCGACGAGACCGAGGTCGAGGACTGCCGCTGGACGCCGTGCTTCGACTGCGGGGTGTGCCCGCAGATGGATACGCATATCCAGATCGGTCCCACGGGGAAGAAGCTGCTGCCGCTGACGGTCGTCAAGTAGCGCCACCTCCTGGCAGAAGGGCCCTCACCGCTGGCGCGGTGGGGGCCTTTGTGACTTCGAAGCCATCGCCCAGCACACCGAGCTCAAGACCCGCTGGCTAGCCGAACCCGGATCCCTGGACTGAGTCCATGCGGGTGGCCTCGGCCGCGTACCCTTGAGAGACGTACGACGGCTCTCATGAAGGACTGAACGACACTGGGCAAGCGACAGCCCGAAGGCCCACCGCCCGCACCCGTGGTGCAGCGCATCCGACTGCGCTACACCAAGCGCGGCCGCCTCCGGTTCACCAGCCACCGCGATTTCCAGCGGGCGTTCGAGCGGGCTCTGCGCCGCGCCGAGGTGCCCATGGCGTACTCGGCGGGATTCACCCCGCACCCCAAGGTCAGCTACGCGAACGCCGCACCCACCGGCGTCGGCAGCGAGGCCGAGTACCTGGAGATCGCCCTCAGCGCACCGCGTGACCCCGAGAAACTGCGGGTGCTGCTCGATGAGTCGCTGGCGCCTGGCCTCGACGTGATCGACGCGGTGGAGGCGCACACCTCCGGTCTCGCCGACCGGTTGGAGGCTTCGGTGTGGCAGCTGCGGCTGGATGGCGTTGAGCCCTCCGAGGCGCAGCGGGCGGTGGACACGTTCCTCGCCGCGGAGAGCGTTGAGGTCCGGCGTACTACGAAAAACGGTGTACGGACCTTCGACGCGCGCGGCGCCGTGACGGAGCTTGCGGTGGTACCGCAGGAGTCGTCGCAGCAGGCCGCCGACGACGCGCTGGGATCCGTAGAGCAGAGTGCCGATAGGCCGGGGCGCGGTAGCTGTGCGATACTGCGGCTGGTTGTTCGGCATCTGACACCTGCCGTACGACCCGACGACGTCCTGTCCGGCCTCCGTTCGACGGCCGACCTCGCGCCGCCGGTCCCCGCAGCGGTGACCAGGCTGGCGCAGGGGCCGCTTGACGAGGAGACCGGCACGGTGACCGATCCGTTCGCGCCAGACCGCGACGCCGCCACGGCCGTGCTACCCACGGCCGACGGGCTGTCCGTTGCGACGGTGCCGGGTGGTTCCGCGTAGGACCGTCGTCGACGCGTCGCCGATGCGCCAGGGAGCCGCCCTCTCTGCCCACCCCGGGCAGGCAGGGGCCCAGCGTCCGGAGATGCGCTGACCAGGAGACTTTCGCCGGTCCCGGCCATCAGGACGGACCCGGCGAGTGAGACAACAGCTCCCGTGTGGCGCCCGCGCCCCGGGCAGCGGAACCGTGAAGCAGCGGACCGCAGCCGGATCAGAGCGCGGCGCCCGGGAGCGTGACGGGAGATATGCCCGCATGCTCGATACCCCCGAGCCCGGCAACGTGACGCCTGAGGCGTCGAACAGCAACGATTCCGGCGTGAGCGCCGAATCCCAGACCCCGGCGGCTCCCCGCCGTCGGCGCAGGGCCGCGTCGCGTCCGGCCGGCCCACCGGCGGCCGCGTCCGCCGAGGACACCCAGAGCACCCAGGACAAGTCCGCCTCCGGTGCCGCTGCCGCCGTGGAGGCACCCGCCGCAGCGGAGCCCGGCGAGGCCGCGCCCGCGCGTACGACAACGCGCCGCCGCGCCACCCGCAAGGCCACCGCGCCCGCGGGCCCGCCGAAGCCCGTCGAGGAGGCGGCCGAGGCAGCGCCCGGCGAATCCGCCGGAGCCGAGGCCGAGGCGGCGCCCGCGCGTACGCCCCGCCGCCGCGCCACCCGTAAGACCGCCGCTCCGGTGGAGGCCGCGCCCGAGGAGGCCGCTGCCGAGGAGACCCCGCAGCGCACCCGCCGCACCCGCAAGCGCGTCGCCGCCGAGGTGTCCGGCGACGATTCGCGGCGCCTGAAGCCCGGCGCGCTCGCCCCCAGGGAGACCGCTCCCGAGCCGGAGACCGCTCCCGAGCCGGAGGCCGCGCCCGCCGAGGCGGCCACCGAGGCCGAGGAGGCCCCGCAGCGCACCCGTCGCCGCGCCACCCGCAAGGCCACCGCGGAAGCCGGTCCGCCCTCGTTCGCCGCCACGGACAACGAGGTGGCGGAGCCGTTGGCGTCCATGGCGGCCGAGGAGGACGTCTCGGAGGAGCCGGTACGCGGCCGTCGCCGCGCCGTCCGGCCGCCCACCGCTGTCTTCCAGCCCCCGGTCTTCACCGCGCCCGAGGCAGCCCCGGTCGCCGCTCAGGACGAGGAAGAGGAGCTGGAGGCCGCTCCGCGCCGTCGTCGTCGCCGTCGGGCTACCGCCGAGGAGACGGCAGTACGTGAGACGGCTCCCGCCGAGGAGCCGACCGCCGCCGAAGAGGAGACCGCCGAAGAGGAGGCGGAGCCGGAGGCCGAGCACGAGGACGAGACCGGCGAGCGCCCGTCGTCCCGTCGCCGCCGCCGTGGTGGCCGCCGTCGTCGTCGTGGCGATGCGGCTGAGGCCGAGGGCGAGGGCGAGGGCGAGGAGGAGTCCGAGGCTGAGGCCGAGGCCGCGGAGGAGGAGGCCGAGGACGAGGGCGAGGAAGCCGAGTACGGCACCAGCACCAGCCGCCGTCGTCGTCGGCGCCGTCGCCGCAGCGGAGACGGGGCCGCCGAGCCGGAGCCCGCCGCGGGCGACGAGGACGGGGTGCGTACCGTCGTCAAGATCCGCGAGCCGCGCAAGAAGAAGGAAGAGCCGTCCGACGAGGTGCAGTCCATCAAGGGCTCCACCCGTCTTGAGGCGAAGAAGCAGCGCCGTCGTGAGGGCCGCGAGCAGGGCCGTCGCCGGGTGCCGATCATCACCGAGGCCGAGTTCCTGGCCCGCCGCGAGGCCGTTGAGCGGGTGATGGTGGTCCGCGAGAGCGGCGAGCGCACCCAGATCGGCGTCCTTGAGGACGATGTGCTCGTCGAGCACTTCGTCAACAAGGAGCAGGCCACCTCCTACGTCGGCAACGTCTACCTGGGCAAGGTCCAGAACGTGCTGCCGTCGATGGAGGCCGCCTTCGTCGACATCGGCAAGGGCCGCAACGCCGTGCTGTACGCGGGCGAGGTCAACTTCGAGGCGTTGGGCCTCTCGGGCGGTCCGCGTCGCATCGAGTCCGCGCTGAAGTCCGGCCAGTCCGTGCTGGTCCAGGTCACCAAGGACCCGATCGGCCACAAGGGCGCCCGGCTGACCAGTCAGGTCTCGCTGCCCGGCCGCTACCTGGTCTATGTGCCCGAGGGCTCGATGACCGGCATCAGCCGCAAGCTCCCGGACACCGAGCGGGCGCGGTTGAAGCAGATCCTCAAGAAGATCGTCCCCGAGGACGCGGGCGTCATCGTGCGCACCGCCGCCGAGGGCGCGAGCGAGGACGAGCTGCGGCGCGACGTGGAGCGACTGCAGGCGCAGTGGGAAGAGATCCAGAAGAACGCGAAGAACGGCAACGCCCCGACGCTGCTGTACGGCGAGCCGGACATGACCGTCCGGGTCGTCCGCGACATCTTCAACGAGGACTTCTCCAAGGTCATCATCAGCGGCGACAACGCGTGGGAGACGATCCACGGTTACGTCTCGCATGTCGCGCCCGACCTGGTGGACCGGCTGCAGAAGTGGACGTCGGACGTCGACGTCTTCGCCACGTACCGGATCGACGAGCAGCTGCTGAAGGCGCTGGACCGCAAGGTCTGGCTGCCGTCCGGCGGTTCGCTGGTGATCGACCGGACCGAGGCGATGGTCGTCATCGACGTCAACACCGGCAAGTTCACCGGCCAGGGCGGCAACCTGGAGGAGACGGTCACCAGGAACAACCTGGAGGCGGCCGAGGAGATCGTGCGCCAGCTGCGGCTGCGCGACCTCGGCGGCATCATCGTGATCGACTTCATCGACATGGTGCTGGAGTCCAACCGGGACCTGGTCATGCGGCGGCTGCTGGAGTGCCTGGGCCGGGACCGGACCAAGCACCAGGTGGCCGAGGTCACTTCGCTCGGTCTGATCCAGATGACCCGTAAGCGGGTCGGCCAGGGCCTGCTGGAGTCGTTCTCCGAGACCTGCGTGCACTGCAACGGGCGCGGCGTCATCGTCCACATGGACCAGGCCACGACCACCGGTGGTGGCGGCAAGCGCAAGAAGAAGGGCCGTGCGGCGGCCGCTCTGCCCGAAACGGCCGAGGTGGTCGAGGAGACCGAGCTGGTCGAGCCCGTCGAGGTCACCGAGCGCGAGCTGGTGCCCGCGATCGGCGGCGACGAGGAGTGGTTCGGCAGCCCGGCCGAGGCGGAGGCAGCCGCCGCTGCTCCGCGCGGCCGTCGGCGGGCGACCCGCGCCGCGAGCGCTCCGGCGGGTTCGCCGAAGCCGGTTGAGGAACCGGCGGAGGCGGAGGTCGTCATCCCGGCCTCGGCCCCGGCGCCGGTGGTGCCCGAGCCCGAGGCCGCGCCCGAGCCGGTACGTCCGCGCCGCCGCGCTCGTAAGGCGACCGCGCCCGCGGGCTCGCCCAAGGCCGTGGAGGAGGCGGCCGCGGCGGAGATCATCGTGGTCCCGTCGGCACCGGCCGCGGAGGCGCCGGAGGCTGAGGCGGCACCGGCCGAGGCGGCACCGGCCGCTGAGGCGGTCGAGCCGGAGCCGGTACGTCCGCGTCGGCGCGCCCGTAAGGCGTCGGCTCCGGCTGGTCCGCCGCCCGCCGCGGGGGACGCGGCCGTGGTGGTCGTCCCGGCGGCGCCGGTGGCCGAGGTGGAGGTCGCGGAGGAGGCCGCGCCCAAGAAGCGGGCGGCTCGCAAGACCGCGACCAAGAAGGCTCCGGCCAAGAAGGCCGTGGCGGCAAAGAAGACCACCGCCGCCAAGAAGACCACGGCCAAGAAGGCGACCACCGCGAAGAAGGCTGCGGCCAAGAAGGCTCCGGCCAAGAAGGCTGCCGCGTCGGCTGGTGAGGAGTCGTAAGGCTGCGGATGGATTCGGGGTTGCGGTGGGTTTGCCCGCCCGCCCACCCCGTTCGTCAAGCACCGCCCCCGTCCAGGGCTCGGCCCCGGGCGGGGGCGCCTTCGTACCCCCACCGGCTCGCGAGCGCGCCAACGTGCCGATCCACGACGGCGTTGCGGCCCGCCGCGGGTGGCCGACAACCGTCACGATGGGGCGGGCGGGAAACCCCAGTTTGACCCCGCCGGAGGCGCCCCGTAACCTTGACCTTCGGCGTTTCTGCGCCCACTCCTGAGCAAATCCCTCCCGCGGTCGTCGGGAGAGGCTCACATCACGTCTCGTGTGACATCACGAGACGTGCGGGCTGGCATCGGGAGTGCCATTTCGAGCGAGAGAGTGAGATCCGCGTTGTACGCAATCGTGCGTAGCGGTGGCCGCCAGCACAAGGTAGCTGTGGGCGACATCGTTGAGGTTGACAAGCTTCCCACCCACAAGGTTGGCGACACGGTCGAGCTCTCGACCCTGCTCGTTGTCGACGGCGACGCCGTCACCAGCGACCCGTGGGTCCTGGCGGGCGTGAAGGTCCAGGCCGAGGTCGTGGACCACCACAAGGGTGCCAAGATCGACATCCTTCGGTACAAGAACAAGACCGGTTACCGCCGGCGCCAGGGTCACCGCCAGCAGTACACGGCGCTGAAGATCACTGGCATCCCCACGGCTGCGAAGTAAGGGACTGAGGAGAAATGGCACACAAGAAGGGCGCATCGTCCACCCGGAACGGTCGCGACTCCAACGCTCAGCGGCTCGGCGTCAAGCGCTTCGGCGGCCAGGCCGTCAACGCCGGTGAGATCCTGGTCCGCCAGCGCGGCACCCACTTCCACCCGGGCCTGAACGTGGGCCGTGGTGGCGACGACACGCTGTTCGCCCTCGCCGCCGGTGCGGTCGAGTTCGGCACCAGCCGTGGCCGCAAGGTCGTGAACATCGTTCCGGTCGCTGAGTAACTGCGTTACGGTCCATCGCCGCTGCGAGGGATAGCAACCCATAGAACGACATTCAGCGACACACCGAGGGCGGACCACCGCTTCCCGCACCGGGAAGCGGGTCCGTCCTCGGCGCGTTAGAGCAAGTTTCTGATCCCTGGGAGGCCCAGACCATGACCACCTTCGTGGACCGCGTCGAACTGCATGTCGCCGCGGGTAACGGAGGCCACGGCTGTGCCTCCGTTCACCGGGAGAAGTTCAAGCCGCTCGGCGGCCCGGACGGCGGCAACGGCGGCCGTGGCGGTGATGTGACCCTCGTGGTCGACACCAGCATCACCACGCTGATCGACTACCACCACTCCCCGCACCGCAAGGCCACCAACGGCAAGCCCGGCGAGGGCGGCAACCGTTCCGGCGCCGACGGCAGGGACCTCGTCCTGCCGGTCCCGGACGGCACCGTCGTCCTTGACTCCCAGGGCAACGTGCTGGCCGACCTCGTCGGCCACGGCACCTCGTTCATCGCGGCCCAGGGCGGTCGCGGCGGCCTGGGCAACGCCGCGCTGGCCTCCGCGCGCCGCAAGGCGCCCGGCTTCGCGCTGCTCGGCGAGCCCGGCCAGTCGCAGGACATCGTGCTGGAGCTGAAGACCGTCGCCGACGTGGCGCTGGTCGGTTACCCGAGCGCCGGGAAGTCCTCGCTGATCTCGGTGCTCTCCGCGGCCAAGCCGAAGATCGCCGACTATCCGTTCACCACGCTGGTGCCCAACCTCGGTGTGGTGACGGCCGGTGGGACCGTCTACACCGTCGCCGACGTACCGGGGCTGATCCCGGGCGCCAGCCAGGGCAGGGGCCTCGGCCTGGAGTTCCTGCGGCATGTCGAGCGCTGCTCGGTGCTGGTACACGTACTGGACACCGCGACGCTGGAGTCGCACCGCGACCCGGTCACCGACCTCGATGTCATCGAGGCCGAACTGGCCGAGTACGGCGGTCTTGAGGACCGGCCGCGGATCGTCGTGCTCAACAAGGTCGACATTCCCGACGGCCAGGACCTCGCCGATCTGATCCGTCCCGACCTGGAGGCCCGCGGCTACCAGGTCTTCGAGGTGTCGGCGGTCTCCCGGCACGGGCTGAAGGAACTGTCCTTCGCGCTGGCCAACATCGTCGCCGAGGCGCGGGCCGCCAAGCCGGTCCAGGAGGCGACCCGGATCGTCATCCGCCCGCAGGCCGTGGACGACGCGGGCTTCACCGTCACCGCCGAGGACGGCTTCTACCGGGTACGGGGTGAGAAGCCGGAACGCTGGGTCCGGCAGACCGACTTCGCCAATGACGAGGCCGTCGGCTACCTCGCCGACCGGCTCAACCGCCTTGGCGTGGAAGACGAGTTGGTGAAGGCCGGAGCCCGTGCGGGCGACGAGGTCGTGATCGGTCCGGAGGACAACGCGGTCGTCTTCGACTGGGAGCCCACGATGGCCGCCGGTGCCGAGATGCTCGGCCGCCGCGGTGAGGACCACCGCCTCGAGGCCCCGCGTCCGGCCGCCCAGCGCCGCAAGGAGCGCGACGCCGGGCGCGACGACGCACAGCGCGAGTACGACGAGTTCAACCCGTTCTGAGGTTGTTCCACGAGGTGTTCCGCGCCTCGATACTCGGAGGCGAACGGTCCGCTGTTTCCCGTACATTGCGCACGGCGGACCGAGACCAGCAGAAAGTTGTGGGGTACACGCGGTGGTACGGCAACAGGACGCACGCTTCAGGCACGACGTGGCGACCGCCCGCCGGGTGGTCGTCAAGGTCGGCTCGTCCTCGCTGACCACCGCCGCGGGCGGCCTTGACGCCGACCGGGTGGACGCGCTGGTGGACGTCCTGGCGAAGTCCCGGGACAGCAAGGAGATCGTGCTGGTCTCCTCTGGGGCGATCGCCGCCGGACTGGCTCCGCTGGGTCTGGCCAAGCGCCCGCGTGATCTGGCCCGTCAGCAGGCGGCCGCCAGCGTCGGCCAGGGACTGCTGGTCGCCCGCTACACCGCCTCCTTCGCGCGGTACGGGATCCGGGTCGGCCAGGTGCTGCTGACCTCCGACGACGTCAGCCGCCGGGCCCACTACCGCAACGCCTTCCGCACGCTGGACAAGCTGCTCGCCATGGGCGCCCTGCCGATCGTCAACGAGAACGACACCGTCGCCACCGACGAGATCCGGTTCGGCGACAACGACCGGTTGGCCGCGCTCGTCGCCCACCTGGTGCGCGCGGACCTGCTGGTGCTGCTCTCCGATGTGGACGGGCTGTACGACGGCGACCCCCGCAGCCCGGGGGCCCAGCGGATCGACGAGGTGGCGGGCCCCGAGGACCTCGACGGTGTGTCGATCGGCAGCGCGGGCAAGGCCGGGGTCGGCACCGGGGGCATGGTGACCAAGGTGGAGGCGGCCCGTATCGCCGCGGCGGCCGGTGTCCCGGTGGTGCTCACCTCGGCAACGCACGCCGCGGACGCGCTGGCCGGGCGGCCGACGGGCACCCTGTTCCACCGCACCGGCAAGCGGTCGGCGGACCGGCTGCTGTGGCTGGCGCACGCGTCGAGTCCGCGCGGCGCGCTGCGGCTGGACGCCGGAGCGGTCAAGGCGGTCGTGGAACGGCGCACCTCGCTGCTTCCCGCTGGACTGACCGGAGTTGAGGGCCATTTCTCGGCGGGTGACCCGGTGGATCTGGTGGACGAGACCGGCCGGGCGGTCGCCCGTGGTCTGGTCAACTTCGACGCCGAGGAACTGCCGAGGCTGCTCGGCCGTTCCACCCGAGAGCTCGCCGCGGAACTCGGTCCCGCGTACGAACGCGAGGTCGTGCACCGCGACGACCTCGTTGTGCTGCGGTGAAGGCGGTGTGAAGGCTGGTGAGCGGGTCGACGATCCGAGGGCTTCTTAGGGAAAAACGCCCCGCGGTCGGCCCGGGACTGGTCAACTTTGATGCGGGGGACCGTTTCCACACAGGAAACTCCAAACAAGAACGTCCGTCAGACAACCAAGGCAGAAGCGCCAGACCCCCGCACCACAACCCGCTTACCCCAAGGCGGAGAACGCATACAGGAGGCCGCCGGTGAGACGAGGGCGCCCAGGGGCGCTGCCCCGAGGAACGGCGGAACGGGCCCTGACCAGCGTCGACGGCATACAGACGGACCGTCCCGCGCAGGATCCGGAGCCGGAATCGCAGACCCGGGAGCGCAACGCCTCCCGCTTGTGGCATGTCACGCTCAGCGTCTCGGGTGATGAGGCGCCGCTGGCGGAGGTCAGGCGGGCGCTGGAGCAGCTCGCCCATGACCACCCGTTCCTGCTGACCAGCCGCTACGCCACCAACCACGCGGAGATCCGCTACTGGGAAGAGGCGCGCGATCTGCATGACGCGGCGGCCATCGCGCTGAGGCTATGGGGCGAACACCGGGCCACCGCCAAGCTGCCGCCCTGGGAGATCGTCGGCCTTGAGGTCATCGACCGCGAGACGTACCACCAGCGCGTGGCGGAAGGCTACGGCCCACCTCCGGCGACGCCGGTCGGCGTGCATCCGTTTTAATTTGTTCGCTCGCCTCCGGGCGCCCCTTTTTTGTGTTCGCTCGCCGCCGGGCGCTTGACCCTGTGTCGACACTCCTCGTCGCACGGTCGCTGCGCTCCCTCCTCCTCGTCGCTTTCGACACAGGCGCGCCCTTTGGCTCGCTCACCTTGCCGGAGAGGTGCGTGCCCGGTGGCTTCCATCACGGGCTTGCGTACCCGGTGGCTTCGATCGCGGGCGTGCGTGCCCTGGGGCTTCCGTCACGGATGTGCGTATCAGTGGCTTCCATCACGGGTGTGCGCGCCGCAGGTGCGCTGTGGCTGTCTTGCATGGCGGAATCGTGGCCGAAAGGGCGCCGTGGCTCAGTAGGCTTCCCTCATGACCAGTAGCGCAACCTCGCCCGTACTCGACACCGCCCGCCGCGCGAAGGCGGCCGCCGCCGTGCTCGCGCCGCTGCCGCGGACCGTACGCGACGGTGCGCTGCTCGTGGTCGCCGACGCGCTGCGCGCCCGTACCGACGAGATCGTCGCGGCCAACGCGGAGGACGTCGCCAAGGCCCGTGCCAACGGGACCAGCGAGGCGATCATCGATCGGCTGACCCTGACGCCCGAGCGGATCGAGGCCATCGCCGCGGATGTGGCCAAGGTGGTGGCGCTGCCAGACCCGGTCGGTGAGGTGGTCCGCGGCTCGACGCTGCCCAACGGTCTGGAACTGCGCCAGGTCCGGGTCCCGCTCGGTGTCGTCGGCATCATTTACGAGGCCCGTCCCAATGTCACCGTGGACGCCGCCGCGCTCTGCCTGAAGTCGGGCAACGCGGTGCTACTGCGCGGCTCCTCGTCCGCGTACGCCTCGAACAGCGCGCTGGTCGCGGTGCTGCGGGACGCGGTGGAGGCGGCCGGGCTGCCCGCCGACGCCGTGCAACTGGTGCCGGGCGAGAGCCGCGAGTCCGTCAAGGAGCTGATGCGTGCCCGCGGCCTGGTGGACGTACTCATTCCGCGCGGTGGCGCCTCGCTGATCAGGACCGTCGTCGAGGAGTCCACGGTGCCGGTCATCGAGACCGGTGTCGGCAACTGCCATGTGTACGTGGACGAGCACGCCGACCTCGACATGGCCGTAAGGATCCTGGTCAACGCCAAGGCGTCGCGGCCCAGTGTGTGCAACTCCGCGGAGACGGTGCTGGTGCACGCGGCCGTCGCCGACGCCTTCCTGCCGCGGGCGCTGACCGCGCTCGCCGAGGCGGGGGTGACCGTGCACGGCGACGCGAGCTGGCAGCGCGCGGCGGACACCGTCGTTCCGGCGACCGAGGAGGACTGGGCGACCGAGTATCTGTCGTACGACATCGCGGCCGCCGTCGTCCCCGACCTGGACGCCGCCGTGGCGCACATCCGTCAGTGGTCCTCGGGGCACACCGAGGCGATCATCACCCGTGACCAGGCCGCTGCCCGCCGCTTCGTCTCCCTGGTGGACTCCACCGCCGTGATGGTCAACGCCTCGACCCGGTTCACCGACGGCAGCCAGTTCGGCTTCGGCGCCGAAATCGGCATCTCCACACAGAAGTTGCACGCCCGCGGACCGATGGGCCTACCCGAGCTGACCTCCACGAAGTACGTGGTGACCGGCGACGGCCATATCCGCTGAGCCCACACCGTCCTGGCGCGAAGTGGCGCTCACCACTGCCGAATTCGTCTTCTCCTTGCCCAACGCGGCCTTTCCGGGCTTACTCTGGAAGGGTGTCTGAGGATGTGGGCGGTAAGCCGTTCCCGGACGGTGAGGACCACGGCGGCGCGGACGACGAGTTCGCATCCGTGGTCTTCGACGAGGCCTTCGTACGGGCGGCGACGCTCCATGAGCCCACCGCGCACGAGCGCCTGCTCGCCGCCGCCCAGGCCTGGGCGGAAGCCGACGCCGCACGGGCCAGGATCGGCGCCGCCGATGACGACGGCCTCGACGACGAGACGCTCCGCTATGACGACGGCTACCGGCGCGGCCACTTCGCGGACGACGACGCCGACGAGGACCACTTCGGCGGTTACGGCCGCCCGTACCGCCACGCCTACCGCAGCCACACCCGCTGGCACCGCACCATCGCCTGGGTGCTGGCGCTGGTGATGGGCATCGGGGTGATCGCCTTGACCTTCGTCGCCGTCTACCGGGGCGCCGGTGGCGGCGGTCGGCAGCCCGCGCCCATGCCCGCGACCGGGCGGGTGGACACCGCGCCACCGCAGGTCCGGGTGGCGTCCTCCGCCGGACCCTGAGGGGTCGGGCCCAAGACGCCTGCCGCGCCGATGCCGTGGTGCCCCGTGCGGGTGGCCCGGAACGGGATTGTGACGCCTGGTCAAAACTTGTCTCGTACCGGGGCGTTCACCTGCGGCATGGCCGACCTACTCTTGTTGTATGGCCGGGCGTGCAGACCCTCCGGAGGGGACACCCGAGGGCGTCCCGGGGGGCGGTGACGACGAGTACCGATCCGTCGTGTTCGACGAGTCGTTTGTCCGGGCTGCCCGTATACAGGAGTTCTCGGCGCAGGAACGTATGGGCGGAACGGTCAGTGCGGTGCGGACCCGGCGTCCGCTGGGCCGCGCGGGCGCCGGCCGGCAGGCGCTCGTCCTGGTCCTGCTGATCGCGCTCGCCTTCGGTACCGCCATCTACATGGGCATACGCCACCCGTACCAGCCCGCCGCGCCTCCGGATGTCGATCCGCTGCGGATAACCCTGGTTCCGCTGACACCGCAGGGCCCGGTGCCGGTCGCCGCCGCCGACCGGCTCTTCGCCGCCGATGACGCCGCGCACTACCCGGTGGGCGCCGAGGGCATCACCCTGCCGCAGATCAGCGGTACCGACCACTTCTCCCAGAGCCAGGTCCTCCAGGCCCTGACCACCGCGAAGGAGTATCTGGTCGCCTCCTCGCTCGATCGGGCCGCGCTCACCGGCGGTGATGTACGCGCCGTCCGCGAGCTGCTCAACCCCGGCCAACTGGAACAGTTCGACCGCAGCCTCGCCCGCCCGGCCGATGACGGACAGTACGCCGCCACCGGCTGGCTGGTCCGCTTCGACCCCGCCCGGATCGCGCTGGCCGACCCGGGTGTGCGGGTGCGCGGCACCATGACGGTGAACGAGCAGGGCGCCGACGGCCTGCGGATCTTCACCGACCACACCATGGTCTACGCGGTCCGTGCCGTCGCCGCCGGGCCCGGCCAGGCCTCGCTGTTCACCGTGCGGCGGCAGCTGAAGCTGTACTTCGACCGCGCTGACCTGCGCAACCGCCAGATCGAGGTACAGCAGGCAGCGGTCGAGGCCGGGCCGCTCACATGCGCGGGCGACCCGGCCGGGTACTTCCGGCCGCTGCTGGCCGGGCAGAGCGTGAGCTCAGGGGCCGGAGTGGACCCCTATGACCACAGCAGGCCGGTCACTTCGGTCTGCGGGCTGCTCAGGTCCGGTCCGAGCCCGAGCCCGAGCCGGTGAACCGGTCGCGGAGCTTGCCGCCGATGTCCCCGGCTCCCGACGCGAGGTCGCTGATCAGGCCCATCAGCGGGTCCTTGCTGGACTTCACATGGTCCGCGTAGTGGTTGGCGGACTCCTTGAGGGACTCGTACACCGAGGTGTCCTTGTCGTCCTCGCGGCGCGGGTAGTGCCCGTCCAGGATCCGCTGGTAGTCGCGGCTCTCCGCCCACTTCTTCAGCTCGGCCGCCCGGACCGTGGTGAAGGGGTGGCTGCGCGGCAGCACGTTGAGGATCTTCAGCACCGAGTCGCGCAGATCGCCGCCGGACTCGTACTCCTCCGCCTGCTTGAGGAACTCGTCCACGTTCATCTCGTGCAGGTGGTTGCCGCCGGCCAGCTTCATCAGCCCGCGCATGGACGCCTGCAGGTCCTGGCCGACCAGCAGTCCCGCCCGGTCCGCCGACAGCTCCGACTTGCGGAACCACTCACGCAGTGCGGTGACGATCGCCATGATCGCCACATTGCCCAGCGGGATCCACGCCACCCGAAGCGCCAGATTGGTCAGGAAGAGCAGGATCGTGCGGTACACCGCATGTCCGGACAGGGCGTGGCCCACCTCGTGTCCGACGACCGCCCGCATCTCCTCCTCGTCGAGGAGCTCCACCAGACCGGTGGTGACCACGATGATCGGCTCGTCCAGGCCGATGCACATGGCGTTGGGCTGCGGGTCCTGGTTGACGTACATCGGCGGGACCTTCTCCAGGTCCAGGATGTAGCAGGCGTCCCGCAACATGGAGTTCAGGTGCGGGAACTGCTGCTCGCTGACCCGTACCGAGTCCGACAGGAACAGCAGCCGCAAAGACCTCTCGGGCAGCAGCCCGCTGAGTGCCTTGAACACGGTGTCGAAACCGCTGAGCTTGCGCAGCGCCACCAGCGCCGAGCGGTCCGCCGGGTGCTCGTAGGCACGTGACGAGATCCCCGGGAAGCGGGTGCGGTTGCGGCTCGGCACCTTGTCGTTCGATTCGTTCGGCACGGTCATTGGGCCTCAATCCCCTGATAGCCAGTTCGTGCTCGTCCCCCTTACACACCCCACGATAGAGCCCGCCTACGACAGGACTACGCTGAGAAGCATGCAGAACGCCGTTATGTACCACCTCGCCGACGGGGCACCGGTCTCCAGCGAGCTCCTGCCCATCGTCATCGTCGTCGCGGTGCTTGGCGTGGCCTTCCTCGCATGGTTCCTGCTGCGTGGTTACGGGGACAAGGACTGACGGTCGGTTACTCGGTTCGGTAGTCGGGTACGCGAAGGCGTACGAAGTCAGGACGCGCGGGGGCTGCGTAGGGTTCCTGACGCCCCGCACGTACCATGTGGCACGAGTTTCCGGCCCGGTCCACCGCCCGGCGACTCACCGCGACTCGACCGCATCCTCGACCGCAAGGGGTCCTGCCGACCATGACCGCAAACATCCCAGCAGCTCTGACGCAGCTCGCCGAAGGTGGCAACCACCAGAGCCTGAGCCCGTACCTCACCGGTGGCGGCGCGCTGTTCATCCTGCTGCTCCTGCTGTGGATCACCACGCGCTTCAACCGGGACCGCTGATCCGGGTCGGCGCTCCCCAGGGGGCCAAGTAGGGTGTGCTCGCATGGGAGAGCAGGCAGCGTCCGTGCGCCCCTCCGCGACCGCTGACGGAGGGGCTGGGCCAGTGAAGAAACGACTCGGTGTGATGGGCGGGACATTCGATCCCATCCACCACGGCCACCTGGTGGCGGCGAGCGAGGTCGCGAGCCTCTTCCACCTCGACGAGGTCGTCTTCGTGCCGACCGGCCAGCCCTGGCAGAAGGAACACCAGCACGTCTCCCCGGCGGAAGACCGCTATCTGATGACGGTCATCGCGACCGCGTCGAACCCGCAGTTCTCGGTGAGCCGCATCGACATCGACCGCGGCGGTCGCACCTACACCCTCGACACCCTGCGGGACCTGCGCGCCGAGTACGGCGACGTGGACCTCTTCTTCATCACCGGCGCCGACGCGCTGGCGCAGATCTTCTCCTGGCGGGATGCCCAGGAACTCTTCTCGATGGCGCACTTCATCGGCGTGACCAGGCCTGGGCACCCCCTGTCCGACCCGGGGATTCCCAACGGCGGCGTATCACTGGTCGAGGTGCCCGCTCTGGCGATCTCGTCGACCGAGATCAGGGACCGCGTGGCGCAGGGCGAACCGGTCTGGTACCTGGTGCCCGACGGCGTGGTGCGCTACATCAACAAGCGGAATCTGTACCGGGACGCCGGGTAGCGAATGCCCGTGGTACTTGTTTTCTGATCTGGAGGGGCACCCGTGAGCGGCGACCAGGAGCACTACGGCCAGGACCCGTACGCGGGTGGTTACCGGCAGCAGGGGCAGCAGGGCTACGACCCGTACGCCCAGCCCCCGCAGCCGCAGGCGGCGCAGCAGGACTACGACCCGGCCTACTACCAGGGCCAGCAGGGTTACGCGCCATACCCGGATCCGCAGTACCCGCAGCAGGGGTACGCCCAGCAGCCGTACTCCCCGGACTACCAGCAGCCGGGCTACCAGGGCCACGAGGGCTACCAGACCTACCAGCAGCCGGGCTACCAGGACCCGGCGGCGTACCCCCAGCCGACCTACGACGAGCAGCGGTACCAGGTCCCCCAGCCGCGCCACGAGGAGCCGCCGCCCGCCCCGGAGCAGCCGTCGCCGCCGACCGTGCCGCCCCGCCGCGACGAGGAGGCGCCCCGCGAGTTCCAGACCGAGCAGTTCGCGTTCATCGAGGACGAGGACGAGCAGGCCGAGGACGTCATCGACTGGCTGAAGTTCTCCGAGTCCCGCACCGAGCGCCGCGACGAGCGCAAGCGGCGCGGCCGCACCCGGGTCGTGGCCCTGGTCGTGCTGCTCGTACTGGCCCTCGTCGGCGGCGTCGGCTACCTCTGGCAGGCCGGGAAGCTGCCGGGGTTCGGCAAGGGCGCCGCCGCGGCGCAGGCGACCGGCGCCCAGAAGCGCGATGTCATCGTGGTGCATCTACGGCAGGTCGACAGCAACGACAGCTCCACCGCGCTTCTGGTGGGCAACGAGACGACCGGCAAGGGCACCACCGTCCTGCTGCCCAACTCCCTTTCCGTGAACGCCGATGGCGGCACCACGACGCTCGGCAAGTCGGTCGTGGACCAGGGCGCCGGCCCCACCCGCGACGCCCTCAACGCCCTGCTGGGCGCGAACATCCAGGGCAGCTGGCGGCTGGACACGCCCTATCTGGAGATCCTGGTCGATGCGGTGGGCGGCATCACCGTCGACACCGACACCACGGTCGGCTCGGGCGGCAAGACCCTGGTGAACGCGGGCCAGCAGCAGGACCTGAACGGCCAGGCGGCGGTCGCGTACGCCAGCTACCGCGGCCCCGGTGAGGCGCAGAACAAGCAGCTGACGCGGTTCGGGCAGGTCATGCAGGCGGTGCTGATGAAGCTGCCGAGTGACGCCGCCACCGCCACCAAGATCGTCGACAGCCTGGGCGCCATCCCCGACCCGTCACTCAGTGACGCCCAGCTCGGCGCCACCCTGGCGCACCTCGCCGACCAGGAGAAGTCCGGCCACTACGCGACCGCCATGCTGCCCGTCCAGCCGGACGGCACCCTCAGCGAGCAGGCCACCAACAGCGTGGTCAAGGACGTCCTCGGCGGCACCGTGAAGAACACCAACCCCAGCGGCGTCCCGCGGGTCGCGGTGCGCGATGCCACCGGCGGCAAGAAGGCGGCGGCTGCGGCCCAGGTCGCGGTGGTCAACTCCGGTTACACCTATGTGGACGGCGGGTCCGCCTCGCCGCAGGCCAGGTCGCAGGTGCTCTACAGCGCCGACAACCAGGCGCAGACCGCCAAGGAGTTGGCCAAGACCCTGGGACTGCCGGACAGCGCGGTCGCCAAGGGGCAGGGCGCCAGCAACGCCGATGTCACGGTGGTGCTGGGCGGTGACTACAAGGGGTGACCCGGTGGGCGAGCCGAAAACTGGAGAGTGGGCGCTGTGACCCGAAGGGTCTCCGTTGAGGGTGGCGGTGGGCGACGGGAGGGCATGTCACCGCGGCATGAGACCCTGGAGGCGTACCCGTTCCCGACCGGAAAGCTTGGCTTGTGACCGCCACGGACCGCTCCATCGAGCTGATCACCGCCGCCGCTCAGGCGGCAGCCGACAAGCTCGCGCACGACATCATCGCCTACGACGTCAGCGACGTGCTGGCCATCACGGACGCGTTCCTGCTCGCCTCCGCTCCCAACGACCGCCAGGTCAAGTCGATCGTCGACGAGGTCGAGGAGCGGTTGCACAAGGAGCTCGGCGCCAAGCCGGTGCGCCGGGAGGGCGAGCGCGACGGCCGCTGGGTACTGCTCGACTACGTCGACATCGTGGTGCACGTCCAGCACTCCGAGGAGCGGGTCTTCTACGCGCTGGAGCGGCTGTGGAAGGACTGCCCGGAGATCGAGCTGCCCAAGGACGCCGTGGCGACCCGCGGTAAGGCCGCGGAGTACGCGAAGCAGCGGGCCGCCGAGGTGGACGGAGAGCTGAGCTGAGCACGCGGGACCAGTCGCCGGTGACCGGCGGAGCGCAGCAGAGTACGGCCGAGCGGGAGCCCGGCCGTAAGAACGGCCGCGGCCGCCGCGTCGTCCTGTGGCGGCACGGTCAGACCGCGTGGAATCTGGAGCGCCGCTTTCAGGGCTCCACGGACATCCCGCTGACCGAGACCGGCGTCGCCCAGGCACGCCGGGCGGCCCGGCTGCTCGCCGCGCTCAAGCCGGATGTGGTGATCTCCTCGGACCTGCGGCGGGCCTCGGCCACCGCGGCCGAGCTGACCGCCGTCACCGGCCTTCAGCCGACGTTCTACGAGGCGCTGCGGGAGACCTACGCGGGTGCCTGGCAGGGCCTGACCAGCGACGAGATCGTGGAGCGGTACGGCGAGCAGTACCTTGCCTGGAAGCGCGGGGAGCCGGTGCGGCGCGGTGGCGGCGAGCTGGAGACCGAGGTAGCCGATCGGGCGGCGCCGGTGGTGCTGCGCGAGGTGGAGAAGCTGCCCGAGGACGGCACGCTGCTCGTGGTGAGCCACGGCGGTGCGATCCGGGTCACGATCGGCCGCCTCCTGGGCCTGGAACCGGCGCACTGGGAGTCGCTCGGCGGTCTGTCCAACTGCTGCTGGTCGGTGCTCGGCCAGGGGGCGCGCGGCTGGCGGCTCCTGGAACACAACGCGGGCACCCTGCCGCAGCCGGTCTTCGGCGACGACGTCTGACCGACGCCGACGCTTCCCGCCGATTTCGCGAATCAGCAGGTCACCCGCTAAGCTTCTACTCGTTCCCGGCAAGGAGACAAGCCGAGAACAGCGGGGCTATAGCTCAGTTGGTAGAGCGCTTGCATGGCATGCAAGAGGTCAGGAGTTCAATTCTCCTTAGCTCCACAGTCACGGGCCATCCGAAGGATGGCCCGTTTTGTTATGCGGCCCTGTTCGGGGGTGTGCCCCCGGCCCCCGCTCATCGTGGCTGAAAGTCCGCCGGACAGGCGCTAGCCCTCCCGGACCTTCTCGCGTTCGGCCAGGATGCGGGAGACCGGGCGGCCGTGTAGGGGGCAGCCGACCACCGGGTCGTCCATGGCGCGGAGTTGGTCGAGGCGGGTCCGGGTGTCCTCGTCCTCCGGGGTGTAGACGACGATGCGGTGTTCGGGCATGCCGTCGATCGCCAATGAGGTTGACACCAGGCGCAGCTCGCCCACCCTCGGATAGTCGACGATCTTGACTCGCCGCCCCGGCGGCGCCACATCGCCGCTCGCCCACATCTGCGCGAACTCAGGGCTCTGCCTGGTCAAGCGGTCGATGAAGGACTCCCAGGCTGGTTCGCCGATGTGCCGGCCGTACGCGGACCGCAGCTGCGCGACCATGCGGGCGGCCTCCTCCGGGCGCCAGCGCAGGCTCTGGCAGCACGCCGCAACGGTGAAGAGCTTCCACAGCACATTGCGCTCGGGCCGGTCGGTGACGATGGTCGAAGGCCAGATGGCGCAGTACGCGGCGTTGTAGGCCCGCACGTCGTAGCGGGCGTTGTAGACCACGGCGGCCAGCGGGTCGAGGGCGTCGAGGATGGCCTGCACCTCGCTGCCGACCACGTCCTCGTCGGAGACCGCCTCCTGAACGAACGGCACACCCGCCAGGCGGTACAGATGTTCGCGCTCCGTCGCGTCCAGCCGTAGCACCCGCGCCACGGCGTCCAGCACCTGCACGCTGGCGTTGATCGGGCGGCCCTGCTCCAACCACGTGTACCAGGTGATCCCCACCCCGGCGAGCTGGGCGACCTCCTCACGGCGCAGGCCCGGAGTGCGGCGGCGCAGGCCGGGCGGCATGCCCACGTCCTGCGGGCTGATACGGGCACGGCGGCTGCGCAGGTACGCGGCGAGTTCGGTGCGCCGGGTGCCGTTCGCCGCGGTCGTGGCACTCTGCCTGGTCGTCGCCCCCATGCGGTCATCGTGCCGTGCCGCCGCAGGCCCTGCCAGGTGCTGGCAGTACCAGCATCACCGGGCTCTCATTACCCGTATCGCCCGACCGGCACTGTCGTTGCCATGGCACAGACGGCGATTACCCCCACCACCAACGCGATTGACCGGAAGCACCCACGGCACGGGCATCGGCGGCGCGGCTCGCCGCGGTCCGGCTGGCTGCTGGCGATCGTGCTGACCGGCCAGTTCATGGCGCTGCTGGACGCCTCCATCGTCAATGTGGCGGCGCCGACGATCGGTACCGACCTGCGGGCCTCGGGCGCCGGGCTGCAACTGGTCATCGCCGGTTACACCATCGCGTACGCGGTGCTGCTGATCACCGGTGCACGGCTGGGCGACCTGCTGGGGCACCGCAGGATGTTCCTCAGCGGACTCGCGGTGTTCACGGCTGCCTCGCTGGCCTGCGGACTCGCCGGTGGTACGGGGGAGTTGATCGCCTTCCGCCTGGTCCAGGGCGCGGGCTCGGCGCTGATGCTGCCGCAGGTGCTGAGTCTGATCCAGCGGACGTTCACGGGTTTGGCGCGGGTGCGGGCCCTTAACATGTTCTCCGCGGTGCTCGCCTCCGGCTACGCGTTGGGCCAAGTACTCGGCGGGGTGCTGGTCAGCGCCGACCTGTTCGGTTCCGGCTGGCGGCCGGTGTTCCTGGTGAACGTGCCGATCGGCGCCGTGCTGCTGTTGGCCGGACCCCGTCTGATGCCGCGCGACGGTCAGCGGGACCAGGAACGGCGCCGAGGCCTTGACCTGCCGGGGCTGGTGACGCTGTCGGCGGCCGTGACGCTGTTCACCGTTCCGCTGGTGCTGGGGCAGCAGGAGGGCTGGCCGGTGTGGTGCTGGGTGTGCCTGGCGCTCAGCGGTGCGCTGCTGGCCGTCTTCGCGGGCCTGGAGTCGCGGCTGGCGCGGCGCGGGGGCGCTCCACTGATCTCGGCGCGGGTGTTCCGGGCTCCTGGGCTACGGACCGCTGTGGTGCAGATCGGTCTGGTCATGGCCCTCAACGCGGGGCTGATGTTCTCCTTCGCGCTGCATCTGCAGTCCGGCCTCGGCCACGACGCGCTGCACGCCGGAATGGTGTTCGCGCCCGCCGCGGTCGCCTTCGGCGCGGTCGGTCTCAACTGGCGGCGGATTCCTCAGCGTTGGCACGCCGCACTGGTGCCGTCCGGCTTCTTCATCGCTGGCTCGGCCTGCGTACTGTGCGGCCTCCTGCTACGGGACGGCGGCAGCGGTGGTGCGTGGCTCTACCCGGCCATGGCGGCGGCGGGGCTGGGCGTGGGGCTCGCCTACAGTCCGAATCTCACCCGAGCGCTGGGGAGCGTGGCAGCGCGGGACGCGGCCGACGCCAGCGGGCTGCTGGTGACCGTCACCCAGCTCGGCCAGTTGGTCGGCGTCGCCACTTTGGGCACGCTCTACCTCAACCGGGTCTCGTACTACGCCCGTTCCGGATCGGCCGGAACACATGCTTCCGCGCTGGGTGTGTGGGTGACGGCGGTGGCGCTGGCCGGGACCGCGCTGCTGGGGGCGCTGGCCGGGGTGTCACGCAGGCGCTGATCAGCGGTCGGCGTATGCCTGATCGCGCTGCTGGCCGCGGGACTGGGCGGGGATGACCGCGCGAGGAGGGCCGCTCGGTGTGCGCAGGGCGCGAACCGCCTGGGTTCCGGCGACGGCCAGGAACGCCAGGCCGGTCAGTGGATAGACGGCGGAGAGCAGCATCTCCCCGGCGTTCTGGTGCAGTTCGAAGCGGCGGCCTGGAGTGTGCGGCACCGCCCACAGCAGGAACGAGCAGAACAGCAGCCCGGTCAGGGCGGCTCCGGTGCGCCACAGCGGATCGCGGCGCCGCAGCGCCTCCGAGGCGAGCAGCAGCACCATCGGCACGCACCACACCCAGTGATGCGACCAGGACACCGGGCTGACCAGCAGCGCTGTGACCGCGCAGGCGCAGGCCGCCCAGGCGGCGCCCGACGGCAGCCGGTCGCCGGCCAGCGCGGCCGCCACCGCGACCGCCAGCCCGAGAATCCCGACGATCGCCGCCGCTACCAGCCACGACGCGCTGGGATCCGGTGTGTGCAGGGCGCGGGCCAGGACGCCGCGTACGGACTGGTTGGCGGTCTCCTCGGCATGGCCGACCCGGTTGGCCTCGAAGACCATCCGGGTCCAGAAGTTGTGGGAGTCGCCCGGCAGCGCCACCGCCGCCACGCTCACCGTCGCCGCGCAGGCGGCGACCGCCACCACTGCCCGGCGCAGCGACGGATTCCACACCGTGCGGCCGGTACGCAGCCGACGCCAGCCCTGGGCGACGCCGACGAGCGCGAGGAAGACGGCGAACAGCGCCGGGGTCAGTTTGATCCCGGCTGCGACGCCGATGCCGATCCCGGCCCAGCGGTGGCCCGCGCGCCGGGTCAGATCCCACAGCACCAGCACCGCGAGCAGCAGGTTGATCTGCCCGTACCGCAGCGTCGTCCACACCGGTTCGCACCACACGGCCACGGCGGCCACGGCGAAGGTCGCCGCGGCGCGCGGCACGCGGTGCGGTCGGCCGACCAACCGCAGCGACAGATGCACAACGACCAGCAGCAGCCCGAGGTTGGCCGCCGTGGCCAGGGTCCGCATCGCCGGGACGCCGATCCACGTCAGGGGCGCGAAGAGCATCGCGGCGAAGGGCGGATAGGTGGTCGGCAGATTGGCCTCGGTGGCCACCATCGCGTACAGGTCGTGGCCGGTGCGCACGGTCCAGCCCTCGGCCCGGTACACCATGAGGTCGATCATCGAGACATGCGCGGCGCGCTGCGCGATCCAGAAGCCGGTGAACGACACCAGGCAGGCCAAGGCGGCGATCATGGTCGGGCGGCGCGCTATGGAGGCCCTGACCGCGACGGTGCGCGGGTCCGAGGTCGGCTGCGTCGCGGTCACGGTGGGTGCTCCTGGGGTCCGGGGGCGTGGCTCGGCCGGTCTTGTGGTCCGGGTCTTCGCTCGGGCGGCGCGGAAGCCGACAGTACCGTCCGGAGGGGGCGGAGAGCAGAGGGCGGTCCGCCGGATCGATTTGGCGAAAGGCCCCCCGCACCGTGTAATGTTTACCGAGCCGCCGGGGTTCCCGGCGGAACGGCAAGACCTGGGGCTATAGCTCAGTTGGTAGAGCGCTTGCATGGCATGCAAGAGGTCAGGGGTTCAATTCCCCTTAGCTCCACAGGAGATCAAGTCAGACGGGCCGCCCGAGAGGGCGGCCCTTTGGCGTTGGAGTGACGTCGTTCGTGTGACCGCGGTCACCGCTCCTCCCGGCGGAGCGCCAATGCCGGGCAGCGCCGCACCGCCCGGTGAGCGCGTGCCGTCAAGTGCCCGGGTAGCGATCCGTCAGCGAGCACCGGAAAGCCGTCCGCGTCCAGCCGTACGACCTCCGGCAGCACATCGGTGCACAGGCCATGCCCCTCGCGCAGCGTCCAGTCCACCGCGAGCCGCTGCCCGGCAGCCTCGTACGGCAGTGGCAGCGCGCCCGCGGTGGGGCGCCCACAGCCCCCGCCGAGTACATGGGACGCCCAGGTCGTCGGGGAAGGCGGCCAGCGCGGACAGTACGAAGCGCGACGAGCCGTCCGGATGTTTACCCGCACCGCGCCCACTGACTGCCCGTGCCGCCTACCGCACAGCCTCCAGCGCCCCCTGCCCGCCGCCGTCCAGCACCTCCGCCAGCGCGTCGGCGAGCCCGGGCAGCCCGCCCCGGCAGGGACCGCACCGGCCCGCGGACCGCGCGGCCAGCCACCGCGCCACCCGCAGCGTCGCGCCCAGCGGGCGCAGACCGGGCGGCAGGGATGCACCACCCGGTCGAGCCGGGGCGCGAGGTCCAAACCGGCGGTCAGCCGCGGTACGCCGAGGACCGTGACGCCGGGCAGGGGCGCGACGCGGGCGAGGGCGGGAGACAGGTCGGTCATCGCGGATTTCCCATCGGGTGATCGATCCGCCGGCGCCCCGGCGTGGTGGACACGGATGCCATGGGCGCCAACCGATGCGTCGCCGGGGCGATTCGTTCCGCTTTCCGCCGCGGTGCGCCGTACGGCCTGCGGCGCCCGCCGAAGCGCGCCCCGTCCGGCGTGCCGCGCCGGGCGCGTACGACCAGCGCCGCGGCCACGGCCACCAGGCACACCACATAGCAGGCGACCACCCAACCCGCCGCCGCGCGGCCCGACTTCAGCCCGTGCACCACGGCGGTGAACCACGCCGGATACGCGCACGCGTGCAGTACCCGCCAGCGAACCGGTCGGCCGCGCGCCGCGAACGCCCCACGCAGCGCACCCGTGGCGGTCGCCAGCAGCAGAAGGTATGCGGAGAGCGTGCCCAGGCCGATGAGCAGCGCTCGTCCGCGCACTCCGTACGGAATGAGCCCTTCCGTGAGCGTGATGTGCCGCTCCGCGACCTTGACGGCGATGTGCAGCGCGAGGAATCCCAGCGACGCGACCGTGGCCGCGCGGTGCACGCCCTGTGCCAACAGCCGCTGACGCGGGCCGAGAACGCGGGTGCCGGTGCTGACCAGTCCCCACACCACGGTCGCCGTCAGCGACAGCAGGGTGCAGACCCCCGCGTAGGTGTCGAGCAGGGAGCGCGCACCGGCGCGCGAGCCGAGGGGCAGCGCGAGCAGCAAGGTGGCCACCGAGGTGACGATCGCGCCCGCGCACACGATGAGCACGTACCGCGTGGGTAAGCCGGTTGGTCCGGTCGAGCCGGAGATCGCGGGTCGCCGTCGGCGGGCGCCCGGGCGGTGTCGATGCGTAGGCATGGTGAATGTCTAGGCTGATTCGTCCGGACCGGTGGGGAGTTGCGGTAAACGCGGTCGGCCGCCGCGCCGCGCTGCTAGCGTCGGTTCATTGACCTTGCGGACGACTGGGCGCAGCCGAGATCCTGTCAACTGCCGTACGGAAGCATTCCTTCCGTTCCTTTACGCCAACTGCCCGTCAAGGCCCACCCCAACTTCCCGGTCATTACGTCCACTTGACCATTTCTTGACGTAACCATTCCCCTGACGTGAACAGATCAGCGCCAGAGTTTGGCCTTACGGCATGCACCTCACCGCTATTCGGTGAACGCGCTCCGGGTCGCGCGAGCATGCCTCGACCATTCGTGTCTCTTTGGGGGTTTCATGAAGCTTGTTCGTCACAGAACGCGCGCCGGGCTGGCGGTGGCAGCCACGCTGCCGCTGGTGGCCGGCGCTTTGGCGATGGGTGTACCCACGGCACAGGCCGACGCGAACAACCGGCAGGTGCTGACCAACACCAAGCCGCTGTGGGCGACCGCACGGGCCGACCACGGCACCGCCGCCGGTTCGACCTCGGTGAACGCTCGCGTCTACCTCGCCGGTAAGGACGCCAAGGGCCTCGCGGCCTACGCGCAGGCGGTCTCCGACCCCAAGTCGGCCAGCTACGGCAAGTACCTGACCGCCAAGCAGGTGCAGGAGCGCTTCGGCGCGACCAAGCAGCAGATAGCCGAGGTCACCGCCTGGCTGAAGAACTCCGGCCTCACGGTGACCGGTTCCAACCAGCACTACATCACGGTGAGCGGCGACAAGACCGCCGTCGAGAAGGCCTTCAACACGGAGCTGCGCAACTACTCCAAGGACGGCCACATCTACCACGCCCCCGCGCAGGCCGCCTCCGTGCCGGCCTCGCTCGACGGCGCGGTGCTCACCATCACCGGCCTGGACAACGCCCCCAAGCAGTCCAAGCACGACGACCTGCCCCCGCCGGAGGCCGTCGCCAAGCAGGCCGGTCCGTTCTCCTCGTACTACGGCTCGAACGTCGCCACGGGCCTGCCCAAGGCGTACGGCGGCTCCGCGCCCTACGTCGTCAAGGGCTACACCGGTAAGCAACTGCGTGCCGTCTACGGCGCCAAGGGCTACACGGGCAAGGGCGTGACCGTCGCCATCACCGACGCGTACGCCTCCCCGTACATCGCCAAGGACGCCGCGGAGTACGCCAAGCGCAACGGTGACGCGGCCTACCGGACCGGCCAGTTCAGCCAGGTCCTGCCGACCGCCTACAACAGCATCGACACGTGCAAGGCCGCCGGTTGGTACGGCGAGGAGACGCTGGACGTCGAGGCGGTGCACGCGGTCGCCCCGGCCGCCGACATCGTCTACGTCGGCGCGGCCTCCTGCAACGACCCCGACCTGCTCGACAGCCTCAACAAGGTCGTCGACAACCGCCTCGCCGACATCGTCTCCAACTCCTGGGGCGATGTGGAGGCCAACGAGACCCCGGACGTGGCCGCGGCCTACGACCAGGTCTTCCAGCAGGGCGCCGTCGAGGGCATCGGCTTCTACTTCTCCTCCGGTGACAACGGTGACGAGGTCGCCAACACCGGTACGAAGCAGGTCGACACCCCGGCCAACTCCGCCTGGGCCACCGCGGTCGGCGGCACCTCGCTGGCCGTGGGCAAGGGCAACAAGTACCAGTGGGAGACCGGCTGGGGCACCACCAAGTCCGTGCTCTCCGCGGACGGCATGAACTGGGCCTCGCTGCCCGGTAACTACCTCTACGGGGCCGGCGGCGGCACCAGCAAGCTCACCCCGCAGCCGTTCTACCAGCGCGGTGTCGTGCCGGACACGCTGAGCAAGCAGGACGGCGCCACCCCGCAGCGTGTGGTTCCGGACATCTCGGCCGTTGCCGACCCGTCCACCGGCTTCCTGGTCGGCCAGTCGCAGACCTTCCCGGACGGTTCGGTCAAGTACAGCGAGTACCGCATCGGCGGCACCTCGCTCGCCGCGCCGGTGATCTCCGCGATCCAGGCGCTCGCCCAGCAGGCCCGTGGCGGCGTGCCGATCGGCTTCGCCAACCCGGGCATCTACGACCGGTTCGGCACCTCTGCGTACCACGACGTGACCGACCACCCGCTCGGCCAGGGCCAGTCCATCGCCGATGTGCGCGTCGACTTCAAGAACGGCTTCGACGCCAAGGGCGGCTTCGTCACCTCGCTGCGCACCCTGGGCCACGACAGCTCGCTGAACGCGACGGCCGGCTTCGACAACGTCACCGGCGTCGGCAGCCCCGCTGACGGCTACGTGGACTCCTACCGTCCGCACGGCCACTGAGCGACAGCACACAACCGCAAGGCGTAGGGGCCCGCACCGGTACTCCGGTGCGGGCCCTTCCCGCACTGGGGTACCCTGAGCCCATGCGTGCCGTACGCCTTCTGCTTAGCCAGCCGCGCTGACAAGGAAACAGTCAGTGCGGCGTCCCCTCCTGTGCGAGGGGTTTTTTCGTTTCTGGATCAGGGTCCGGTTCTGGGACCGGGCTCCGGGCGAAACGATCCGAAGGCAGACCGGGCGTACGCCTGTCATGACATCGATGGAGCTTCGAGGGACATGAGCGAGACCACCCCCGCCGCCGAGGCGGCCGCGCCGCACCGCTACACCGCCCAGCTGGCCGCCGACGTCGAGGCCCGCTGGCAGGACTTCTGGGAGCGGGAGGGCACCTTCAACGCCCCCAACCCGGGGGGCGGCGAGCTGGGCGGCCCGGCGGAGGTCACCGACCTGCCCAAGAAGTTCGTCATGGACATGTTCCCGTACCCCTCGGGCGCGGGACTGCACGTAGGCCACCCGCTGGGCTACATCGCCACCGATGTCTTCGCCCGCTTCCACCGCATGACCGGCCACAACGTGCTGCACACCCTGGGCTTCGACGCCTTCGGCCTGCCCGCCGAGCAGTACGCGGTACAGACCGGCACCCACCCCCGGGTGACCACCGAGGCCAACATGGCCACCATGAAGGCCCAGCTGCGCCGCCTGGGCCTGGGGCACGACAAGCGCCGCTCCTTCGCGACCATCGACCCGGGCTACTACAAGTGGACCCAGTGGATCTTCCTGCAGATCTTCAACTCCTGGTACGACCCCGAGGCGCGTAAGGCCCGCCCGATCGACGAGCTGGTCGAGCAGTTCGCCTCCGGCGCCCGGCCGACCCCCGACGGCCGCCCCTGGGACGCGCTGACCGCCGTGGAACGCGCCGACATCCTGAGCGAGTACCGGCTGGCGTACGCCTCCGACTCGCCGGTCAACTGGTGCCCGGGCCTGGGCACCGTGCTGGCCAACGAGGAGGTCACCGCGAACGGCCGCTCCGAGCGCGGCAACTTCCCGGTCTTCAAGTCGAAGCTGCGCCAGTGGATGATGCGCATCACCGCGTACGGCGACCGGCTGCTGGAGGACCTGGACGCGCTGGACTGGCCCGAGGCCATCAAGCTGCAGCAGCGCAACTGGATCGGGCGCTCCGAGGGCGCGCGGGTGGACTTCCCCATCAGCTTCGACGGCGACGCCAAGATCACCGTCTTCACCACCCGCCCGGACACCCTGTTCGGCGCCACCTACATGGTGCTGGCGCCCGAGCACGACCTGGTGGAGAAGATCGTCCCGGCCGCCTGGCCCGAGGGCACCCACGAGGTGTGGACCGGCGGGCACGCCACCCCGGCCGAGGCGGTCGCCGAATACCGCAAGCAGGCCGCCGCCAAGTCCGAGGTGGAGCGGCAGGCGGAGGCCAAGGACAAGACCGGTGTCTTCACCGGCGCGTTCGCGGTAAACCCGGTGAGCGGGGAGAACGTTCCGGTCTTCATCGCCGACTACGTACTGATGGGCTACGGCACCGGCGCCATCATGGCCGTTCCGGCGCACGACTCCCGCGACTTCGCGTTCGCCCGCGCCTTCGAGCTGCCGATGCACTGCGTGGTACAGCCCTCCGACGGCCGCGGCACGGACCCGTCGACCTGGGACGACGCCTTCGACTCGTACGAGGCGCGGATCATTAACTCCGCGAGTGCGGAGGTCTCCCTGGACGGGCTGACCGTCCCCGAGGCCAAGACGAAGATCACCGAGTGGCTCGCCGAACGCGGTATCGGCGAGGGCAACGTCAACTTCCGGCTGCGCGACTGGCTGTTCAGCCGCCAGCGCTACTGGGGCGAGCCGTTCCCGATCGTCTACGACGAGGACGGTGTGGCACACGCCCTGCCCGAGTCGATGCTGCCCGTCGAACTGCCCGAGATCGACGACTACGCGCCGCGCACCTTCGACCCGGACGACGCCGACACCTCCCCCGAGACCCCGCTGTCCCGCAACGAGGACTGGGTCAATGTGGTGCTGGACCTGGGCGACGGGCCGAAGACCTACCGCCGCGAGACCAACACCATGCCGAACTGGGCGGGTTCGTGCTGGTACGAGCTGCGCTACCTGGACCCGCACAACAGTGACCGGCTCGTCGACCCGGCCGCCGAGGCGTACTGGATGGGCCCGCGCGAGGGCCAGCCCGCGGGCGGGGTCGACCTGTACGTGGGCGGCGCCGAGCACGCCGTACTGCACCTGCTGTACGCGCGCTTCTGGCACAAGGTGCTGCACGACCTGGGGCACATCTCCTCGTACGAGCCGTTCCACAAGCTCTACAACCAGGGCATGATCCAGGCCTACGTCTACCGGGACAGCCGCGGCTTCCCGGTTCCGGCGGCCGAGGTCGAGGAGCGCGACGGGAATTACTTCTACGCCGGCGAGCAGGTCAAGCGCGAGCTGGGCAAGATGGGCAAGTCCCTGAAGAACGCCGTCACTCCGGACGAGATCTGCGCCGAGTACGGGGCCGACACGCTGCGCCTGTACGAGATGGCGATGGGGCCGCTGGATGTGTCGCGGCCGTGGGACACCCGTGCGGTCGTCGGCTCCTACCGCTTCCTGCAGCGGCTGTGGCGCAACGTCGTGGACGAGGCGACCGGCGAGGTCACCGTCGTCGACGAGGAGCCGGACGAGGAGACGCTGCGCGCGCTGCACAAGGCGATCGACGGGGTGCGGGGCGACATGGCGGGGCTGCGCTTCAACACCGCCATCGCCAAGGCCACCGAGCTGAACAACCACGTGACGAAGCTGTCGCGGGTGCCGCGCACGGTCGCCGAGCAGATGGTGCTGCTGGTCGCGCCGCTGGCCCCGCACATCGCCGAGGAGCTGTGGCGCAAGCTGGGGCACTCCGAGTCGCTGGCCTACACCGACTACCCGGTGGCCGACCCGGCGTACGTCCAGGACGAGACGGTCACCTGTGTCGTCCAGATCAAGGGCAAGGTCAGGGCGCGCCTTGAGGTCCCGCCGACCATTGCCGACACCGACCTGGAGCAGCTGGCCCTGGCGGACGGGGCGGTACAGGCGGCGCTGGGCGGAGCGGGCATCCGCAAGGTCATCGTCCGGGCGCCGAAGCTGGTGAACATCGTGCCCGCGTGACCGCGGCTTCCCCTAAGGGCCGATTCGGGGCCGGTTGAGGGTTCTACTGGAACCCCCGACCGGCCCCGTCGGTTTACCGTGGAGGAACTGGCGTCGGCGTGGTGTGAGAGGGAGCGTCCATGGTTGCCGTTTTCGGTGTGCTCGCGCTGGTCCTGCTGGCCGCCGTGGTGTTCGGCACGATCGCGACGGTCAGGACCGTACGGGCCGTGCGGCGCGGTGTGGAGCGGACCAGCGCACAGGCGCGCCGGGTGGTCGAGGAGACGACACTGAAGGCCAAGAAGTACGGCCAGCCGGGCGCCCTCGGCGAGCTGGCGTCCCTCCGTCTCGCCCTGCGCAACTCCATGATCGGCACCCGGCAGGCGCTGGAGTCGGGCGCCGCGGACGACCCGTCGCTGGAGGAGGCGCTGGCCCTGCTGAACCGGCTACGGGGGCACGCGCACATCCTCGACGACGAGTTGAGGCTTCTGGAGCGGGAGCCCGACAAGGGCCGGATCGCCGCCCGCCTCCCGGAACTGCGGCAGCGTACGGAACGGGTCACGCACTCCGCGGACTCGCTGCGCTGGGCGGCCCAGGACCGGGCCCGGCAGTTCGATGACGACGACCTCGCCGCGCTCGGGCGCGAGATCGAGGTGGAAGCGGAGGCGCTGCGGCACTGGGTGCCGACGGAAGTTGAGGCTCCGGATAACCCCGCGGTACGTTCGGAGCTGGGCCGGGGGCGGTCGCGGAACCGCCGTTGAGCCCGCGGACCGCGACATCGGCGGCCCGCGCCGCTGGCCTGGTGGCGGTGTTGTGAGCACAGCGTTGACGGGTAGGGTCCCGCTCATGTCTGCCCATGTCGCCATCGTCACCGATTCCACGGCCTACCTGCCGCAGGAGGCGCTGACCCGCCATCACATCACGGTCGTTCCGCTTACCGTGATCCTCGGTGACGAGGTGCTGGAGGAGGGCACCGAGGGATCGGCCCGCTCGGTCGCCACCGCGTTGCAGCGCCGCCGACCGGTGACCACCTCACGGCCGGGACCCGAGCAGTTCGTCGCCGCGTATCGCGCGGCGGCGGACGCGGGCGCGAGTGCCGTGGTCTCCCTCCATCTGTCCGCAGAGTTCTCCGGTACGTACGACGCGGCGTGTGTCGCGGCGGAGTCGGCGCCGGTTCCGGTACGGGTGGTGGACACCGGCATGGTGGCGATGGCGCTGGGCTTTCCGGTGCTCGCGGCGGCCGAGGCGGCGGAGTCCGGCGGCACGGCGGACGACGCCGTCGCGGCCGCCGAGAAGCGTGCCGCGGGGACGTCCGCCTACTTCTACGTGGACACCCTGGACTATCTGCGGCGCGGCGGTCGGATCGGTGCGGCGCAGGCCCTGCTGGGCTCGGCGCTGGCGGTCAAGCCGCTGTTGCAGCTCGCGGAGGGGCGGATCCAGCTGCTGGAGAAGGTGCGTACGGCCTCGCGGGCCATCGCGCGCCTGGAGGAGATCGTGGCGGAGCGGGCGGGGCAGGCCACGGTGGACATCGCCGTCCACCATCTGGCCGCCGCCGACCGGGCCGAGGCACTGGCCGAGCGCCTCCGGGCACGTGTGCCGCGGCTGGCGGAGCTACACGTGAGCGAGGTCGGTGCGGTGATCGGCGCGCATACCGGCCCGGGGCTGCTGGGGGCGGTTGTCTCACCCCGGTGAACTCACCGGGACTGGCCTCGATTTCGCCCGGTCGGGTGATGGAGTTATCCACAACTGGTGGGTAATCCACGGGATTTGGCGGGCCGGAACGGAGATCGGCCGGGGCGCCTACCGTCAGTCGGCATGGGAACGCACACCGCAACCGCCCCTCGCCAAAGCGACGTTGACAGCGCCGCCCGAGCGCGTGCGGGCGCGCTGTTCGACAGGCCGCCGCCGGTGCGGGACCCGCTGGCCGCCGATTCCGCTGCGGAACCAGCCCCGGTACGGGCGAGCCGTCCGTCGCGCCGCTCGCCGTGGCGGGAGGCCGTCTTCGAACGGCTGCCGGTATGGGTGCAGTTGAGATGCGGGATGGAACTGCGCACGGTCGCCGCCCTCGCCGGTGTACTGGTGCTCGCGGTCGCGTTCGCGGTGCACCACTTCTGGGCGGGTAGGCCGCGCACGGTGCAGCCGCCACCCGTCGCGCGGGCCGTCACCTCCCCCGTCGGACAGGTGAGCGGCGCGTCGGCGATGCCGACGGGCAGGCCGTCGTCCGCGGACGTGGTGGTGGACATCGCGGGGAAGGTCCGCACTCCGGGCGTGCGGCACCTCCCGGCCGGTTCACGCGTCACCGACGCGCTGAAGGCGGCGGGCGGCCCGCTGCCGGGCGCCGACACCAGCGGCCTCAACCTCGCCCGGCTGCTCACGGACGGAGAACAGGTCGTGGTCGGGCAGCCCCCTGCGCCGCCCGCCGATGCCGCGGGCACCCGAGGGGGCGGTGCGGCGGCAGCGGCGGGCCCGGGCGGTCCGCTCAGTCTCAACACCGCCACGGCCGAGCAGCTCGACGCCCTCCCCGGCGTCGGTCCGGTCCTGGCCCGCCACATTGTCGAATACCGCACCCAGCACGGCGGTTTCACTTCCGTCGGCCAGCTCCGCCAGGTCACCGGGGTGGGGGAGCGTCGTTTCCGGGAACTCCAGCCGTTGGTGCGGCCATGAACGCGGTGCGGTCTTCCGCTTCCCCGCCGGTGCCGGACCGGCCGGGGCGAGCCGCGGCGGGCGGGCGGCTCGGAGCGTCCCGGCCGCGGCAGGACGGCCCGGCCGATCTCCGCCTGGTGCCGCCGGCGCTGGCGACCTGGCTCGCCGCCGTCATCGCGCTGAGCGCGCCGGGCCGCTGGGTCGCCGTCGGCGCCGGGGCATGCCTCGCCGCCGCCCTCGTCCTGTGCGCCGCGCATCGCCGGGCCACACACGGGTTGTCCGGCGCGTCCGCCGGGTGGCTGCCCGCCCGGCCGGGCATCCGCACCGCCGCGGTGGCGGCCGCCGCACTCCTGTGCGCCGGTGTGGCCGCGGGCGTGGCCGCACTGAGCGTGGCGGGACTGCATCGAGGGCCGATTCCGGCGCTCGCCGCCCAGCACGCCCGGGTCACCGCCCAGCTGACGCTCACCGGCGACCCGCGGGCAGCACACTCCCGGGTACGCGGTTCGGCCCCGGCCCCGGCATCCGTCATCGCGGAAGCCGAAGCCGTACGTGTCACGTCCCGCGGCGCGACCACCGCCGTGCACACCCCCGTGCTGCTGATCGCCCAGCCCGGCGACAGCACGCAGGCCTGGCTGGGCCTGCTGCCCTCCACCGGCCTCACCCTGGAGGGCCAACTCGCCCCCGCCGCACGGGAGGCGGACCGCAGCGCCGCCGTCCTCCAGGTGCACGGCCCGCCCACCGTCACCCAGCCGCCCTCGGCGATCCAACGCCTCGCCGGAGTGCTGCGAGCCGGGCTGCGCGACGCGACCGGCCAACTGGCGCCAGACGCCCGCGCGTTGCTTCCCGGCATCGTGGTCGGAGACACCTCGCGCGTTCCGCCCGACCTCCAGGAGGCCTTCGCGGCCACCGATCTCACCCACCTGCTCGCGGTCAGCGGATCCAATCTCACCGTGATCCTCGCCCTGCTGATCGGGCCCTCCTCCCTCGCGGTACGCGCGGAACGGCGCGGGATCGCCGCCCGGCTGGGCCTGTCGCTGCGGCTCACCGCCATCCTCGGCGGATTGCTGACCATCGGCTTCGTGGTGCTGTGCCGCCCGGACCCCAGCGTGCTGCGGGCCGCCGGCTGCGGCCTGATCACCCTCCTGGCGATCGGCACCGGCCGTCGCCGCGCCCTGCTGCCCGCGCTCGCCGCCGCCGTCATCGCCCTCGTCCTTTACGACCCCTGGCTCGCCCGCTCGTACGGCTTCGCACTGTCGGTGCTGGCCACGGCCGCGCTGCTGACACTCGCCCCGGGATGGAGCGCGGCCCTCCAACGGCGCCGCGTGCCAGCCCACTTGGCGGAGGCCCTAGCGGCCGCCGCGGCCGCCCAGGCGCTGTGCGCACCGCTGGTCGCCGTGCTCGCCGCGCACATCAGCCTGGTCGCCATCCCGTGCAACCTGCTGGCCGAACTGGCGGTGCCCCCGGCGACCGTGCTGGGCTTCGGGGCTCTGGTGGCGGCGCCGGTGTCGATACTCGCCGCCAAAGGCCTGGCCTGGCTGGCGGGTTGGCCCGTGGCGTGGGTCGCCATGGTGGCCCGCAAGGGCGCCGCACTGCCCGGTGCGGCGCTGGACTGGCCCGGCGGCTGGACCGGCGGACTGCTGCTCGCCGCCGTCACCGCCGCCGTGCTGCTGCTCTCCCGGCGCATCGCCCGCCACCCTTGGGTCTGCGCGGCGCTGGCGGTGCTGCTGCTGGTCGCGGTGCTGGCGCCCGCCCCGCTGACCCGGCTCACCACGGGCTGGCCGCCCGCGGGGTGGCGGATGGCCGCGTGCGATGTCGGCCAGGGTGACGCCCTGGTGCTCAACTCCGGTGACGGCGACGGCTCTGCCGTTGTCGTCGACACCGGCCCCGAGCCGATGCTCGCCGACCGCTGCCTGAGATCGCTTGGTGTGACGACGATCCCGCTGCTGATCCTCACCCACTTCCACGCCGATCATGTCGCCGGGCTCCCCGGCGTCCTGACCGGTCGGACCGTCGGCGCGATCGAGACCACCACCGTGGACGCACCACCCGGGGAAGCCGCATCCGTACGACGCCGCGCCGCGGCCGCACACATCCCCGTGGTCCGGGCGGCGGCGGGGGAGCGGCGGCGGCTCGGCGAACTGGACTGGCAGGTGCTCTGGCCGCCGACGCCGGACCCGCCCGGCGCGGGCGTCGCCGAGTCCCCGGCCGACTACCGCACCGCGGGCCTGCCGGACGCGGGCCCCAACGACTCCAGCGTCACGCTCCTGGTCAGGACGGCGGGCCTCACCCTGATACTCCTCGGCGACCTGGAGCCCCCGGCGCAACGGGAGTTGCTGACACAGCACCCCGACCTACCGCCCGTCGATGTCCTCAAGGTCGCCCACCACGGTTCCTCCCACCAGGACCCGGCCCTACTCACCCGACTCCACCCCCGCCTGGCCCTGATCTCCTGCGGCACGGGCAACAGGTACGGCCACCCCTCCCCCCGCACAATCACCGCCCTACAAGCAGAGGGCACCACGGTGCTACGCACCGACACCGACGGCCCGATCGCGATCACGGGGGGCGGGGACGAGGGGGTGCGGGCCAGCCTTGTAAAGGAACCTTTATAAAGATATCTTCAGATACATGTCCGAGTCTTCTGTCTCGCGCCACGACAGCACCATCCACCTCACCGACCCCCGCGCCCTGCGGGCCTACGCCCATCCGACACGGATGGCGCTCGTCGGCCTGCTGCGCCGTGAGGGCCCGCTCACCGCCACCCGGGCGGCCGCGCTGACCGGGGAGTCCGTAGCCAGCTGCTCGTACCACCTGCGGATGCTCGCCAAGTACGGGTTGGTGGAGACGGCCGAGGGTGGCCAGGGGAGGGAGAAGCCGTGGCGGGCGACCGCACGCTTCACCAACTGGCCGAACTTCTCCGAGGATCCGGCGGTCGCCGAGGCGTCCGACGCGCTCAGCCTCGCGGTCGTAGAGCGGTACTTCGAGCTGATGACGGCACGACTGGAGGCGCGGCGGAGCGATACCCGTGAGTGGCGGGAGGCCGAGCAGCTCAGCGATGTCCTGCTGTACCTGACGGCTGCCGAACTGACCGAACTGGGGGAGCGAATGAACGAGCTGCTGGAACCGTACGCCGATCGACTGGCGGATCCCGACTGCCGACCGGACGGCGCCCGCCTCATCACGCTGATCCGCGCGGCCATTCCGTCATCGGCCCGCACCGTGGAGCAGCCGTGATGAGGATCCCCGCGTTACTGAGGGAGCGGGCGTTCCGCCGCTACTGGACCGGCCAGACCGTCTCGCTCTTCGGCGATCAGGTATCTCAGATCGCCATCCCGCTCACCGCCGTTCTCACGCTGCACGCCGACGCGGCACAAATGGGCTGGCTCTCGACGGCGGAACTACTTCCCGCGCTGGTGTTCTCACTGCTGATCGGTGCGTTGGTGGACGGCCGCGCACGGCGTAGGCAACTCATGATCACTGCCGATCTCGGCCGGGCCCTGCTCCTCGCGTCACTGCCGATCGGTTACGCGCTGGGAGGGCTGAGCCTCGGCCAGCTCTACGGGGCAGCGTTCGGCATCGGCACGCTGGCGGTGCTGTTCGACGTGTGCGATGCGGCCTTGTTCCCCGTGCTCGTTCCCGCCACCGCATATGTGGAGGGGAGCTCACTACTCAGCGGCAGCCGCGCCATGTCCTTCGTCGTCGGCCCGAGCGTCGGCGGCTTCCTCGTGCAGATATTCGCGGCGCCGGTCGCGCTACTCGTGGACACGGTCTCCTATCTCGTCTCCGCCGCCTGCCTGTCCCGCATCCATCTCATGGAGCCGCCATCCACCCGCTCGGGCAGGGGCCAACTGGCCGCGGGGCTGCGCTGGATAGCCGGCAACCGCGTCATGCGAGCCACCCTCGCCGCCGTCGCGACCGTCAATTTCTTCAACTTCGTCTTCTTCACGCTCTTCGCGCTCTACGCGACAGAGGATCTACACCTTCAACCCGGCCTCCTCGGCGCGGTGTTGGGCGCCGGAGCGATCGGCAGCGTCATCGGCTCGTTCCTCACCGCCCGCCTCATACGCCGCATCGGCATCGGACCGGCCGTCGTGGTCGGATGTGTCGTGTTTCCGGCGCCGTTGCTTCTTGTCCCCCTCGCGGGTGGACCGAAGCCGCTCGTGCTCGCGCTGCTGTTCCTCGCCGAGTTCGGCTCGGGTTTCGGCGTGATGGTGCTGGACATCGCCATGAACACCCTGCGTGCCGCAATCGTCCCGAATGGCCTGCGCTCCAGTGTCATGGGTGCCTATCGCACCCTCAACTACGGGGTGCGGCCGCTTGGGGCGATGGTCGCCGGGGTGCTGGGCACGGTGCTTGGACCGCATGTCACGATCTGGATCGGAACGGCCGGAGCTCTCACCGCCGTGCTCTGGTTGCTGCCCTCGCCGGTGCCGAGACTGCGCGAACTTCCGGAACCGGAATCGCAGCCGCAGGCGGCCCCGGCGGGCGTGTCGAGTGTGACCTAAGCCCGCCGGGGCCGGTTGGCGCTACTCCTCCTCGCGCCAGCCGTCGTACTCCTCGGCCAGGGCGTCGAGCTGGGCCGGGTCGAGTCGTCCGTCCGCGTCCTCGAGGACGACCAGCCACTGGGCGTCCTCGGCGTCGTCCTCGCCCGCCAGCGCTTCCCTCACCAGCTGCGGCTCCTGATCAAGGCCGAAACGCTCCGCCGCTTCTTCGGCCACTTCCTCCGCCGCGTCGCGGTCCGGGAGTACCAGCACATGTCGAACATCGCTCACGGGCACATTCTCGGATACGGCCGGAGCCCGCCTTCCGGCAGGTGCGGGGCGGACTGTCAGTGGCCCGTGGGATGCTGGAGCGCGATGGCCAAGAAGACGTCGAACGATGACCCGCTCGCCCCTGTGACGCTCGCCGTCGGACAGGAGGAGCTGCTGCTCGACCGTGCCGTGGCGCAGGTCGTGGCGGCCGCCCGAGCCGCCGACTCCGACACCGACGTGCGGGAGCTGACCCCTGAGGCGCTCCAGCCCGGCACGCTCGCCGAGCTGGTCAGCCCGTCGCTGTTCGCGGAACGCAAGGTCGTCGTGGTGCGCGCGGCACAGGACCTTTCGGCCGACACGATCAAGGACGTCAAGGCGTATCTCGACGCGCCCGCCGAGGAGATCACGCTGGTCCTGCTGCACGCGGGCGCCGCCAAGGGCAAGGGGCTGCTGGACGCCGCCAGGAAGGCGGGAGCCCGCGAGGTCGCCTGCCCGAAGATGACCAAGCCCGCCGATCGACTGGCCTTCGTACGGGGTGAGTTCCGCACCGCGGGCCGGTCGGCGACTCCGGAGGCGTGCCAGTCGCTTGTCGACGCCATCGGCAGCGACCTGCGCGAACTGGCCTCCGCCTGTACGCAGCTGGCCGCGGACGTGGACGGCACGATCGACGAGGCGGTCGTCGCCCGCTACTACACCGGCCGCGCCGAGGCGACCGGCTTCGAGGTCGCCGACCTCGCCGTCACCGGCCGTACGGCCGAAGCACTTGAACGCTTGCGGTGGGCTCTCGCGGTGGGCCAGCCGCTGCCCGGCATCACCTTCGCGCTCGCCTCCGGGGTGCGGGCGATCGGCAAGCTCGCGACCGCCCCGCGGGGGGTGCGTCCCGGTGATCTGGCTCGTGAGCTCGGCATGCCGCCATGGAAGATCGACCGGGTCCGGCAGCAGATGCGCGGCTGGTCCGGGGACGGCGTGGCGGCCGCGCTGCGGGCGGTCGCCGAGGCGGACGCGGCGGTCAAGGGCGCGGGCGCCGACCCGGCCTACGCGCTGGAGAAGGCGGTCGTCACCATCGCCCGCGCGGCCCGCTCCCGCAGGTAGCCCCTGCGGGCGGACGCGGGGGCGAGCAGATCCCCAGCCGCGCTGAGACGAAGGGGGCCTGGGGCCGAGGGGCCGGAGAACGAAGGGGCTCGACGGCGAAGCTCCCCAAAGCAGCCCGCTCGACGGCGCGAAGCCCCCCACAAGCCAGCCCCGGGTACGACGAAGGCCCCGCTACCGTCGGGGAATGACGGTGACGGGGCCTTCGGCCGGACTACCTGTGCGCCGCACCCGCGTGGCGAACGCAGGCCGCGTGCGGCGCGAGACCGCGATTAAGCGGAGGGGGGTGTCGGCGTGGAGCGGTTGAGAGGGTCCGCTTGGGTCCTTACCGACGGAGAAGCTGGGATTCAGCCCTTGAGCGAGGACACCGAGCCGGCCAGGGCCGACTTCTTGTTGGCGGCCGCGTTCTTGTGGATGACACCCTTGCTGACGGCCTTGTCCAGCTTGCGCGAGGCGGCGCGCGCGGCCTCGGTGGCCTTCTCGACGTCGCCGGTCGCGACGGCCTCGCGGGTGCGGCGGATCAGGGTCTTGAGCTCCGACTTGACGGCCTTGTTCCGCTGACGGGCCTTCTCGTTGGTCTTGATCCGCTTGATCTGGGACTTGATGTTCGCCACGAATGAGCCTTTTCAGGTTTGACTGAGTGGATCGACTGCGCGCCTCGGGTCAGAGGGCACGAGGCACAGTGGTCCAGGCTACCAGCAGGTCCATACGGCTCCCAAACCGCTATCCACCCGTCGTGCATGGGACTATGGAGGGCAACGTATCGATCCGCCCACAGACGTCGACATCGAGTCGAGAATCAGGACCCTGCGTGCCCGCGACCCCAACCCACGTGCCGGAGCCGAGCCGTACCGACCCGGCGCTGATCCGCAATTTCTGCATCATCGCGCACATCGACCACGGCAAGTCGACGCTCGCCGACCGGATGCTCCAGCTCACCGGCGTGGTCGATCAGCGGCAGATGCGCGCCCAGTACCTGGACCGCATGGACATCGAGCGTGAACGCGGCATCACGATCAAGTCCCAGGCGGTCCGACTGCCCTGGGCGCCCACCACCGGTGACGGCGAGGGCACCACCCATGTCCTCAACATGATCGACACCCCGGGTCACGTCGACTTCACCTACGAGGTCTCCCGCTCGCTCGCCGCGTGCGAGGGCACGATCCTCCTCGTCGACGCCGCCCAGGGCATCGAGGCGCAGACCCTCGCCAACCTCTACCTGGCGCTGGAGAACGACCTCACGATCATCCCGGTACTCAACAAGATCGACCTGCCCGCCGCCCAGCCCGAGAAGTACGCGGCCGAGCTGGCGCACATCATCGGCTGCGACCCCTCCGAGGTGCTCAAGGTCAGCGCCAAGACCGGCGAGGGCGTGGCCGAGCTGCTGGACAAGGTCGTGGCCGAGGTCCCGCCGCCGGTCGGCGTCGCCGACGCGCCCGCCCGCGCGATGATCTTCGACTCGGTGTACGACTCGTACCGCGGCGTCGTCACCTATGTGAAGGTGGTCGACGGCCAGCTCTCCAAGCGCGAGCGCATCCAGATGATGTCGACCGGCGCCGCGCACGAGCTGCTGGAGATCGGTGTCTCCTCGCCGGAGATGACCCCGGCCGACGGACTGGGCGTGGGCGAGGTCGGATATCTGATCACCGGCGTCAAGGACGTACGCCAGTCCAAGGTCGGTGACACCGTCACCCAGCTGCACAAGGGAGCCACCAAGGCCCTCGGCGGCTACAAGGACCCGAAGCCCATGGTCTTCTCGGGTCTGTATCCGCTGGACGGCTCGGACTATCCGGAGCTGCGCGACGCGCTGGACAAGCTCCAGCTCAACGACGCCGCCCTGGTCTACGAGCCGGAGACCTCGGCCGCCCTCGGCTTCGGTTTCCGCGTCGGCTTCCTCGGGCTGCTGCACCTGGACGTGATCCGGGAGCGGCTGGAGCGCGAGTTCGGCCTCGACCTGATCGCCACCGCGCCCAACGTGGTCTACCGGGTGATCATGGAGGACGGCACCGAGTGCACGGTGACCAACCCGAGCGAGTTCCCGACCGGCAAGATCGCCGAGGTCTACGAGCCGATGGTGCGCTCCACCGTGCTGGCGCCCAGCGAATTCGTCGGCGCCATCATGGAGTTGTGCCAGAGCCGGCGCGGCAGCCTGCTCGGCATGGACTACCTCTCCGAGGACCGCGTCGAGCTGCGCTACACCCTCCCGCTCGCCGAGATCGTCTTCGACTTCTTCGACCAGCTGAAGTCCAAGACCCGCGGCTACGCCTCGCTCGACTACGAGCCGACCGGAGAGCAGACCTCCGAGCTGGTCAAGGTCGACATCCTGCTGCACGGCGACAAGGTGGACGCCTTCTCCGCGATCCTGCACAAGGACAAGGCGTACGCGTATGGCGTGCGGATGGCGGGCAAGCTGCGCGAGCTCATCCCGCGGCAGCAGTTCGAGGTGCCGATCCAGGCCGCCATCGGCAGCCGGGTCATCGCCCGTGAGACGGTGCGCGCGATCCGCAAGGACGTGCTCGCCAAGTGCTACGGCGGTGACATCTCCCGTAAGCGCAAGCTGCTGGAGAAGCAGAAGGAAGGCAAGAAGCGGATGAAGATGGTCGGCGCCGTCGAGGTGCCGCAGGAGGCCTTCATCGCCGCGCTCTCCACCGACGAGGGGGACGGCAAGGGCAAGAAGTAGCCCTGCCCGCCCCTGCGGTACCTCTGTAGTACTAGTCACGAGTCCCACTCGTACGACGTAGTCGCACCGTAACGGCCGGGCCGCCCGGCCGTTACGCACGGTGGCGGCGGCGCGAGTGCCCGGCGCGAGAGAAGGGACTGCACTGTGACTGACTCCCCGGTTGCCAAGCGGGCGATCTTCGTAGCGGCGGCCTCGGCGCTGGCGTTCGGAGCGGCATCCCCGTTGGCCTTCGCCGACGAGGCCAACAAGTTCGACGACGGCCACCTGAGCCTGAACAACGGTGCTTCCTGTGCCACCAACGACCTCACGGGGGTGGGGTGGACGGTGCTGAGCACCGGCAGGCTCCCGAAGGCCTTCAACAACGCCAAGATCGCTCCGGGGAGCGACAGCGTGAGCGGCCTGTGCCACGCGGTCGACACCCCGCCGCCCGGCCACGCCGCCCGCCCCCACCACCAGTCCCAGGGGTTGCTGGGCGGACTGCCCGTCGGCCGTCACTGACCGCGGTCTTCGGGCCCGGCGCCGTAGCGCGCCGGGCCCTTCGCGCGCACCGGTCCCGTTGTCGTTCGGTAGACCCTTTTTCCGCGCTGGCCCGTTTTAACGGGTTGGCGCGTCTTAATCGCACCGGCCCCACTTTCCATGCGTCCAGCACCTATCTCGCTCGTCACGGTTTGAACGAACGGCCCACAGACCCTTACGTGCCGGGTGCCTGGCGTCTAACCTGATCCCTGCTCGAAGGTTACTGATGAGTCACAAGCAATGACCTGGCAATGATGCGGGCCCCCGGAGGTTGTCGTGACCGAAACACAGACATCGATTGAGAGCAGGCCGCCGTCCGTGGCCCATCTCTTCCTCCAGCGGGTCGAGGCAACACCCGATACCGAGGCGTACCGCTACCCGGTACCCAGCCCGGACGGTGGCCAGGAACAGTGGCGCTCGCTGAGCTGGGCCCAGGCCGCGCAGCGGGTGTATGCGATCGCGGCCGGGCTCATCGACCTCGGAATCCGGCCCGAGGAGCGGGTCGCGATCGCCTCCAGCACCCGTATCGACTGGATACTGGCCGACCTCGGGGTCCTGTGCGCGGGCGCCGCCACCACCACCATCTACCCCAGCACGAACGCCGACGAGTCCGCGTTCATCCTCGCCGACTCCGGCAGCCGGGTGCTGATCGCCGAAGACGCCGCACAGCTGGCCAAGGCACGTGAACGCCGCACGGAACTGCCCGAGTTGACCCATGTCGTAGTGATCAACTCCGCCGACGCGGCGGACAGCGGCGACGGCGACTGGGTGCTGACCCTGGAGGAGCTGGAGCGGCGCGGCGCCGCCTATCTGGAGAAGCACCCGGAGGCCATCAAGAAGGCGGTCGCCGGAATCACCTCCGAGCAGCTCGCCACCCTCATCTATACCTCGGGCACCACCGGCCGTCCCAAGGGCGTACGCCTGCCTCAGGACTGCTGGTCGTACATGGCCAAGGCCATCGCCTCCACCGGCCTGCTCGGCCCCGACGACGTCCAGTACCTCTGGCTGCCGCTCGCGCACGTCTTCGGCAAGGTGCTCACCGCCGGGCACATCGAACTCGGGCATGTGATCGCGGTCGACGGCCGGATCGACAAGATCATCGAAAATCTGCCGGTGGTCCAGCCGACCTATATGGCGGCCGTGCCGCGCATCTTCGAGAAGGTATACAACGGCGTGGCAGCCAAGGCCCGTGCGGGCGGAGGCGCCAAGTACAAGATCTTCCAGTGGGCGGCCGAGGTTGCCCGCGAGTACGCGAAGACCTCCCAGGAGAACCGCCGGGCGAGCGGCAATCCCTCGGTGCCGTTCGGCCTCGCGGCGAAGCACGCGGTCGCCGACAAGCTCGTCTACGCGAAGATCCGTGAGGCCTTCGGCGGGCGCCTTCGGGCCTGCGTCTCCGGCTCGGCCGCCCTCGCCCCCGAGATCGGCTACTTCTTCTCCGGCGCGGGCATCCACATCCTGGAGGGCTACGGACTCACCGAGTCCAGTGCCGCCAGTTTCGTCAACCCCGGCGAGAACTACCGCACGGGCACCGTGGGCAAGCCGCTGCCCGGCACCGAGGTGCGGATCGCGGAGGACGGCGAGATCCTGCTGCGCGGCCCCGGCATCATGCAGGGCTACCACGGTCTGCCGGAGAAGACCGAGGAGGTGCTGGAACCGGACGGCTGGTTCCACACCGGTGACATCGGCGAGCTGTCCGACGACGGCTTCCTGAAGATCACCGACCGCAAGAAGGACCTGATCAAAACCTCCGGCGGCAAGTACATCTCGCCCGCCGAGGTCGAGGGCCAGTTCAAGGCGGTCTGCCCGTTCGTGAGCAACATCCTGGTGATCGGTGCCAACCGCAACTTCTGCACGGCCCTGATCGCGCTGGACGAGCCCACCATCATGGGCTGGGCCAAGGACCACCACCTGGACGGCAGGACGTACGCGGACGTGGTCGCCGCCCCGCAGACCAAGGAACTGATCGAGGGCTATGTCACCCGGATCAACGAGGGCCTGCAGCGCTGGCAGACGATCAAGAAGTTCCGCCTGCTGCCGCGCGACCTGACCGTCGAACACGGCGAGCTGACCCCGAGCCTGAAGCTCAAGCGCCCTGTGGTGGAGCGGGAGTTCAAGGATCTGATCGACGAGATGTACGCGGGCTCGCGCGAGTCGTAGCCGCGGCACGCGAGAGCGCGCCGGGCCCGGGGGCGCCCGCTCGGGACGTCGGCGAAGCGGGCCCGACGGGCTTGCCGCGGGCATACGGGACAATGGCGGTATGCCATCCGTACTGCCCGACGGCGAGCCCGTGCCGCACGACGGTTCGCTGCCCGCCCATGCCCTGGCGGGGGCGACCGACCGGCCGCTGGGCTTCTACCTGCACGTGCCCTACTGCGCGACCCGCTGCGGGTACTGCGACTTCAACACCTACACGGCCAGCGAACTGCGCGGTTCCGGCGGCGCGCTCGCCTCGCGGGACAACTACGCGCAGACGCTGGTCGAAGAGGTCCGGCTGGCCCGCAAGGTGCTGGGCGACGACCCGCGCCGGGTGGAGACGGTCTTCGTCGGCGGCGGCACCCCGACCCTGCTGGAGGCCGCCGATCTCGGGCGGATGCTCGCGGCGATCCGGGATGAGTTCGGGCTCGCGGACGATGCCGAGATCACCACGGAAGCCAATCCGGAATCCGTGGACCCGGCGTATTTGGCCCAGCTGCGGGCCAGCGGCTTCAACCGCGTCTCGTTCGGCATGCAGAGCGCCCGGCAGCATGTGCTGAAGATCCTGGACCGCACCCATACGCCGGGACGGCCCGAGGCCTGCGTCAGTGAGGCGCGCGCGGCCGGATTCGGCCATGTCAACCTCGACCTGATCTACGGCACGCCCGGCGAGAGCGACGAGGACTGGCAGGCGTCCCTCGACGCGGCGATCGCGGCGGGGCCCGACCATGTCTCCGCGTACGCGCTGATCGTCGAGGAGGGCACCCAGCTGGCCCGGCGGATCCGCCGGGGTGAGGTCCCGATGACCGACGACGACGTCCACGCGGACCGCTACCTGATGGCGGACGAGACGCTGTCGCGCGCCGGGTTCGGCTGGTACGAGGTGTCGAACTGGGCGACCTCGGTCCCCGGCCGGTGCCGCCACAACGAGCTCTACTGGCGCGGCGCCGACTGGTGGGGCGCCGGACCGGGCGCCCACAGCCATGTGGGCGGCGTGCGCTGGTGGAACGTGAAGCATCCCGGGGCGTATGCGCAGGCGCTCGCCGAGGGGCGCTCTCCCGGGGCCGGGCGGGAAGTCCTCTCGGCGGAGGACCGCCGGGTGGAGCGGATCCTGCTGGAGCTGCGCCTCGTGGGCGGCTGCCCCTTGGACCTGCTCGCTCCGGCGGGGGCGCGGGCCGCCGCGCGGGCCGTCTCCGACGGCTTGCTGGAGGCGGGTCCGTACGAGGCGGGACGGGCCGTGCTGACCCTGCGGGGACGGCTGCTGGCGGACGCGGTGGTGCGGGATCTGGTGGACTGATCATCCGATGGGGTGAACCACTGCGTATACGCGGTGTCCGCGCTTGATCTGGCCATACGCTGCCGCTCGTAAGCGCGGCGGATCGGGATGTGGAGGACCACGGAGGACAGAGTTCACAACCTTCAGCTGACCGCCGTCACGAAATCGATCAACTCCTCGACGCGGCCGAGCAGTTCAGGCTCCAGGTCCTTGTAGGACCGTACGGAACCGAGGATCCGTCGCCACGCCGCCCCCGTGTTCTCCTCCCACCCCAGGGCCCGGCACACCCCCGTCTTCCAGTCCTGGCCGCGCGGTACCTTCGGCCAGCCCGCAATGCCCACGGCTGCCGGTTTCACCGCCTCCCACACGTCGATGTAGGGATGGCCGACCACCAGCACGTCGTCCCCGCTCACCCGCTCCGCGATGCGGGACTCCTTCGAGCCCGGGACCAGGTGATCCACCAGGACGCCGAGCCGTGCGTCCGGGCCGGGAGCGAACTCGGCGACGATCGCCGGGAGGTCGTCGACGCCCTCCAGATACTCGACCACGACGCCCTCGATGCGCAGGTCATCGCCCCAGACCCGCTCGACGAGCTCGGCGTCGTGGCGCCCCTCCACGTAGATGCGGCCCGCCCGGGCGACCCGCGCCCGGGCGCCGGGGACCGCTATCGAACCGGAGGCGGTGAGCTTCGGCCCGTGCGGCGCCGCGGCGCGGGCCGGGCGCACCAGGGTCACCACCTTGCCGTCCAACAGGAAACCGCGCGGCTCCATGGGGAAGACACGGTGCTTGCCGAAGCGGTCCTCCAGGGTCACCGTGTGGCCCTGCGCGGTCCTCTCACAGCGCACCACCGCACCGCAGAAGCCGGTGGCGACCTCCTCCACCACCAGGTCCGGCTCCGCCGCGACCTCGGGTGCGGGCTTGCTCCGCTTCCACGGCGGGGTCAGATCCGGGCCGTAACTCCTGCTGCGCATACGCCAGATGGTATCCGCGACCTGTTACGACACCCCGAACCGCTGGGCGAGCGCGTCGCGTTGGCGGCGGACGAACCGGGCGTCGACGGTCGCGCCATGCCCGGGGACGTACAGCGCCGTCTCGCCGCCCAGTTCCAGCAGCCGGTCGAGGGTGCCCGGCCATTCACCGGGCACCGCGTCCGGCCCGGCCTGCGGCTCGCCGGACTCCTCGACGAGGTCGCCGCAGAAGACCACGGTCGGCGTGCCCGGGATGACCACGGCCAGGTCATGGTCGGTGTGGCCGCGCCCGGGGTGGACGAGCCGCACCTCGCGGTCGCCGAGATCGATCTCGTACCGGTCGCCGACCAGGCGGTTCGGGCGGACCAGCGCGTCACACGCCTCGGCGGCGTCCGGCGGCGCGGTCCCGTGCCGTACTGCGTCCGCGCGCAGCGCCTCGCGCTCCTGTTGCAGGTAGCCGTCCAGCGCCACGCCCCCGTATACCTGGGCGCCGGTGAAGGCGGCGGTGCCGAAGACATGGTCGAAGTGGCCGTGGGTGAGGGCGACATGGCTGACCGGGCGCCCGGTCAATTCGTTCACCTGGCGGTTCAGCTCGGCGCCGGTCCGCACCGTGGACCCGGTGTCGACCACCAGCACGTCGTTCGTGCCGACCACCACGCCGATCGTCACGTCGAGGAACGGCAGTCGGCGCCGGGCGACTCCCGGTGCGAGCCGTTCCCAGATCTCGCCACCTTCACCGGCGTGCACCGTGTTGCCCTCCGCGTTATCCACAGGACGACGCTATCGGCGGGTGGCCGACGGCGCGCGCGGTACCGTGGCTGGCGGGTTGTAGGGGCAGGTCAAGGCGGGGTCGGGGCACACCCTTGCCGCGCCCTTACTACTCGGCCGTACACTGGCTGCGGGATTTCTGGCACTCGTGGCTGATGAGTGCCAGGGGGAAGTACCTGAAGGACTGAACGACCCACAACGGGACCATGGCTTGGAGGTGTGCGCGATGCTCAGCGAACGCAGACTCGAAGTGCTGCGCGCCATCGTCCAGGACTACGTGGGCACCGAGGAGCCGGTCGGCTCGAAGGCGCTCACCGAGCGTCATCGACTGGGTGTCTCGCCTGCCACCGTGCGTAACGACATGGCGGTGCTGGAGGAAGAGGGCTTCATCCAGCAGCCCTACACCAGCGCGGGCCGGATCCCCACCGACAAGGGCTACCGCCTCTTCGTCGACAAGCTGGCCGGGGTCAAGCCGCTGACCGCCGCCGAGCGCCGTGCGATCCAGAACTTCCTGGACGGCGCGGTGGACCTCGACGACGTGGTGGCGCGCACGGTGCGGCTGCTGGCACAGCTCACCCGGCAGGTCGCGGTCGTCCAGTATCCGTCGCTGACCCGGTCCACCGTGCGCCATGTGGAGCTGCTCTCGCTCGCTCCGGCCCGGGTGATGCTGGTGCTGATCACGGATACCGGGCGGGTCGAGCAGCGGCTGGTGGACTGCCCGTCGCCGGTCGGTGAGACGGTGCTGGCGGACCTGCGGGCCCGGCTGAACAGCCGGGTGGTGGGTCACCGCTTCTCGGATGTGCCGTCGCTGCTGCAGGATCTGGCCGAGTCCTTCGAGCACGACGACCGCGCGACGGTCGCCACCGTGCTCGCGACGCTGCTGGAGACGTTGGTCGAGGAGACCGAGGAGCGGATCATGCTCGGCGGCACCGCGAACCTGACGCGCTTCAACCATGACTTCCCCCTGACAATCCGCCCGGTCCTTGAGGCGCTGGAGGAGCAGGTGGTACTGCTCAAGCTCCTCGGCGAGGTCAAGGACTCTGGCGTAACGGTACGAATCGGCCATGAGAACGCCCACGAGGGCCTGAGTTCAACGTCGGTCGTCGCGGTGGGCTACGGTTCGGGCGACGAGGCGGTCGCCAGGCTCGGCGTGGTCGGCCCGACCCGCATGGACTACCCCGGAACGATGGGAGCGGTACGCGCAGTGGCGAGGTACGTCGGACAGATCCTGGCGGAGTCGTAAGTGGCCACGGATTATTACGCGGTCCTGGGCGTACGACGCGACGCCAGCCAGGACGAGATCAAGAAGGCGTTCCGCCGTCTCGCTCGCGAGCTGCATCCGGACGTCAACCCCGACCCGAAGACCCAGGAGCGGTTCAAGGAGATCAACGCCGCTTACGAGGTGCTCTCCGACCCGCAGAAGAAGCAGGTCTACGACCTGGGCGGGGACCCGCTGTCGGCGTCCGGCGCCGGTGCGGGCGGAGCAGGCGGCTTCGGCGCGGGCTTCGGCAACTTCAGCGACATCATGGACGCCTTCTTCGGCCAGGCGTCCCAGCGCGGTCCGCGCTCGCGGACCCGGCGCGGCCAGGACGCGATGATCCGGCTCGAAATCGAGCTGGACGAGGCCGCGTTCGGCACCACCAAGGACATCCAGGTGGACACCGCCGTCACCTGCACCACGTGCAGCGGTGAGGGCGCCGCGCCCGGCACCTCGGCGCAGACCTGTGACATGTGCCGCGGCCGCGGTGAGGTCTCCCAGGTCACCCGGTCCTTCCTGGGCCAGGTCATGACGTCGCGGCCGTGTCCGCAGTGCCAGGGGTTCGGCACGGTCGTGCCGACGCCGTGCCCCGAGTGCGCGGGGGACGGCCGGGTCCGCTCCCGTAGGACCCTCACGGTCAAGATCCCCGCGGGCGTCGACAACGGCACCCGTATCCAGCTGGCGGGCGAGGGCGAGGTCGGCCCCGGCGGCGGCCCGGCCGGTGACCTCTACGTCGAGATCCGCGAGCTGCCGCACTCGGTGTTCCAGCGGCGCGGCGACGACCTGCACTGCACGGTGACCATCCCGATGACGGCGGCGGCCCTGGGCACCAAGGTCCCGCTGGAGACGCTGGACGGGCTCGAAGAGGTCGACATCCGCCCCGGCACCCAGTCGGGCCAGTCGATCCCGCTGCACCAGCGAGGCATCACCCACCTGCGAGGCGGCGGACGCGGCGATCTGATCGTCCATGTGGAGGTCCAGACGCCGACCAAGCTCGACCCCGAGCAGGAGGAGCTGCTGCGCCGCCTGTCCGCCCTCCGCGGCGAGGAGCGGCCGTCCGGCCATTTCCAGCCGGGGCAGCAGGGCTTGTTCTCCCGGCTGAAGGACGCGTTCAACGGCCGCTAGCGCGGCCGGGCTCCAGGCGGGTGTCTTTTCCGGGGGCTTCGCCCCCGGGCCCCCGTTCTCGCGGCTTCGCCTCCGGGCCCGGTTCTTGGGCTGCGCCCTCGGCCGGGGGTTCGGGGGCCACGCCCCGGCGGGGGTCTGGGGGGGCGGAGCCCCCAGTAAGACAACCGGTACCGGGGCCGCCCCCCGGGAAATTCCTGTCACGCGTGCGTGACAGGATGTACCCATGGCCGCGTTGACCGACCTCTTCGTACTGCCCGTCATCCAGGCCCCGATGGCGGGCGGCGCGTCATGCCCGACGCTCGCCGCCGAGGTGAGCGAGGCCGGGGGCCTCGGGTTCCTCGCGGCCGGGTACAAGACCCCTGAGGCGCTGTACCAGGAGATCAAACAGCTGCGGACGCTGACCTCGCGGCCGTTCGGGGTCAACCTCTTCATGCCGCAGCCGAACACCGCCGATCCGGCCGCCGTTGAGGTGTACCGGGAGCAACTCGCCGGTGAGGCCAGCTGGTACGACACCGCGCTCGGCGATCCGGACGCGGGCACCGACGACGCGTTCGATGCCAAGGTCGCGGTGCTCACGGACGACCCCGTTCCGGTGGTCAGCTTCACTTTCGGCTGCCCCAGCCGCGCCGTCGTCGACCGGTTCGCCCGTGTGGGTACGTACACCGTGGTCACCGTCACCTCGGTCGCCGAGGCGCAGGCGGCGCAGTGGGCGGGCGCGGACGCGGTGTGCGTCCAGGGCATCGAGGCGGGCGGCCATCAGGGCACGCACCGCGATGACCCGCAGCTGGACGGGGCCGGAGCCGGACTGCTCGCGCTGGTCGCCGCCGTACGCGAGGCGGTTCAACTGCCGATCATCGCCGCGGGCGGCATCATGCGCGGTGGGCAGATCGCCGCGGTGCTGGCGGCGGGTGCCAGCGCGGCCCAGCTCGGCACCGCGTTCCTGGTCTGCCCCGAATCGGGGGCCAACGTGCTGCACAAGCGTGCGCTGACCGATCCGCTCTTCACCCACACCGAGCTCACCAGGGCGTTCTCCGGCCGTCCGGCCCGCGGCCTGGTCAACCGCTTCATGCGGGAGCACGGCCCGTACGCGCCTGCCGCGTACCCGCAGGTGCACTATCTGACGTCGGGGCTTCGCAAGGCGGCCGCCGCCGCGGGCGATCCGCAGGCGATGGCGCTGTGGGCCGGGCAGGGGCACCGGCTGGCCCGGGAGCTGCCCGCCGCCCGTCTGGTGGATGTGCTCGGCGCCGAACTCGACGCGGCGCGGGAGCTGTTGACGAGGGGCCGTTCGTGACCGCGCCGGTCTTTCTGGTCGAACCGGGCGAGTTGACCGGCGAGCGCCTCACGCTCACCGGCCCGGAAGGCCGCCACGCGGTCTCGGTGCGACGGCTGCGGGTCGGCGAGGAGATCGTGCTGACCGACGGCGAAGGCACCGGCGCCTACGGAACGGTCGCCGCCGTCGAAGGCAAGGACCGGCTGGAGGTCGCCGTCACGCGGGTGCGTACCGAGCTGGCACCGGCCCCCCGGATCACCGTCGTCCAGGCGCTGCCCAAGGGTGACCGGGGCGAGTTGGCCGTCGAGACGATGACCGAGACCGGGGTCGACGCGGTGGTGCCATGGGCCGCGTCCCGCTGCATCACCCAGTGGAAGGGCGAGCGCGGCGCGAAGGCGCTGGCGAAGTGGCGCGCCACCGCGCGCGAGGCGGGCAAGCAGGCCAGACGGCTGCGGCTGCCGCAGGTGCACGACCTCATGACGACCCGTCAGGTCGCCGAGCTGCTCTCCGGCGCCGCCTTCGCCGCCGTACTGCACGAGGAGGGCAGCGCCCCGCTGGCCACCGCCCCGCTGCCCGCCGAGGGCGACATCGTGCTGGTCGTCGGCCCGGAAGGCGGGATCGCGCCCGACGAGTTGGACGCCTTCGCGGCGGCGGGCGGCAAGCCGTACCGCCTCGGCCCGACGGTGCTGCGCACCTCGACGGCGGGCGTCGCCGCCACCGCGCTGCTGCTGGGCCGCACCGGCCGCTGGGCCTGAGCGCGATCCGGAAGCGGTTTTCCGGGCGCTGACGCGCCGGAAAAAACACAGTAATAGTGTGGCCGCTGTGACGCAGCCTTCGTACCTTCGGTATCCGCATCCGCACGGCGATCTGATCACCTTCACAGCCGAGGACGACGTCTGGGCGGCGCCGCTCGACGGTGGTCGGGCCTGGCGGGTCAGCGCGGACAACATGCCCGTACGCCATCCGTGTATCTCGCCGAACGGCGAGTACATCGCCTTCACCTCCACGCGCGACGGCTCCCCCGAGGTGCATGTGGCGCCGGTCGACGGCGGACCGGTCAACCGGCTGACGTACTGGGGAAGTTCGAAGACCGCGGTCTGCGGCTGGACGCCCGACGGCGAGGTGCTCGCGACCAGCGGCTACGGACAGGCGTCACCGCGCCGCACCTGGGCCTGGGCGGTCCCGGTGGACGGCGGACCCGCGCGCATCCTCCCGTACGGTCCGGTCGGCGCTGTCGCCTACGGGCCGGGAGCCGCCGTACTGCTGCAGTCCGTCACCATGGGCCGCGATGCCGCCGCCTGGAAACGCTACCGGGGCGGCACGGCGGGCAAGTTGTGGCTCGACGCGGACGGTGGCGGGCAGTTCCGGCGGATTCACGCCGATCTCGCCGGCAACCTCGAATGCCCGCTCTGGGTGGGGGACCGGATCGCGTTCCTGTCCGACCACGAAGGCACCGGAGCCCTCTACTCCAGCCTGCCCGACGGCTCCGACCTGCGGCGGCACACTCCCCTTGAGGGTTTCTACGCCCGCCAGGCGGCCACCGACGGCACGCGTGTCGCCTACACCCGCGCCGGTGAACTCCAGCTGATCGACGACCTGTTGAGCGGAGCCGAGCCGCGTCCGCTCGCCATCCGGCTCGGCGGCCAGCGCAGCGACCTGCGCCCGCACCCGATCCGCGCCGCCCACCACCTCGGCGACGCCTACCCCGACCACACCGGCCGCGGCAGCGCCGTGGAGGTGCGCGGCACGATCCACTGGCTGACCCACCGCGAGGGCCCGGCGCGCGCGCTCGCCGCCGAGCCCGGAGTACGCGCCCGGCTGCCCCGTACGTACCGGGTGGGCGGCGAGGGCGCACCGCAGGTCGTCTGGGTGACCGACGCCGAGGGCGAGGACGCGCTGGAGCACGCGCCCGCCACCGGTCTCCCGTCCGGCACCGCACCCCGTCGGCTGGCCGCGGGCCGCCTCGGCCGGGTCCTGGAACTCGTCGTCTCACCGGACGGCCGCCGGATCGCCGTCGCCTCGCACGACGGGCGGGTGCTGCTCGTGGAGCGGGAGACCGGCGAGGTGCGGGAGGTGTCGACCAGCGAGCACGGGGATGCCAGCGGGCTGGCGTTCTCGCCCGACTCCGGCTGGCTCGCCTGGTCGCAGCCGGGTCCCGACCCGCTGCGGCAGTTGAGGATCGCCAACACCACGACGCTCGCGGTCGCCGACGCGACACCGCTGCGCTTCAACGACTTCGCGCCCGCGTTCACCTCGGACGGCAAGCACCTGGCGTTCCTGTCCGAGCGGGCCTTCGATCCGGTCTACGACGCGCATGTCTTCGACCTGTCGTTCCCCAACGCGTGCCGCCCGCACCTGATCACGCTCGCCGCCGACACACCGTCCCCGTTCGGCCCGCAGCGCCATGGGCGTCCCCTCGGCGCACCGTCCGAGGACAAGCCGGACGGCGACAAGCACGAGGGCGACACCGCGAGTGGCGACGAGCACCGCGCTCCGGTCACCCGCGTCGACCTCGAAGGCCTCGCCGACCGCATCGTGCCCTTCCCCGTGGAGGCCGCCCGCTATTCAGGGCTTCGGGCCGCCAAGGACGGCGTGCTGTGGCTGCGCCATCCGCTGTCCGGCGTCCTCGGCTCGGCACTGGCCACCCCGCAGGCGCAGCCGCCCGCCACAACGCTGGAGCGGTACGACCTGCAGCGGCTGCGTGCCGACGAACTCGCCGATGACGTCGATGACTTCGAGGTCACCGGAGACGGCGAGCGGCTGCTGCTGAACTGCGGCAGCAAGCTGCGGCTGGTACCGGCCGACAGCAAGGCATCCGACGACGAGGACGGCGACAGCAGCGTCACCGTCGACCTCTCGCGGGTACGGGTGACCGTCGACCCGGCGGCCGAGTGGCGGCAGATGTACGGGGAGACCGGCCGGCTGATGCGGGACCACTTCTGGCGGCCGGACATGTCGGGGGTGGACTGGGACGCGGTACTGGACCGCTACCGTCCGGTCCTGGACCGGGTCGCCACCCATGACGACCTTGTCGACCTGCTCTGGGAGGTACAGGGCGAACTGGGCACCTCGCACGCGTATGTCTCGCCGCCCGGCGGACACGGTGACGCGCTGCGCCGCCAGGGCCTGCTCGGCGCCGACATCTCCCGCGACCAGCATGGGGTGTGGCGGATCGACCGGGTGCTGCCCTCGGAGACCTCCGACCCGGCGGCCCGCTCACCGCTGGCTGCGCCGGGCGTCGCGGTACGTGCCGGTGACGGCGTTCTGGCGGTCAACGGTCATCCGGTGGACCCGGTGACCGGCCCCGGTCCGCTACTGATGGGCACCGCGGGCAAACCGGTCGAACTGACCATCGCCCCGGGTAACTCCGGGACCCGGGAGACCCGCGCGGTCGTGGCGGTCCCGATCGCCGACGAGGAACCGCTGCGGTACCACGACTGGGTCGCGGGCCGCCGCGCCCATGTCCACCGGCAGACCGGCGGCCGTCTCGGCTACCTCCACGTACCCGACATGGTCGGCTCCGGTTGGGCGCAGCTCCACCGCGACCTGCGCGTCGAGGTGGCCCGCGAAGGGCTTCTGGTCGATCTGCGGGAGAACCGCGGCGGCCACACCTCGCAGCTGGTCGTGGAGAAGCTGACCCGCCGGATCGTCGGTTGGGACGTGCCGCGCGGCATGCGGCCGTCGAGCTACCCGGTCGACGCACCGCGCGGCCCGGTCGTGGCGATCGCCAACGAGCACTCGGGCTCGGACGGCGACATCGTCAACGCCGCCATCAAGGCCCTGGGCATCGGCCCGGTGGTCGGCACCCGCACCTGGGGCGGGGTGATCGGCATCGACTCGCGCTACGACCTGGTGGACGGTACGGGGGTCACCCAGCCCAAGTACGCGATCTGGCTTGAGGGTTACGGCTGGGGCGTGGAGAACCGCGGTGTGGACCCCGATGTCGAAGTGGTCCACACCCCGCAGGACTGGGCGGCGGGTCGCGATCCGCAACTCGACACGGCCATCGCCATCGCGCTGGAGGCACTGGCGTCCTCCCCCGCGAAGACGCCGCCCGCGCTTCCGTAGGCCCCGCGCACCGCCACTCCTACGGGGCGCGCCCGGTAGCATGCGCCCCGTAGGTCACACACCCGATGAGGGAGACACATCCGTGCCGGGAGAACCGCAGGCCGACTGCCTGTTCTGCAAGATCGTGAGGGGGGACGTTCCGGCGACGATCGTCCGGGAGACCGACACGACGGTCGCGTTCCGCGACATCAACCCGCAGGCCCCCACGCACGTCCTGGTCATCCCCAAGGCGCACTACCCGGACGCGGCCACCCTCGCGGCCGAGGCGCCGGAGCTGTGCGCGGACATACTGCGCGAGGCGGGCGAGGTCGCCGCTGAGGAGAAGGTGGACAGCACCGGCTACCGCGTCGTCTTCAACACCGGTTCCGGCGCGGGCCAGACCGTATGGCACGCACACGCCCACGTGCTCGGCGGCCGCGGCTTCAACTGGCCGCCCGGATAAGCCCCCCGGAAGCCCCTTGTCCCAGCGAGAGCTCATCGTCCTCGGTACCGCCAGCCAGGTGCCCACCCGGCACCGCAACCACAACGGTTACGTCCTGCGCTGGGACGGCGAGGGCATCCTCTTCGACCCCGGCGAAGGCACCCAGCGGCAGATGGTGCACGCCGGGGTCGCCGCGCACGACCTCACCCGGATCTGTGTCACCCACTTCCACGGCGACCACAGCCTGGGCCTGGCCGGGGTCATCCAGCGCGTCAACCTCGACCGCGTCCCGCATCCCGTCACCGCGTACTACCCGGCCAGCGGGCAGCGCTTCTTCGAACGGCTGCGGTACGCCACCGCGTACCGCGAGACGGTGCGGCTGCGCGAGCAACCGATCGCGGAAAGCGGTGAGTTGACGACCACCCAGGGCTTCACGCTGTACGCCCGCAGGCTGGACCATCCCGTCGAGTCCTTCGGCTACCGGCTGGTGGAGCCGGACAGCCGCCGGATGCTGCCCGAGCGGCTTGCCGCATGCGGCATCCAGGGCCCGGATATCGGCCGGTTGCAGCGCGAGGGCGAACTACGCGGCGTCCTGCTCGAAGACGTCAGCGAGCCGCGGCGCGGCCAGCGGTTCGCCTTCGTCATGGACACCCGGCTGTGCAACGGCGTTTTCGCCCTGGCGGAGGACTGCGACCTGCTGGTCATCGAGTCGACCTTCCTCGACGAGGACGAGCCGCTGGCCAGCGAGCACGGCCATCTGACCGCGGGCCAGGCCGCCCGGGTCGCCGCCTACTGCGGCGTGCGGCACCTTGTGCTGACGCACTTCTCCCAGCGCTATCCCGATCCGGCCGCCTTCGCCCGTCAGGCCCGGGAGGCAGGTTTCACCGGGGAGTTGACGATCGCCCGGGATCTGGACCGGATTCCGGTACCGAAGCGGGCGTAGCGCCCGCCGGGTTCGCCCGGTTGCGGCCGGTTCGCGGCGAGCAACCTCACCGGCGGAGACCGGCGGTGCCGAACTGACCGCAACCCAAAACCGACGGCGGCCAGAATGGCGCTAGGCGCTTGCTGCCGAGTCCTCGTCCGAGGACTCGGCCAGGTGCCAGTGCAGGTCGTGGACGCCCGGTTCCAGTGACAGGCGGGAGACAAGCTGTTCGAGCCCCTGGGCCGGGTCGCCGGTGACGCTGACCACGGCCTGTAGGCGGGTGCTCTCGGGCTGGTCGCGGCGGGCGCGCAGCGCGGTCGGGGTGAGGCCCACCGCGCTGAGGGCCTGCAGCAGCAGCGCGCGGATGTGGGTCTCATCGCGCCGGTCGCAGACCAGATGCACCGTGGCCTGCGCCGGACCGGTGTCCGGGTCGTCCTGTGGGACGCGGTCGATCAGCCGCCCGGCGGGCCGCAGCAGCAGATGGACGCCTATCACGGCCAGCGTCCCAAGGACGGCCAGCGGCAGCCGCCCGGAGGCGGCCAGTACCCCGACGGCCGCCGAACACCACAGGGTGGCCGCGGTGTTCAGGCCCCGTACGCTCGCGCCCTCGCGCAGGATCACCCCGCCGCCGAGGAAGCCGATGCCGGAGACCACATAGGAGGCGACCCGGGTCGGGCTGCCGGTGTCCCCGACCGCCTCGCTGTACAGGACGAACAGCGTCGCGCCGGTCGCGACCAGCGCGTTCGTCCGCAGCCCGGCCATCCGGGCGCGCCACTGCCGCTCGACGCCGATCAGTGCGCCGCAGCCCAGGCCGGTAATGAGCCGGACGACGAAGTCCATGGTGGACAGGGTGTGCATGGGCGCACCTCCTCGAAGACGGTGACGGGACGGTGTCCGTCCCGCTCAGGGCAGCTATTTGCGTGCCCGCGCAAATATATAGGGGGCACATTACGATGACGGGATGCCCGCGAAGCCCCTCCCCACGGCCGAACTGCACCTTCACATCGAAGGCACCCTTGAACCCGAGCTGGCGTTCGCGCTCGCCGAGCGCAACGGCGTCACCCTGCCGTACGCCACCACCGAAGAGCTGCGCGGCGCGTACTCCTTCTCGGACCTGCAGTCCTTCCTCGATCTGTACTACGCGTTGATGGCCGTACTGCGAACCGAGGATGACTTCGCGGAGCTGGCCGACGGCTATCTGACCCGCGCCGCCGCCCAGGGCGTGCGGCACGCCGAGATCTTCTTCGACCCGCAGGCCCACACCGCGCGCGGAGTGCCGATCGGCACCGTCATCGAGGGGCTCGGCCGGGCGCTGGACCGCAGCGAGGAACGGCACGGCATCAGCACCCGGCTGATCATGTGCTTCCTGCGCGACGAGTCCGCGCAGTCCGCCATCGAGACCTTCGAGGCCGCCAGGCCCCATCTGCACCGCATCTGCGGGGTCGGTCTGGACTCGGCCGAGGTCGGCAACCCGCCGTCGAAGTTCCGCGAGGTCTTCCAACTCGCGGCGGAGGCCGGACTGCACCGCGTCGCGCACGCGGGCGAGGAGGGCCCCACCGAGTACATCACCGAGGCCCTGGACATCCTCGGCGCCGAGCGGATCGACCACGGGCTGCGCTGCCTTGAGGACCCGGCACTGGTCCAGCGGCTGGCCCGGGAGCGGGTGCCGCTCACCGTGTGCCCGCTGTCCAACGTGCGGCTGCGCTGCGTCGACACCCTCGCCGAGCATCCGCTGCCCAGGATGATCGACGCGGGGCTGCTGGTCACCGTCAACTCCGATGACCCGGCCTACTTCGGCGGTTACGTGGCGGACAACTTCGGCGCCGTACGCGACGCCCTCGCCCTCGACCACGAGACGCTGCGCCTGCTCGCCGCCAACTCCTTCAGGGCGTCCTTCCTGGACGAGCAGACCCGGGCGGGGTACCTCGCGGAGGTGGCGGCCCACCGGTTCGACTGAGCCCCGTCCGGCGCCCGGTCACGCACAGCGGAACGTCAATTACCCAGTGTATTGTGCCAGTTGACGTTCCGTTCACCTTGGTCCGAGATGCGCTCCGCCCATCGGCCGGGCCCCGCGCAGCCGGAGAGGGCACTGAATGAAGATTCTGGTCGCCGACCTGGACGGCACACTCCTGGCCGGCGGTGAGGCCGACCGGCGCAGTCTGCGTGCCGCCCTGGACCGCCATCCGGAAGTGACGGTGGTCTTCGCGACCGGCCGCGGACTGCCCTCGGTGCGCGCGGCGCTGCGGGACCCGCTGGTGCCGCGGCCCCGTTGGATCATCGCCGACGTCGGAGCGAGCGTCATCGACGGAACGGATCTGGCACCGGTAGAGCCACTGCAGGGGCGGTTACGGGCCGGGTGGCCAGGCTCGGACCGGATCCGCGCCGCGCTGCGCCGCTTCCCGGCGCTGACCTACCAGGACGGGGTGGCCCAGGACGGCCGCTGCTCGTTCTACCTGCACCCCGAGCGGTTCACGCGTGAGATCACCGACGCCGTAAGGGAGTTGGGGTGCGAGTGGCTGTACTCGGCGGACCGCTACTTCGACGTGCTGCCGCCGGGTGTGGGCAAGGGCAGCGCCCTCGCGGCGCTGGCCCGCGAGCAGCAGTGGCCGATGACCTCGGTCCTGGTCGCGGGCGACTCCCTCAACGACCTGTCGCTGTTCCGGCTCGGCGCGCACGGGGTGATCGTCGGCGACGCCGAACCCGCACTGCTCGCGGCGGTACCGCCCGGCGGCACCACGAGGCGGTCCGACCAGCCGGGGGCGGCCGGGATCCTGGCGGCACTTGAGGAACTCGGCTGGGTGGAACGCCGATACCCGCTGGTGGTCGGCTACCACCGCCCGCCGGTGCGCTGGACCCCCGGCGGATGGCAGGAACCGTCCAGCCCCAACGGCATCCTGCCCACCCTGCGCAGCATGTTCACCGGAAACCTGCGGGCGGTCTGGGCGGCCGCCGCGGTCCTCGGGCAGGACGTCCCGGCGGCCCGCCTCGACGGGCACAACACCGGGCTGCCCCTGTCCTTCCTGCGGTTGAGCCCCGCCGAGTGGGCCGGGTACTTCCACCGGGCCTGCAAGGAGGCGCTGTGGCCGGTGCTGATGTCCCAGCCGGAGCGGCTGCGCTTGGACCAGGCCGCCTGGACGTCCTACCGGGCGGTCAACGCGCGCTTCGCCGACCACATCAGCGATATCGCGGCCCCGGGCGCGACCGTCTGGCTGCACGACTACAACCTGTGGCTGGTGCCGGGCATGCTCCGCCCGACCCGCCCCGACCTGCGGCTGGGGCTGTTCCACCACACCCCGTTCCCGCCGCCGCAGATCTTCGCCGCACTGCCCACCGCCCCGGAGATCCGCGCCTCGCTGGGCTGCCTGGACTGGGCCGGATTCCACACCGCCGACTTCGCCGAGCACTTCCGGCAGACCCTCGCGGGCACGCCTCGGGCGCCGCGGCTGGGCGTGCATCCGCTGGGCATCGACCGCGACGCTATCGAAGCGCTGGCCCGCGCCCGGATGCCGCACCATCGGCCGGTGGACGGACCGCTGGTGCTCTCCGTCGAGCGCCTGGACTACGCCAAGGCCCCGGTGCAGAAGGTCGAGGCCGTCGCGGCACTGCTCGGCCGCTGCCCCGAGCTGCGCGGACGCCTGCGGTTCCGGCTGGTGTGCCCGCCCCCCGAACCCGGCATCACCGCCTACGACGCGACCCGGCGGGCACTGGAACGGCGCGTCGCCGAGGTCAACGACGCCTGGCGCACACGTGGTTGGCGGCCCGTCGAGTACCTGCCCCGCAGCCTGCCCATCGCCGAACTGGTCGACCACTACCTCGCCGCCGACGTGTTCTGGGTGACCTCACTGCAGGACGGCATGAACCTCACCGCGAAGGAGTTCGTCGCCGCCCAGGCCGCCGCGAGCCGTTCCGGAGTGCTGGTGCTCTCCCGGTACGCCGGTGCCGCCGCGCAACTCGGCTCCGCGGCGCTCTTCACCGACCCCCGCTCACCCGAGGACCTGGTCGAGGTGCTGCGGCAGGCCCTCGCACTCGCCCCCGCGGAACGCCGCACCCGTCTGGCGCACCTCGCCCGCCTCCTCGGCCGTGATCACCCCGCGGACTGGGCTGCCGGGATCGTCAGCGCCATCCAGGGCCCCGGCCAGGACGGTCCGGCCGCTCGGCGCCTCTCGGCGGCGGTCAGCCTGGGCGCGGAGGCAGCCGACTGCGAGGTCAGCTGATCCCCGCCCGGTCCAGGATGCGGGAGGCCACCGCCGCCGAGTCCACCAACGGGTGCAGCGCCAGCGCGCGCAGTGCGGCGGTGCGCGAACCGGTCGCCGCCGCCTCGATCGTGGCGCGCTCGGCCGCCTTGACCGACAGCATGAGTCCCGCCTGATGCGCGTCCGGCGCGACGACCGGGAGCGGCCGGGGACCGTCCGGGCCGACCGCGCACGGCACCTCGATCACCGCGTCGGGGTCGAGCAGGGGCAGGGTCGTGCCGTTGCGGACGTTGAGGATCAGCTGGGTCCGTTCGCCGCGGGCTATCGCCCGCATCAGTGCCAGCGCCACCCGGTCGTACCCGCCGCCCTCCAGGTCGGCGGCGTCCCGCTGCCAGCCGCCGGTCGCCGCGCGGGCGTCGGCCATGTACATCTCCTCGCGCTCCAGGCGGGTCGCCTCCCACAGGTCGTACGCCTTCGAGGAGTCGGCGCCCGCCTGCGCGAAGAACTCCGACTGCTGCCGGTCGAGGAACTCCCCCCGGGTGGCCTTCGCGGCGCGGGCCGCGGAGAGCGTCTCGCGGGTGAAGTAGTAGTAGAGCAGGTACTCGTTGGGCAGCGAGCCCAGCGCCCCCAGCCACTCGGCCCCGAAGAGCCGCCCCTCCTCGAACGACCCCAGGGCCTGGGGGTCCGCCAGCAGCTCCGGCAGCAGATTCCGGCCGCCCGACTCCAACCGCCGCAGCCAGCCAAGGTGGTTGAGGCCCACGTAGTCGTAGCTCACCGCATCCGGATCGACACCCGCCGCCCGCGCCGCCCGGCGCACCAGGCCCACCGGTGAGTCGCAGATGCCGACGACCCGCTCGCCGAGGACCCGCTGCATCGCCTCGGTCACCATCCCCGCCGGATTGGTGAAGTTGATCACCCAGGCGTCGGGTGCCACGGCTCGCACCCGCTCGGCGATGTGCACCGCCACCGGCAGTGTCCGCAGTCCGTACAGCACCCCGCCCGCACCGACCGTCTCCTGGCCGATCACACCCTCGGCCAGCGGGATCCGCTCGTCGCACACCCGGCCCGCCATACCGCCCACCCGGATCGCGGAGAAGACGAAGTCCGCACCGCGCAGCGCGTCGTCCAGGCCCTGTGCGATCCGCACGATGGGCGCGCCGGGTGCGCTGTGCGCCTGCGCGGCCAGTACGCAGGCGATCACGGACAGCCGCTGGTGGTCGGTGTCGTAGAGCACCAACTCCTTGACCGCGCCCGGCGATCCCGGCTCCGCGAACAGGGCCCGGTAGACCAGTGGAACGCGGAATCCCCCACCGCCGAGAATCGTGAGCCGCACGCTTCCTCCCTCTGGATCCGCTTCCGCCCCGCGGCGGCAGGTGCGGGCGAGTATGCCGTGTGCGGCCCGGTGGCCGCGGGCGCGGCGCCCCGACTGCGCGTCCTGTAATGCTGGCTTCACCGCGTACCCCGTTGTCCTGGGGCACAGTGTGCAACACGCGATCACGCGTCCGCCGGAAGGAGCCACTGGTGGCAGACCAACCCGTCCTCGACCCGCTCGCCGCGGTCCGTGCCCCGGGCGATCCGGCAACCGATGTGTACCTGACCGGCACCGTGTTCCTCGACATCATCTTCACCGGCCTGGACAGCGCGCCGGTGCGCGGCACCGAGTCCTGGGCCCGCGGCATGGGCTCCAGCCCCGGGGGCGTGGCCAACATGGCCACCGCGCTTGCCCGGCTGGGCCTGCGCACCTCCCTCGCGGCGGCGTTCGGCGACGACATGTACGGCGACTACTGCTGGGAGAGCCTGGAGCGTGACGAGGGCATCGACCTGTCGCTGTCCCGCAGGGTGCCCGGCTGGCATTCGCCCGTCACCGTCTCCATGGCGTACGAGGGCGAGCGGACCATGGTCAGCCACGGCCATGAGGCGCCGCCCCCGGAGGAGCCCGCGCCGGTGTGCCCGCCGCCCGCCCGCGCCTGTGTGGCCGCCCTCACCCCGGGCCACCGTGAGGAGTGGATCGGGCACGCCGCCCGGCACGGCAGCCGGATCTTCGCCGACGTCGGGTGGGACGACTCCGGGCGCTGGGACCCCAGCGACCTGACCGACCTGCGGCACTGCGAGGCGTTCTTGCCCAACGCGGCCGAGGCCATGCGCTACACCCGTACCGAGTGCCCGCGCCGCGCCGCCCGCAAGCTCGCCGAACTGGTGCCGCTGGCGGTCGTCACTTTGGGCGAAGAGGGTGCGTACGCGGTTGACTCGGCGAGCGGCGAGGCCGCGGAGGTGCCCGCGCTCATCGTCGACGCCCTGGACCCGACCGGCGCCGGTGATGTCTTCGTGGCCGGGTTCATCACCGGGACGCTCGCCGACTGGCCGCTCACCGACCGGCTCGCCTTCGCCAGTCTGACCGCGGCCCTGTCCGTCCAGGAGTTCGGCGGTTCGCTCTCCGCACCGGGCTGGATCGAGATCGCCGCCTGGTGGCAGCACGCCAAGCAGTACGACGACCAGGACCGCAGCGCACTGCGCCGCTACGCCTTCCTGGACGACCTGCTGCCCACCGGCGCCCGCCCCTGGCCGCTGCGCCGCGCGGTGCCGACGATCGGGTTCCGGCACTCTTAGGGGTCTGTCCGAGCCCGCCCGCGACGGTCACAACCTGCGCTGTAGCACCTGCCCTGGCCACGGCTCGCCGGTCGTGGGGCTGGTCACCGTGAACGGTTCCGCGGGCTCGAAGCCGAGCCTGCGGTACTGCTCGACCAGACCGCCGCCGTTGCCCGCGTAGCAGTCCACGCGCAGCAGCGATATGCCTCTGCGCCGGGCCTCCTCGCAGGCGTCGGCGACCAGCGCCGCGCCGATGCCGCTGCCGGATCGGTCACGGTCGGTGATCAGCAGCCGTATGTAGAGCTCCCGCTCGGCGATCTCGGCCACGTATTCGGGCGGTGCCTCGGCCAGCACACACACGCCCACCACTCCGCCGTCCAGCTCGGCGGCCCGCAACAGGTGGTCTCGGGCGTATTCCTCGATGTGCGCCACTGACGAGGGGCGCGTCGAACGGGGCTCGGTGCCCCACTGGTCGGGCCAACCGCGAGCGGTCAGCCACACGATCGCCTTGTCCAGCAGCGTCAGCGTGGCGGCCACGTCCCCCGGTCCACCGGTCCTGATCTTCATGTCGGTGTTCTATCGGAGTGCTGTGCGCGGTGACACCCCTGTGGAAAACCCAGCGGGAAAACCCCTCGGGCCTGCCCCCGACCCGTCGTACCCTTGAACCCCAGGCCCTAACAGGCATGTCGAGCACGGAAGCGGGACGAGTAGGCCTCAGAGCCGAGCCCATGACACAAACACCCACGCAGCAGCAACCGCAGGCGCGCGCACACTTCGTCGTACCGGCCAAGCACCCCATGGTCACTGTCCTGGGATCGGGTGATTCGCTGCTGCGCGTGATCGAGCGGGCGTTCCCGACCGTGGACATCCATGTCCGTGGCAACGAGGTCAGCGCTGCCGGAGACGCGGCGGAAGTCGCGCTGGTGCAGCGCCTTTTCGATGAAATGATGCTGGTGCTGCGCACTGGCGCGCCAATGACGGAGGACGCAGTGGAGCGGTCGATCGCCATGCTCCGGCAGGACAGCGGACCGGACGGTCTTGAGGAGACCCCCGCACAGGTCCTCACCCAGAACATCCTCTCCACCCGCGGCCGCACCATCCGCCCCAAGACGCTCAACCAGAAGCGGTACGTCGATGCGATCGACAAGCACACCATCGTCTTCGGCATCGGCCCGGCCGGTACCGGCAAGACCTACCTGGCGATGGCCAAGGCCGTGCAGGCGCTGCAGTCCAAGCAGGTCAACCGGATCATCCTGACCCGGCCCGCCGTCGAGGCGGGCGAGCGGCTCGGCTTCCTGCCCGGCACGCTCTACGAGAAGATCGACCCGTACCTGCGCCCGCTGTACGACGCCCTGCACGACATGGTCGACCCCGACTCGATCCCGCGGCTGATGGCGAACGGCACGATCGAGGTCGCCCCGCTCGCGTACATGCGCGGCCGCACCCTCAACGACGCCTTCATCATCCTGGACGAGGCTCAGAACACCTCCGCCGAGCAGATGAAGATGTTCCTGACCCGCCTCGGCTTCGACTCCAAGATCGTCATCACCGGTGACATCACCCAGGTCGACCTGCCCGGCGGCACCAAGAGCGGGCTGCGGCAGGTCGTGGAGATCCTGGACGGCGTCCAGGACGTGCACTTCTCCCGGCTCACCAGCACCGATGTGGTCCGCCACAAGCTGGTCGGCCGGATCGTGGACGCCTACGAGGCCTACGACAACCGCAACGGTGGCCATACCAGCGGCCACGCCGGCAAGGGAAAGTAAAAGACACCGCACCATGGCGATCGACGTCAACAACGAGTCCGGCACGGAGATCGACGAGCAGTCGGTGCTCGAAGTCGCCCGTTACGCACTCCAGCGCATGCGCATCCACCCCATGTCAGAGCTCTCGATCATCGTCGTTGACGCCGAAGCCATGGAACAGCTCCACATCCAGTGGATGGACCTGCCCGGTCCCACCGATGTGATGTCCTTCCCGATGGACGAGCTGCGCCCGCCGGGCAAGGACGAGGAAGAGCCGCCGCAGGGCCTGCTCGGCGATATCGTGCTGTGCCCCGAGGTCGCCAAGAAGCAGGGTGAGCAGGCGCCGAGCCAGCACTCGATGGACGAGGAGCTGCAACTCCTCACCGTGCACGGTGTGTTGCACCTGCTCGGCTACGACCACGAGGAGCCGGGCGAGAAGGCCGAGATGTTCGGCCTGCAGAAGGCGATCCTGGACGACTGGCGCGCTGCGCGCGGCGTCGAGGGGCCGTCCCCGGCCCCCACCACCCACTGACCGCCGTGATCATCGCAAGCGTCCTCCTGGTGGTCGTCGCCTGGCTCGCCGCCTGCGCCGAGGCCGGTCTGGCCCGCACCTCGCGGTTCCGCGCGGAGGAGGCGGCCAGGGCCGGTCGGCGCGGCAGTGGGAAGCTCCTCGCGGTCGCCTCCGACCCCACGCGCTACCTGAATGTGGCGCTGCTGGTGCGGGTCGGCTGCGAGATGGCCGCGGCAGCCTTCATCACCGCGGTCTGCCTGCGCTCCTTCGACCGGACGTGGCAGGCGCTGGCCGCCGCCATCGGCGTGATGGTGCTGGTCAGCTATGTGGCCGTCGGGGTCTCACCGCGCACCATCGGCCGCCAGCACCCGCTGAACACGGCCACCGCCGCCGCGTATGTGCTGCTGCCGCTGGCCCGGATCATGGGTCCGGTACCCAAGCTGCTCATCCTCATCGGTAACGCTCTCACCCCCGGCCGGGGCTTCCGCCAGGGCCCGTTCGCCTCCGAGGCGGAACTGCGCGCACTCGTGGACCTCGCCGAGCAGGACTCGCTCATCGAGGACGAGGAGCGCCGCATGGTGCACTCGGTCTTCGAACTCGGTGACACGATCGTGCGCGAGGTGATGGTGCCACGCACCGATCTGGTCATGATCGAGCGGACGAAGACGATCCGCCAGGCGCTCACCCTCGCGCTGCGCAGCGGATTCTCCCGTATCCCGGTCACCGGCGAGAACGAGGACGACGTGGTCGGCATGGTCTACCTCAAGGACCTGGCACGACGGGTGCACATCAACCGCGAGTCCGAGAACGATCCGGTCGCCACGGTCATGCGGCCCGCCACGTTCGTGCCCGACACCAAGAACGCGGGCGATCTGCTGCGTGAGATGCAGCGGGACCGCAACCATGTGGCGGTCGTCATCGACGAGTACGGCGGTACGGCCGGGATCGTCACCATCGAGGACATCCTCGAAGAGATCGTCGGCGAGATCACCGACGAGTACGACCGCGAACTGCCGCCCGTCGAGGACCTGGGGATCGGCAGCTTCCGGGTCACCTCCCGCCTGGACATCGGTGACCTCGGCGAGCTGTACGGGGTGAAGCTGGACGACGAGGACGTGGAGACGGTCGGCGGTCTGCTGGCGAAGGCACTGGGCCGGGTGCCGATCCCGGGCGCCAGCGCGGTCGTGGAGCTCCCCGTGGACGCCTCCGCTCAGCATGACCTGACCGCGCCGACCGCGCTGCGGCTGACCGCCGAGTCCCCGGCGGGCCGACGCAACCGCATCGGCACGATCCTGGTATCCGCGGTATCCCGGACGGACGAGGGCGAGTTGGCGGCCGACGGCTAGCGCTGTCCGGCCGCTGGCCCCGTCCGGCCGATCTCCACCACCTGGCGCCTGTCCGCCCGAGCGTCAGATCGGGAGAGCGGTCCACTCGGCACCTCCGTGCAGCTTCTCGCCGCCGCGGCGGAAGGATTCATCCGCTGCCACGGCGAGCGACCACGACGCTGTGGACCAGCGGTGCCGAGCTGACCGCACCTCGACGAAGAACGGCTGGGCAGGGCCCATGGGGTGAGGCCCCGCCCGGTGGGGCCTACCGCGAGGCCCTGTCGCGAAGGCCAAGGCCTGCAGCGACCAGCACCGCCACGGCCGCCACGATCGCCGCGTCCAGCCCGAGTGCCAGCCGGACGCCGTCCAGCAGGTTAGCCCGGGACGCGGCCAGCGCGCCCAGCAACGGGATGCCGATCGTGATGCCCAACTGCTGGGAACTGGTGACCAGTCCGGTCGCCAGCCCCTGCTCGTGGTCCGGCAGCCCGGAGGTGGCGGTGATGCCGTACGACACGATCACCCACAGATGGCCGACGCAGCCGATCGTGACCGCGGCCAGCGCGAGCCACGTACCGTACGAGCCGTCGCCGAGGAAGACCAGCGCAGCGGTGAGCGCGGCCTGGACCAGCATTCCGCCGACCAGCGTCCTGCGCACCCCGAACCGGCCTATGACCCGCGCCGCCGTCGCACCGGTCACGGCCGCCGCCGCACCCTGCACACCGAAGACCAATCCGGTCTGGAACGCGGACAGTCCGCGGATCTCCTGCAGATACAGCGTGAGCAGGAAGACCACCGTGCTCATCATCGAGAACGTGGTGATACCGGCGAGGTTGCCCCACGCCACCGAGGGGCGGCGCAGCATCCGCAGCGAGACCATCGGCTCGGCCACCCGCGACTCGACCACCACGAAGGCGGCCAGCAGGGCGACGCCTGCCACCAGCGCCACGATCACATCGGCGCCGCCGAAACCGCGCTGCGAGGCGGTGGACAGCGCGTAGATCACGGCGAGCAGCCCGCCGGTGACGGTCACCGCACCGGGAACGTCGATCCTCGGCCGGTGGGCATTGCGCGATTCGGTCAGCAGGCCGGGCGCCGCGGCCAGCACGATCACGCCCGCGATGCCCAGCAGCGCCATGGTGGAGCGCCACCCGAAGGTGTCGGTCAGCACACCACCGAGCACCACGCCGATGGTGAAGCCCAGCGAGAGCAACGTGCCGCTGATACCCAACGCCCGGTCGCGCTGCGGCCCTTCGGGAAACGTGGTGGTCAGCAGCGACATTCCGGTCGGCACGATCACCGCCGCCCCCAGGCCCTGGATGGCCCGGCCGATCAGGAACACCGTCGGATCCCAGGCGAGGGTGGCCACCACGGATGCCGCGGTGAACACCGCGAGTCCGGCGAGGAACAGTTTGCGCCGCCCGAACAGGTCGGCGATACGCCCGAACAGCAGCAGGAACCCGCCGGACGGCAGGGCGAACGCGGTGACCGCCCACTGCAGATTGGCCTGGCTCATGCCCAGGTCCTTGCCGAGCACGGGCAGCGACACGTTCAGGATGGAGAAGTCGAGCGCGATCATGAACTGGGCCGCGCAGAGGACGAAGAGGATCAGCTTGGCGCGGGTCGTCAGCCGCGAGGGGGCCGCTGTAACGGCCTGATCGGAAGGGGTGGTTGGTGTGTCGATCGCCATGCCGTCAAGCCTCTGGCAAGCCAGAAGACCGTGGGGAGCGGCAGATTATGCTGGTGGCTGGACCACCAGGCAGCGCACACCAGGGGGAGCAGGCGTGGAACAGCCGGTCAAGTCCGTCAGGTCCGCCAGGACGCCGCGCCGCCAGGAACTGCGCGAGTTCCTGATGAGCCGTCGGGCCAGGGTCACCCCGGCGCAGGCCGGTCTGCCGGACGGCGGCGCGCGCCGCCGCACCCCCGGGCTGCGCCGCGAGGAGGTCGCGGTGCTCGCCGGAGTCGGCGCCTCCTGGTACCAGTGGTTGGAGCAGGGCCGGGATATCTCGGTCTCGCCGCAGGTCCTGGACGCGGTCGCCCGGGTGCTGCGGCTCAACGGCGCCGAGCGGCGCCACCTGTACGTGCTCGCCGGGCTGAACCCCCCGCTGCCGCAGGCCGAATCGCGTGACGACTCCTGCGAGGGGCTGCAGCGGCTGATCGACGCGTGGATGCCGTTCCCGGCCCACATCATGGACGCGTACTGGAACATCATCGGCTTCAACGAGGCGGCCGGGCTCACCTTCGGCTTCGCCGAGAGCGACACCAACTGCCTGGTCAGCTTCTTCACCAACCAGGTCTACCGCGGCCGGGCCAACGCCCACGGCGACATCGCCGCGGCCGTCGTCGCCCAGTACCGGGCGGCCGCCTCCGAGCACCCGGACGACGAGGGGTTCCGTGCCATCGTCGACGAACTGTCCGCCGTCAGCCCGCAGTTCGCGGAGCTGTGGGCGCGCGGCGATGTGCAGCCCAGTGGGCAGATGGTGAAGGAGATCACGCATCCGGCGGTCGGCTCGCTGCGGTTCGAGAGCACACAACTGCGGGTTCCGGCCCGGCCGGACCTGACGATCGTGATGCACAACCCCGTGCCCGGCACGGACACCGCCGAGAAGCTGGAGCGACTGGCGTCGCCGGAGGGGCGGCGGGAGACGATCCGCCCGGTGGCGAGCTGATCGCTCGCCGTATGCTCGCTCCATGAGCGACGCAGCAGCCATCGATCCCGAGGACCGCAAAATCATCACCCTTGCCCGGTCGGTGCGCGCCCGCAACGGTGTGCCCGAGGGTGCGGCCGTACGGGACGAGACGGGCCGTACGTATGTCGCCGGGTCGGTGGATCTGGCTTCGCTGAAGCTGAGCGCGCTGCGGACCGCCATCGCGATGGCGGTCGCGAGCGGCGCAAGGTCCCTGGAGGCGGCGGCCGTCGTCTCCGACGCGGAGGCCGTCCCGGCCGAGGACCAGGCAGTCGTACGCGAGCTCGGCGGGCCCGGCACCCCCATCCTGCTCGCCGCAGCGGACGGGACGCTGCGGACCCGGCTGGAGGCGTAGCGCCTGCCCGGCGGTCCACATCGTCGTCGTTGCTCGCTGCCTCGGCGGCGAAAGATTTTCCGCCCCAGCCGGTGAGCAGCCACGACGGCGCAGATCGGCGGTGCGGGGCCAACCGCAACCCAAGCGAAGATCCGGCGGACCGGCCGTAGGACCGTTGATCACGAGCGAAGCGGCCAGGGCATGCTCGCCCATCGGGGACAATGGGCGGCATGAGCGTTCGCACAGAATCCCCGCAGAACTCCCACCGGGCCGGTTTCGCCTGCTTCGTCGGCCGGCCCAACGCGGGCAAATCCACCCTTACGAACGCTCTGGTCGGCCAGAAGGTGGCGATCACCTCCAACCGTCCGCAGACCACCCGGCACACCGTGCGCGGCATCGTGCACCGCCCGGACGCGCAGCTCGTCCTGGTGGACACCCCCGGCCTGCACAAGCCGCGCACGCTGCTCGGCGAGCGGCTCAACGACGTCGTACGGACCACCTGGTCCGAGGTCGACGTGATCGGCTTCTGCCTGCCCGCCGACCAGAAGCTCGGCCCCGGCGACCGCTTCATCGCCAAGGAACTCGCCGAGATCAAGAAGACGCCGAAGATCGCCATCGTCACCAAGACCGACCTGGTCGACTCCGAGCGGCTCGCCGCGCAGCTGATCGCGGTCGATCAGCTGGGCAAGGAGCTCGGTTTCGAGTGGGCGGAGATCGTGCCCGTATCGGCCGTGGGCGACAAGCAGGTCTCGCTCCTCGCCGACCTGCTGGTGCCGCTGCTGCCGGAGGGCCCGGCGCTCTACCCCCAGGGCGACCTCACCGACGAGCCCGAGCAGGTCATGGTCGGCGAGCTGATCCGCGAGGCGGCGCTGGAGGGCGTACGGGACGAGCTGCCGCACTCGATCGCGGTCGTCGTCGAGGAGATGCTGCCGCGCGAGGGACGCCCGGAGAACAAGCCGCTGCTCGATGTGCACGCCAACATCTACATCGAACGCCCCAGCCAGAAGGGCATCATCATCGGCCCCAAGGGCGCCCGCCTGAAGGACGTCGGCACAAAGGCCCGCAAGCACATCGAGGCGCTGCTGGGCACGCCGGTCTTCCTGGACCTGCATGTGAAGGTCGCCAAGGACTGGCAACGCGACCCGAAGCAGTTGCGGAAGCTGGGGTTCTGACGGCTTCGCCCTGTGCGCCGTCGCGGCGGTGAGAACTCTCCGCCGCGACGTGAAGCCACGAGGGTGTGGACCGGCGGTGGTGCGACCATCACGGCCCCGCGGGCGCCCCTTGGCCCGGATCCGCCAGACGGGCCTCAGGCGCCTTCCCCCAACACGCTTGCGATCAGCTCCCGTTGGGCGTCGCTCAGTTCGGGGTCGGCGCAATACGCCGTGGTGCCGTCCACCGTGAGCTCGTACGTGAAACCGTCCGGGACGCCGACCGGCCGCTTCGACTGGCCGTCCGCCAGTGCGCCGAGGGCCAGTGCCCGCAGGCGAGCGGCGTCGGGGCGGCCGGTGGTGTCCAGCTCTGCCTGGCGGGTGATTCCGGCGAAGCCGCCGGTCCTGGTCACCGCTATCCGCATGATGGTCGTCTACCCCTGGGACGGGGGCTGTGCACCTTCCGGTGCCTGCTGCTGGGGGGACGCCTGCCGGGGGAGTGCGGTGCCGGTCAGCGTGGCCGCCACCCCGACCTGGGACCAGGCCTTGAGCACCGCCTGGTACTCCTCCCCGTCCCCGTACCGGGTGTGCGCGGCGGTAGCGGTGGTCCGGGCGAAGGCGGCGAAATCGGCGTCCGACGCGAGGCTGCCGCCCGTGAGGGTGTCGTACCAGATCTGGCCCGCGCGCTCCCAGCTGTGACCGCCGAGCGCCGCGGCGACCAGGTAGAAGGCATGGTTGGGAATGCCGGAGTTAATGTGCACGCCGCCGTTGTCCTGCGAGGTGGTGACGTAGTCGTCCATGGTGGCGGGCTGCGGGTCCTTGCCGAGCGTGGGGTCGTCGTAGGCCGTTCCGGGCGCCTTCATCGAGCGCAGCGCGGTGCCGTGGATCCCCGGCGCGAGGACGTCCGCGCCGATCAGCCAGTCGGCCTGGTCGGCGGTCTGCCGCAGCGCGTACTGCTTGATGATCGAGCCGAACACATCGGAGACCGACTCGTTGAGCGCCCCTGACTGGCCGAAGTACTCCAGGTTGGCGGAGTACTGGGTGACGCCGTGCGTCAGCTCGTGGCCGATCACATCGATGGAGCCGGTGAAGTCCTGGAAGATCCGGCCGTCGCCGTCGCCGAAGACCATCTGCCTGCCGTCCCAGAAGGCGTTGTTGTAGCCCTGGCCGTAGTGGACGCTCGCGTTCAGCGGCAGGCCGCTGCCGTCGATGGAGTGCCGTCCGTACGCCTTCAGATAGAGCGTGAAGGTGGCGCCCAGACCGTCGTAGGCGTGGTTGACCGGCTGATCCTTGGCCGGACCCGCGCCCTCCGCGCGTACCTTCTTCCCGGGCAGCGTCTGCTGGTGCTGGGCGTCGTAGATCGTGCGGGCGGGGTGGTCGGAGGCGGCGGTCGTGCTGGGGGCGGCCGTCATCAGGGTGCCGATCCGGCGCCGGGTGCGGTGTGCGGCGTCGAGCTCCAGCGTGTACCGCGCCGGAAGGTGCACGTCGGGATCCTCGTGCCGGGCGAGCGAGTCGAGCAGATGCGGCGGGACGATCGAGCAGAAGACAGGACGGCTGGCAGGCGCATTGGTCATGCCCGCAATCTGGCATTGCGTAGCTTCGTTGTCACCGCTTGTGTCCGGAATTCCCGAGAACGAGTGGAAGATCAACGTTTACGACGTGTTGCGGCGCCGTCTTGCATACTGAGAGGAACCGGGCTTCTCCTGTGCGTCGTGGGGCCTGCCGGGCTAGGCTTCCCACATCATGCGTTTCGGGCTGCTTCTTCTTAGCTGCCGCGGCGAGGGCCTGTAGTCGAGGCCGACCCCCTCCCCGCGGAGTTCGGTGATGCCATATCCCGCCGTCGGCCGTCCGAGCCAAAGGACTCAGGAGCCTCACAGCATGAGCAGCACCCCCAACAGCATCGGTCGACCCACGCCCATCACCGCCGCCACGGTGCGCCAGCGCCCGTCCGGGATGCCGATCCACAGGTACGGTCCGTACGAGGCCGTGGACATCCCCGACCGCACCTGGCCGCAGCAGCGGATCACCAAGGCGCCGCGCTGGCTGTCGACCGACCTGCGGGACGGCAACCAGGCGCTGATCGACCCGATGTCGCCGACCCGCAAGCGGGCGATGTTCGACCTGCTGGTCTCCATGGGCTACAAGGAGATCGAGGTCGGGTTCCCGTCCTCCGGGGAGACCGACTTCGCGTTCGTACGCTCCATCATCGAAGAGGGCGCGATCCCGGAGGACGTGACGATCTCCGTCCTGACCCAGGCCCGCGAGGAACTGATCGAGCGGACCGTCGAATCGCTGCGCGGCGCCCCGCGCGCCACCGTGCACCTGTACAACGCGACCGCGCCGCTGTTCCGCCGGGTGGTCTTCCGCGGCGGGCGTGAGGAGACCAAGCAGATCGCGGTGGACGGCACCCGGCTGGTGATGGAGTACGCCGACAAGATCCTGGGCGAGGAGACGGCCTTCGGCTACCAGTACAGCCCGGAGATCTTCACCGACACCGAGCTGGACTTCGCGCTGGAGGTCTGTGAGGCGGTGATGGACGTCTGGCAGCCGGAGGACGGCCGCGAGATCATCCTCAACCTGCCCGCCACGGTGGAGCGTTCCACGCCGAGCACGCACGCCGACCGTTTCGAGTGGATGTCGCGGAACCTGTCCCGCCGCGAGCACATCTGCCTGTCGGTGCACCCGCACAACGACCGCGGCACCGCGGTGGCCGCCGCCGAGCTGGCGATCATGGCTGGAGCCGACCGCATCGAGGGCTGCCTGTTCGGACAGGGCGAGCGCACCGGCAACGTCGACCTGGTCACCCTGGGGATGAACCTGTTCTCCCAGGGAGTCGACCCGCAGATCGACTTCTCGCGGATCGACGACATCCGCCGCACCGCCGAGTACTGCAACCAGATGGAGATCCACCCGCGCCACCCCTACGCGGGCGATCTGGTCTACACGGCCTTCTCCGGCTCCCACCAGGACGCCATCAAGAAGGGCTTCGAGGTACTGGAGGCGGACGCCGCGGCACAGGGCAGGACCGTCGACGAGATCGCATGGGCCGTTCCGTACCTGCCCATCGACCCCAAGGACGTGGGCCGTTCCTACGAGGCGGTCATCCGCGTCAACTCCCAGTCCGGCAAGGGCGGTATCGCCTACGTCCTGAAGAACGACCACAAGCTGGACCTGCCGCGCCGGATGCAGATCGAGTTCTCGAAGATCATCCAGAACAAGACCGACGCCGAGGGCGGCGAGGTCACCCCGGCCGAGATCTGGGCGGTCTTCCAGGACGAGTACCTGCCGACGCCGGACAACGCCTGGGGCCGGGTCGCGCTGCGCTCCGCCCAGACCTCGACCACCAACGACGGCGGCGACGCGCTCACCGTCGAGGCGGTGGTGGACGGCACCGAGACCGTGCTGACCGGCACCGGCAACGGCCCGCTGGCCGCGTTCATCGACGCCCTGGCCGCGACCGACATGGATGTACGGGTGCTGGACTACGCCGAGCACGCGCAGACCGAGGGCGCGGCCGCCCAGGCCGCCTCCTACGTGGAGTGCGCGATCGACGGCAAGGTGCTGTGGGGCGTCGGCATCGACGCGAACATCGTGCGCGCCTCGATCAAGGCCGTGGTGTCCGCGGTCAACCGGGCGTACCGCGCCTCCTGATCCGGACCTCCAGCCGAAGACGCGGCGCACCGGCCTCGCGGTCCCGGCCACCGGACGGTGGCCGGGACCGCGTTTTCGTAACCGGGTGGGCACGCGGTACTGACTGCACGTCATCGGTGTGGCTAACATCACTCCAACACGGCGACGTTGCCGGAGCGTTACTTCTGCGCTGCGACGCGCTGCCTCTCGCGCTCGCGCCGTGGGACGCAACTCGACGTAGTGGGATGTTCGCACGTGCCAGGACGAGCCGCCGGAGGGTGCATCGTGGGCCTGCCATCGCTGGAACTGCGCTGTCGGGGCCGGTACGTCTGGGGGGTGCGCACCGTCTGGCACACCGAGGGCGACGGTGAGTTCTACTGCCCCGACTGCGGCGGTGACCGCCACTACTGCCGCCGCACCGGCGTGCGGCGCCTCACCGTGCTGGGGGTGCCGCTGCTCTCCCGGGGCCCGGCGGGCACCATCGCCGAGTGCGGCGTATGCCATCGCCGCTACGGGCTCGACGTACTGGACGCGCCCACCAGCAGCCGCTTCTCCGCGATGCTCAGGGACGCGGTGCACACCATCGCCCTCGCCGTGCTGACCGCGGGCGGCGCGAGCTCCCGGCACGCCCGCCAGGCCGCGCTGGAGGCGGTGCGCGAGGCCGGTTTCACCGACTGCACCGAGGACCAGCTCATCGGCCTGCTGGCCGCGCTCGCCGCGGACGAGGGACGGCTGCCCGGCTCGTACGACTCCATGGCGGGCGCCCTGGACGGCTGCGGGACCTGGCTGTCGATCGAACTCCACGAGGCCCTGGAACCGCTCACCAGGCACCTCGCACCGCAGGGCCGCGAGCGCGTCCTGCTCCAGGGCGCGCGGATCGCGCTTGCCGACGGCCCCTATCTGCCCGCCGAGCGCGAGGCCCTGGCCGCCGTCGGTCGCTCGCTGCGGCTGCCCGGGGAGGACACCGACCGTCTGCTGGAGGCGGCTGCCCGCACGCCGTCGTAGGGCGTCCATGCGGGACAATGAGTGGCATGAGTCTGTTCCGCGACGACGGCATAGTGCTGCGCACCCAGAAGCTGGGCGAGGCGGATCGGATCATGCTGTTTTCTCCCGGGGGACGCTCTGTCCCATTGCGGCTCCGCCGCGGGCCGTACCCCCAGCCGGCCAGTGGCGGGAGCGGTCGATGAGTCTGTTCCGCGACGACGGCATAGTGCTGCGCACCCAGAAGCTGGGCGAGGCGGATCGGATCATCACGTTCCTCACCAGGCGGCAGGGGCGGGTGCGGGCCGTGGCCCGGGGCGTTCGCCGTACCAAGTCGAAGTTCGGCGCTCGCCTGGAGCCGTTCTCCCATGTCGATGCGCAGTTCTTCGCCCGCGGCGGCGAACTGGTCGGCCGGGGGCTGCCGTTGTGCACCCAGGTCGAGTCGATCGCGGCCTACGGCAGCGACATCGTCACCGACTACGCCCGCTACACCGCCGGTACGGCGATGCTGGAGACCGCCGAGCGGTTCACGGATCACGAGGGCGAACCCGCTGTGCAGCAGTACCTGCTGCTGGTCGGGGGGCTGCGGACGCTGGCCAGCGGCGCGCACGAGCCGCGGCTGGTGCTGGACGCCTTCCTGCTGCGCTCGCTCGCCGTCAACGGCTACGCGCCCAGCTTCGAGGCCTGTGCCAAATGCGGGCTGCCCGGGCCGAACCGGTTCTTCTCGGTCGCATCGGGCGGAGTGGTGTGCGGTCAGTGCCGGGTTCCCGGCAGCGTCGTACCCTCTCCGGAGTCACTGGAACTCCTCGGGGCGCTGCTCACAGGGGACTGGGAGACGGCGGATGCCTGCGAGGAGCGCCACTCCCGGGAGGGCAGCGGGATCGTGGCCGCGTACCTGCAGTGGCATCTGGAGCGGGGGCTGCGCTCGCTGCGGTTCGTGGAGAATGCGGTCCGTCGGGAAGTAGAAGCAGGGAAGTAGGGGAAAAGAGCACATGGCACGTCGTGGGATCCTCAGTCGCGGTCGGCGCGAATACCAGGTGCCGGAGCCGCACCCGTCGGGCGCGCGACCGCCGAAGATCCCTGCCGAGTTGGTGCCGAACCATGTCGCGATCGTCATGGACGGGAACGGCCGCTGGGCGAAGCAGCGCGGACTGCCGCGTACCGAGGGCCACAAGGTCGGCGAGTCGGTCGTGCTCGATGTCCTCAGGGGCTGTATCGAGATGGGCGTCAAGAACCTTTCGCTCTACGCCTTCTCGACGGAGAACTGGAAGCGGTCGCCGGAAGAGGTCCGCTTCCTGATGAACTTCAACCGCGATGTGATCCGCCGCCGCCGCGACGAGATGGATGCGCTGGGCATCCGGATCCGGTGGACCGGCCGGATGCCGAAGCTGTGGAAGTCCGTTGTCCAGGAACTGCAGATCGCCCAGGAGCAGACCAAGGACAACGACGCCATGACGCTCTACTTCTGCGTCAACTACGGCGGCCGTGCGGAGATCGCGGACGCGGCGGCGGCGATGGCCGAGGACGTCAAGGCGGGCAGGCTCGACCCGTCCAAGGTCAACGAGAAGACCCTCTCCAAGTACATGTACTACCCGGACATGCCGGACGTCGACCTCTTCGTCCGCCCTTCCGGCGAGCAGCGCACGTCCAACTACCTGATCTGGCAAAGCGCTTATGCGGAGATGGTGTTTCAGGACGTACTTTGGCCGGATTTCGACCGCCGCGATCTGTGGCGCGCCTGCCTTGAGTACGCCTCCCGCGACCGCCGCTTCGGCGGCGCGCTCCCGAACCCCTAGGGAGCGGGGGCTCCGGGGGGCTTCGCCCCCCGGAAGCGGCTACTTCCGCGCGGCGCCCGCGCAGTCCGCACAGGTCCCGAAGATCTCGATGGTGTGGTCCACGTCCACATAGCCGTGCTCGGCGGCGATGGCGTCGGCCCACTTCTCGACCGCCGGGCCCTCGACCTCGACGGCCTTGCCGCAGGTGCGGCAGACCAGGTGGTGATGGTGGCCGCTGCTGCAGCGGCGGTAGACGGCCTCGCCGTCGCTGGTCCGCAGGACGTCCACCTCACCGGCGTCGGCGAGCGACTGCAGGGTGCGGTAGACGGTCGTCAGGCCCACCGAATCGCCGCGGTGCCGCAGCAGGTCGTGCAGCTCCTGCGCGCTGCGGAACTCGTCGACCTCCGCGAGGGCGGCCGAAACCGCGGCACGCTGTCGGGTGGCACGTCCCTGGACGGGGGGGTTGGCGGTGGCCACGGTCTCGTCCTCCTCGTTCCTGCGGGCACTGCGGTTCAGCGGCTCGCTCCCATTGTGCCAGTGGTTGATGATCGTAAACGGAAACCGATTTGGTCCGGAGGGCTCAGGCGCCGGTAACCTGAGTTATTCGCTGGGCCGCAGCGGGCCGCACCGTTACGACGCGCGAGGTGCCGGCGGATCCCACATTGACCGCTTCGTCGTACTGAAGAGAGCACCGTGGCCGCCGACAAGATCGACACCATCGTCAGCCTGAGCAAGCGCCGTGGCTTCGTCTACCCCTGCTCCGAGATCTACGGCGGCCAGCGCGCCGCCTGGGACTACGGACCGCTGGGCGTGGAGCTCAAGGAGAACATCAAGCGCCAGTGGTGGCGCTCCATGGTCACCTCGCGCGACGACGTGGTCGGTATCGACTCGTCGGTGATCCTGGCCCGCGAGGTCTGGGAGGCCTCCGGTCACGTGGCCACCTTCACCGACCCGCTCACCGAGTGCACCTCCTGCCACAAGCGCTTCCGCGCCGACCACCTGGAGGAGGCGTACGAGGCGAAGCACGGCCGTATGCCGATCAACGGCCTCGCCGACATCAACTGCCCCAACTGCGGCAACAAGGGCGGCTTCACCGAGCCCAAGCAGTTCTCCGGCCTGCTCTCCACCCACCTCGGCCCGACCCAGGACTCCGGCTCGGTCGCCTACCTGCGTCCGGAGACCGCGCAGGGCATCTTCACCAACTTCGCCGCCGTCCAGCAGACCTCGCGCAGGAAGCCGCCGTTCGGTATCGCCCAGATCGGCAAGTCCTTCCGCAACGAGATCACTCCGGGCAACTTCATCTTCCGCACCCGCGAGTTCGAGCAGATGGAGATGGAGTTCTTCGTCAAGCCGGGCGAGGACGAGCAGTGGCACGAGTACTGGATGGACCAGCGCTGGAGCTGGTACCGCGACCTCGGCATCCGCGAGGAGAACATCCGCTGGTACGACCACCCGAAGGAGAAGCTGTCCCACTACTCGAAGCGCACCGCTGACATCGAGTACCGCTTCAACTTCGGCGGCACCGAGTTCTCCGAGCTCGAGGGCGTGGCCAACCGCACCGACTACGACCTGAACGCGCACTCCAAGGCCTCCGGCCAGGACCTGTCGTACTTCGACCAGGAGGCGGGCGAGCGCTGGACCCCGTACGTGATCGAGCCCGCGGCCGGTGTCAACCGCGCCATGCTGGCCTTCATGCTCGACGCGTACAACGAGGACGAGGCGCCGAACGCCAAGGGCCAGATGGAGAAGCGCACCGTGATGCGTCTCGACCCGCGTCTGGCCCCGGTGAAGGTCGCCGTGCTGCCGCTGTCCCGCAACCCGCAGCTGTCGCCGAAGGCCAAGGGCCTCGCCGCCGATCTGCGGAAGAACTGGAACATCGAGTTCGACGACGCTGGCGCCATCGGCCGCCGCTACCGCCGCCAGGACGAGATCGGTACCCCGTTCTGCGTCACGGTCGACTTCGACACCCTTGAGGACAACGCGGTGACCGTGCGTGAGCGCGACACCATGAAGCAGGAGCGGGTGTCGCTGGACCAGGTGCAGGCCTACCTGGGCAGCCGTCTGCTCGGCTGCTGAGGCCACGACGACAGGGGGCTGGGGGCTTCGGCCCTCAGCTCCCTGTCGTGTCAGTCCAGCAGTCGGGTGACGATCCGGTCCAGTGCCGCCAGCTCGTCGGGCGGCAGGGCGAGCAGCGCGGCGGGCGGGGTGTCCAGGATGCGGTTGGCCTCGTCGGCCGCGGCCTGGCCCCGCGGCGTGACGCGGACCAGTTTGGAGCGGCGGTCCGCCGGGTTGGCGGTGCGCTCCACCAGGCCGCGCTTGGCCAGGTCGTCGACGATCACGGTGGCGTAGGGCGCGTCGATCACCATGAACTCGGCGAGCGACCGCAGGGTGCGCGGCTGGGCGGCGATCCGACGCAGCGCCTTGACCCGGTTGAAGCTCATCCCGAGCGCCTCGGAGACCTCCTTGCGGCGGTCGTGCCGCTCCAGGAGCAGGACGCGCAGTCCGTGCCACGCGTGCTCGGCGGTCTCGGTCCCGGGCTCGATCCTGTTGTCAATCATGCGTTCACCGGCATCTTGATCTCGTCGGTCTTCAGACGGTCCGCGGTGTGGTCCGCCGTGCGGCGCGCCCAGCGGCCGGAGGTGACGCTGCCGACGACGAAGACGGCGGCTCCGCAACCGGCGATGATCCACCAGGCGGTCCGGCTGGCGTCGGTGAAGCCCGCGCCGTAACCCCCGGCCGCGCCCGAGGCCATCACCGAGCCGATCACGGCGACCCCGAGCGAGCTGCCGACCTGGCGGCTGGTGGAGGCGACGGCGGCCGCCACACCGGCCTGGGAGCGCGGCATACCGGACACCGCGGTGTTGGTGATCGGGGCGTTGACCAGGCCGAAGCCGATACCGAAGACGATGTACCCGCCGATCAGCAGCCCGAACGAGGTGCTCGCGGAGAACCGCGTCGCCATCACCACGCTGCTCGCGCACATCGCCGTCCCGGCGAGCAGCAGCGGCAGCCGCGGCCCACGGGCGCCGACGATCCGGCCGGACAACGGGGCGAAGAACAGCGACATCGCGGCCATGGGCAGCATTGTCAGGCCCGCGTGCAGTGCGTCGAGGTGCCGTAGGTTCTGCAGGTACAGGGTGTTGAGGAAGAGGAACCCGGCGAGCGCGGCGAAGCCGCAGATCGCTATCACGGTCGCACCCGAGAACGGGGCGCTACGGAAGAACCGCAGGTCGAGCAGGGGTTCGTCGCGCCGCGGCTCGTACCACAGCAGTCCGGCGAGCGAGGCCGCGGCGATCACCGCGCAGAGGACGATCAGCGGGTTGGTCAGGCCCTTGCCGGGGGCCTCGATGATCGCGTAGGTCACCCCGGCGAGCAGCGTGATCATCAGCAGCTGGCCGACCGGGTCGACCCGGCGCGGCTTGGGGGCGCGGGACTCCGGGACGAACAGCTTGGTCAGCGTCAGGGCCAGCAGTCCTATGGGGACGTTGAGCCAGAAGATCGCGCGCCATCCCGTGGTCTCCACCAGCAGCCCACCGATGACCGGACCGGCCGACATGCTGATGCCGACGACCCCGCCCCACACACCGATGGCGCGGGCGCGCTCCTTCGGCTCGGTGAAGACATTGGTGATGATCGACATCGCCACCGGGTTGAGCATCGAGCCGCCGACCGCCTGCAGCATCCGGAAGCCCACCAGCCAGGGCAGGCCGGGGGCCAGGCTGCACAGCAGGGACGCGAGGGTGAAGACCGCCAGCCCGATCTGGAACGTACGGCGGCGCCCGATCCGGTCGGCGGTCGAGCCGGAGAGCATCAGGAAGCTGGCCAGCACCAGCGTGTAGGCGTCGATCGTCCACTGCAGGCCGGAGACGGTGGTGTGCATCTCCCTCTGCATCGACGGCAGCGCGACGTTCAGCACGGTGTTGTCGAGGCTGACCATCAGCAGGGACATGCAGCAGATCGCCAGCACGAGGAAGCGTCGTCTGCGGCTCAGCTCTGGCACGGGCACACCCCATGGGCATTAGTTGTATGTATGTAATTATTTCTAGCGTAGAACTATCCCGTTGGTGGCTCAAACGGGTTGCCGCCCGCCGGGGCGACGGCCTCGGCGGCTACGCCCCGAGGCCGCGGATCACCAGCGCGCAGACCGCGTCGAAGGCGGGGTGGATGCTCTCGTCGCCCCAGTCGGCCGCGTAGGCCGGGTCGTGGAACCGGCCGGTGGCGTCCCATACGGCGCGGGCCAGCACGGCCGGTTCCGCGTCGGCGGGGAGGCTCAACTCGCCCTTCGCCACGCCCTCTTCGATGATGTGGGCCAACTGCCCGACCAGAGTGTCGATATGGCGGCCGACGACCTCGCTGCTCTCGCCCACGAGCACCATGTACGTGGCGAACAGCTCCGGGTCGTCGCCCGCCTTGGCCTGCTTGGCCGCGAACAGCGCCGCCAGCCAGCCGCGCAGCCGCTCCGGTGTGGGGCCGGTGGACCGCGCGATCTCCGACAGGGTGGTGTGCGACTGGTCGAGCCAGCGCTCGGTCACCGCTTCACGCAGTGCGGCCTTGCTGGGGAAGTGCCGGTACACGCTGCCGTGGCTGACCCCCAGCGCCCGTGCCACGTCGACCACGGTCGCCTTGGCGGGGCCGAATCGGCGCAGCACGTCCTCGGTGGCTTCGAGGATGCGGTCGGGGGTCAGGGTCTCCGGCGACATGGAGGGGTCCGGCCTTTCTCGTCTGCTACTTCTGCTCGCTGTCGAGGTGGCTCATCTGCGCGGCCGGGTAGCGCTCGCCCGCGGCGGCCCCGGCCGGGACGGCCTTCTCGATCGCCGCCAGGTCCTCCGCGTCCAGGGTCACGTCCAGCGCGCCCAGCGCCTCGGTGAGGCGGTCCCGGCGCCGCGCGCCGACCAGCGGCACGATGTCCTCGCCGCGAGAGAGCACCCAGGCGATGGCGATCTGGGCGACCGTAGCACCCTTGGCGTCGGCGATCTGGCGGAGTGCGTCGACCAGGTCGAGGTTGCGGTTCAGGTTTTCGCCGCTGAAGCGCGGGCTCATACCGCGGAAGTCGCCCGCCGCGGGCTGCCGGTCGCGGGTCCAGTGGCCGCTGAGCAGGCCGCGGGAGAGCACGCCGTAGGCGGTGACCCCGATGCCGAGCTCGCGGCAGGTCGGCAGGATCTGGTCCTCGATGCCGCGGGAGAACAGCGAGTACTCGATCTGCAGATCGCTGATCGGCGCCACCGAGGCGGCCCGGCGGATGGTGTCCGCGCCGACCTCGGACAGGCCGATGTGCCGTACGTGCCCGGCCTGTACGGCCTCGGCGATCGCGCCGACGGTCTCCTCGATCGGTACCGACGGGTCGACCCGGGCGATCCGGTAGACGTCGATGTGGTCGGTGCCGAGCCGCTGGAGCGAGTAGGCGAGGAAGTTCTTGACCGCCTCGGGGCGGCCGTCGTAGCCGGACCAGCCGCCGTCGGGGTCGCGCAGGGCGCCGAACTTGACGCTCAGCAGGGCGTTGTCGCGGCCCTGCTCGCTGCTCTCCAGGGCTTCCCGGACGAGCAGTTCGTTGTGGCCCATGGCGTAGAAGTCGCCGGTGTCGAGCAGGGTGATCCCGGCGTCGAGGGCGGCGTGGATGGTGGCGATGGACTCGCCGCGGTCGGCCTCGCCGTACAGCGCGGACATGCCCATGCAGCCGAGGCCGATGGCCGAGCTGACGGGACCGTTGGTACCGAGGGTGCGGGTGCGCATGGGGGCTCCTTCGAAAGGGGGTGCCCGACAAGCATGGCATGCGCGATGACAGATTTCAATATCTGTCATCGCATCTTCGACTGTCAGGCGTGCCGGCTCAGCCTCGACCTGGTCTCCATGAGGGCGAAGCCCAGCAGATTGAGGCCTCGCCACCGCGCCGGATCCGCCGCGCGCTCGTCATCGGCCGCGAGTCCGATGCCCCAGACCCGGTCCAGCGGGCTCGCCTCCACCAGCACCCGGGACCCGGTGCCCACGAGGAAGGCGCGCAGCGCCGGGTCCTGACCGAACTTGGCCACGTTCCCCTCGACGACCAGGTCCCAGCGGTGCCGGGCCCACAACTCCTCGTCGAAACCGCGCACTTGGCGGCCGAGTGTCTTCGCCTCGTTGGGGTGCCCGGCGGCCAGCACCTCGGCTGCGGTCTCCTCGTCCCCGAACAGCCGGGCCTTTCCCGCCATCATCCAGTGCTCGGCCGTCGGGTACCGGACGCCGTCCACGGTGAACTCCGCGGGCCACCACTGGCTGAGGCAGCCGGGTCCGACGCTCCCGTCCGGCCTGGGCCGATGGCCCCAGAACATCAGGTACTTGGGCGTCGCTCCGGAAGCCACCAGGGCGGCCAGCGCCTCGCGGTCCCGGACTTCGGACAGGTGACTTATCCGCTGTGTGTCGCTCATGCCGTAGATCGTGGCAGGGGAGTCTGACAACGGGCCCGCGGATTACGGCGATCACCCCCGTACCGCCGTGATCCGCGGGCCCGCAGCCCGCCGTCACCGCACCTGACGCGGCAGCCGCAGGCTCAGCACGACCGCCGCCGCGCCCCCGGCCACCTGCACCAGGATCGCCGTCACCAACGCGTCGCGCATGCCGACCGAGGACGCCAGCGACAGGAACAGGGTGCCCAGTGTCGCGACACCGAGCGCCAGCGAGGACTGCTGGGTGGTCACCATCACGCCGCTGCCCACCCCGGCGCGGTCCGCCGGAACCTCCGACAGCACGATCCGGAACACCGTGCTCATCGCCAGCCCCTGGCCGAAGCCGAGCACCGCCATGCCGGGCGCGAAGTCCAGCGGGCCCATGTGCGGCCAACTCGCCAGCACCGCCGCCACCACGATCAGCAGCCCGATGCCCTGCACGGCCAGCCCGGTGGTCACCACCCGGCGCCCGTGCCGCACCACCAACCGCGGTGCGAGCAGGGAGGCCGCGAAGAACGCCACCGCCATCGGCGCGAGCGCGGTGCCCGCCGCCACCGGCCCCAGCTTCAGCCCCTGCTGAAGCCCGACCGCCATCACGAACATGAAACCGCCGAACCCGGTGAAGAACGGCAGCGCCACCAGCAGACCGCTGCGCATCCCGTGGTTGCCCAGCAGCGACGGCGGCACCAGCGGGTCGCGGCCGCTGCTCTCGGCGCGCCGCTCGACCAGCCAGAACGCAGCCGCCACGAAGGGCGCGGCGACCAGCAGCAGCCAGCACCACAGCGGCCAGCCGACCGCCCTGCCCTCCATCAGCGGCACCAGCAGCGCGAGCAGCGTCGCACCCAGCAGAACCGTGCCCTTGACGTCGATTCGCGCGGGCTTCGCCGACCGCGTCTCCGGGACCGTCCGCAGCGCGAGCACCATCGCGGCCGCCGCCACGGGGACGTTCACCAGGAAGATGGAGCGCCAGCCGGTGCCCGCGATGTCCGCGGCGACCAGCCAGCCGCCCAGCACCTGACCGGCCACCGCCGCTATACCGCCGGTGGCGCCGTACAGACCGAGCGCCCGGCCTCGCCGCGCGCCGGTGGTGGTGGACTGGATGGTCGCCAGCACCTGCGGCAGCATCAGCGCTGAGGCTGCGCCCTGGGCGACGCGCGCGCCGACCAGCGTCCAGGCGTTCGGCGCCAGACCGCAGGCCAGCGAGGTCAGCGCGAACAGCGCCGTCCCGATGAGGAAGAGCCGACGCCGCCCGATCATGTCGCCGAGTCGGCCGCCGAGCACCAGCAGTACCGCGTACGCCACGCCGTAGCCCGCCGCGACCATCTCCAGCAGCGCTGGGCCGGTGTGCAGATCGCGCTCGATGGTCGGCAGCGCGACGTTGACGATAAAGAAGTCGATCATGGGTAGTGCCGCGCCGAGCAGCAGGGTCAGCAACCCGAGCGGGCTGAGCACCGGGGACGTGGCCGAGTCCGGTCCGGCCGCCTCGCGGCCGAGGCGGCGCACGCTCGGCCGCACCGTGGTCGGCGAAGGCCGGACTTCGGTCTGTGCGATCTGTGTCTTCACGGCCACTACGATGCTGGCTGACTTAAAGGGGTACCAGAGTCTGGTTATCCAGGTATTGGAAGCACCTGGAAACTGGCTGAAGGGTGCGGCACTCTGGTCCCATGAGCGTGAGCACCGATGTACGCCGACGCGAACTGGCCGACTTCCTGCGCAGTCGCCGCGAGCGGATCACCCCCGACCAGGTGGGCCTGCCCGCCGGTTCGCGCCGCCGCACCCCCGGGCTGCGCCGTGAGGAGGTGGCCCAGCTGTCCGCGGTCGGCGTCACCTGGTACACGTGGCTTGAGCAGGCCCGCGACATCCAGGTCTCCGCGCAGGTGCTGGACGCGGTCGCCCGCACGCTCATGCTCGACCCGGGCGAACGCGCCCACCTGTTCGTGCTGGCCGGGGTCTCCGACCCGGCGCCGACCAAGGACTGCCCCACGGTGACGCCCGCGGTACGGGCCACCATGGAGCAGCTGGAGCCGCTGCCCGCCTGCGTCATGAACAGCCGGTACGACATCCTCGCGTACAACCGCGCCTACGGGCGGCTGGTGGACGACCTGGACGCGCTGCCCGCCGAGGACCGCAATGTGATGTGGCTGGTGTTCACCGATCCCGTCTGGCGCGAGGCGGTGGTCGACCGGGACGAGGTGATGCGCCGTTGCACCGCCCAGTTCCGTGCCGGGATGGGCGAGCATGTGGCGGAGCCGGTCTGGACGCACCTGGTCAAGCGGCTGGAGCGGGCGTCGGAGGAGTTCCGCGAGATCTGGCGGGAACATGAGGTGGCCCCGCCGTCCAACCGCCCCAAGCGCTTTCTCAACAGCCGGGTCGGCCTGCTCAACCTGGAGCACACCAGCATGTGGCTGCGGCCGCGCAGCGGCACCCGGATGGTCGTCTACACCCCGCTGGACGACGAGACCCGCATCCGCCTGGAGCGGCTGCACGAGCTCGCCGCCGTGCGGTCGGAACGGGTGCCGGTGGCCGTCTGAGCGAGGCGTCGCCCCGGTGGGGGACAATGGGAGATCGCCCGTACCCTCCGCCGCCCGAAGGAAACCCGCCGCGATGACGAACCTGCAGATCGGTCCGCACACCGTGTCGCCGCCCGTCGTACTCGCACCGATGGCGGGGATCACCAACGCACCGTTCCGTACGCTCTGCCGGGAGTTCAGTGGCGGCAAGGGGCTGTTCGTCTCCGAGATGATCACGACGCGGGCGCTGGTCGAGCGGAACGACAAGACCATGCAGCTGATCCACTTCGACGCCAGCGAGCGGCCGCGCTCCATCCAGCTGTACGGCGTGGACCCGGTGACCGTCGGCAAGGCGGTCCGCATGATCGTCGACGAGGACCTCGCCGACCACATCGACCTCAACTTCGGCTGCCCGGTGCCCAAGGTGACCCGCAAGGGCGGCGGCTCGGCCCTGCCGTTCAAGCGGAATCTGCTGCGCGCCATCCTGCGGGAGGCGGTGGGCAACGCGGGCCCGCTGCCGGTGACGATCAAGATGCGCAAGGGCATCGACGACGACCACCTCACCTACCTCGACGCGGGCCGGATCGCGGTGCAGGAGGGCGTCACCGCGGTCGCGCTGCACGGCCGTACGGCGGCGCAGCACTATGGCGGCACCGCCGACTGGTCGGCCATCGCCCGGCTGAAGGAGGCCGTTCCGGAGATCCCGGTGCTGGGCAACGGCGACATCTGGTGCGCGGAGGACGCGGTGCGGATGATGCGCGAGACCGGCTGTGACGGTGTGGTCGTCGGCCGCGGCTGCCTGGGGCGGCCGTGGCTGTTCGGCGATCTGGTCAACGCCTTCGAGGGCGGGGGAGACAGCGCTCGGCCGTCGTTCAAGGAGGTCGCGCTGGTCATGCGGCGCCATGCCGAACTCCTCGCCGAGTGGCTGGGCGACGAGGAGCGCGGCGTCATCGACTTCCGTAAGCACGTGGCCTGGTACACCAAGGGCTTCTCGGTCGGCTCGCAGATGCGCCAGCGGCTGGCCATGTCGTCCTCGCTGGCCGAACTCGACGATCATCTGAGCGCGTTGGACCTGGATCAGCCGTGGCCTGAGGGCGCCGAAGGCCCGCGCGGGCGCACCGCCGGTACGAAGCGGGTGGTGCTGCCGGACGGCTGGCTGAAGGACCCGTACGACTGCACGGTGGTCAGTGCCGACGCGGAACTGGACACTTCCGGCGGCTGAGTTGTTTCCAGTGCGTTCCGGGCGTCCAGCATGTGAGACGTGAGCGGCGACGGGCGCGTGATTCTCGCCACGCATGATTAGTCACCTGCTCATTTGAGCGACATGGTCGGTGGCATTGAGTGTCGTTACATCTCCAATGAATGGCACCGGGTGTCATGCTCGCTGAGTTCACCGGCTTTAGGTAAGGGCTACACTGAGTAGTCATCCACAAGTTAAACGCGCGACTTCTGCGCTCATGTGTTCAGATTTTAAACACGGATGAGCGATCAGGCTGCGCGTGTAGATCCCAGGTCGGATGAGCCATTCCGCTTTCGATCTGCTGGCAGACGGGTGGTTACGCCCATATGACATGGCCGTAGACGCACTGCGCCGCCTTGGAGATGGGTACGCTCCCCGCCGTCAGGGCACACCCCCGTGGGCGAGGAGTCGGTTCCGTGTCGCAACAGCAAACACCCCGGAAGTTCGTCTACGACTTCACTGAGGGCAACAAGGACCTGAAGGATCTGCTCGGTGGCAAGGGCGCGAACCTCGCCGAGATGACCAACCTCGGCCTGCCGGTCCCTCCCGGCTTCACCATCACCACCGAAGCCTGCAAGGTCTACCTGGAATCCGGCAGTGAGCCCGCCCCGCTGCGCGACGAGGTGAGCGCGCACCTCGACGCACTGGAACAGCGGATGGGCAAGCGCCTTGGCCAGAGCGACAATCCGCTGCTGGTGTCGGTGCGGTCCGGAGCGAAGTTCTCCATGCCCGGAATGATGGACACCGTCCTCAACATCGGTCTGTCCGACACCTCGGTGGCCGGTCTCGCCGCCCAGGCGGGCGATGAGCGGTTCGCCTGGGACTCGTACCGCCGCCTTGTCCAGATGTTCGGCAAGACGGTGCTGGGCGTGGACGGCGACCTGTTCGAGGAGGCGCTGGAGGAGGCGAAGCAGGCCAAGGGCGCCAGCAGCGACCTCGGCCTGGACGCCGCCGATCTGCGGCAGCTTGTCGAGGACTTCAAGCAGATCGTGCTCAAGGAGGCGGGCCGCGAGTTCCCGCAGGACCCGCGCGAGCAGATGGACCTCGCCATAAGGGCGGTCTTCGACTCGTGGAACACCGAGCGCGCCAAGCTCTACCGCCGCCAGGAGCGCATCCCGCACGACCTCGGCACCGCCGTCAACGTCTGCTCGATGGTCTTCGGCAACCTCGGACCCGACTCGGGCACCGGTGTGGCCTTCACCCGCGACCCGGCCAGCGGCCAGCAGGGCGTCTACGGCGACTACCTGCAGAACGCGCAGGGCGAGGACGTCGTCGCGGGCATCCGCAACACCGTGCCGCTCGCCGACCTGGCGACCATCGACAAGGCCTCGTACGACCAGCTGATGCAGATCATGGAGACGCTGGAGACGCACTACAAGGACCTGTGCGACATCGAGTTCACCATCGAGCGCGGCAAGTTGTGGATGCTGCAGACCCGGGTCGGCAAGCGCACCGCCGCCGCCGCGTTCCGCATCGCCACCCAGCTGGTGGACCAGGGGCTGATCGACGAGGCCGAGGCGCTGCAGCGGGTCAACGGGGCGCAGCTGGCCCAGCTGATGTTCCCGCGCTTCGACGAGAGCGCGAAGGCGGAGAAGCTGGGCCGGGGCATCGCGGCCTCGCCGGGCGCGGCGGTCGGCAAGGCGGTCTTCGACTCGTACACCGCCGTCAAGTGGTCCCGCTCGGGCGAGAAGGTCATCCTGATCCGCCGGGAGACCAACCCCGATGACCTCAACGGCATGATCGCCGCCGAGGGCATCCTGACCTCGCGCGGTGGCAAGACCTCGCACGCGGCCGTGGTCGCCCGCGGCATGGGCAAGACCTGTGTGTGCGGCGCCGAGGAGCTCGAAGTCGACACCAAGCGGCGGCGGTTGACCGCGCCCGGCGGCGTCGTGGTCGAGGAGGGCGACCTGGTCTCCATCGACGGCTCCACCGGCAAGGTCTACCTCGGCGAGGTGCCGGTCGTCCCGTCCCCGGTCGTGGAGTACTTCGAGGGCCGGATGCACGCGGGCGCCGACGACGCCGACGAACTCGTCCAGGCCGTGCACCGCATCATGGCCTACGCGGACCGGGTACGCCGCCTTCGAGTACGCGCCAACGCCGACAACGCGGAGGACGCGGCCCGCGCACGGCGGTTCGGCGCGCAGGGCATCGGACTGTGCCGCACCGAGCACATGTTCCTCGGCGACCGCCGCGAGCTGGTCGAGCGGCTGATCCTCGCCGACCACGACGACGAGCGCGCCAGTGCCCTCGAAGCCCTTCTGCCGCTCCAGCGCCAGGACTTCATCGACCTGTTCGAGGCGATGGACGGACTGCCGGTCACCGTACGGCTGTTGGACCCGCCGCTGCACGAGTTCCTGCCCGACATCACCGACCTGTCGGTGCGGGTGGCGCTCGCCGAGTCGCGCAAGGAGTCCCACGAGAACGACCTGCGGCTGCTGCAGGCCGTCCACCGGCTGCACGAGCAGAACCCGATGCTCGGCCTGCGCGGTGTGCGGCTCGGCCTGGTCATCCCCGGCCTGTTCACCATGCAGGTACGGGCCATCGCGGAGGCCTCGGCCCAGCGCCGCAAGGCGAACGGCGACCCGCGCGCGGAGATCATGATCCCGCTGGTGGGCACGGTGCAGGAGCTGGAGCTGGTCCGTGAGGACGCGGAGAAGGTCATCGCGGAGGTGGAGGCCGAGCACGGTGTCGAACTGGGGCTGAAGCTCGGCACGATGATCGAGCTGCCGCGCGCCGCCCTCACCGCCGGGCAGATCGCGGAGGCCGCCGAGTTCTTCTCCTTCGGCACCAACGACCTGACCCAGACGGTGTGGGGCTTCTCCCGCGATGACGTCGAGGCCAGCTTCTTCACCGCGTACCTGGAGAAGGGCATCTTCGGCGTCAGCCCCTTCGAGACCATCGACCGCGATGGTGTGGGCTCCCTGGTGAAGTCCGCCGTCGAGGCGGGCCGGGCCACGCGTCCCGACCTCAAGCTCGGGGTGTGCGGTGAGCACGGCGGTGACCCGGAGTCCGTCCACTTCTTCCACGAGGTGGGACTGGACTACGTCTCCTGCTCACCGTTCCGCATCCCGGTCGCCCGCCTGGAGGCGGGCCGCGCCGCGTCGCAGAGCGAGGGCAGCGACCACCGATAGGCCATTTCCGGAAACCCTCACAGGGGGCGGCGCCTTGTGCGGAAGGCGCCGCCTCCGCTTTTCTTTTGTTCGCTCGCCGCCGGGCGCTTGACCCTGTGTCGACGCTCCTCGTCGAGCGGTCGCTGCGCTCCCCCCTCCTCGTCGCTTTCGACACAGGCGCGCCCTTTGGCTCGCTCACCTTGCCGGAGAGATGCGTACCCGGTGGCTTCCGTCACGGGCGGGGGTGCCCGGGGGTGCCTTCACGGACTGGGGCGCCGCAGCTGGGGCCTGGCATCGTGATGTGGGCTGGGTGCCGCAATATGGTCGTGGTCAGCGCGATTCGGCCTGGGGGCCGCATACGGGGCGGTGCCCGGGGGTGCCGGCCCTTTGTGGTTTTACGAGTCGAGTCGGAAGCGCAAGCGGCAGATCACCGCGTCGGTGTCCCTGCGGACTGCGTGAGCCAGGACCGCGCCGCGTTGGTTCTGTAGCAGGCGCTGCCACACGTGGGCGGGTTCGACCTCCGGGATCATCACGGTGATCCGGGTGCCGGGGCGCTCGGCCGTCAGGTCGTGGATCAGCTGGGTTACCGGGCGGCCCAACGCCCGCCGGGGGCACTGGAGTTCGAGCAGTGGTACGCCCGGGTTCCACAGGTCCCAGTCCCGGCGGAGCGACTCGGTGTGCGCCTGGTCCTCCGGGTCGGGCGCGGCGACCGTCACCGCCATCACCTCGTCGCCGAGCGAGGTGGCCGCCGTCAGTGCCTCGCTGGTCAGCCGGGACAGTGTGGAGACCGGCACGATGACCAACGAGCGGTCGCGGCGCGGCGGTTCCGGCACCCGGCCGAGGCCCAGGGTCTCGCCGATCCTGCGGTACGCGCGGTGGATCCGCTCGAAGAGCGCTACCAGCAGCGGCAGCGCGACCACGATGATCCAGGCGCCCTCGGTGAACTTCGTCGCCGTCACGATGACCGCGGCGACCCCGGTCAGCACGGCGCCGAAGGCGTTGAGCGCCGCCTTGGCGGCCCAGCCGGGGGACTGCTCCGCGCGCCAGTGGATCACCATGCCCACCTGGCAGATGGTGAAGCCGACGAACACGCCGATGGCGAACAGCGGCACGATCGTGTTCGTGTCGCCGCCGGAGAACACCAGCAGTGCCGCCGAGACGGCCGCCAGCGCCAGCACGCCGTGCCGGTGCACCTGGCGGTCGGCCTTCAGCGCGAAGACATGCGGCAGATGGTTGTCACGGGCCAGCAGCGCCATCAGCACCGGCAGCCCGCCGAAGGAGGTGTTGGCGGCCAGTGCCAGCAGGATCATCGTGGCGAACTGCACCACGTAGAAGGCCCAGTTGTGGCCGAGCGAGGCGTCCGCGAGCTGGGCGAGGACGGTGACCCCCTCGACCGGCTGCAGATGAAACCGGCCGATCAGCACCGACAGGCCGATCAGCATGACACCGAGCAGCGCGCCCAGCGCGACCTCGGTGCGCTGCGCCCGCCTCACCTTCGGTGCGCGGAAGGACGGTACGGCGTTGGCTATCGCCTCCACACCGGTCAGTGCCGAGCACCCGGCGGAGAACGCCTTCAGCAGCAGTAGCGCGCCCACCGCCGTGGCGTTGCCGGCCAGTACGGAGCTGTGCCCGGAGGCCGCCACCGTGCTCACCGGGTGGTCGCGGAAGAGGCCCACCACCACCAGGGCCAGGATCGACCCGACGAAGACCATGGTCGGGATCATGAACACCCGCGCGGACTCGGCGATGCCGCGCAGGTTGATCCCGGTGACCGCGACGAGCACGGCGAGGCACAGCCACAGCCGGTCGCCGTACAGGGACGGGAAGGCGGAGGTGAGCGCCGCGACACCGGCGGTCACCGAGACGGCCACGTTGAGGACGTAGTCCAGGATCAGCGAGGCGGCCGCCACCAGACTGGTGCGGCGGCCCAGATGGGTCCTGGCGACCGCATAGGACCCGCCACCGTTCGGAAACGCCGCGATGACCTGCCGGTACGAGGCGACCAGCACCGCCAGCAGCGCGGCGATCGCCAGCGTCACCGGGAGCGTGAACCCCAGACCGTGCGCCCCTGCCGCGGCCAGCACCAGCACGATCGACTCGGGTCCGTACGCCACGGACGCCATCGCGTCCAGCGAGAGCGCGGCCAGCCCGCCGAGGGCGGTGAGTTTGTGGCGGTCGCCGGTATCGGGCGGCTGCTCGCGGGTCGCGGCGGGCGATTCGGGTGCTGTGGGCTGCGACGCTGTGGACATCCTGTGGTACCTCCGTGCGGGAGATCCCAGCGTGCGGGTGCGCGCAGGGGCGCACGCGGTTTTCTAGCGCCGTCTTGGTGCTCGGCGCACATTTCCTGACGGGATCTTGACGCTCGGGGGATTTGCGAAAGGGGTGGGCGGGCGGGAAAAGTGCTCAGGCCACGGCCGCCAGGCCCTCGTACCGCACACCGGTCAACTGCTCCGACGCCGTCCAAAGGCGTTCCGCGGCGACGTCGTTGAGGGTCCAGGGGGCCCGCCACGAGATGGACGGGCTGCCCCACATCGACATCAGCCGGGGGCCGAGGAACGCGTCGGGCCGTACGTCCGCGGCGGTCGCCGCGTAGAGCGTCGGAAGGGCGCCCGCGTCGGGGGACTGGGCGACGAGCCGGTTGACGAGCTGGGCGATCCGCTCCGCGAGCCTGCGGTCCTCCAACTTGGCCCCGGCCGCCTGCAGATTCGTATCCGCATAGCCGGGGTGCGCCGCGGCGGCGATCACATCGGATCCGGCCGCCCGCAACCGGCGGGCCAACTCGTGGATGAACAGCAGGTTGGCCGTCTTCGAGCGCCCGTAGGCGGTCCAACGCCGGTACCCGTGCTCGCTGTTGAGGTCGCCGGGGTCGATGTTGGCGATCGCGTGCAGACCGCTGGAGACGCTCACCACACGGGCGCCCGGGGTGGCCAACAGCTTCGGCAGCAGCAGCCCGGTCAGCGCGAAGTGGCCGAGGTGGTTGACGCCGAACTGCGTCTCGAAGCCGTCCACCGTCCTGGCGTACGGCAGTGCCATCACGCCCGCGTTGTTGACCAGCAGGTCAAGCCGGTCCTCGGGGTAGTCCCTGGCGAACGCGCGGACCGTCGCCAGGTCCGCGAGGTCCAGATGGCGGTAGGTGACCCGGGCGGACGGCACCTCGGACGTCAACCGGTCGACGGCGTCCTTGCCGCGCTGCTCACTGCGGCAGGCGAGCAGGACGTGCGCGCCGCGCCGGGCCAGTTCCCGCGCGGTGCAGTAGCCGATGCCGCTGTTGGCACCGGTGACCACGGCGGTACGGCCGGTCTGGTCGGGTATGTCGTTCGCGGTCCAGCCCATGACACCAGCCCATTCCTCGCTCGGTTTAGCGGGCGCCTACCCTGTTTCGGCATGATCAGCCTAAGTCCGGCTCGGTCAGTCGTCGATCCCGCTGCGCTCCACACCTGCGACGATGAAGCGCTGCAGCACGACGAACACCACCAGCAGCGGCAGGATCGACACGGCCGCGGCGACGAACAGTTCATGCAGGTTGACGGTCTGCCCGGTGGTGAACGTGGCCAGCGCCACCTGCACCGTCCAGGACTGCTGGTCCTGGCCGATCACCAGCGGCCACAGGAACGCGTTCCAGGAGCCGATGAAGACGATCGTGCCGACGGCGGCGAAGACCGGTGCGGAGTTCGGCACCACGATGCGCCAGTACGTACGCCAGTAGCCGAGCCCGTCCACCCGCGCGGCGTCCTCCAACTCCTGTGGAAACCCCAGGAAGTACTGCCGGAACAGGAACGCCGCGAACGCGCTGAACAGCGTGGGGACGATCAGCCCGCGCAGCGTCGAGACCCAGCCGAGCGACGAGACCAGCACGAAGCTGGGCACGAAGGTGACCGCCGACGGGATCATGAGGGTGCCGAGGATCCCGTAGAAGACCTGGTCGGCCCATGGGTAGGGGATACGGGCCAGACCGTATCCGGCCAGCGAGGCCAGCAGCAGCGTCCCGGCCGTGGTCGCCACCGCGATCTGTGTGGAGTTCCACAGCGCGTGCAGCATCGGCACCGACGGGTCGTCGAACAGCTCGCGGATGTTGCCCCACCGCAGGTGCCCTGGGAAGAAGGTCCAGTTGGGGGCGGTGATATCGGACTCGGTGGACAGGCCGTTGCGTACCAGAAGGTAGAAGGGGATCAGGAACAGCACGGCGAGCGCGACCAGGATGACCAGCCGCAGTGCCCGCGCGAGCCCGCGCAGCCCGGCGTCCATCACGCCTCCTTGCGGCCGAGACCGAACCAGCGGGCCTGCACCACCGTGACCACGGCGATGATCAGGGCGAGGATGACCGCGCCCGCGCTGCCCAGACCGAGGTCCTGCCCCTGTCCCAGCGCCACGTAGTACAGGTAGACCAGCGGCGGTCGGGCGTACGGAGGGTAGCCGCGCGCGGTGGACAGCAGGTTGTAGAACTCGTCGAACGCCTGGAACGCGTTGATCACCAGCAACAGCAGCACCGCCACCGAAGTGGCCCGCAGCTGCGGGAAGGTGATGTGCCGGAAGACCTGCCAGCCGGGCCGGGCGCCGTCCACCGCCGCCGCCTCGTACAGGGTGCCCGGGATGCGCTGCAGCCCGGCCAGGAACAGCACCAGGTAGAAACCGGCCTGGAGCCACAGCCGTACGGTCACGATCACCACCCAGTACCAGGGCGGACGCGTGGTCGACAGCCAGGCGACCGGATCCGCGCCGAACCAGCCCAGCACGGTGTTCGCCAGCCCGAACCGCACCCCGTTGAAGACCGACAGCTTCCAGATCATCGACGCGACGACATAGGAGCAGGCGGTGGGCAGGAAGAACACCGAGCGGAAGAAGGCGCGGGCGAACCGCAGCCGGTTGACCATCAGCGCCAGGGCGAGCGAGAGCGCGTAGGTCATGGGGACGATGAACAGCGAGAAGACCGCGAAGGTGGCGAGGCTGGAGGTGAAGGCCGCATCGGACAGCATCGAGGCGTAGTTGGCGAAGCCGACGAAACGCGTGGGCGCCACCGTGTTGTGGGCGTCGAAGAAGCTGAGTCCGATGCTCCACAGCAGCGGGATGTACGCGAACACCGCCAGCCCGATGACGAAGGGGCCGGTGAACACCCAGAACCACAGATAGCGCCGCTGCGGTCCGAGCAGCCTGGACGGCACCTGTTCAGCCCGTCTTCCCGCGCACCCGCCGCAGTTCGGCGTCGACCGTCGCAACCGCCGATCTGACCTGCGCCGCCGGGTCGGCGCCGTCCTTGATGATCCGGCTGACCGCGTCCTCCAGCGCCACCTGCGACTTGGGCGTCCACAGCAGCGGGAGGGCGTGCCCGTGGTCGGTGCTGAAGCGCACGGCGTCGGCTGCCGCGCCCGAGCGCAGCTTCGCCGCCTTCTTCGCCAGCGAGATCCGGGCCGGGATGTGGAATCCGTAGGAGAGCGCGAAGTCCTCCTGGTAGTCGGTGCGGTCCACCCACAGCCACTTGGCGTACGCCTTGGCCGCGTCGATGTGCCTGCCGCGGGCGCTGACCGCCGAGGCGTAGGCGCCCACCGGCACGGCCGGGCGCCCCGCCGAACCGTCCCTGGGGAACGGCAGCACGCCGAAGTCATCGCCGAGCGCCTTGCTGATCTGCGGCAGCGCCCACAGGCCGGACCACTGCATCGCGGTCAGCCCCTGGATGAACGCCGATGGATCGGACCAGTCCGCGGGCGCGCCGAGCAGCAGCGACTTGCCGGCGTACAGGGTGTGCAGCTTGCCCAGGGTCTGGGCGGCGGCCGGGTCGTCGAAGCCGGTCCTTCCGTCGTCGGTCACGAGTCGCAGCCCGGCCGCGAACAGCGGAAGGCCGCCCTGGCCGAGCACACCGGCGCCGCCGTCGTTGCCGAGGAAGAGGCCCTTGGTGTCCTTGGTGGTCAGTTTGCGGGCCGCGTCCACCAACTCGTCGAGCGTCTGCGGCGGTTGCACCCCCGCCTTGTCCAGCAGGCTCCTGCGGTAGTAGAGCAGCTGCATGTCGATGACCTGCGGAATGCCGTAGACCTTGCCCTGGTAGGTCTTCGGGGCCAGGACAGCGGGGTTGAAGTCGTCGCGGGCGTCCTTGATCTGGTCGGTGAGATCGACGACCTGACCGCCCTGGATCTGGTCGATGGAAGGCCCGTTGACCTCGAAGACATCAGGTCCGGCGTCGGTGAGCAGCGCGGCGGCGGTCTGCTGGTCGTAGTCGCCGGGCCGCCACTGCACCGTGACCCTCGCCTGCCGGTACGAGGCCGCGTACCGCTGCACCGCCTGCTCGGTGCCCGCCTCACCGTACTGGTGGTACCACTGCGACAGCGCCGGTCCGCCACCGCCGGAACCCCCGCCGCCGCGGCCGGTGTTCGACCCGCAGGCGGCGGCGAGCGCGCCGGTGAGGGCGAGGCCGCCGCCGAGGCTGAGGAGGCGTCGGCGGGAGAGCGCGGGAAGCGTGCTGTGCTGCGGCTCCGACATGGTCAAGAAGTATCGTCCGGGTGCGTGTAACGCGCATTGCAAATGCGTGAAATGGCTCAGTGCCAGTGCGCGGCGAAGGCACGAGCCGGGTTGGCGACGAAGAACGCGTTCGCGATCTCCTCGCCCAACTCGGCCGCGATACGCGGCCGTAGCACACGCAGCAGGAACGGGATGCCGGGACCACCGCCGGTGGCGGCTCGCGCGGCGGCGGTCGTGGTGTCGCCGCCGATCAGCACCTGGTCGGCGTGGCCCGCCTCGGCCAGCGCCACCAGCGCGTCGAGCAGCCGCCAGTCCGTGGCGTGGTGGGCCCGCGACGGCCCGTCAAAGGCGAGGAAGGCGCCGGATCGCGCCGCCTCTCGATGGACGTGCGGATCGGGCGAGCGGTTCAGATGGCCGAGAACCACCTTGGTCGTAGGCACCTCCAACTCGCCGCAGAGCAGGTCGAGTACGTCCAGCGGCGCGGTGCCCAGCTCGTGGTGTACGGCGATCGGCGCGCCCGTCGCGTGGTGCGCCTCGGCCGCCGCCGCCATCACCTGCCGGGCGTGCGCGTCGAGGCCGTGGAAGGCGCCCGCCACCTTGATCAGGCCTGCCCTGAGCGGCTCGGCGGGGCCGTCCGGGTCCTCGTCCTTCCGTACGCCCTCGGTCAGTTCGGCGACGAAGAGCTCGGCCAGCCGGCCCATGACGCGGTCCAGCACGCCGGGCGCGCAGTGGGCGGCCTGATGCAGACCGGTCGCCGCGATGACATGCACGCCCGCGTCGCGGGAGACCCGGGGGAGCGCGTCGGTGCGGCGGCCGGTGCCGAACGGCGACCACTGCACGACCGACTGCCCGCCCAGCTCGCGGAAGGCCCGCAACTCCCGGGTAGCCGCCGACGGGTCGTCCAGTTCCTGTCCGGCAAGCAGCGGACTGCGGAAGAACAGATGGTCATGGGCATCGCAGACGCCCAGCTCGCTGGCGGGGATGTCGCCGAGCACGGTACGGACGGCGGCCGCCTGTGTGGTCTCCATCGGGTTCTCCGATCGAATGGCGAGGGCCGGGACGTCCCCGGCGGTGTAACGCTCAAGTCGTTACACCGTATCAACGGTAACGGTTCAGGCGTTACGCTTTTCCGGTGGACGATGAGGAACTGCTCGCCTTCCGGTTCGACTGCGGCGCCACCTGGCTCAATCTGCTCGCCACCAGCGGGCGGACGTTCAGCGACCGCCCGGTGGAGCGGATCGCCACCGAGGAACGGCTGCTGGAGTGGTTCGAACGGTGCGAGCTGGCGCCCGCGACACCGCCGACCGCGCGGGACGTGGTGGCGGCGCGGCGGTTGCGGGAGACGCTGCGGGAGCTCGCCATGGCGACCGTGGCGGGCGACCGGCCGTCCGGGGAGGCGGCGGCGCGGCTGGAGGAGTTCCTCGCCGGACAGCCCGATCCGGTGCGACTGCGGGCCGCCGATCGGCTGCTGCGCGAACAGCCGCCGAACGCCGGGGCGGCGCTGGCCAGGATCGCCCGGCAGGCCGTGGACCACCTCACCGGACCGGAACGCGGAACGCTCGCCCTGTGCGGTGAGCACGACTGCCGTGCGGTGTTCGCCAACCCCGGTGGGCGCCGCCGCTGGTGCCCCGCGCCCGCCTGTGCGAGCCGCGGGCGGGTACGGGCGCTGCGGGCCAGGAGAAGGGTGGCGGAGGAGGGCTGACCGGCGGTCAGTCCGTGGCGTCGGCCGCTGGCGACCAGATGCTGACCACGCCCGGCAACTCCGCCAACTCCGTCACCAGATGGTGCACTTCGCCCCGGCCCTCAATGGACAACCGCACCTCCGACGTGCCCGCGGTCCGCTCTCGCTCCTCCTCGCCCCCCCAGTCAGGGGGCGTGTTCCACCCGTACGTCCACCACCCGGAAGCCCTCTCCCGTGCACCGCTCCAGAACGCGCGGCAGCACACCGGCGCCCGACCGGTAGGAGAGCAGCAGTTGCGCCTGCTCCTTGGCCGAGACGGCCGGGAAGCGCCGCGTTATCAGCGGGTACCCGCGGATCACCAGGAAGTGCCCGAACGTCGCGGCGATCGCCAGCAGCGGTAGCCCACCACCGCACGCCATGCCGACGCCACAGGTCAGCCAGATGGTCGCGGCGGTGGTCAGACCGCGCACCGTGTTCCGGTGGACGAAGATGATCCCGCCGCCGATGAAGCCGATGCCGGAGATGATCTGCGCGGCCACCCGTGAGGGGTCGAAGGAGACGTGGTCAAGGCCTAGGACGCCGTTGAAGCCGTGCTGGGAGACCTCCATGAACAGCGCACTGCCCACGCCGACCAGCGTGTGGGTCCGCAGTCCGGCGCTCTTCTGCCGGATCGCGCGCTCGCCGCTGACGTGTGATCAGCTGGAACCCAACTCCAATGGCCCGCGGATGCGCTCGTTCGGCCCGTGCGGGCACAACCCCGGGGTGCCGGGCCCCAGATGGTCGGGAAGACTCCAGGTGATGTCGGATATGTCTGAAGTGGGGTGATGTATGGGCTATGGGCGGGACGGACCGTAAAGGTGCGGAAAGCTCGCTGCAAAGTTGAGTCAACCAATCCGAACGGATTTCCGTCTCCTCTCTTGAGAAGGACTGCCTGAAGCCTGGAGAGAGAGCGACGACCGTGGGACTCACGTCCAATGTGTTCTTCATAGTGCTGGTGATCATCGCGGTAGCGGTGGTCGCCGTGGCGCTATGGCTGTGGCCGCGCGCCGCGAGGAAAGGCCCGGTGCCGTGGCTCGGTCGCCTCGGGCTGATCGCGGCGACACAGGGTGCCATCCTGTGCGTGATCCTGGTCGCGGCGAACAACAACTTCGGCTTCTACTCCTCGTGGAACGACCTGCTGGGCAACCCCGAGGGCCAGCAGATCCTGGACGCGGGCCACACCAACGACGGTCGTCCGGTCACCCTCATCGTCAAGGGCAAGACCGACGCGGGGCTCAAGGGCGGAAAGACCAAGGCTGGTGAGGTCGAGGAGGTCACCTTCCGCGGCCCGTCCTCCGGACTGACCACCGACGGCTTCGTCTACCTGCCGCCGCAGTACTTCCAGAAGGGCCACGAGAAGGACAAGTTCCCGGTCGTCGTCGCCCTCACCGGTTACCCGGGCGTGGCGAAGAACCTGATCACCGGCCTGAAGGTGCCGCGGACCGTCTCCGACGACATCGTGGCCAAGAAGATCAAGCCGACCATCTATGTGATGGTGCGTCCCGCCGTCGTGCCCGGCCGGGACACCAACTGCACCGATGTGCCCGGCGGCCCGCAGGCGCTGACCTTCTTCAACCAGGACCTGCCGACGGCGATCGCCAGCCAGTACCGCACCAGCGACACCCCCGGCTCCTGGGGTGCCGTCGGTGACTCCACCGGCGGCTACTGCGCGTTGAAGTTCCCCATGACCAACCCCACCCGCTACGGCGCGGGAGCGAGCCTGTCCGGCGACTATTTCGCCCGGCAGGACCGCGACACCGGTGACCTCTACGCGGGCAGCGCCCAGGTGAAGAAGGAGAACGACCTGATCTGGCGCATGGAGCACATGCCCGCGCCGCCGGTCTCGCTCCTGCTGACCAGCAGCAAGAAGGGTGAGGACAACTACGGCCCCACCATGCGGTTCGTCTCCAAGGCCAAGGCGCCCACCAGGATCGACACGCTGATCCGCGACGAGGGCGGCCACAATTTCAAGACCTGGAGCGCCGAGTATCCGGAGGTCATCCTCTGGTTGGACAAGCAGCTTTCCGCGAATGCCCAGCAGACCCCGGCCCTGTAGTCACCCCAGCCCTAGTAGGCGGCTGCCGCCTCGCGGCTAATCCACTTATTGGGTAATTGCGCGGTCATCGGCTCCCGGGAATCAAGAGCCCCCAGTCGCCGGTGGTGGACCGGCGACTGGGGGCTTTTCAGGATGGCGGTCAGTGGTTGGCCAGACCGTTCCCGGACAGAATCGGGATGTTGTCCAGGATGTGCGACAGCGGGGCGTCGCCCTGGTCGAAGCTGGAGTTCTCCGTGCAGGTCTGTTCGCCGTTCTGCGACAGGAGGTCCTGCACGCCTACCGCCAGGGCGGCGGTGACCTGGACGTCCTTGATCGGGACACCGATGCACGGCTTGTTGAGCGTGCCCTGGACCAGTCCGATCTGCGGGCTCATGTAACCGCCGGTGGTCGTGTTCCCGTACCTCTGCTCCGAGCCGTTGCCGTTGGCCTTGTTGCCGCCGTGGTTGTCGCCGATTGCCATCGCAGGCGCTGCCGAGACACCAACGATGGAAGTGACCACCGCAGCTGTAGCGAGAATCTTCTTGATCACGCGAGTTTTTCCTTCCGATCCTGGAGCGCCCCACTACCGGAGCAGACTGCACAACTCCCGGCGCAAGGAGAAGTTCCTACCGTTCACTCTCCCGGATCAACTGCATGGACCACCGGAGTGTGGAGTTCACACATTCGAATCGGGCTGAGGTGGTCACGCATTCCCGCGAGGCATGTCTACATCTTTGTTGATGCCATCGGCTGGGTTTCCGCCCGGCGGCAGTCCATCGCAAACTCCGGCTATCTCGCCGTCCTGCTCCGCGTGGCGGCCGGGTCGGCCTGCATCCCGATCCCCTTCTGGCCGATCGACAAGCAGCTTTCCGTGAACGTGCAGGAGCCGCCGCCTTCGCGGCCGTGGTATGGGGGAGCCCACTTGTTCCGTGCTGCCCTGAAAGCGGGAACCCCGACCCGCCGGTGGTGCCGACGGGCCGGGGGCGTCCCAGGGGCAAAAATCAGTGGTTGCCCGCGCCGTTCCCGGACAGAATCGGGATGTTGTCCAGGATGTGCGACAGCGGGGCGTCGCCCTGCTCGAAGCTGGAGTTCTCCGCGCAGGTCTGTTCGCCGTTCTGCGACAGGATGTTCTGCAGGCCGAGCGCCGCGGCGGCGGTGACCTGGACGTCCTTGATCGGTACGGCGATGCACGGCTTGTTGAGCGAGCCCTGGACCAGGCCGATCTGCGGGCTCATGTAGCCGCCGGTGGTCGTGTTCCCGTACCTCTGCTCCGAGCCGTTGCCGTTGGCGGCGTTGCCGCCGTGGTCATTTCCGATTGCCATCGCCGGCGCTGCCGAGACACCAACGATGGAAGTGACCACCGCAGCTGTAGCGAGAATCTTCTTGATCACGCGAGTTTTTCCTTCCGATCCTGGAGCGCCCCACTACCGGAGCAGACTGCACAACTCCCGGCGCAAGGAGAAGTTCCTATCGTTCACTCTCTCGGATCAATTGCATGCGCTACCGGAGTATGCAATTCCTGCAATGGAATCGGCTGTTGTGTTCGTGTTTTGTTCCCATGCGGCGTCTACACTCCTGTAGACGCATCGGCTAGGGTGGCGGCCGTGCAGAACTTCATCGCGACCTTCGGCTACCTGGCCGTCTTCGTGCTCATGGCGGCCGAGTCGGCCTGTATCCCGATCCCGTCCGAGCTGATCATGCTCATGGGCGGCGCGCTGGCCGCCGGCGCGGTTCCGGGCAGCCATCCCAACCTGGTCGGGGTGATCGCCGCCGGTGTGGCGGGCAACGTCCTCGGCAGCTACCTCGCCTGGGCGGTCGGCCGGTACGGCGGGCACGCGGCGCTGCACCGCTGGGGCCGCTACCTGTGGCTGAAGGACGAGGACATCGACCGGGCCACGCGCTGGTTCGAACGGTACGGCTCCGCGGCCGTCTTCTTCGGCCGGATGCTGCCGGTCATCCGTACCTTCATCTCGCTGCCCGCGGGCTTCGCGAACATGGCGGCGGGCCGCTTCGGCCTCTACACCGTCGCGGGTTGCATTCCCTGGACCGCGGCGCTCGGCATCGTCGGCTACGCGGTGGGCCGCAACTGGCAGACGGTCGCCAACGACTTCCACGGGCCGAGCTACGTCATCGCCGGGGTGGTGGCGGTGCTGGTGGTCGCCGGTCTGCTCGTCCTGGTCCGCAGACGCCGCGCTCAGGATCGCGGGCGGTCCTGAGCCACCGCCGGTCGGACAAGTAGGATCCCCGGGTGGCGTCTGAGGCAGAAGAACCCGAGGAGCCGCTGGTCACCATCGCGCCGTACGCGCCGCCACCGCCGGATCGGCTGGACCGGCCGTGGGTGGGCCCGATGCTCGTCATCGGGGCTCCGGTGGCCCTGGCGGTGGTCGTCTTCCTCTTTTTGCTGCTGCGCTGAGGTTTTCGCCGCCGCACTGAGGGTGTCCCGCGCGGGCTTTGGGCCGCCGCTAGCGCCTCGTCCCCGCGTTCGCCGCGCGCAGCGCCGCCGCGACCCCGTCGTCCTTCGGGCCGAGCAGGCTCGGGTCGGGGCGCAGCAGCACGTTGAGGGCCGCCTTCGACGCCGCGGCCACCTCCCGTATCCCGCCGTAGTACCAGGTGGCGTCGTGCGCTTCGTCCAACCCGATGCCGTACGCGGAGATGCCCGCCGCCTGGCACAGGTCCAGCGCCCGGCGGATGTGGAAGGCCTGGCTGACCAGGATGGCCCGGTCGACCCCGAAGATCCGCTTGGCGCGGGCGCAGGAGTCCCAGGTGTCGAAGCCCGCGTAGTCGAGCACCACGCGGTCGGCCGGGACGCCGTGCCGCACCAGGTAGGTGCGCATCGCCCCGGGCTCGTTGTAGTCGACGCGGCCGTTGTCGCCGGTGACCAGCAGGGCGCTGACCTTGTGGGTCCGGTACAACTGCGCGGCGGCTGCCAGCCGGTGCGCCAGATACGGCGACGGCGTGCCGTTCACCAGGCCCGCGCCGAAGACCACGGCGACGGGCGCCGCCGGGACATCGGCGACATCACGCACCCGGGGAGCGGCCTGCGCGTACATCCAGGTGGCGGGCAGCAGCGCCAACGTACAGGCGGCGGCGGCAAGTTGGACGGTGCGCCGCCGGCCCTTCCGCGTCCTCGGCAGCGCGGCCCGTATCCCCTGCCGCATCCGCGACCGTATCCCCATGACCCCGTCATCCCCCGCCGTCTCGCTTACCGCAGATCATCGACGCGTTCGCCACCGGGCCGGTTCCCGCGATGGCATGATGACGGATCATGGACGCTGGCCGCCTGCCCGTTTTCGTGTACGGCACGCTGCGTCCCGGCGAGGCCAACCACCCGCGCCTGCTGCGCGGCCGCACCACAGCTGAGACGCCCGCCGTACTCGCCGGGGCGCTGCTGTACGAGGGGCCCGGTTACCCGTACGCCGTGGACGACCCGGGCGGCGGCGAGATCCGCGGTGAGCTGATCGATCCGCTGCCCGAGGCGTATGAGGCGGTGCTGGCCGATCTGGACCGGCTGGAGGAGTACGTCCCGGGGGCGCCCGGCAACCTCTACGAGCGCGTGGTGCGCGAGGTACGCCCGGCGGCTGGGGACGTCCGCCGGGCATGGGTGTACCTCGCCGCACCGGCGACCACCCGAACCCTGCGGGCCAACGGCGTCCGCATCGCGGACGGGGACTGGAAGAACCGTCGCTGACCTCGCGGCCGGGGCACTCCGGGGGGGCGGGTCCGGGGGCGTCCCCCGGAAGGACCGGGTCGCAGGTGGCCCGGGTCCCCGGAAGCCGCAGGAGCGGCGAGCGCTACTCCCGCGACTGCTCGCTGTCGCGGGACCACTCCGCCTTGACGGTGAAGTTGGCCTCGGTCGCCGCACGGGCGATCACCGCTCCGGCCTCCGCGGTGATCTTGATGCCGAACTCCACACTCACCTTGTCCGGCGGCTGCGCCAGCCCCCGTACCTGGCCCACCACCGCGGTCAACGCGGGCTGTACGCGGGCCAGAGTGCTCTGCAGGGTCTCCGCGGTCTGCCGTACGGTGTCCTGGCCGCGGCCCACCCGGGTCCGCCCCACCTCGTCGTCACCGCCGTCCGGCCCCTCGTCGGTCTCGACAACGATCACGCCGCCCCCGTCGAGCGGAATCCGGGTCAGCTGCCCCATCACGACCTCCTGCGCTACGACCGGTGTCCAACGTAACGGCACTGCCCAACTCCAGTCCGGCGAACGGCGCTTCGCCCGCGGGCCGACCAGCGGTGAACCGGACGATACGCCGTCGCAACGAGGCCGCAATTCGCCGCCGCCAGACTTGATCCATGACGGATGCGACGCCCGAGCCCGAGTCCGGTCCCGACTTCGATTTCGACGGTGTGTTCGACAGTACGGCGCAGCTCATGTCCCTGGTCACCCAGCAGCTCAGCGCGCAGCTGACCCGGATAGCCCCGCCCGGTCGGCGCGGGACCGGGTCCGTCGAGCCCCGCCGGGCCGCCTGAGGCCTGATCCGGACCGGCGGGGCGATGCACGGGCGCGGCTGTCGGTGGCTGCGGTTACCGTCGCAGTATGGACTGGAACCACCCGGTGTCAGCTGCCACTGGCGCCCCGTACGACGAAGCGGCCACCGAGCGCTGGGTGCCCGAGCCCGACAAGCGGCCGGGCCGCACCGCCTTCCAGCGGGACCGCGCCCGGGTGCTGCACTCCGCCGCGCTGCGGCGGCTCGCGGGCAAGACCCAGGTGGTCGACCCGGGTGCGGCCATGCCCGAGGTCAACACCAGTCCGCGTACCCGGCTGACGCACTCCCTCGAATGCGCCCAGGTGGGCCGGGAGTTGGGGGCGGCGCTCGGCTGCGACGCCGATCTGGTGGAGACCGCGTGCCTGGCGCACGATCTCGGTCATCCGCCGTTCGGGCACAACGGGGAGCAGGCGCTCGCCGAAGTGGCCAAGGAATGCGGGGGATTCGAGGGCAACGCGCAGTCGCTGCGGCTGCTCACCCGGATCGAGCCCAAGCGGTTCACCACCGATGGCGCGGGCGGCCTCTCCAGCGTCGGCCTCAACCTGACCCGGGCCGCGCTGGACGCCGCCACCAAGTACCCCTGGGGGCATGGCGATCACCCCACGGACCCGGGGTCCCGCAAGTTCGGCGTGTACGAGGACGACGAACCGGTCTTCAGCTGGCTGCGCGCTGGTGCCCCGGCCGGGCGCCAGTGCTTCGAGGCGCAGGTCATGGACTGGTCGGACGATGTCGCGTACTCCGTGCACGATGTCGAGGACGGGCTGATGGCCGGGCACCTCGACCCGAATCTGCTGCTCGCCGAGCCGGAGCGGCGGGAGATCTACACGGTCGCCATAGGCCGTTACGCGCCGGACGCCGACCCGGGCGAACTGGCCGAAGCGCTGGAGCGGTTGCTCGACCAGGAGTGGTGGCCGCACGGCTACGACGGATCCGCCCTCGCGCAGGCCCGGTTGAAGGACGCCACCTCACAGCTGATCGGCCGCTTCTGCCTGGCGGCCGAGCGGGCCACCCGAGATGCCTACGGTCCCGGACGTCTCACCCGGTACGCGGCGCAGCTCGTCGTGCCCCGGCGGGTACGGCTGGAATGCGCCGTGCTGAAGGCGGTGGCCGACCGCTATGTGATGCAACGCGCCGACCAGGCCCGACGCCGGGCCGGACAGCGCGTCGTCATCGCGGAGTTGGCCGAGGCCCTGGTGGCCGGGGCGCCGGAGGGCCTCGACCCGCAGTTCCGCGGGGTGTACGAGGCGGCGGACGACGACCGCGCCCGGCTGCGGGTGGTCGTCGACCAGATCGCCTCCCTGACCGACAGCGCCGCAATCGCACTACACCACTGGCTGGCCGCCTAGGACTTGCCCGGCACCGGGTCGCCGCCGCCGCGGTGATCAACCCCCATGATGCGGACCGGCGGTGTCGAACCAGCCGTACCCGGATGAAAAGCCGCCGAGCGGGACAGCCAGGGAATTCGATGCCGCAGCCGGGGGTGACCCGTCACCCCCGGCGTTGCACCATGGAGATCGACACGGGCCGGGCGGACCGGCGGTGCGGCGCCCTTCACGCGGGCCGCACCGTGCGGGACGCTCCCTGAAGACGGATTCGCCGGGGGATTCCGCGCGAGGAGGCGCACAGTGGTCGACGCACATCAGACGTTCGTCATCGTAGGGGCCGGACTGGCCGGGGCGAAGGCAGCCGAGACCCTCCGGGCCGAGGGGTTCACCGGCCGGGTGATCCTCATCGGCGACGAACGCGACCACCCCTATGAACGTCCTCCGCTGTCCAAGGGCTATCTGCTGGGCAAGGACGACCGCGACTCGGTCTTCGTCCACGAACCCGCCTGGTACGCCAGCGCGGACATCGAGCTCCACCTCGGCCAGCCGGTCGTCCACCTCGACCGCGTCGCCAAGACCGTCACCCTCGGCGACGGCACCGCGTTGAGCTACGACAAGCTGCTGCTCACCACCGGAGCCGAGCCGCGCCGACTCAACATTCCCGGCACCGATCTCGCCGGCGTCCACCATCTGCGCCGCCTCGCGCACGCCGAACGGCTGCGCGGCGTCCTCGCCTCGCTAGGCCGTGACAACGGCCACCTGGTGATCGCGGGTGCGGGCTGGATCGGCCTTGAGGTGGCGGCCGCCGCACGCGAGTACGGCGCCGAGGTCACCATCGTGGAACCCGAGTCGACGCCGCTGTACGCCGCCCTCGGCCCCGAACTCGGCGCGGTCTTCGCCGAGCTGCACCGCGAGCACGGGGTCCGGTTCCACTTCGGAGCCAAGCTGACCGAGATCACCGGCCAGGACGGTGTGGTGCTCGCCGCCCGTACCGACGACGGCGAGGAGCACCCGGCGCACGATGTGCTGGCCGCGATCGGCGCCGCCCCTCGCACCGCGCTCGCCGAGGCGGCCGGTCTCACCCTCGCCGCCCGTGCCGACGGCGGCGGTGTCGCGGTCGACGCCGCACTGCGCACCTCGGACCCCGACATCTTCGCGGCGGGCGACTGCGCCGCCGCCCAGCACCCCACGCTGGGCCTGCGGCTGCGTGTGGAGCACTGGGCGAACGCGCTGAACGGCGGCCCCGCGGCGGCGCGCTCGATGCTGGGGCAGGAGGTGTCGTACGACCGGGTGCCGTACTTCTTCTCCGACCAGTACGACCTGGGCATGGAGTTCTCCGGGCATGTGGCGCCGGGCAGCTACGACCAGGTGGTGTGCCGTGGCGATATCGGCAAGCGGGAGTTCATCGCCTTCTGGCTGGAGCAGGGCGGTGAGGGGTTCCGCGTCCAGGCAGCGATGAACGTGAACGTCTGGGATGTGACGGACACCTTGCAGCAGCTCATCCGCTCCGGCCGTACCGTCGACCCCGACCGCCTCGCGGACCCGGGCGTTCCGCTGTCCGCTTTCCTGGAGTGATCAACGTGATCGACGTCCGGAAAGACTTGTCGGTCCCTGACCGTAGAATTCAGGCGTGGCGGGCAGGATCAGGGATGAGGATGTGAAGGCGGTTCGGGACGCGGTCCCGATCGACGCCGTGGTGTCCGAGTACCTCCAGCTCCGTCCGGCGGGCGGCGGCAACCTCAAGGGGCTATGCCCCTTTCATGATGAGAAGTCCCCTTCCTTCCAGGTGAGTCCAAGCAAGGGGCTCTTCTACTGCTTCGGTTGCGAGGAGGGCGGCGACACCCTCGACTTCGTCATGAAGCTCGACCACCTCTCCTTCTCCGAGACGGTCGAGCGGCTGGCCGCCCAGGCCGGGATCACCCTGCGGTACGACGAGGGCGGCTACACGCCCGGCCGCCAGCAGGGCGAGCGCACCCGGCTGGTGGAGGCGCACAAGGTCGCCGCGCAGTTCTACGTCGACCAGCTCGGCGGCTCCGAGGCCGAGATCGGCCGGAAGTTCCTCGCGGACCGCGGCTTCGACCAGGCGGCCGCGAGCCACTTCGGCGTCGGTTACGCACCGGCGGGCTGGGACCATCTGGTCCGCTTCCTGCGCGGGAAGGGCTTCTCCGACAAGGAGCTGCTGCTCTCCGGGCTGGCCAGCGACGGCCGCCGCGGTCCCATCGACCGGTTCCGCGGCCGCCTGATCTGGCCGATCCGCGACATCACCGGTGAGGTGATCGGCTTCGGCGCGCGCAAACTGCGCGAGGACGACAACGGACCGAAGTACCTCAACACACCGGAGACCCCGCTTTACAAGAAGTCCCAGGTCCTCTACGGGATCGACCTCGCCAAGAAGGACATCGGCAAGACCGGCCGCGCGGTCGTCGTCGAGGGCTACACCGACGTCATGGCCTGCCACCTCGCGGGCGTCACCACCGCCATCGCCACCTGCGGTACCGCCTTCGGCGAGGATCACATCAAGATCCTCAGACGGGTGCTGATGGACAACTCCGGCTCGCAGGTGGTCTTCACCTTCGACGGGGACGCGGCCGGTCAGCGCGCCGCCCTGCGCGCCTTCGAGGACGACCAGAAGTTCGCCGCCCGTACCTCCATCGCGGTCAGTCCCGGCGGCATGGACCCGTGTGAGCTGCGGCTCGCCGAGGGCGACGGGGCGGTGCGCAATCTCGTCGACCAGGCGCTGCCGCTGTTCGACTTCGCCATCCGGTCAACCGTCGCCCGGCACAACCTGGACACCGCGGAGGGCCGTGCCGCCGCGCTGGAGGAGTCCGCGCCGATCGTCGCCGGGATCAAGGACGCCGCCATCCAGCACGAGTACGCCGTCCAACTCGCCGGGATGCTCGGCATCCTGGAAGTGAGCTTCGTGGTCCGCCGGGTCAGCCAACTGGCCCGCTGGCAGCGCGAGCGCGGCCGCCAGCCGGACCGCCAGCGCACATCGTCCCGCCCCGCGCCCGCGCAGCCGCAGGCCGCGCCCCGGCCCACCGGCCCCCGGCTCGATCTGCGCAGCCCGCACCACCGCGTCGAGCGCGAGCTGCTCAAACTCGGTCTGCAGTACCCGCAGTTGGTCTCCCCGGCCTTCGACGCCTACGGCGAGGACGAGTTCACCGCGGCGCCCTATGCGGCGGTCCGGCGCGCCATCGCCGAGGCCGGGGGAGTGGCGGCCGCCGACGCCGAGTACCTCACCCGCGTCAGGGACACGGTGCCCGACGACTCGGTGCGCGCGATGGTCACCGAACTGGCCGTTGAGCCGGTGATGCACAAGGCGCCCGACATCTACGCAGGCGAGGTGCTGGTGAGCGTACGGCTGGCGGCGGTCAAGCGCCGGGAGAGCGAGCTGCGCGCCGACCTCGCCCGCCTCGGCCCGCGCGCCGACCCCGCGCAGATCGGCGCCGTGCAGAACGAGTTGTGGGCCCTCCAGCAGTACGGCAACCGACTGCGCGACCAGGGCGCCGCAGGCCTGTGAAACGTAGTCGCGCGAGCGCTGCGGGTAACGAGAAGCGAAGAAACTGACCGCACACCCCTCGTAGCCGGGCGGTGTCGTACCGCACACTGGGTCCGGTGCCTGAGTCCTCGGAGCGCGGAACGCCAGAACCCCCCGGCCATCCGCTCACGGTGTACTCCCGGACGGACAGCGGCTTGGCCGCGCCCGTTCCACTGCCGCACGCCTCCGAGTCCGTGACCGCGCTCAGTGTGGAGGCCGTCCCTGTGCAGACCCAGACCCTCGCCCCCCAAGCCGACCGTGCCGCCGAACTCACCCCCGTCGAACCCGCGTTGGAACGTGTGCCTGAGCAGAATCACGCGGCGGTGCACCCCGAGACCGAGCCGGTACTCGACGGTGATGGGCCCGCGGCGCCCGACGAGAGCGACGAGCCGGAGGCGGAACGCCCCTTCCGCGGTGAGGTCTCCGGGCCGTCGGCCGACCTCTTCCGCCAGTATCTCCGCGAGATCGGCCGCATTCCGCTGCTGACCGCCGTGGAAGAGGTCGAGCTGGCCCGCAAGGTCGAGGCCGGGCTGTTCGCCGAGGAGAGGCTGAGCGGCGCCGCCGACCTGGACTCCCGGCTCGCCAGCGATCTCGACCAGCTCGTGGTGCAGGGCCGGATGGCCAAACGCCGCCTGATAGAGGCCAATCTGCGGCTCGTCGTCTCCGTGGCCAAACGCTACGTCGGACGCGGACTGACCATGCTCGACCTCGTCCAGGAGGGAAATCTCGGCCTGATACGGGCGGTTGAGAAGTTCGACTACGCGCGGGGCTACAAGTTCTCCACGTACGCGACCTGGTGGATCCGCCAGGCCATGAGCCGGGCCCTGGCGGACCAGGCGCGGACCATACGGGTTCCGGTCCACGTGGTGGAGCTGATCAACCGCGTGGTGCGCGTCCAGCGCCGCCTGCTCCAGGAGCGCGGCTTCGAACCGGCCACCGCCGATGTCGCCGCCCAACTCGACCTCACCGAGGAGCGCGTCACCGAGGTGCTCCGGCTCGCACAGGAGCCGGTCTCCCTGCACGCACCGGTGGGCGAGGAGGACGACGTCGCCCTCGGCGACCTCATCGAGGACGGCGACGCGGCGTCCCCCGTCGAATCCGCCGCCTTCCTCCTGCTGCGCGAGCACCTGGAAGCCGTACTGTCCACGCTCGGCGAACGCGAGCGGAAGGTCGTCCAGCTGCGCTACGGGCTGGTCGACGGCCGTCCCCGCACGCTGGAGGAGATCGGCCGGATCTTCGGGGTGACGCGTGAGCGGATACGCCAGATCGAGTCCAAGACGCTCAACAAGCTCCGAGACCACGCCTTCGCCGACCAGCTGCGGGGCTATCTGGACTGACCGCCGCTAGACGACCGCGAAGGCCCCCGGGTGCGTCTGCTCCCGTACCGCCCGGTACTGCTGCCGTACCGACGAGCCGGTGGCCAGGTCGTCACCCGGCTCGACCACCCGGCTGCCGGAGAGCACCGCCGACTCCCAGTGCGGCGGCTCCTGCGGCGACAGCGAACCGTGCTGGGCGCCCAGCGCCCAGGCCGCCTGGCGGGCCGCGCCCAGCGCCGCGTAGTCGGCGGGCGGCGGCACGACCACCGGCACCCCGAAGACCGCGGGTGCCATCGCCTGCACGGCGGGCAGTTCACCGGCGGGGCCGAGCAGGAAGACCCGGCGCACTTCGACACCGCGTCCGCGCAGCACGTCCAGCGCGTCAGCGAGCCCGCACAGCATTCCCTCGAACGCGGCCCTCGCCAGGTGCTCGGGCTTCATGCTTTCGCGTCGCAACCCCGCCAACAGCCCGGCGGTGTGCGGCAGTTGCGGAGTGCGCTCGCCCTCCAGATAGGGCAGCAGCACCAGTCCGTACGAACCCGGGGTGGACCGCAGCGCGAGTTCGGAGAGGCCGGACAGATCGGTACCCAGCAGGTCGGCGGCGCCGCGCAGCACCCGGACCGCGTTACGGGTCTGCACCACGGGGAGGTGGTGGCCGGTCGCGTCGGCGAGCGAGGTGATCAGGCCCGAGGGGTCGTTCAGCGCTTCGTGGTGCACCGCGAAGACCGTGCCGGAGGCGCCCAGCGCCACCACCGCGTCCCCAGGGCCGAGGCCCAGTCCGAGGGCGGCGGCCATGTTCTCCCCGGTACCGGCGGAGATCAGCAGCCCCTCGGGAGTGCGCCCGGCGGCCTGTGCGGGCCCCAGCACCTCGGGCAGCCGCACCCGGTGGCCGAGCGCGAGCTCCACCAGGTCGGTGCGGTAGCCGCCGGTCGCCGCGGACCAGTAGCCGGTGCTGGAGGCGTCACCCCGGTCGGTGGTGCGCCGCGCCGGACGGCCCAGCAGCTGCCACACCAGCCAGTCGTGCGGAAGCAGTACTTCCGCCGTGCGGTGCGCCGAGGCGGGCTCGTGCTGGGCGAGCCAGCGCAGCTTCGAGACCGGATACGCGGCCTCGGGGACTGAACCGACCGCCTCCGCCCACCCCGCGGGTCCCCCCAGCGCCTCGGTGAGATCGGCCGCCGCGACCTGCGCCCGCCGGTCGTTGCGCAGCAGGACGGGGCGTACCAGCACCCCGCCCGCGTCGAGTGCCACCAGCCCGTGCTGCTGCCCGGAGACGCCGATCGCCTGGACCCCCTCCAGCAGCCCGTCCTTGGCTGCCTCGCCGAGCGAGAGCAGCCAGGCCTGCGGATCGGTCTCGGTCTGCTTGCCGTCCCCTTCGGTGGGGTGCGGGGCGTACCCCTGGCGCAGCACGGCACCCGTGTCGGTGTCACATACGACGACGGTGGTTCCTGCGGTCGAGCTGTCCAAACCGGCGACTATCCCCATAGGGCCAGATCATGCCGTATTCGGCCGCCGCGCTGAATCCGGGGATCAGGTGTTGCTGGTGCCCCAGTCGTCCTCGTCCGCCGTGCGCTGCTCGCGCAGCGAGCGCAGCCGTTCGCCCACCGACGCGGGCAGCCGTCCGCCGACCCTCGTCACCACGGCGTCGGCGGCCCTCGCGGCCAGCTCCCGGCTCTGCTGGCCCGCGGACTCCACGGTGTTGCGCACCGCGGGGTTCTGCGCGATCCCCTGGGCGGTCTTGCGCAGCTGCTCGTACCGTTCACGCCCGGCCCGGGCGCCGAGCACATAGCCCACGGCGGCTCCGGCGATGAACGTCAGCCGATAGCGCATGGCTCCACCCTTCCCTCGTTCTGGCGTACCCGGTGCGCCTCGCCAGCACGCACCGATCCGGCGCTCCGCGCCTACCCGCTGTAGCCGAACGGCAACCACGGCGATACCGGTTGGCGGAGCACCCCCCTGCTTGCGCTAATGTATGTGTCGCAGCGAGCGCACGCCGCCGGGCCAGCCCGGATGTGAGTGCGTTCGAGGCACACAGAGCATTCCCCTGTAGCTCAATTGGCAGAGCATTCGGCTGTTAACCGAAGGGTTACTGGTTCGAGTCCAGTCGGGGGAGCTCGGTCCCCTGTAGCTCAATTGGCAGAGCAGCCGGCTGTTAACCGGCAGGTTACTGGTTCGAGTCCAGTCGGGGGAGCACAGCTCAAGGGCCCCTTTGGGGGTCCTTATTTGTATGGTTGGGAACCGATCCCCGGCGGGTGAAGTCCTCCCAGTCGTGCGTGTGTGACCCGTGAGGGCGACAGATCGTATGAGCGGCTATGCTGCGGCAGACGATGTGCACGGCAAAGCACGGCACGCCGTACGGGGCGTTAGCTCAGCCGGTTAGAGCAGCGGACTCATAATCCGTCGGTCGTGGGTTCGAGTCCCACACGCCCCACCAGAGCTCTCCTTGCAGAAACGTTCTGAACTGCGAAAAGGTTACGCAGAAGGGCCTCCGCGGAACTCCGCGAAGGCCCTTTGACGTCAGTACGTCAGCTTTTCTGCCCGGATGTACCCCCAACGCAGCAATCCCCCGGTGAGCACCGTGCTGGCGAGTGCCGCCGCGGCCACCGCCGGCCCGCTCGCCGAGTGCAGTGCGATGGCGAACGGCAGCGGCAGCACGGCGAGGGCGGTCAGCGGGCCCGCCGCGTACCAGAGCGCGAAGAGCACCGGCCCCATGCTGGCGCCGTCCGGGCTCTGCGCCGCGGACAGCAGCAGGTACTGCTTGGCCGCGCCCCGGCAGGCGTTCACCAGCCCCGCCGCGACCAGCGCGGGCACCGCGGCGGGCGCCAGCGCCGCACGGACCCCGCCACCCAGCCCTACGACCGCCGCGGCCGCCAGGAGTGACACCAGCAGCCCGGCCGCCAGGGGCACGATCGTGTGACGCAGCATCAAGCCCGGATACGGGTAGGGCGCCCAGGAACCGCGCCGGATGTCATCGGTCTCCAGCCGGGCGGGCTCCAGGAGCTGCGCGACCGCCCAGTAGCCGAAGGCCAGCGCGACGGCGGTGGCCGCGACCGCGGCGCCGCGGTGCGCGCCGACCGCCACGGCAGCGCTCAGCACCGCGATCACCGCCCCCAGCAGCGAGCGCCCCAACCGGCCCGGAACGCGCGCCAGCGCGAGCGCATCGCGCCAGGGAACGGCCAGTGCGGCACGGCGGGGCGCCCGCAGCCGCAGCCGTACCCGGCGGCCGCCGTCGGCGGTACCCGCGGCCACCTGACGGGCGGTGCGCAGTTCGGCGGTGAGCAGCGCCGCCAGCACTCCGGTGGCGGTACGCGACCGCTGCCGTACCGCCGCGAGCGGAACGCGGTCCACCGCCCGGGCGGCCAGCACCACCCCGGCGCCCGCGCAGACCAGCAACAGACCCGCGGCGACCGGGCCGCCGGGCACCGCCGCCGGGGTGGGCGACAGCGCGGCGATCCCCGCCCAGCCCCACGGCCCCGACCACAACTCGACCCGCTCCAGCCATGGCACCCGGTGCCCGAGCACGGCCAGCACGCTCTGCCCCGCCAGGCCGATGACCGCGACGGCCGCGTACGGGGACGCGGTGCGCACCCAGCCCGCGACGCGTGCATCGCGCTCGACGGCGGCGCCCGCCACAGTGGCCAACAGCGGCAGCCCGGCGCCCCCCGCCAGACACCAGGCGAACCCCGCGGGCAGCCCGACCCGCACGGTCAGGCCCAGCGCGACCATGCCGATCGCGGAGACCAGCACCCCCAACGCCAGCGATACCCCGCAGGAGAGCCAGAACCAGGGACGCAGCACCCGCCCGATCCGCACCGGCTGGGCCAGCAGCCAGTCGACGCTGGCGCGCGGCGGGACCACCGGACCGCGCCACAGCCCGTCGCGCGCACCGAGCAGTACTCCGCCCAGGCCCAGCGCGCAGATCCCGGCGGGCATGGCGGCGAGCACCGCGGCGCCGGGGCCGGTGTAGTCGGCGCCCATCGAGGCCTTCAGGAACAGGCCGAGACTGGGCAGCGCACCCCAGATGACCACCATCAGCAGCACGCAGTAGACGGCATAGCCGATCTGGCTCGCTCGCCTGCGGCGGTGCGGGGCCCGCAGACCGCTCAGCAGCCGCAGCGCCTCCTCGGTCCAGTCGTCCTCCGCCGACCACGCGGCGGCGTGCTCCTCGGCCTCCTGGGCCTGCTCCGGGGGTTCCGTGGAGGTGCTCATCGGGCCTCGCCGACGACGGCGGCGGTCAGGACCTCGTCCGGGGTGCCGTCCGCGATGACCGAGCCGTCGCGCAGCACCAGTACCCGGTCCGCCACGGCCCGGGCGAGTTCGCTGTGATGGGTGACCAGGAGCACGCCGACTCCGTCGCCGGTCTCCGCCGTGATCAGTTCGGCGAGCCGCCTGCGGGCGTCAGGGTCCAGCCGTTGCTCGGGCTCGTCCAACAGCAGCAGATCACGCGGCCGGACCAACGCGCAGGCCAGCAGCAGCGATTGCAGCTGCCCCGATGACAGGGCGGAGGGCAGTGCGTCGGAGTGCCCACTCAACCGGCGGTCGGCGAGGACGTGGTCGATCCACTCCTCCGCGTCCTCGACGCCGTGTGCGACCGCGACGAGTTGAAGGTGCTCGCGCACGGTCAGATCGGGGTAGCAGGCGGCGGTGTCCCCGACCACGGCGATCCGGGCCCGTACCCGGGGATCGTTCTCGTCCATCGGCAGACCGTCGAAGGCCACCTTGCCGGTGGTCGGCGCATCCCGTCCGGCGGCTATCCGCAGCAGGGTGGACTTGCCCGAGCCGTTGTGCCCGAGCACGGCCACGCACTCGCCCGCGTCCAGGGCGAGGTCCAGGCGGTGCAGGACCTCGCGTCGAGCGTAGGCGCGGCTGACGCCGGTCAGTTGAAGTAGCGCTGTTCCCATCGGCCGGGCTCCTCGAATACGGCGGACATCTGCGGCGAATGTCGGAGTTCGGTCCGATCTCGGCTGATCTTGCTGCTTCCTGGACCGGCTTCTTCCGACATTGTCCATATCGGAATTCGGTGGCCCGATGCCGGGCGACCTGGGATCATGATCGATATGACCGCGACCTTCGTACTGGTGCATGGCCAGAACGGCAACGCTTCCATCTGGGGCATGGTCCAGCGCGAACTCGCACTGCGCGGCCATCGGACGGTGGCCGTCGACCTGCCGGGGCACGGCGTCGAGGCGGGCTTCCCGGCCGGGTACCAGGCGCCGCAGGATCCCGTCGCGCTGGCGCGGGCGCCGTCCGCCCTGGCCTCGGTGACGCTTGCCGACAACGTCGAGCGGGTGACGGGGATCGTCTGCCGGGCCGCTGAGCACGGACCGGTGGTCCTGGTCGGGCACAGCCTCGGCGGGCTGACGCTCAGCGCAGTCGCGGCGGTGGTACCGGAGTTGGTCGACCGGCTGGTCTACGTCTCCGCGTGGTGCTGCGTCAAGATGTCGGCGGCGGAGTACTCGCGGTCGCCGGAGAACGCCGAGAGCAAGCTGGGCGACACCGTGGGCCTGCTGGTCGGCGATCCCGTGGAGCTCGGCGCGCTGCGGCTCAACTGGCGTACGTCCGACCCCGCGTTGCTCGCCGCGCTCAAGGAGGCACTGCTGGCCGACGGCACCGACCAGGAGTTCCTCGCCCACCTCAACACCCTTGAGCCCGACGAGTCATTGGCCGTGGCATCGTCGGACGCCCGGGTGGATGCGGCTACCTGGGGCCGCGTGCCACGCTCGTACGTACGGCTGACCGGTGACCGGACCATGCCGGTGGCGCTTCAGGACCGCTTCATCAAGGAGGCGGACGCGCTCACCGCGGACAACCCCTTCGAGGTGCACTCGATCGACAGCGGGCATGTCCGGGCCCTGCTGCGCGGCCCGGAGCTGGTCGAGATCCTGGACGGGCTGGCGCACCGCACCGGATGACCACCGGGCGGCCCGAGCGCTCCTCGGGCCGCCCGGTCGCCTCAGCCGCCCAGCAGCACCGGCAGTGAGCGGTGACCGTTGGAGATGAACGACTCCACCGTCTCCAACTCCTGCGCCGGAACGGCCAGTCGGGCATCGGGGAAGCGGTCGAACAGCGCCGGTAGCGCGATGGCCGCTTCCAGCCGGGCCAGCGGGGCGCCCAGGCAGAAGTGGACGCCGTGGCCGAAGGCCAGATGCTCCTTGTCGGGGCGGGTGATGTCGAACCGGTCCGGGCGGTCGCCGTGGTGGCCCGCCGCCTGGTAGTTGGCGAGGATCGCGTCCCCCTTGGCGATCCGTACGCCCTCCACCTCAATGTCGTCGACCGCGTACCGCAGCGGCAGATGCGCCACCGGCGCACGGAACCGCAGCGCCTCCTCGATCACGTCGTCCCAGGAGGCCCGGCCGGAGCGGACCAGGTCCAGCTGCTCGGGGTGGGTGAGCAGGGCGTGGATCGCGTTGTCGATGAGGTTGACGGTGGTCTCGTGCCCGGCGCTGATGACCAGCAGCAGGGTGTCGACCAGCTCGTCCTCGCTCAGCCGGGTGCCGTCGTCCTCGTTGCGGGTGGCGATCAGCACACTGGCCATGTCGTCGCCCGGCTCGGCGCGCTTGATCGCGACCAGCTCCCGCAGGATCTGGTACATCAGGTTGTAGTTGGCCAGCGCCTGCTCGGGGGTGTTCGAGGTGGCGAACACCCCGTCCACGGCCCTGCGCAGCGGCTCGCGCTGGTGCTCGGGAACGCCGAACAGCTCGCAGATCACCTGGATGGGGATGGGGTACGCGTACTCCTCGCGCAGATCGGCGGGTTCGCCGTCCGGCACGGCGGCCAGCCGGTCCAGCAGGCCCGCGGTGATCTCCTCGATCCGCGGCCGCAGCGCGGCGGTGCGGCGCGCGGTGAACGCCGGGGCGACCAGCTTGCGCAGCCGCCGGTGGTCATCGCCGTACGCGGTGAACATGTTGGTCACCGCGACCCAGGTGAACAGCTGCCAGTCCTGCGGGATCTCACCATTGACGAAGGCGGGCCAGTGCTGGTGGGAGTCCTTGGAGACCCGGGGGTCGGTCAGCAGCTGCTTGAGCAGGTCGATGCGGCCTACCGACCACGCCACCACCTGGCCAGGGAGCTCCACCCGCGTCGCCGGTCCCCGCCCCGCGATCCTGGTTGCCTCTCCGACGATGTCGCGGCCGGCCGGGTCGATGACGTAGGGCTGGCTGTCCATCGGCTGTCTCCAGGTGTCTCGTCGGGCAGGGCGGACGGCGAAGCGGATACCGCGGCGGGTACGGGTACCGGCCCGTACCCGGGCTGGGGTACGGGCGGCGCGGGTGCGGGCAGCGGAGCGGCGACCGGCGGGAAGCGCACCGGGAGCGCGGTGAGCGCCCGCTGGAAGGGGCCCGGACGCCACTCCAACTCCTCGGCGGGTACCGCCAGTTCGATGTCCGGCAGCCGGTCGAGCAGCCGTTCCATGGCGACCTCGGCGATGATCCGCGCCTCGCGCCGGGCTGGGCAGGAGTGCGGCCCCGCGCTCCACGCGAGGTGCGCGCGGTTGCCGGAGCGCTGGTCGGAGGCGAGCGTGGGATCGGTGGTCGCGGCGGCGAAGCTGATGACCACCGGCTCGCCCTCGCGCAGCCGGTAGCCGGCGACCTCGGTGTCGTAGAACGGGTAGTGCACGCCGTAGTTGGACATCGGCGGGTCGGTCCACAGCACCTCGTCGAGCGCGTCCTCCACCGGCAGGCCGCCGCCGCCCAGGTGTCCGGCGAAGCGGTCGTCGGCGAGCAGCAGCCGAAGGGCGTTGGCGATCAGGTTGTGCATCGGCTCGTTGCCCGCGCCCATCAGCACGACGAGCTGGTGGATCATCTCCTCGTCGGTCAGCCGTGCCTCATGGGCCATCAGCCAGGATGTCAGATCCGCGGCCGGTCGCTGCCGCTTGTCCTGGACCAGGGTGATCAGGGTCTCGGTGAGCAGCGCGTCCGCCTTCTCGGCGTCCACCCCGTCGAAGATCCCGCTCATGCCCTCCGCCAGCCGGTCGCCGAGTTCGGGCGGACAGCCGAAGATCTGGTTCATCACCAACTGGGGCAGCATCCTGGCGTAGTCGGCGAGCAGATCCGCCTGACCGGTCGGGCCGATCCGGTCGATGATCGCGTCGGCGCTGCGTTCCACATAGCCGCGCAGCGCGTTGGGGTCGATCTTCGCCAGGGAGTCGTCGATCGCGCCGCGCAGCCTTCGGTGCCGATCGCCTTCCGCGTAGAGGGCGTTGGGCCGCCAGGTCATCATCGGGACCACCGGGTTGTCCGGTGACACCCGCCCGTCGGCCAGTGCCCGCCAGCGGCGGGCGTCCTTGCCGAACGTCTCGGTGCCGCGCAGTACGTGCAGCGCGGCGTCATAGCCGGTGACGAGGGTGGCGTCGACGCCCGGCGCCAACTCCACCGGTGCCAGAGGGCCCTGCTGTCGCAGGAGGTCGTAGACGCTGCCGGGGTCGCGGGCGAAGTCCGCCCCGTACAGCGGGGTCGCGCCCGATCCGGTCGGGTGCGCGGGGTAGCTGGTCTGCCGGGCCGCGTGTGCGGGGCAGCCGGGGGGCGGAAGGGCGTCGTCCGGGGGACGGTTGGTCACGCGTGCTCCTGGCGGTTGCGGGAGTACAGGTACTGGACGAGCGAGATCAGCGCTTCGGTGGACGACCTGCGGTCGCGTGCGTCGCAGGTGACGAGCGGGGTTTCGGGGAGCAGATCGAGCGCCTCGCGCAACTCCTCCTCGGCGAACACCGGTGCGCCGTCGAAGTGGTTGACCGCGACCGCGTACGGCAGGCCGTGCTCCTCCAGCAGGCCCATCACGTCGAAGGAGTGCTCCAGGCGGCGGGTGTCGGCGAGTACCAGGGCGCCCAGCGCGCCGTACGTCATGTCCCGCCACAGCTGGGTGAAGCGCCGCTGCCCTGGCGCGCCGAACAGGTAGAGCACCAGGTGGTCGTTGAGGGTCAGTCGGCCGAAGTCCATCGCGACCGTGGTGGTGGTCTTGTCCGGAACGCCTGCCAGGTCGTCGGTGAGCGCACCGGCCTGGGTCATCGTTTCTTCGGTGCGCAGCGGTCGGATCTCCGACAGGGTGCCCACGAACGTGGTCTTGCCCACGGCGAAGTGCCCGACGACGAGGAGCTTGACCGCGGTCTGCACCGTGTCGGGCAGATAGACGCCGTCAGAGGCGAGCACGGAGCCCATCGAGGACCTCCTGCAGGATCTGGGGTTCGGGGAGTTCGGCGGACGGGATGGGGGAGCGGGTGACGATGTGGCCGCTGTCCACGAGGTCGCTCAGCAGGACCTTGGTGACGCTCACCGGGATGCGCAGATGTCCTGCCACCTCGGCGACGGACAGCGATCCGCCCCGGCACAGCTCCATGACGCGGCGTTTCTCCGGGCTTAAGCCGCCTGTCTCACCGCCCGCGGCGATCACCAGGGTCACCAGATCGAGGGTGTTGCGGGTCGGGTGAGCGCGGCCGTCGGTGATGACATACGGCCGCACCAGCCCTCTCTTCTTGCCCGGCGGGGTCACGCGGTCCTGCCGACGTCCTGCCGCGGCGGACTGGTCAACTCCTTGCCCAACCGGTCGACCAGTTTGTGCATGCGGAACGTGACCGCCTCCATGTCGACATCGGCGGCGGCGGACACCGCGAGGTACGCGCCGGGTCCGGCCGCCACCAGGAAGACGAACCCGTCCACGAACTCGATCAGCGTCTGCCGCCAGGCGGTGTCGGGGTGGTCGCAGAACTCGGCGGTGGAGCGGCTGATCGACTGAAGTCCGGCCAGCGCGGCGGCCTGCCGCTCCGACTCGTCCCTGCTGATGCCCCGGGAGTGCGCCCGCAGCATTCCGTCGGCGGAGAGCAGGATCGCGTGCCGGGCCCCTGGGACGGCCAGGGCGTCGTCGAGCATCCAGCCGAGCCGGTCGTTGGAGGTCTCGTTCAGTCCGTTCATGTGTGGGGATTCCCTTCGTGGTCCGATGAGGAGGCGCGGCCGGACCGGGTGCCGCGGGCGAACGCCCCGATGATGGCGGCGGCGTCCTGCGCCGAGCGGCCCTGCGGGGCCTCAGGGGCCGACCGCTCGGCCGCCGGGGCGGGTTCTGCCACCGGCTGCCTACGGCGGCGCTTGGGCAGGCCGCCCGCGGTCGAGGCGTACACGGTGGTCGGATCGGCGTTGGACGTCCGGAGGCCGTCGTCCGGCGGAACGTGCTCGGTCACCGGCGCCGCGGGCACCGCCACCGGACCGGCCGGGCGGGACGGCGCCGCGTGCCGCGCGGCGGTCGGTCGGGTGCGGACCGAGCCGGGGCTGTCGTCGTGCACCTGGGTGAGCAGTGCGCTGGGCAGGAAGACCACCGCCCGTACGCCGCCGTAAGGGGAGCGGGTGTCCACCGAGACGCTGAATCCGTAGCGCGCGGCGAGCACGCCGATGGCGGCGAAGCCGAACTGCGGCGGGTCGCCGAGCCGGGTGATGTCCACGGTCTGCCCGGCGCCGGACAGCAGCTCGGTCGCGCGCCGGATCTCCTGCTCGATCAGGCCGACACCGGCGTCGTCGATGACGATGGCGGTGCCGTTGTGCGCGGGCTGGATGTTGACCTGCACGGTGGTGTTGGGCTGCGAGTGGCGCGCGGCGTTGTCGAGCAGTTCCGCGACGGTGAGTACGACGGGCTCGACCGCCCGGCTGGCGACCGCGATGTCGACCTGGGCGTGCACCTGGACGCGGCGGTAGTCGCGGATCCGGGAGGTGGCGCCGCGTACCACGTCCACCAGCGAGGAGGCGGAGCGCTGGCGTCCAGGCCAGGAGCCGCACAGTACGGCGATGGCCTGCGCGCGCCGTCCGAACTGGGAGTTGGTGTGGTCGATCGCCAACAGGTCCTGCAGCACATCGGGGTTGTCGTGCCGGTCCTGCATCTCGGAGATGGCCAGCTGCTGTTCGTTGGCCAGGCCCTGCAGGGTGCGCATCGAGGCCTTCAGCGCGGCCTTCGCCGACTGGTCGGCGCGCGCCTGCGCGGCTTGTGCGGCCCGGCTGAACAGGTCGGAGACCGTCTTCAGACCGTTCGCGTACTCGGATCCGGCGAGGTGCCCGTGCAGCAGCCCGGGGGCCCCGGCGGGTTGGTGCGGTCCGGACTCCATGAGCGCGGGGAGCCGGACGGTGGCCAGATGGCGGAGTTCCTCGTCACGGGAGCGCACGCTGGCCTCAAGCGTGGCGACCGTTCTGCGCAACCGGGCACTGATCTGCCGTTCACGTATCAGCAGGATCACGACGGCCAGTGCACCGGCCAGGAGGCACCAGCACACCGCCTCCGGTATGTGTCGTGTCATCAGATCCTCGGGACGGGGGCGGGGGGATCACGGCCTGTGCGGCGGATCTTACCCAAGGCCACCGCACGCATGAGCGAGAAGCGAATGGTCAACCGCCCTATCACTCACGGCATTTGGGGGCCGGTAGGGGTTGGTAGGGGCCGGTCAGGGGTGCGCTGGCGTCGCTGTCCGCGGTTGACCTGCGACTTCCTGTGCACGGCATGCATCGGGTGCAGAATATTTCGGGGACCGATGTAACCTGGACGTGTCGGATGCCACGCCAGAGCCGGTGGGAGGGGAGGATCATGAGCGGTCAGCTGTCCCCGGCGCCGCCTCGCCGCCGCCCCTGGCCCGCGTTCCTGCTCCAGGAGCGCCCCCGGCCGGACCGCATCCGCAACCGGCCCGGCGCATGGTGGCTGGCGGTCGCCACCGTCTGCTTCGGCGCCTTCATGGGCCAGCTCGACGCCAGCATCGTCACCTTGACCTACGGCAGCCTGCGCACCGAGTTCCACGCCCCGCTGGCCGCGGTCGAATGGGTCTCGCTGGCCTATCTGCTCGCCCTGGTCGCACTGCTGGTGCCAGCGGGACGGCTCGCCGACGCGCACGGCCGCAAGCTGTTCTACCTCTACGGATTCGTGGTGTTCACCGCCGCCTCCGCGGCCTGCGGTCTGGCGCCCGCGCTCGGCGCGCTCATCGGCTTCCGCGTCGTACAGGCCGTCGGCGCCGCCATGATGCAGGCCAACAGCGTGGCGCTGGTGGCCACCAGCGCGCCCCGCGACCGGATGCGGACCGCACTGGGCGTCCAGGCCGCCGCCCAGGCGCTCGGTCTGGCGCTCGGCCCCACCGTCGGCGGCGCCCTGGTCTCCACGCTCGGCTGGCGCTGGGTCTTCGGCGTCAACGTGCCCATCGGACTGATCGCCATGATCGCGGGCCACTACCTGCTGCCCAGGACCCGCAACCGCAACCGGCCCCTCGGATTCGACTGGCCGGGACTCGCGCTGCTCGCGCTGGCCACCACCGCGGCACTGCTCGGCGTCTCCGCCGCCTCCGGGCTCGCCGTGCCCGGCTGGGGCGCGGCCGTGCTGTTCGCCGTCGCGCTGGCCGCGGGGTGGGGCTTCGTCGTACGGCAGGGGCGCGCTGCCGCACCACTGCTCGATCTGGCGCTGCTGCGGCTGCGTGCGGTGTCGGCCGGACTGCTGGGGGCGCTGTGCGGCTATCTGGTGCTGTTCGGGCCGCTGGTCCTGGTGCCGGTGGTACTGACCGGTGCGGGCTCCTCCGAACTGGCGGCGGGACTGGTGCTGACCGCGCTGCCCGCCGGGTTCGCCATCGCGGCCACCGGTGCCGACCGGCTGCTGCCTCAGGGCATGGCCGATCGCGGCCGGTGCCTGCTCGGCGCCGCCGTCTGCGCCGGGACGCTGGGTGTGCTGCTGGCCGTTCCGCTGGACGCGGTGTGGCTGACGCCGCTGCTCGCGGTGCTGGGGATCGGGCTGGGCGTCTTCACGCCCGCCAACAACGCGCTGATCATGGGGGCGGTGCCCAGCAGTTGCGCCGGCACCGGCGGCGGTCTGGTCAACATGGCCCGCGGTCTGGGCACCGCGCTCGGGGTCGCCCTGGTGACCCTGGCGCTGCACCTGTCGTCCCACGACGGCCCGCGCTGGGCCCTCGTCCTGCTGCTCGCCGCCGCGGCGTCGGCGGTGCTCGCGGCCTGGTCCAGCCCGCGCCGGAGCGGGTAGCCGGAGGCTATTAGGGTCTAGTCATGCCGCCCCAGTCCCGAACCGGATCTCCGGCCGACAAGCCCGCGCCGCCGCCCGCGGAGCACGGCCAGGATGCCCGACTGCTCACCGAGGCCGTCACACGGCTTCGCCGGGCGCTGCGCGCCTCGATACGCACCGACTATCCATGGGAGCAACTGCCCATGGCGCAGGTCGAGTTGCTGCAGGTGCTCGCCGAGCACTCACCGGCCAGGATCGGCGACCTCGCGGCCCGCCAGCGCCTGGCGACCAGCACCGTCAGCGGTCTGATAGGCCAGATGATCACTGCGGGCCTGGTGGCCCGCGCCGTGGACCCCGCCGACCGCCGGGCCTCCGCCGTCACCCTCACCGACGCGGGCCGCGCCCAACTCGCCGCCTGGGCCGAGGCCCACGAGCGCCGCCTGGACGCAGCGCTGGGCGCCCTGGACGAGGCGGACCGCGCCATCGTCCGCGCGGCACTTCCGGCGTTGTTCCGCTTGGCGGAACACCTGGACGACACGGTTCCCTAGGCGGGTTCGCTCGCGCTGGCGCTGGGTGGTTTTCTCCCATCCACCCACCCGTTTGCCCTGGGCCTTGGGAGGGCACATCACGCCGCAGGCGGCACCCTCGGCAGGCGCGGTGTGGTCAGGAAGCCCTCGGCATCGCCGAGGGCGATGCGCGGCAGCTCCATGGCCCGCTCGTAGAGCAGGAAGCGCGGTCGCCACCGCGGACGGAACGCGGAGTTGATCCGCTGCACCGACTCCAACTGCCGCCGCCGGGACAGCAGTCGGACGATGCCCCGGTGCAGCCGGAAGACCAGACCGGTGCCGGGGCCGCCGGGCTCGGCCGCGGTGTGGAAGAGCGTGAAGTTCAGCGAGACCCGCTCCAGCCCGGCGACCGGGTCCGCCCCCGCCCGGGCCCGCAGCAGCAGTTCGGTGATCATGTACGGGACCAGGTCGCCGGAGGATTCGCGGTCCCGCCGCATCAGGTCCAGCGCCAACCCGGTGTGCCCCCAGGGCACCAGGCTCAGTAGCGCGCAGGTGCGGTCGTTGGGGTCACGGCACTCGACCAGTACGCAGTCGTCGTCCGCAGGTGCGCCGAGCCGCCCCAGCGTCATCGTGAACTGCCGGTCCGAGGTGCCGTGCCGCCATGCGTCCGCCAGGTGCACCAGGTGTGCCATCTCGGGCCCGGGGATGTCGCGGTGGCGGCGTACGACGACGGTGTAACCGGCGGCCTGGATCATCTCGTGCGCCTGGCGCAGCGGCCGTATCGCATCACTGTCCAACGTGAACCCGGCGACGCCCACCACCGCTTCGTCGCCGAACGCCAGCACCTTCAGCCCGCACCGCTCGTACGCGGCCGCGGCCGCCTCGCTCGCGCCGGTGACCGCCGGAACCCAGGCGTGGGTACGGGCCGTCTCCAGCCAGGCGTCGATCGCCTGCGGCCAGCCGCGCGGATCGCCCACCGGATCACCGCAGGCCAACGCGACCCCGTTGGCCACCCGGTAGAGCACGGCCGCGTCGTACGACGGTGACCAGCTCGCCGACTTGTCGTGCCGCAGCGCGAAGTAGCCGAGCGAGTCCAGCGCGCCGAACTCCTCCAGCAGTGCACGCAGCCGCAGTTCGTCCTCCGGCAGCAGCCGGGCGCGCCCGCGCGGCGAGCGGAAGAAGGCCCGCAGCACCTGCAGGAAGAACGCCACGCTGATGATGTTGATCAGCAGGTCCGTCCAGCCGGGAACGCTGATCTCCGGCAGATCGACCAGAGCGGAGACGGTGAAGATGCGCAGCACCGCGTACCGGAAGCAGGCCGCCCAGTCCGCGGTCGGCGGATGGTCGGTCTGGTGCACCAGCACCGTGCCGAGGCCCGCCGCCACCACACCCCCGAGCACCAACCAGGCAAGGCCGCGGGCGATGTTGCCGCGTTCGCCGCGCACCCGGCAGACCGGTTCGGCGATCAGCAGGGCGAGCGGCACCACGGTGGTCAGCCCGGCGGAGGCCCAGTTGAACGGATGGACGCGGACCTCGGGCAGCGCCGACAACGCCAGCCAGTACAGCGCCGCGTTGCCGGTGGACAGCACGATCGTCACGATCCAGGCGGCCCGCTTGCGGCGGCGCAGCATCACCGCGAGCAACGCGGCGAGCGCGGCCGCGGTGAAGCCCGCCGTCACCAGGAACGGGGTGAAGAAGTCCCCGCTGTTGGCCAGGTGCACCCGGTTGCGGAACGGTGCGATCAGGCCCGCCACGACGTCGAAGGTGGCGGCCAGCCGCAGATACCAGACCACCGCCGTCACACACGGCGAACTGAGCGGCCGCACCCAGCGCTGCAGCCTGGACGGGCCGAGCTCGGCGGTCGACGGACGGGCCGGAAGCGCCTTGCGCACCATCTGCGCGGCCCTGGCCTGCGGGCGTTCCAGATGCGGGGCACCGGCCAACACGTCGTAGAACCGGGTGCGCACCGCGTCCAGCCGCCGGTGCAGCCGCGCGTCGCGCCGCTCGGCGCGGGCCAGTCGGCGCGGCCGGGAGTAGTAGCGCCAGCGCGCCCACGGGCTGTTCGGCCTGGCCAGCCGGATGGCGCCGATCAACGCGAGGGGCGGCAACGGCACGCCGAGCAGCCCGGTCCACACCTTGCCCTTGAGCATGCAGATCACCACCAGCGCCAGCAACACCGCCGCGAAGCTGAGGTTGCTGACGGCCTGTGGACCCCTGAGTCCGGTGAACGGCACCCAGCCGAGCAGCAGCATGACGATCAGCGCGACCGCGAGGATCACCGCGTCGACCGACTTGCGGCCCTCCTCGCTCCAGTACACGTCCTCCAGGTGCAGTACCAGCGCGAACTCGTCGAGGACCAGGCCGCAGCCGACACCGAAGAACACCGCCAGCACATTGCGGGCCAGTGTCGAGTCCGGGCGGATGGTGAACGCCCCGACGCCGCCGAGCAGCATCATCGCCTGGCCGAACACCACATGGTGGATGTGGAGTCCGCCCGGTGCGATGTTTCCCGGCCACCAGCGCACCCCGCGTCGGATCATCCGCACGCTGAACCGGATGAAGACGAACGAGCCGACCAGTCCGGTCAGCAGCAGGAACAGCGGCTGCCGCCCGGTCTGCACGATCCGGGAGGTGTAGGTGTGCACCAGCCACTGCCACATGGTTCCGTACCGTCTCCCGTCCCCCGCAGGGGGTGGTCACCATCGACCGCGAGCAGGCACCGTACGCCGGGGCCGTCCAGCTCGTCCAACTCGTCGAGCCCGCTGGGCCTGCGGCGGGCGCCGGGCTACTTCGTGCCGGTGAGACGGGCGTACACCACCACGTTGCCGGTGTAGCTGTGGGTCTTCTTCGAGAAGGCGCCGCCGCAGGTGATCAGGCGGATCTCGGGTGCCGTGGAGTCGGCGTACACCTTCTCGGTGGGGAAGCTCTCCTTCGCGTACACCTCGATGCCGTAGATGGTGAACACCGCGGTGCGGTGGTCGGCGCGGGCGACCTCGACGGTGTTCCCCTTGTGCAGCGAGCCGAGGTTGTAGAAGACCGCCGGGCCCGCCATGGTGTCGACATGTCCCGCGAGCACCGAGGCGCCCTTGGCGCCGGGGGCCGCGCTGCCGACGTACCACCCCGCCAGGTTGCGGTCGCTGTCCGGCGGCACCTGAAGCTGGTGGTCGGCGCCGAGGCCGAGGTTCATCAGGGGCGCGTCGACGCGGATGGCCGGGATGCGGACCCGCCTCGGAGCGGAGTTCGGCATGGGCAGGACGGTCGGCGCGGGGGACACCACACCGCCGTGCCGTCCCGGGGGCAGGCCGTCGGATGCCTTGGGGGCGGGCGGCTGACTCGACTGCGACCCGTCGTGCATCAGCCACGCGCCCGCGAGCAGTGCCAGCAGGGCTGCGCCGACGGCCGACTTCGACGGGGCGCGATGCGTCTCCCGCTCGGCTGGCACTGGCGATCTTCCGGGCTCGAAGTCCTCGGAGCGTTCCATGGCGACCTCCGTGAATGGCTGCCCTGTCGCAATGTTTCCGGGTCCGGTGCGGGAATCCGACATCTGACCCGTTATCTGACAGGGGATCACACAATGTGCCGAATAGCGCGCGAGGGACGTTCCCGGAACCCGTACGGAGCACGCGGGAGCCGGATTGCTAGCGTGTCGTGTGACCTCGATACGCAGCCGGGCTGACGACCCGGACAGATCCACGGCCGAACGCGCCCCTGGCGGCCCGTTGGGCGTCGGCGCGCCCAACGTGGGCGGTGCCGCGCGGCGCCGGGTGTTCGCCGATCTGACGCCGCTGCGGATTTCGGCCGCCTACCGCCGTCTGTGGTTCGGCAACACGATCTCCTGGATGGGCCAGCAGATGACCGCGCTCGCGGTCTCCCTCCAGGTCTACGCGGTCACCCGGTCCACCTTCTCCGTCGGTCTGGTGGGCCTGTGCTCCCTTGTTCCACTGGTGGTCTTCGGGCTCTACGGCGGCGCGGTCGCCGACACCGTCGACCGCCGCAAGCTGGGCCTGGCGAGCGCCAGCGGGGCCACGGTGCTGTCCGTCGTGCTGGCCGCGGCGGCGCTCGCGGGTTTCCACCACGTGTGGCTGCTGTACGGGATCGTGGCCCTGCAGGCGATCTGCTTCGCCATGAACTCCACCGCCCGCAGCTCGATGATCCCCCGACTGCTGCCGACCGAGTCGCTGCCCGCCGCCAACGCACTGCAGTCCCTCACCACCAACCTGGGCCTGATGGCGGGCCCCTCACTGGGCGGCCTGATCGTCGGCCTGTGGGGCTACCAGGCCGCGTACCTGGTCGACGTGGCGGCCTTCACCGCCTCGCTCTACGCCATGTGGCGGCTGCCCGCCATCCGCCCCGACCACGGTGACGGCGGCGGGCGGCGGCGCGCCTCGGTGCTCGACGGGCTGCGCTTCCTCGCCACTCGCCCCAATGTGCGGATGACCTTCTTCTGCGATCTGGCGGCCATGGTGCTGGCACAGCCCCGGGCGCTCTTTCCGGCCATCGCGGCCCTGTGGTTCGGGGGCGGTGCCAAGACCGTGGGCCTGCTGGTGGCGGCGCCCGCCATCGGCGCGGTGCTCGGCGGGCTGTTCTCCGGCTGGCTCGGCCGGATACGCCGCCACGGCCTGGCGATCCTGTTCGCCGTCGCGTCCTGGGGCGCGGCGGTGGCGGTCTTCGGGCTCACCCGCCAGCTGTGGCTCGGCATGGTCTTCCTGGCGATAGCGGGGTGCTCCGACACCATCTCCATGGTGTTCCGCAGCACGATGCTGCAGGCGGCGACCCCGGACGAGATGCGCGGCCGGTTGCAGGGCGTCTTCATCGTCGTGGTCGCGGGCGGGCCGCGGCTCGGCGACTTCCTCGCCGGTTCCGTCGCCGATCTGACCTCGCCCGCCGTCGCCGTGGTCGGCGGAGGTCTCGCCTGCGTCCTGGTGTTGGGGCTGCTGGCGCTGCGGTGGCGCGGATTCGCCCGCTACGACGCCCGAACGCCGCAGCCCTAGGCCGGGGTTCAGCGAGTCCGGGGCCAACTGGCCGCCCGCCGTGCCGAGTCGCGCCACGCATGATCGGCGCGGGCGCGGGCAGGTGTACACGGCAACCGCGGCGGCGGGCGGCCGCGTCTGTGGGGGTGTGGCCGCACCCCGTGGCCGCACGCAGCGAAGAGAAGAAGAAGGCAGGACAGCAACATGGGTATCGTCGGCTGGATCATTCTGGGACTGCTCGCCGGAGCGATAGCCAAGATCCTGCTGCCCGGGCGCGACCCGGGCGGCCTCATCGGCACCACGCTCACCGGTATCGCCGGTGCGTTCCTCGGCGGCTGGCTGTCCGCGAAGTTCCTGCACCGGCCGATTCCGCATCAGTTCTTCGACCTCAAGACCTGGGTGGCCGCGATCGCGGGCTCGCTCGTCCTGCTGATCATCTACCGAATCCTGTTCGGCAACTCCCGCGAACGCCGGTAGCCCTTCCGGCGGATCTCGCCATTGGGGCGCGGTGGCTTCAGACCGCCGGTCCCCGCCGCGGGGGTCGCTCGCCGTCGCGGCGGATCCTTTGGGGGCAAGCCCCCCGCGGACGATCTGGGAGCGCCGCCCGCAGGGTCGATCTGTCGGGACAAGCCCCGACGCCCGCGGGAGATTGACAGCCGCGTCCCAGGATGACCCCCTCGGCGGCCTTGGGGCTTGCCCCAACAAAGATCCGCCGCGACGGCGAGTACCCCCACCGCGGGGACCGGCGGTGTCCGAACGCGCCGCGACCGCTGACGCCCGGAGCCGCCAACCCGCCTGGAGACCCTCAGGTCTCCAGGCCAAGCATGCGCCGCAACGTATCCCGCAGCACCGTCCGCTCGGCTGTGGACAGCCGAGCGAGCGGCTCCCGGGCGAAGTCCAGCGAAGACCGCAGCCGCTCGTAGGTCTCCTTGCCCGCCGCCGTCGCGGCGGCCAGCTTGATCCGCCGGTCGGCGGCGTCCGGGCGCCGTTCGACCAGGCCGCGCACCTCCAGCCGGTCGATGATCCCGGTGACGTTCGACGGCTCGCACTTGAGCTGTTCCGCGATCCGGCGCATGGGCATCGGTTCGAGCGAGAGCAGCCCCAGTACCCGGGCCTGCGCGCCGGTGAGCTGGTGCTTGCCCGCCGCCGTGTCGTACTCCTCGTGGTAGCGGGAGACGATCGTGCCGATGAGGTCGACGACCTCCCTGGTCAGGGGATCAATACGTGGCGCCATGGCATCAGGATACCCATATGCTTGACAATATGAAATATCCAGGAGCATGGTTAGTTCAGAACCTGAACCTTTGCCATGGTCACGCTGTGGCGGAAGGAGATAACCCTCCCCATGTCTGCACTGCCCACAACCAGCCGCGAATGGCACCTGACCGCCCGTCCCCAGGGCTGGCCGGAGCCCACCGACTTCGCGCTGCGCGAGGCTGATATCCCGGAGCTCGGCCCCGGCCAGGTGCTGGTCCGCAACCTCTACATGTCGGTCGACCCGTACATGCGCGGCCGGATGAACGACGTCAAGTCGTACGTACCGCCGTTCCAGCTCGACCGGCCGATGGACGGCGGAGCGGTCGGCGTCGTCATCGCCTCGCAGGCCGAGGGCCTGCTGGTCGGCGACCACGTGCTGCACGGGCTGGGCTGGCGGGAGTACGCGGTGCTGGACGCCAAGCACACCACCTCCGTCGACCCGCAGGTGGCGCCGCTGTCCACCTACCTCGGCGTGCTCGGCATGCCCGGGCTGACCGCCTACGCGGGACTGCTGCGGGTCGCCGCCTTCAAGGAGGGCGACGCGGTCTTCGTCTCCGGCGCGGCCGGTGCGGTGGGCAGCCAGGTCGGGCAGATCGCCAAGCTCAAGGGCGCCTCGCGGGTGATCGGCTCGGCCGGTTCCGACGAGAAGGTCAAGGTGCTGGTGGAGGAGTACGGCTTCGACGCGGCCTTCAACTACAAGAACGGCCCGGTGGCCGAGCAGCTCAAGCAGGCCGCGCCCGACGGTATCGACGTGTACTTCGACAACGTCGGCGGCGAGCACCTGGAGGCGGCGATCAGCTCGCTCCACGTGCACGGCCGCGCCGCGATATGCGGCATGATCGCGCAGTACAACGCGACCGAGCCGCCCGCCGCCCCGCGCAACCTGGCGCTGGTCATCGGCAAGCGGCTGCGCCTGGAGGGCCTGCTGGTCGCCGACCACGGTGACCTCAAGGAGCAGTTCGTCGAGGAGGTCGGCGGCTGGATCCGCGAGGGCAAGCTGCACTACCAGGAGACCGTGGTCGAGGGCGTCGAGAACGGTGTGGAGGCCTTCCTCGGTCTGCTGCGCGGCGAGAACACCGGAAAGATGATCGTCAAGTTCGCCGACTGAGGCAGGCAACGGGGGCGTTACGCGGGCTTCGCGGCCCTCGCCTAGGCTCATCACCAGACCGTCGCGATCGTGGGCGCGAGTCGCGGCGCACCAGTAGGAGGATGTTGCGCATGTCCATCCAGTCCATCGACGTGGCCTACACCGCGGTCGCGACCGCCGAGAACGGCCGCGACGGCCGGGTCTCCAGTGACGACGGCAAGCTCGACGTCGTCGTCAACCCGCCCAAGGAACTGGGCGGCAGCGGTGCCGGTACCAACCCGGAGCAGTTGTTCGCCGCCGGGTACAGCGCCTGCTTCCAGGGCGCCCTCGGCGTGGTCGCCCGCCAGGAGAAGGCGGACATCTCCGGTTCCACCGTGACCGCCAAGGTCGGCATCGGCAAGACCGCGGCGGGCGGCTTCGGCCTCAAGGTCGACATCTCGGCGTCCATTCCGAACGTCGACGCCGAGACCGCCAAGTCGCTGGTGGAGAAGGCGCACCAGGTGTGCCCGTACTCCAACGCGACGCGCGGCAACATCGAGGTGACGCTGTCCGTCGACTGACGGCCAACTCACCGCACAGGTAAGGGGCGTGCTCTACGGAGCACGCCCCTTACCGCGTTCGGCGGGGTTCAGCAGCGCCAGGAAGGCGCGGAACGCGGCTGCCATGTCCACTTCCTCCGGTTCCAGCAGCCACTGCAGTTGCAGGCCGTCCATCACGGCGATGAGCAGCGGGGCGGCGCGTTCCGGAGTGAGACCGGCGGGCAGCTCGTCCCCGTACTCGGCGCGCAGCGCGTCCGCCGCGCCCGCGCGCACCCAGGCATAGCGGTCGCGGAAGAAGTCGTGCGCCGGGTGCCCCTCGGTGACGCTGTCGCCCGCCAGCACCGTGAAGGTCTGCACGAGGCCGGGCCGGGTCGCGTTGTACTCCACCAGCGAGGCCAGCATCTCCAGCGGCCAGACCGAGCCGTGCAGCGCCGCCGACGCCACGTCCCAGCGGTCGCGGGCCTCCAGTACCGCCACGAACAGGGCTTCCTTCGTGGGGAAGTAGTGCAGCAGCCCCTGCTGGGTGAGGCCGACCCGCTCCGCGACCGCGCTCAGTGACGCGCCCCGGTAGCCGCGCTCGGCGATGACCGCCAGCGCGGCCTGGACGATCTCCGTGCGCCGGTCCTCGCCGCGCGCCGACCGCCCTCCCGGCGATCGGCCCTGGCCGTTGGCTCCCACGTGCGAGAGCGTATTACGGCCCATCGGGCGTTTAAACCTTACGGTTTGGTAAAGCGGGTCGAAGGGCGTCTGGAAGCGAAGCCCCCAAAGGAAAAAAAGGCGACTCTCTCGCTGGCGGGAATCGTCATATCCGTGTCCTTGCCGCCATCGATGGCAGCGCGTCACGATGAACGGGTGACGCAGCGCCGCATCGTCTTCGTTGTCTATCCGCGGTTTCAGGTCCTGGACCTGACAGGACCGCACGAGGTGTTCGGGCAGGCGGGAGATCGGCTGCCCGAGGGCAAGGGCTATCTGGTCGAGATCGTCGCGCCCCGGCCGGGGGCGGTACGTGCCAGCCATGGGGTCGACGTGGTGCCCACCAGTACCGTCCAGCAGTGCGGGGGACCGCTGGACACGCTGGTGGTCGTCGGAGGTCCCGGCAATCGGGAGGCGGCGGACGACGAGCACCTCGTCGGCTGGCTCCGCGCCGCGGCCGGGCGGGCCCGGCGGGTCGCCGCGGTGTGTACGGGCGCGTTCCTGCTGGCGCGGGCCGGGCTGCTGGACGGGCGGCGGGCGGTGACGCACTGGGCGTCCTGCGAGCGGCTGGCCCGCGAGTACCCGCGGGTGACGGTCACCCCGGACCACATCTTCGTACGGGACGGGAAGGTATGGACCTCGGCCGGGGTGACCGCGGGGATGGACCTCGCGCTCGCCATGGTCGAGGAGGACCACGGGCCCGAGGTGTCCCGGGCCGTCGCCCGGGGGCTGGTGATGTTCGTGCAACGCCCGGGCGGCCAGGCCCAGTTCAGCACCCAACTCGCCGCGCAGCGGCCGACGCGGGAGCCGCTGCGGGAGGTCCAGGCCTGGGTCGCCGACCATCTCGCCGACGATCTGACCGTCCGTGTGCTCGCCGAACGGGCTGGTATGAGCGAGCGCAACTTCACCCGCGTCTTCCGCGCCGAGACCGGCCGCACCCCGGCCGCCTACGTGGAGACCGTCCGCGTCGAAGCGGCCCGGTCCCTGCTGGAGACAACGGACACCACCGTGGACGCGATAGCCCGCGTCTGCGGCTTCGGGTCCGCCGAGACCCTGCACCGCCGTTTCAAGCACAGCCTCGGCGTCACGCCAGGCCAGTACCGCCATCACTTCTCCACCGCACGATGAAGGGACGCCCATGCGCATCGTCATCCCCGTCTTCGACGGCTTCACGGCGCTCGACGCGATCGGCCCGTACGAGGTGCTGCACGGACTGCCGGAGGCCGAGGTGGTCTTCGCCGCCGCGCAGCCCGGGCCGATCCGTCCCGACGGCGGCACCCCCGCGCTCCTCGCGGAAGCCGCGCTCGCGGACGTCGACTCCTGCGACATCCTGCTGGTCCCCGGTGGCCCCGGTGCCCGCCGCCGGGTCACCGACGAGCCGCTGCTGGACCAGATCCGCCGACTGCACGGCCTGGCGCAGTGGACGACCTCGGTGTGCACCGGCTCACTGCTACTGGCCGCCGCCGGACTCCTGAAAGGACTTCAGGCCACCACCCACTGGAGCGCGGTGGAGATCCTGGAGTCCTACGGCGCCACCTACACGCCCCAACGCACCGTCTTCCAGGGCCGGATCGTCACCGCCGCCGGAGTCTCCTCGGGCATCGACATGGCCCTCGCCCTCGTCGAGCGCATCGCGGACCGCACGCATGCCGAGGCGTTGCAACTGCTCATCGAGTACGACCCGCAGCCGCCGTTCGACGCGGGCTCACCGGCCAAGGCCCCGCAGGCCGCGAAGGACCTGCTGGCCGCCTGGCGCCCGTACACCGCTACTCGCTGAACGCCCAGCCCGTCCACCGGTCAACCGTGACGTCGATGACCGCCCCTCGCGGCAACTGGCCCTCGTACTGCGGGTACTTGGCGGCCAGCCGCCGGATCGGCTCGGTGCGGTCCTCGTCCTCGCCGAGGACGCGGGCGGTGCCGTCCGCCCGCACCCACCACAGGCGCTGCCACTCCTCCTCGTAATGGTCCACGAGGAGCGAGACCTCGGGGGTGGCGCGGATGTTGTGCAGCCGCCGCAGATCCTGGTGCCGCTTGGGCTTCTGGTCGACGGCCATGAACACCGTCCGGCCCACGGCCGCGAAGACCGCCGGGACCAGGTGCGGGCGCCCCCGCTCGTCGACCGTGGCCAACCGCAGCACCCTGGCGGCCGTGAACCGCCGCCGCGCCTCGTCCTCGGGCAGTCGCATGCCGCGAGGCTACCCGGCAAAAGGGGCGAGTGGGATAAAGCCCACCGAAGGTGCAACGCAGCCGCATCCGGCAGCGAACCGCACCCGCAGACGAGCCGCACCGCGACCCCCGTCGGCTCGCGCAGCCCGCCGATCAGCTCCTCGTTACCCCGTCATAGCCGAGCCGGGCGAGCTGGGCCTGTCCCTGGGTACTGGGATGGAACCAGTCCCAGGGGCTCAACTCCGCCGTATCGAAGGCGTATTGGAAGACCGCGCCACCGTCGTAACGGCACAGCGGGTACCGCCCGCAGACCTCACCCAGCGCGCTGTTGTACGCCATCACCCTGGCGCGTACCGCGTCCCGGCGCGCCCTCGCGTCCGGCGCGGTGCTTGCGGAGTCGGCCAGCATCGACGGGCAGATGCCCAGCTTCCATATCTGTTCGCCCACCGGGTTCTGCCGCCCGACCGACCACAGCCGGAGCAGATCCGGAATGCTGGAGACATAGACCTCGGTCTTCGGCGAGGTGCGGCGCAGCTCGTCCATCGCCGCGGTGAACCGGTTCCGGAAGTCGGCGACCGGCGTCATGCCGTCCACCGAGTGGGCGCACGCGTCGTTGGCCCCCATCAGCACCGTCACCAACTGCGGCCGTTGCCGAGCGGCCTGTCGCATCTGACCGGGCAGATCGGCCATCCGCGCCCCGGTCTTCGCGAAGTTCCAGCCACCGCCCCGCGCCGACGCCAGCAGCCGCCCGGCCAGGCTGTCCACACCGGAGTGGGAACCGGTCGCCCAGGAGACCTCCGGACAGTCGGACAGCAGTGAACAGGCGTCGAAGCCGCGGGTGATGGAGTCGCCGAGCGCGGCGACCGATTCCGGATGCGGGTTCCACACGGGGGTGGGGGAGGGTGACGGCCGATGCGGCGCCGCCGAGGCGCCGCGGCTGTGCGACCGGTCCGAGCTGCCCGTTCCGCAACCGGCGAGCAGCAGGGCGGCGGCGGACACGGCGGCGAGGACGGCCGTGACGCCGCGCCCGGGACCGCGTCCGAGCCGGCGCCCGTGCGTCCCGCCGCGACCTTGAGCCTCTCGCATCGTTGTCCTCTCGGATGACCGGGTGATATCTGTCTGAGCCCGACGGTACGTCACCCTCGAAAGGGCGGTGCACGGTAGCTTTTCCCTGACGGCTCTACCGGGCTCGGCGGGCTCGGTGGCGAAGAGGGTGGTCGACGGAAGTTTGAGTGCGAACGATCAGTTCTTGTCCCGTTTGCTAAAAATGGTGCAGAATGTCTGGTGCTGTCGCTATGGCGGAGCCACCGGATCGGGCGCGAGGCCGCTGGGGAAGGCGAACCTCGTCCCACACTGGAGGTCCCGGTGACGACACGTGGAGTTCTTTACGTGCACTCCGCACCACGCGCGCTCTGCCCGCACGTTGAATGGGCGGTCGCGGGCGTGCTCGGTGTGCGCGTCAGCCTTGACTGGATCCGTCAGCCCGCCGCCCCCGGCGCCTGGCGCGCCGAGTTCTCCTGGCACGGCGACCCCGGTACGGCGTCAAAGCTCGCGTCAGCGCTGCGCGGTTGGCATCTGCTGCGCTTCGAGGTGACCGCGGAACCGTGTGCCACCGCCGAGGGCGAGCGGTACAGCAGCACTCCGGAGCTCGGCATCTTCCATGCTGTGACCGGTATGCACGGTGACATCCTCATCCCCGAGGACCGGCTGCGCGCCGCACTCGCCAGAGCCGTGCGCGGTGAGGCCGATCTGGAGGCCGAGGTCGCCAAGCTGCTCGGCAAGCCGTGGGACGACGAGTTGGAGCCGTTCCGGTACGCGGGCGAGGGCGCTCCGGTCCGCTGGCTGCACCAGGTGGTGTAACCACCTGGCTGTGCTGTTGACCTTGAGCGGCCTCGAAGCCGTAGCGTGGCCTGCATGGCTGACACGATCTCAGTAGCTGTTCTGGGTACGGGCACGATGGGCGCGCCGATGGCCCGCAACCTGCTCAGGGCCGGGCACACCGTCCGGGTGTGGAACCGCACCCACTCGCGCGCGGAACCGCTCGCCGCTGACGGTGCGTATGTGGCCGATGACCCGGCCGACGCGGTGCGCGGCACCGACGCCGTACTCACCATACTGCTGGACGGCCCGAGCGTTCTCGAAGCGATGCGCGCTGCCGCGCCCGAGCTGCGCCAGGGCATGGTGTGGCTCCAGTCGAGCACGGTGGGCCCCGAGGCCCTGGCGCCGCTGGCCGAGCTGGCGGCCGAGCAGGGTGTGTACTTCGCCGACTCGCCCGTCCTGGGCACCAAGGCCCCTGCGGAGCAGGGCCAGTTGCAGGTGCTCGCCGCCGGGCCGCAGGCCGCCCGTCCCATCGCCGACCAGGTCTTCGACGCGATCGGCAGCCGTACGGTCTGGCTCGCCGAAGACGGTGCCGAGGGGGCGGCCAGCAAGCTCAAGCTGGTCTTCAACAGCTGGGTCCTCACCGTGATCAACGGCACCGCCGAGACGCTGGCGCTCGCCAAGGGCCTCGGGGTGGACCCGCAACAGTTCCTCGCCGCCCTTGAGGGCACCTCGCTGGACTCGCCGTATCTGCGGATGAAGGCGCAGGCCATCCTGAGCGGCGAGTACACCCCGAGCTTCACGGTCTCGGCGGTCCTCAAGGACGCCCGCCTGATCGCGGAGGCCGCGGAGCGGGCCGGGGTGCGGCTCGATCTGGCACCCGCCGGCGTCGAGCGGCTGCACCGGGCAGTGGAACTGGGCCACGGCGACAAGGACGCCGCCGCGTCGTATCTGGCCAGCTTCGACAACTGACACGAACGGGCTTCCGGCTTCCGGCCTCCTGCGGATCGGCGGTCGTGGTTGCGGTCGGTCCGGCACCGCCGGTCCACGGCGCCGTGGTCGCTCGCCGTCGCGACGGGAGAGGAGTTCCGCTGCCGCGGGGGAGGGGGCTGCCCCCGTTGCGGCGGGAGGGGGCTGCCCACCGCCATGGCGGTTGTCCACCGCTGCGCTGGAAGAGGACCGCTCGCCGCTGCCGCGGGGGTAGAGGGCTGCCCGCGTTGCGGCGGCCCAGGTCTGCCCGGTGCTGCTGCTGGCCTTCGGCGGTGGGCTGTCGTGGACAGCGCAGGTCGTCGCGTGTCCGTGACACGCTCGGCCAGCCCGGCTGGCCCGGCTGGCCGGTGGGTTCGGGTGCCCGGTGGGTTCGGGTGGCCCGGGTGCCCAGTGGGTTCGGCGGGTTGGGTGCCGCCGGGCCGCGACGCTGTGGTTGCTCGCCGCTGCGGCGGTTTTCTTGGGGGCAAGCCCCCAAACCCCCGGGGTTGACGGGGGGCAAGCCCCCAACCCCCGGGGTTGACGGGGGCAAGCCTCCGAACCCGCACGGGCGTCGGGGCAAGCCCCCAAACCCCCGGGACGTGGGGGACAAGCCTCCCAAGAAGAAGCTCCGTGGGAAGATTTCCCCCGTCGTTGTCGCGGCAGTGCCTCGTGTACCGGGCTTAGTGGGGGTGCGGCCCGGGCTTGGTGTCGGCGGTCAAATCCCGCACCGGGGCGGTGAAGTTCGCCGAAGCCCACCGCGGTGGCGCGCGGCTTGACCGCCGCGGTAACGGGGTATTTTCCTTCCGCCGCGCCAACGGGCAGCCTTACGCCGCGACGAGGTCAGTTCCTATCCGCCGCGACGGCGAGCGACCACGACGCCACGGGACCGGCGGAAGGAATCCACCCCGCCCCCGGCCGCGGAATCCGCCGGAAGGGCCTAAAGCGGGATGTTGCCGTGGGCGCCGCGGCGGGCCGGGGCCTCGTGGATGGCCTCGGCGATCGCGGTGCGGGTCGCGTCGGGAGAGACCACCTCGTCGACGACGCCCAGCTCCATCGCCTTGGGCAGACCGCCCGCCACGATCTCGTGCTCCGCCGCGAGCTCCAGCTCGAACTGCTCCTTGAGCTCGTCGGGGACCTGGGAGAGCCGTCTGCGGTGCAGGATCCGTACCGCCGCCACCGCCCCCATCACCGCGACCTGCGCCTGCGGCCACGCCAGTACCCTGGTCGCGCCGAGCGAGCGGGAGTTCATCGCGATGTACGCGCCCCCGTACGCCTTACGGGTGACCAGGGTGACCCGCGGCACCACGCACTCCCCGAACGCGTGCAGGAGCTTCGCGCCACGGCGGACGACGCCGTCCCACTCCTGGCCGACACCGGGCAGATAGCCGGGGACGTCCACCAGCACCACCAGCGGCACTCCGAACGCGTCGCACATCCGCACGAAGCGTGCCGCCTTCTCCGCGGAGAGGGAGTCCAGACAGCCGCCCAGCCGCAGCGGGTTGTTGGCGACCACCCCGACCGCCTGGCCGCCGAGCCGCCCCAGCGAGGTGACGATGTTCGGCGCCCACTTCGGGTGCAGTTCCAGTCCGGGGGTGTCCAACACCCGCTCGACCAGCGGGCGTACATCATAGGCGCGCCGGGGAGACTCCGGCAGGATCTCGCCCAACGGCCGGTCCTCGACCTCGTCGAGCCGCAACTCGTTCTGGTTCCCGAGGAGTTCGGCCAGCCAGCGGGCCTTGTCCAACGCGTCCCGCTCGGAATCGGCGACCACATGCACCACGCCCGAGCGGCGGCCATGCGGTTCCGGGCCGCCCAGTCGAGCCATGTCGACGGTCTCCCCGGTGACCGTACGCACCACATCGGGCCCGGTCACGAAGATCCGGCCCTCCGGTGCCAGGATCACCACATCGGTCAGCGCGGGCCCGTATGCCGCGCCGCCCGCCGCCGGGCCCAGTACCACCGAGATCTGCGGGACCCGGCCCGAGGCCAGGATCATCGCGTGGAAGACCCGGCCGACCGCGTCCAGTGAGCCGACGCCCTCCTGGAGCCGGGCGCCGCCCGAGTGGTAGATCCCGATGATCGGGCAGTTCTCGGCCACCGCCCGGTCGTAGGCGCGGACCACCACATCGCAGCCCTCGGCGCCCATCGCACCGCCTTGAACGGTCGGATCGGAGGCGAACGCGACCACCTTCGCCCCGCCCACCGTGCCGATCGCGGCGAGCATGCCCGACTCGTCGTAGGCCGAGACCTCCTGGTAGCCGTCCTCGTCCAGCAAGGCCCGCAAGCGCAGCCGCGGATTGCGCGGATCGCTCTCGCGTGGCGGCTTGCCGGCCATCCTGCGGCCTCCTCGGGTCAGGGCGAGGGCGGTACCTCCCCTTGCCCTCAGGCATGGGGAGGGCCTGGCGTTGCCGCCGGGCCCGCCCGGTCCTGCCGATCAGCTCTTGCGGAACGCCAGGACGACGTTGAGACCGCCGAAGCCGAACGAGTCGTTGAGCGCGGCGATGGTGCCCTCCGGCAGGGCCCGCGGCTCACCGCGCACGATGTCCGCGTCGATCTCGGGGTCGAGGTTGTCCACATTGATCGTCGGCGGAGCGATGCGGTTGTGCAACGCGAGGACGGTGGCCACCGTCTCGACACCGCCCGCGCCGCCGAGCAGGTGGCCGGTCATCGACTTGGTGGCGGAGACCGCCATGTGGTCGACATCGTCGCCGAGCACCGAGCGCAGCGCCCGCAGCTCGCCGACGTCACCCAGCGGCGTCGAGGTGGCGTGCGCGTTGACGTGCACGATCTCGGCCGGCTTGAGGTCGGAGCTGTCCAGCAGGTTGCTGAACGCGTCGGCGATACCGCGGCCGGTGGGCTCCGGCTGGGCGATGTGGTGCGCGTCGGAGGAGATGCCCTGGCCGATCGCCTCGCAGTACACCCGGGCACCGCGCTTGGCGGCGTGCTCGGCGGACTCCAGGACGACGATGCCCGAGCCCTCACCCATCACGAAGCCGTCACGGGCGACGTCGTACGGGCGCGAGGCGCCCTGGGGGTCGTCGTTGTTCTTCGACATCGCCATCATGTTGGCGAAGGCAGCGATGGGCAGCGGGTGGACCGCCGCCTCGGTGCCTCCCGCCACGACGACATCGGCGCGGCCGGTGCGGATCATCTCGATCGCGTAGCCGATGGCCTCGGCGCCCGACGCGCAGGCGCTGACCGGGGTGTGCGTTCCGGCCCGGGCGTTCAGCTCGATGCTGACGTTCGCCGACGGGCTGTTGGGCATCAGCATCGGCACGGTGTGCGGGGAAACCTTGCGGAAGCCCTGCTCACGCAGGACGTCGTACTGGCCGAGCAAGGTGGTGACGCCGCCGATGCCGGAAGCCACCACGGTGCCGAGGCGGTCCGGGTCGACCGCGGGCTCGTCCCCGGCCTTGCCGGAGAACCCGGCGTCCGCCCACGCCTCCCGTGCCGCGATCAGCGCGAACTGCGCGGAGCGGTCCAGCTTGCGGGCCAGCGGTCGGGCCAGGACCTCGGTCGGCTCCACGGCGATCTGCGCCGCGATGCGGACCGGCAGGTCGGCCGCCCACTCCTGCTCCAGGGGCGTGACGCCGGAGCGTCCGGCGAGCAGCGCCTCCCAGGTTGATGCGCTGTCGCCACCCAAGGGTGTGGTTGCGCCGATACCGGTGACGACCACGGTGCGATTGGTCGAGTTCACAGGAATTCTTGTCTCCACGTATCGAGGGTGAAGGCAACGCGGTGCCACCCGGGCGGGCGGCGACAGACGCGTCAACCTACGGGATGGTTCAGCTCTGGTGCTTCAGGATGTAGCCGGCAGCGTCGCCGACGGTCTTCAGGTTCTTGACGTCGTCGTCCGGGATCTTCACGTCGAAGCGCTCCTCGGCGGCGACGACGACCTCGACCATGGACAGCGAGTCGACGTCCAGGTCGTCGGTGAAGGACTTGTCCAGCTGGACGTCCTCGACCGGGATGCCAGCGATCTCGTTGACGATCTCGGCGAGACCTTCGACGATCTCTTCCTGGGTGTGGGCCATCTGCGGCGCTCCTTCAGTTTTCTACGGTAGTGATAACGCGGCTCGCGGAAGTGCGGTCCGCAGGGGATCTTGCCTAGGGGAGGGTAACGACAGAGGCTGCGTAGACGAGACCCGCCCCGAACCCGATGACGAGCGCGGTGTCGCCGCTCTTGGCCTGGCCGGTCGCCAACAGCCGCTCCATGGCGAGCGGGATGGAGGCCGACGAGGTGTTGCCGGTGGTCTCGATGTCGCGGGCGACCGCGACGTGCTCCGGCAGCTTGAGTGCTTTGATCATCGAGTCGATGATCCGCATGTTGGCCTGGTGCGGGATGAACGCATCCAGCTCATCCGAGGTGATACCGGCGGCGTCCAGGGCCTCCTGGGCGACCTTGGCCATCTCGTAGACCGCCCAGCGGAAGACCGCTTGGCCCTCCTGGGTGATCGCCGGGAAGCGGATGTCCTCCGGGTTGGCGGCGCGGTAGACGTCCCACGGCAGGGTCTGCTTGATGGTCTCGGCCTTGTCGCCCTCCGAGCCCCAGACCGTCGGGCCGATCGCGGGCACGTCGGACGGGCCCACCACCACGGCGCCCGCGCCGTCGCCGAACAGGAAGGCGGTGGCCCGGTCTTCCTTGTCGGTGAGGTCGCTCAGCCGCTCAACACCGATGACCAGCACGTACTTTGCCGAGCCCTCGGTCACCATGCCCTTGGCCAGGGTCAGCCCGTAGGTGAACCCCGCGCAGCCCGCGGAGATGTCGAACGCCGGGGGCTTGCCCGTGCCGAGCCGGTGCGCGATCTCGGTCGCGATGGCCGGGGTCTGCTTGAAGTGCGAGACCGTGGCGACCAGTACCGCGTCGACGTCCTCGACGGTCAGACCGGCGTCCGCTATGGCCTTGCCCGCGGCCTCGATCGACATCTCGGCGACGGTCTCCTGCGGGCTCGCCCAGTGCCGGGTGGTGATACCGGAGCGGGTGCGGATCCACTCGTCGGAGGAGTCGATGTACTTGAGGATCTCCTCGTTCGGCACCACGCGGGTCGGGCGGTAGCCGCCGACGCCGAGGATGCGCGCGTACGGCGCGCCCTTGCTCGGCTTGATCTTCGCGGTCATGCTCTGGGGCTCCTCGTTGGTTCGCCGATGTCCTGTCGGTCCATCAGGTTCACTCGGCCACGGGGTGGATGCGCAGCAGCGGCTGCCCGGGGGCGACCGGGTCGCCGTCCTCGACAAGCCATTCCACGACGGTGCCGCCGTGCTCGGCGGTAACCGCCTGCCGGTCGCGGTTGTTGGCGACATGCGCCACCGTAGCGCCCGGCTCCAGCACATCACCGGCCTTGACCTCGCCGGTGCTCACCGTGCCCTTGAACGGGGCCACCGCGAGCCGCCAGGTCGGTCCGTGCTCCAGCGGATTCCCGGCGGCGTCGCCGTGCTCCGCGATGATCTCGCGGGCGGCGTCGATGTCGTCGGGTGTCTTCAGCGCCAGCGTCCTGACGCCCGGCAGGGCCCGCTTGGCCAGTCCGGTGAGGGTACCGGCCGGGGACACCTCGATCAGCGCGGTGACGCCGAGTTCCTTGAAGGTCTCCATGCACAGGTCCCAGCGGACCGGTCCGGCCACCTGCTTCACCAGTCGGCGGACGATCTCCGTGCCGCTGTGTACGACCTGGCCGTCGGCGTTGGAGACGTACCGGGTCCGCGGGTCGCGCACCGACACGCCGGGCACCAGGGCCTCCAGCGTGGCGACGGCAGGGGCCATGTGGTGGGTGTGGAACGCACCGGCCACCTGCAGCGGGCGCACGCGCGCGCCCTCGGGCTTGTCCTCGGCCAGTGCCGCGAGCTGCTCCATGGTTCCGGCGGCGACGATCTGGCCCGCGCCGTTCCTGTTCGCCGGGGTCAGCCCGTGCTCCTCCAGCTTGGCGACCACGTCCTGCGGATCGCCGCCCAGCACCGCGGACATACCCGTCTCGGTGACGGCCGCGGCCTGCGCCATGGCGAGGCCACGCTGCCGTACGAGCACCATGGCCGACTCGGCGGTGATCACTCCGGCACCGGCCGCGGCGGTGATCTCACCGACGCTGTGGCCCGCCACCGCGCTGACCACGCGGCGTCCGTCGACCGGGTGCGGGAAGACCGAGAGGGCCGAGACCAGACCGGCGGCCACCAGCAGCGGCTGCGCCACGGCGGTGTCGCGGATCTCGTCCGCGGTGCCCTTCGTGCCGTAGTGCACGAGGTCGAGTCCGGCGACCGCGGACCACCAGTGCAACCGGTCGGCCACGCCCGGGAGTTCGAGCCAGGGACTGAGGAAGCCGGGCGTCTGGGCGCCCTGGCCGGGAGCTACGAGTACGAGCACCTTCACACTCTCTCTCGCGTCAGGTGGTCACCGCCGGTGAGGACAGGGACCAAGAACGGTCAGGCGATTTGTGGGTGTCCCACAAAAGCTCAATCCGACTGATCCGCGCCGGAGAGTCGGCCGAGGATCAGGGCGATCCGCAGGGTGAACGCGGAGCGCACATCGGAAGGTGACCACCCCGTGACATCCGTCACACGTCGCAGCCGGTAGCGGACGGTATTGGGATGAACGAACAACATCCGGGCAGCGCCTTCCAGCGACGAGGCCTGCTCCAGATACACGCTGAGCGTCTCCAGCAGCGCCGAGCCCGCTTCCTCCAGCGGTCTGTAGATCTCCTCCACCAACTGCTCGCGGGCCGCCGGATCGCCCGCCATCGCCCGCTCCGGCAGCAGATCGTCCGCGAGCACCGGCCGCGGTGCGTCCGGCCAGGCCGCGCAGGCCTTGAGCCCGGCCGCGGCCGCCTGCGCGGACCGGGTGGCGGCCAGCAGATCGCCCACCACCGGACCGGCCACGACGGGACCGGCCGCGAACGGGCCGATGAGGTCCTTGGCGGTACGGATCGGATCGTCGGACCCGCCCGCCACGACCACCAGTCGATGCCCCAGCACTCCGGTCAGCACCTGCAGCTTGGCGTGCCGGGCGGCCCGGCGGATGGCGTCCACCGTCAACTCGCTGTCGCCGTCGGGCGCGGTGCCGAGCACCACGACCACTCGGTCGGGTGAGTTCCAGCCGAGCGCGGCGGCCCGGGAAAGCACTCCCTCGTCCGCCTCACCCGACAGCACGGCGTTGACGACCAGCGACTCCAGCCGGGCGTCCCACGCGCCGCGGGCCTCCGCGGCCTGTGCGTAGACCTGCGCGGTGGCGAAGGCGATCTCGCGGGCGTAGACCAGCAGGGCCTCGCGCAGTACGGCCTCGTCGCCGGGCGCCGCGACCTCATCGATCGCCGCCTCCATGACCTCGATGGTCGTCCGCACCATCTCGACGGTCTGCCGCAGCGAGATCGCCCGGGTCAGCTCGCGCGGGGCGGTACCGAACACATCCGTGCTGATGGCCTGCGGTGCTTCGGGGTGCCGGAACCATTCGGTGAAGGCGGCGATACCGGCCTGGGCGACCAGACCGATCCAGGAACGGTTCTCCGGCGGCATCGCGCGGTACCACGGCAACTGCTCGTCCATGCGCGCGATCGCCGCGGCCGACAGCCTGCCGGAGGACTGCTCCAGGCGGCGCAGGGTGGCGCTGTGCGGGTGCGGTGCGCTCCGCGAGGACTTCGGTGGATGCGGGGTATGCGTGGACTCGGGCACGGGACAAGCCTGCCTTATCGCCTGCGGCGAGCGGAAAGGGGTGCGCCTTCGCCTGCGGCGGGCCTTTGTGGGGTGGGGCTTGTTTCCGGTACGGCGTCGCCTGCGGCGGGCTTCGGGTGCGCCTTCGCCTGCGGCGGGCTTCGGGTGCGGTGGGTGGTGCGCTGCCGTGCGCGGGGCCGTTGCGCCTGCGGCGGGCTCTTCCCACCCGCCCACCCTTTTCTCGCCTGCGGCGGGCTTTTCCCACCCGCCCGCCCTTTCTCGCCTGCGGCGGGCTGTTCCCGGCCTGTCTGGCCTCTTTTCGTCTGCGGGTGGTCAGCGTTCGTCCCATTCCGCCTGAACGGCGCCCACCCGCAGCCCGCCGCAGGCGAAAGGGGCGGGCGGGCGGGGAAAGCCCGCCGCAGGCGCAACGGCGCCAGGCCCGGCAGCGCGCCGCACACCCCCCGAGCCCGCCGCAGGCGAAAGGGGTGGGCGGGTGGGAAGAGCCCCCCGCAGGCGAAACGACCCGCACCCGGCAGCGCACCGCACACCCTCCCGAGCCCGCCGCAGGCGCAACGGCAGCGCGCCGCACACCGCACCCCAAGCCCGCCGCAGGCGAAAAGGCGTGGTGGGAAGGGGATGGGCGGCATACCGTGGGCGGATGATCGAGGTGAGGCGCTCGGGTGAGCGCTATACCGGCGGCGACGCCGCCGCCGGTATCGAGACGCGTCACGCGTTCTCCTTCGGGCCGCACTACGACCCGGACAACGTGTCCTTCGGCCTGCTCCTCGCCTGCAACGAGGAGCAGCTCGCGCCGAACGCGGGCTTCGCCCAACACCCGCATCGCGATGTGGAGATCGTCACCTGGGTCGTCGAGGGCGACCTGCGCCACGAGGACGACGCGGGGAACCGCGGACTCGTCTACGAGGGCGAGGTGCAACGCCTGAGCGCAGGCTCAGGCGTCCTGCACACCGAAGCCAACGCCTCCCCGGACAAACCGCTGAGGTTTGTCCAAATGTGGCTGCACCCGGCCGAGTTCGGCGGCGAACCCTCGTACGAGATCACTCGCGGCCAGGACGTCAGCCCGCTGCGCCAGCCCGGCGCGGTGCTCAGCGCGCACACCGGCACCGCTCGGCTGCCCGATGCGCCGTTCGTCTATCTGCACGTGGTCCACGGCGAAGTGCGGCTGGCGGGCGAGCGGTTGGGCGCCGGGGACTCGGCCCGGGTCCGGGACGAAGCCGGGCTGACGGCCGAGTGCGACGGCCCGGCCGAGTACCTCGTCTGGGAAATGCACGGCGAGCCGAGCTACGGCTGACGTCCCAGTTCCGCGAGCACCGCGTCGGTCAGCGCGGGCCACAGCGGTAGCGCCCACTCGCCGAAGTCCCGGTCCGTGAGGCAGACGCATGCCGCGTCCACCGCCGGGTCGACCCACAGGAACGTGCCCGACTGGCCGAAGTGACCGAAGGTGCCCGGCGAGGACGAACTCCCCGTCCAGTGCGGGGACTTGGCGTTCCGGATCTCGAAGCCGAGGCCCCAGTCGTTGGGGTTCTGGTGCCCGTATCCCGGCAGTACGCCCTTCAGGCCGGGGTACGCGACGGTGGTCGCCGCCGCGTGCGTCTGCGGCGCGACCAGCCGCGGGGACAGCAGCTCGGCGGCGAACCGCACCAGGTCGTCCACCGTCGAGACCGCGCCCGACGCCGGGGAGGCGGTCAGCTCGGTCGAGGCCATGCCCAGCGGTTCCAGGACCGCCTCGCGCAGGTACTCCGCGAACGGGATGTCGGTGGCCTTGGCGATGTGGTCGGCCAGCACCTCGAAGCCCGCGTTGGAGTACAGCCTGCGGGTACCGGGTGCGGCCATCACCTGGTGGTCGTTGAAGGCCAGGCCCGATGCGTGCGCGAGCAGATGCCGTACGGTCGAGCCCTCAGGGCCCGCCGGTTCGTCCAGCTCGACCGCACCCTCCTCGACCGCGACCAGTGCCGCGTAGGCGGTGAGCGGCTTGGTGACCGAGGCGAGGGGGAAGCGGTGCCCCGTAGGACCGTACGATCCGGCCATCCGGCCGTCCGCACGGACCACGGCCGCCGCCGCCGTCGGCACCGGCCAGTTCTCGATCAACCGCAGACTCTCCAGGCTCTCCATGACCGCGAGCGTACTTGCCTGTCCCGGGGACTCCGGCACCAGCGGCTGGCGCCGCGGGCCCGGCCCCCCGGCCGCCACCGAGCGCCAGCGGCCGGGCTTGCTTAGAGTGCACTCGAACTCTCTAGCGTTGAGGACATCGAGAGATCGAGAGCGCGCAGCCGGAAGGGGCGGTACGGCATGACAGTCGTGGAGACCGAACGGAGCCCGCTGGCCAGCTGTCTTGAGCCGGTCGCGAGGCCGCGCCCGGAAGGCCACGACCGCTACACGATCAGCGAGGTCGTCGGCTACACCGGGCTGAGCGCCCACACCCTGCGCTGGTACGAGCGGATCGGCCTGATGCCGCACGTCGACCGCACACACACCGGGCAGCGCCGCTACACGGACAGTGACCTGGACTGGCTCGACTTCGTCAGCAAGCTGCGGCTGACCGGCATGCCGGTCGCGGACATGGTCCGCTACGCCGAACTGGTCCGCGAGGGCGAGCACACCTACCCCGAGCGGCTGGAGCTGCTGGTGGCGCACCGCGTGGACGTGCGCCGGCGGATCGCTGAGCTGCGCGACACTCTCGACGTTCTCGACTACAAGATCGACTTGTATGCGGGCGCCAAGCGGGCGCCGGAGAGGCACTGAGTTTCATGGGCATCGAGAAGATCAGCACGACAGCGCTCGGCACCAACGGCCCGCAGGTCGGCGTTCAGGGCCTGGGCTGCATGGGGATGAGCGAGTTCTACGGGGACACCGACGAGACCGCGGCGCGTGACGCGCTGGACGCGGCGCTGGAGGCGGGTGTCACGCTCTTCGACACCGCCGACGTCTACGGGTCCGGCGCGAACGAGGAGTTCCTGGCCCCGTTCGTGAACGCCCATCGCGACGAGATCACTTTGGCGACCAAGTTCGCCATCGTCCGCAAGGCCGACGACCCGCACTACCGCGGCATCCGCAACGACCGGGCGTACATCCGCCAGGCCGTCGAGGACAGCCTGCGCCGCCTGGGCGTCGAGGTGATCGACCTGTACTACATGCACCGCCGCGACCCGCAGGTCCCGCTCGCCGAATCGGTGGGCGCCATGGCCGAGTTGGTGGCCGAGGGCAAGGTCAAGCACCTGGGCCTGTCCGAGGTGACCGGTGACGAACTGCGCGAGGCGCACGCGATCCATCCGATCGCCGCCCTGCAGTCGGAGTGGTCGCTTTTCAGCCGCGATGTGGAGCGAACCGCGGTACCGGCCGCCGCCGAGCTGGGTGTGGCCTTCGTGCCGTACTCGCCGCTCGGCCGGGGCTTCCTCACCGGCGCGTTCACCGACGCGTCCAAGGACCTGTCCGGCGGCGACTTCCGGCAGTACCAGCCGCGCTTCACCGGCGACAACGCCAAGACCAACGCGGCGCTGCTGGAGCCGATCCGCAGGGTCGCCGCCGCCCATGGCGCGACGCTCGGCCAGATCGCGCTGGCCTGGGTGCAGCAGCAGGCGGAGGTCCACGACCTGGCGGTGGTCCCCATCCCGGGTACCCGCAAGCGGACCAGGGTGCTGGAGAACACCGCCGCCACCCGGATCAAGCTCAGCGAAGCGGAACTGGCGGCGCTGGAGCCGATCGCGGACAAGGTCGCGGGCGACCGCTACCCGGACATGTCGTCCACCTCGGCCTCGCGCGAGTAGGCCGAAAAAAAGGGGGGTTGGGGAAGTCCTTCCCCAACCCCCCGCTGCCTGTGCGGATCAGGCGGCCACGGCGCCCGCGGTGCACGTGGCGTCGCCGGTGGCGCAGCGCACCGATCCGTACTCGCCCAACGCTATGTGGGTGAAGTTCTTCAGGCTCTCCGTACCGGAAGCGAAGTACCCGGTGTGCTGCTGAGCACCCGCCGCGGAGATCACCCGGGCCCCGAACGAGCTGGAGACGGGGTCGGAGCCATGGCCGATACCGGCGACCTCCAGGTACGGAACGTCCTGGATCCAGTCGGTCGCGTCCCGCGCTGCCCAGACCCGGGCACGGGTGTGCAGCCCGGCGACATTGTCCGCGCGCATGCCCGGGCTGCCGTAGACCGTGATGTCCGTCACCTTCTGCTGCGGGAGCCGGGCGGCGGCCACACCACAGGTCACGGATCCGTACGAGTGGCAGAACAGTTGGACGCTGGTGTCCTGCGGCAGGGCCCGGACCATGTTGTTGAGCCGGATCGCGCCCGCCTCGGCCATGGTGCCGGTGGAGGCGTCCAGGCCGACGCCCTCCGGCGTCGTGTAGTCCGCCCAGGCGATGACCGCGGTCCTCGCCGACGGGTCGGCGGCCCGCTCGGCGCCGTAGAGCGCCTCGGCCATGCCGTCGGGGGTCGAGTACGGCTTGACGGACTTCTCGAACGAGAGGATGTCGGTGTCCACGCCGGGCACCACGACGGCGGTGCGGCGCGCGGTCGTCAGATCGCCGAAGACCTCGGCGACCCGGCCGCGACCGCTCGGGTCGAAGGCGAGGATCTGCCGCTCCGGGCTGCGCAGCGAGTCGAAGCGGTGCGCGAACTGGAGCGCGGACTGGCGGCCCTCAGCGGTCAGGTCGGTGGCCCTGGAGCGCTCCTCCTGCCAGGCCTCGGCCTGGCCGAGCGCCTGGCGGTTGGCCTGGTAGCGCAGCGGGACGGGGGCGCCGTTGAGGTTGCCGACGACCAGCGGGTAGCGGTCCGCCAGCTGCTGCCGCTGCGCGTTGCTCAGCGAGGCGAAGAAGCGGGAGACCGTCGCCGCGCTGGCGGTGTCCGGGTTCGGCAGATGGCGTCCGGCGACCGAGCCGTGCAGCCACGCGGAGACCGCGGCGGCCCGCGGATCCTGTGGGGACTTCTGATGGCGCATGGCGGTCCAGCCACTCGTCGCCAGCAGCACGAAGACGACCATCACGGCCAACGCGGCTCTCCCCGGCGAGGTCAGGTCCTGCGCGATGACGCGCAGCCAGTACCAGCCGAGGGATCGAGGGGAGGAGGGAGCGCCGATGCGCTCATCGAAGACATTCACCGCGGGCCACCATAGGAGAAAGACGGGCCCGACCGTGAATACGGTGACTCAGATCACGTTTAAATCGGTCACAAACGGCCGTTAGTGGTACAGGGGTGACATTGACTCAGTGTGCGGGTGATGCTACGCGCCAGGCGTGCGCCACTGGTCGGTGAGTGCCGGACCGAGCGCGGTCAGGTGCTCGTCGAAGCTGCGCCGCATCTGCTCGACGCTCTCGTCGTCACACTGCCCCCAGTGCCCCGACGCCGCCTGGATGACCCCGCCGAACGCCGCCACCAGCACGCGCGGCCGCAGGTCCACCGCCGGGTCCAGCCCCTCCCGCCGGGCGATCTCGGCGGTGATCCGCCGCTCCATCTCGGCCTGGCGCCGCATGCGGGCGGACAGCAGGGCGGGTGTGGCCTCGATCACGTGGTACATCCGCATGTAGAGGTCGATCGGTACGACCTCGTGGATCGCCGCGCTGACGTCGTCCCAGGTGCCGAGCACCGCCCGGCGCAACGCCTCCAACGGGGTCTCCGTGGCGGGCCGTTCGCGCAGCGAGGCCATGAAGCGGTCCTCGATCAGCTCCTCAAGGGCGAGCGCGGCCTGCTCCTTGTTGCTGAAGTAGCGGAAGAAGGTGCGCTGCGAGACCTCCACCGACTCGGCGATCTCGTCGACCGTGGTGCGCTCGAACCCCTGGGTGGTGAACAGCTCCATGGCCGCCCGCGTCAGGGCGTCGCGGGTGCGCTGCTTCTTGCGTTCCCGTAGGCCGGAGGCGCCTGGGGCGGGCTGTGCTGTCGCCGCGGTATCTGTCATCCGCCGGCTACCTCCTCATCGTTTTGTCGCAGGTCACCATACCTGCGCTGTATCTGTCAGTTACTGGCAGGTGAACTTGTTTGTCAAATGTCAGCGACTGACATAACCTCGCGCCCATGAGCCAAGTTCCCCTCGCCACCGACCAACGACCGGAACAGATACCGGCGCCCCGGAAGTCGCTGCGTGGCCACCCCTGGCTGACCCTGTTCTCGGTCGCCATCGGCGTGATGATGGTGGCGCTGGACGCCACGATCGTCGCGGTCGCCAATCCGGCCATCCAGAAGGACCTCGGGGCCTCCCTCGCCGATGTGCAATGGATCACCAACGGCTATCTGCTCGCGCTGGCCGTCGCGCTGATCACGGCGGGCAAGCTCGGTGACCGGTTCGGACACCGCCAGACCTTCCTGATCGGCATCACCGGATTCGCCCTCACCTCAGGCCTGATCGGCCTGTCCGGCAGCGTCGCGATGGTGATCGTGCTCCGCGTCTTCCAGGGGCTGTTCGGGGCGCTGCTGCAGCCCGCCGCGCTCGGCCTGCTGCGGGCGACCTTCCCGGCGGAGAAGCTGAACACCGCGATCGGCATCTGGGGCGCGGTCATCGGCGCCTCCACCGCCGCCGGACCGATCATCGGCGGCCTGCTGGTCGAGCACGTCAACTGGCAGTCCGTGTTCTTCATCAACGTGCCGGTCGGAGTGGTCGCGTTGGCGCTCGGCCTGGTGATCCTTAAGGACATGCGGGCGGAGAAGGCGCCCAAGTCCTTTGACATTCCCGGTATCGCACTGCTGTCGGCCGCGATGTTCTGCCTGATCTGGGGTTTGATCAAGGCTCCCGCCTGGCACTGGAGCTCGTTCGGCACCTGGGCGTTCGTCGGCGGATCCGTGTTGCTGTTCGCGGTCTTCGCGCTGTGGGAGACCAGGTCGCGTGAACCGCTGATCCCGCTGGGCCTGTTCCGCTCCGTACCGCTGTCGGCGGGCGCCGTGCTGATGGTGCTGATGGCCTTCGCCTTCATGGGCGGGCTGTTCTTCGTCACCTTCTACCTGCAGAACGTGCACGGCATGAGCCCGGTCTCCAGCGGCGTCCATCTGCTGCCGCTCACCGCGATGATGATCGTCGCCTCGCCGGTGGCCGGCGCGCTGATCACCAAGTTCGGGCCGCGGATCCCGCTGGTCGGCGGGATGCTCTTCACCACCGTCGCCATGATCGGCATGTCACGCCTGACGGCGGACAGCGGCACGGCGACAACGTCGCTGTGGTTCGCGCTCCTTGGCCTCGGCCTCGCGCCGGTCATGGTCGGCGCCACCGAAGTCATCGTGGGCAACGCCCCGTTGGAGCTGTCCGGCGTCGCCGGGGGCCTGCAGCAGGCCGCGATGCAGGTCGGCGGATCCCTCGGCACCGCCGTGCTGGGCGCGGTCATGGCCGCGCGGGTGGACAACCAGCTTCCGGGCCGCTGGGCCGCCGCGGGGCTGCCCGCGCTACCGCCCGCACAGGCGGCTCAGGCGTCCGGCGCGGTGGCCGTCGGCGTGCCGCCGGTGCCGCGGGGCGTGCCCGCACAGGTCGCCGAGTCCATCACTCGGGTCGCGCATGAGACGTTCGTCTCCGGGATGGGGTTGTCCTTCACCGTCGCAGCGGTTGTCGCGGCGGTCGCCGCCGTGGTGGCGCTGTTCACCAAGCGCGGGACGAATGCCCCTGAGGCTGGCGGCTCGGTGCATATCTGACGGTTGCGTTCGGGCTGGCGCTCAAACGAATCCCGCCCACCCGCCCCCTCAAAGGGGCGGGTGGGCGGGATTCATGGCTCACGCGCCGTACGGCGGTTACGCGTCGCCCCCGGCGGCACCCGGGTCCGCGGCCGCGACGTCGAGCAGCTGGTAGCGGTCGATCGCCTGCTTCAGCGCGGAGCGGTCGATCTTGCCCTCCTTGGCGAGCTCGGTCAGCACCCCGAGCACGATCGACTGCGCGTCGATGTGGAAGAAGCGCCGCGCCGCACCCCGGGTGTCGGCGAAGCCGAAGCCGTCCGCACCCAGCGACTGGTACGTACCCGGCACCCAGCGCGCGATCTGGTCCGGAACGGACCGCATCCAGTCGGACACGGCGACGACGGGACCTTCGGAGCCGGAGAGCTTGGTCGTCACGTACGGGACGCGCTGCTCCTCCTCCGGGTGGAGCAGGTTGTGCTCCTCGGCGGCGACCGCGTCGCGCCGCAGCTCGTTCCAGGAGGTGGCGGACCACACGTCGGCCTTGACGTTCCACTCCTCGGCGAGGACCTTCTGCGCCTCGACGGCCCACGGCACCGCGACACCGGAGGCCAGGATCTGCGCCGGGATGGAACCGCCCTCGGCGGCCTTGTACCGGTACAGGCCCTTGAGGATGCCCTCGGCGTCCACGTTCGTAGGCTCGGCCGGCTGCTGGATCGGCTCGTTGTAGACGGTGAGGTAGTAGAAGACGTCCTCGCTGTCCGGGCCGTACATCCGGCGCAGACCGTCCTTGACGATGTGCGCGATCTCGTAGCCGAAGGCGGGGTCGTACGCGACACACGCCGGGTTGGTGGAGGCGAGCAGCTGCGAGTGGCCGTCGGCGTGCTGCAGACCCTCACCGGTCAGGGTGGTACGACCGGCGGTCGCGCCCAGTACGAAGCCGCGCGCGAGCTGGTCGCCCATCTGCCAGAACTGGTCACCGGTGCGCTGGAACCCGAACATCGAGTAGAAGACGTAGACCGGGATCAGCGGCTCGCCGTGCGTGGCGTAGGCGGAGCCCGCCGCGATCAGCGAGGCGGTGCAGCCCGCCTCGGAGATGCCGTCGTGCAGCATCTGGCCGGTCGGCGACTCCTTGTAGGCCAGCAGCAGCTCGCGGTCGACCGACTCGTAGGTCTGGCCCAGCGGGTTGTAGATCTTCGCGGACGGGAACAGCGAGTCCATACCGAAGGTGCGGTACTCGTCGGGCGCGATCGGCACGAAGCGCTTGCCGATCTCCTTGTCCCGCATCAGGTCCTTGAGCAGCCGGACGAACGCCATCGTGGTGGCGATCGACTGCTGCCCCGAGCCCTTCCTGACGGCCGCGTACGCCTTGTCGTCCGGCAGGTTGAGCGGCTTGGCACGGACCACGCGGGTGGGCACGTAGCCGCCGCACTGCTGGCGGCGGTCGTGCATGTACTGGATCTCTTCCGAGGTCCGGCCCGGGTGGTAGTACGGCGGCAGGCCGGACTCCAGCTGCTGGTCCGTGATCGGGATGTGCAGCCGGTCGCGGAAGCGCTTGAGGTCCTCGACGGTCAGCTTCTTCATCTGGTGGGTCGCGTTGCGGCCCTCGAAGTTCGGACCGAGCGTCCAGCCCTTGACGGTCTGGGCGAGGATGACGGTCGGCTGGCCCTTGTGCTCCTTGGCCGCCTTGTACGCCGCGTAGATCTTCTTGTGGTCGTGGCCACCGCGACCGAGGTGCAGGATCTGGTCGTCGGTCATGCCCTCGACCATCTTGCGCAGCCGCAGGTCGTCGCCGAAGAAGTGCTCGCGGATGTACGCGCCGGTCTCGGTGGCGTACGTCTGGAACTGGCCGTCCGGCGTCGAGTTGAGCTTGTTGACCAGCACACCGTCGCGGTCCTGCGCGAGCAGCGGGTCCCAACTGCGGTCCCAGATCAGCTTGATGACGTTCCAGCCCGCGCCGCGGAACTGCGACTCCAGCTCCTGGATGATCTTGCCGTTGCCGCGCACCGGGCCGTCGAGCCGCTGCAGGTTGCAGTTGACGACGAAGGTCAGGTTGTCCAGGCCCTCACGGGCGGCCAGCGACAGCTGGCCGAGCGACTCCGGCTCGTCCATCTCGCCGTCGCCGAGGAAGGCCCACACGTGCGAGTCGGAGGTGTCGGCGATGCCGCGCGCCTCCATGTAGCGGTTCATCCGGGCCTGGTAGATCGCGCCGAGCGGGCCGAGGCCCATCGAGACGGTCGGGAACTCCCAGAAGTCCGGCATCAGCCGCGGGTGCGGGTAGCTGGACAGGCCGTACGGGGCCTTGGACTTCTCCTGCCGGAAGGCGTCGAGCTGCTGCTCGGAGAGCCGGTCCAGCAGGTACGCGCGCGCGTAGATACCCGGGGACGCGTGTCCCTGGAAGAAGATCTGGTCGCCGCCCTTGCCGTCGTCCTTGCCGCGGAAGAAGTGGTTGAAGCCCACGTCGTACAGCGAGGCGGAGGAGGCGAAGGTCGCGATGTGGCCGCCGACGCCGATGCCGGGGCGCTGCGCTCGCGAAACCATGACGGCCGCGTTCCACCGGGTCGCGTTGAGGACCTTGCGCTCGATCTCCTCGTTGCCGGGGAAGAACGGCTCGTCCTTGGTCGCGATGGTGTTGATGTAGTCCGTGCTACGCATCTCGGGCACGGCGACACGCTTCTCGCGAGCGCGCTCGATGAGCCGCAGCATCAGGTAGCGGGCACGCTCACGGCCGCGTTCGTCAATAGCCGCGTCGAGCGAGTCGAGCCATTCCGCCGTCTCCTCGGGATCAAAGTCCGGGACCTGGCTGGGAAGGCCGCCAATGATGATCGGGTTGCGATCGGATCCGGAAGCCACGCTGTTCCTTCGCTACTAGGTCTTGCTCTGCTGTGTCGCGCCGCCTCCATCGTGTACCGCGGCTGGAGATCCGTCATCTCTACTGAGTGGTAACTACCACCTGGTGAGACAGCCCAAGGACCGGCTGACGGTCGGCGCAGTGGCGCGCGAGTGCCTCCGGGTGTGGGTGTGGTGGGCGACGGGCGGGCCAAATCGCAACTCTACGCCCAGCCGGGATGCGGTCGGACACCCGTCCCGGAAGTGCACTTCCGTTCGGTCTGCCCTGGCCAGGGGTGCGCGCCGAACGGCGCAACCCCGGCAAAACGTAGTGACGCGGGTCACAGATGGCGGTGCGATGTGCGGCGACACGTCAACGTTTGGGCGGGATCGGTAGCTGGGTACTTGCGCGATCCGCCTGGTGCGTGTGGACTACGGCCATCGCCCCGTACACGCGCGGGGCCGACAGACATCCCCAAGTCAGGAGGCAATCCGTGAGCGCGACCGCGGGCCACGCGGAGGAGCGGACCAACCCGGCGAGCCGGTTGGGATTCGAGCCCGGACAGGTGGTCCAGGAGATCGGCTACGACGACGACGTCGATCACGAGCTCCGTGAGGGCATCGAGGCCATCATCGGACACGATCTTGTCGACGAGGACTACGACGACGTGGCCGACGCCGTCCTGTTGTGGTTCCGCGACGAGGACGGTGACCTTACGGACGCCCTGGTGGACGCCATCGGTCTGATCGACGACGGCAGTGTGGTGTGGCTGATGACCCCCAAGACCGGCCGTGACGGCTACGTCGAGACCAGCGACATCAGCGAGGCGGCGCAGACCGCCGGCCTGTCCCAGGGCAAGAGCATCAGCGCGGCCAAGGACTGGACCGGCAGCCGATTGGTGGCCCCCAAGAGCAAGCGCTGAGCGCCCTGCCGCCATCGCACGACCCACCCCGACGTCTCTGCGCGCCCCCGCCGGCCCTGTGCCTGCGGGGGCGCGGCGCGTACTGCCCGCCCGCGCGCCCCGCGCCGCGGGAACCGGTCCCCGGCAGTGAAAGACTGTCCGTGCCGCGCGCCACGAATGGCGTAGCGGTACCGGTGAGACGCGCCAGCGAGATCGGAAGGGAAGTACCCCATGGCCATCGAGGTCGGTTCCAAGGCCCCGGACTTCGAGCTCAAGAACCAGCACGGCGAGCTGGTCAGGCTCTCCGACTACAAGGGCGAGAAGAACGTCGTCCTGCTGTTCTACCCGTTCGCCTTCACCGGCGTGTGCACCGGCGAACTGTGCGCCCTGCGCGACGAACTGCCCAAGTTCGTCAACGACGACGTGCAGCTGCTCGCGGTCTCCAACGACTCCCCGTTCAGCCTGCGCGTCTTCGCCGAGCAGGAGGGGCTGGAGTACCCGCTGCTCTCCGACTTCTGGCCGCACGGTGCCGCCAGCCGGGCGTACGGCGTCTTCGACGAGGAGAAGGGCTGCGCGGTGCGCGGCACCTTCATCATCGACAAGGAGGGCGTGGTCCGCTGGGCCGTCGTCAACGCCCTGCCGGACGCCCGTGACCTGAACGAGTACACCAAGGCGCTCGACGAGCTGTGACGTGTTCACGCGGCGTGCACCCGGCACGCCGCGTGAGCGCTCCCCAGTTGGGGAACCGGTCACTAGGATCAGGGCGTTGATCCGGTTGTAAACGCACCAACGGGGGCGCTGCGCTCAACGTTCCCCCTCGGACTTTGGGAGGACTCGTGGGAGTCAGCCTCAACAAGGGCGGCAACGTCTCGCTGACCAAGGAGGCGCCGAACCTCACGGCGGTCCAGGTCGGCCTCGGCTGGGACGCCCGTACGACCACCGGCGCGGACTTCGACCTGGACGCCAGCGCGCTGCTCACGAACGCGGCCGGGAAGGTCCTCACCGACCAGCACTTCGTGTTCTACAACAACCTCAAGAGCCCGGACGGTTCGGTCGAGCACACCGGCGACAACCTCACCGGTGAGGGTGAGGGCGACGACGAGGTCATCAACGTCAACCTGGTGGCGGTGCCGCCCGAGGTGGACAGGGTCGTCTTCCCGGTCTCGATCTACGAGGCCGAGGACCGCCAGCAGAGTTTCGGCCAGGTTCGCAACGCGTACATCCGCGTGGTCAACCAGGCGGACAACCGGGAGCTGGCGCGCTACGACCTGACGGAGGACGCCTCGACCGAGACCGCCATGGTCTTCGGTGAGCTCTACCGCAACGGCGGCGAGTGGAAGTTCCGCGCCATCGGCCAGGGGTACGCGTCGGGCCTGCGCGGGATCGCCCAGGACTTCGGCGTCAACGTCTGACACCACGGCGTCCGGCGCCGCGGGCCCGCGACGGGACCGCGGCGCCGGACGCCGTGAGAACCAGGAAGCATCGGGGAGGGAAAGAACCACATGGGTGTCACGCTCGCCAAGGGGGGCAATGTCTCCCTCAGCAAGGCCGCGCCGAATCTCACACAGGTCATGATCGGCCTCGGCTGGGAGGCCAGGTCGACCACCGGCGCGGATTTCGACCTGGACGCCAGCGCCCTGCTGTGCGCGGGCGGCAGGGTCCTGGGCGACGAGTACTTCGTGTTCTACAACAACCTCAAGAGCCCTGAGGGCTCGGTGGAGCACACCGGCGACGAACTCGTCGGCGGCACCGGCGGCGACGACGAGACGATACTGGTGGACCTCACCAAGGTTCCGGACCGCGTGGACAAGGTGGTCTTCCCGGTCTCGATCTACGACGCCGAGGTCCGCTCGCAGGCGTTCGGCCAGGTACGCAACGCGTACATCCGGGTGGTCAACCAGGCCGACCAGACCGAGTTGGCGCGCTATGACCTCAGCGAGGACGCCTCCACCGAGACCGCGATGATCTTCGGTGAGCTCTACCGGTACGGCGGCGAGTGGAAGTTCCGTGCGGTGGGCCAGGGGTACGCGTCGGGTCTTCGAGGCATCGCCCTAGACTTCGGGGTCAACGTTTCGTAAAAATGCGTGCAGCCACTGCACGGGGGACCTCCAAGGATTGGATTGCCAGTGCTCGTCAGAACGTTCGGCTGGTCACTCGCCATCACGGTCGCCGGACTGGCGTTCGCAGGCGTCCTCTGGGGGTGGCGGGGGCTCGCGGTGGTCGCGATCCTGTCAGTCCTGGAGATCTCGCTCTCCTTCGACAACGCGGTCATCAACGCGGGCATCCTGCGGAAGATGAACGCCTTCTGGCAGAAGATCTTCCTGACCGTCGGCGTGCTGATCGCCGTCTTCGGCATGCGGCTGGTCTTCCCGGTCGTCATCGTCGCCATCACCGCCAAGATCGGACCCATCGAAGCGGTCAAGGTGGCGGTGAACGATCCGAACCGCTACGAGCACCTGGTCACCAGCGCCCACCCGGCGATCGCCGCGTTCGGCGGGGTGTTCCTGCTGATGATCTTCCTGGACTTCCTCTTCGAGGACCGGGACATCCACTGGCTGGCCTGGCTGGAGCGGCCGCTCGCCAGGGTCGGCAAGCTGGACATGGTCTCGGTGGCCGTCGCCCTGGTCGCGCTGCTGGTCGCCGCCACGACGGTGGCCACCACCGTTCCGCTGCAGGGCGGTGGGACGGCCGACAAGTCGACGACGGTCCTGCTGGCCGGGGTCGCGGGGCTGGTGACCTACCTCGTCGTCGGCGGCATCTCCGGCTTCTTCGAGGGGCGCCTCGAAGAAGCGGAGGAGGAGGAAGCCGACGAGAGCGAGCCCACGGCCGCCCCCGCGAAGCTCGGCGGGGCCTCGGCCCTCGGCCTGGCCGGCAAGGCCGCGTTCTTCATGTTCCTCTACCTGGAGGTCATTGACGCCTCGTTCTCCTTCGACGGCGTCATCGGCGCGTTCGCCATCACCAACGACATCTTCATGATGGCGCTCGGCCTGGGCATCGGTGCGATGTACATCCGCTCGCTCACCGTCTTCCTGGTGCGCAAGGGCACCTTGGACGACTACGTGTACCTGGAGCACGGCGCGCACTACGCCATCGGCGCACTCGCGGTCATCCTGCTCGTCACCATCAAGTACGAGATCAACGAGGTCATCACCGGCCTGGTGGGCGTCGTACTGATCCTCGCCTCGTTCCTGTCATCGGTGGTACGCAACCGCCGACTTGGGGAAGGCTCCGAACAGTCCGAGAAGCAGGCCGAGATTCCCTCGGGGGTCTGAGCCTGGACGTTGGCCACAGCAGGGGAGGGCGACATGGCTGGCGTGTGGGAGTTCTTGCGAGGCGGGGGGAAGACACCCCAGTTCGACATGGGGATCGCGCACACGGTCACGCTGACCAAGCGGAACCAGGTGGTGTCGCTCAACCACCAGGGCTCGGCCAGTGGCAACCTGCGGGTCAACCTCACCTGGTCGATGCGCACTTCCGACTTCGGCGACCTGAACCGCGACCGGGGCGGCCTGTTCCGCAAGCCGTTCGGCCTCTTCAAGCCGGAACTGGTGCAGGCCCAGGGCACCGCGATGGTCAATGTCGACCTCGACCTGGCCTGTATGTACGAACTGGCTGACGGCACCAAGGGCGTGGTCCAGCCGCTCGGCAACTTCCTGGGCGCCTTCAACGAACCGCCGTACATCCAACTCAGCGGTGACGACCGGTTCGGCTCCGGCTCCGGCGAGACGATATACATCAACCTCGACCACAAGGAGCAGTTCCGCAGGCTGCTGGTGTTCGTCTACATCTACGACGGCACCCCGGCCTTCGACCGTACGCACGCGGTCGTCACGCTCTACCCCAGCTCCGGCCCCAGTATCGAGATCGCCCTCAACGAGCGTGCCCCGGAGGCCCGTTCGTGCGCGGTCGTACTGATCGAGAACAACAAGGGCGAACTGACCGTGCGGCGCGAGGTGAAGTACGTCTACGGCTTCCAGTCCGAGCTGGACCGGCTCTACGGCTGGGGCCTGCAGTGGGGCCGCGGGTACAAGTCGAAGATCTGAGCCCTTCCGGCGGGAGCCTGGGGGGCAAGCCCCCCAAACCCCCGGAGGGATCTGGAGGGCTCGCCTGCCCCAACAAATACCCCGCCAAGAACCCGCCGGGTAGGCTACCGCCCGCTCTGGAACTGCGGGCCCTGCGGCGGCAGTGTGAACGCGGCGACGGTCGGCGCCGCTGCCTGCTGGGCGGTGGTGGACTGCGGCTGAGCCTGTTGCGGATATCCGTACGCCGGATGCGGCGGATAGCCGTATGTGCCCTGCCGCGCCGCCGGAGCGGGTGCGGCGGGCGGCGGGAAGCCATAGCCGCCGGGGTGCTGCGGGTACCCGTAGGCGGGCTGGGCCGCGGGCGGTTGCTGCGGATATCCGTACCCGCCGGTCTGGGGTGCCGGAGGCTGCAGCGGGTATCCGTAGGCGGGCTGTGCGCTCGGCATGGGCGGCACCGGTGGCGGCGGCGCGGTGGCGGGCTCCGCGGGGACCGTGGCGCCAGCGGAACCTGACGGCGCGCCCGCACCCGGAGCCGCACCCGCACCCGGACCCAGACCCGGCTCCGCGCCCGTGGCGGAAGCCTCCCCCGAGGGCGAGGCGGCCGCTGGCTCGGGCTCCGCGGGAGCCTGGGCCTCCGCGTCGTCCACCGCGATCCCGAACTCCGTGGCGAGGCCCTCCAGACCGGTGGCGTACCCCTGGCCCAGCGCGCGGAACTTCCAGCCCGTCCCGCGCCGGTACAGCTCGCCGCAGATCATCGCGGTCTCTTCGCCGGTGTCCGGTGCGATGTCGAAGGAGGCGACCGGCTCCGCGCCGTCACCCGCCGCGAGGTCGAAGAGCAGCAACTGGAGTCCGGGCACACGCCCGAACGCGCCACCGTCCGCGGAGGCGGCCAGCACCAGCCGGTCCACCGACGGCTCAAGTGCCGCCAGGTCCACGTCGACGCTGTCCGTCAGACCGTGCCCGTCACGCCGCTTCGGACGGTGCCTGACCAGACCCGAGGGATGCCGCGGCTGGTTGTAGAAGACGAAGTCCGCATCCGAGCGCACCCGTCCGTCATCACCCAGCAGCAGCGCCGAGGCATCGACGTCGGGCACACCGGCCCCCGTGCTCCAACTCAGCACCGCCCGTATCGCGGACGCCTGAACTGGGATGTTGGACCCCTTCACCATCGCGTGCGTCATGCCGGTAATCCTGCCCTCCCGCCCTGCGGGTGGACAACGCAGGGGGCGTGGTGGGTTGCGGTCCGTCGGCCGAAAGGGCGGTCAGGTCGTAGTTATGCGATTCTCACGCCGGATGGTCAAGACTTCCCCAAGCACCCACGTACGATGATCGGCCACGTGGGGCAGGGCGAAGGTCCGCGATCCACCGCACACCACTACCCGGGAGCTGTATGCGCCACTTCGGACCCGCCGCGCCGCGCGTGCGGAACGTCTTGTTCCGGTACGAGCCCGCATGAGCACCGCAACCGCCGTCTGGACCGGCCAGTGGGCCGCCGACCGCCTCGGTGCCGCGCTGACCGGCTCACCGGAACTGCCCACGCTGCTCGGGCTGGCGGTACGGGAGAACGGCAAGCGCGCACACCTGCTGGTCTCCAACGTCCTGGGCAAGTACGTACCGCAGCGGCCAGGAGTCGTCTACGCGACGGGGCTGACGCTCGGCAGCCGGGTGCTGGCGCTGCTCGGCGAGGCGGTCGCGGCCCGCGCCGTGGTCCTCGGGTACGCGGAGGCGGCGGCCGGGCTCGGCCACTGCGTCGCGGACGGCCTCGGGCACGCACCGTATCTGCACTCAACACGACGGCGGGTGCCCGCAGTCGCGCCCGCGGGCGGTTTCGAGGAGGAGCACAGCCACGCCGTGTCCCACCTGCTGCTGCCCGCCGACCCGGAACTCCTCTCCGATGGCGGCCCGTTGGTCCTGGTCGATGACGAGTTCTCCACCGGCAACACACTGCTGAACACCGTGCGGGCGCTGCACGCCCGCTTTCCGCGTGACCACTACGTGGTGGCCGCGCTCGCCGACCTGCGCGGCCCCCGCGACCGCGCCCGGCTGGAGGAATACGCGGCCGAACTCGGCGTGCGGGTCGACGTGGTGGCTCTCGCGACCGGTGAAGTGCGGCTTCCGGCCGATGTGTTGGCACGCGGCGCGCGGCTGGCAGCCCGGTACGGTACGGCGCCGCCGGTGCCCGCATCGGCTGGGCGGCCGGGTGCCGTCGTGCGCGTCGACCTCGGCTGGCCGCCCGGATTGCCCGACGGCGGGCGGCACGGCTTCACGCCCCGGCACCGCGAGCGCCTCGAAGCGGCGCTGCCGGGCATGGCGAACCGGCTCCGCGGCGCTCTGCCGCCCGGCGCGCACCGCGTCCTGGTGCTCGGCTCCGAGGAGTTGATGTACGTGCCGCTGCGGCTGGCGGCGGCGCTCGACGGCATGCTCGACGGCGCCGAGGTGTACTTCTCGTCCACCACACGCTCCCCGGCCGTCGCAGTCGACGATCCGGGCTACGCGCTGCGCTCCCGTATCGCCTTTCCCACCTACGACAATCCGTCCGACGGTGAGGGTGAACGTTATGCCTACAACGTGGCGCCAAGCGCCCACGGTGTGCGACGCTTCGACGCGATCGCCGTCGTCGTGGACTCCGTGGGCGACACCCATCGCCTGACGGTGCCCGACGGGCTACTGGCCCGGCTCGCCGCCCATACGGACCGGCTGCTGCTCACCGTCGTTCCCTCGTACGTCCCCGAACGCCAGTACAGCCCCCAACGGCAGTACATCCCCGAACGGCAGGACACTCACCAACGGCAGGACCGGAACCATGCCCTGTGACCCTCCCCTTACCTCCGGCGGGCTGTCCCCGCTGCGCGGCCCGGCGTTCTCCAGCTACGCCCCCGACGAGGTCGGCTGGCTGCTCAAGGACCTCTCCGACGTGGTGCTTGAACAGCCGATCGAGGAACGTGAGGAGGCGGTGCAGAACGGCGCGCACTACGCCGAGTCGCTGCCGGTCGAGTACCAGCCCAGCGCCGAGTACCGGCGGTTGTTCCGCGATGCGCTCGCCCTGTCCGCGGACCGGATCGCGCGGGCCGTCGGCATCGTGACCGAGACCGTGCTAGCCGAGCGCTCACCGGCCCCGGTCCTGGTCTCACTGGCCCGCGCCGGTACGCCCGTCGGCGTCCTGATGCGCCGCTGGGTACAGCAGGCGCACGGCCTGGAACTCCCGCACTACGCCGTGTCGATCGTCCGCGGCCGGGGCATCGACACCGCCGCGCTGCGCTGGCTCGCCGAACGGCACGACCCGTCGGACGTCGTCTTCGTCGACGGCTGGACCGGCAAGGGCGCGATCTGCCGCGAACTCGACGCCGCCCTCTCGGACTTCCGGCACTCCGGCCAGCACGAGGAGTTCGACCCGCGGGTCGCGGTGCTCGCCGATCCCGGCTCCTGCGTGGAGACCTTCGGTACCCGTGACGACTTCCTGATCCCCTCGGCCTGTCTGAACTCCACGGTGACCGGGCTGGTGTCGCGGACCGTGCTGCGTCCGGACCTCATCGGGCCGGGGGAGTTCCACGGGGCCAAGTTCTACCGGGAGTTGGCGGGCGCGGACGTCTCCGGGCTCTTCCTGGACACCGTGACGAAACGCTTCGGTGCGGTGGTGGACACCGTCGCCACCGAGTTCAAGGAGGCCCAGGCGGAGGACCGCGCCCCCACCTGGGCGGGCTGGGCCGCCGTCGAACGGATCAGTACGGAGTACGGGATCGGCGAGGTGAACCTCGTCAAACCCGGCGTCGGCGAGACCACCCGCGTCCTGCTGCGGCGGGTGCCGTGGCGGATCCTCGTCCGGCGCGGCGCCGGTGCCGAGCTGGATCACGTGCGGCTGCTCGCCGAGCAGCGCGGCGTGCCGGTCGAGGAGGTGGACGCCGCACCGGACGGCCTGCTCGGTCCGTACCGCTGCGCCGGACTGGTGCACCCGAGGTTCACCCGTGGGGCGATCGGCGCGGACGGGAAGGCGGTGGTCCGCAGATGACGTCCCAGCCCGGTGGCGGCACGTTGATCGCGGCCGATCTCGACCGCACCCTCATCTACTCCGCGCAGGCCCTCGCCCTCGCCATGCCCGACGACCAGGCGCCGCGCCTGCTGTGCGTGGAGGTGCACCAGGGCAGGCCGCTGAGCTACCTCACCGAGCGCGCGGCGTCGCTGCTCCAGGAGCTCGCCGCCGTCGCCGAGTTCGTACCCGTCACCACCCGCACCCGCCAGCAGTACCGGAGGGTGCATCTGCCGGGAACGGAGCCGCGCTTCGCGATCTGCGCCAACGGCGGCCACATCCTGGTCGACGGCCGCACCGACCGGGACTGGCACCACGAGGTGCGGCGCTCGCTGGACTCGGCCTGCGCGCCGCTGGCCGAGGTCCTCGACCATCTGGTGCGGGCCGCCGACCGCGACTGGCTGCACACCGCCCGGGTCGCCGAGGACCTGTTCGCGTACCTGGTGGTCGACCGCCAGCGGCTGCCCGAGGGCTGGCTGAAGGAGCTGTCCGGATGGGCCGGGGTACGCGGCTGGACCGTCTCGCTGCAGGGGCGCAAGGTCTACGCGGTGCCGAAGCCGCTCACCAAGAGCGCCGCCCTGGCCGAGGTGGTACGGCGTACCGGCGCGGCCCGGGTACTGGCCGCCGGGGACTCGCTGCTCGACACCGACCTGCTGCTCGCCGCCGACAAGGGCTGGCGGCCCGGCCACGGCGAACTCGCCGACTCCGGCTGGCAGGCACCGCACATCACCGCGCTGGACACGGTCGGCGCCGCGGCGGGGGAGGGGATCCTACGGCGGATGGCCGCCTGGGTGGAGGGCACGGGGCTATGAGCGGTGCCCTTCCGGCGGATGTGGTCCTCGGCGTGCCGTGGGCGGCGGCAGCGGCCTGACCGCCGACCCGCGCCGTGCGGGCTGCTCGCCGCCGCGGCGGATCTTCTTGGGGCAAGCCCCCAAACCCTCGGAGGTCTCGGAGCCTTTGCCCCCGGCAGATCGTCCCGCGGGGGGGCTTGGGGGCTTGGGGGCTTGCCCCCGAAATGCCCGCCGCAATGGCGAGCGGCTCCCCCCGGCGCGGCCCGGCGGCCCGAACCGGCCGCAACCGGCCGAAGATCCGCAGGGAAGGGCTGTAGGCGCGCCAGAGCCTATGGCCGCCGCGTGCCCGGGAACACCACGCGCGTGCAGTTGGCCCGGGCGCGCTCGACGCGCTCGGCGTTGGGCCGCTCGCTGTCCGCGATGAACGCCCGCGCCTGATCCTCCGTACGCCCACCGCGCAGGTGCCTGCGCAGCAACCGCTCCTCGCGTACATGGCGCGGTGTGTCCACGTACCACAGGACGTCCAGCAGACCGCGGACCTCGCGCCAGCCCTCGCCGTCATCGGCGAGGTAGTTGCCCTCGGTGATCACCAGGCGGGCGGACGGCGGCACCACGAGACCGGCCGCGATCGGTTCCTCCAGACGGCGGTCGAAGTCCGGTACGTAGACCGGGTGTTGCGGCTCATCGCGTAGTCGCCGCAGCAGCTGTACGTAGCCATGGACGTCGAAGGTGTCCGGAGCGCCCTTGCGCCCGCGCAGCCCCAGCCGGTCCAACTGCAGGGTGGACAAATGGAATCCGTCCATGGGGACATACCCCACCGAACCCACCCCGAGCTGTTGACCGACGCCCTGCACCAGCCGCCGGGCCAGCGTCGACTTGCCCGCCGCGGGCGCACCCGCCAGCCCCAGCAGCACCCTGCGGCCTGCCATGCTGGGCGTCAGGGCCACCGCCTCATCGATCAAGCTGCTCAGCACGGTCGACATGACGCAACCCTACGCAACGGTAATCGCGACCGTAAACGCTCGAATGTTCCGTGAACTCCTAAGGAGCGCCTGGTGACCGAGACCAAGAACCCGCCGCTGACGCCCGAGCTTTACGCATACGTGCTGGAACACAATCCGCCGCTCGACCCGGTCCAGCGCGAACTGGTCGAGCTCACGCACACCCGGTTCGCGGACGCCGCCGGGCTGCAGACCGCCGAGGAGCAAGGGCCGCTGCTGAGCTTCCTGGTACGGCTGATCGGCGCCCGGCAGATCGTCGAGGTCGGTACCTTCACCGGCTACTCGACGCTGTCGATGGCACTGGCGCTGCCCGAGGACGGCCGGATCATCGCCTGTGACATCTCCGAGGAGTGGACCGCCCTCGGCCGCGAGGCATGGGCCAAGGCGGGCGTCGCGGACCGCATCGACCTGCGGATCGCCCCCGCGCTGGACACGCTGCGCGCGCTCCCGGATGACGAGCCGTGGATCGACCTGTCCTTCCTCGACGCCGACAAGATCAACTATCCGCTGTACTGGGAGGAGTTGGTGCGCCGCACCCGGCCCGGCGGGCTGCTGGTGGTGGACAACACCCTGTTCCACGGCGAGGTGACCAACCCCGGCGCCACCGGCGCCGCGGCCGCCATCCAGGCCTTCAACGACCTCGTATTGGCTGACGACCGCGTTGAGGCGGTACTGCTCACTGTTGCGGACGGAGTGACGTTGGCCCGGAGGGTCGGCGCCTGACCTGTTGGCGTTGGGAGGCGGCCGCCCGGCGCGCCGCCTCCTCGCGGGCGGCCTGCTCCGGGTTGCGCTCGCGCCAGTACGGGTTGTCATGGGGCAGATTGCTGTGCACCCGCCCGTACATGCCGAACGTCATCAGCACCAGGCCGAACACAAAGCTGAACAGCACGTTCGGCATGCGGAACGCCAGGAAGTTGACCTTGGAGTCCAGCACCGCGAGGTTGACGAAGCCGCTGAGGACGAACAACACGCCCAGCACCATGTTGAGCGTCGACGCGAAGTTGCTGCCGATGACCATCCCCACGAACAGCAGCGCCCCGATCACGATGGACAGCACACTGAGCGCGCCGTTCGAGCTCAGCCCCGCGACCCGCTGGCCGTGCAGCGAGAAGAACCCGACGTGGTCCAGCAGGCCCAGAATGCCGAAGGCCACCAGCACGAGACCCATCAGCCCCGCACCGACCCGGTAGACCTGGCTGAGCCTGTGGTCCACGGGCAGATGTTCGTCCAGTTTCATGGCCCGGCTCCTAGCGGGAGAGGCGGTTGCCACCTGTGCTTGCGCTGTCTCCCAGCATCCGCCCTTCCGGCGCCCGGGGCCAGCTCAGCCGCAGCAGCCGCCCCCGCAGCAGCCGCCCCCGCCGCTGGGCGGCGCGGCCGAGGCGGCGCCGGTCACCGCGACCGTGGAGAGCAGCTTGACCGTGTCCTGGTGCCCGTCCGGGCAGCTGGCGGGCGCGGAGGACTCGGCCATCGGCCGATTCAGCTCGAACGTGGTGCCGCAGGCGCGGCAGCGGTACTCATAGCGAGGCATGACCGCAGGATAGCGGCCGCGTTCACGCAGGTCAGGGGGGAAGGCTCGGGTTCCGGTCAGCGGTCGCGGGCGCGCTCCTCGCGGATGTTGCCGACGACCCGCTCGGCGGTCTGCCGTACTGCCGCCGTTTCGGTGAGGAACGCCCAGTAGTCCGGATGCCGCCCGGTGAGCCCGGCGACCGCGCGGTCGAGCCGCTCCACCGCCTCGTCGAGCGGTCGCGCGTGCCTGGGGTCGGGCGTCGTACGCCCCTGCATCGCGAGCCGCTGGGCGTCCCGCAGCGCGAAGCGCGTCCTGTCGATCTCCCCCTGCGGGTCGCGGCTGACCTCGTTGAGCCGCCGCAGCCGGTCACCGGCCGCGGAGACCGCCGCGTCGGTCTCGCCCAGCAGATCGCGTACGGCGCTCAGCCCGGCGGTCGCGTCCGCCCAGCGCTGGTCGTCGCGCGCGGACCGTGCCTCGGCCAGCTTCCGCTCGGCCTGGGCGACCGCGGCCGCCGCCTGGTCCGGCACCTGCTGCAGGTCCTGCCAGCAGGCGGCGCTGAACCGGCGGCGCAGCTCGCTCAGCGTCGGCTCGACCTGTGCGGTACGGGTGGCCAGCGCCTGCGCGCGGGTACGCAGCGAGACCAGCCGCTTGTCGATCTCGGCCGCGCGCTGCGGCAGCTGGTCGGCCTCGGCGCGGATCTCCTCGGCCGCTCGGCGGGTGTCGTCGGCCCGCCGGATCGTTTCCTGCACGCCGTGTGTGCCCGCGCCCTGATTGAGCTTGGTCAACTCCGGTCCCAGCGCGGCCAGTCGAGCGGCCAGACCATCGGCGGCCAGGCCCGAGGCGCGCACCGCGTCCAGCGCGTTGGCCGCCGCGAGCAGCGACTGGCGGGCCCGCTCCACGGCGGGCGCCAGCCGCGCCAGCTCGTTCTCCGCCCGCGTCAGCATGCCGCCCAGGCTCTGCGCGAACCGGTCCAGCTCCGCCCGGGTCTTGAGGATGTCGTCCTTGGCCAGGGTGAAGGCGTTGCGGGCTCGGGTCGCGGCGGCCAGATCGAGGTCGACGGTGTCCAGGTCGTGCGCGTCGACGGCCGCGATGTACCCGGTGCTCACCTGGTCGATCCGCCGCCCGAGGGACTCGAAGTCCGCCGCGGCCTTGCGCCCGGCCGGCGTGTGGTCGACCGCGGTGATCGTCTCGATGGAGATGCGCAGCTCACGCTGTGCGGTGTCCAGCTCGTAGAACGCCTCGGCGGCGGCCTCCTTGGCAGCCTGCGCATCGGCGCGATGGTTCTCCCCGCGCCGCCACCACGAACGTGCCGTCGTCACATCCCTCTCCCGCTGGTCCGGCCGGGGTACCGCGGACCATCCTCCCACCCGGGAGGGGCGGACACAGCGGCCGGGGCGAGTCAGCTGGCGCCGCGTACCGTGACGGAGCCGTTGGCGCTGCGCGCGGTGACGACATGGCCGCTGCGCGGGTCCTGCGGTACGTCCACGCGCGTGCGGCCGTTGCCGGTCTCGGCGGTCACCTTGTACGTGGCAGGCGGCAGGTCGACGGTCACCGATCCGTTGTGCGTGATGCCCTCCACCTGGTCGGGGACGGCGGCGAAGCCCAGCCGCACCTGACCGTTCGACGACTGGGCGTGGACCTGGCGGGAGCGCAGCCCGGTCCCGATGACCTTGCCGTTGTCGGAGCCGAGGGTGAGGTCCCCGGTGGAGTCGCCGACGTCGACCGTGCCGTTGCCCGTGTCGATCTTCAGCGCGGTGGCGAAGCCGGACGCGCTGACCGCCCCGTTCCCCGAGCTGACGGTCACCGCGACATCGCGCGGCACGAGGATCTCGTACCGGATGGAACAGTGGCTGATCAGCCCGACGCAGTGGGTACGCAGCTTCAGCGTCCCGTCCTCCATCGACCATGCGGCACTCGGCTTCGCACCGAGGATGGTGCTCGCGTCGAACCACCGGGTCACCTGGACTCCCGACACATCCGCAGGCTGTACCCGCACATCGCCGTCGTTGTCGTCGACGGTCAGCGCCTTCCCGGACAGCGCGAAAGCCCGATGCTCGGGTTTCGCGTCGCTCGACGCGTCGGCGTACCCGCTCAGCACCAGCCCACCCCCCACCGCCAGCGCCCCAACGGACGCGGCGACAAGCAGAACGCGCAGTGTGCGGGATGTGCGGTTTCGGCTGGGCACGTCGACTCCATGGCTCGTAGGACAGCTACCCCTCGAACGTAGGCCGCCGCGCCTCCCCGCATCAGCCGGTACGCCCCCCAACCCCGGGTAGGGTTTCCCCCCGCCCCCGGGTATGAATTTGTCGACCGGGGGGCCAGACAGGGTAACCTGTGCATCCCGCGCCCCCGAGGCGCGAGGGCGCATAGCTCAGCGGTAGAGCGCTGCTCTTACAAAGCAGATGTCGGCGGTTCGAATCCGTCTGTGCCCACCAATGGGACACTGTGCAGGTAGAAGGCCCGGTACCTCCGCGTGAGGAACCGGGCCTGACGCGTAGTTGGATCTTGAGAGTCCACAAAGAGTCCACATCCCGTAATGATCTTGAACGGGCGGGCAGTCGAAATCCTCGTGACCATCCTGCAAAGGACTCCACGTAGGGGCTTGGCTACAGATGCCTCATGCGAGACAGTTGATCTCCATGAAGGGGAGGGCGCGGCAACGCGATCCCTGATGCACCCCCACCCGTAGTCCGGTGGGGAAAGGAAAGGCGGAGCTTCGGCTCCGCTGGTGGAGCCTGACTCCACTAGAGCGGCGGCCAGGGCGCTGCCGGGCGGGAAGATGCCGCAGAACAGTGTGGAGCGGACCCTGTTTCACCCAGATGGTCGCGTGGTCCTGGGGGACTGGGAGCACAGCTGGGCCCGCCAGGTCGTTCCTCTGCTGTGGGCCGCTCGGGAGGCGTACCGGGAGGATCCGGTTCTCGCCGATCTGGAACGCAAGGTAGGGGCGGACCCCGAATGCGGCCCGATCTATGAGGAGTTCGGGCCCATCTACGTCCACCCGGACGGGGCAGTTCGGCCGTTCAGCCACGCCGAGCTGGGGCCGGGCTGGGTCACCGTCTGTGCCTCCATCCCGAAGGGGGCGCCGACATGCCAGGTCGTGGAGATGATCTACCAGGCGGGGAAGCGGCGGCCGGGGTACCTGCCACCCATACTGGCGATCCCAGCCGCTTAGCATCCGGGACATGCCCGCGGGTACCGCAGACAGCCCCGCCAACCTGCCCACGATCGCAGCGTGTTGGCGGGGCCGTGTGGTGCGGTCAGGGTGTGACGAACATGCGGAAGCCGTCGGGCTGACTGCCCTTCCCTTCGCACGGCGGGCATTTCACACGCGTACCGCCGTGCGTGGCGGGCAGCAACACCGTCCCTCGCCCCTGGCAGCGCGCGCACTGGGTGGCAGGTGCTGCGGCTTGCCGCTGACGCAGATCCTCGACGACCTGGGCGTACTTCGGGTTGATCCACTCCATGGGCTTACCTCCCGTGTCAGTCGGCACAGTACGCGCTTGGCATCGCCGCGGACGGCGTTACTGACCGCCGCCACCCGAAGAGCAGTGCTTCGGCCCCTGCGGGCCGATCGGCCCACAGCCGCCCGGCTTGGGGGTGTGGGAGCAGTTGGCGGCGACGGCCACGAGCTCCTTGTCGGGGCTGCGCCACAGGTCCATGTCCGGCGTATACCCGGCCTCCCCGATCAGGGCAACGGTTCGCGCCATGACCTCGTCGTCGTGGCGGGACGGATCACCGGGTTCGGGGTAGTGGTGGACGAACCCGCCGAGCCGCTCGCACAGCGCGGCATACGGGTCGGTGTGGAGGATGAGGGCGTGCCATCCTTCGTCGACCACGCGGGACGGCGCGATCCGCACGGTACGGAACTGCGCGGCCGTGGCCACGAACTTCAGGCCCTCCTCGACGATCTGTCCGGCTGTCTCGGTGGGCATGCCGGGGTTGTTGCCGGTGACGGTGGATAACACCGCATCGAACTCCGTGGTGGTGAGCAGGTCACGTGCGTTGCTCATGGGTAGAGTCCCTTCTGATCCTTCGGGATTGAGTGGACCCCGTCCCGGTCGGCCGTACTGTGCAAGGTCCGCAGGCCGGGACGGGGGGCTAATGAGTGTGAGCGTCAGGCAGTGATAGGGGCGCTGTTGAGTCGGGCGCGCTGTACCCAGGTGCCGTCGGGCTCGCGTCTCTCGCCGAGGCTCGTCTCGACCCAGCCGCCCAGGTGCAGTACCCGGCGGGTGAGGAGCCCGCGGGCTTCGTCGTCGCGGCTCAACCGGTGCCAGTCGTGGACGAGGCACACGCGGGGTGCGTCGGCACCGGCGGCTCGGATCGTGTTGAGCATCGACTCGAATGCGGGCCGCTTGTCGTTTGTCAGGGCGTCGTCGCCCTCGTCGAGGAACCAGCCGCCGATCGTCCAGCCTTGCTGGTCCGCGTAGGTGGCGCACACTTCGAGCCGGAGGAGCAGCACTTCGCGGTGCAGCGTGGCGTGGCGGTCGTAGATGAACACGAGCGGGGGTTGGTCGGCGGTCACGCGGCGGCTCCGGGGCGGTGTGCGCGGGGTGCGGCGCTGACCGTTGTCCTGGCGGGAGTGTAGGTCAGCGCCGCAGTCATGCAGATCACGCTAGGGAGTCGCGTAATCTCAGCCCAGTGACGGAGTTCACCATTCGTCACGTCAATTATGGCTGGGCTAGGACGATGTGTCCTAGTGTCAGAGCGTCGGGTCGACGCCGAGTCGCGACGCCAACCCGCGCAGCGGGGCGTTCTTGCGCCGCTCCTCGTCCAGCAGCTCACGCACCGTCGATGCGGCCAGCACCTGGTGCTTCATCCACTCCGGCTGCTCCGTCTCAATCTCCAGCAGGGTCGTCAACGCCGCCTCGTGGTCGCGGAGCTGGTAGCGGGCGTGCGCGACATCTAGGCGGTGACGGGCCCGGCTGATCGGCCACGGGAGTGCCTGCAGATCGACACCTCGCGCCTTGTTGAGGGCCTCTTCCGCGTCGCCCAGCGAGATGGCCACGGTCGTAGCCTGCATCGCGACACTGGACGGGCCGAAGGCGGTGCCGCGGACGTGCAAGGTTCCGGACAAGGTCGCCGCCGCTGTGGCCTGCTTGACGAGTTCCCTGGCAGCGGTGGCCTGCCTGCCGCGCGATGCCGGTACGGCGCCGGACAGCAGCAGCACCCCGTACATGGCGAGCTGCTCGCGGTCGGTACTGCTGAACCGGGGTTCGATCTCGGCTGCTTTGCGGACGGCGATGTCGTGGGCTTGGTCCCACCGTCCTTGCCGGAGGAGGACCAGCGAGAGCGTGGATACGGCGAGTGCTTCGCGGAGCGGGTCGGAGGCGCGTTGTGAGGCGTGCAGGGCGCGTTCGACGGCGGTGTAGGCGAGGTCGGTCTGGCCGAGTTGTGCGGAGAGGTCGGCGGCGATGATGTAGGTGGCGGCGTTCATGGACCACACCGTGTCGCTGTCACGGCCTCCAGTGGTCTCCCGTGCGGCTGCGCGCAGGTCCGTGACCAGCCCGGGGAGGGTGCGGGTCAGTTCGGTGAATCTGCCCTTGCGGTAGGTGGCTTGTGCCCGGGTGAAGGCGTCCCGCAGGTCGGCGATGGTTGGCGCGTCTTCCTCGTGGGCGTCTGTGGGGACGCCGGGGAGCCCGGTCATGTCCTGGACCGCGTTGCGGAGGGCGATGAGGCCGCCGGACTCGGGGAGTTGCTGCGTCATGGTGGCTTGGCCTAGCAGCCGGCCGAGTTCGATGTCGAGGGCGGCTGCGAGCTTTCCGTAGGTGGTCATGCGGGCGTTTTCGCGGACGCCTTGTTCGAGTTTGCGGATGGTGTCGACATGGACTCCTGCGCGTTCCGCGAGTTCCTCTTGGGTGAGGTTGCGGTATTCGCGCAGTTTTGCGAGTCGTTCGCCGATGGACATGGGCACCCCCGCCAGGTGGTGTAGTGCTGTCCACGCTACGCCTGGTGGCGGATGAGTCGGGAGTATTCACCCGTGGGGGTGGCGCTGACCGGCATATGCCGCCCCGTTCTTCCCGGGCGTTTTGTCAGTGTGTGCCCGTAGAATGATCGGCATGTCCCCCACCCCTGATGCCCCGGTGACGCGTGTGTCTGCAGCACGCCGTCTGGCGCGGGCTCAGGCCGCGATCCGAGCCCTCATCGGCCGCGGGCAGCTGACGCGGGAGCAGCGGCTCGAACTTGCAGAATGGCAGCGGGAATGGGTCGCCGCCTGGCGCGAGTCCCAGTACGTCATCGCCGCATAGCTGAAGCCCCGCCGCGCAACCGACGGGGCTTCCCCGAGCAGCCAACAAGGGGACCCGTCCAGCGTAAAGCCGGGGTATGACAACGGCGGGAGTGAAGTGCGGTCACCCTGTATCGGCGGTACTGCACCGTTCATGGCGGTGCGTCCACTTATCGGCCGCCTCTAGCGGCTACCTTGCGAAGATGGCTGTATCGATCAAGTTCATGCAAGGGGCAGGCCCCGACTCACGCGACTACGAGGACGGAAACGGCTCCGTGTACCGCTATCAGCTCAGGGAGGGCGGTGCCCTGGCCGTGTACGAGACGGCTGAGGGCGAGTTCGCGCCCATCGAATCAGTAGTAGTGGCCGTGTACGGCCCAGCCGCATGGTTCAGCGTCGATGGGATCCCATGGGGGAGCTAACGAGTGAGAGGGCCCCGTCGCACGGGGGACGCGACGGGGCCACCAGCTCAGTGTGGCACCGGTAGACCCCCGTGCGGGCGGTGACCTCTGACAGGAGATCTTGACCGTTTGCCAGTGAGTTTGACCGCCTGGTTCAGGATGCTTCGTCCTCAACTGCGTTGTTGTTCGCTTCGCGGGAGCACCGCGCGGGTGTGGATCGGGTTCGGCGCACCAGGCGTGCTGGAAGGCGCCGTTGTTACAGTGAGGGACCTGGCCAGCCGGGGGAGATCAAGGAACATGAGCATTCAGCGCCCGCACTCCGTGAGTGTGGCCGGAGTCATCGTTGATGGCCGGGGGCGGGCTCTGCTGGTTCAGCGGCGGGACAACGGGCATTGGGAGCCGCCCGGTGGTGTTCTGGAGGCGGGTGAGACGGTCCCGGACGGCCTTCGGCGTGAGGTGTTGGAGGAGACCGGCATCGAGATCGCGCTTCCCGCCACCCTCACCGGTGTGTACAAGAACATGACTGGCCTGGTCGTCTCGCTGGTTTTCCGTTGCGAAGCGATCGACGGCGGTCCCACCACTGGTGAGGAGACTCGCGCGCTGCGCTGGGTCACGCGTGAGGAAGTCGCCGAACTCGCTGACGAGGCGTATGCGATCCGTGTCCTGGATGCTCTCGACGCGGTGTCGCCGCCTGCAGTGCGGGCGCATGACGGCGTGAAACTCGTCTAGCCCACCTACTCCCATGGCCGTTCGGGTAACCCGTTCCAAGACCGTCCGGAAACGCAGTGACAAGTGCAGACACGGCGCACGCCGCCTACCGGAGCCTTGCCGGGGAGTTCCCCCGGCGATCTGCGACTGGGGCTCAACCTCAGCTTCTACCGCACGTTCGCCGTGCCGCGCATTGCCGCTGTCCTCGCCGGAACAGGCAAGATGACCGCGCGGCTTCCGGTCGGCAATGACGAGTTCGTCTATGTGCTGGCGGCGTTCTGCGTCACCCCCGTCCGCTGGATCGACGCGCACGGGTGGCGGCGCACCACGCGGGCCGAGAAGGACGCGGCATGCAGCTTCTACAAAGACCTGGCCGAACGGATGTCCATCGATGCCGTACCCGAATCGTTCGACGCGCTGGCCGATTGGATGGACGACTTCGAGCGGCGCACCTTCGCGGTGACAGCGGAAGGCCGCGCTCTGTGGGCCGCCACACGCGGACTGCTCGCTGACCGGGTCCCCCGCCCGCTGGCCCCACTGGTGCGGTCGGCGACGAACGCCCTGCTCGATGACCGGCTCCGCCAAGCACTCGCAACACCCCGGCCTGCGGCCGCCGTTCGGGCGCTGCTGGCCGGTGCGCTGGCGGCCCGCGCCTGGTGGTCGCGGAGCGAGAGGGTACGAAGGGGGCCGTGAGGCCGCCCGGGGCCGCCCAACTGGCGCGGCTACCAGTGTGCGGGGCGGGTGAGTGCCGGGGGGAGCTTGGCGGTGGCGTCGCCCTTGGCCGCGTTGAGTTGGGACTGGGTGAGGAAGATGCTTCCGGTGAGGTCGGCGCCGGTCAGGTCGGCGTCCCGGAGGTCCGCGCCGATGAGGTCGGCGGTTCTCAGGTCGGCGCCGGTCAGGTCGGCGGCTATCAGGTAGGCGCCGCGGAGGTTGGCGCCTCGTAGATCGGCGCCCTTCAGCTTGGCGCCGATCAGGTCCGCGCCGCGATGGTTCTTCTTGCGGCCTGGGACGCCTGCCCGTACCAGTTCGCTGGTGCGCAGTAGTAGGGCGTTGATGTCACCGCGGTGCGCCGCCACGTCCAGATCGGCGAGTTCTTCGGCGCTTTTCCGCGTGAGGCGGTCCGTGTTCTCCAGCGCGCGGCGAAGGTCGCCGTGCAGCGGGCGGGCCGATGGCAGCGTCAGTGCTTCGGTCAAGTACCAGAGCAGTTCGTGGAGTTGCCGCATCACCGGAAACACGTCGAACATCTGCCGTGCGGTGTGCGGGACCTGCCGCCAGTCCTGTCCGGCGAAGGTGGTCTGGGAGACCTTCTGCCCCGCGCCGAAGCAGTCGAAGACGGTGCAGCCGGAAAAGCCCTTCTCGCGCAGGCGGGTGTGGATGCCGCAGCGGAAGTCCGCCCGCAGGTTCGTACACGGCTGACCGGCGTCCTTGTCGACCGCGAAATCGGCCGAGGCGGCGAAGGGCAGCGCGACGCAGCACAGACCGAAGCAACTGGCGCAGTCGGCCTGCAGGTTGAGCTGGCCTGCGTCGGTGGAGCGGGCTTCGCGCTGCTGGGTCAAGGTGCGTACCGCTTCCCGTTGTGCTCTGGATGAGACCCCATTCTCCCATGTCCCAGATGTGTTCTAACCGCTCGGCCAGATGGCTGACCGGTCGGTTAGAGTGCTGCTGCTGGCCGATCGGTCGGCAGGCCTCGAACGAGGGAGTGGACGTATGGAGCGCACGACGTGCTGCGTTGTGGGGGGCGGTCCGGCGGGCATGATGCTGGGGCTGCTGCTGGCCAGGGCCGGTATCGAGGTGACCGTGCTGGAGAAGCACCGGGACTTCCTGCGCGATTTCCGCGGGGACACCGTCCATCCGTCGACTCTGCGCCTGCTGGACGAGCTCGGTCTCGGCGAACAGTTCGCGAAGCTCCCGTTCCGCAGGATGCGGGAGATGCGGATGCAGATCGGCGACGCCACCGTCGTCGCGGCCGACCTTCGGCGCATCCCCGGCAGGCACCGGTACATCGCCATGGTCCCGCAGTGGGACTTCCTCAACCTGCTCGCCGGTGCCGCCGCGCGGGAACCCTCCTTCACCCTGCGGATGTGCGCCGAGGTCACCGGACTGCGCACCGAGGGGAGCCGGGTGACCGGTGTTCGCTACGTCGGCCAGGACGGCTCGCCCGGCGAGATCGCGGCGGATCTGACGGTCGGCTGCGACGGGCGGAACTCGGTGGTCCGGCGCGAAGCCGGGCTCCGGCCGGAGGAGTTCGACGTCCCCATGGACGTCTGGCACGTCCGCGTCCCCACGCGGTTCGACAGCGTCAAGGACGGCCGGGTCTTCGCGCGGTTCGTCAACGGGCAGGCGGCGGTCACGATGGACCGGGTCGACTACTACCAGACCTCGTACCTGATCAGGAAGGGCCAGGACAAGGAGCTGCGGACCAACGACATCCAGTGGTTCCGGGACCGGCTCGGCGGACTGTTCGGATGGGATCGCGAGGTCACGGACGCGATCCGCTCCTGGGACGACGTCAAACTGCTTGAGGTGACGATGGGACGGCTGCCGCGCTGGTACCGGGACGGCCTGCTGTGCATCGGGGACGCGGCGCACACCATGTCGCCGGTCGGCGGCGTCGGCGTCAACCTCGCGGTGCAGGACGCCGTCGCGACCGCCCGGATCCTCGCGGAGCCGCTGCGCCGCGGCACCGTCGGCCTGGGTGATCTTGCGCGGGTGCAGAAGAGGCGCTGGCTGCCGATGACCATGACACAGAAGTCCCAACGGGCCGAGCACGAGATGCTGCTGCGCCCCGCGCTGGGCGGCACGCTGGACGGCGAGCGCCTGCCGGTCCCGATGCGGCTCCTGCAGCGGGTACCGGCGCTGCGCACGGTGACCGGCTACCTCGGCGGAGTCGGCGTACGCCCCGAGCACGCGCCGGACTTCGCGCGGGCGTGACCAGGCTCAGCCGTTCCGCTCGATGGCGTTCAGCGTGAACGCCTCCAACTCGGCGGCGGCGGCGTCGAGATCGAGATCCGGGTGAGCGAGCCAGTGCGAGATCACACCGTCGATCGCGCCGCCGATCGCGAGCGCCACGGTCTGCGCGTCGAACTCGCGTAGCTGGCCGGTCTGTTGACCGCGGGACAGCAGATCGGCCAGTGCCTGCCAGCGGCCTGCCGTGTCGTGGGAGCCCGGCGTCTTCAGACGCGTACCGCCGTTGTCGTCGAGCAGCATCTCGGTGATCACCCGCACATGGCGGCGGTTGGCCTGCTGATAGCCGATCATCGCGCGGACATAGGCGACGACGGCGGCCCGCGGGTCGGACTCCCGCTCCACGCGCTCGGCGACGTACGCGGTGAACCGCTCCAGTACGTGCGTCAGCGTCGACTGGGTGAGGTTGTCCTTCGACGAGAAGTGGTAGAGGACGGCGGCCTTGGAGATCCCGGCCTCCTTGGCGATCGCCGACAGGGAGGTCGCCGGGTAGCCGCGGGTGGCGATCAGGTCGATCGTGCACTCGATGAGCTGCTGGCGGCGGGCCCGCTCGGTGAAGGTCAGCGTGTCGGGGTCAGCACTCCGATGCGGAGTCATCGTGACGCCACCCTTGCCTTCCCTCGCTCACCGGCCAACGCCAGACCGTACACCGCGGGGCTCGCGCTTGGCGATCGGCGCCGTGGCCTGACGCTGGTGGAAGGGCGGTCGTGGCGTTCGGGTCAGCTCGCCGTGATCGCGGTGAGTTCGGTCAGCGAGTCGATGCGCCAGTCGGCGGCCGCCGCCTCCGGGGTGTCGGCCCACAGATGGCCCCACGGGCCGCGGCGGATGTGGGCGGTGCGCAGGCCCGCGGCCTTGGCGGGGGCGATGTCGAGGGCGGGGTAGTCGCCGACGTACACGGTGCGGTGCGGCTCGCGGCCGGTGAGATCCACTACGCGGGCGAAGAACTCCCGGTGCGGTTTGGCCACGCCCCACTCGCCCGAGGTGGCGACCCCGTCCGCGGGGAGGTCGAGGGCGCGCAGCAACTGGGCTGCCCGGGCGGTCTGGTTGCCTGCCACGAAGACGGCGATCCGCTGTTCGCGCAGGGCGGTGAGGGTGGGGCGTACGTCCGGGTAGAGGTCGGTCTCGTCGAGGTGTTCGCCGCGTCCGGCGGCCTCGCGGGCCGCGTATTCGGCGGGGAGGTTGATGCCGGGGCGCAGCAGGCGGATGGCGTCCGCGTTGTCGCGGCCCTGCGCGACCACCGCGCCGACCAGGGAGGAGAGGGTGTGACGGGCGACGCCCAGCCAGTCCGCCCAGGCTGCCCAGTAGCGCTCGTCGTTGACCAGGGTTTCGCCGACGTCGAAGACGATGGCTTCAATCACATCGGGCAGCCTAGGGCCGTTCCGGCGGATTTTGGGGGTCCGGGGCGCGGTGGGTTCGGCGCCGCCGGGCTTCGGTGGGTTCGGCGCCGCCGGGCTGTTCGCCGTCGCGGCGGGACCCGTCGGGCTACCCGTCGTCGTGGCGGGAAGGGATTTCCGGCGGAAGCGTGCCGCGAGATGCCCGTCCCCGCGTGGCGCGGGTACGGGCACGCATGGTGTTGACGGAGGTGGGCGAAGGAGCACGAGACCCGGGCGGAGTACCCGGCGGGCGTCTCGCCCAACGACCGGCCGGTCAAGATCTGGCACATGGTCCGCGCGGGCGAGACGACGGCGATGTGCGGGCGGGACCTCGATGCGGAAGCGGCCGCGCGGTCGTCGGACGCATGGGGGCGGCCCGAGGCGGAGCCCTTCTGCCACTCATGCGGTGCGCTGTACCCGAGCGAGGTCCCGTAGCGCGCTCCGTACCGCCCCCGGCACCCCCGCCCTCCCGGCACCCTCTGGACGTGGGAAAATAGTGCCTTGAGGTGATCCCGGCACGATGCGCACGCTCCTGATCGACAACTACGACTCGTTCACCTACAACCTGGTGCACGGAATCGCCGCCGCTACCGGCCGGGAACCCGTGGTCATCCGCAACGACGATCCGGAATGGCGGGTCGAGCGGCTCGCGGAGTTCGACTGCGTGGTGATCTCCCCAGGGCCCGGTACCCCGGAGCGGGCGGCTGACTTCGGCATCTGCCGTTCGGTGATCGAACAGTGCGAACTGCCGCTGCTCGGCATCTGCCTGGGGCACCAGGGGCTGGCCGCGTGCTTCGGCGGTACGGTCGAACGCGCCCCAGAACCGCGCCACGGCCGCACCTCGCCGGTACTGCACACCGGGACCGGTCTCTTCGACGGCATCCCGTCCCCGTTCGAGGTGGTGCGCTACCACTCGCTCACCGTCACCGGGCTCCCGGACGAGCTGGAGGCCATCGCCCACACTCCGGACGGTGTGCTGATGGGCATCCAGCACCGGCACCGGCCCATGTGGGGGCTGCAGTTCCACCCCGAGTCGATCTGCACGCAGTACGGCGACCGGCTCATGCGGAACTTCGCCGAACTCGTCCGGCGACACCATGGACCCCGGCCGCTCCCGGTGCCCGCGCCGCGCCCGGCGGCCGCACCACCCGCGAAGGCCACGGCCGCCACGTACGAACTCCTCGTGGAGTCCATACCCACCCGCTGGGACGACGAGGCCGCCTTCGACGCGGTCTTCCGCGACGAGCCGTACGCCTTCTGGCTCGACAGCAGCCGTCCCGACGCCGGGACCGGACGCTTCTCGATCATGGGCGATGCCGCCGGGCCGCTCGCCAGGGTCGCCACCGCCGACGTCTGGACCGGCACCCTGACCGTACGGTCGACGGCCGAGCGGGGCGGAGAGCACCTGGTCACCGGCGACTTCCTGGACTGGCTGGACCAGGATCTGCGGGCCACGCACCTCACCGTCCCCGACAACCTGCCGCCCTGCGGCTTCGCGCTGGGCTGGGTCGGCTACCTCGGCTACGAGCTCAAGGCGCAGTGCGGCGGGCGGAAGGCGCACCGCTCGTCGGAGCCCGACGCAGCGATGGTCTTCGCCGACCGCGCGCTGGTCCTCGACCACGCGACCGGCACCACCTACCTGCTGGCCCTCGCCCTGCCCGGTGCGCACGGCCCCGCCCGGGCCTGGCTGCGCGAGACGGCGGTGGTGCTCGGCGGTCTGACCGGCGGTACGGCCGCCGCCGTGCCGCCGCCCGCCGCCCCGCACGCCATCCGGCTCCGCCATGACCGGGACCGCTACCTCCAGCTGATCGGCATCGCGCAGGAGGAGATCGCGGCCGGTGAGACCTACGAGGTGTGTCTCACCAACATGGTCGAGGTGGACACCGTCGCCGACCCCTGGCAGTCCTACCGGCTGCTGCGGCGGGCGTCCCCCGCGCCCTTCGGCGCACTGCTGCAGTTCGACGGGGTCTCGGTGCTGAGCACCTCGCCCGAGCGGTTCCTCAGCGTCACGGCCGACGGGCTGGCCGAGTCCCGCCCGATCAAGGGCACCCGGCCGCGCGGCGCGACGCCCGAGCAGGACGCCGCCCTGCGGCGCGAGCTGGGCAGCAACGAGAAGGACCACTCAGAGAACCTGATGATCGTCGATCTGGTCCGCAACGACCTGGGGCGCTGCGCCGAGACCGGCTCGGTGGAGGCCCGCGAGCTGTTCCAGGTCGAGACCTACGACACCGTGCACCAACTGGTCAGCACGGTACGAGCGCGGCTGCGCGCCGACCGTACCGCCGTGGACTGCGTGCGCGCGGCCTTCCCCGGCGGGTCGATGACCGGTGCGCCCAAGATCCGCACGATGCGGATCATCGACCGGCTGGAGGGCGGCCCGCGGGGCGTCTACTCCGGCGCCATCGGCTACTTCTCGCTCACCGGCGCCGCCGATCTGAGCATCGTGATCCGTACCGCCGTGCTCACCCCCGGCCGGATCCGGTACGGCACCGGCGGTGCCATCGTGGCGCTCTCCGATCCGGAGGAGGAGTTCGAGGAGACCGCGGTCAAGGCCGCACCGCTGCTCGCGCTGACCGGCGGCGAGTTCCCGCAGCGGCACGTGGCCCGTACCACCGCCCAGTGGCACTCCGCGTGACCGCCACTCGCATAGCCCCGTAGGCACGGCCGCGTTCCGCCGCTCGGCGTAGTGTCGATCCCGGACCTGCCCCGGCCACCTCGCGAGGAGGCGTCACGTTGAGCACCCCCAAGATCGCGGACCAGTTCATATCCGTCCTGCTGCAAGCCGGTGTCGAGCGGATCTACGGAGTGGTGGGAGACAGTCTCAACCCACTGGTGGACGCGATCCGCCGCACGGACGGCATCGAGTGGGTGCATGTACGCAACGAGGAGGCTGCCGCCTTCGCCGCGGCCGCCGAAGCGCAGATCACCGGGCGCCTCGCGGTGTGCGCGGGGTCCTGCGGACCCGGCAACACCCATCTGGTCCAGGGGCTGTACGACGCCCAGCGCAGTGCCGCTCCGGTGCTCGCCATCGCCTCCCACATCCCGTCCGCGCAGATCGGCACCGGCTACTTCCAGGAGACCCACCCGGAGAAGCTGTTCGCCGAGGCCGCCGACTACTGCGAGTTGGTCTCCCAGCCGGAGCAGATGCCGCGCATCGTCCGGATCGCCATCCAGCACGCGATCGCCACACCGGGCGTCTCCGTCCTCGTACTGCCCGGCGACATCGCCGACCGCCCCGCCGCGAACCCCACCGGACAGCCCTCGCCGACCGCTGCGCCCGGTGTCGTACACCCCGACGAGGGCGCCGTCCGCAAGCTGGCCGAGGCGCTCAACGAGGCCGAAAAGGTCGCCCTGTTCTGCGGCGCCGGGGTACGCGACGCGCACGCCGAGGTGATGCGGCTCGCCGAGGCCGTCAAGGCGCCGGTCGGCCACACGCTGCGGGGCAAGGAGTGGATCCAGTACGACAACCCGTACGACGTCGGCATGATCGGGCTGCTCGGCTACGGCGCCTGCCATGAGGCGCTGCACGACGCCGATCTGATGCTGATGCTGGGCACCGACTTCCCGTACGACGCGTTCCTGCCGCAGGCGCACACCATCCAGGTCGACCGCGACGCCCGGCACCTGGGCAAGCGCACCCCGCTGCAGCTCGCCGTGCACGGGGATGTCGGGGTCACGCTGCGGGCGGTGCTGCCGCTGCTGGACGCCAAGCGCGACCGGCGCTTCCTCGACGACATGCTGAGCAAGCACGAGCGCGCGCTGACCAAGGTGGTCGGCGCGTACACCCGCAACGTCGACAGCCACATTCCCATCCACCCCGAGTACGCGGCCAGCCTGCTGGACCAACTCGCCGCGGACGACGCGGTGTTCACGGTCGACACCGGTATGAACAACGTGTGGGCCGCGCGCTATCTGAGCCCCAACGGCCGCCGCCGGGTGATCGGTTCGTTCACCCACGGCACGATGGCCAACGCACTGCCGCACGCCATCGGCGCCGCTTTCGCCGACCCCGGCCGCCAGATCGTCTCGCTGTCCGGCGACGGCGGACTGAGCATGCTGCTCGGCGAGTTGATCACCGTGCGGCAGCACCAGCTGAACGTCAAGACCATCGTCTTCAACAACGGCTCCCTCGGCATGGTGAAGTTGGAGATGATGGTGGACGGCCTGCCGAGTTACCAGACCGACCACCCGCCGGTCGACTTCACCGGCATCGCGCGGGGCATCGGCATCCCCGCGGTACGCGTCGAGAAGCCGGACGCCATCCGTGACGCGCTCGACGAGGCGCTGAACCGGCCCGGTCCGGCACTGGTCGAGCTGATCACCGACCCCAACGCGCTGTCCATCCCGTCCCGCATCACCGCGGACCAGGTCAAGGGCTTCGCGCTCTCCGCGGGCCGCACCGTACTGGAGGGCGGAGTGGGCACGATGCTGGAGATGGCGCGGGCCAACCTCCGGAACATCCCGCGTCCCTGAGTGCGGGTAACGTTCCGAAGCGGCTACACAGCACACGAACAGCACGTACGGGAGACCAGCGCGGTGAAGTGGTACAGCGGGCAAGGCAGGTTCTACGGGGCGCTGGCGGGCGCGGTCGCGTTGGCCGCGGCCGTCAGCGGCTGCGGCGGGGCGGGTCCCGCGCCCACCTCCTCGGCGCCCGCGACCACCGGCAGCACGCCCGACAGTGCGGCGTTCGGCGCCACCGCGGACGCCGCCGCCTGGCAGAAGTGGGGCCTGCAGCCGCTGCCCGCCGCCCCCGCACCGCCCGCCGACAAACCCGTCAAGCTCTCCGCCACCGGCACCGTCCCGGTGTTCGCGCACATACCGACCACGCAGAAGGTCGTCTTCGTCACCCTCGACGACGGAGCGGAGAAGGACCCCAAGTTCATCGAGATGATGCGGGACCTCAAGATCCCGGTCACGATGTTCCTGATGAACGACGCCATAAAGGCCGACTACGGGTACTTCAAGCCGTTGCAGGCGATGGGCAACCACATCCAGAACCACACCCTGCACCACCCGCCCATGAACACCGTCCCGCTCGCCCGCCAGAAGGAAGAGGTGTGCGGCGACCAGAAGATCCTCACCAAGCAGTACGGCACCGCGCCGCTGCTGTTCCGGCCGCCCTACGGCGCGTACAACGCCGACACCAAGACCGCGGTCGGCGAGTGCGGCCCCCGGGCGATCGTCTGGTGGCGCGAGTCGATGCAGATAACCAACATGCAGTATCAGGCCGGGGACAAGAAGCTACGTCCCGGGGACATCATCCTGGCCCACTTCCGAGGACCCCAGGAGCTCAAGGGCGCGACGATGACCGAGATGTTCGGCAACCTGCTCAAGCGCATACAGGAGCAGGGCTTCGCGGTCGCGCGCCTGGAGGACTACATCCAGGCACCGTCCGCCTAGGGCGTGGTGGGGCGGGCGCGCTGGCGATCTCACAGAGGCGGTCGCGGCGCCGACACCGTGCATCGCCGACTGCGGCTTCCCACCTGGCGGATCAAGGGAGTTGAGGAGAGGAAGGGAGCAGCGCACCGTATGAAGGAGGCCGCGATGGCCGCGGCGACCGCCCGTGGCGAGATCCTGCTGTCCGCCCGCGAGGTGACCAAGTCCTATGCGGGCGCCGACGGCGAGCTGCCGGTGCTGGCCGGTATCGACCTGGACGTGCGGGACGGCGAGGTGGTGGCGCTGCTGGGCAAGTCGGGCTCCGGCAAGTCGACGCTGCTGCGCTGTCTGGCCGGGTTGATCCCGGTCAGCTCCGGCACCGTCTCCTACCGCGACAAGCCGCTGACCGGCACCAACCCCGGTACCGCGATGGTCTTCCAGACGTTCGCGCTGCTGCCCTGGTTGACCGTGCGGCAGAACGTGGAACTCGGCCTCGCGGCACGCGGAGTTCCGCCCAGGGAACGGGCCGAGGCCGCGGTCAAGGCCATTGAACTGATCGGCCTGGACGGCTTCGAGTCGGCGTTCCCCAAGGAGCTCTCCGGCGGCATGCGGCAGCGGGTCGGCTTCGCCCGAGCGCTGGTGGTCGAGCCGGATGTGCTGATGATGGACGAGCCGTTCTCGGCCCTCGATGTGCTCACGGCGGAGAACCTGCGCGGTGAGCTGATGGAGCTGTGGGAGTCGGGCCAGTTCCCGACCCGGGCCATCGTGCTGGTCACCCACAACATCGAGGAAGCGGTGCTGATGGCGGACCGGGTCGTCGTCCTCGGCACCCACCCCGGCACCCTGCGGGCCGCGTTCCCCGTGCCGCTGGAGCGGCCCCGCGATCGGCAGGCGGCGGCCTTCCAGGAACTCATCGACACGCTGTACCAGACGATGACGGGGCGGCCGAAGGACACCCTCCGGCCGCCGGGCCGTGGTCCCGCGCACCCGGAGGCGGGCGACACGCGGCGCACCATCGCCACGGTGCCGCCGCCGCGCGCCAGCGTCGACGGGCTGTCCGGTCTGGCCGAGATCCTCGTCCAGCACGACGGCCGCTGCGATCTGGCGGACCTCGCCGATGACCTGGGTCTGGAGGTCGACGACCTGCTGCCGCTCGTCGACGCGCTGGAAGCGCTGGACATGGCGCTGATCGAGGACAACGACCTGCTGCTCACGCCGCGGGGGCTGGGCTTCGCCAACGCCGATGTGCAGCGGTCCAAGAAGATCTTCGCGGAGGCGGCGTGGGAGGTGCCGTTGGTACGGCTGATCGCCACCAGCCTGCGGAGGTCTGCCGACGGCGTGCTGCGAGATGGGTTCTTCCGGGATCTGCTCGCTCATCACTACACGAGCGAGCAGATCGCTCAGCAACTGGAGACGGCGACGGACTGGGGGCGCTACGCGGAGCTGTACGAGTATGACGCCGGGCCCCGGGTGTTCGCCCGCGCCGGCGGTTGAGGGATTGGTTCCCCGCCCGCCCGTCACCGCCACCTTTGCGTGCCGTCGCGCTCTGGCGTCGGTGGGTCGGGGGCGTCTTCTGTGCTGTGGCTGGGTGGGTGCGCAGTCACGTCGCCTTGCGCACCGGCCGCAGGCCGACCGCCCTGGGCCAGCGCAGCGCCCGCGCCGCCGGTGCCGTCTCCGTGGCCGAGGCGGTTCCGGAACCGCCCGGCCCCGTGCTGTCGTCGCCGCCGGAACGAGCCACCACCACGACCTCCTCCAGCAGGCCCCGGACATGCTCGCCGGAAATACGGTAGAAGATCCGGGTGCCGTCGCGGCGTGAGGCCACCAGGCCCGCTGTGCGCAGCTTCGCCAGATGCTGCGACACCGCGGCGACATGCGCGCCGACCAGATCCGCCAACTTGCCCACCGGCAGCTCCTGTTGGCTCAGCGCCCACAGCAGACGGAAGCGCGTCGGGTCCGCCACCGCCTTCAGTACCGCGACCGCTTCCTCGACGCCGTCGCTATACGGGCCGTCCGAACCCCGGCCATCCGATCCCCGTGACGAAGCTTGCGCGTCCATGCAAAGAGGTTAACCGGCCATCCGGCGGCTTTACGCGGTGTGGTGTGCGAGCTCCTCGTGCGGATCGTGTGCCCCGGCGCCCACGGGTGCGTGGTCGATGTGCGCGGTGGCGCCCGGCGAGCCGGGGCACCGCGTGGATCATGGCGTCTGCCCCGGGAACACTCCTCCTCGTACACCGTCGGGAGTACGTGCGTCCGCCCTCGGGAGCAGGCTCGGGGGCGGCAGGTTCCGTCCAGCGGGGATCGTCGCGCCCGGTCGACGCCGTTTAGCGTTGGGGCGCAGCCGGACCTGTCTGAGGGCGGCGCTCGCCGACGAGGAAGCAGCATGATCGAAGCCACCGCACTCACCAAACGCTACGGGCCCAAGACCGCCGTCGAGGACCTCAGCTTCGCTGTCAAGCCCGGCGTGGTCACCGGCTTCCTCGGACCGAACGGTGCCGGGAAGTCCACCACCATGCGCATGCTGCTTGGTCTGGACATGCCCACGTCCGGCCGGGCCGTGGTCAATGGCAAGAGCTACGCCGACCACGCGGCGCCGCTGCACGAGGTCGGCGCCATGCTGGAGGCCCGCGCGATCCACACCGGACGCACCGCCTTCAACCATCTGTTGGCGCTCGCCGCCACCACCGGCATTCCGCGGTCGCGGGTCGACGAGGTCATCGAGCTGGTCGGGCTCGCCGAGGTGGCGAAGAAGCGGGCGGGCGGCTTCTCGCTCGGCATGGGACAGCGGCTCGGAATCGCCAGCGCCCTGCTGGGAGACCCGGCGACGGTGATTCTCGACGAGCCGGTCAACGGGCTGGACCCGGAGGGTATCCTCTGGATCCGCAACCTACTGAAGAGCCTCGCCGCCGAAGGGCGGACGGTCTTCGTCTCCTCGCACCTGATGAGCGAGATGGCGCTCACCGCCGAGCACCTGATCATCGTCGGCCGCGGGCGGCTGATCGCGGACACCTCGGTCGAGGAGTTCACCCGGCAGGCGTCCACCAACACCGTACGGGTCCGTACACCCGACGCCGAGCGGCTGCGCGAGCAGCTGGCCGGGCCCGATGTGACGATCACCAGTGAGGAGGCCGGTGTGCTGACGGTCTCCGGGCTGAGCAGCGAGCAGATCGGCAGGACCGCCGCCGAGCACCAGGTGGTGCTCTACGAACTGGCCACCCAGCAGGCGTCGCTCGAAGAGGCGTTCATGGAACTGACCCGTGACGCGGTGGAGTACCAGGCGGTTCCCGCCGCCACCCGCTCGAACGTGACCGAAGGAACCGCAGCATGAGCTCCGCTACCGTCTCCGCCCCCACCGCGCGTCGCGGGAGGGTGACTCAGGGTCGAGTGCTGAACTCGGAGTGGATCAAGTTCCGTTCGCTGCGCTCCACCTATCTGACCCTGCTGATCGCGGTCGCCGCCATGATCGGCATCGCCCTGCTCGCCTGCTGGGCCGCCGCCAACCGCTGGCACCACCTGCCCATGGCGGAGCGGGCGAACTTCGACGCCGCGGGCCGCAGCATCGACGGGTACGTCTTCGCGCAGCTCGCCATCGGGGTGCTCGGCGTGCTGGTGATCACCGGTGAGTACTCCACGGGCATGATCCGGGCCACGCTGTCCGCGGTGCCCCGGCGGCTTCCGGTGCTGTGGGCCAAGATGGCGGTGTTCGGCGGGGTGACCCTGGTCCTCACCTCCATCGCCTCGCTGCTGTCCTTCTTCGCGGGACAGTCGATGCTCTCGTCCCAGCACATCCAGACCACGCTGTCGGCTTCCGGTGTGCCCCGGGTGGTCTTCGGCACGGCGATCTACCTCACCCTGGTCGGCCTGTTCGGCGTCGCCATGGGTGCGGTGACCCGGTCCACGCCCGGCGGTATCGCGAGCGTCTTCGGCATGCTGTTCGTGCTGCCGCTGATCCTGCACGCGCTGCCGTCCTCCTGGGTCGACAACATCGGCCCGTACCTGCCGAGCAACGCCGGGCAGGCGCTGACCGTCCTGCACGCCGAACCGCACCAGCTCGCCCCGTGGACCGGCTGCGGCCTGTTCGCCGGCTATGTGGCCGTGACCGTGGTGATCGCGGCGGTGCTGCTCAAGCGGCGGGATGCGTGACGCGGTACACACAGAACCAGGGCCCCGGGGCGGAACTGCCGTCCCGGGGCTTCGGGCTGCGTGAGTTCGCCGGTCGCCATCCGGTGGTGGGCGACTCCCTGCTGGCGGCGCTGCTGGCGCTGGTGTCCACGGCGCCCATGCACTTCGTGTTCAGCCGCCATCTGGAGCTGCTGTGCTACCAGTTGGCGCTTCTGCTGCCACTGGTCTGGCGGCGCCGCGCACCGCTTACGGTCTTCGCGGTCATCGCCGCGGTCGCCTTCGCGCAGTGGCTGTACGCGGGACGGGTGCTGCCGGGCGACGTGGCGCTGTTGGTCGCGCTCTACACGGTGGCCGCGCACTGCTCCCGGCGGCACACCCTGGCCGCCTCCGGGGTGATCGCGGTGGGCAATCTGCTGGCGGTGGTCCGCTGGGCGAGCCCGGAGCGCGGTGTCAAGACGTTCATAGGGCTGTCCGCACTGGCCCTCGCCGCCGGGGTGATCGGTACCAACATGCGCACCCGCCGGGCCTACCTCGCGGCGCTGGAGGACCGCGCGGCCCGGCTGGAGCGGGAGCGCGACCAGCGGGCACAGCTCGCGGTCGCGGGCGAACGGGCGCGGATCGCGCGCGAGATGCACGACATCGTCACCCACAGCCTGTCGGTCATGGTCGCGCTCGCCGACGGCGCCGCCTTCGCCGCGCCCCGCGCCCCGGAGAAGGCGGCCGCGGCCATGGAGCAGGTCTCCGGCACCGGACGGCAGGCGCTGACCGACATGCGGCGCTTCCTCGGCGTACTGCGCGCCGACGAACCGGACGCGCTGCGCCATCCGCAGCCCGGCATCGCCCAGCTGGACGCGCTCGCCGCCCAGGTCCGCGCGGTGGGACTGCCGGTGCGGCTGCGGGTCGAGGGCGATATGGCGTCCGTTCCGGCGGCGGCGCAGCTCACCGTGTACCGGCTGGTGCAGGAGGCGCTGACCAACACCCTCAAACACGCCGCCGCCGGAGTGCGCGCCTCGGTCCGCGTAAGCTGCCCCGGCGACCGGGTCGAGGTCGAGGTCCGCGACGACGGCCGCCCCGTGGCGTCGTCCGGGGAGGGCGGGCACGGGATCGACGGGATGCGGGACCGGGTCGCCGCCTACGGTGGGCAGCTTGAGGCCGGGCCGCTGCCCGGCGGGGGCTGGCGGGTGGCCACTTGCCTGAAGCTGGGGGACCTGGAACCAGTGGATCTGGAAGGGGAGTCGTGACGATCGGGGTCCTGCTCGTCGACGATCAGCCGTTGATGCGGGTCGCGTTCAACCTCGTACTGGAGTCGCAGTCCGATCTCGCCGTGGTCGGCGAGGCCGGGGACGGTGCGGAGGCGGTGCGCCTGGCGCGGCAACTCCAGCCGGACGTGGTGCTGATGGACGTACGGATGCCCGGTATGGACGGTATCGAGGCGACCGAGGCGATCATCACCTCCTGCCCGGACACCCGGGTGCTGATCCTGACCACCTTCGACCTCGACGAGTACGCCTTCGCCGGGCTGCGGGCGGGCGCCTCCGGTTTTCTGATCAAGAACGCCCTGCCGGAGGAACTGCTGGCCGCGATCCGCACCGTCGCCGCCGGTGACGCGGTGGTCTCGCCCCGGGTGACCCGGCGGCTGCTGGAGACCTGCGCGCACCAACTGCCCACGCCCGACGGTCCGGTGGACTCCCGTCTCGACCGGCTGACCGCCCGCGAGCTGGAGATCCTCACCGAAGTGGCCAAGGGCAAGTCCAACGCGGAGATCGCCACGGAACTGCATCTGGCGGAGGCCACCGTGAAGACCCACCTCGGCCGCGTCCTGGTCAAGCTCGAACTGCGGGACCGGGTGCAGGCCGTGGTCTTCGCGTACGAGACGCGGCTCATCAAGCCGTCCTGAGCACGGCGTTCCGCCGGGGGCGGTGACATCAGCGGCTGGCGCCGCGGGCCCCCGGACCCCCGGCCGAGGGGCCGAAAATCTCGCCCGAGGCGCCGCCGGGAGGGAAGCCTCGGTAAACATCGGACACGCACGGCAGTTGACCCGCTACGGTGAGTGTGCGAAGAGTGTACGAAGCGCTCGGCGGGGAATGGCGGAGCGAGGCGCGGGAGGGGCATATGGACAACACGCGATCGGGCGGCGACGCTTCGGAGCCGTACGACGACGATCCGGCCAGTCACCTCGACCGGCTGCTCGCCCGGGCGCGGAACGCCGCCGAGTTGGACGAGGTGCTGCTGAAGCGGTTGCGCACCGCGTTGATGCACTGTGTTGATCTGCACTCGATGCGCTTCTCCAAGGGGACGACCCGGACGCGCGGCCATCGCACGGTCAAGCATGTCTTCCTGCTCGCCGACGGCAGCAGCGAGACGCTGTGGGAGATCGAGGACGACACCGGCGCCGATGACCAGGTGGTGCGCGAGCTGCACACCGCCCAGGAGTCGGTGGAGGCGCGGCTGCGTGAGCGGTTCGGTGACTCGGTCTTCCCCGAATTCGACTTCGGCGGGGACCGGTTGATCGCGGAGGTCCACTTCGACGTCACCTGCAACGGCCCCTGCGACGAGGCAGGCCTCGCCGACGCGCGCCACGAGTACGCACAGGACAACTCCGCCGATCACGCCTGGCGCGTACTGGGCCGCGCGGAGAACGGCGACCGCCCGGGTGAGCCGGTACGGCGGCGGCTGCGGTCGGCGGTGGCCCACGAGACGACCCTGGTGACCATGCGGCACACCAGGGTTGAGGGCGTCGTCGCCGAATGGGCGCTGTACGAGCACGCGTTCCTGCTCGCCGACGGGGGCAGGCTCAGCCTGTGGGAGCTGGAGCACAGCATCACGCCCGGCGGTCAGCCCATCTGCGAGGTCTACCTCGACGAGATGGCGGCCCGCGTCTCGGCCGACCGCCGCGAAGCGTGGTGAGTGGCGTGGTGAGTCTCCGACTCACCACGCACGGGGTGATCTTTCATCCGGGGGCAAGCCCCCCGGGCCCCCCGGGAGCCGCAAAAACTAGACTTCGGCGGAAACGGGGTCCTCGTTGCGTTCGCGGCGGAAGATGTACGCCGCTATCGCGCCCGCGCCGAACAAGGCGATCAGGGAGACGGCGGTGGCCAGCCAGGTGGCGCCGAGCCACCTGCCGCCGACGTAGCCGAGGCCGACGCCGTATGCGGCCCACACCAGACCGGCCAGTGCCGACCAGGGCAGGAACTCGGCGGGGCGGCGATGCGCCGCCCCCGCGCCCAGGCTCACCACGGACCGCCCAGCGGGGGCGAAGCGCGCCAGCACCACCAGCGCACCGCCGCCGCGCAGGAGCACCTGGCCGAGCCGTTCCTGGGCGGAGGACAGGCGGCGTGACCGCTCAAGGCGGCGGTCAAGCCAGTCGCCGCCGCGGTAGGCGAGGCGGTACGCCGCCAGATCGCCCAGGCAGGACGCGGCGGACGCGCACACCAGCAGTTCGAGGACGTCCTGGAAGTCCTTGGCCCCGTTGGAGCTCGCCGTACCCGCCGTAGCGGCGGATATCAGCAGCACCCCGCTGGGCAGCACCGGAAGGAACACATCGAGCAGGACGGAGAGTCCGACCAGCGCGAGGACCCATGGCGAGTCGACCAGTGAACTCACTCCTCCGAGCACTGTCGTCTCTCCTGGTCCGCGCGCACTGTTGGGGCGAACGGTCTGCGCGCCACAGCCGTACAGCGTACGCGGGGGACCGCGGCGTTGATCGCGCGGGGCGGCGTGACGTTGTTCTCATAAGGGACTCACAGCGACCCGCCTGGGCGCCCGGTGAGTTCGCACGCCGCCCCGCACGGTCTGCCGGATCAGGCGGCGGCGACCTCGGCGGTGTTGGCCCGCCGACCGGAGAAGAGCGCGTCCAGCGCCCATGCGCCAGGACCGGTGAAGGCGATCAGCAGGAACACCCAGGAGTACAGCGCGGCGGCCTCGCCGCCGTTCTGCAACGGCCAGAGCGCCATCTTGGCGTGCACGGTGAAGTACGCGTACGCCATGGAGCCGGAGCTGATCAGCGCCGCGACCCGGGTACCGAGCCCAAGGGCCACCAGCGCGCCACCGACGAGTTGGATGACCGCCGCGTACCAGTACGGCCAGACGCCGGTGGGCACCGTGCCGCCGTGTGCGCCTGCGAAGCCGCCGAGTATGCCGAACAGGGAGGCGGCGCCGTGGCTGGCGAAGATGACGCCGGTCACTACGCGGAACAGCGCGAGCACATGGGGCTTGGCGGTCTCGGTGAAAGGCATGGGGGTCTCCTCGGTCGGTGGGGGACGGAACCGAACAGAGATCGAGATTAGGCCCCACTAACTAAATTCTGCAAGTTTCAAGTATGTTGCCGCGGCTCCATCTGCCATACGGTGGGCCGGTGCCCGCCGCCGCCTCGTCCACCACGCTGCTCCCGGTGAACACCACACTGGGCGTCGTACTGGCCGCGCTGCTCATCGCGGCCACCATCGTGGCGTTCCACGCCCGCTTCGTGGACGACCAGGAGAACTATCCGCGCGCCATCGTGCTCGCCGGGTTGCGCGCGGTGGTCCAACTGGCCGCCGTCTCCCTGGTCATCGGCTGGGTGGTGCGCTATCTGCCCGCGCTGCTCGGTTTCGTCCTCGTGATGTACGCGGTCGCGTCACGTACCGCCGGCCGCCGTATCACCAGGAACCGCACATGGTGGTGGGCGGCCGTGCCGGTGGCGGCGGGTGCGCTGCCGGTCGTCGCGCTGCTGGTCGTCGTGGGGCTCGTACCGCTGAAGGGCGTGGCCCTCATCCCGGTCGCCGGGATCCTGATCGGCGGCGCGCTCACCGCGACCGTACTGGCCGGGCAGCGCGCGCTGGACGAACTGCGCACCCGGCACGGCGAGGTGGAGGCGGGGCTGGCGATCGGGCTGCTCGACCGGGACGCACGACTGGAGATCGCCAGGCCCGCCGCCGCGACCGCGCTCGTCCCGGGGATCGACCAGACCAGGACCGTGGGCTTGGTCACGTTGCCCGGCGCCTTCGTCGGCATGCTCATCGGCGGCGCGTCGCCGCTGAAGGCGGGGGTGGTCCAGCTGTTCGTGCTGATAGCGCTGCTCGCGGTGCAGGCCGTGGCGGTGACGGTGGTGCTGGAACTGGTGGCGCGCGGCCGGCTCACCCGGGGCAGCGGGTCCGGGTGAGCCGTTAGGCTGGCCCCAGCAGAAGGGGAGTAGCTCAACGCCGGATCGTCGACATACTGCCGGAACCTCACGGAACCGGCCGGCGCCCGGAGGCGGGTACGGATCCACACGTACCGCGCCAGCGAGACCTTCGGCCGCAGTGTCCGACGCTGCCGTGCCGAAGCGACCCCTCTCCCCGAGGAACCGCGGCGCGGCGCCTGAGCGCCCAAGGAGCCTCCACCCGTGTTCAGCCTCACCGTCGCCGCGATCGTCTTCGGCGTCATCTTCATCGCCGAGCTGCCCGACAAGACCGCGCTCGCCAGCCTGATGCTCGGCACCCGCTTCCGGGCCGGCTACGTCTTCTGCGGCATCGCCGCCGCCTTCGCGGTCCATGTCGTGATCGCCATCGCCGCGGGCAGTCTGCTGACGCTGCTGCCGCACCGGTGGGTGCAGGGCGTGGTGGGCCTGCTCTTCCTCGCGGGTGCGGCCATGATCCTCTGGCACCACGACGGGGACGACGACGAGACGGTCAGCGCACCGGGGGACCAGAGCTTCTGGCGGGTCGCGGGCAGCGGCTTCATGCTCATCCTGGTCGCCGAGTTCGGCGACCTGACCCAGATCATGACCGCCAACCTCGCTGCCCGCTACGGCAGTCCGCTCTCCGTGGGCATCGGCGCGGTACTGGCCCTGTGGGCGGTCGCCGGCATCGGCATCGTCGGCGGCCGGGCGCTGATGCGCCGGGTGCCGCTGTCGCTGATCACGAAGATCGCGGCGGCGGTGATGGTGGTGATGGCCGGTTTCAGCCTCTACGAGGCGATCGCGGGCTGACGCACGGCAGTTGTGCTGCGGCGGCGGCACACGGACGGGTGTGCCGCCGCCATTCGGCCGAGATGCGCCGACTCAGCCGATCCGGAGGGTGAAGCCGCCGTCCGAGGCGGCCTCCACCCGTATCTGGTCCAGGGTGTCGATGTGCGCGGTCGGGTTCAGCGCGGCGGCCCGCGGCCCCACGCCGACCACCCGCATACCGGCGGCGAGGCCTGCCGTGATGCCCGCCTCGGAATCCTCGAAGGCCACGCAGTCCTCGGGGGCGAAGCCCAGTTCGGCGGCGCCCTTCAGGAAGCCCTCGGGGTCGGGCTTGCTGGCGCTCACACACTCCGCGGTGACCCGCACCTGGGGCATCGGCAGCCCCGCTGCGGTCATCCGGGCCTGGGCCAGGCCCTCGTCGGCGGAGGTCACCAGGGCGTGCGGCAGATCGGAGAGCGAGGCCAGGAACGCGGGCGCGCCCGCGATCGGGACCACGCCCTCGGTGTCGGCGGTCTCCTGCGCCAGCATGCGGGCGTTGTCCGCGTGGTTCTCGGCCATCGGCCGGTCGGGGAGGAGTACGGCCATGGTCGCGTATCCCTGGCGGCCATGGACGACCTTCAGCACCTCGACAGGGTCAAGCCCGTGTTCGTCCGCCCAGCGCCGCCAGCAACGCTCCACCACCGCATCGGAGTTGACCAGCGTGCCGTCCATGTCGAGGAGCGCGGCCTTGAACACACCTACGGTCGTGGACCTGCGCATAGTGCACTCCTGGAGTCGGGCGGGGCGAGGCAAGCGGCCCCGCCCGAAGGTCAGGGGTTGCGGGCGGAGCCACTTTGTTTCTCTACGATACAAAGCGGATCCCGCCCCGCCAAAACGCCCAGGCCGCGGCCGTCGCGCCCCGAGATGCTCGGCGGCGAAGACAGTGGCCCCACCCGCCGGTCAGGGGAAGCGGGTGGAGCCACTTTGTTTCTCTACGATACAAAATAGTGGGAGTCCTGCCAAGAGCGCAGGTCAGTGCGGCCCGTTGCCGTTGCGGCCGGGCTCGGACAGGGCGAGTACGACGCCGGGCGGTGACGGCTTGGGGCGGCGCGGCTCCCGTACGCCCGCCGGGGGCGGGCCGCCCGGTCCGCCGCCCAGCCCGAGCCGGGCCCGGCGGCGGGCCAGCAGCCGGGCCAGTACGAGCAGCGGGAGCACCGGCAGAACGAGCAGCAACCACGGTCTTCTGGATCGGTCCATAAGCCCACGGTGTGCCCTCGACCGGCACCGGCGAAAGAGTTACGAGGCCGACTCGTCCACGTACTGCAACAGCCCGTACGTAAAGTGCGCGACATGGCGACCGCCGGTTGCCGGATCCGTGAAGGCGAGCCGCCAACGGGTGGGGGCGTCGCCCTCCAGCGGCTGAACGGGCGGAAAGGCGCGCGCCACCTCGTCGACCGCGCAGCACCACGGCGTGAGGTCCTCCAGGGTGCGCAGCGCGGGGGCGGGGACTCCGGGCGCCCGTACCAGCCACTCGTTCCACACCCTGCCGTCCGGTGCCACCATCACCTCGTACCGCAGATCCGACCAGAGCGGCAGCCGCCACTGCAGGGCCCGGCAGGTCAGGTCGCCGATCCGTCGTTCGGCGACCGACTCGGGCTGACCGAGGACCGTCAGATAGCGGCGCTCGCCGTGCGGGAAAGTGCGCGAGCGGATCATGGCCTGCCAGCGGCGGTGCGCTTCGCGTAGCTCGGCGCGCGTCACGCCGAGCGTGCGCAGCGCCTCCTCCACCAGTTCCGGCCGGTGGTCCGCCATCCGCCGCAGCAGTACGAGTTGGAACTGCTCGGGGCCGAAGTCCGCGATCGCCACCCGGCCAGCTTGCCACGCCCGCCAGGGCCTGTCGGGCGGACCTTCAGCGGGGGGACTGCGGCCGGATCGGACACCGCCGCTCCGCGCCGTCGGGCTGCTCGTCGCCTCGGCGGCCACAACTCTCCGCCGCCGTGGCCGCTCGTCGCGGTGCCGGAATGTCTTGCCGCCGCGATGGCGAGTGGCCGAACGGTGCGGACCGGCGGTATCGAACCCGGCCGCAACCGGCGAAGACCGGCTGGACCGGCCCCAGGCCGCCGCTTCGACAGGCGCTGGGCCGCCATCGGCGTGAGGATGGGCAAAGCGCCCAGAGCGTTACGCATCCGATGAGATCCGGGGAGGCGTCGATGGCGCAGGACGACGCGACAACCTCCAACGACGCCGCCCACCCGGCCGAAGGGCCGGGCGAGGGCCAGTCCCGGCGAACCATCCTCGTGGCGATGAGCGCCCTGCTCATGGGCCTGCTGCTCGCCGCCCTCGACCAGACCATCGTCTCCACCGCGCTACCGACCATCGTCAGCGATCTGGGCGGTATGCAGCATCTGTCGTGGGTGGTCACCGCGTACCTGCTCGCCTCGACCGCCGCGACCCCGCTGTGGGGCAAGCTCGGCGACCAGTACGGGCGCAAGAAGCTGTTCCAGACGGCGATCGTCATCTTCCTGGCCGGTTCCGCGCTCTGCGGACTGGCCCAGAACATGGGCGAGTTGATCGGGTTCCGGGCTCTCCAGGGGTTGGGCGGCGGCGGGTTGATCGTGCTGTCGATGGCGATCGTCGGCGATATCGTGCCGCCCCGCGACCGCGGTCGCTACCAGGGGCTGTTCGGTGCGGTGTTCGGCGCCAGCAGCGTGCTCGGGCCCCTGCTCGGCGGGCTGTTCGTGGACCATCTGTCCTGGCGCTGGGTCTTCTACATCAACCTGCCGATCGGCGTTGTCGCGCTCGCCGTGATCGCCGCCGTGCTGCACATCCCGCGGCACCGCACCAAGCACATCATCGACTACGCGGGCACCGCCGTCATCGCGGGAGTGGCGACCTGCCTGGTGCTGGTCGCCTCGCTCGGCGGAACCACCTGGGCCTGGGGATCGCCGCAGATCATCGGGCTCGCGGTGTTCGGCGCCGTACTCCTGGCCGTCTTCGTCGCGATCGAGCGCAGGGCCGCGGAACCCGTACTGCCGCTGCGGCTGTTCCGCATCCAGACCTTCACGCTCTGCTCGGTCATCAGCTTCGTCATCGGCTTCGCGATGTTCGGCGGCCTGACCTATCTGCCGACATTCCTCCAGGTGGTGCACGGCGTCACCCCGACGCTGTCCGGTGTCCATATGCTGCCGATGGTCTTCGGGCTGTTGCTCTCCTCGACCGGCTCCGGCCAGATCGTCAGCCGTACCGGCCGTTACAAGGTGTTTCCCATAGCGGGCACCGCCGTCATCATCGTCGGCCTGCTCCTACTGCATCGGCTCGACGAGTTCAGCAGCACCCTGATGATGAGCGTGGACTTCTTCGTCTTCGGCTTCGGGCTCGGCCTGGTGATGCAGGTACTGGTGCTGGTGGTGCAGAACGCGGTCGGCTACGAGGACCTGGGCGTGGCCACCTCCGGTGCGACCTTCTTCCGCTCCATCGGCGCCTCGTTCGGAGTGGCCATCTTCGGCACCATCTTCGCCAACAAGCTGGCCGGCAACCTGACATCGGCGCTGGCCGGGAAGCCGTTGCCACCCGGCTTCAACCCCAAGCTGCTGCAGTCCAGTCCGCACAGCATCACCGCGCTGCCACCGTCCACCAGGGCCGCCGTGCTGCACGCGTACTCCGGGGCCATCACGGATGTGTTCCTGTACGCGGTGCCGGTGGCGGCCGTGGCCTTCGTACTGGCGTGGTTCCTGAAGGAACAGCCGCTGCGCGGCTCGGTCAGGGCACCGGACGGCAGCGAGACCTACGCCTCCAACCCGGTCGAGCGCTCCTCACGCGAGGAGGTGGCCCGCGCCCTGTCCGCGCTGGGCACCCGCGAAGGCCGTCGGAACCTCTACCAGAAGATCACCGACCTCGCCGGACTCGATCTGCACCCGGCCTCCAGCTGGCTGCTGTTGCGGATCAACCGCTACGGGTCCGCCGCACCGCAACTGCTGGCCGAACGCACCACCGTTCCGTCGCACATCGTCTACCAGGCCGCCGCCGAGACCGAGTTGCGCGGTCTGACCCGCCGCGAAGGGCTGGTCCTGCTCCTGACCGAGGAGGGCCGCCGGGCCGCGGAACGGCTGGTGGAGGCCCGTACCCAGGTACTGGCCGAACTCCTCGGTGACTGGTGGGATCCCCGCCACACCACCGACGATCTGCACGTCCTGCTCAGGAAGTTGAGCGGCCACCTGTGCGGCGACGACCACGACCGACCGGCGGCCCGCTCGCAGGAAGCCGAACAGGCGTCCTGACCACGGGCTAGGCGAGGGCGCGCCCCTTGCTGAGCCCGCGCTTGAGGTATCGCGAGACCGGCCGTTCGACGTACCGGTGCACCAGCCACGCCGCGCACAGGAACAGCGCGGTGAGCCCGGCGATCAGCGGCCATGGCGGTACCATGCCGTGCAGATGCAGGATCACCGCCCAGCCGATGTCCTCGTGCAGCAGATACAGCGGATACGTCAGCGCGCCGAGCGTCGTCAGACCGCCCCAGCGGACCCAGTTGAGCCAGCCCATCGCCGCCGCGATCAGCACCGCGTAGCAGGCGGTGACGAAGGCGGCCGCGTACTCCCAGTGCAGATGGTGTCCGACGTGCCCGCTCACCGCGGACATCTGCCCGGCGGTCTGGTGCAGCGAGAGCAGCCAGCTGAGGCCGGTCAGCCCGACCAGGATCAGGTCCGGCCCGTACCGGTAGATCAGGTAGATCGCCACACCGCCCGCGAAGTACGGGGCCTGGGTGGGCATGGTGATGGTGTTCAGCACGCCGTCACCGCTGTTGGCGGTGACCACTCCGGCGATCAGCCACAGGCCGCAGAACGAGACCACCCGCTTGTAGGTGAGCCCCTTGGCGACCACGGCGAGGAAGAGGAGATAGAAGACCAGCTCGCACCACAGCGTCCAGTAGACGCCGTCGACATCGGAGACACCGAGCGGATCCTGGAGCATCGTCAGGTTGGTGAGCGCCTGGTCGGCGCTTCGGCCGAAGCGCAGCCAGTGGCCGCCAAGGAGCAGGACGGCGAGGCTGGTCGCGGCGATGGCGAACCAGTAGGCCGGGAACAGCCGGGTCACCCGGGAGACCAGGAACTCCTTGGGGGTGCGTCCCCAGGCCGTCATACAGATGACGAACCCGCTGATCAGGAAGAAGAGTTGGACGCCCAGATAGCCGTAGGCGCTGAACCGGCCGAAGGCGGGGAAGACGTCGTGGACGGGTTTGCCCCAGGGGCGTGGGTCGTGTTCGGCGAACGCCGTGTAGTGGTACGCGACCACATAGAGCGCGGCGATCAGCCGCAGTCCGTCGAGTACGTACAGGCGCGGCCGTCGCGCGGACGGTGTTCCCGGCGCCTCGCTGGTGGCGGACGGCGGGCGGCCGGTGTGGACGGCGGCAGGCATGGCGGTGCCCATGGCATCGTGCTCCGGGGGCTGTGTACTGGCTGTGGGGGACCTCGTACGGCCTGCGGGACGCTACCAGGAGTAATGCTCTGGGGTCACATCAGGGGCTCCACGCCCCTGTACCCCCGCGCCTGCGGCGGGCTTCCGCCCCGGGGCCGCGGGTCCGCTCCCGCGGGGGGTACGGGGCCGCTCCGCGGGGGTACGGCGAGTTGCGGCCGCGGTTCGCTGCGCGGGGTGCGGGTTCCCCTTCGGTTGCGGTCAGTGCGTTACCGCCGGGCCGCGCCGTTGTGGTTACTCGCCGTATGTGTCACGGCGTGTAAGTCACCCGTAGCTCCTTGACCCCGTTGAGCCAGGGCGAGCGCAACCGGCGTGGCGCACCGGCCAGCCGGATGTCCGGGAGAGTGTCCGCGATGGCGTTGAAGATCAGGTCGATCTCCAGGCGGGCGAGGTTGGCGCCCAGGCAGAAGTGCGGGCCCCCGCCGCCGAAGCCGAGGTGCGGGTTCGGATCGCGGGTGATGTCGAACGTCTCGGGTGCCTCGAACACCTCGGGGTCGTTGTTGGCGGACGAGTAGAAGATGCCGACGCGCTGGCCCCGTCCGATCCGCTGGCCGCCGAGCACGGTGTCACGGCTGGCGGTGCGCTGGAAGGAGACCACGGGTGTGGCCCAGCGGACGATCTCGTCGGCGGCGGTCTTCGGTCGACCGCTCTTGTAGAGGTCCCACTGTTCGGGGTGGGTGAGCAGGGCGTGCATGCCGTGGGTGATGGCGTTGCGGGTGGTCTCGTTTCCGGCCACCGCCAGCAGCAGCACGAAGAAGCCGAACTCGTCGGTGCCCAGATTGCCCTCGTCCTCCGCGGCGACCAGTGCGCTGACGATGTCCTTGGCCGGGCACTCCTTGCGGGCGGCGGCGAGGTTCATCGAGTACGAGATCAGCTCCATCGCGGACTCGGCGCCGATCTCCTCGGTGATGGCCAGCTCGGGGTCGTCGTAGCCGATCATCTTGTTCGACCAGTCGAAGATCCTGGCCCGTTCGTCCTGCGGTACGCCGATGAGTTCGGCGATGGCCTGGAGCGGCAGCTCCACGGCGATGTCGGTGACGAAGTCGCCGCTGCCCGCCTCCCTGGCTCTGGCGACGATCCGGTGTGCGCGCTCGCGCAGCGCGTCCTCCAGGGCGCGTATCGCGCGGGGGGTGAAGCCCCGCTGGACGATCTGGCGGACCCGGGTGTGCTCCGGCGGGTCCATGTTCAGCATGATCAGCTTCTGCACGTCGATCTGGTCGCGGGTCATCGAGTCGTTGAAGCGGATGATCGCGGTGTTGAGGTTGGAGGAGAAGACCTCGGGCTTGGTGGAGACCTCCTTGACGTCCTGGTGGCGGGTGACGACCCAGTAGCCGTCGTCGTCGAAGCCCGCGATGTTGTGCGGCTGGGCGTTCCACCACACCGGGGCGGTGCCCCGCAGTACGGCGAGTTCCGGCAGCGGGACCCGCTGGTGGTACAGATCGGGATCGGTGAAGTCGAAGCCATCGGGCAGCGCTGGGCAGGACATCGGCGTCTCCATAGCTGACGGCATGTCAGGTGGGGGCTGCAGAAGCTAGTAACGGCTTCTGTAACTGGCAAGGGATCCGGCGGTATCCGTTACGTACGGCCGCGTTGGCCGTGCGCCGCCCCTTGCGCACCCGTACCGCGGGTAATACAACTGCGAGGAGAACTAGAACGCGTACTAGTTCCGCCGTGGGTTCCGGGCGCCGGGACGCCCGGAGCCGAGGAGAGGACGAGATTCATGGCCGCTGAACCCGTCATCGTCGAGGCAGTACGCACCCCCATAGGCAAGCGCGGCGGCGCGCTGAGCAACCTCCACCCCGCCTACCTGCTGGGCGAGACCTACCGCGAACTCCTGGCCCGTACCGGTATCCAGCCCGACTGCGTGGAGCAGATCGTCGGCGGAACCGTCACCCACGCCGGAGAGCAGTCGATGAACCCGGCCCGCAACGCCTGGCTGGCGATGGGCCTGCCGTACGAGACGGCGGCCACCACCGTGGACTGCCAGTGCGGCTCCTCCCAGCAGGCCAACCACATGGTCGCCAACATGATCGCCGGTGGCGTCATCGACATCGGCATCGGCTGCGGGGTCGAGGCGATGTCCCGCGTACCGCTGGGCAGCGCCTCCAAGCACGGACCCGGCAGGCCGTTCCCCGACGAGTGGAACGTCGACCTGCCCAACCAGTTCCAAGCCGCCGAACGCATCGCGAAGCGGCGCGGGTTGACGCGTGAGCGGGTGGACGCGTTGGGTCTGCTCTCCCAGCAGCGGGCGGCCGCCGCCTGGGCGGAGGAGCGCTTCAAGCGCGAGACCTATCCGGTCCAGGTCCCGACGACGGAGGAGGAACAACTCGCGGGCAGCGGCATGTGGCGGCTGGTCGACCGCGACGAGGGCCTGCGCGACACCAGTGCCGAAGCGCTGGCGGGCCTGAAGCCGATCATGCCGACCGCCGTGCACACGGCGGGCAACTCCTCCCAGATCTCGGACGGCGCGGCGGCGGTGCTGTGGGCCAGCAAGCGCATGGCCCGGGCCCTGCGGCTCAGGCCCCGGGCCAGGATCGTGGCGCAGGCCCTGGTCGGCGCCGACCCGCACTTCCACCTGGACGGACCCGTGGACGCGACCCGGGCGGTGCTGGGCAAGGCGGGGATGTCGCTGAAGGACATCGACCTGATCGAGATCAACGAGGCCTTCGCATCGGTGGTGCTGTCCTGGGCCCAGGTCTTCGACGCGGACATGGAGAAGGTGAACGTGAACGGCGGCGCGATCGCCCTGGGCCACCCGGTGGGCGCCACGGGCGCGCGGTTGATCACAACCGCGCTGCACGAACTGGAGCGCACGGACCGGGAGTTCGCACTGATCACCATGTGCGCGGGCGGGGCACTGGCCACCGGGACGATCATCCAGCGGCTGTAGAGAGGGGCGTGAGGAGAGCGGCGCGGGGCACGGCGCAACGCCGCCGCGCCCCGCACTCAGCTTTCCTCGTCCCGCTTCTGCCGGGACGGCACCATCACGGTGAACGTGGCGATGGCAACGGCGCCCGCAAGCCCCAGCCCCGCGTAACCCAGCCGCTGCGTACGAGCGTCGGTGCATGCCTCGTGATCCACCGTGCTCTTCCAGCCGCCCTCCGGCATGACGACGGACCCGCAGTGCAGCGGGAGGCCGGTGGGCTCTCCGCCCTCGTCGTTGGCGTAGGAGCTCGTGGTGTCGACGGGAACGATCAACGCTACCCCGGCCGCAGCCGCCACCAGCAGCGCCAAGGTGAACGCCAACTCCCGCGCCGTGCCCCACGCGACGACTCGGAAGGTTTCGGCGACCGCGCTGCCTGAACTGCCGTCGGATACCGTCTCGGTGGGCATTCTCGCGCCTCCTGCGTGCCTGGATGATCGCCGAGACTACCGACCACCATCCAGGCGCCTGAGGCGGGAGTCACCCACCGCAGACCCGTGCTCGCGCGCGGTCCGTACTGTCCCGGATCTCACTCGCGGTTTCGGGTTCGGCAGGCCCTTGCCACTCGCGGGCCGGATGCCGGCCGAAGCCACGCGCTCGACCGGATCGGACTCGCAGAGGTGTATTTCCTCGTGGGCGATGTGAACAGCGCATGCGAGCAGGTCCATGCGGCGGTGGACGCTGCCGCGGCCGTCCAGTCCGGCCGTGTCCGCTCTGCCCTCGTTGACCTGTACGCGTACACGATCGGGAACGGCGCATCAAGCCGGGTACGTGAAGCCCGCGCTAGGATTCGCGAGCAGTTGGCCGACTGATCAGGGGACGCCCGTTCATGACCACCCTAGCCGTGACCGGACACATGGACCTGACCGAGGAGTCGGTGCCCCTTGTGCAGGGTGCGCTGCGCGAACTGGTCGCCGAGCATGTGGGGCCTGACCTTGTCGGTGTCTCGTGTATCGCCCGTGGCGCCGACTCGCTGTTCGCCGAGGCTGTCATCGAGGTCGGCGGACGCCTGGTGGTCGTGATCCCCTCGCAGGACTACCGGCAGGCCAAGGTGAAGCCGGACCACGCGCCGCTGTTCGACCGGCTGGTCGAGGCCGCGAGTGAGGTACTCGTCATGCCCCATGAGGCGGCGAGCCGGGTGGCATACGAGACGGCGAACCGCGCTCTGCTTGAACGAGCCGATCGGCTTGTCGCCGTGTGGAACGGGCAACCTCCAGGCCCGAAGGGCGGCGGTACCGCCGATGTCGTTGTTGAAGCGCGGGCAGCCGGGATTCCGGTGGACGTGGTGTGGCCGCAGGGAGCAGCCCGCGGCTAGCCGCCCAGTACCGCCCTGAGCCCCTCGATGCTCTGTCGGCGGAACGTCATGAACGCCAGCCACGAGCCGTCCGCGTAGTGGACGCGGAAGCGGGCCATGAGCTGGAGGCGGGGTCGGCGTTCTATGCGGGTGACCCAGGTCCTTGGGATCTCCCAGACGGGGGTCTGGGTCAGGCTGTTGACAAGGCCGACGCGTTGGTCGGTGACGCGCATCACCAAGCCGCGCGAGATGTCCGGGCAGGATGCCGCGATGCTGCCATAGCCGCCGTTCTGGGCGCCTACGTTCTGCATCAGGGCGTTGCCGATCACGCCGCCGATGTTCACGCTCACGCCCCGGGCGTTCTTCACCGGGACGACGAGGGCGTAGGACAGCAATTGCTCGCCCGAAGCCAACTGGGTCCTGGCCGCACGTTCGCGTGCGGATGCTCCCGGCGCTGCCATCTGCGTTTCCTCCCCCGAATGGACCGACGGATGATCATAGCCGCGGCTCATCGGGGACGGTGAACGCGACCGGCGCCGCGAACGCCGCGCGGCGGGTGGCCCGGCGCAGGGCCTTGAGGATGGGGGAGCCCAGGGCCAGCGTCAGTGCCGCGGTGACCGCCGCGCGGGGGAGGTCCCAGCCGAGGGACGTCGCCAGGCAGTACGCGGTGAAGTGGGCGAGGTTCTCCGGCAGCGGCGCGCCGGGGACGTAGCCGATCGCCGAGGACAGGCCGCCGATGTACGGCCAACCCTGGAGGTTCATGATCGTGCCGTAGAGGACGGAGGAGACCACCCCGTACGCCGCCAGCATCGCCAACTCGCCGCGGCCACGGGGGCGTTCGGGCAGCAGGCCCGAGCCCATGCCGACCCAGCCCATGCTGAGCATCTGGAACGGCATCCACGGGCCGACCCCGCCGGTCAGCAGCGCGGAGGCGAACATCGCCAGCGCGCCGAGTACGAAGCCGAAGCCGGGGCCGAGAACCCGTCCCGCCAGCACGATCAGGAAGAACATCGGCTCGATGCCCGCCGTTCCCGCACCCAGTGGGCGCAACGCCGCGCCCGCCGCCGCGAGTACGCCGAGCATCGCTATCGCCTTGGCGTCCAGACCGGTGTCCGCGATCGTCGCGACGACCACCGCCAGCAGCAGTGGCAGCAGCCCGGCGAACAGCCACGGCGCGTCGGCGCTGTGCGCCAGCCCGGAGCCGGGGTCGGCCAGCAGCGGCCAGCCGAAGGCGGCGAGGCCGATCGCCGAGAGGAGGGCGAGAGCGGCCGTCGACCGCGGGCCGAGGCGAATCGGCCGCACCGGGCGCGATACCGGCTCCGTGGGGACCGCGTGTCCGGGACCGCCCCTCATGCCCGTGCCCCTTCCGCGAGCGCCGTCGCGACCTGCGGGACCGTCAGCCACGGGCCCGGCTGGAGGATCTTCGCCACCTGCGGGGCGAAGGCGGGCGAGGAGACGACCACCTCCGCCGTGCGGCCGTCCGCGACGATCTCGCCGTCGGCGAGGATGACCACCCGGTGCGCGAGCTCCGCCGCCAACTCGACGTCATGCGTCGCCAGCACGATCGCGTGGCCGTCCGCCGCGAGCGCGCGCAGATGGCCGACCAGGCGGGACTTGGCCGCGTAGTCCAGGCCGCGGGTCGGCTCGTCGAGCAGCAGGAGCGGCGGGCGGGCGGCCAGGACGACGGCCAGCGCCAGCGCCAGTCGCTGGCCCTCGGACAGATCACGTGGATGGGTGTCGTCCGGCACGCCCGGCAACAGCTCCGCGACCAGTGCCCGGCAGGTGCCCGGCGCGGCGCCCGCGTCCTCGTCGGCGGCCGCGCACTCGGCCGCGACCGTGTCCGCGTACAGCAGATCGCGCGGCTCCTGCGGTACGAGGCCCACGCGCCGTACCAGTTCACGCGGCGCCGTCCGGTGCGGCAGCACTCCGCCGACCCGTACGGTGCCGGAGGCGGGCTCGTGCAAGCCGGTGAGCGTGCCCAACAGGGTTGACTTTCCCGCGCCGTTGCGGCCCATCAGCGCGACCGTCTCGCCGGGGCGCACCGTCAGGTCCACCGCCCGCAGCGCCTCGATACGGCCGCGTCGGACCGACAGTCCCGAGGCCTCGGCGATCGGGGCGGTCTTCTGCGGCGGAAGGACGGGCGTCGGCCTGCGGTCCGCCAGCCGCTCGCGCAACGGGCGCGCCGCACGCCGGGCGTCCCGTACCGACAGCGGCAGCGGTGACCAGCCCACGAGCTTGCCGAGGCCGACGACCGGCGGGAAGACCGGGGAAGCCGCCATGATCGCGGCGGGTTCGCCGACCACCGGCGGTGCGCCGGGTTCGGGCAGCAGAATGACCTGGTCCGCGTACTGCACCACCCGCTCCAGCCGGTGCTCGGCGAGCAGGACCGTTGTGCCCAGGTCGTGGACCAGGCGCTGCAGGACGGCGAGGACCTCCTCGGCGGCGCCCGGGTCCAGGGCCGAGGTGGGCTCGTCGAGGACCAGCACCTTCGGGTGGACGGTGAGCACCGAGCCGATCGCGACGCGCTGCCGCTGGCCGCCGGAGAGCGTGGCGATCGGCCGGTCCCGCAGCTCCGCCAGGCCCAGCAGGTCGAGCGTCTCCTCGACCCGCCGCCGCATCACATCGGACGGGACACCCAACGACTCCATACCGTAGGCGAGTTCGTCCTCGACGATGTCGGTGACGAAGTGCGCCAGCGGGTCCTGCCCCACCGTACCGACGACATCGGCGAGTTCACGCGGCTTGTGCGCGTGCGTGGTGCGGCCCGCCACGGTGACGCGGCCGTGCAGTGTCCCGCCGGTGAAGTGCGGTACGAGACCGCTGACCGCGCCCAGCAGAGTCGACTTGCCGACACCGGACGGCCCGACCAGCAGGCACAGCTCGCCCTCGGCGACGGTCAGGTCGACACCGCGCAGGGCGGGTTCGGCCGCGCCTGGATAGGTGACGGAGACGTTGTCGAAGCGGATCACCGCTCGGCTCCCTTCGAGTTCCGCGGGACACTCCGGTCGGGCGCTGACGCTGGCACCGGTGCCGCGAGCGCGGGCAGCAGCCCGAGCAGCACCGACACCGCCGGCCACAGCGGCAGCGTCGGCGCGCGCAGCGGTACGGCGGGCGGCGTCAGCGCGGCCGGGTCGCTGGCGGCGGCGTGGATCATCAGCGCCGCGACCGCGACCCCGGAACCGGCGACCAACCAGGCCCGCACCCCCCACCGGTCCGGCCGGTAGCGGGTGCGTACGCTGCGCCTGCCGCCCAGCCACAGCCCGGCGAGCGCCGCCGCGAGCCCCAGCGCCAGCACCGGCAGCCCGAAGCCCGCGCCCTCGGCCGCCAGCAGCCCGTACGTCCCCGCACACACCCCAAGCAGCCCGCCGAGCGTGAGGGCGGCGGTCAACCGCCGTACCCCCGGCGGGACTTCGGCGGTACGGCCGTAGCCGCGCGCGTCCATCGCCGCCGCCAACGCCACCGACCGCTCCAGCGCGCCCTCCAGCACCGGCAGCCCGACCTGGACCAGGGCCCGCAAGCCCCGGTCGCTGCGGCCTCGCATCCGCCGTGCGGCGCGCAGCCGCTGCACATCGGCGACCAGGTTCGGTGCGAACGTCATCGCCACGACCACCGCCACCCCGGCCTCGTAGAGCGCTCCGGGCAGCGACTTGAGCAGCCGGGCCGGGTTCGCCAGCGCGTTCGCCGCACCCACGCAGACGAGCAGGGCGGCCAGCTTCATCCCGTCGCAGAGGGCGAACACCACCCCCTCGGCCCTGACCGGTCCGCCGAGCCGCACCCCCTGCGCCCAGTGCGGCAACGGGAGTTCGGGCAGCCGGAACAGCACGTGGGTGCCCGGGATCGGCGAGCCGAGCAGCACCGCGAAGACCACCCGGAGGGTCAGCACCAGCAGCCCGAGCTTGAGGAACGCACCGTACGAACGCGCCCACGGCGCCTCGGTCCGGCGGGCCGCGACCACATAGCCCGCCACCGCGACCAGCAGCAGTAGCAGCAGCGGGTTGCTGGTCCGCGACGCGGCCGTCGCCAGTCCCAGCGCCCACAGCCACCACGCTCCCGCGTGCAGCGCGTTGGAGCGGCTGGCCGCCGGTTGCCGGGCCAAGCCGCGAACCCGACCGATCACCGAACGCTCCGCGTCGGCAGGGGAGTCGACGCTCCGAGCGGAATCGTCGCACGGCCCGCGGCGCCGGGCCTCGCCGACGCCGCGCGCGGACCCGGCGTACCGGGCGCGGGATCCGCCGTCACCGCGATCGCCGCCTGCGGGTCTGCCAGAGGGCCGCCGCGCCCAGTACGACGACCACGGCGATGCCCGCGAACAGGCCGAGCGACGGGCCGTTGCCCGATTCCCTCGGCTGGGCGGAAGCGGAAGGCGCCGGTGTGTGCCGGGAGTTGCCGCCGGAGGTGACCTGCTCACCGCAGCCCGACTGCGGGTAACCGGTGATCGCGCACACCAACCCCGCCGAGCTGTAGCGCAGCGGCTTGGCCACCGCGGCCAGCGCGTCGGCGGCGCTGGCGTCCTGCGGGACCTGCGCGCACGCGGTGTGCGGGGGTGGCGGTGTGCCGCCGCTCGGGGCGTCGGCCCGGGTACCGAAGTCCAGTACGAGGGCGACGCGCTTCATACCGTCCTTGGTCTCGGTGTTGGCGCAGATCCTGCTGAACTCCGCGTCGCCACGCGGCTTCGCCGCGCTAGCCGAGTCCGCGCTGACCGCGAACCGCCAGCCCTCGACATCGCCGTCGGACGGCTTGGTCATCGCGGGCCCGGTCTGCGCATAGGTCCACGCGTTCTGGTCGCGCCCCCAGAACGACCAGTACCGGTACCCGTCCGCCTGCGCCGGGCCCGCGGTGAGCAGGACCGTCGCCGCGAGCACCGGCACGGCGAGCAGCGCACGCGCACGGGACAGCGGTGAGCGGGAGCCGGCGCCGGACGATCCGGCAACCGCCCGCCGCGAGGCGTCTGCCGCCATCAGACCAGCTTCTTGTTGCGCATGCTGAACGCCCAGCCGATGCCGATGCCCGCGACCAGTCCGGCACCCACGATCCACCACACCGACATCCCGCCGCCGCCGTCCTTGTGGTCGGCGGACGGTGACGGTGTCGCGGCCTCCTCCGGGCGCGGGCCGGTGTTGACCAGCTGCTGTACGAGGTCGGCGCCCGCGAAGTCATGCGGGTTGGCACCGGTCGCGCCGGACGCCAGGATCAGCGAACCCAGCGCGGCCGGGTCGCCCTTGGCCCAACCGGCGGCGTTCTTCGCCAGCCACTCGTACGGCTTCTTCGCCGCTTCCGCATGACCGCCCGCGGCCAGCGCCAGTACCGCGTCGGCCGTGGTCCCGTAGTCCGCGGTCTTCTGCGACGAACCGGGCTGGGCGGTGGTCAGATGGTCGCCGTTGGCGGAGAGCGTGGCGGCGAGGTACGCGGAGGCCGCGTCGGCGGCGGTGGCCGGATCGTTCGCCTTCTGGGCAGCCGAGCAGCCGAACGCCTTCGGGTCGGTGTTCTTCGCGGGCGCGCCGATCACATATCCCTTGCCGAGCGCCGCGAAGGCGGCGTCCGCGGTCGCCTTGTCGTTGGCGGTGAGCGTGCCGGACTTGTCCGGCTGGTAGGCGAACGCTCCGCGCTGTGCGTCCTGCACACCCTTGGTGCCGCAGCCGAGCTGGAACGAAAGCAGCGCGTCGTAGGGCGACTTGCCGCCCCGTGTCACACTCGCCACATCCTCGCCGGGCGCGGCGAGCGCGCCGATCACCACGGCCGTGGAGTTGGCGTCGCTCGGCGCGTACGGCTGGTAGCCCCAGCCGCCGTCGCTGTTCTGTACCGACTTCAGCCAGCGCACGGCCTTGCTCACGGTGGTCCCGTGCCCGCCGACGGCCGCCAGCGCCTGGACGGCGACGGCCACCGAGTTGGTGTCCTCGGTCTTCGGGGCGCAGGACTTGTCGGGATTGGCGCGGTAGGTGGCGAAGCCGCCGTCGGCGCACTGCTGCCCGACCAGCCAGTCCACCGCTTCCTTCGCCGGGGTGACCTTGACCGAGCTCAGCGCGAGCAGCGCGGCCGACTGCCGCCACACCCCGTTGTACGTGGGGTCCGCGGCGCCGTAGAGCCCGACGGGCAGGCTGGACGCAGACGGGGAGGGGGAGGCCGCGCTGGCGGTGGGGCCCGCGACCGCGCCGAGGAGGGTGACGGCGGCCAGCGCGGCGGTGCGCCGCGCTGTCGTGGCCGGGCCGAAGGGCGGGCGGCCGCGCAGCGGCCTCCTTGCGAGGCGGTGGCCGAGTGACGGGCGGGCCATGTGAGTCGGTTGCCTTTCGGTGAGCGGAGCGCAGCCGGGCGCACCGCCGCGTGCCCACGCGTCAAGCGAGGGCACGGCACCGGGCTCCGGCTCCGTATACCTCGACGGTGCCGGTGATCGCGCGGAGCGCCACCACCGGGAGCCGCTCGCGTACGGAAGGGTGCTCCGACTGATCCGGTGCCATAGCGCCACCGGAATCACGGTTGCGGGTCAGCGCCGGAATTGCACCGGCTTTCCCCGTTCGTACGCGGATGGAATTGTCGCGGATACTTTACGCGGTGCGGGGGAGGCCCCGTTCAGACGGCCGTGTACGCCACCGGGTGCGAGCCGGGCAGCGGTTCCGCGAGGCCCAGTCTGACCAGGTGGCGCAGATGGGCCTCGGCCTCGGAGACCGCGATGTTGCGGGAGCGGTACGGAAGCTCCGCCCACGGCCGGTTCCACTTCATGGCCTCGGCCAACTGCCAGGGGGTCAGCGGCCGGGCGGCGACCAGGGCCCGCAGATCGGCCAGCCGGTCCGCGTGGTGGGCGAGCAGCTCCCGTACTCGGCCGGGGGCGTCGGTGAAGGCGTGCTGGTGGGCGGGGAGTACCTCGGCAGGGTCGAGGCGGGCGACGCGCTCCAGTGAGTCGAGGTAGTCACCGAGCGGGTCCCCCCGGCCGAACGGGTTCGAGGCCGCGGGAACGTCGGCGGCGGTCTGCTCCTCGGGGTCCTCGTACAGGCCGATGTGCGGGGTGATGCCCGGCAGCAGATGATCGCCGGAGAACAGCCGGCGGCTCTCTTCCAAGTGCAGGCAGACATGGCCCGGTGTGTGGCCCGGTGTCCAGATCGCGCGCAGCCGCCGCCCGGGCACCTCGGCCAGTTCGCCGGGGACGATGTCCCGGTCGGGGAGCGCGGGGCGGGTGCCGGGCAGGACGCGTCCGCGCCCGGCGGCGCGTGCGGTGTGCAGCGGTGCGAGGTGGTCGTCAGGGGCGCCCGCCGCGGCGAGCTTGTCTATCAGATAGTCAAGCCAGAGCTGGGGCGCCGCCTCGCGGGTGCGGTGGACGACGGCGGTGTCCGCCGGATGCATCGCCAGCCACGCTCCGGACTCCTCGCGCACCCGGCCGGACAGCCCATGGTGGTCGGGATGGTGGTGGGTGATCAGTACGCCGTGCACCTCGGCCATGGACGTACCGCACTCGACCAGACCGTTCGCCAGCGCATCCCAGGAGCCGGGGTCGTCCCATCCGGTGTCGATCAGCACCGGGCCGCGGTCGGTGTCGAGAAGGTGGACGAGGGTGTGACCGAGCGGGTTGTCCGGGATGGGAACGGGAATGCTCCACACTCCGCCGCCGTGAGCGGTGACTTGCGTCATGCCTGGCCCCTTCCCGGTGGGGGGTTTCCCGCCTGCCTGCCGTGTTCGCCTGCGGCGGGCCCCGCCTCTCTTCGCCTGGACGGGATTTGGGCGACCCCGGGCGATTCGAGGGCGGAGCCCCCGAAATGGGGCGGGTGGGCGGACCCGTGTTGCTCACTATAACTAGAACTGGTACTAGTCCTGAAACAGTGTCAGGAAAGTGCCGATCCGCTGGAGGCATCAGGCGATGACCGACCTCATTGAGCACGGACAGCTGTTCATCGGCGGCGAGTTGGTGGACCCGCTGGGCACGGGCACCATCGAGGTGATCTCCCCGCACACCGAGCAGGTCATCGGTCGCGTACCGCACGCCTCGCGGGGTGATGTGGACCGGGCGGTCGCCACCGCCCGTAAGGCGTTCGACGAGGGGCCCTGGCCCCGTACCCCGCTCGACGAGCGGATCGCGGTCGTCAGCCGGATCAAGGACGCGATCGCCGCGCGGCATGAGGAGATCGCCCGCGTCATCAGCCTGCAGAACGGCTCCCCGTACTCCTGGAGCGTCCTGGCGCAGGCGCTCGGCGCGATGATGGTGTGGGACGCGGCGATCACCGTCGCCCGCGACTTCCGCTACGAGGAGCGGCGCGCGGGCGTGCTGGGGCCGCTGCTGGTGCGCCGCGAGCCCGTCGGGGTGGTCGCCGCCGTCGTGCCGTGGAACGTTCCGCAGTTCGTGGCCGCCGCCAAGCTCGGCCCGGCGCTGCTCAGCGGCTGTACGGCCATCCTCAAACCGTCCCCCGAATCGCCGCTGGACGCCTACCTGTTGGCGCGGATCGCCGCCGAGGCGGGACTGCCCGAAGGGGTGCTGTCCGTACTCCCGGCCGACCGCGAGGTCAGCGAGTACCTCGTCGGGCATCCCGGTGTCGACAAGGTCTCCTTCACCGGGTCCGTCGCCGCGGGCAAGCGGGTGATGGAGGTCGCCGCCCGCCATCTCACCCGCGTCACCCTGGAGTTGGGGGGAAAGTCGGCGGCCGTCATCCTGCCCGACGCGGATCTGGCGGCCGCCGTGGACGCGATCGTCCCCAACGCCTGGATGAACAACGGCCAGGCGTGCGTGGCCCAGACCCGGATCCTCGCGCCGCGCGAGCACTACGACGAGATCGCCGAGCGCCTCGCGGCGGCGGCCGGCGCGCTCGTCGTCGGCGATCCCCTCGACCCCGCCACGCAGGTCGGACCGCTGGTCGCGCGGCGCCAGCAGCAGCGCTCGTTCGACTACATCGCCCTCGGCCAGCGGGAAGGCGCCAAGGTGCTGACCGGCGGCGGCCGTCCGGCGTCGCAGGAGCACGGCTGGTACGTCGAGCCGACGCTCTTCGGCGAGGTCGGCAACACCATGCGCATCGCCCGCGAGGAGATCTTCGGGCCGGTCGTCTGCCTGCTGCCGTACACGGACGAGGACGAGGCGGTACGGATCGCCAACGACTCCGACTACGGCCTGTCCGGCAGCGTATGGACCTCCGACGTGGCGCACGGCATCGACATCGCCCGCCGGGTGCGCACCGGTACGTACTCGGTGAACACCTTCAGCCTCGACATGCTGGGCCCCTTCGGCGGCTACAAGGACTCCGGCCTGGGGCGGGAGTTCGGGCCCGAGGGGTACTCGGAGTACCTGGAGCACAAGATGATCCACCTTCCGGCCGGATGGGAGGGGTGAGCGCCGATGGGGCAGCGCTGGCACGTGGAGGTGGACCGCTCGGTGTGCATCGGCTCGGGCCTGTGCGTAAGCACGGCGCCCGCTGGATTCACCCTTGACGAGGCTCGGCAGTCCCATCCGGCGGCGGCCGAGACCGACGCCGGCGAGCCGCTGCTGGCGGCGGCCGAGGGCTGCCCGGTGGAGGCGATCACCCTGACCCTCGCCGGGACCGGGCAGCAGGTCTTCCCGCCGGAGGAGTAGCCAGCCGCCGAAGTGCGCCGCGGGGCAGGCGAATCGCCTCCTACTCGCCGGTTACCCGTGTATTCCTCACGGCTGCTTCATGACAGACGTGACTGTTCCGGCCTTGGTCCGCGTGGAAATCTCAACCCCACGCGGACCAAGGGGGAGCGATGGACAAGCGGTACGAGGTCTTCTGTCTCGCCGACAGACACTTCTACGAGACCACCGCCCGCTTGACCAGCGACAGCACCGACACCGCCGCGCGCTTCGAGGCCGCCCAGCGCCCGGTACCGCGCGGCTGGCGCAGCTCGTTCCACGGAGACTGGTTCCATCTGCGCCCGGTGGACGCCGAAACCCCCGCGCAGGGGTGGAAGATCCATGTCTCCGCCTGTCTGGACAACGCGGAGAAGACCGCCGCCAAGGTCTGGGAGTACTGCGTCCCCAGAGCGATCCCGTTCAAGTTCATACCGAGCAGACCGCAGCTGTTCCTGCGGAACTCCAAGTACGCCGGGCGTGCCTCAAGCGGCAAGTTCGTCACCATCTACCCTGCCGACGAGGACCAACTCCGCACCGTGTTGACCGAGTTGGGTGATCTGCTCGTCGGTGAGCCGGGCCCGTACGTCCTCACCGATCTGCGGTGGAACGACGGCCCGCTGTACGTGCGGTACGGCGGCTTCGCGCCGCGCTACTGTCCGGACGCGAGCGGGACCCTCGTCCCCGCGATCGAGAACGCCGAGGGGCAGCTCGTCCCCGACCCCAAGGACCCGGTCTTCCAGGTCCCGGAGTGGGTGACGCTCCCCGCCTTCCTGGAACCGCAGCTCGCCGCCCGCTCCGCGACCACCACCACCGACCTGCCGTACCGCATCGACAGCGCCCTGCACTTCTCCAACGGCGGCGGGGTCTACCTGGGCACCGACACCAGAACCGGCGAAAAGGTCGTCCTCAAGGAGGCCCGCCCGCACGCCGGGCTCGCGGCCGACGGCGCCGACGCGGTCACCCGTCTGGCACGCGAGAAGAAGGCGCTGGAACAGGTGGCAGGACTGGGCGTCGCGCCAGGAGTACGTGACTGGTTCACCCTCGGCGGCCACCGCTTCCTGGTGATGGACTTCCTGCCCGGCCGCACCCTCAACTCCTTCTTCGCCGAACGCCATCCGCTGATCGGCGCGCAGCCCGATCCGGCCGCGCTCGCCGACTACACCCGCTGGGCGCTGCGCGTACACCGCGCCGTCGAGGAGGCGGTCGCCGCCGTACACAGCCGGGGCGTGGTCTTCAACGACCTGCACATGTTCAACATCATGGTCGGCCCGGACGAACAGTCCGTGGCACTCCTGGACTTCGAGGCCGCCGCCCATGTCGACGAGCACCGACGCCAGGTCGTCGCACACCCCGGCTTCGTCGCCCCGGCCGACCGGACCGGCTTCGACGTCGACCGCTACGCCCTGGCCTGTCTGCGGCTGGCCCTGTTCATCCCGTTGACCACGCTGCTGGCCATCGACCGGGACAAGGCCGCACACCTCGCCCGGACCGCCGCCGAGCAGTTCCCGGACCTGCCAAGGGAGTTCCTGGACGAGGCGGTCGCCCAGATCGTGGGCCGCGACCGGCCGTCCCCGGCCGCACCCCACCCCGTCCCTGTGGCGGTGGACGACTGGCCGCGCAGCCGTGCGTCGATGACCGCCGCCATCCTCGCCTCGGCCACCCCGGACCGCGCCGACCGGCTCTTCCCCGGCGACATCGCGCAGTTCGGCGACGGCGGCGGCCTCGGCCTCGCACACGGCGCGGCCGGTGTGCTGTACGCCCTCGCCGAGACCGGCGCCGACCGCTACGAAGAGGGCGAACGCTGGCTGCTGCGGCACGCCGCCACACCTCCGCGCGGCACACCGCCGGGCCTGTACGACGGGCTGCTCGGCGTCGCCTACACGCTGGACCGGCTCGGCCACACCGGGCCCGCGCTCGACCTCACCGAACGGGTACTGGGCGAGCAGTGGCAGCGCCTCGGCCTCGGGCTGTACGACGGACTCGCCGGAGTCGGCCTGGTATTCGACCACCTCGCCCACACCACCGGCGAGCGGGCGCTGCGCGCGCACGCCATGAACGCCTCCCGGCTCGCCGCCCAGCGCCTGACCGAGCGCCCACGCACCGCGGCACGCCGTCCCGGACTGCTGCACGGCGCCACCGGACCCGCACTGCTGTTCCTGCGGCTGTACGAGCGCACCGGTGAGACGGCGCTGCTCGATCTGGCCGCCGCCGCGCTCCGGCTCGACCTGGCGCGGTGCGTGGAGCGGGCGGACGGCACGCTGGTGGTCGACGACGGCGCCCGCACCCTGCCGTACCTCGGGGTCGGAAGCGTGGGTATCGCCATGGTGCTCGACGACTACCTCGCGCACCGCGCGGACCCGGAGTTCGAACGGGCCAGGGCCGCCATCCTGCCCGCCGCGCACTCCCGCTTCTACGCGCAGCCCGGCCTGTTCCGGGGCCGCGCGGGCATGCTGCTGCACCTCAGCCGCACCACGGCACCGCGGGCCGACGCCGCGCGGCTGACCGCGCAGATCGCCGGTCTCGGCTGGTACGCGATGCCCTACCGCGGTCAACTCGCCTTCCCCGGCGAGCAGATGATGCGGTTGTCCATGGACCTGGCCACCGGCACCGCGGGCTGTCTGCTGGCGCTCGCCGCGGCCCTGCACACCGAGCCCGTCGGGCTCCCCTTCCTGCCGCCGACGCGGCGGGACCACAAGCCGGCCCCGATTCAGGGGTCGTAGCGAGATATCTCGCGAATCCCGTCCCCACGGATGTTGCGGACGACTCTCATGAAAGGACATCACCATGGCACTGCTTGACCTGCAGAAGATGGAGACCCCCGAGCACGAGGGCCACGGCGGCGGTGGCAGCGAGGCCAGCCTGCTGCTGTGCGACAGCACGGCCAGCGTTCTGCTCTGCCTCTGACGATCCGTCAGGCAACGGTGGCCCCGGGACGGCGTCGACTCGTCCCGGGGCCACCCCCTACCGGGAGGCCGTGAGCGTGCGCACCGACACCGCCCGTACCACCAACCGGCTGCTGCTGGCCGCGGTACGGCACAGCGCGCCGCGTACCGCGGTTCTGTGCCTCGCCAGCGCCGCCGGCTCCGCCGCCGCGCTGCTGCTGCCCGCCGCCCTCGGCCGCGCTCTCGACCTGCTCCTCCAACACGGCACGGCAGCCCCGGCGGCCCGCTGGACGCTGCTGTGCGCGGGGCTGCTCGGTGCGTCCGTCGCGCTCGACGCGGCGCAGACACTGCTGTCCGGCACCACCGACGCCAGGACCACGGCATGGCTGCGCGACCGCCTGCTGCGCCGGATCCTCGGCATCGGGCCGGACGCCGCCGCCCGGTTCACCCCCGGCGACCTGGTCGCCCGCTGCACCGGCAACGCCGCGACCGCGGGCACCGCGGCCACCGCGGTCGCCTCCCTGGTCTCCACGCTGATCACACCGGTCGGCGCGCTGGTCGCGCTCACCCTCATCGACCCCTGGCTGTCCGCCGTCTTCCTCGCCGGAGGCCCGGTACTCGTCCTGCTGCTGAGGACCTTCGCCCGGGCCTCGTCCGACTGCGTCACCCGCTACCAGCACGCCCAAGGAGCGATGGCCGGACGGCTGGTGGAGGCGCTGACCGGCGCCCGGACTATCGCCGCCGCCGGTACGGCCGGGTGGGAGGCCGCGCGGGTGCTGGAACCGCTGCCGGAGCTGAGCCGCCAGGGCCACCGGATGTGGCGGGTGCAGGGCCGGGCGAGCGGCCAGGCGGCCGTCCTCGTCCCGCTGCTGCAGACGGCCGTGCTCGCGGTCGGCGGAGTACGGCTGGGCACCGGTCACCTGAGCGTCGGAGAACTGCTCGCCGCGTCGCGGTACGCCGTCCTGGCGACCGGCGTCGGCGCGTTCGTCGGCCGCCTGGGCGCCCTGGTGAGCGCCAGGGCCGTCGCCGCGCGGGCCGCCGAGGTACTGACCGTCCCGGCCATGCCGTACGGCGACCGAAAACCGCCGCGCGCGGACGGCGAGTTGGAACTGCGCGGGGTGACCGTGGTACGCGGCGGCGTGCCGGTGCTGGACGGGCTTGACCTACGGGTGCCGGGCGGCAACTCGGTCGCCGTGGTGGGCCGCTCCGGCGCGGGCAAGTCCGTACTGGCCGCGGTGGCCGGGCGGTTGACGGACCCGGACGCGGGAACGGTGCTGCTCGACGGCGTGCCGCTGGAGCGGATCGCCCGGAAGGAACTGCGGCGCGAGGTCGGCTACGCCTTCGAACGCCCGGCGCTGTTCGGCGCCACCATCGCCGACGCCATCGCCTACGGTGTCGACCAGCCCGCGCCCGAGCGGTGCGCGGCGGCGGCCCGGGCGGCGCACGCCGACGACTTCGTGCGGCTGCTGCCGGGCGCCTACCAGACCGAGCGCGCGCGGGCGCCGCTGTCCGGTGGCGAGATCCAACGCCTCGGTCTGGCCCGGGCGTTCGCCCACTGCGGGCGGCTGCTGATCCTGGACGACGCCACCTCAAGCCTCGACTCGGTCACCGAGCTGCGGATCAGCGAGGCGCTGGCACACGATGTGCCCGCCCGCACCCGGCTGCTGATCGCCCACCGCGCCGCCACCGCGGCCCGCGCGGACCTTGTCGTCTGGCTGGAGGACGGCCGGGTGCGGGAGGTGGCACCGCATGAGCGGCTGTGGCAACTGGCCGAATACCGCGCTGTGTTCGGCGTTTCGCGGACGGAGGGGGCGGTCGATGCCGCGAGTTGACCTCGCCGCCCAGGGCCTGCGCTTCCTACGGCGCCGGATCCGGGTGCTGATCGCGCTCACCGGATGGTCGCTGCTGGAGGCCGGGCAGACCTTCCTCGGCGGGTACGCCCTCGCGCGGGCGCTGGACGACGGATTCCTCGCGCACCGTACGGCGGTGGGCCTGTGGTGGCTGGCGGCCGCCGCCGTCGGCATCGCGATCGGCGCGATCGGCACCGGCCGGTCCTTCCGGGGCGTGGCCGGGCTCGCCGAGCCCCTGCGGGACGCGCTGGTCAGGCGGGTTGTGGCGGGCAGCCTGCGGGATGCCGTGGCGCGCCCGCACCGGGCGGACACCGCGGTCGTCTCCCGGCTCACCCAGCAGGTGGAGATCGCCAGGGACAGCTTCGCGGGCCTGGTGATGGTCGCTCGGTCCTTCGTCTTCACGGTGCTGGGGGCGCTGACCGGACTGCTCTCCCTCTCCCGTGCGCTGCTGCTCGTCGTGGGCCCGCCGCTGGTGCTGGGGTTGGCCGTCTTCGCGCTGTCGCTGCGCCCGCTGGCGCGTGGGCAGCGGGCGTTCCTCGCCGCCGACGAGGCGTTCGCCGAGGCGGTGGGGGAGACCGCCGCGGGACTGCGGGACGTCGTCGCGTGCGGCGCCGAGGACCACGCGGGCCAGCGGGTGCGGGCGCGGATCGATGCCGAGTACGCGGCGGCCCGGGTGCTGGCCCGGTGGGGCATGGTGCGCGTCGCGGCACTGGGCGTGGGCGGACGGCTGCCGGTCCTGCTGTTGGTGGTGATGGCGCCGTGGCTGCTGGATCACGGGGTGACCGCGGGCGCGTTGGTGGGTGCGATGACGTATGTGACGCAGTCGCTGCTGCCGGCGCTGCAGAGCCTGGTGCAGGGCTTCGGCGGTGCCGGGACCCGCCTGACGGTGGTCCTGCGACGCCTGGCGGGCGACGGTGACGGTAACGGTTGGGTGGGTGGGAAAGAGACCCAGGGCACGCACGGGCGCGGCGACCCAGCGGCACCGGCCGTAGAACTGCGCGGCGTGACCTTCGGCTACGGCGAGACGGGATGTCCCGTCGTGCACGACCTTGACCTGGTGCTACCCGCAGGATCCCACCTGGCCGTGGTCGGCCCCAGCGGCATCGGCAAATCAACCCTGGCCAACCTGATCTCCGGGCTGCTGAGGCCGCACTCCGGCGAGATCCTGGTCAGCGGCGAACCGGTAGCTCACCGGGACCCCGCGCAGCTGAACCAGCTGCGCGTCCTCATTCCGCAGGAGGCGTACGTCTTCTCCGGCACCGTTGGCGACAACCTCCGCTATCTGTGCACGCGGCCGGTGCCGGACGACGAGGTGCGGCGGGCGGCCGACGCGGTGGGGGCGGCCCAACTCGTCGACAGACTGGGCGGGTTGGACGCGGCGGTCGATCCGGCCGCGCTGTCCGCGGGTGAGCGGCAGCTGCTGGCGCTGGCCCGTGCGTATGTGTCCCCGGCCCGGGTCGTGCTGCTGGACGAGGCGACCTGCCACCTGGACGCGGCGGCCGAGGCCCGCGCCGAGCGGGCCTTCGCGGCACGGCCCGGCGGCACACTGGTGGTGATCGCACATCGCATCAGCTCGGCCCGCCGGGCGGAGCGGATCCTGGTGATGGACGGTGCGCGGGCGCTGTGCGGCCGCCATGAGGAACTGCTGGACCGCTGCGAGCTCTACCGTGACCTGGTGGGCGACTGGGAGGCCGTCGGACCCTCGTCACAGCCAGCCCGCGCCCTGAGATATCCGGATGGCGTCAACGCGGTTGCGGGCCCCGGTCTTGCGGTTGATCGCGGCCATGTAGTTGCGCACCGTGCCGTGACACAGATGCAGTCTACGGGCGATCTCGGGCACCGAGGCGCCCTCGGCGGCGAGTGACAGGACGCTCAACTCCCGCCCGGTCAGCGGGATGTCAGCGGCCTGGAGGAAGTCCAGGGCGAGCGTGCTGTCGACGAAACGTTCCCCCTCGGCGACCTGCCGGATCGCCCGCAGCAGACTCTCCGGCGAGCCGTCCTTGTTGACGTACCCCCGGGCGCGGGCCTGTGACGCCCGGCGCAGCAGACCCGGTTTGCTGGCGGTGGCGAGCACCACTAACGCGGACAGGTCCGGCAGGCCGGGCAGGGTACATGAGCGGGTGGGACCGGACGTCGTGGTGAGCGCGGCGGAGCCGGGACAGTCCACGTCGACCACGCACACATGCGGCAACGAGGAGCGGGCCACGGTTCTGAAGTCCCGCCAACTCGTCGTGGAGACATCCAGATCGCCGTCCCGGGCGAGCAGTGCGGCGAGCGCCGACCGCAACAGGTGAGTGTCGTGCACCAGAAGAACGCGAATCACGTATTCCCCTCCCAAACCCCCGCGTCGATACCCGGCCGGAAGCAGCAGCCGTTGTCGTGTTTCTTGTTCTCCGGGGGTGACCCCGTACCCCCGGTCGGTTGTGTGTGCCTCCCTCAACGCCCATCGTGTGCCCCCAGCCGGAAGCAGCACCCATTAGTACCGGGGATGGCTACTGCCTTGGGTATGCGATTCAGCCAAGGCGAAGCGCCCCCGGCGCACGCTACGTACGCGAGCGCTCCCACCGCGCTACGCGCGCTTCCGAAGCAGTGGGGCTTGGCCCCGAGGAAGGCTCTCCGCGACGTCGCGGCCCGACGGTGTCGAACCGGCCGCGACCCACCCCGAAGACCCGCCGGAACGGCGCTACGCCAGGTCGATCAGGCGGCAGACCATCTCGATGTCGATCTTCACCTGGGCGATGGACGCCCGCCCGGAGAGCCAGGTGACCAGTGCCGAGTGCCAGGTGTGCTCGATGACCCGTACCGCCGAGAGCTGCTCGGCCGTCGGCGGACCGGGCAGCCGCATCGCGTCGAGGATGATCGCGGTGGTGAGCCGCGAGACGGTGTCCACCTCGGGGCTCACCGAGCGGTCGGCGAAGGTCAGCGCCCTGAGCATCGCGTCGGCCAGCTGGGGCTCGCGCTGCAGTGCGCGGAAGGCCCGCATCAGCGTCTCGGCGACCCGTGCGGACGGGGCGTCCGCCGCGGGCGGGCGCTTGCGCAGCGTCTCGTGCATCTGCTGCAACTGGTCCTGCATGGTCGCGACCAGCAGATGCACCTTGGACGGGAAGTAGCGGTACAGCGTGCCCAGGGCGACCTGGGAGTTCTCGGCGACCTCCCGCATCTGCACGGCGTCGAAGCCGCCCCGGCTGGCGAGTTGGGCGCTGGCGTGCAGGATGCGGCGACGGCGGGCTTCCTGACGTTCGGTCAGGGGCGGAGAGGCCGGCTTCGGTTCTGTGGCCATTTGTCCCATTCCGTGGAATCCGTCCGCGAGGCGCGGCGCACTGGGGTGGTGTGCGCATGATGGCAGGAGGCCGCGCCGTGGCGCGAATCACCTGATCCGCCCCTGGCGGTCGCACATGCTGCCGGTAGATTCGGGGTTCGTTGGACGAGTGGGTCTGAAACTTGTTCTAGATTAGCGTGACCGGTTACGCTCCGGCTGAACTGCAGTGAGAAGGGGGCCGTGAGTGACGACTGAGGCCACTCAGGTAGTCGGGCCTGCGCCGCTTGCACCTCTCGCGCGGACCGCTGTCGAGGTCCCGCCCGCCACCCGCCACCACCCTTCCACGGAAGCGCCGCACGCCCCCGATTCGCTGCGGATCGCGCTGCTGACCTACAAGGGCAACCCCTTCTGCGGCGGCCAGGGCGTCTACGTACGCCATCTGTCCCGTGAGCTCGCCCGCCTCGGTCACACCGTCGAAGTCATCGGCGCGCAGCCCTACCCCGTAGTCGACGAGGGCGTCGCCCTCACCGAGCTCCCCAGTCTGGACCTCTACCGGCAGCCGGACCCGTTCCGCACCCCCAAGCGCGACGAGATCCGCGACTGGGTCGACGCCCTTGAGGTCGGCACCATGTGGACCGGCGGATTCCCCGAGCCGCTGACCTTCTCGCTGCGGGTGCGGCGCCATCTGGCCGCCCGCCGCGGCGATTTCGACGTCGTCCACGACAACCAGACGCTGGGCTACGGCCTGTTGGGCATGGAGCGGGTCGGCGTTCCACTGGTCACCACCATCCACCACCCGATCACCGTCGACCGCCGCCTGGAGCTGGCCGCCGCGCAGACCTGGAAGCGGCGGCTGTCGGTCCGGCGCTGGTACGGGTTCACCCAGATGCAGAAACGTGTCGCCCGGCGGCTGCCGTCCGTGCTCACCGTCTCCGGCTCCTCCCGCCGCGAGATCATCGACGACCTCGGGGTCCGCGAGGACCGCATCCATGTGGTGCACATCGGCGCCGACACCCGACTGTTCTCGCCGGATCCGGCGGTGCCCGAGGTACCCGGCCGCATCGTCACCACCTCCAGCGCCGACGTTCCGCTCAAGGGCCTGGTCCATCTCGTCGAGGCGCTCGCCACCGTCCGCCGCGAGCACGAGCACGCCCACCTCGTCGTCGTCGGCAAGCGCCCGGAGAAGGGCCCGGTGGCCGCCGCCATCGAGCGGCACGGGCTGGGTGGCGCCGTGGAGTTCGTCAAGGGCATCAGCGACGCCGAGCTGGTCGACCTGGTGCGCGGGGCCCAGGTGTCCTGTGTGCCCTCGCTCTACGAGGGGTTCTCGCTACCCGCCGCCGAGGCGATGGCCACCGGCACCCCGCTGGTCGCCACCACCGGCGGCGCCATCCCCGAGGTGGCTGGTGCCGACGGAGAGACCTGCCTCGCCGTACCGCCCGGCGACGCGGACGCGCTGGCCGGTGCGCTGGCCAGACTGCTGGGCGACGCGCAGCTGCGCAGACGCCTCGGCGCGGCCGGGCGGGACCGGGTGCTCGCCCGGTTCACCTGGGAACAGGCGGCGCGCGGCACGGTGGAACGCTACCGCGCGGCGATCTCCCAAAGCAGGAGTTTTTCGGGGGCAAGTCCCCGTACCCCCAAGTGAAAGCAGAGTCCTCGTGCTGACCGTCGACTTCTCCCGCTTCCCGCTCGCCCCTGGCGACCGGGTACTCGATCTCGGATGCGGCGCGGGGCGCCATGCCTTCGAGTGCTATCGGCGTGGCGCCGATGTCGTCGCCCTTGACCGCAACGGCGAGGAGATCCGGGAGGTCGCCAAGTGGTTCGCGGCCATGAAGGAGGCCGGAGAGGCACCGGCGGGCGCCTCGGCCGTCGCCATGGAGGGCGACGCGCTGCAACTGCCCTTCCCCGACGACAGTTTCGACGTCGTGATCATCTCCGAGGTCATGGAGCACATCCCGGACGACAAGGGCGTGCTCGCCGAGATGGTGCGGGTGCTGCGGCCCGGCGGCCGGATAGCCGTCACCGTGCCGCGCTGGCTGCCGGAGAAGATCTGCTGGGCGCTCTCGGACGCCTACCACGAGGTGGAGGGCGGCCACATCCGCATCTACCGCGGTGACGAACTGCTGGACAAGATGCGCGAGGCAGGCCTCAAGCCGTACGGCACCCACCACGCGCACGGGCTGCACAGCCCGTACTGGTGGCTCAAGTGCGCGTTCGGCGTGGACAACGACCAGGCGCTGCCGGTCAAGGCGTACCACAAGCTGCTGGTCTGGGACATCATGAAGAAGCCGCTGGCCACCCGGCTCGCCGAGCAGGCGCTCAACCCGCTGATCGGCAAGAGCTTCGTGGCCTACGCGACCAAGCCGCACGAGCGCGCCGGGGCGGACGCGTGACGAGTCCCGGGCGCACCGAGCACCTGGTCCTGCCGGGCGTGCTCTCCGCCGAGCAGGCTGCGCAGACGGTGGCCGGGATCCTGGCGGTCCAACGGCCGGACGGCTCCATACCGTGGTTCACCGGGGGACATCTGGACCCCTGGGACCATGTCGAGGCCGCCATGGCTCTCGACGCGGCGGGCGAACACGCCAGCGCCGCCGCCGCGTACCGCTGGCTGGCCGACAACCAGAACCCCGACGGGTCCTGGTACGCCGCCTATGTCGACGGCAGCCCGACGGACCGCGGCCGGGAGACGAACTTCTGCGCCTACCTCGCGGTGGGCGCCTGGCACCACTATCTGACCACCGGCGACGAGGCGTTCCTCGACGAGATGTGGCCGTACCTGTTCGCGGCCGTCGAGTTCGTGCTGGCGCTGCAGCTTCCCGGCGGCCAGATCGCGTGGCGGCGCGACGAGGACGGCAGCCATCCGAACGAGGCGCTGCTCACCGGCTGCTCGTCGATCTACCAGGCGTTGCGCTGCGCCCTCGCGGTGGCCGAACTGCGCGAGGACCCGCAGCCCGACTGGGAGTTGGCGACCGGGCGGCTGGCGCACGCGATCCAGCACCACCCCGAGCGGTTCCTGGACAAGAGCCACTACTCGATGGACTGGTACTACCCCATCCTGGGCGGCGCGTTGCGCGGCCCGGCGGCCAAGGAGCGGATCGAGGCCCGCTGGGACGACTTCGTGGTCCCGGGCCTCGGCGTGCGCTGCGTACTGCCGAATCCGTGGGTGACCGGTGGCGAGAGCGCCGAACTCGCCCTGGCCCTGTGGGCGATGGGGGAATCGGACCGGGCGGTGGAGATCCTGAGGTCCATCCAGCATCTGCGGGCCGAGGACGGCATGTACTGGACCGGCTATGTCTTCCAGGACTCGGCGGTCTGGCCGGAGGAGAAGACCGCCTGGACCGCCGGGGCGCTGCTGCTCGCGGTGGCCGCGCTCGGCGGTGACGAGGCCACCACCGCCGTCTTCGACGGGGAACGGCTGCCGGTCGGCTTCACCGAGCCCTCGGACGGCTGCTGCTGACGGGTCGATAGGCTGGCACCGCACTCGAGAATTCCGAGGATCTTCGAGAACGGGGCAGGCGCATGGCCGTACTTGACCACGAGACCTACTGTTCGTACATCACCGGCGAGACCGACCGGCTGCGGGAGATGCTGCGCGGTGCGGATCTGGACGCCAAGGTGCCGACGTGTCCGGAGTGGACGCTGCGGAAGCTGGTCGAACACCTCAGCGGTGCGCACCGCCTCGCGGAGGAGGTGGTACGGACCCGGGTTGTCGAGCGGGACATCCAGCAGGCGGCGGCGCGCGGCCAGTCCGCTCCGGACCGCGCCGAGGAGTTGAGCGGCTGGCTCGGCGAGGGCGCCGAGCTGCTGGTGGCGGCGTTGCGGGAGGCGGGTCCCGACACCGAGGTGTGGACCTGGTCCGCGCACCAGCGGTCCGGCTTCTGGGCCCGGCGGATGGCGTCGGAGACGCTGATCCACCGCGCGGATGTCTCGATCGCCGTCGGCCGTCCGTACGAGGCGCCGTCGGAACTGGCCGCCGATGCCGTCGATGAGTTCCTGGAGATCATCACCTCACCGGCGGCCATCGCCTTCCGCCCGGAGTTGGCCAAGCTGCGCGGCAACGGCGAGACGATCCATCTGCACGCCACCGACACCCCCGCCGAGCTGGCCGCCGAGTGGCTGATCGAGCGGCAGCCGGACGGCGTCGTCTGGCGGCGTGAGCACGGCAAGGGCGATGTCGCGCTGCGCGGCCCGCTCACCGAGGTTCTGCTGGCGTACTACCGGCGGTTGCCGCTGGACGAGGAGCGGCTTGAGGTGATCGGCGATCGGGCGCTGCTCGCCGAGTGGCTGGAGCACACCGCCATCTGAGCACGGAGGCCTCCGGGCTCAGGAGTTCAACTCCGCGAGCACCCTGAGCGTCATGGGGTCCGGCGCCGTCACCAGAAGATCGGTGACCGGGCCCTGGCGCCACAACTCCAGCCGTTCGGCGATCCGTTGCCTTGGTCCGAGCAGCGAGATCTCATCGGCGAACGCGTCCGGCACGGCGGCCACCGCTTCCTCGCGCCGCCCGGCGAGGAACAGCTCCTGGATCCGGCGGGCCTCTTCCTCGAACCCCATGCGCGCCATCAAGTCGGCGTGGAAGTTACGGGACTTGGCGCCCATGCCGCCGATGTAGAAGCCGAGCGTCAGCTTGACGGCGGCCAACGCCTCCGCCGGGTCGTCGCAGACCTGGGCCCGCACCATCGGCGCGATCAGGAATCCGTCGGGTGCGTCCGCCAGCGAGCCCTGGTAGGCGTCCGTGCGCAGCGGCGACCAGTACAGCGGCAGCCAACCGTCCGCGATCCGTGTGGTCTGCGCGATGTTCTTCGGGCCTTCGGCGCCGAGCAGTACGGGTAGATCGGCGCGCAGCGGATGGGTGATGGACCTCAGCGGTCTGCCGAGCCCCGTACCGTCCGGGCCGCTGTAGGGGTGGCTGTGGTAGCCGCCGGCCAGTTCAACGGGGGCGGTGCGGCGCAGCACCTGGCGGATGACGTCGACGTATTCGCGGGTCGCGGTCAGCGGGCTGCGCGGAAACGGGCGCCCGTACCACCCCTCGACCACCTGCGGCCCGGACAGTCCGAGGCCCAGCATCATCCGGCCGCCCGACAGATGGTCCAGGGTGAGCGCGTGCATCGCGGTCGCGGTGGGGGAGCGGGCGGCCATCTGCGCCACCGCCGTGCCCAGTCGGATCCGGGAGGTGTGGGCGGCTATCCAGGTGAGCGGGGTGAAGGCGTCCGAGCCCCAGGACTCCGCGGTCCACACCGAGTGGTAGCCGAGCCGCTCGGCCGCCACAGCGAGATCGACGTGCTGGGGGTTGGGGCCGCGCCCCCAGTAGCCGAGCGCCAGGCCGAGCCGCATCGCGGGTTCCCCTTTCCCGTATCTGACGTAGGGTCAGCTACGGTAGGGCCGGGCCCCGGACAGCGCAACGGCCCCTGCCGAACCGGAAGTTCGGCAGGGGCCGCTCGTGCGCGGAAGCGTTTCAGCCGCGCTGGATGCCCGTGGTGTCCTGGAGCACCCCGCGCCGCCCGTCCTGGGTCTGCGCGACCAGCGCCGAACCGCGCTGGTCCACCGCGAGATACCAGGTGCCCGGCGTCAGTTCGGCGATCGGGTTCGGCGAACCGTCCTCCGGGTAGATCGGGCGCGGCACCGGCACCGCGAACCAGAACGGAGCGAAGTCCGCACCACCGCTGACCGGTGCCTGCGCGGCGGCCGGGCCGGACGCCGCGGGCTGCGCGGCGCCACCGAGCGGAGCGCCCGGCTGCTGCGGCTGCGCGCCGTACGGCTGCTGTCCGCCGGGGAAGCCGTAACCGCCCGCGGGCTGCTCCGTGCCGTACGGCTGGGCGCCGTACGGCTGCCCGCCGTAGGGCTGGGCCTGTGCCGGTTTGGGGGCGCTGACCAGGGCGGCCTTCAGGGCCGGGACGCGGGGGGTGAGGATCGCGACGGCGGCCATCGCCACGGTGGCGACGAAGCCGAGGATGGCGCCGATGCCCGGACTCACGCCCTGGCCGCCGCCCATCAACGACCACAGCGAGCTCCAGGCGGCGAACACGGCGAGAGCGGTGCCCCACTGGTCCAGGGTGAGCCCGGCGGCCTTACGGCCCTCGGGCAGGAAGCGCGCGCCGACGGTCAGGCCCGCGGCGACGATTCCGGCCAGGAAGATCGAAGGAAGCACGGGGAACAGTGACGACTTCCACGCGCTCGGCATGGTGACCTGGCCACAGAGGTTGCCGCAGTCGCTGACCGAGTAGAAATCGAGGAATGACGCGATGAGCAGCAGCACCGCTGCACCGATCACCGCGCCGTCGCCTCGGGTGAGGGAGCGGATGTTCACGTAGTGGTCCTTTGTCAGTTCGGTGGTCGTCGTCGCTGTCGCCGGTACGCGCAGCGCGCTCCGCTCAGCGGGGCGGAGTGCGGGGGTGGGCACCCATCGTACGGGTGTGAACGGCGGCAGGTGAGCCGGGTGGGACGGAGTCCCTACCCTCCGGAACCCTCCGGGTATGTGCGGATGCCGTCCGAGATGCCCTGGCCCGCGACCTGTCGCCAGACGCGAGTCACCCCGCTGTGAACACCGCGTACCGCTCCTTAACTACCCACGCCGGTACGTCGCAGCACACGCAGCGAGCCGGTCACCGAGATCTCGGTGAACGCACCGGATTCCAGGGCGCGTTGGTGGACCCGGTACGGGGCCTGTCCGCCGTCGGCCGGGTCGGGGAACACATCGTGGATGACCAGCAGTCCGCCGGGGGCGACATGCGGCGCCCAGCCCTCGTAGTCCGCCGTGGCGTGCTCGTCGGTGTGACCGCCGTCGATGAAGACCAGGCCGAGCGTCGAGCGCCACAGCGCGGCCACCCGCGGCGAGCGGCCGACGACCGCGACCACATGGTCCTCCAGGCCCGCCGCGTGCAGTGTGCGACGGAACGAGGGAAGGGTGTCCATCGCCTTGACCTCGGGGTCGACCAGCTCCGGGTCGTGGTACTCCCAGCCGGGCTGCTGCTCCTCGCTGCCGCGGTGGTGGTCGACGGTCACCGCGGTGATCCCGGCGTCGCGGGCCACGGCGGCGAGCAGGATCGTGGAGCGGCCGCAGTACGTGCCGATCTCCAGCAGCGGCAGGCCGAGCGCGGCGGCCTCGGCCGCGGCGGCGTACAGGGCCAGGCCCTCATCGAGCGGCATAAAGCCCTTCGCCGCCTCGAACGCGGCGATCGTTTCGGGCAGCGGCGTCGCCTGCGGGGTCGCCTGCGGCTGGGTGGGGGGTGGTGGGGCGGCGGTCATGGGGTCATCGTGCACTACCGCCTGCGGCGGGCTTCGGGTGGGGGCGCGCCCTCCGCCGTGCGGCGGGCTGGTCCGCCCCACCCACCCGCCCTTCTCCGGGGGCTCCGCCCCCGGGCCCGTTTCGGGGCTGCGCCCGGGGCGCGTCGGTCTGCGTTCCCTACAGCCAGCCGTTGGCGCGGGCTGCCCGTACCGCCTCCATGCGGTTGCGGGTTGATGTCTTGCCGATGGCTGAGGACAGATAGTTGCGTACGGTGGATGCCGACAGATGGAGCTTGTTCGCGATATCGGTGGCGGTCGCGCCGTCCACCGCCGCGTTCAGTACGTCGCGTTCACGTGCGGTCAGTGGATTGGGTCCGGCGCTGAGCGCGGCCGCCGCGAGGCCGGGGTCGACCACCCGCTCTCCGGCCAGCACCCGCCGGATCGCCGCTGCCAACTCCTCCACCGGGCCGTCCTTGACCAGGAAGCCGCTGGCGCCCGCCTCCATCGCCCGGCGCAGATAGCCGGGGCGACCGAAGGTGGTGAGGATCAGCACCGCGCACTGCGGCAACACCGCCCGCAGCTCCGCCGCGGCGTCCAGACCGCTGCGTCCCGGCAACTCGATGTCCAGCAGCGCGACATCGGGCTGCGCCTCCTTGGCGGTGGGCACGATCGCGTCGCCATCCGAGACCTGCGCGACGACCTCCATATCGTCCTCAAGCCCCAGCAGCAGCGCCAACGCACCACGCATCATGCGCTGATCCTCGGCGAGGAGGACTCTGGTCGGCTGCGCGTCTCGCGCCGCGGTCATGTCACCGCTCCTCTTCCACCGGCAGTTCGGCCGTCAGTTGGAACCCGCGCCGGGGTGCGGGACCGGCGCTCAGCGAGCCACCCGCCATGGACACGCGCTCGGCCAGCCCCTTCAGGCCGGTGCCCCCCGCCCGCCAGCCGCCGCCCTGGGCGGAGTCGCCCGCGCCGCTGCCGTCACCGTCATCGGTGATCCGCAGAACGGCCCGGTCGCCACCGGTGTCCAGTTCTATCCGGCAGGACGATGCCCCGCTGTGCCGTACGACGTTCGTCACGCCTTCCCGTACCACCCATCCCATCAGGGCCTCGGTCTGCGGCGCCAGCGGTGGACCCGACTCCTGGACGGTCACCGCTATGCCGGAGGCGTCCAGTGCGGAGCAGGCTCGCTCCAACTCGGTCGCCAGGCAGCCGTTCCGGTAGCCGGAGACGGCCTCCCGTATCTCGGTGAGCGCCTGACGGCTGACCGACTCGATGTCGGACGCGTGGCTCAGCGCCGCGTCCAGATCGCGGGGGGCCAGGCGGCGTACCGCCTCCGCCTTCACGGCCACGACGGACATGGTGTGCCCGAGGAGATCATGAAGATCACGCGAGAAGCGTAGCCGTTCCTGGCTGACCGCTGCGCGGGCCAACTCCTGCCGGGTGGCCCGCAGTTGGCCGATGACCTGGTGCAGCGAGAGGATCGCGGCGGTCACCAGGCCGGACAGGAAGGTTCCGTAAGCGGTGCCGACCGAGGACCAGAAGCCTCCGTCGTGGTACCCGGAGATCGCCCCGTCCGAGCTGGACAGCACGAACAGGGCCATGGCCAGCTGCCTGCCGCCCAGCAGTGCCCCGCAGGCCAGCGAGACCAGGATGAACAGCAGGATCCAACTGTGACCGAAGGCGATGCTGGTTGCGTAGGTGATCGCGGCGAGCACCAGCAGCAGGTAGCGCGGCCGTCGTCCGTCCTTGAGGTTCTCGTCGAACTCCGCCCTGACCGCCGTCACATAGACCACGCCGAAGGCGGCGAGCGCGAGGTAGGCCAGCCATGCCGGTCCGACCCGGCCGTGCGCCACATCCGCGCCCGGCGCGATCAGCATCGACAGCCAGGGCATCATCGTCTTGGCGGTCGGCGCCTTGTGCTTCTCTATGTACGAGTCCAGTTCGGCGCCCCGCAACTGCCGCATCTCATGCGCGTCGAGCAGCCCTTGCTCGCGGCGGGCCTTGCGGCTGCGCCATCGTTCCCGGGCGGCCTGAAACCCTTCGGTGCCCCATGTCTCCTGCATCCCCCGTGCCCCCGTCATGTCCCTCATCCGTTCGATCGTGCTGGTCGTGCTCCATCATGCGGTGCGCGCGACCTGGCGGCCATCGAGGGATCGGTGTCCGATGGGCGCCGGATGGCTGATCCGCGTCTCATCCCCGGGGCTGCCCACGATCCACCGATCAGCTGACTAGGCGTCAGGTATTCCCTGTGGCAGGGTGATGCGTTATACAGGGCCCATCGACTAGAACGCGTTCTATGTGCCTGGTCGATGGCCCTGATCGACCCCGGCGCGGCCGACGGTGCGGACGGTCGCGTCGGGGTCCCGGCGTGACCGACCGCATTTCCTTCCGGAGGCGATGCCCCCGGACCACCGACAAGGAGCCGTGCAGATGCCGATCGACGTCGCCCGGGCCACCGCCGCCGAAGCCCGCAGTACCGAGCTCAGTTGGGGGCACAAGGACATCCAGCTCTACCACCTGGGCATCGGCGCGGGCGTCCCCGCAACGGACTGCGACGAGCTGCGCTACACCCTGGAGAGCAGGCTGCATGTGCTGCCCAGCTTCGCGACCGTCGCGGGCGGCGGAATGGCGGTCGCAGGAGGCATGTCCGCACCCGGTATCGACGTCGACCTGGCCGCCGTCCTGCACGGCGGCCAGCGCGTCGAGCTGCACCGGCCCATCCCGGTGACCGGCCGGGCCACCCAGAGTTCCAAGGTCGCCGCGGTGTACGACAAGGGGAAGGCCGCGATCATCGTGCTGCGCTCCGACGTGGCGGACCCGGACGGTCCGCTGTGGACGTGCGACACCCAGATCTTCGTCCGCGGCGAGGGCGGCTTCGGCGGCGACCGCGGCCCGTCCGCCCGCCTGGACCTGCCGCAACGCGCACCCGACCGGGTCGTCGAGCGCGCCACCAGAGAAGACCAGGCGCTGCTCTACCGGCTCTCAGGCGACTGGAACCCGCTGCACGCCGACCCGGAATTCGCCAAGCTGGCGGGTTTCGACCGACCGATCCTGCACGGGCTGTGCTCCTACGGCATCGTGCTCAAGGCCGTCGTGGACACCGTGCTCGGCGGAGAGGTGGCCCGGGTGGGCGCGTACTCCACCCGGTTCGCCGGGATCTTCTTCCCCGGAGAGACGCTGCGCATCCAGATGTGGACCGAAGACGGGCACGTCCAGGCGTCGGCCACCGCCGTGGAACGGGACGACGCCCCGGTACTCGCCGACACCGTCATCCAGCACTCGTAGCGAAGGGACGCGTCATGCGCGCAGCCGTACAGCGGGAGATCGGGCAGGACAAGCTCGAAGTCGTCGATGACGCCCAGGCGGTGGGGTTCGGCCCCGGCAAGGTACGGCTGCGGATCAAGGCCACCGGGCTGTGCCACTCCGACCTGTCGGCGATGAGCGGGGTGCTGCCGCAGCCCGCCCCGTTCGTTCCCGGCCACGAGGGAGCGGGCGAGGTCGTGGAGGCCGGTGAGGGGGTCGGCCACCTCGGTGCCGGGGACCGGGTGCTGGTGTGCTGGCTGCCCGCCTGCGGCCAGTGTCCGTCCTGCAAACGCGGGCAGACCCATCTGTGCCTGACCGGATTCCTGAACGCCGGAACCCCCAACTACCGCTGCGCCTCGGGCGATGTGTTCGGCTTCGCCGGGACCGGCACCTTCGCCGAGGAACTCGTGGTCGACGCCGCGTGTGCGGTGCCGATTCCGGACGACGTGCCGTACGAGATCGCCGCGCTGATCGGCTGCGGCGTCACCACGGGCATCGGCGCCGCGCTCAACACCGCGAAGGTGGCGGCCGGTTCATCGGTCGCGGTGATCGGCTGCGGTGGCGTCGGCATCTCCGTCATCCAGGGCGCGCGGGCCGCCGGTGCCGCCGAGATCGTCGCCGTCGACCCGGTCGCGTCGCGCCGCGAGGCCGCGACGCGGTTCGGCGCCACCGACGCGGTGTCCCCCGAGGGGCTGGCCGACGCCAAGAACCGGCTCACCGGCGGAGAGGGCTTCGACTATGTCTTCGAGGTCGTGGGCCGCTCGGACACCGCCCGTACCGCCTACGAGACCACCCGGCGCGGCGGCACGCTCTGCGTCGTCGGCGCCGGCGCGATGGACGACTTCCTGAAGATCAACATGTTTGAGCTGTTCTTCGACGAGAAGCGGGTGCTGCCGTCGCTGTACGGGGGTGGTGATGTGCTGCGCTCCTACGAGCGGGTGATCAAGCTCTGGCGGGCCGGGCGTATCGATCTGGAGGGGTTGATCACCCATCGGGTGCGGCTGGAGGAGATCAACGACGCGGTGCACCAGATGCGCAGCGGCGAGGCACTCAGGACGTGCGTCACCGTGTGAGCGGGACGCCGTCCCGCCCACCCGCCCCATTCGTTCCGCGCACATCGGAGGGTAGAGGTATGGCCGCGTTGTACGGCAGGACCGCGATCGTCACCGGTGCCGGGCGCGGTCTCGGCCGCGCCGAAGCGCTGGAGTTGGCCAGGCTCGGCGCCAATGTCGTGGTCAACGACTTCGGCCAGCCCGGCCGGGACGGTACGGGCGAGGCGTCGGCGACCCCCGCCGATCAGGTCGCGGCGGAGATCGTCGCTGCGGGCGGCGCGGCGGTGGCCCACCATGGCGATGTGGCCGACTTCGAGCAGGCCCGCGGGCTGGTCCAACTCGCGCTCGACACCTATGGATCGCTGGACGTCCTCGTCAACAACGCGGGCATTCTGCGGGACCGCATGGTCTTCTCGATGTCCGAGGACGAGTGGGACTCCGTGATCCGGGTCCATCTCAAGGGCCACTTCAACACGACCCGCTTCGCGGCCGCGCACTGGCGGGAGCGCTCCAAGTCATCGGGCGGCCCCGTGTACGGGCGGATCGTCAACACCTCGTCGGAGGCCTTCGTGGCGGGTTCGGCCGGACAGCCCAACTACGCGGCCGCCAAGGGCGGCATCGTCGGGCTGACGACGTCGACCGCGCTCGCCCTGCGCAAGTACGGGGTGACCGCCAACGTGATCTGCCCGCGCGCCCGTACGCGGATGACGCGGGACGTTTTCGAGGGGTTCGCCGTCCCGGCCGAAGGGCTGGATCCGCTGGCGCCGGAGCATGTCGCTCCGCTGGTCGGCTATCTGGCCGCCCCCGCCGCCGCACGGGTCAACGGCCAGGTGCTGGTAGTGCACGGTGGCGTGGTCGCGGTCCTCGACCGGCCGCGGATCGCCGCGCGGTTCGACACCGCCAAGGAGGTCTTCCGCTACGAGGAGTTGGACGAGGTGCTCACCCCGTACTTCGCGGAGCGGGACCCGAACGAGACGTTCGCCGCGACGGAGGTCCTCGGCCTCAAGCGCGCGGACCGGCCCTGACGGCCGCCCAGCGAAAGGCGGCCACGGGGACGATTCCCGTGGCCGCCGTGGTACCCGGTGCCGCTCAGCGGTGGTTCTGTTCCGGTCGGCGGTGCTTGCCGTGAGCCGGGGTTCCGTCGTCTTCGGCGGCGGAGGCGGAACCGCGGTGCTTTCCCCCCTCGGCTCCCAGGGCGGCCGCCTGCTGGGCGCGGTCGTCGGTGGTGTCGGTACGGGCTTCGGGCATCACAGGACTCTCCGTCGGGATCGCTTAAGGGGATGGCGAATCGGGGCGGAGCGCGCATAACACGCCTGTCGCAGCCGCCCGTTCACCTCCCGCTACCCACCGGTGGCCGGGTCGTCACGGCCGCGTGGCCCCTGATCAAGTCTAACGGCGGACAAGATCCATGAGCCAAGGCCCCTACCGTACGGCGGTGAGCGGCGCCTGCCGTAGGGGGAGCACCCGGCTGACAGGTGTCATCGGCTGCGGCACGGGCGGCGCGCCGGGTGCCGTTTCCGGCGGCCGCGCCTCCCGCGGCGGCCGCGGGGCCGGGCTGCTCAGGGCCTCGGAGGTGATGTCGCGCACCCCGTACGGCTGTTCAGGACGTGCGTACGGCAACCGTAACGTGCCGTCCGCCGACCACCACGCGCTGCCGACCAGCCAGCCGGGCGGTGTGGGCAGCGGCCACAGCCCCCGGGCCGACGGCCGCCACAGCACCGCACGGCGGCCGATCCGCAGCACCACCGCGCAGGTCTCCGGCATCAGCAACTGCCCGGGCTGGATGGCCAGCGGTTCGATCGGGGAGGACATGGCGGGGTCGGTGCCGCCCGGCTCCCGCAGGCACTCGGGGAAGCGCACCGGCCGCCTGCTGTCCAGTACGCCCCAGCCCAGCCGGTCGGCGCCCGCTGCGTTGCTGCGGACCAGCAGCAGTTTGCTGTCCGGATCGGCGAGCAGCAGCCGGTCGTCGCTCTCCTCGGTGATCTGCAGCAGCGGGCTTGTCGCCCCCGTGCACAGGTCGACCGCGATGGTCTTGGTGCGTCCTTGGTGTTCGCGGTCGAGGGCGAGGATCCGACCGGTGCGGTCCAGCCACACTCCGCCCGTGCAGCGGCCGTCGATCTCGGCGCGCTGCTCCAGGCCGGGCCCGCCGTGCACCAGCCAGACGGTGGATCTGCCGTTCGCGTAGCCCAGTGCGTAGGCGGTGCCGCAGGGCAGTGCGGGCAGCAGCCGTACGGATTCGCCGTGCAGGAAGCCCACCGGCAGTTCGCCGGTGCCGGGTCCGGTCGGGTAGAGCAGCGCCAGGTCGTGGCGGTCGGCGTTCCGGCGCCGGATCAGCACCCGGCCGTCGGGCAGCGGCAGGACCTGCGAGTCCACTGCCTCGGGCTGCCGCCCCGGCAGCGGGACCGTGTAGGGCTCGGGGCCGCTCAGTGTCCAGCGCTCCGGATGCCAGCTGGTGCCGTCCGGGCTTCCGGTCGTCGGGCTTCCGCGCTGGGTGAGACAGGCGGCGTAGGAGCCGTCCGCCGCGATGCTGAATCCCAAGCGCCGTGCGGTACCGGACGCTGCTGCGGTCTCTGTGGCGCAGGCCGTCATGTTCCGCGTCACCTCCGGCTCAGAAGCTAGTTTTCGTACTTCCAGCCGAACAACGCGAGTTGAAATGCTTCACACGTAAGGGTGGCCGTCTTCCGGTTCGCCGGAGATCGGGGGCTGTTGTGTGCTGTGTCCCGCGATGACCTTAAGGTTAGGCTCCCCTTATTTCCCTGCGGGCTCCACCCGGCGAAGCAGCAGATGAACGGACCCCTCGGGGGATCCGGGGAGCACGGGCGGGAGGTAACCTTCCACCCGTGCCCAAACTGTCCGATGTGATCGACGCCCTCGAAGCCCTCTGGCCCCCGCAGCGGGCCGAGCAGTGGGACGCCGTGGGCCTGGTCTGCGGGGATCCGGACGCCGAGGTGCGGCGGGTGCTGTTCGCCGTCGACCCGGTTCAGGAGGTCGCCGACGAGGCGGTACGCATCGGTGCCGACCTGCTGGTCACACACCACCCGCTCTACCTGCGCGGCACCACGACGGTCGCCGCCACCGGGTTCAAGGGCCGGGTGGTACACGGACTGATCAAGAACGACATCGCCCTGCACGTCGCGCACACCAACGCCGACCGGGCCGACCCCGGCGTCTCCGACGCGCTCGCCGCGGCGATCGGGCTGCACATCACCGGGCCACTGGTCCCCGACCCCGAGGACCCGGCAGGCCGCCGGGGCCTCGGCCGGATCGGCGAGCTGCCGGCGCCCCTGCCGCTGGCCGAGTTCGCCGAACAGGCCGCACGCGCGCTGCCCGGCACCGCCACCGGACTGCGGGTGGCCGGTGACCCGGAACGGGAGATCCGCACCGTCGCGGTGTGCGGCGGCTCCGGCGACAGCCTCTTCGACGAGGTCCGGCGTTCCGGAGTCGACGCCTACCTCACCGCCGATCTGCGTCACCACCCCGCCTCCGAGGCCCAACAGCACGGCGGGCCGGCGCTGTTGGACGCCGCGCACTGGGCCACCGAGTGGCCCTGGTGCGAGCAGGCCGCCTCGGAGCTCGACGAGATCTCCGACCGGCACGGCTGGGCGCTGCGTACACATGTATCGCGCCAGGTCACCGACCCGTGGACGCTCCACGCGCCAAGCATTGACCCGACGTCCCCTATCACTAGCCCAGGAGCTTCCGCTTGAAAGCCGCGCCCGCCGACCAGATTCGACTTCTCGAAGTCCAGGCCCTCGACGCACGTCTCGGGCAGCTGGACCACAAGCGTAAGAACCTCCCAGAGCACGCCGAGATCGAGCGGCTGAGCGCCGACGCCGCACAGGTACGTGATCTGCTCGTCGCCGCTCGGACCGAGGAGAGCGACACCGCACGCGAACAGACCAAGGCCGAGCAGGACGTGGACCAGGTACGCCAGCGTGCCACCCGCGACCAGCAGCGCCTTGACTCCGGCGCGGTCACCTCGCCCAAGGACCTGGAGAACCTCCAGCGCGAAATCGCCTCGCTCGCCAAGCGCCAGGGCGACCTGGAGGACGTGGTCCTCGAGGTCATGGAGCGCCGCGAGGCCGCGCAGGCGCGCGCCGCCGAACTGGAGCAGCGGCTGGCGGCCGTGCAGGCCAAGGTCACCGAGGCGGAGGCGCGCCGCAACAGCACGCTGGAGGAGATCGACGCCGAGGGCTTCACGGCCGCCAAGGAGCGCGAGATCCTGGCCGGTTCCGTCCCCGGCGAGCTGCTGAAGCTCTACGACAAGCTGCGCGGCCAGTTCGGCGGCGTGGGCGCGGCCAAGCTCTACCAGAAGCGCTGCGAGGGCTGCCGTCTGGAGCTCAACATCACCGAGTTGAACGAGGTGCGGTCCGCCCCCGCCGACGAGGTCGTACGGTGCGAGAACTGCCGCCGGATCCTGGTCCGTACCCCGGGCTCCGGTCTGTGACGACTGAGATGGCGAAGTTCATCGTCGAGGCCGACGGCGGGTCCCGGGGCAACCCGGGGCCCGCGGGCTATGGGGCGGTCGTCATCGACGCGGCCACCGGCGAGACGCTGGCCGAGCGCGCCGAGTACCTCGGCACCGCCACCAACAACGTCGCCGAGTACCGCGGTCTGATCGCGGGGCTGCGCGCCGCACGGGAGTTGGACCCCGAGGCGACGGTGCGGGTGCGGATGGACTCCAAGCTCGTCGTCGAGCAGATGTCGGGCCGCTGGAAGATCAAGCACCCCGATATGCGCCCGCTCGCCGCGGAGGCCCAGACGATCTTCCCGCCCGGCCAGGTGACGTACGAGTGGATTCCCCGCTCGCGGAACAAGCACGCGGACCGGCTCGCCAACGAGGCGATGGACGCGGGCAAGTCGGGCAAGCAGTGGGAGCCGAAGCCCTCGGCCGCGGGCACCCCCGCCCCGGCGGCGGGCGCGTCCGCCTCTGCCGTGGGCACACCCGCGTTGGACGGTGAGCCCGCCGAAACCGCGGCGGCCAAGCCGACGGTCGGCTGGTCCGCTGATCTCGGTACGCCCACCACCTTCGTCCTGCTGCGGCACGGGGAGACCCCGCTCACCCCGGAGAAGCGGTTCTCCGGCAGCGGCGGCGCGGACCCCGAGCTGTCGGAGAAGGGCCGCTGGCAGGCGCAGCGCTGCGCTGACGCGCTGGCCGCACGCGGCAGTATCCAGGCCGTTGTCACCTCACCGCTGACCCGCTGCCGGCAGACCGCCGAGGCGGTGGCGAACCGGCTCGGCCTGGACGTCCGGGTCGAGGAAGGGCTGCGCGAGGCCGACTTCGGGGCGTGGGAGGGCCTGACCTTCGCCGAGGTGCAGGAGCGCTACCCGGACGACCTCAACGCCTGGCTGACCTCCGCCAAGGCCCAACCGACCGGCGGCGGCGAGAGTTTCGCGACGGTGGCCCGCCGGGTGTCGGTCACTCGTGACCGGCTGATCGCCCGTTACGCGGGCCGGACCGTACTGCTCGTCACACATGTCACGCCCGTCAAGACGCTGGTGCGGCTCGCCCTCGGCGCCCCGCCGGAGTCCCTGTTCCGGATGGAACTGTCAGCGGCGTCGCTGTCCGCCGTGGCGTACTACTCGGACGGCAACGCCTCGCTGCGACTCCTCAACGACACCGGCCACCTGCGCGGTTAGGCGGTTTTTCCGGCGCCGTTGGGCGCCTCGGCGCCCTGGAGGCCCGCGGCCTCCAGGGCCAGACGCTCGATGCGCGCCCAGTCCTTCGTACGCAGAGCGTCCGGCGGAATCATCCAAGTTCCCCCCACGCAGCCGACGTTGGGCAACGCGAGGTAGCGGGGGGCGCGCTCGGCGTCGATACCACCGGTCGGGCAGAAGCGGGCACCGGGGAACGGTGCGGCCAGCGACTTCAGATACGCGGCGCCCCCGGCCGCCTCCGCGGGGAAGAACTTCATCTCGGTCACCCCGCGCTCCAGCAGCGCCACCACCTCTGATGTGGTGGACACCCCCGGCAGACACGCCACGCCCGACTCCCGCATGGCGGCCAGCAGGAGGTCGGTCCAGCCCGGGCTGACCAGAAAACGTGCCCCGGCCGCCACCGCCGCCGAGACCTGCTGCGGGGTGAGAACGGTCCCCGCGCCGACCGTGGCCTCCGGCACCTCGGCGGCGATCTTCCGAATGGCCCCCGGCGCGGCGGGTGTGCGCAGGGTGATCTCGATCGCCGGCAACCCCCCTGCGACCAGCGCACGAGCCAGCGGTACGGCGTCGTCGGCGTCCTCCAGAACCACGACAGGGATGACGGTGGCCAGGCCGAGGACGGATGTCATGGCCGTCATCCTGCCGGGGTCAGGACACGGCGCGCAATGATCGTTGCGGAGAGTGCAACGCGATATAAGGCTTGACGTGTCTCGCGATAGCCATAATATGAATAGTGCGACTGTGAATACAGCGCGTCTTCCTTCCCGTAGCGCGAGCAAAGGACCTCCCATGGGCAGCTCACCCCTGCGTGTCATCGTCATCGGAGCCGGATTCGGTGGGCTGTGCCTGGCGCACGGCCTCAGGCGGGCCGGTATCGCCGTCGACGTCTACGAGCGCGACCGCACCCGCGCCGACGGCCTGCACGGCTACCGCGTCGGCATCGACCCCGACGGTGCCCGCGCGCTCAAGGCCAGCCTGCCGCCCGACCTGTTCGACACCTTCGTGGCCACCTGCGCGCGGCCCCCGCGCAACTTCACGATGGTCAGCGAGAAGTTGCGCACCACCCTGCACATCCCGTTCGACCCCGGTACGGACCCCGCCGAAAGCGAGCACTCGGTAAGCCGGATGACCCTGCGTCAGGTACTGCTGACCGGCCTCGACGACATCGTCCACTTCGACAAGACCTTCACCCACTACGAGCAGCACGGGGACGGCACGGTCACCGCCCACTTCGCCGACGGCAGTTCGGCCGACGGTGACCTGCTGGTGGCCGCCGACGGCGCCAACTCCCGGGTGCGCGGGCAGTACCTGCCGCACGCCCAGGTGCTCGACTCCGGCATCATCGGGCTCACCGCCAAGGTCCCCCTCACCGGCGCGACCCGCACCCTTGTGCCGGAACACGTCTCACAGGGCGTCGGCCTGGTCATGGCCCCCAAGGGGTTCGCCGGAATCCTGCACACCATGGAGTTCAAATGGGACAGGAGCGGCGCCCTGAAGAACAACATCGGCGGCAACGACGCCGAGTTGATCTCCCGCTGGCCCGGCCTGCTCTACGACAACACCCGTGACTACATCAACTGGGGCATCTGGGCGGCCAAGGACAAGTTCCCCGCCGACGTCCTGACCCGCCGCGGCCGGGACATCGCCGACCTCGCGCTGCAACTCACCCCCGGCTGGCACCCCGACCTGCGGCGGCTGATGGAACTGTCCGACAGCTCCTCCGCGTTCGCCCTCAACATCCGCACCTCGGTACCGGTCGCCCCCTGGAAGCCGAGCCCGGTCACCCTGCTCGGCGACGCCATCCACACCATGACCCCCGGCCAGGGAGTCGGCGCCAACACCGCGCTGCGGGACGCCGTCCTGCTGTGCCGCAAGCTGACCGAGCACCGCGACGGCCAGGTCGCACTCCTCGACGCCATAGGCGACTACGAGGAGCGGATGCGCGACTACGGCTACAAGGCGGTGCTCGCCTCCCGGGAGCGGATGAACGCGGACGCCCTGATCCACAAGCCGTACCTGGGCCGCGCCGCCCTGGGGCTGCAGCGGACCGTGCTGCGTACCGTGAACCACACCCCGCCGCTGAAGCGGAAGTTCATCGCGCAGATGGCGGGCAGCCGGGGGAGCGGCCGCGACGAGTGAGGCCGCAGCCATGGGGGCGCCTGGCGCCGCATACGATGCGCACCAGGCGCCTGTCCACCGCCACCCCGTGCACGACGAGAGAAGCCCCGCGATGCCCGCCGAACCCCGCCGCTCGCCGCTGGCCATGGCCGTACTGCTGCTGCTCGGCATCGAGCCGCTGCATCCTTACGGACTGCGGCAGCGCATCCACGACTGGGACAAGGACCGGGTCGTCAACGTCAGCCAGCGCAACTCCGTCTACCAGACCGTCGACCGACTCGAACGCGCCGGACTGATCACCGTGGTCGAGACCGCCCAGCAGGACAAGCGCCCCGACAAGACCCTCTACCGCACCACCGAGGAGGGCGACGCGACCGCCCGGCGCTGGCTGCTGGACCTGCTGGCGAAGCCGGTCGACGAGTACCCGGCGTTCCCGGCGGCCCTCGCGTTCCTCGGCGCGCTGCCCCGCGAGACGGCGCTGGAGGCGCTCCGGGAGCGCGCGGCGGTGCTCGCGGAGACCACCGAACGCGAGGACGCCGAGGTCGCGGCCGGGATCGCGGAGATTCCCGGCGGCCTGGAGCGCATCAACATCGTGGAGTACGACTACCTGCGGACGATGCGCGCCGCCGAGCTGGCCTGGCTACGGGACCTGATCGACGAACTCACACCTCGGTGACCAGTACATCCAGCTTGCCGGGCGCCGGAGTCTCCACCGTGAACCCCAAGTCCCGCAGTGCGACGGCGAGTTCGGCGGGGTCGCGCGGCACCCCGCCATCGGTGAGCAGCGCCCGGACCAGCCGCCCCTTCGTCGCCTTGTTGAAGTGGCTCACCACGCTCCGCTTCTCCACCCCGTCCACGGTGCGTACCTGAAGCACGCGGACGGTCGCCGTTCGCTTGGCCACCTCGCCCTTCGGCCGCCACGCGGCCGCGTACGCGGCGGACCGCAGATCGAGCACCAGCCCGTCGCCCGCCGCCTCCGGCATCACCTCGGCCATCGGGCCGCGCCAGTAAGCGCCCAGCGCGCCGATCGCGGGCAGCTTCACGCCCATGGAGCAGCGGTAGGAAGGGATCGGGTCATCGATCCGCACCGCACCCCACAGCCCAGAGAAGATCAACAGCGTCCCGCGCGCCCGCAGCGCCGCGTCCGTGTCCAGGGTGGACAGTCCCAGGGCGTCGTAGAGCACCCCGGTGTACACCTCCCCGGCGGGCATCGTCGGCGCGGACCGCAGCCCCGCGTTCTTCCCCACCTCACCGCGCAGCTTCTCGCCGAGACCCAGCACATCCAGCGCCTTCTCCGGGCTCCCCGAGCAGAGCCCGACCAACTCGTCGAGCACCGTCCGACGCGACTCGTTCAGCCCCGGCAGCGACAACGACCCCAGCTCCAGCGCGGCACCGGAGCCATCCTGGGCCTTCCCCTCGGACGGCGGCAGCAGGACGAGCACGGTATTTCTCCCTCGTACGTCACGACGTCACACCCCGGTGCAGCATAGGCGGCCCTGGTCGGCGCCCCGGCCGTGCTCGACTACCATGTCTGTACGGCAGACGAGCCGAGCGGGCGGTCGCGTCGGAACCCTTGGGTTCCGCCGAGGAACGTCCGGGCTCCACAGGGCAAGGTGGTGGGTAACGCCCACCCGGGGTGACCCGCGGGACAGTGCCACAGAAAGCAGACCGCCAGGAGCCGAAAGGCACCTGGTAAGGGTGAAACGGTGGTGTAAGAGACCACCAGCGTCCAGGGTGACCTGGACGGCTAGGTAAACCCCACCTGGAGCAAGGTCAAGATGGAGCCGCCGCAAGGCGACTCTGCGCGGATGTTCGAGGGCGGCCCGCCCGAGTCCGCGGGTAGACCGCACGAGGCCGACGGCAACGTCGGCCCTAGATGGATGACCGCCTCCCGGCGGGCCGCGAGGCCCACCGGAGACAGAACCCGGCGTACAGCTCGACTCGTCTGCCGCTAGCTGGGGCTTTGCCTTGGAAAGGGCCTCTGACCTGTGGTGATGCCTCTTTCTGATCTTTCAGGGGCTTGCCGCCTTAGGCGGTAAAAAGTCCCTCGGAAGTCCCTCGGACAGAGCGGAAAGTCCCTGAAAAGTCCCAGGGATGGACAGCCGCGATGGGCCTCTGAGCAGGCTGTTCCGGGTTGGGGAGTTGAGCTGATGCCACCCCCGACTCGACGGGTTTGCCCACACGTCGGTCCCGGCGATGTCACTGCCACCCGCAGCCGCTCACGAGGCGAGGATCATTCCCGGAAGGTGATCTTCTTCGCCGTCGCCGGGGAGTGCGCGACGAGTTCGTCGGTGTCGTCGTGGAGGACTGCGGCGACGGTGGTTCCGCCGTCCACTACGAGGTAGTCGAGCGACTGCCGTCACGACAGTGTTCTGGCCATCCCGCGCCGCGCCTGCCAGAAGCGTGCTGGGTGTCCCACACCGTCCCCTGATCCCGGCGGGCTTTGGATACGTGTCATCGCAGGCGCGTTCCTGGATCTGGAGGCCCTGCGGAGGCAGAGACTCCGCCGCTGCTCGTCCGTGAGCGTATCCGGGTTCTGGGGTGAGAGTTCCACCAGTCGTTGTGAGCTCGGGTCTGACAGGAGTGTTGGTGTCAGCCCCGGTTCCTCATCGCCTATTGATCGGTGAACCTAGGGACGGGCCAGACGAATCCGATGTCGCCGTTCCAGTCGACGGCCGCCCTGTCCCACATAAGCAAAGTTCAGCTGGCCGGGGCGAGTTGCACCTCGTCGTGCACGCCTGTGGCGTCGACGCCTGGGTAGAGGGCGAGGCGACCGGTGTTCCAGCGGACGAGGACGTCGTTGGGGACAGTGCTGGTCGTAAAGGCACCCGCGGCTACGACGGTGGCGTTGATCCAGGCCGACTTAGCCTTCTCGATCTTGATCTCGGCCGGAATGCCCTTCGCGGTCAGGCCGGGGTAGATGGTGGTCTCTCCATCCTTCCACCGCACCAGCAGGTCACCGGTGGCCTTGCCGGTGAACTCGCCCGCGGTGATCTGGTCGGCGTAGGCCCAGGTGGTGTTGGGCTTGGCCAGCTGGCTTTCGCGCTTGAAGCCGTTGGTCGCCAGGTCGGTGTAGAGGGAGGTCTCGCCGTCCTTCCAGACCACGACCAGGTCGTCCCTGCGCCCGCCGGGGGTGTAGCGGCCCACCGTCATCTGCCGGGCGTTCTTCCACGTGGCGTTGGGCGCGGCGAGCTGCTTCTCGCCGTGGAAGCCCTTGGTATCGACGGTGGCGTACTGGGTGATCTTCCCGTCGTCCCACCGCACGACGAGTCCGTCGGTGCCACCACCGGTGAGGTTGGCACTGTCGATGGAGACGGCCTTGGCCCAGGCGCCCTTCGGCGGCGCCAGCTGGTACTCGGCCGCGAACGGGCGTGCCGGATCGTTGCTGTCCGCACCCTGGTAGAGGGTCACTTCGCCGTCGATCCATTGGACGATGAGGTCCATGTGGCGGGTGCCGCCGGCCGAGCCGCCTGTGTAGTAGCCAGCGGTCATCTGCTGGGCGTCCTTCCAGGGTGCCTTGGCGAAGGTGGTGGAGTAGCGGATCTGTTGAATCCAGGTGGCGAGGTCGTCCACGCGGGTGGCTACGGCACCGGTACGTGTCTCGGCCGCGTCCGTTCCGAGGCAACCGCCCTGCCAGGACAGGCTGTTGACCGCGATCACCTCGAGATGACCGTCAGTGGTGCGCAAGGTGGGGCCGCCGGTGTCGCCCTTGCAGATCGCACCGTCCCCGGAAGTTGCGAGGTCCACATTGGTCGGGCTGACGGCGCCGACGGTGAAGGCGGCTCTGTGCGCGTGATCGGGCACCCATTCGTCATGGGTGCGCCCGTAGCCAACCGACTGTACCTGCTCGCCGGTCGATGCCGCGGTGGTGGCGATGGTGGCGGGGGTGACGCCGGGAACGGGGCTGGCGAGCTTGGCCATGACCACATCGCGGTCGGCGTGGGGTACGAGTTCGACGACATCCTGCACGCTGCCGGTGTTGGTGTCGGAAAAGTTGGTGCGGCCGATGGTGGCGGTGGTCTTCAGCTTGGGCGCCCCCGCGGCGACAGCGAAGCCTTGTGCGGGGTTGTCGGCGAAGCAGCTGGCCGCGGTCAGCAGCCACTGGGGGTCCACGAGGGTGGCGGTGCAACCGCGCTGTCCGCCGATGTCGAGCTTGGCGGTGAACGCGTAGGCACCGTCGGTCGTCTGCGGACCGGAGACGGCGCTGGCGGGCGCGGTACCCGTGGTAGCGGCCGCGATCGTCGCGAGGGTGACAAGTCCGGTGGTCCACGTGACACGTGAACGAGTGCCAGGCATAACGGAGTTCCTTGGAAGCAGGTGGCGGGCGCGGTGATGGGGCGGGCGAGCGGGGCAGGAATGCATGGTGCCCGTTGGGTCAGCCGGTGACGCGGATTTCGACCAGGGTCGTGGGCGTGCCGCTGGCGGTGCCTTCACCGACGCTCTTGAAGCCGCCCTTGGCGACGTCCACCTGCTGGGTGGGGCCTGCGGGCGTGCCCTGGGTCGGGTCTTGCGGGGTGAGGCTTGCGGTGAAGGGGCGGTCGGCGGCCCGCAGGTAGAACACGTGGGGCAGCTCCAGGCTGAGGTAGCCGGTCTTGGCGGTGGCCTGGAAGCAGTAGGTGGCTTGCTGGTCCGCGGTCTCGCTCTTGACGGTGGAGATCCTGATCTGCTGGCCGCCTTGGTCGCAGTCAGCCAGGGTGATGTGGCCATCGCCCTTGATCAGCTTGATGCCCTTGTCCTTGAGGACGCTCGCGGCGTTGGGGTAGGCGAAGTCCTCCACGGCGGACGGCGGCTGGGCATCCGAAGCCGACGGCGAGCCGGCGGCTGAAGTGCCCTGCGATTGCAGAGCAGTTGAGGCGAGGGCTGGCGCGCCGAGAAGTGCGATGAGTGCGACGGCGCCGACAGCGGCGAGTGTTGTGCGAACGCGGGAGGTCACCGGGGAAGGTCCTTCCAGGCATGGGTGACAGCGCATCCGCGGCCCCCACACAGATGTAAGCAAACAGTGAAGATCGAACGGAGCGTACCGTTTACCTGAACATGACCACAACGTGACCAAACCCACAGGAAAATCACAGGCCATCCTGAAGTGGTGGGCAGCTGACTCGCCATCGGCTTAGCTGGCAAAGGAGAGTAAGTGCCGTGTTTTCTATGGGTAGTTGACGGATTTGGAACCCCCCTTGCGGAGGTTGACTCAGCGGCTGCCATGTCGACATGTTTGCGCCATTTCTCCCTATTCGAGTCTGTCCGATAAAAATCCGTAAGGTGAAGGAATGGTAAAGGTGCGTGGCATCATCGCGGTCGCCGAACGGCGGCAGGCAACTACCGTTGCCAGACAGCGAAGTGAGTGTCGCTTTGAAACGCAGAAGACCCCCGGGGGGCATGGCGAGGAGGGCATCCGGCGCGATACGCGTGCTGTGCCTGAGCTTGCTGCCCATCGCTCTTGTCGCAGGCCTGATCGGGCCAACTCCCACCCATGCCTGGGCCGATGACCAGCCGACCGCAAACAGCCCGACTGGCGCCATCCCCGACACTGACCGCGGACGAGTGGTGCGGCTGTGGGAGACCGGCGGACCCGGGGTACGTGCCGCCGCCGAAGTCGCGCTGGCTGGAAGTGACGAGCAGGTCAGGCACTTTCTGGCCCAGGCATCGGACATCGGTGTTCAGGATCAGCGGATCCAGGCCGCGCGGATTGCGAGCGTGGGTGGCCACTACCTGCAGGAAGCCGCCGCCCAGGCCATTGATGGGACACCCGAGCAGCTCAAGGCCTTCCTCACCGATGGCTGGAAGGCACCGTTGTTCCAGGACGAACGAGTCCGCGTCGCCCAAATCATCGACGCTGGTGGCCCGTTGGTGCGCAAGGAGGGCGACGCCGCGCTGAGCGGCACCCAAGCCGACATCGAGAAGTTCCTGCGGCAGGGCCAGTACGACTGGCGCCAGCAGGATGAACGCGTCCAGGTCGCGCAGATCATCGACGCCGGCGGCTCGAACGTGCAAAAGGCCGGCGACATCGCGCTGAGCAGCGGATCAGCGGACGACATCCACGAGTTCCTCACCGTCGGTCAGTACGTGGCCCGCTCCCACGACCAAGAACACGCCACCATCGCCCAACTCGCCGACCAGGCACGCAAGGCGGGTGCGCAGGCCAAGGCACAGACAACTGCAGCCAAGGACGCCTCGGCGCGTGCGGTGAAGGCAGCGCAGTTGGCCAAGGCGGCAGCGCAGAAGGCCGCTGCCGAGACGCAGGCGGCCAAGGGGGATGCGCAGACAGCCGCGGCCGATGCGGCCCGCGCCGCTGATGCGGCTGACCAGGCGGCGACTGCCGCGCAGACCGCCATCGACGCGGCCGCCGCGGCCAACGCCGCCGCGCGCGTTGCGGCCAACGCCGCATCCCAGGCGGCCTCCGCAGCGGCAGGTGCCGCCGAAGCCGCCTCCCGGGCCCGCGACGCAGCAGCTGACGCGGCCTCCAACTCCAGTCAGGCCGCCACCGCGCGTAAGGCCGCCGAAGACGCGCGCGACGCCGCCAAGGGCGCCCGGCTGGCAGCGGACGCCGCCGACCAAGCAGGCAACGCAGCCAGTGACGCGGCAGCGGCGGCCAAGGCGGCCGCTGGAGCTGGTGCCAACGCTGATGCGGCGGCGGACGCGGCGGACCAGGCCAACGCCTACGCCGACCAGGCTGGTGCCCACTCCGCCGAGGCCAGTGATGCGGCTGCCGCCGCTCACCGGCACGCGCGCGAGGCCACCCGCGCCGCGAACGCCGCCGAAGACCTGGCCAACCAGTCCGCCTCAGCCGCCCGCGACGCACGCGATGCCGCCAACTCGGCCGCCACGCACGCGGACAACGCCGCCAAGGCCGCCGACGACGCCGCTGCCCACGCGGGCCAGGCTGCCACTGCGGCCAAACAGTCAAAGGATCACGCCAAAGCGGCGCAGGACGCCGCTGACGCCGCCAGTGACGCGGTCACCAAGGCCAAGAAGACCTACGACCTGGCCCGCAAAATCGATGCCGAGGAGTTGACCTCCCGTACCAACGAGGGGATCGCCAAGGCCCAGGACCTCAAGGCGCAAGAAGACCGGCGTACCGCCGCACAGGCAGCCGTCATCAAGCAGGCACAGGACCTGGACACCCAGGCCCAGAACCTGTCCGACCAGGCCGCCAAGCCCGGCGCCGACCCGAAGGCCATCGCCCCGCAGGCCCGCAAGATCGCACTCGGCATTGCGAAGACGCACGGCCCGTGGAGTCGTACCGCTGCCGAAGTCGCCTTGGCGGGCTCGGATGAGGACATCACCCAGTACACCCGGACCGGCTGGAAGCAGGCTGCCCAGCAGGACGAACGGGCCCGCGTCGAGCAGTTGTCGACGCAGGCCGGATCAGCCAAGGTCCGCAAGGCCGCGGCAGAAGCGCTGACCGGTGACGCCGCGACGGTGAGCGCGTTCTTGCGCACCGGCCAGTACCAGGTAATGGAACAGGACATGCGCGTGTTGATCGCGCAGATCATCGACGCTGGCGGACCGGTCGTCAAACGGGAGGGTGATGCGGCGCTCAGCTCTGGTTCCCTGGACAAGTACCGCGAGTTCCTCGCCACCGGCCAGTACAACGCCCGCACCCAGGACCAACGCCTTCAGGCCGCCCAGCTCAACGACAAGGGCGGGCCCGAAGTCCAGGCCGGAGCCCGCATCGCGCTGGAAGGCCCGGGGGACCTGCTGCACGTCTTCATCACCGTCGGCCAGTACAAGGCCCGACGCGACGGCTACCTCACCGCCACCCACCTCTCCCAAGTCCAACAACTCATCGCCCAAGCCGCCGAGGTCGCCGCAACGGCACAAAAGAACGCCGCCGAAGCAGGCAAAGCCGCCGCCACCGCAGCCCGAGCAGCCGCCGACGCCGCAGGCTACGCCAAGCAAGCCCAAGCCTCAGCGGCCGACGCCAAGAACTACGCCGCCCAAGCGGCGAAATCCGCTGATGAGGCGGAAGCCTCTGCGACCAAGGCCGCCCAATCCGCCCAGGCAGCACGCAAAGCCCAGGCCGACGCCCAACAAGCGGCAGCGGACGCCATCAACTCCGCCACCAGCGCGCAGAACTACGCCGACGCCGCCCATGGCTCCGCGAGTTCCGCCTGGACCGCGGCCCAACAGGCTCGCACCTCCGCCACCGCCGCCGGCAAGGACGCCACAGCGGCGGGCCAAGCGGCATCGGACGCCTTCAACACCGCGGTCGCCAAGCAACAGCAAGAGAAAGCCAAGCTGTGGCAGCTGTACGAAGCCACGAAGGAGAAGAGCGCACAGCAGGACGACGACAACAGCTGGATCCCAGACTGGCTCAAGGGCGCTGCCAATACCGTCGCCAACTACGGCTCAGCGATCCTGGACAACGCCTCCCAAATCTTCGGCGGGCTGATCGAGACGTTCGGAAGCGTCGGAGCGATTGGCCTGGGAGCATCAGGAGACCTGGCGGGCGGCGCACTGTGCATCACCGGAGTCGGATGCCTGGCCGGCGCCCCGGCCATAGCGGCCAGCACCACACTGATGGTTGGCGGCGTCTTCGGTATCGCCGACGGAATCAGTCGCTTCAACGACGGCCTCGGGCAGGCTCTACGGGACGCCCAGGACACGGGTAGTTCCGAGAGCGGCTGCACCCAGTGTTTCCTAGCTGGCACCAAAGTGCTCATGGGCGACGGCTCGACGAAGAACATCGAGTCCATCAGGGCAGGCGATGAGGTCACCGCGACGAACCCCACCACAGGGAAAACCGCCCCACACAGGGTCACCCGCCTGATCACCACCGACGGTGACAGGCACTTCGACGAACTGACGGTCATCACGCGAAGCGGCCCACGGAAGCTCACCGCCACCTACGAGCACCCCTTCTGGAGCCCCACGGAGCACCGCTGGCTCAAAGCCCGCGACCTAGCACCCGGTAGCACACTGCTGAGCAACGACGGGAGCATCCTCCGCGTACAGGCCAACCGCGCCTACGACCAAGGTGCACGCACCTACAACCTCACCGTCGAAGACTTCCACACGTACTATGTCCTCGCAGGAAATACGCCGGTCCTGGTGCATAACGCCGGCATATGCGGACCGGGTGATATTCCTAACGGCGTCCATGACGGCGTCGATGACATCATCAATAATGGACGTCCCCCGCGACTCACACCTCAGGGCAACGTCGATACCTTCACCGTGCGCCCCAATACGCCGCCTGCTATAGCCAGGAAATGGGGAGGCGCAACCATCTACGACATCCCGGGCGGTGGCAACAGATACCGCATCTTGATCAATAAGTACGGCAACATTGGCTGGGTTGACAATCACGACTACACCAAGATCATGCCCTACTTTCCACGCCCGTAGTTTTTAAGTGAAGTGACGGCGGGCTTCGGAGTGATATACGAAGCCCGCCTGCTATGCTTGCGCGGGTGCAATGTTTGGCTGGTAGTGCGTTGGCGGGGCTTGGAGGTTCTTCATGGACGACCGGAAGCTGTCGAAGGCGTTGGTGCGGGCTGGGATCCGTTTTCTCAGCATAGATGCGACTCCAGCAACGCTACCCGTAAGGGCTGCTTGGATCGCGTCGAGTTGCGGGCGTAGCGATGGTCGCCGCGATATTGTTTTTAATGCTGGCGATGCGGATATTGTCAGTAATGCCAATTTGAGCTGGTTTAGTTTGGCGAGCGAGATCGGCCTGTTCAGCGAACCGAATGGGGAATTCTTGCTGGGAGTTGACCTTGCCGATGACAAATCGACCCCCATCCTTCGATGGGCAAAGGTTGAATTGATGGATAGCTGGGACATTATGGGGGCTGGCGCGGCTAACGGAATTCTTGGATCCGGGGTGGGCCGACCTGAATTTGTGATGATGTCGACCAATGGGGGAGTGGTAATGCGGGGGACAACCTGGGAGGACGGCATTGGTGTCCTTGTGGTTCCCGCGCCCCACCGCGTAAAACTCATGAGGGACTACGTCGAGCGACTCGCGTCTAACCCGAGGGCTGACTTGCATGAGCGCCGCTCTGCTTCTGAATGGATTCACCAGATCTAACCGACGGCGAAGCCCATGTGTCGTTCCGGGGGTGCTGTTGAGGTTTTCGGTTCGGGGTGATGGTGATCTCTGTAGCGGGTGTACCCCGGTGGCATTGTGGGTGCCGGGAAGTCCATCCGTGCACGTGAGAGGCAGGATCGCGCTGTCTTGGCGACGCCAGATGAGCGGTGTTTCGGCGAGTCAGCGCCGCCCGGCATGATGAGCGATTATGTTGGTGCGCCTGGCCTATCTGACGGCGATAAACGCCTCCGCAGCGCTGAGGATGCTGCCGATGAGCGACCGGAAGAAGGACGTGGAAGTCCTGGGCGCGGCGGCGCCAGCTCTCCATGCTGGAACGCCGGCTTCGCGGAGCCCACCCCCGCTTCGCGCCTGAAGACCGCACCTTCCTCTCCGCCTTGCTCCACCAAGACGCGACCTGCGTTGCCAGGTTGGGCGAGTCGGACATCACGGGGCAGCACGGCAGAGATGTACACATGAACTTCGAACGGCTGGCTCCGAATCCGAAGAAGCCCGGAGAGTCCATGGTCGTAGAGAACAGGCTCGTTTACCTCGGGTATGCGCACCGACTGATGGAGGGCCACTTCGAAACGAGTCGTCGAAGTGGCTCCCCCGGTGCACGGTTGCAGACCGATTAGGAGTACATTTCACAGTGGATTACATTGTTCATGTCCCTGAATATCACTCCGGCGACGGCCTGCGGTTTTCCTGGGACGACGATTTCGAAATCACCGTATCGGTCAGCTTTACGGAAGTGTCCATCAAGGCCAACCGTGCGGGGCTGGTCACGCTCGCTCGCCATCTTCTGACGCTGGCACAGGACGGGGTTCACGAAGGCACCCATCTCCACCTGACTGCAGATCAGGAGATCGATTCCAACGTGGACCTGATCCTTGAGCGTGGGTGAGCAACTCAGACGCGAAGGGCTGGCTGTGGACTTCCCAACCCTCCTGAGAAACGTGCAACAAAGGCCAGGAGCCTACGGCCTAGATGGCTCATACCGTGAGTTCGTTGCGTTCGTCAATGGCTATGACGCCAGCCGAGACTGGGAGCTGCTGTCCGGTTTCCGCGAATGGCTTGCCGAGCGGCTCGGGCATGGCACGAACCTCGTGTGGTGGGAGCTGGTGCGGCAGCTCTGTGCGGTAGAGCCGGAGGGTGCGGTGGATGACCAGACCCTCTGCGGCCGGATGTTCGCCCTGCTGAACGAGTTCCTCAACCGCAAAGAAGCGTAAAGTCGAAATGTCCGCACCGTAGTCGGACGGGGCGGATCGCGGAATCGTGATCGTTCAAGGCTGTTCCCAAAGCCACCGCATCCGCCAATATGACGCGACTGTGCGCGCCATGTGCACGGCGGTGGTGCACACGGGGGTGTATCCGCAGGTCAGTGCGGCTTTCGGTGAACCTCTGAGTACGCCCGGCGTACAGCTCGACTCGTCTGCCGCTAGCTGGGGTTTTGCCTTGGGAAGGGCGTCTGGCCTGCGTCGGAGGCCCTTTCGGATCTTTCAGGGGCTTGCTGCGTTAGGCGGCAAAAAGTCTCTCGGGAGTCCCTGGGAGAGAGCTGAAAGTCCCTGAAAAGTCCCAGGGATGGACAGCCGCGATGGGCCTCTGAGCAGGCTGTTCGGGGTGGGGGGCGAGCTGATGCCAGCTTCCGCACTCAACGGGTTTGCCCACGTCTCGGTCCCTGCGATGTCACTGCCACCCGCAGTCGCTCACCTGCCGCCGAAGTCGAGTAGTCCGAGACACGCGTCTGCCCGCCCGACTTTGGTCGGGCGGGCAGGAGGTTGCGCGAGGCGTGACTCAGGAGGCGGTGCGCCAGGTGTTACTGGCCCACAACACGCCACCGGTGCTCGGCCCGCCACCGCGCTTGTAGATCACCAGGTTTCCGTCGTCCTGCATGATCGCGTAGGCGCCGGCATGGCCGTAGGTACGGCTTGCCCACAGCGCCCCGCCGGTGGTCGACCCGCCGCCGGAGCGGTAGATCACCAGGTTCCCGTCGCTCTGCATTACCGCGTACGCGCCCGGGTGCCCGTAGGTGCCACTGGACCAGGTCGCCTTGCCGTCGCGCTTGCGGTACATCACCAGGTTGCCGTCCCGCTGCATCACCAGGAAGGTGCGCTGACCCTGCGTCCACCACCCGGGCTTGATGACCTGGCCTGCGGCGATGGTCTGCGACGGTGCGTATGAGCCGTTGGGCCAGAGGGAGTTACCCGGGTCGCTGGTGCCCTCGCGGTAGACGACCAGGTTTCCGTCGTCCTGGAGGGTGGCGTGGGCACCGGGGTTCCCGGCGGTGCCGCTGGACCACAGCATGCCGCCGATGCCGGGGCCGCCGCCCTGGCTGTAGACCACCAGGTTGCCGTCGGTTTGCATGACCGCGTAGGCACCGGGATGGCCCGAGGTTCCGCTGGCCCACTCCGCAGGGGCGGCGCTGCCGCCGGCCTTCAGGTACGCCACCAGGTTGCCGTCGGGCTGCATCACCAGTCGCATGCTGCCGCTGGTCAGGCTATCGCCCGGGTCGAGCCGCTGGCCGGGCAGCAGGCGGTAGCCAGCTGCGGGCGAGGCGGGGATGTGCGGGTCGACGATGTGGACGTTCTCTTCGGTGTCGACGTACGCGATGCCGCCGGCGTACTTGTCGACCGCCCAGGTCACCTGTCGGTCATCGGTGGGCAGCCATGTCAGCGGCGGCAGGGCGGCCAGGTCGCTGGTGACCGCGGTGCCGGTGTGGACGTCGGTTAGCACCAACTTTCCGGCGGTCATGTCGTGTTCGACGACGAAGCCGTCACCGAGCTCGGACGGCCCGGACGGTACGGAGACGTCCGTGCCCGTCGCCAGGTCGTGGACTCCGGCTGGGCCGGAGGCGCCGCATGACCAGTAGATCCATCGGCCGGCCGCCGCCTGCAGCTCGCTCGGCACGCACGGCGCACCGATGGGGATGGTCCCGGTGGTCTGCTGGGTTGCCAGGTCGGTGGAACTGATTGATCCTGCCGTCGAGTTGGCCGTCCACAGGGTCTCGCCGGAGAGCGCCGCTCCCGTGATCGGGCGGGTGAAGAGCACATTGGTGCTGGTCTTCAGCGTGGTGTCGCCGATGTACTGCTTGCCCGTGGAGGTGTTGTCGTAGATCACGAAGCGGCCGTCGGAGTCGACGACGGTTCCGCCGCTCATCCCCGGGTCCACGTCGGCCGAGCCGGTGGGACCCTCCACGACCGCCCCGTAGGCGTTCGACGCCTGCTGCACGATCCGGCCGTCGCCGGTGCCGATCTCCGGGCAGCCCGTGTTGATGCAGTCGCTCACGCTGAGGGCGGGGAACGCGGTGCGCGCGCCGTAGGACGGCGGGTTGCCGAGCTGGACGGTGCGGGCGAAGGTGTTCGCGCCCGCGACATTGCTGAACTCAAGGGTGACCAGTCGGCCGCCGGCCTGTGAGACTCCCGAGATGGGCGAGGGCATGGGCGGGTCGGAGTCCACGGCCGTCAGTGTCGGCGTTCCGCTCGCGTCGATGGTGACGCGGCGGGCCGCCCAGTCGTTGAGTGATGTTCCGCCGACCACGATGGCGCCGCCCGGGTACGGGCTCAGCGTGTCGTGGTCCCCGTGGTCGAGAATCGAGGTCACCGTTCCGCCGGTGAGCGGCATGGTGGCCAGCGGGTCGCCGAACTGGTCGTTGGCGGCCGAGTAGCCCTGGATCCAGTCGTAGGTGAAGACCGCCGAGTCTCCGACGATGGCGAAGTAGCGGACCGCGACTTTGGTGGTGCCGTTCAACGGCACCTGGAGAGTGGTTTCGGGGGCGCTGAGATCGGAACGGTTGAGCACATGGAGGGTTCCGTCCATGTCGGAGGCGTACCAGCCGACGTACTTGTCCGTCAGCACCACGTACGGGGGGCTGGCCATGGGGCCGAAGACGGGCGTCACCTGGCCGGTGGCCATGTCCAGCAGGGCCAGCCGCCTGCCGGTGCTGTCCGTGTACATCAGCACTGCGGAGTTCGAGTTGCCCGCCAGCGGCGCCGCGCTGAGCTTCGTGCCAGCGGGCCACCCGGTGACCAGGGTGTCGGTCTGCTGCCCGCCGGCCATCGTGAGGACGTGAAACGAGGCGATGGTCCCATCGACAGCCCTCGTGTACGTAAGGACGCTTGTCCCGAAGGTCCCGATGTAGCTCTGGCCGCTCGGCGGGACGTTGGTGGTCGTCGTGCCGGCGTCCATGTCCTGGAGTTGGACGACGCCGTTGGCCACGGTGGCCACAACGTCCGAGCCCGCTCCCGAGGATCCGGCCCCGCGGCCGTGCAACCCGGGCACCGGGACGTCGGGACCGCCCGAATACTTCGTCCAGACCCATTCGGACTGCCCCTCATGCCGGTGCAGGAACCCGCCGGGCCCCGCGAAGGCAACCTCGTCCCGGGGCGGTTGATAACGCGGGGCAGCCGGGATGACCGTCTCGGTGGGGGCATCCGCGAGAGCGGACGGCGCGATGGCGCAGGCGAAGCCCGATGCCATGGCGAAAGTCGCGGCTACCGCGATGGAGCTGCGTATGAGGGCACGCTGAGCCACCCGGTTCCTTCCCTGAAGGCGATGAAGACATGGGGAGGGTGAAAACCGGTCACGGCTTGCACTTGCCGCCCTGGTCGGCGCGTAGTGTGAAGCCCCCCGGCAACTGCAACCCAACCCCAGACAAGTGGCCGGAGATTAGCACCATCTTCAACTACTGCGGAAGATACGGCAGCGGCTGCTCGGTCCAGGTGCTCTTACCCGAGTTGCATCCCTGCCCCTCTCGGGAGGCGATGCTGAGCCCACGGCTTGGTCAGCGGAGGCTCGCAAGCGTATCTCTCTGAAGGGCTGCCGTAGCGTCGAGCGGACCACCCGAAGTCGCCCGGACTCGGTGCCGCAGCTGACGTGTTGGCCCCGCACGGCGGCTCCTGGCTTCTCCAGTGTGATGACCTTGGCGTTGGCGAATGGGATCCCCATCCACGAGGACTCGCGATGGCTCGGCCGCAAGTCGATCAGGACGACCGCCGACATCCGCAGCCACCTCGTGCCTGCCGCGTGCGACCGGCGTCTCGACACCACATGGGCCTCTGACCTGCGGCAGTGGGCCTTTGAATCGCGCCGGGTTTCGTGGAGACTTCAGTTCTTGACTGGGTCCCCGGTCGTGGGGTGGTGTTCAGCGTAGTAGTTGGCTTCGTGTTCGGTGGGTGGGATGTCTCCGATCCGGGTGTGGAGGCGGCGGTTGTTGTACCAGTCGACCCACTCGGCGGTGGCGAACTCGACGTCCGCGAGGGTCCGCCAGGGGCCGACCCGCTCGATGAGCGGGGTTGTACAGGCCGATCACGGTTTCCATGAGGGCGTTGTCGTAGGCGTCGCCGACGGTGCCGATGGAGGCGTCGAGGCAGGCCGCCATCAGGTGGGCGGTGAAGGTGAACGCCGTGTATTGCGAGCGGGCGTCCGAGTGATGGATCAAACCGGGCTCCGGCGGGCGGCCTTCGCGGTCGCGGCGCCACAGGGCCATCTTCAGCGCGTCCAGCACCAGGCTGGTGCGCTTGAGCCGGGCCGCGGACCAGCCGACGACCGCGCGGGAGAAGATGTCCACCACGAACGCGACATAGACGAATCCGGCCCAGGTCGCCACGTAGGTGAAGTCGGCGACCCAGCGCCGGTTCGGCGCCTCGGCGGTGAAGTCCCGTTCCAACAGGTCAGCCGCCCGCTCGTGGCCGGCGTCGGGCACGGTGGTGCGGATCTTGGTCCCGCCGCGCACGGCCCCGCTCAGGCCCAGGTCACGCATCAACCGCCGCACGGTGCAGCGGGCCACGGGTATGCCCTGCAGGTTCAGCTCCCGCCACCTCTTGTGCGCCCCGTAGACGCTGAAGTTGTCCGTGTGGACCTGCGCAATCTTCTCCTTCAGCTCCGCGCCCCGCACGGCCCGGGCCGAGGCCGGACGCTTCTTCGTGGCGTAAAAGGTGGACGGGGCGATCGGCCAGCACCCAGCAGATCGGCTCGACTCCCCAGCGCACATCGTCCTCACCGCGCTGGTCGCGGTGCTTGTCGATGAACGTCACGAGGACTTCCGCGGCCGGTCGAGCTCGGCCGCGAAGAAAGCCGAAGCGGCCCCCATGATCTCATTCGCCCGCTTCAGCTCGGGCACCTCGGCCCGCAGCCGGAAGTTCTCCTCGGCCATGTCCGTGGTCACGCCGGGTCACTGACCGGATCGGTCTGGGCCTGACGGACCCACTTACGCAGGCTCTCCGCACCAACATCGAGCTTCGGCGCGATCGCCCGGCATGCCGCCCACACCGACAGATACTCCGCCAGATGCTCCAGGACCAGGCGTACCGCTCGCTCACGTACTTCCTTCGGGTACTGCTTCGGCATAAACGCGATCTTCCCTCGTAGGGAAGTCTCCACCGAACCCGGCCCGGTTCACTCCCACTCCACCCCCTCCTCCTGGAGCAGGGGGTGGACCTGGTCGTCATCAAGGAGCTGTTGGGCCCCGCACACATCGGCGTCACCGCCGGCGTCTAGCCTCACGTAAGGCTCCGCCCCCAACGCCAGGCCATCGACACTTCCGGATCTCCGGAAGGGGCCCATCAGTTTTTCACGTCAGGTAATCCTGAATTCAGCAACAAGGGGGCGCAAGTTGAAATACAATCCATGCCTCCCCGCTGACATTCAGGTCAGCTCCTGCGAAACGTCAAACTCCACAGGATTCTTCCCTCGAACGATCACCCAAACGGGATCCTGCTTCACCGATTCGAGCCACTCCTCGAACGGAACCCCGCTGTCACGGAACCACCAAGAACTGCGACTCTCAGACGATTGCAGGTCGGCATCAACTCGATATCGGTACTCAAGCTGCACCTGCGAGTAGCCTTCGTGCTCCCCTTCGGAGTTAACGAGCTCCATTTGACGTACGAAGCCCAATGTGAATGTTGGCTCAGGAAACCAATTCACCTTGCCGTGCTGGAAAAGGAACCCATCAGAGTCCGCGCCGCTCGGGATGTCGAACTCAACCCGCTCGAAGCTCTGTACGGCCGCAATCAGCTCCTCTGCAGTGGGAACCGCTCGATTGGATCCCAGCTGGTCAACGATGCCCTGCGCCACGCCGAGCGCAGCGTCGATTGGTTGCCTCATCGGTTACTCCCTTACCAGCCTTAAGGCCCCTACCGCCTTGCTGCGGCGCGACCGAGCCTTTACAGTCGCGCCGCAGCAAGGCTACACGCTCCGATTACGGCCAATACCCGCCCTGCAGTTGCCTTCTCAGGTAGCCGAGCACATCTCGGGCTTCACTGACATTCCTCGCGCCACCAATCATGTCATTGACATAGGTGTAGTAGTCGTTTGTGTGAATGCGTGAATGAACGGATGCACCTGTCGGGTTCGATGATGCAGACCCTCGAGGCAAGAACACGCCGTTATCCGCGTCGTTGATATCGATTCCAAACTTCGCGAGTTGCTGCCGCGCTGATGCGGCCTTCGGGGATGTGCTGGCGGCAATGTGATGCGCCGCAGTATCCGCAGGTCGGGTGACTCCAGAAGCCTCCAGATTTTCGCCAAGAATTTTTGCGTTACTGGAGCAGTTAGCGTTGTGAACGAGGACCGGCGTCGTGCCCGCCAGCACGTAGTACGTGTGGGTGTCGGTGATCGTGAGGTCACGCGTGGTCTGTTGTTGGTGGTAGTGGCGGACGGCGGTGACGGTGACGGTTTGGCCGTCGGGGGTGCGTAGGCGGGTGCCGGGGGTGATGTTGCCGGCGTTGGTCCAGGTTTTCTTGTCGGTGGTCCAGAAGGGGTGGGTGTCGGTCGCGATGATGGACTTGTCACCGTCGGGGGTCTTGATGGTGAGGTCGGTGAAGTCCTTGTCGTGCTGGGTGATGATGGTGGCGGCGACCTTGTGCTTTGTGGTCTTGCCGGTGACCGGGTCGGTGGCGGTGACCTCGTCGCCTACCTTGACGTCCTTGATCTTCTCGGGCTTGCCGTTGGCCAGAAGGACGTTGGTGTCGGGGAGGAAGCTGTGGTTGCAGGGACCTAGCTGTGCTGCGGTTTCTGAGTCTGCCTCTGCCGCGCTCGTGGCTTCGCTGTCAGCCGCGAAGGTGGTGGGCCCCTCATCCATGAACCCTATTTCGGGGTTGTCGAAGAGCATTCCGACGGACACCCCGACGGCCAGATTGACCAGTTGGCTGCGGAGGGGGTGTCTGCGCTGGAACTCCTCTTGAGGATGTTGGACGTTGCTGATGCTGTAGCCGGCTTCTTCACCGTTTTCGTAGCCCAGTGTCGAGGGCACGGTGTAGGTGAGGTCGGCGCTGTCTCCGCCTGGGCCTGATCCACTGCGGGTTTCGTACCAATCCCAGCCGCCGTAGCGGTCCGTCTCCCAGCCGTAGTGGTCGACGTGGTTCTTCAGCGCCCACTCTTGGTCTTCCTGGGGGTTGTCTCCGGGGCCGATCGGGCGGGTGCCGTTGGGGTCGGACAGGGTGACCGGGTTGTTGTTCGCGTAGGTGTAGCCGTTGCTCTGTTGGGCGTTGGTGGGGTTGAGGAGTGGGTCGACGCTGATGAAGCGGCCCAGTGTTGGGTCGTATTCGCGGGCGCCGAGGTGGGTGAGGGTGGTGTCGGGGTCGAGGGTGCCGCCGACGAAGCCCTTGTCGCCGGCCCAGTTGCTGGGTTGGTTGCCGCGGTGGGTGCCGAAGATGGTGGTCTTGCGGCGGGTGACGGCTTGGGTGGTGGCGTCGACCTGGGTGGTGGCGGTGCCGTGCGGATCGGCCAGTAGGAAGGTGAGTTTGCCGCCGGTGAGCATGGCGACCGTTTGTCCGGCGAGGCTGTAGTAGCGGGTGCCGGTGGTGGTTCCGTTCTTGGCCAGGTGGAGTTCGTTGCCGCCGGGTAGGTAGAGGGTGGAGCCGGTGGAGTCCTTGCGGATCAGGCGATTTCCGCCGACGTCGTAGATGTAGGCGGTGGTGCTGGAGCCCTTGGTGTCGGCGAGGTGGCCTTCGGCGTCCCAGTCCAGGGTTTGGGTGTTGCCGCCGATGACGCGGGTTGCGGTGTTGCCGTCCTTGTCGTAGGTGAACGTCTCCTGGCTTGAGCCATCGGTGCTGCTTTGGGTGACGGAGGGCAACACGTGGGTGCCGGAAGCAGGGGTGGCGTAGGCGCGGGTGACGTCACTGGACGGACCGGATGGCGTTTGGTGTTGGACCTCGGTCTTGCGGTTGCCGACCGGGTCGTAGGTGTAGGAGGTCCAGTACGCGTCCGGTCCACCCACTGTGGCGGACGAGGTGTTTGAGGGCGTCGCTTTGCACTGGTCGGTGGCGGTCCAGGCCTCGTTGACGCGTTGCAGGGCGTCGAGGGTGAAGCACTGGGTGTCGGTGACCGCGGTGGTGTCCTGGCCGGTGGTGGTGGAGATGGAGGTGACGTCCCCGGCCGGGTCGTAGCTGTAGTGGTTGTCGTCGATGCGCTGGGGCGCGGTGTCCCGGTCGGTGAACTGCCGGGTCAACTCGCTGGTGTTCTCGTCGTATTCGTTCGATGTGCGAAGGAGCGCGCCGAACTGGCCGTACTGTTCCTGCGCCAGGCGTCCGTAGTGGTCGTAGGCCATCGCCGAGACCAGCGCTGAATTCCCGGCGTAGAGCGTGTACGGCAGGCTGGAGTTGGCCGTGTAGGTGTTGCTGACCTTCTCCTGCGGCAGATCGCCGATTGCGGGTTGCTGGCTCCACATCGGCTGACCGGTGTTGGCGTTGTAGGAAGTGATCCACTTGTAGGTGCCGGCCAGGTTCCCCTCCGAGGCGGGTATGGTCACCTGGGTGCCGACCGGCTCGTACAGCGCGTTGTAGGAGTTGACCTGGGTGGCATAGGCGTTGCCGCCCGCGTAGCGAGTGGCGGTGTAGGGCTGGCCCTTGCCTCCGCTGGCGCCGTCGTACGTCCAGGTCGCCAACGTCGTTGTGCCTTGCTTGCGGTCGATCGGCCGGCCAAGGGCGTCGTAGTCGGTGTGCAGGGTGATGCCGCGGGCGTCGGTGATGTCGATGGCCCGGTCACCGGCGTCGTAGACGGTGGTGCTGGTGCCCTTGTCGGGGTCGTCGACCTGGGTCTGGCGCCCCCGGACGTCGTAGGTGTAGGACCACTTCGCACCGGACGGGTCCGCCATCTGGGCCAGCAGTCCGCGCTTGTCGTAGGTGTAGGTAGTGGACTGCGAGGTGGTGCGGTCCGTGTTGGTGTACTGCTTGAGTTCGGCGGTGCGGCCCCGGGCGTCGGTGACTGTCGTGGTCGCGGTGCCGCCTTGTGGAGGGATGACCGTGGTGGTATCACCGGTGTAGGTCGTGGTGGTGCGTTTGACCTCGTCGCCGAACTTTTTGTCGATCGAGGCGGTGGTGCGTCCGGCGCCGTCGTAGAGGGTGTCGGTCGAGGCGGGGTAGTTGGTCTCCTGGCCGGTGACCAGGACAGGTTCCGCCTTGCCGTCGGCGTAGTAGGTGCCGGAGCTCCGCCAGGCGAAGCCGCGGGTGTCGTGGAACGTCTCAGTGACCAGGCGCCCTGAACCGTCCGGTGAGGGGGCCTGTGTCTGGACCGGGCGCAGCAGGCCGTCGTAGAAGGCGTAGGAGGGTTGGTAGACCGAGTTGAAGTCCAGCTTCTTGGTTGTCACCACGACGGGGGCGTCGTTGCGGACTTGGTAGTCGAAGGTGTAGCTCGGCGATGTCGGATTGGTCGCGGCCGGTCTGGCGGGCGTCCACATCTTGCTGGTTCGGCCGAGCGGATCGTAATTCGTCGTGGTGATACGGCCGTTGGCGTCCGTGACCTGGGTGGGCTGTCCGCGGAGCGGGTCGAGGACGGTGGTGACGGCGTGGCCGAGCGGGTTGGTGACGACGGTTTGGGTGGGTGCTTCGCCGGTGGTCGGAGCGTAGGCGGTGGTGGTGGTCTTGCCGTAGGTGTCGGTGACCTTCAGCGCACGCCCGTAGATGTCGAAGTCACTCGCGGCCGTGGTGCTGATGGTGTCGTAGCCGTCGCCCTTGCCGTTGATCTGGTCGGTCTTGGTGACATCGCCCTTCGTGGGCGCCGCACCGAAGGAGCCGCCGTCGTAGTAGGTGCGCTTGTCGCTGATCACATCGGCCGGGCGGTTGACGGTGGCGTCGCAGGCGTCGGCGATGGTCTCCACGCGTGAGACCTTGTCGAGGATCCAACTACCGGTGTTTCGGGCGTACGTGGTCAGGGCGCACCGTTCGTCGCCGGATTTCGCCTCGTCACCTTGGTCGGAGACGGAGGTGACCATGCCGTAGGAGTCGAAGGCACGCGCCAGTGACGTGGTGCGCACGCCGCCGCTGACGGTGGTGCGGGTCTGCTCCTTCTGCGTACCGGTGTGGTAGGCCTGCAGGTCCGGCAGACCGCTGCGGGTACGGCTGGCGGTGACGTCAGATCGCCAGGGGGTGTAGGAGGTGGCGGATATCGGTTTGCTGGTGTCGTCGCCGTTGTAGGTGGCCTTCTCCCGGACCATGCCAGCGAATTGCAGACGGTCGGTGAGTGCGGCTCCGGTGGAGTCCTTGACGTCCTGGCCGTCAAGCCCGCGGAAGTAGCGGGTTTCCGAAAGGGTTTGCGGGTCGGAACCGGCACCCGTGCGGGTCTGCACGCGGCCGTAGCCGCGCGCGACGGAGTAGGCGCGGTCGTCGGCCTTCATCAGCTCGTCGGTGCTCTTTGCCCAGGCCGCACCACCGAGGTAGGAGTACGCGGTGACCTTGTCTGGGGTGGAGGCGATGTTGTCGCCTTCGACGACCTTGGTGACGGTGTAGGTGTTGAACCAGTCCTGCTTGGCCGTCTCGCCTTCGAAGGCCCACTTGAACGGATAGCAGGTCGTGGTGTTGCTGTCGTCCGCGGACGGAAGGTTGCTGGCCGTGCAGCCCGGGTCGGAGTAGTAGACGCCGATCGTGCCGCCGGTCTCGGTGGTGATCTGGGACAGGCGCAGACGGATGAAGGGAGCGAGGCCGTCACCGGTCTTGTCGACCCGGTTGGCCATCTGCACCCCGGCGAAAGTAACCGGAGACAGGGCGGCGGTGCCCCCGTCCTGTCCGCTGTGGGTGATGGACTGCAGCCACATTGGCGTGGAGATGCCATCGCCGGAGGCAGGGAAGCCGTGGGCGAGCGTCCAGGTGTCGACGTTCTTGTACGCACCACCAGTAAGAATCTTGGTGGTGATCGAGGTCAGGCGCTTACGGGACCAGAAGGTGGGCGAGTACTTGTCCTTGCACTCGTCACCGTCCTTGCAGTACTGGTCGAACGGCACATCCGGCCAGTTGGCGGCGTTCGTAGAGTCAAAGCTGGAGCAGTTGGACAGGCAGCGTTCGTCCGTCCCGAACGCGACCTGGCCCATGGCCTTGCCGGAGTAGACGGCGTCGGAGCGCAGGCCGTAGTCGATGTGGTCGAGGTAGCCGCCACGGACGTAGGAGGTGGCGGTGGACTTGCCGGTGGTGTCGGAGACGTCGCGGCCGTAGTTGTTGGACTCGGTCTTCCAGTAGTACGCCATCGCGTCGCCGTGTGGATCGACGACGTAGTCCAGCTGCCAGCGCCAGGCCTGCTGGCACCACGCGGAGGCGAAGTCGGAGTTGTAGCAGGGTTCGCCGGGCTGGTTGCCGAACACCGGAACCGTCCAGGCCGAGTTGGTCTCCGGCGTCGACTTTGAGTCCTTCCAGCCGGGCAGGTGGTTCAGTCCGAAGTAGTACTGGACACCGTCGTTGGTGGTGATCTTCCAGTACTCGCCATCGTGCGCACCGTTCGCGGCACCAGTGAGCTTCTCGACCTTCTCACTGTCGTCGCCAGCCGGGTGCCAGTCGCCGGTCTTGTCGTCCTTGACCAGCTCGGTGGACTTCCCTCCCAGCGACAAGGTGGCGTTGTCGTTGTACCAGCACAGGTCGCCGACCTTGGTGGTGTTGGTCCCGCCGTCCTTGTCGTAGTCACACGGCTTGTAGCGGCGCTCGATGAACCCCGGCTGCCAGTTCCAGCCATCGCCGATCCAGGACGGCTGGTTGTTCGACGCCGCGGTCTCGCCGTCCACGCTCTGCGAGTTGTAGTCCAGGGAGATCTTCGGCTTGAGGCCGCCGGGCACATTCGGCACACCGACCGGATACGACCAGTTGAACGCTCCCGTCGAACCACCTGCACTCCACGACCCCGAGGGCGACAGAGGCGTCGCCTTGTAGTCGCCGGACGAACCGGAGGAACTGGACGTGGCCGCCAGTACCGTCGCTGCGTTGGTGGCAGCAGCCTCCACTGCGGCGCTGCGCGCCATTGACGCCGAAGCCGGGCGCAGTCCGGAGATGGTCTGCGGCGCCGCGTCGACCTGGGCGGACAGCGTGCCCGCCTTGATGTCGTTCGTCGTCGCCAGTGGCCTGGCGACCCGGCACTTCGCCTCCTGAGGTGTGGTCAGCGCACAGGCAGGCAGTTGCACCAGACGCAGTCGCGATGACCAGTCACCGCCGTACGCTCCGCGTAGCGTGGAGTAGTTGACCTGGACTCGCACGGGAGCCGCCGAAGCGGCCTTGTCGGCGCGCCCAACGGACAGCAACAGCCCGTCCACGCCCGCTCGCTGAGCCAGTGCGTGATCCGCGACTGTGACCCTGACCTTCGACAGCGTTGTCGCGGAACTGCGGTCCTTCGTGGGTGCGGTTGCCACGGCGACGGGCAGAGTGCCGGCACGCTTGAGAGCTCCGGGCTTCCCGGTTGGCGCCGGGTCCGGCACGGCGCTTCTGACTCGGGCCGAGGGTTTCACACTGTCGTCGCTGAGGTTGACCTCGGCGCTGCCCGCTGAGGGCCACGTCACCTTGGGCGCGCCCTTCCACGGGTGGGCCGCGGCCTGGTCGCCGCGCCTGTCGACTCCGGCGCCTCGGCCGATGGTGACTGGCGTGACGGGAACCGCCTTGGGTTGCCTCACCGCCGGCCGCAGGAAGCCAGGGCCTTTCCCTGTAGCTGCCATCGAAGAGGCTGGAAAGCCTCCCACCATTGTGGCGACGGCCAGAAAGACCGCCAATCCGCGCACGCCGAATCTGCTCACACCCCACCCCTCGGGCATTTCACGAATGATCGGCGCACAGTAACAGGGAAATAAAGACCAGGCCAAGGGTGAATTTGTCCCGGAACTAGGCGTTTATGTCTGCTTTATATCGGTTATGAAGGCTGCGTGTGTAGTGTGATCTTGGCGTGTGTAACCTCCACGTCAGCATTACATTTAGTGGCCTGCTAGGTGATGATTTGTGCCGGTCCATCCCTTCCTTTGCTGCGTACTTGAGTCTCTGTGGCGTCGTCTTGGTGGGATCGACGCGGTGTCCTGTGGCTTATCCGGCCTACCCGTAGGTAAACGGAGTCCGTAATTCCACTGCCTGGTGGCTATAGAGTCCTCCCGGCGGAATTCGCCGCCCAACGAAGCAGTGTTCATTTCTTCGCGCAGCAGACCAGCGCTCAGACGGCGAAGGTCCCGGGCAATAGCCCTTTCGGCCATTATCGGAATCGGCATTACAGGGTTGGCTGCCCCAGCTGCCGCGGTCGCTGCACCGCGGAGTCAGACCCAAGCGGCCTCACGTCTGGATGGCGCTTCCGATGGCTCGCTGAGCCCCGAGGATCAGGCGTTGCAACAGGCCCAGTCCAGTGGCCAGCCGGCTGAGGTCGTCACCGACCGCACCGAAGACTCCGACACCTGGGCCAATCCGGATGGGACGTTCTCGGTCAAGCGGTACGGCACCGCGGTACGGCTGTGGCGCGATGGCGCTTGGGTGCCGGCCGACCCGACACTGGAGTTCGCCGGTGATGGGACTGTGGTGCCCAAGGCGGCAACCGTTGCGGTGAACTTCTCCGGCGGCGGCACCGGGCCCCTGCTCACCGGGGCCAAGGATGGCCGGACGCTGACTCTGACGTGGCCGACCGCGCTGCCCAAGCCGACTCTGAGCGGGGATGTGGCCACGTACGCCAATGTCCTGCCCGACGTCGACTTGCAGCTTAAAGCGGAGGTCGACGGGTTCTCCCAGTTGCTGGTCGTCAAGACCGCACAGGCGGCGAAGAATCCGAACCTGACCATGCTGAAGTACAAGATGAACACGGTCGGGTTGACGGTGGCCACGGACCCTGGCAACGGCAGCATCAACGCGACTGATCCGGCGGGGCAGACGGTCTTCACCAGCCCCAGTCCGCTGATGTGGGATTCCACCAGCAGCAACAGCAGTACGGGCAAGGCGGCTGTTCGCACGGCGAAGAAGGCTTCGCGAGCCGCAGTGAACACTGACGGGCCGGCCCCTCCCGCCCCGGGAGACGACTTCGTGCCGCCGCCAGGTGCGCAGAACGCCCAGATGCCGACCTCCGTGAGTGGCGACACCCTGCAGATCACGCCGGACCAGGGCCTGCTCGCCGGAGCGAAGACGCAGTATCCGGTGTTCATCGACCCGTCCTGGGCCTGGGGCAAGCGCCAGGACTGGGCGTGGGCGTACCGCCCTTACCCCGACACCTCGTTCTGGAACGCCAACCAGGACGCCCGCGTAGGCTACGAGGCCGACACCAATGGCCTGTCCCGGTCCTTCTTCCAGATGGACACCTCCGCCCTCAAGGGCGCCGACATCATGTCCTCGGTCTTCAGGATCAGAGATACCTGGACGTGGTCGTGCACCAAGACTCCGGTCGAGTTGTGGCAGACCGGACCGATCTCCGCCCAGACCACCTGGAACAACCAGCCCTCCCAAATAGCCAAGTTGGCGACGGTCACCGATGCCAAGGGATGGAGCAGCGACTGCCCTGCCGGCAACCTGGAGTTCGACACCACATCGAAGATCCAACAGGCGGCGTCCCAGGGCTGGTCGAGCATCACGTTGGGCCTGTACGCCTCGAACGAGTCCGACCCCGACTACTGGAAACGGTTCGATCCGAAGACCGCAGTGCTGGAGACCAAGTACAACCACCCACCCAAGACGCCCTACAAGCTGGGCACCAACCCCAAGACTTCCTGTTCCAGCGGCGGTTTGATCGGCAACACCACCGTCGGCCTCTACGCCACCATCGACGACCCGGACGGCGGCAACCTGACCGCCCAGTTCCAACTGTTCAAGGCAGGCTCCAGCACACCGTCGCTTGACCAGTCGGTCCCGGCGATGAAGGGGAGGGTGGCCACGCTCTCGCTGCCTGAGGCGAACACCGGAACCGGCGACTACCAGTGGAAGGTACGGGCCAGGGACAACGACGGCGCGTACTCCGCCTGGAGCGAGACGTGCAAGTTCTCCGTCGACCGCACCCGTCCAGCCCACCCGCCGAAGATCAGCTCACCGGAGTTCCCCGACGGCTCCAACGGATGGCCGACCAACACCAGCAAGGCCCGCACCACCGGCCACCTCACCATCGACCCCAATGGCGTCAGCGACGTGGACCAGTACGGCTGGTACACCGACTACGACCCCACCGTGAAATACGTCAACGCCTCCACGCTGTCCAGCGCCCCACCGACCTTCAGCCCGCCCGGCTACGGACCACACTTCCTCTACGCCTTCAGCGTCGACAAGGCCGGCAACCGCTCCGACACCGCCATCTACGTCTACTACGCCGCCAGCTCCGGCATCCGGGACATCCCCGGAGACCTCAACGGCGACGGCAACAACGACATCTGGAGCGTGGACTCCAACGGCACCCTGCTCACCTACGCAGGCCAAGGCAACGGCCAGTTCTCCGCCGCCACCAACGGCGGCATGGCCTTCGACAACGCCCAGGTCACCTCACGCGGCGACTGGGGACAAGACGGCTACAACGACCTCGTCGCACTGCAACCCGACCCGAATGACAGCAGCAAGAAGAACCTGGGGATCTACCCCAACAACGGAACCGGCGTCATCACCAACAACTACGCGGCGCTGAGCGTCGCCTGCCCGACCAAGGACGTGGACACCGGCTGCGACTACGGACCCGGCTGGACGGGAGACGATCACTGGCACGACGCCGACCAGATCATCGCCGTCGGCGACATCAACGGTGATGGCCAGCCGGACCTGCTGGTCAAGGAGGGCAAGCACCTTTGGGCCTACTACGGCAGCCGGAGCATGTACCTGGACAGGGTCAGCGAGCCCATCCTCGTCGGTGGCAACGACTGGGACAAGTACACGGTCATCGCGCCCGGGGACGTCAACGGCGATGGCATCCCCGACCTATGGCTGCGGGAGAACGCGACCGGTGACATCTACCTTGCTCCGGGCAAGGTGGGCGAGAAGAAGGGCATCGTCAACCCCGCCACCTGGGGAGACCCGGCGAGCCTGGTGAAGATCGGCAGCGGTGTTCCCGCCAGCGTGTATCCGACCGTCGGCTCGTCCGGCGACATCACCGGTGACGGCATCCCGGACCTGTGGGCCCGCAAGACCGACAACACCATGGTTGGCTGGTACGGCAAGAAGCCCGGTGCCGACAACCTTGCCTTCTCCGGCAGCTTCGTCATCGACGGCATCACCGGCGGCGCCCGCATCCCGACCGGTACCACGCTGACCGCCGGACAGTCCTTCACCTCCCGCTCGGCGAAGCTGACCATGGGCAGCGACGGCAACCTGACCATCACCTCCAACGCGGGCAAGACCATCTGGTCAACCAACACGGCCGGTAACCCGGGCGCCACCGCCACCATGCAGCCCGACGGCAACTTCGTCGTCTACAAGCCCGACGGCAGCACCGCGCTATGGTCCTCCAAGACCTCCGGCGCGGGCGGCTACGCCCTCCTACAGGACCGCGGCAATCTCGTCGTCTACAACGTCAAGGGCCAGTCCCAGTGGAGCAGCAACTCGCTGATCCGGCACGACTACAACGGCAGCGGACGCAGTGGCATGGCGGCTTGGTACGCCTACGGCGACGGCAGCGTCAGTATCCAGTCCTTGCTGACGAACTCCGACGGCACCTTCAACCCGCCCACCGGCACGTACTCCGCGCCCAAGGGCACCTGGTACACACAGAACATGAAGTTCGCCACCGGTGACTTCAACGGCGACGGCCAAGCGGATGTAGCGGCCTTGTACGGGTACGCCGACGGCAGCGTGACTCTCTTCACCTGGCTCAGCAAGCCCGGCGGAGGCTTCAACCCGCCCATCGCCTCCTGGAGCGCGGGCCCCGGCCAGTGGAGCTTCAGCCGTATGACGTTGCAGGCAGGCGACTTCAACGGTGACGGCAGGGACGACCTGGCGGTCTGGTACAACTACGCCGACGGCAGCAACACGCTGTTCACCTTCACCGCCACACCCCAGGGTCGCTTCAACCCGCCCTTCGCGTCCTGGGACGCACCCTCGGGATGGAACGGGTCACGCGTCAAACTCGTCACCGGCGACTTCACCGGCGACGGCAGAGATGACCTCGCGGCGCTGTACGACTACGCCGACGGCAGCGTCACCCTGTTCACCTTTCCCGCCGCTCCAACCGGAGGGTTCAACAACCCCATCCAAGGTTGGACCAGCACCAACTGGGGCAGTTGGGACCGTATCCATCTGTACGCCGGTCACTTCACCGGCGACGGCCGGGACGACGTCGCCGTCTGGTACGACTACGCCGACGGCCACGACGGCATTCACACCTTCGTCTCCGCGAGCAAGGGCGACGGCACCTTCAACACCCCGTACCAGTCCTGGAACATCGCCGCAGGCAACTACTACTACCCGAACATGCAGCTCGTCCCCGGCGACTACAACGGCGACGGACGAGACGACCTTGGCGCCATGTACTTCTACGACACCGGAGAGGTGAAGATGCTCACCTGGCTGACCAACCCCAACGGCAAGTTCAACGACCCCGTCGGCAGCTGGGAAGCACCAACCGGACAGTGGCACAAGCCCAGCGCACGCTTCCTGGGCACGAGCGCCTGACCCAGCATTGCCAGCGTGGGACCGCGAGCGCCTAGCGGCGGTCCCACGCCCCTGGGAAGGCAAGCCGGCGGAAAGTCCCCCGGAAGTCCCTGGCCCCGCCGTGGATCTCTAATGTCGCAGGTCAGCGACCCGGACGCGGCGAGGGTAGGCATACCCGGCGTACAGCTCGACTCGTCTGCCCATAGGGCTCTGGCCTGGGCGTACTGCCTGGTCGGGGCCCTTGGTCGGGCTGGCGGAGGTGCCACGTTCTGCTGCGGGTTCTCGGGAGTTCCCGCGCCGCGAATGTGCACCGGTTGTGCATGCTGTGCACGGGTGGGCGGCGCCCGGTCCGGGGCAGGAAGGTGGCTGCGTCAACTCGCCCAGATGGCCAGGTGCGAAGACGCCTTCGGCTACCGCGATCTCGCGGGTGATGAGAAACTGACCGGGCAGCGCAGCTCCCAACGTAACGGTTGTCCTGGCGGACAAGCCGTTTTCTGCTGGGTCTGCGCTTCCGACGTCCGGCGATCGGCGAAGTGGGCTAGGGGCGTGCGATGGTGTGCCATCGCGACGCCCACGGAATCCTTGACCTGAAGAACCGGCCGACTGGCCGATTGTGAGAAGGGGACGCCGTGGGGATCAGGCGGGAGCGACGCGAGATCGCGCGCCGTATCCGCAATGAGCTGCGCCTGCCGGAGCTCCCGACTCTGCAGGACCTGGTCGATGCGGTGGCTGCAGCGCGGCGTAGGGAGATCGTCATCGCCTACGACCCGCTGCCGCCGGGCTGTACCGGAATCTGCGTCTGCGTGCAGGGGGCGAGCGCCGACCTGATCGTCATCGACGACAGCGCGCCGGACCTGCTGAAGATACTGATCGGGTGTCACGAGGTGGCCCACCTGTGGCTCGGTCACGAGCCGTCCGAGGAAGGTCTGCTCGACAGGCGTACCGCTCGGACGCTGTTCCCGGAGATCGATGACCCCGTTCAAGCGGTTGTCATGAAGCGGAGCCTTCATGACAACCACTACGCCGACCGGCAGGAACGCGAGGCGGAGATCGCCGCGACGTATCTCGCTGACCTGCTGATGCTGTCGCCTCAGGATCGGGCAGTCACCCGCATCACTTCGTCCCTGGCTCATCGGAGAACGGGTGTCTGAAGCAACCCTCAACGTGATATACATCCCGATCGCTTTCATCTCCGGGGTGATCGGGTTCAGTAAACTCCGGGAGCTCTTGAGGGGTTTCAGGGACTACCTGCTGGTCATCACCATATCCTCGTACATGGGGGTGACGGCCTTCCTGTCGATGTCGCCCCTTATATGGCACCCGTTGGGCGCGGCGTCGGGCATCCCGGCCCTGGGCAGCTTCATCGCCTACCTGAGCATCTTCGGCTACGCCGCCCACCACCACATCCTGGTGCTGATGTGGGGCCGGGACAGCGGTGCGATCACCGCCTCGCGACTGTTGCGCAAAACCCGTGCGCTCGGCATTGTCTACGCGCTGATCGCTATCGGCATGACGGCGTCCTTCCTGATGGCGAATACCGGCCCGGCCAAACCCTGGTCATTCGACGTCGATTTGGCCCACAACCCGGGAATCCTCGCGTTCCTGTGCCTCTACGCAGGCGGGTGCCTGTTCGCGCTGTGGCGCGCGGCGCGTGAGTGCTCGAAGTGCGCGGACTATCTCGTTGACAACGGCTCCCAAAGTGTGGAATCCATCCGTGGCCTGCGGTGGCTGAGTATCGGCACATGGTTCATCTGGCTGTCCTTCGTACCCAAGGCCATCGGGTTCCTCGCCGCGGCGGCAGGACACCGCGAGCTGGATGTCCTCGACACAACGAGCCCGCTGATCGGCAGTTTTGGCGCACTCTTCAACCAGGCCGGCTATCTGGGCCCCGCCATCGGCACCTGGTTGCGCGAACGCCGGGACTTGCGGGCCCTGCGCCCGTTGTGGAATCTGGTCGTGCCCGAGAACGCCGTTCACCTGGTAAGGCCGGGCGTGCTCGCCGAGACCTTCGGAACAGGGGTGCGCTTCCATCTGTTCCGGCGCATCATCGAGATATCGGACGCTCTGGTACTTCTCCGCCCGTGGATGGCTCCGGGGCCCGCCGAGCGGGTGCGCGCGGCTGCGGTGCGACAGGGACTGCCTCAGGAAGAAGCAGACGCTGCGGCAACAGCAGCCATGGTGTTGGACGCCGTCAGCCGCAAACGACAAGACGAGCCCGCACAGCCGACGTCCATCGAGCAGCGGCTTCTGCCGCACGTGGACCCGGCCATGGAGCGGGAGCGCCTGGTACGAATGGCACGAGCACTGGATGCGCCAGTGGTCCGGTCCGTGTCTGCGGACGCTTCGGATCCGCAGAGCGACACGATGTCGGTGCGGCCGCCCGCTCGCTGACGAACGACCGCACCGCGCCTCACACCGTCGCGCGAGGCGGACTCAGACGGGAGACCAGCAGCGCGCGAGTCAGTGCCGCCACGGTTCGGGGGCGGCTGAGTACCCGCGGATGCTTGCGCATATGGGCGACTTCGAGGAACTGCCGGTGCAGCTCGGGATCGGTGAACGTCGCCCGGTTGAAGACCTCGCTGTACCAGCGGGCGAACCGGTAGCCCCTGGGATACGGGCCGTCAACATGCGGCAGAGCCAGGTCCATCAGCGTGGACAGTCCCCATGCCGCGTCCACGATGACCTGCACCCTGCGGAAGTAGTCCCAGGCAGGCTGATCGAGGGATGCCCCTGAGCGCAAGTAGGCGGACAGGCACGAGCCTTGCAGCAGGGCGCTGGTCATTCCCTGCCCGTAGATGGGGTTGAAGGACGCCACGGAGTCGCCGACGGCGACGAGCCCGGCCGGGAACCGGTTCAGGTCAGTGAACCTCCGTCGACGGCTGTCCGCCATCGTGTGGGTCGTGACCTCGCCTTCCATCGGGCACCGGCTCGCGATCTCACCTATCGGCCGAATGGGAGAGTCCTGACACCGCCTGATGAACTCCTCAGCGGCGCGAGTCGGCCGGTCCTGCCCGTACGCGGCCACGACCACCATCCACCGGCCTGCCTCCACCCGCACTGCCGCGAACGAGTCGCGGTACGGCCCCTGGGGAGTCGCGATCGCCTGCACCACGTTCACCTCGGGCAGCTCATCGCCGCTGTTGAACAAGGCCGTGGCATAGCCCAGTTGCAGGTCCATGCGCTCCAGGGCAGGCGGACTCCAGCCGGCTGCGGACAGCCACCGGTCGAGTTGAGTGCCGCGGCCTGTCGCGTCCACGACCAGGTCCGCCGTCAGCGTCTCGCTGTCCGTGGCACCCGGGGGCACGTACCGCACGCCCGTCACACGCTCGCCCGCGAAGAGCAGGCCCTGCGCCCGCCCCTGGACGAGGCGCAGCCTGTCGTCGTCCAGCACGCGACGGCGGATGTGCCCTTCAAGCATCGGGCGCGTCAGGCCGATGGTGCGTTCGGGGACACGCACCTTGAGCGCACCGTCGAAGTAGTGCTCGATCTTGTCACCGCGGTTGGAGATCGCGCCATCGGCGATCAACTCGTCCGTCAGACCCGGCAGCCAACGCTCCAGCAGGTCTGACCCCATGCTCAGCACCGCGTGCACCTGCGTGCCCTGCGGCACGCCGCGCCGAACCTCCGCAGACAGGTGCAGGTCATCTGGCTCGATGACGACGACCTCGTCAGCGTGATCGCTCAGCATGCGCGCCGCGCCCAGGCCCGCGATGCTTCCCCCCAGCACGATTGCTCGCCGCATCCGGCTCTCCTATACCCCTTGTGTCCCTGACGCAAGGCACTCACCGGGCAAGGTGTGCCCCGCGCCGTCAACGTGGTCGCCAAGAGTCCACCGGGCACGCGTCACGGCGTCCAATCCGGGGCTACGGGCACAGCCAGTCTCCGGCTGCTTTGCGGCATTTACGTCAGCGCCGTGCTTCCTCACTCGGAGGAGCCCTCCTGGGGCAGCATCTTGACACGGCGTTCGACGATCGCCGCGATCTCCGCCAGAGCACCAGGGCCCAGGCGGCTTGAGTTGTTCCGGAAGTTGACTCCGACGAGGTTCTTCTCCAGTCGCTGGTACGCCTCCAGGTCCGCCAGGTGGAGGTTCACGCGCTGGACATCCGGGTGATCGTCGGCGTACGTCAGATACCGGCGCGGGATCTGGCAGGTCGTGCTCTGCTCGAAGTGCCGGGCCAGGACGCCCAGTGAGTCAGCGGCCAACTCGGAGGGTTCGACGCCCAGCGTTGCCGCGAGATCTTCCAACTTGCCCACGGTGGGCAGACATTGGCCCCTCAGGAGCTTGGAGAGGTACTCGGGAGTGATTCCGGCCGCGAGCGCTATGGCCCTCTTGGTCCTGCCGTCGCGGTCGACGTAGAAGGCCAGACGGCCGGTCAGACGGGCGAGCAGGGTCTCCTTCGGCGGGTCCTGGTGGATCGGCTCCAGAGGCCTGCCCGTACGGAACGCCTCGATACCGGCCCGGGACACACCCGTCGCCGCGGCGACCTCGGCGTCCAGCCAGGGGCGACTGCTGTCCGGGCGCCGGATCCATTGGAACAGGGCATTCAGACGACGCGCCACGCGCGCAGCCAGGTTCTCCTCATCCAGGCACTCCGCAGCCTCAGCGTTGGCACTCACTTGGATGCCTCTCTCCCCGGAGTGGTTCTCCGTGCCGGGGTACGCCACGGAACGGCCTTGCTGCACTCGGCGAGGAGTCTACGCACAGCAGCCTCAAGTGCCAACTATGGTTCGTGTTGCCCGGGGGCTAAGTTCGATCCTGAACAGGGGCGTTGCCTCTTCGTGGAACTTCGTTGCCGAACAATAGTTGACATCGGCTGGTGTGATCGCCAGGATCAGGGAACCTAGTCACTGCCCGTGGCCGGAGCTAGACGGTCGTGACGCCAGCTGTTCCGGCCCATGCCCCGTCGAGGGGCAGCTCAAGGGATCCGGCGCCGACCCACGGGGGTGGTCGGCGCCGGATCCCGGAACGTCCCCCTCCCGCAACGGAGGTGCGCCTGGCGGAAGTTGAGGAGGGACAGCAGTCATTGCCGTGGGCGAGGCCCTCGGGACTGTCCGCCTCGCCTGGGCTTGAACAGTGCGTCGCTCTCGCCGTCCGGGTGACGAAGCATTCGTGACTCCGGGGCGTTGGCCTCAGCCCCGTCCGATGTACGGCATCGTCGTGGCCATCACCGTCGCGAACTGCACGTTCGCCTCCAGTGGCAGTGACGCCATATGCAGTACGGTCCGCGCCACATCGGCCGCGTCCATGACCGGCTCGGCCAGCACGCCGCCGTCGGCCTGCTCGATTCCGGTGGCCATCCGGGCGGTCATCTCGGTGGCGGCGTTGCCGATGTCGATCTGCCCGCAGGCGATGCGGTAGGGGCGGCCGTCCAGTGACAGGGACCGGGTGAGGCCGGTGATGGCGTGCTTCGTCGCGGTGTACGCGACGCTTTTCGGGCGGGGTACGTGGGCCGAGATCGAGCCGTTGTTGATGATCCGCCCGCCCTGCGGCCGCTGCGTCTTCATCGCGCGGAAGGCGGCCTGGGCGCAGAGGAACGCGCCGTTGAGGTTGACGTCGACCACCGCGCGCCAGCGCTCGTACGGCAGTTCGTCGATGGGGATCGGCGCGGTGCCGCTGCCGGCGTTGTTGAACAGCAGGCCGAGCGGGCCGAACCGGTCCCGTACGGCGGTGAACAGCGCGTCCACCTGTTCGGGGCTGGTCACATCCGTCGGCACGACCGCCGTCGGCGCACCATCGACCGCCAGCCGCGCGGTCTCCCGGAGCGCCTCCTCGCGGCGGCCCGCCAACGCCACCGACCAGCCCGCCTCGGTCAGCGTCAGTGCCACCGCGCGGCCGATGCCGGACCCGGCGCCGGTCACCACGGCAACCTTCTGAATTTCGCTCATGCCCCCGCAGGGTAGGGGGTGGGACGATCGGTCACGCATCCAACCGGAAGGAGTGCGCCGCATGCCGAACGCGGACCCGCTGTCGCACAAGGAGATCGAGGACCGGCTCGCCGAGCTGCCCGGCTGGGAGGCCGCGCCGGATGACACCCGTATCACGCGTACGTACCACCTCGCGCATCTGGCCGCCGCCGTCCTCGCCGTCCATATCGCGCGTATCCAGGATGAGTTGAACCACCACTCGGATCTGACTCTGGGCTACAACACCCTGGTGGTGTCGATCACCACGCATGAGGCGAGCGGCCGACTTACGGCCAAGGACTTCGATCTGGCGCGCCGGATCGCGGACATCGCCCCGGCGCACGGGGCGGAGTAACCGAGGTCACCAAGGTGAACCGGAATCCTGGGAGACCGGTCGGCGTTTCAACGACCCATGGAGTCCAGGATGACGGAGCCCGGCATAGCCGCGGACACGGAGAGCGGCACATCGGTCGACGGCCAAACATCGCGGCATACCGGACAATCGGGGCTCTCCGCTCGGCGTCGTACCGGACTGCTGGTCACCCTCGTCCTCGGCGGGCTCACCGCGCTGCCCCCGCTGTCCATGGACATGTACCTGCCGTCGCTGCCCGCGGTCACCAACGCGCTGCACAGCCCGGCGGCGACCGTCCAGCTCACGCTCACCGCGTGCCTGGCCGGTATGGCGCTGGGCCAGCTCGCCGTCGGGCCGATGAGCGACAGGTGGGGGCGGCGGCGCCCGCTGCTCATCGGCATGGTGGTGTACGTACTCGCCACCGCGGTCTGCGCCTTCGCGCCGAGCGTCGAACTCCTCATCGCCTTCCGGCTGTTGCAGGGGCTCGCGGGTGCGGCGGGCATCGTCATCGCCCGCGCCGTCGTGCGGGACCTGTACGACGGTGTGGAGATGGCGCGTTTCTTCTCCACCCTCATGCTGATCTCCGGCGTCGCCCCGATCATCGCCCCGGTCATCGGCGGCCAGATCCTGCGCTTCACCGACTGGCGCGGCGTCTTCGTCGTCCTCACCGTCATCGGCGCGCTGCTCACCGTGCTGGTACTGCGCCAGCTGCCCGAGACGCTGCCCGCTGAGCGGCGGCACGGCGGCGGTCTGCGGGAGGCGCTGCGCACCATGCGGGGGCTGCTCGGCGACCGGCCGTTCACCGGCTACATGCTGGCGGGCAGCTTCGCCTTCGCCGCGCTGTTCGCGTATGTCTCCGGTTCGGCGTTCGTCATCCAGGACATCTACGGCGCCTCTCCGCAGACGTTCAGCCTGCTGTTCGGGCTGAACTCCATCGGACTGGTGGCGGTCGGCCAGCTCAACGGGAAGGTGCTGGTCGGCCGGGTTCCGCTGGACCGGGCTCTGGGGGTGGGGCTCGCGCTGATCGTCACGGCCGCGGTCGCGCTCCTGCTGATGACGTCCGGGGTCTTCGGCACAGTGGGCCTGGTGCCGGTGGCGGCCGCGCTGTTCGTGCTGATGTCCGCGATGGGGCTGGCGATGCCGAACACCAACGCCCAAGCGCTGATGCGTACCCCGAACGCGGCGGGATCGGCGTCCGCGCTGCTCGGGACCAGCCAGTTCCTGATCGGTGCGGTGGCCTCGCCGCTGGTCGGGATCGCCGGGGAGCACACGGCGGTGCCCATGGCGCTGGTCCAGGTCGGCTGTGCGGCGGTGGCCGTCGTCTGCTTCCTCGTGCTGTGCCGCCCATGGCGCACGTCTGCGGCTACTGTCGCCGCGTGACCGAAGACGACGCGCTGACCGGGCTGCTGCGGGAGCTGCGGGCCGCCACCGGACCGTCCCCCGTTCACCCCTGGTGCGCGGGCGCTGTCGCGCTCGCCGGATGCGGCCCGGATGTCGTGCTGCACGAGGCGGTCGGCTGGGCGCTGCGGTACGCCGGGTACGACGCGCAGGCCGACCGGGGCGTCGAGCTGCCGCGCGAGCGGTGGGTTCCGGTGCGCCGGGACACCGTCTTCGACCTCGCATCGCTCACCAAGCTGTTCACCGCGATCGTTGCGATGCAGCAGATCGAACGCGGCGCGATCGCGCTCGGCGGCCAAGTGGCCTCGTACGCACCGGAGTTCACCGCCGCCGCCGAACACGGCATCACCCTGCGGCACCTGCTCACGCACACCTCCGGCCTGCGGGCCGAACTGCCGTTGTACGAGTACCGCGGCCTGGACCGGCAACGGGCGAGGCTGGCGGTGGAGGAGCCGGTGACTCCGCCGGGCAGCGCGTACCGCTACTCCGATCTGAACCTCCTGCTGCTGCAGCGCGTGCTGGAGCGGACGACCGGAAACTCGTTGGCGCACCTGGTACGGGACGGGATCACCCGGCCGCTGGGCATGGCCGACACCCGCTACTGCCCGCCGCCGTCCTGGCGGTCGCGCATCGCCGCCACCGAGGACCAGCGCAGACCCTGGGGAAAGCTCGATCGCGCGATGCTGCACGGAGTCGTGCACGACGAGAACGCGTACGCGATGGGCGGGATCGCCGGGCACGCCGGTCTCTTCTCCACCGCCGCCGATCTCGGCGCGCTGTGCCGCGCCCTGCTGGACGGTGGCGCGGGCATCCTCACCCCGGCGTCGGTGGAGCTGATGCTGACGGACGCCGGGGTGGCGGGCCATCCGCACGGGCTGGGGTTCGAGCTGGGACAGCCGTGGTTCATGGGGGAGCTGGCGGGGCCGCGTACCGCTGGGCATACCGGGTTCACCGGCACAAGCCTGGTGATCGACTTCGACTCCGGTCGCTATCTGGTGCTGCTCGCCAACGCCGTTCACCCGGTCAGAACGTGGCGTCAGGGCAATGCGCCGCGCACGGCCGCGGCGACATGGCTCGCCCGGTACGGACACGGCTCGCCCGGGTCAAGAGTTGGCAACGATTGTCATGGTGGCCCCGAGAGGCTTGGTGGTGAAAATCGTTTCCAGTAAGCTGGGGTCAGCCCAGTCTTGAGGAGTGTCCCGCGTAATGAGCCCCGCGATATCCCGTACCGCCCGCCTCGCTCGTATCGCACTCGGCGGCCTTGTCGTAGCCGCCCTCGCCGCGACCAGCGCCTGCGCCACCTCCTCACCCAAGACAAGCGGTCCCAGTGGCGGCGCCTCCGGCGGCAAGGTGATCAACGTCGTGGCCGCGGAGAACTTCTGGGGCAGTATCGCGGCCCAGCTCGGCGGCAGCCAGGTGAAGGTGACCAGCGTCATCACCAACCCGGCCACCGACCCGCACGACTACGAGCCGACGGCCGCCGACGCCCGCACCGTCAGCGGTGCCCAGTACGCCATCGTCAACGGCATCGGCTACGACGCCTGGGCCGACAAGCTGCTGGCCGCCAACCCCGGCGCCGGCCGCGGTGAACTCAAGGTCGGTGACCTCGTCGGCGTCAAGCCCGGCGGCAACCCGCACCGCTGGTACTCGCCGGACAACGTCCACCAGGTCATCGAGAAGATCACCGCCGACTACAAGAAGATCGACCCGGCCAACGCCGCCTACTTCGACCAGCAGAAGAACACCTTCGAGAGCAAGACGCTCGGCGAGTACAACCAGCTGATCGGGCAGGTCAAGTCCACGTACGCGGGCACTCCGATCGGCGCCTCGGAGTCCATCGTCACCCCGCTCGCCGAGGGCCTCGGGCTGAAGATGCTCACCCCCGAGTCCTTCCTCGACGCGATCAGCGAGGGCTCCGACCCGACCGCGCACGACAAGGCGACGATCGACCAGCAGATCAAGAACAAGCAGATCAAGATCTACGTCTACAACAGCCAGAACTCCACGCCCGACATCCAGGCCCAGGTCAACGCGGCCAAGGCGGCCGGTATCCCGGTCGCCACCGTGACCGAGACGCTCGCCCCCGCGGGTGACACCTTCCAGCAGTGGCAGGTCGGCCAGTTGAAGGGCATCGAGCAGGCACTGGCCAAGGCGACCGGTAAGTGAGGGTGAGTCAGATGACAGCGGTGACCTCCGACATACCCGCGCAGACCCGGACCGACACCACCGGGCCCGTGCTCCAACTGCGTGACGCGGGTGTCCGGGTCGGCGGGCGCACCCTGTGGTCCGGTGTCCAACTGTCCATAGGGGCGGGCGAGTTCACCGCGGTCCTCGGTCCCAACGGGGTCGGCAAGTCCACGCTCATCAAGGCCGTCCTGGGGCTGCAGCCGCTCGCCGAAGGGGAGATACGGGTACTGGGCGGCGCGCCGGGCCAGGCCGGGCGCCGGGTCGGCTACCTGCCGCAGCGCCGCAGCTTCGACGCCTCGCTGCGCATCCGCGGCACCGACATCGTCGGCCTGGGCCTCGACGGCGACCGCTGGGGCGTACCGCTGCCGGTGCCGGAACGATTCAGCCCGAAGCGCCGCGCCGCCCGCGCACGGATCGCCGAGGTCATCGAACTCGTCGGAGCGACGAAGTACGCGCACCGGCCCATCGGTCAGTGCTCCGGCGGCGAACAGCAGCGGCTGCTGATCGCCCAGGCACTGTGCCGCAAGCCCGAAATCCTGCTGCTCGACGAGCCGTTGGACAGCCTCGACCTGCCCAACCAGGCGGCCGTCGCCGCGCTCATCGGCCGGATCTGCCGCGAGGAGCGCGTCTCGGTGATCATGGTGGCGCATGACGTCAACCCGATCCTGGGATACCTCGACCGGGTGGTCTACCTCGCCGAAGGCGGCGCCGCCACCGGCACCCCGGAGGAGGTCATCACCTCTGAGACCCTGACCCGGCTGTACGGCACACCGGTCGAGGTGCTGCGCACCTCCGACGGACGGCTGGTGGTCGTCGGACAGCCGGAGGCACCCGCGCGGCACACCGACCGGCACGCGGCCGGTGCGGTTCCCGCGGCGGCACCGGCGGCGGAAGGGGCGGGCCGTGCTGCTGGCTGACGCCGCGAGCAACCCCTGGTCATGGAACCCGCTCACCGACTTCCAGGTGATGTGGTCCTACCCCTTCATGGTCAACGCCTTCCGGGCGGGGGCGGTGATCGCCGTACTCGCCGCGGCCGTCGGCTGGTTCGTGGTGCTGCGCAGGCAGACCTTCGCCGCGCACACGCTCTCGGTGGTCGGATTCCCCGGCGCGTCCGGGGCGGTACTGGCCGGAGTGGCCGCCGGATACGGCTACTTCGCGTTCTGTGTCGGCGCGGCCGTCGTCATAGCGCTGCTCCCCGGCTCCGGTAAGGGACGGGGCGAGGAGTCCGCGCTCACCGGAACCATCCAGGCGTTCCTGCTCGCCTGTGGATTCCTCTTCGTCGCCCTCTACAAGGGGTTCCTCGGCGGGGTGAACTCGCTGCTGTTCGGCAGCTTCCTGGGCATCACCAGCAGCCAGGTGCTGCTGCTCACCGTGGTCGCGACAGTCGTCCTGTGCGTACTGGCCGCTATCGGGCGGCCGCTGCTGTTCGCCTCCGTCGACGAGTCGGTGGCCGCCGCCCGCGGGGTGCCGGTACGCGCCCTGACCACCGTCTTCCTCGTGCTGCTCGGCGCGGCGACTGCCGAGGCCAGCCAGATCACCGGCTCGCTGCTGGTCTTCGCGCTGCTGGTGCTGCCCGCCGCGACGGCCCAAGTCCTCACGCCCCGGCCCGGGTTGAGCCTGGTCCTCGCCATGGCCATCGGCCTCGCGGTGACCTGGCTGGGGCTGACCGTGGCGTACTTCTCGCCGTACCCGGTCGGCTTCTACGTCACGACCTTCGCCTTCGGCGGCTATGTACTGGCCCGGCTGGCGAACCTCGTACGGCAGGCGTCGCTGGTACGGCGCGCCCCGCTGCTGAGGAGTGCCGCATGAGCGCCTTCGCGCACCCCTTCTTCCTGCACGCCATCCTGGCCGGTTCCGCCATCGCCGCGGCCGCCGGACTGGCCGGATACTTCCTGGTGCTGCGGGCCCAGGTGTTCACCGGTGACGCGCTCAGCCACACCGCCTTCACCGGTGCGCTGGCGGCGCTCGCCATCGGCTGGGATCTGCGGATCGGGCTGTTCGCCACCACCATCGGGGTCGCCCTGCTGCTCGGGTTCCTCGGCCGCAGAAGCCGGGCGGACGACGTGGCCATAGGCGGCGTCTTCTCGTGGATCCTCGGGCTCGGCGTCTTCTTCCTCACGCTCTACACCACGACCAGGTCGACCGCCAACGGCGGCGCCGGGGTGAGCGTGCTGTTCGGTTCGATCTTCGGGCTGTCCGCGTCGTCCGCCTGGACGGCGGTGATCGTGGCCGGAGTGCTGTGTGTCGCGCTGCTGGCCATCGCCCGGCCGCTGCTGTTCGCCTCCGTCGACGAGTCGGTGGCCGCCGCCCGCGGGGTGCCGGTACGGCTGCTCGGGCTGGTCTTCCTCGCGCTGGTCGGGGCGTGTGCGGCCGAGGCCACGCAGGCGGTGGGCTCGCTGCTGCTGCTCGGGCTGCTGGCCGCTCCCGCGGGGGCGGCGCAGCGGCTTACGGATTCGCCGTACCGGGCGTTGGCGCTTTCCGCTGCGCTGGCTGTCGGGGAGATGTGGGCGGGGCTCGCCGTCGGGTACGCGGTGCCCAGCGTGCCGCCCAGCTTTGGGGTTATCGCGGCGGCGACGCTTGTCTATGGTCTGACGTTCCTCAGGGCTCCGGCGCGCGTCGGTTGGCGTTCGCGGAGATCGCCCTCCCGCCCGCCCGTTGCCGGGACCGTATGGGCGGCGTCGCGCGAGGCCGGTTCCTGAG
>JBEYJY010000005.1:0-317517 GCA_040631425.1 Streptomyces sp. NPDC020096
GGGGGGGCGCCGCCCCCCCCCCCCCCCCCCACCGCCGCGCACCCGGACCCGCCGCCGGACCGCTTACGGTCCGGCGGCGGGCATCCCCATCGGCCGGGCCGGGTCAGCCCAGCCGTTCGTCGATCAGCCGGACCAGCTTCCCCGTCCGGGGGTTGAGGCTCAGGCCGTCCACTCCTACCCACTCGACCGCGAGCGGGTGGATCAGTCCCCGCCGTACGTGCTCGTCGAACATCGGCCGCACCGTGGCCAGCCGCTCCACCAGTACGCGCTCCAGAGCCGCCCGGTCCGCGGCTTCGCCCGAGTGCGCCGCGAGGCGCAGCACCAGCTCGTCCCTGGCCTCCCGGTGCCGCAGTACCACCTGCGTGCCCGCGACCAGGCCCTGCTGGTCGGCGCCCTCGACCAGCAGCCGCAGGTCCTCCAGATACACGGTGACCGGCCCGACCCGGGCCCCCTCCTCGGAGCGGCCGAGCAGCCGGAAACGGCGTCGGGGGAAGTCGACCCACTCGGCCATGTCGCCGACGGGGTAGCGGATCACCGGCATCAGCCGCCGGACCAGGTCCGTGGCGACCACCCGTCCGGGGCGGCCCGGTTCCTCGATGGGCTCACCGGTCTCGGGGTCGAGCAGCTCCACGACCTTGTCCGGGGCGAAGACCTCGTGCACCCGAGTGTCCGGTTCCCCCGCGACCGGCCCGGCCAGTACCCCCGCGTCCACACTGGCATAGCCGATGGAGCGGACCTCGACGCCGGGGAACGCCTTGTCCAGCAGCGCGAGTTGGTCGCCGTAGAGGGCCTCGCCGCTGAACAGGGCGAGACGGACGCCCGGCAGCGTACCGACCGTGTCGACGACTTCAAGGGCGAGGCGGCACAGCGAGGTCGGCGGTGCGGCGACCACGGTGGCGGAGAAGTCGCGCAGCGCGCCGACGGTGAAGTCCAGTGGACTGGCGCCGCCGATCGGCAGCTGGACCGTGGGGACCGGTGCGTCCTGCAGGCAGTTGAGGGTGAAGACGAAGCTGGAGTACAACTCTCCGACGTAGAAGAGGTTGGCGACCCGGTCTCCGGCACGCAGCCCCGCGGCCGGTAGCCCGTCACCGAACCGGCGGCTCATCGCACGCCACTCGTCCCGGGTGTAGACGGACACCCGCGGAGAGCCCGTGGTGCCCCCGGTCTTGAAGACGATTCCGTCGGTGTGCGGTCCGGTCAGCACCCGGCTGCCGTCGACACCGTGCGCCTGCCAGTACGTCGTGTGATCGACGAGCGGCAGTGCGGCGAGTTCGGCCGTCCCCGGAGGTAAGGCGGAGTAGAGGTCGCGATAGAACGGCGAGTGCTCCCGTACGAAGGAGATGAGCTCGGCGGTCCGGTGATGGTTCACGTGATCCAACTTCCCTGCGTGGCAAGGATTCCAGCGTACTGAAGCGCTGTTGCCGTGGATCCGGAGGGAGCCTGGTACCAGCCACCGCCACAGGTCGGGCTACGGGCGGATCCGGTACAGCACGTTCCGGCGCAGCGGCCCCTCGGGCACGCTCGGATCGTCGAAGTCGTCGGCGGGGTCGCGGGTCATGCCGATCCGGCGCATCACCGCCTGGGAACGGAGGTTGGTGGCGGTCGTCACCGCGACGATCTCGGGCAGGGCGAGCGTCCCGAACCCGAAGGCCAGGCTGGCCAGGGCGGCCTCGGTGGCGTAGCCGTGGCCCCAGGCGGATCGGGCCAGCCGCCAGCCGATCTCCACACCCGTGAACGGCAGGCCCCCGTCCACCTCGTCCAGGCCGGTGAAGCCGATGAACTCCCCGGTGTCCAGCACCTCGACCGCCCACCAGCCATAGCCCCGCTGGTCGAACTCGGCCTGGAAGCATGCCATCGAGGCCGCGCTCTGTTCCCGCGTGAGCAACTCGGGGAAGTGCTCACGGACCTCGGGGTCGGCGTTCATCGCGGCCCACGGATCCAGGTCGGACTCCCGCCACTGGCGCAGCAGCAGGCGGTCGGTGCTCAGTTCGGGCATGCCGTCAAACTAACGAGATCACGGCAGTCCAGTCGAACGGTTTCGCCGAAACCGTCGGCCTGGCGAAACCGTCACCCCGGCGCGCCCGGACGGCTGGCGAAAATGGTTGGGACGGGTGGCACGGACGCGGGTACCGTCAAGCGGTTCTGTTGCCGGTGCTGAAGGACGGGGTACCAGATGGACGTCGAACCGCAGGCGTTGCTGCCCACCACCCGACGGGCTCTGCTGCATCGGCTGGCCGTCGGCCAGGCCGAGGGGCGGACGCCGTCCCTGGTCGGAGCCGTGGTGCGGGAGGGGCGTGCGGTGTGGACCGGGGCGCGCAGCATGCTCGACGACCATCAGCCGACCGACGATGTGCAGTACCGGATCGGCTCACTGACCAAGTCCTTTGTCGCGGTACTGGTGCTGCGGCTGCGCGACGAGGGTCTGCTGGACCTGGCCGACCCGCTGGAGCGGCATCTGCCCGGTACCCCGGCCGGTGGCCTGACGGTCCACCAACTTCTCACCCACACCTCGGGGTTGGCCGCCGAGACGCCGGGGCCCTGGTGGGAGCGTACGCCGGGCGAGCTGCGCCCGGACCTCGCGGACGTGCTCGGCGAACAGCCGGTACGCCATCCGGCCGGTCGCCGGTTCCACTACTCCAACCCCGGATACGCGCTGCTCGGCGCGCTCGTGGAGCGGCTGCGCGGTGCGCCGTGGGGCGAGGTGCTGCGCCGGGAGGTGCTGGAGCCGCTCGGCATGACGCGGACCGCGCTGCTGCCGCAGGCCCCGCACGCCGGAGGCTTCGCGGTGCATCCCTGGGCGGACGTCATGTTGCCCGAACCGCTTGAGGACACCGGGGTGATGGCGCCCGCGGGCCAACTGTGGTCCACGGCCGCCGACTTGTGCCGGTGGGCGGCGTTCCTGGCCGCGGGCGACGAGACGGTGCTCGGCGCGGCGACGGTCGTCGAGATGCGCAGGCCCGCCGCGGAGCCGGACGACGCGGAGTGGACCGCGGGGTACGGCCTCGGGCTGCAGGTCGTCCGGCGGGACGGCCGGGTGCTCTACGGCCACAGCGGCTCGATGCCCGGGTTCCTCGCGGGCCTGTGGGTGAGCGAGGCGGACGATGTCGCGGCCGTCGCGCTGGCCAATGCGACCTCCGGCCCGCACACCACCGCGATCGCCGCGGACCTGATCCGGATCGTGGCCGAGCACGAGCCGCGCATCCCCGCGCCCTGGCGCCCGCTGCGCGAGGCCGACCCGGACCTGCTCGCGCTGACCGGTCCCTGGTACTGGGGTGCGGCGCCGTTCACGCTGCGCCTACGCGGGGACCGGGCCCTGGAGCTGACCGCGCTGGGCGCGGTGGGCCGCAGCTCGTGCTTCCGCGCGGAGACGGACGGCACCTGGACCGGCCTGGACGGCTACTACGCCGGTGAGCGGCTACGGGTGGTCAGGGCCGACGACGGGACGGTCGGCCACTTGGACATCGGCAGCTTCGTACTGACCCGGCAGCCGTACGATCCGGCCGCGTCCATCCCGGGCGGCGTGGACCCGCGGGGCTGGCGGGCCCTGTGACGTCGGCCTCCGGCCGCGGGAGCCGCGACCCGGCCGGGATCCGCCGGACCGGACCCATGCACCGGCGCGACATTGCGACATCGCGACAGGAAAGCCAGCCGAACCTATTCTGAAAGTGTTCCCAGCATCCGTTGTGGGACGGCGATGGTGATGACAGAGCAGTACCTCGCCGGAGAGTTGTCCCGGCTCCTCGCCGAGATGCGGATGGCGGCCGGGGCGGATCGGCCGCGGGCCCGTCTGGTGAGCGCCCTGCGACGGCAGGCGGAGGCACTGCCGCCCGCGGCGCTCGGCCCGGTGGTGGAACGCGCCGTGGCGGTCGGCGACGAGCTGTGCTGGCGGTCCTTGGGGCGTGGGGACACGGCGGCGTTCGGCGAACAAGCGGCGGTCGTCCACAACGTGTATGAGTTCGGTGTCTGCTCTGGGCTCATCGACGACCGATGAGCGGGGCGGCGCCCGGGGTCAAGGCCGGGAGGCTGAGCGCATGAGTACCGCAGATCCGGGCCGCGACGTTCCCGAGGCGCAGATCGCCGTCCACTGGCGCGAGGAGGAGTACTACTACCCGCCGGCGGGGTTCATCGGCCAGGCGAACGCCTCCGACCCCGAGATCCCGCGGCGGTTCGGCGAGGAGAACTTCCCCGAGTGCTTCCGGGAGTACGCGGACCTGCTGGACTGGGACACGTACTGGCACACGACGCTGGACACCGGCGATCCCCCGTTCTGGAAGTGGTTCGTCGGCGGGCGGCTGAACGCCTGCCGCAACTGCGTCGACCGGCATCTGCCGACCAGCCGCGACAAGGCCGCCTTCATCTGGGTCCCCGAGCCCGAGACCGAGCGGACCCGCGTGCTCACGTACCAGGAACTGTATGTACAGGTCAATGAATTCGCCGCGCTGCTAAGGGACTTCTGCGGGATCCAGCAGGGCGACCGGGTCACCTTCCATATGCCGATGGTGCCGGAGCTGCCGGTGTGCATGCTGGCCTGCGCGCGACTCGGAGTGGTGCACTCCGAGGTCTTCGGCGGCTTCAGCGGCACGGCGTGCGGCGACCGGCTGGCGGACTCGGGCAGCAGGATCCTGGTCACGATGGACGGCTACCACCGCGCCGGGAAGCTGTCCGACCACAAGGTCAAGGCCGACGAGGCGGTCCAGGTCGCGGACAAGCTCGGCCAGCAGGTGGACAAGGTGCTGGTGTGGCGGCGGTACCCGGGCCGGTACGTTTCGCAGACCCCGATGGTCGAGGGCCGGGACTTCTTCGTCGACGATCTGCTGCCGGGCTACCGCGGCCAGCGGGTCGCGCCGGTGTCGATGCCCGCCGAGGCGCCGCTGTTCCTGATGTACAGCAGCGGCACCACCGGCCGCCCCAAGGGCGCCCAGCACCGCACCGGCGGATACCTGTCGTATGTGGCCGGAACGGCCAAGTACTACCTGGACATCCACCCCGAGGACACCTACTGGTGTGCGGCGGACATCGGCTGGATCACCGGCCACTCCTACATCGTCTACGGCCCGCTGGCGCTCGGCACCACCAGCGTGCTGTACGAGGGCGCGCCCACCCACCCGGACGCCGGACGGTGCTGGCGGATCGCCGAACGGCTCGGGGTGAACATCTTCCACACCGCCCCCACCACGATCCGGCTGCTGCGCAAACTCGGCCCGGACGAACCCGCCAAGTACGACTACCACTTCAAGCACCTGACGACGGTGGGCGAGCCGATCGAGCCCGAGGTGTGGCGCTGGTACCACGAGGTGGTGGGCAAGGGGGAGGCGGTCGTCGACGACACCTGGTGGCTGACCGAGACCGGCGGCTTCCTCGGCGCCACCCTCCCCGCCCTGCAGCCGATGAAACCCGGCAGCTGCGGCCCCGGCGTCCTGGGCATCTATCCGGTGATCTACGACGACGAGGGGAACACCGTCGAGCCGGGCAGCGGCCGAGCCGGGAACGTCTGCATCAAGAACCCCTGGCCCAGTGTCCTGCAGACCATCTGGGGCCAGCCGGAACGGTTCGTCGAGCTGTACTACGGCCGGTACTGCCGCGATCCGCAGAGCACGGACTGGCGGGACTGGCCGTTCCTGTGCGGCGACGGAGCGGTCCAGGCGGCCGACGGCTACCTGCGCATCCTGGGCCGGATCGACGACGTGATCAACGTGGCCGGGCACCGGCTGGGCACCAAGGAGCTGGAATCGGCCTGCCTGACCGTGGAGGAGGTCGCCGAGGCGGCAGCCGTTCCGGTCATCGACGAACTACGGGGACGTGTGGTCGAGATGTACGTCGCGCTCAACCCGGGCCTGGAACCCAGTGGCGAGCTGGAGGCCAAGGTGGCCCAGGCGGTTGAGCGGCAGATCGGCCCGATCGCCCGGCCGAAGAAGGTGTGGATCGTCCCCGACATGCCCAAGACCCGCTCCGGCAAGATCATGCGCCGGGTGATCGCCGGTATCTCCAACTTCGCCGACGTGGGGGACACCAGCACCCTCGCCAACCCCGAAGTGGTCGATGACATCCGGCACTTGGTGCAGAGCAGGAAGCTGGAGAGCGGCGAGGTCCCGCGCCAACTCACCGAGCAGGAGATCGAGGAGATCAGATCCTTCGGCCGGGCCGAATGACCGCTTCGAGCTTGCCTCTCAGGGCCTGGCGATGACCGAGAACTCCGTGCCGAGCGGATCGGTGATCGTCGCGATCCGCCGAGACGGGGTGACCAGATCGTTGCGGATGAGCGAGCCGGGCTCGTTCACGATCTGGCAACCGACGTGCGCGCGGCCCTGCCAGAGCCCGAACCGGGAGCCGACGGGGTCCTTCGCGAGCGCCATGCGGCCCCGGTCCATGATGTCCGTCGGAGCCGTCAGCAGGGTGCCACCCGCGTCGACGACGCGCTGGGCGGCGGCATCGCAGTCCTCGGCGGCGAAGTACACGGTCCATCGGGGGCCGGTGGCGTCCGGGCCCGGGGCTGGTGTGATCGCCGCGACCGGTCGGCCCCGCAGCAGGCACATCGTGTAGGACCCGCTCTCCACCGGACCCACGGCGTACTCCCAGCCGAACAGCGCACGGTAGAACTCCAACGCACGCTCGTGATCGGTGACGTTGAGGTCGATCCAGGTCGGTGTGCCGTCGGGCTGCTTGCTGGAGACGTAGCTCATCATCTGCTCCTTCGCTGGAGGCGAGATGCCCGACGGTAGGGGCCATATAGGCCAGTTGCTGTCCTCCGTGGCCGACGGCTGGCCAACCGGCCTGGTCAACAGGGGTGTTCACCGCTAGAAAACCGGCCGGATCACGACGACTTGATGCCGGCCTTCGAGGCGTGTCGAGCACTGGTTGACCTTCACCTTGGGGGAAGCCACACCATCAATGGGGCCGGGCGACGTGCTCGGCATGAGGAGGAGCGCGCATGGGGTTGCTGACCATCGGGGCTTTCGCGAAGGCGTCCCGGCTGTCACCGAAGGCACTGCGTCTGTACGACGAGCTCGGACTGCTGCCGCCGACGCGTGTCGACCCGACGACCGGCTACCGCCTGTACGCCCCGGAACAACTGGAGCAGGCCCGGCTGGTGGCCTGGCTGCGCCGCCTCGGTGTGCCACTGGCCCGTATCCGGCAGATCTGCGCGCTGGAAGCGCCCGCCGCGGCGCGGGAGGTACGCGCGTACTGGGCGCGGGTCGAGGCCGACACCGCCGCCCGGCGGGACCTGGCCGCCTTCCTCATCGACCATCTGTCCCGGAAGGACCCCGAAATGACACTGACCACCAAGCCCCTGGAAATCCGTTACGCCGCACTGTCCGACGCCGGACTGGTCCGTGAGAGCAACCAGGACACCGCCTACGCGGGAGCCCGGCTGCTCGCCGTCGCCGACGGCTTCGGCGGTGGCGGCGCACCGGCCAGCGCGGCGGCGATCGACGTGCTCAAGTGCCTGGAAGCCGACGGGATCTCGGCAGGCAACCTGCTCAACGCCCTTGAGGACGCCGTGCAGCAGGCCCAACAGGCCGTGCACGGCATCGCCGCGGCCGATCCCGCACCGCAGCAGGTGGGCACCACACTCACCGCGATGCTCTGGACCGGAACGCAACTGGCCCTGGTCCACATCGGCGACTCCCGCGCCTACCTGCTGCGCGACGGCAAGCTCCTGCAGATCACCCACGACCACACCGCGGTGCAGTCGATGGTCGACGCAGGGCGCATCAGCGCGGAGGAAGCCGCCTCCCACCCCCAGCGGTCACTGCTGGCACGGGCCTTGTCGGGCGCGGGCGAAGCCACTCCCGATGTGCGCCTGCACGATGCCCGGCCCGGCGACCGCTACCTGCTCTGCTCCGACGGCTTGTCCGGAGTCGTACCGCCCGAGGGACTGCACCGGTTGCTCTCCACCGTCTCCGCCCCCGAGCAGGCGGTACGCGAACTCATCACCCTGGCCAACCGCTCCGGCGGACCAGACAACGTCAGTTGCGTGGTCGCCGATGTGCTGGAGCCGCGGCAGTAGCTCCGGCAACGCATAGAACGACGCTCGTATCCGGTCGGTTTACCGCACCGACGCGGCAATCCCGGTGGGACTCGACGAGCCGCTGCGCTGGCTGCAACGGCACAACCGTGCCGTATCCCGGCCACAGCGGCTGCCCATGGGGCTGCACCTGCAACGCGCCCTCGGCGACGGGTACTTCGCGCTCCGCCTGACCAGCACCGTCGGGCACACCGCGGAGATGTGCCTCGACGGGAGCGCGCGGTTCGGCTTCACCGTCGAGGACACGGCACTTGAGCCGCCCGAGTCGGGAAGCATCAAGGCCGCCTTCGCCGACGCCGGACTCGGACTCGGCTTCGCCGATCTCCGCCAGGCACCCCGGACGGCGACCGAGCCGCGACAGCTCGGCGGCGTCGTACGGGTTGAGCGGGTCAGCGATTGCGCGCGTCGGGGCAGTCCTTGGGGTTGATGAGGGCGGTGGTGATGCGGTGCAGGGCGTCGGCCAGGGCGGGGACGGCGTCGGCGGGGACGTGGTCGAGGACGCGGCGGCGGGCGCTGGCGAGATGGTGGGGCTCGGCGGCGTGTAGCGCGGTGAGCCCGGTGGCGGTGAGGGCGGCGACGTTCCCGCGGGCGTCGGCGGGGTCGCGCTCCTTGGTGGCCAGGGCGCGGGTGCACAGGCCGTCGACGACGCGGGTGATCCGGCTGGGCGTCAGGCCCACCTTCGCCGCGAGTTCGGCCATCCGCATCCGCTGTCCGGGGGCCTCGCCGAGCATGAGCAGGACGGCGAAGTCAGTCATGGTCAGGCCGGTGGCCCGGTTCATGTCGTCTTCCAGCAGACGGGGCAACGCGTGGGTGAGGCGTCCCAGTTCGCGCCAGAGCTGCTGTTCGTGCGCGGTGAGCGCCTCGCTGTCGGTCATGACTCCACCTTGCCCAAGTTCTCTTGACTAGGCAAGTAATCCGGGCTACTACTTGCCTAGGCAAGTAACTCGGGCGCTGTGCCCTGCTCGCCCTTTCCCATCTGGAGATCCCCTTGAAGATCCTCGTCACCGGTGCCACCGGCTACGCCGGTCCCCGCATCGCCGCCGCCCTGCGTCGCGAGGGCCACGCAGTCCTGGGCTTGACCCGCGATACCGCCAGCCGCCGCGCCCTGGCCGCCGCCGAGATCCGACCCGTGGTCGGCGACATCGCGGACCCCGACAGCTACCGGCAGCACCTGGAAGAAGCGGACGCGGTGGTGCACACCGTGCTCGACATGAACGACCCGGCCGGCACCGACCAGAAGCTGTTCGCCGAACTACGCGCCGCCCAGGACCGCACCGGCCGCGCCCGGCACCTGATCTACACCACCGGAGTGTCCAGCTACGGCCGCACCGGCATCTCGCTGATGGACGATGACACCCCGGGCAACCCCGACAGCCCGCTGCACTTCCGCATGCGGCTGGAGGCCGAGCTAGCGGCCTGCGGACTGCCGCACACCGTGATCCGTCCGGGCTTCATATACGGCGGCGAAGCCCGCACTTCGATGACCTCGCAGTGGTTCGCCGACGGCGAGGCCGGGCGCGCCGTCTTCTACGGCGACCGCACCAAGCGCTGGACCTGGGTCCACGTCGACGACCTCGCCGCCGCATACGTGGCCGTCCTCGCCCATGTCGAGGCCGCCGACCGGCAGGTCTTCGTCGTCGGCGACGACCACCAGCCCACCGCCCTGGACGTCTACACCGCCTGCCTCAAGGCCGCCGGCTACACCGGCGAGATCACCTTCGAGTCCGCCGAGGCGGGCGGGATGCTCCAAGTGGCCGCCGACCAGGACGAACTCGTCACCAGCGGCAAAGCCCGCCGCCTCCTGGGCTGGCGGCCGCGCCGCCCTGGCGTCCTGGAGGACACCGCCACCTACCACGAGGCATGGCGCGCTGCTCAGTCCGCCTGACCATCAAACCCCCACCCGCTCCACGGAAAGGACATCATGAGCACGCTCGCAGGCAAGGCCGCGCTGGTGACCGGCGGCAGTCGGGGCATAGGCGCCGCGACCGTCCGGCGCCTCGCGCAGGACGGCGCCGACGTCGCCTTCACCTACACCACGTCTCACGACCAGGCCGCCGCCCTGGCCGACCAGGTCCGGGCAATGGGGCGCACCGCCCTGCCCCTCAAGGCCGACAGCGCCAACCCCGAAGCCCTGACCGCCGCGGTCGAAGAGACCGCGACCGCCCTCGGACGCTTCGACATCCTGGTCAACAACGCCGCCACCGTCACACCCGCCACCATCGAAAACGCGAGTCTCGCCGACATCGACCGCGTCCTGTCCGTCAACGTCCGCGCGGTCATCCTCGCTGTCCAGGCCGCACTGCGGTTCCTGCCCGAGGGCGGGCGGATCATCACCGTCGGCAGCAACACCGCCGACCACACGCCCTTTCCCGGCATGGCCCTGTACGCGGCGAGCAAGGCCGCGCTGAGCGGTCTGACCCGGGGCCTGGCCCGCGAGGTCGGCCCTCGCGGCATCACCGCGGTCCTCGTCCAGCCCGGCCCCACCGACACCGACGCGAACCCCGCCGACGCCCCGCACGCCCAGATCCTGCGCGATCTGACGCCGCTGGGCCGTTATGCGCGGCCCCAGGACATCGCCGCGACCATCGTCCATCTCGCCGGTGACGGCGGACGCCACATCACCGGCACCACCGTCACCATCGACGGCGGCCTCAACTCCTGAGCGCCGCGCGACGGGCGACGGGCGCCGCCAACCATCGCGGCACGGCGTGACGCGCTCCCGCTACTTCAGCGTGTACTGGCAGCCCTTCTCGGACTTGCCGCCCTGGTTGTCCGCGACCGTCTTCCCGTCGACGGCGATGACGCACGGCGCGGCCCGGAACTGTCCGTCGGAGCCCTGCACCGTGCCGGGAATGATGGACACCGGAACCCCGACCTGCAACTCCGCACCTAACAGGGTGACCTTGGTCGTCTTCTTCCACGGGAGGGACACCTGCTCGGAGTGGTTGGTTTCCGTCGTGTAGTAGATCTGGGTCTGTCCCTTGCCCTGTACCTCAAAGGTGACTTCGTGGGTCGCCTGCTGGCCCTTCGCGTCGGCCGTCGGCTTCGTGGACGAGGTGGCGGCGGGACTCTGCTGACCGACGCTCTTGTCCTGGTGCCCGCTGCCGCACCCCGTCAGCAGTCCGGCCGCCGCCGCAACGAGCGCTACTTTGATGAACGTGCTGCGCACGCTCCCCCTCACCGATCGAACTCGGCCTGGGCAACGCACCGCACGCCGGACCGAAGATCATAGTCCGGCGCTGTCCGTGCCCGGGGCGTCCGGGGTCGCGGGGGGCGTACCCGCGGGCGTGCACCCAACGCTGGGCAAGGTCAGTGCGCGCCCAGGGCGTTGGCCACCGCGGCGCGTACCGCCGCCTCCGTGGGGGCGGGCTTGCCGTCCGCCGCCGCCATCCGGGCCAGCGACGTCATGGCCACCTCGGGCAGCCCGCACGCGGTGAACGACGAGAACACGTCGAGGTCCGGCGCGATGTTCAGGGCGAACCCATGGCTGGTCACGCCGCCGCGGATCCGCATGCCGATGGAGGCTATCTTCTCGTGCTCGGGTGTCCACACACCCACGAGACTCTGGGACCGCGGCGGAGTGTCGCGGCGAACGGCGGGAAAACCAAGGGCGTTCACCGCGTCGATCAAGCCGTTCTCCAACCAGCGCACGATGTCCCCCGGCCCGCGCTCACGCAGATTGATCACGAGGTAGCCGATGAGCTGGCCCGGCCCGTGGTACGTGGCCTGGCCGCCCCGGTCCACCTCCACCAAGGGGATCGACCTGTGCACGGGAAGTTCGTGGGGCGGGGTCCGGGAACCGAAAGTGATGACCGGAGGATGCGTCAGCAGCACCAGCCGATCCTGGATCACGCCCTCCTGCCGTTGCCGGACCCACTCCGCCATCTGCTCGATGGCCTCGGCGTAGAGGATCTCTCCCAGATCGACCCGCTCCACCATCTGCCCGCCCATGCCCCGCGCCCCTTCCGAGTTCCGCCCGTACACCCGCCGCCGACTGACCGGGACTGTTCTTCGCCGCCGGGTAGCCGTCGGGATCTTCAGGCGCCGACGGTTCCGTCGATGCCCTCGCGGAGGAAGTCGGCGTGTCCGTTGTGCCGGGCGTAGTCGTGGATCAGGTGCAGCATCACCAGACGCAGCGACACATCCTGGCCCCATCTGGGCTGGTGGCCGATCACATCGAGCGACTCCGCCTCCCGCTCGATCCGCCGTGAGTGCTCGACCTCGGCCTGCCAGGCCGCGAACGCCTCCGACCGGGTGGCCGCACTCGCGTCGTACGCCACCTGGTAGTCGTCCTCGTCCGACCACACGAGCGGGATGTCCTCGCCGTTGATCACCCGGCGGAACCACGTCCGCTCCACCTCGGCCATGTGCCGCACCAAGCCGAGCAGCGAGAGCGTCGAGGGCGGCATCGACTGACGGCGCAGATCCTCGTCGGAGAGGCCGTCGCACTTCATGGCGAGCGTCGCGCGGTGGAAGTCGAGGAAGGCACGCAGCATCTCACGCTCGCCCGCTGTCAACGGCGGACCGATCCGTTCGGTGGTCATGCGTGGAAGTCCCTTCGCTTGATCTTGGCCATGCGCACCCCGTCCGGATGGTGCCACACGATTCCCTCGTACTGCGGGCGGGCGTGCAGCCAGTCCCGTAGCCCCTCGAAGTCCCGTGGTGCGGCCCCCACATCGGCGCTGATCGACGACGGCGCCCAGCCGTGTCGCACCAGTACGTGCCCCTCGAAGGCATCCGGGTTGCCGTTGATCCTCGGCCCGACCAACTCGTAGGTGCCAGGAGCCCATGCCTCACCCAACCGCTCGGCTTCGGCGTGGAACTTCGCGAACGACGACTGGGACATCGGCTCCCAGCCAACCGCCTTGCCGGTCGTCTCGTCGGTCTGCACGGGCAGGTAGTTCGCGGGCGGCTGCTTACCGGCCTTCACCTCGCGCCGCGCCCACCACTCGCCGGACCGGTCGAGCAGCACGCACGTCCCGTCCCACTTGCGCGTCGCCGTGCCCTCACCGGCAAGAACCCACTCGCAGTCGGGCGTCACCTCGGGCAGCAGGACACGACGGTCCTGCGGATCGCGCATGAACAGGGTCGGGACCTTACGCATGATTCCCCCGGTCTGGTTGCTCCTTGTCTCGTGCGTAGTGAACCAGTACTGGGCGGCTGACCGGTACTCAATTGGGCGGGCGGGCTGCGCGGTCTAGCCCGGTGCGAGGTGCGCCACCACCTCAGCCAGTTCCTGGCAGGCCTCCTCCAACCTCCGGCGGGTGTTGTTCCGCTCGGTGGTGATCGCCGCAAGCAGGAGTGCGGTCAGAGCGGCCGCCCCGTTGAGGGCCTGCAGGTTGACCATGGTCGCGAGGAGACCGTGATGCGCGAACGGTCCGGTGTGATGGGTCGCCGACGTCACCGCGACCACGGACACGAACAGCGCGCATGGCGCGGCACCTGCCAGTTGGAAGCGCAGTGCCGCCCAGATGAATTGCGGGAAGACGAGGAACAGCAGGGACAGGTGGGTGCTGGTGACGGTGAGCGTGACCACTACGGTGCCCACCAGCAAGGCAGCCGCCTCGGCCCACTGGAAGAGAGGGATGTCCCGGGGCACACGGGCCCTTCGGGCGGTGAGCAGCAGCGGTGTGACCACGAGCACGCCCAGCGCGTTACCCGTCCACCACGTCGACCACGCCGTCCAGAACGAGCTGGCGGGCACCCTGCCGCTGAGCACCAGAGCACCGACGGCCAGCGTCGGATTGACGAGCGTTCCGGCCAGTGCGCCCAGGAACACCAACGCCAGCCCGTCCCGCAGCCGGTCCAACTCGACGCGGAAGCCCACCCAGCGGAGCATCAGGTAGGCACAGATCGGGGCGAGCGTGTTCCCCGCGACGATTGCGATGTCAGCGAGCGGATAGTGCCAGGGCAGATACGTCAGCTGGAAGAACAGTGCGCCGAGAGCGATCCCCGGCCAGGTCCCCGTCCCCCAGCAGAGCAGGTAGGTCAAGGCGATACCCGAGGGAAGCCAGAGGGGCGAGATGACCTGGTTACCGGCGACCACCACCCGTTCCATCTCGCCGAGCCAACTGGTGCCGAAGCAGGAGGCGGCGACGGCGACCATCCGAAGACCCGCTGTGGCGTGACGCCGGAGTTCCTCGTTGCGCACCACAGCGCCCATCACACTACGTATCCGTGCCGAACACCGTCCTGACACGCGGGAGCGAGCTCCCCAGCCCATCGGACCGGGGAGCGCCGCGAAGCCGCCGGTCAGGGCGCTAGAGAGCCGCTTTGTGCCGGCGTCCGTCACACCGGGCCGTCGGCCCGCTGCGGATCGTTGTCCGCGCGTGCCTCCGCGATTCCCGCCCGCGAGACCACCCACGTCCGCACCGTGGCCACTTGGGCGGCCGGACCGTGCGGCTCGCCCGCTACCACCTCAGCGTCCCCCGCGTCGGGCAGCCCGGCAGGATCGCCAGCCGGGTAATCCGTGTAATCCGATTCGTTCACGACCACATCAACGGACGAGACGCAGGCAGGTGACGGTGGACTTATGCCGCTCCAGCGGGGTGTGCGGCTTCATGGGTCCCGCACACCGCCGAGACGGCGAACCGGCACTGACATACCCGTTGGTTCTCGATGTGAGAACCACACGTTCTTGGACTTGTCGCTGGACTGACGACACCCTTGAGATCATGGGGAACACCACGCACAACGGAACAGCGACGGACGTCAGAGCCGCGATCGCGGCTGAGCGCCGGGAGTTGGCGGCCGTGTTGGACGGGCTGTCGGAGGGGAAGTGGGAGGAGCCAACTCTGTGCACGGGCTGGCGGGTTCGGGAAGTCGCGGCCCACTTGACGATGGGATTCCGTTACTCGTTTCCCAAGATGGCGTTGGAACTCGTCAAGGCGCGAGGCAATCTGCACCGGATGACCGACCGATGCGCTCGCGAGGACGCGGCCGCCCATTCCACGCGTGAGCTGGCCGCGTTGCTCAGGGACAACGCCAACCACCCCTGGAAGCCGCCGGTCGGCGGTATCAAGGCGGCGCTGGGGCACGACGTGGTGCACGGCCTGGACATCACGGTCGCGCTGGGGCACGAGCGCCGGGTTCCCGAAGACCGCCTGCGCATCCTCCTGGAGACCATCGACGCCAGGACGCTCAAGTTCTTCGGCGCCGACCTGGGCGGCGTCGAACTCCGCGCCAACGACCTCGACTGGTCCTTCGGTACGGGTGCGCAACTGTCCGGCGCCGCACAGGATCTCCTGCTGCTCGCCTACGGCCGCAAGCTGCCCGCAGGCCACCTCCACGGGGAGCTGAGCGACCGCTTCACCGCCGTCTGAGAAGTGGTCGAGGCCAGGACGGCGAGATGCTCCAGGTCTACGGCACCACCCCCAAGGCGCTGGTCCACGGGCAGTTCGGTAACGGCATCATCAGCGCACACCATCCCAACAGCCCCTTGATGTGTGTGCTCGACGTGTTCGGCGACGGCTGGAGAGTCGTCCGGTCTACTCGGCTCCTGTCGCTTGAAGTTCGTAGGCGGGGTTGTAGATGGCGCGGCGCCCGCGCAGGTTGGTGGTCCGGCCACGGACACGGAGTCGGCGGCCGGGGTGGATGCCCGCGATTTCACGGCGGCCGAGCCAGATGAGGGTGACCGAGGCCGTACCGTCCCAGAGCTCGGCCTCCAACGCGGGCGCGCCACCATGGGGCCGGAAGGTGACGGCCCGCAGGGTGCCCGCTACGCAGACTCTCTCCCGGTCGCCGCAGGTGGCGATGGGGCTGGCCCCGGATGCGGTGATCTGTCCCTGCAACTCCTCGGCCTGCAACTCGTTGGAGTCCGCGGCCAGGCGGGTGAGCACCCGGCGCAACAGGGACGGACGTCGCCGCACGGTCGGCGGCGCCGTCTCGGCGCCGCCGGACTCAGCCGCCGGGGTGGGTTCCGGCGTCATGGTCAGTTACCCCCGTTGGATCGGCTCGTCGCAGCCTGCGGTACGTGGCGGGTGGCCGATTCGAGTTGGTAGGGGATGTTGGCGACGATCACGCGGCGCTGGAACAGCAGTCTGCTCTTGAGCCGTAGCGCGGACTGATTGTGCAGGAGTTGGGCCCACCAACTTCCCAGCACGTACTCCGGGATGTAGACGGTGACCATGTCGTTCGGATTCTCGGTACGCAGACGCTTGACGTAGTCGACGACCGGCGCGGTGATCTCCCGGTACGGGGAGGCGACCACGGTGAGCGGCACGGTGATCTCCCGTTCCTCCCACTCCCGTTTCAGCGCCGCGGTCTCGGTTTCGTCCAGGTCGACGGTGACCGCTTCAAGACGGCTGGCTCGGGCGGCCTGCGCGTAGCCGAGGGCGCGAAGTGTCGGCAGGTGCAGCTTCGAGACCAGCACGATCGCGTAGTTGTTGGACGGCGTGGTGATCCTGAAGTCAGCAGGCGGGTTCAACTCGGCGGCCACGGCCGCGTAATGGCGCTGGATGCCGCGCATCAGCAGCCAGATCAGCGGCATGGCGACCACCACGATCCAGGCGCCCTTGGCGAACTTCGTCGTCAGCACGATCACCAGCACCGCGCCCGTGAACCCGGCGCCGATCGCGTTGATGACGCGGGTGCGCTTCATGTGCCTGCGCGCGGCGGGGTCGGTGGTGGTGCGCAGGTGCCGGTTCCAGTGCCGGATCATGCCGGTCTGGCTGCAGACGAAGGAGACGAACACACCGACGATGTACAGCTGGATCAGTCGGGTCGGGGACGCCTGGAAGGCCACCACCAGCAAGATCGCGAAGCCGGACAGCAGCAGGATGCCGTTGGAGAACGCCAGGCGGTCACCGCGGGTGTGCAGTTGCCGGGGCAGGTACCCGTCCTTGGAGAGGATCGAGGCGAGCACCGGGAAGCCGTTGAACGCGGTGTTCGCTGCCAGCACCAGGATCAGCGCGGTCACGGACTGCAGGACGAAGAACATCGGGGACCCGTCGCCGAACACAGCGCGGCTCACCTGCGCGATCACGGTACGCGGGGTCTGCCCGGCCGGAATCCCGACCAGGTCCGCCGCGTCGGCGGCGTGCACATGCGCGGCCAGTGCCAGTGCCGTGACGCCCGCGAACATGGACACCGCGATCGCGCCAAGCAGGGCCAGCGTGGCGGCGGCGTTCTTGCTCTTCGGCTTCTTGAAGGCGGGCACGCCGTTGCTGATCGCCTCCACACCCGTCAGGGCGGTGCAGCCCGAGGCGAAGGCCCGTAGCAGCAGGAACACCAAGGCGAGGCCGCCGAAGCTGCCCGTCGCCTTGATCTGGTAGTGCGCGCTCTCCGCGGTCAGGTGGTGTCCGGTGGCTATCCGCAGCACACCCCAGATGATCATGGCGGCGACCGCCGCGATGAAGCAGTACGTGGGCACCGCGAACGCCGCCCCCGACTCGCGCACACCGCGCAGATTCATCAAGGTGATCACCGCGATCACCAGCACGGCTATCAGCACCACATGGGAGTTGAGCGCCGGGAACGCCGAGGCGAGGTTCGCCACCCCGGAGGAGACCGACACCGCCACCGTCAGCACGTAGTCGACCATGAGCGCGCTGGCCACCGTCAGCCCGACCTTCGGGCCGAGGTTGGTCGTCGCCACCTCGTAGTCGCCGCCACCGGAGGGGTAGGCGTGCACGTTCTGCCGGTAGGAGGCGACCACCACCAGCATCAGCAGCCCGACCGCGGCGGCGATGTACCAGGTGAAGTGGAAGAACGCGATCCCACCCGCTGACAGGACCAGCAGGATTTCCTCGGTGGCGTAGGCGACGGACGACAGGGCGTCGGACGCGAAGACCGGCAAGGCGATCTTCTTCGGCAAGGTGGCTTCGGAGAGCTTCTCACTGTGCATGGGCGGGCCCACCAGAACCCGCTTGAGCAGCCCCATCGTCATTGGCATGCCGGGCATGTTAAGCCCGCGTATGGATTCGAAGCGAGGTTCCTCAGAAATGCGACCTTGTGATACGCGCCCAACGGTCCGGTGTCGCTGTGGTGGGGCCGATGGTCGGCGCGGCGGCGACCGGTGGAGCCGTAGCCCGATGGCCTTCGCTACGGACACGTGGCCAGAGGTCTGTTCCTCGGTGTCGGGGCGGGCGCGTCAGGCGTGGGCGTGGTGGGCGAGGGCGGCGTGTGGGTCCTGGCCGCCGCCCCCGGTGTGGTCGGTGTGGACGGTGGCGGCGGTCAGCCGTGGGACGGCGTGGATGAGGGAGTGCTCCGCCGCGACCGCCAGAGCGTGGGCCTGTACGACGGTCAGGTGCGGGTCGACGACGATGTCGGCCTCGGCGCGCAGTGCGTGCCCGATCCACCGCATCCGTACCTGCCCGGTACCGCGGACGCCGTCGACGGCGCGCAAGGCGGTCTCCGCCGTGTCGACCAGGGCCGGGTCGACGGAGTCCATCAGGCGCCGGTAGACCTCGCGAGCGGCGTCCTTGAGGACCATGAGGATGGCGACGGTGATGAGCAGGCCGACGATCGGGTCGGCGGCGCGCCAGCCCAACGCCGCGCCGCCGGCGCCGAGGAGGACGGCGAGGGAGGTGAAACCGTCGGTGCGGGCGTGCAGGCCGTCGGCGACCAGCGCGGCGGAGCCGATCCGGCGGCCGGTGCGGATGCGGTACCGAGCCACCCATTCGTTGCCTGTGAAGCCGACCATGGCCGCGACCGCGACGGCCCCCAGGTGGGTGATGTCGCGGGGATTGAGGAGACGGTCGACGGCCTCGTAGGCGGCCAGCGCGGAGGAGGCGGCGATGGTGAGCACGATGGCGACGCCTGCGAGGTCCTCGGCGCGCCCGTAGCCGTAGGTGTACCGGCGGTTGGCCGCCCGTCGGCCGAGCATGAAGGCGATGCCCAGCGGGACGGCGGTCAACGCGTCGGCGGCGTTGTGGATGGTGTCGCCCAGTAGTGCCACCGACCCGGACAGCGCGACGATCACGGCCTGGACCGCCGTGGTCAGCCCGAGGACGCCGAGCGACAGCCACAGGGTGCGCATGCCGTCGCGGGAGGTCTCCATCGCCGCGTCGACCTTGTCCATGGCCTCGTGGCTGTGCGGGGTGACCATGTGGGCGAGTTGGTGGCGGATCCGCGCCCACCGGCCACCATCATGGTGGTGGCCATGGGCGTGATCGCTGCGACCGTGCTGGTGTTCGCCCTGGTCGTGACCGTGTTGCCGGACGTGACCGGTCTCGTCGTGGTCGTGGGTGTGGGTCGGCTCGCTCACGGTGCGTGGCACCTCTCGGGCTGGTGATGGCTGGGCGGGGAGTGGACTTCGCGCCGCTACACACATCATTATGTACGCATGAACGCACGCATGCATCTATCAGGTGCGCATGGGTCGCAAAAGCCAGACGACGGCGAGCGGCTGGCGGTGGCGGTGGAGGTGCTGGGATTGCTCGCCGACCGCACGCGCCTGGCGCTGCTGCGACGCCTGGGCGAGGGCGAGGCCGATGTGACGACGCTGACGGAGTCCTGTGGTGCGACACGGACTTCGGTCAGCCAGCATCTGGCCCGGCTGCGTCTGGCCGGGCTGGTGACCACCCGCAAGGAGGGGCGCCGGGTGATCTACGGCCTGCGCCACGGGCACTTGCGGGGACTGGTCGACGAGGCCCTGAACGTGGCCGACCACCAGATCGGCCACCTCCCGCCGCACGACTGACGGCTTTTATACGGCTGCGCGCCTGAGCGGAACGGGACAGTCAGCCATCGAGTGCCTGGCGTATGCGGCGCGAGGGGCTGAAGGCGTACAGGTCGAGGATCTCGGGCGGGTCGGCGAGGCCGGGGCCGCCGGCTTGGACCCAGGCGGTGATGTCGCGGGATGCGTCCGCGTCGTTGACCAGGCCCAGCCAGACCGGGCGTCCGCCCGCCCTGCGGCCGTCGGCGGAGGGCTGGATGACGATCACGTTGGCGTGCTCGCAGGCGTCGAGGCAGTCGGTGGGCCGGACGGTGGCGACGGCGGCCAAGGATGCGCGCAGGTCCGCGAGTTGGGCGGCGTGGTCGAGGCCGGGGATCTTCGGTGTGCCGCAGCAGCACCCCCGGCAGACGGTGACGGTACAGCGCGCTGCCGCCGCCGTGGCCGGGGCGGCCTTGCGGCCGCGGCGGCTCACTGCGCGTTCCCGGTGCGGGCGCGGCGCCAGGCGGCGTCCGCCAGCAGACGCAGGCCGTTGAGGCCGACGAGGACGGTGGAGCCCTCGTGGCCTGCGACGCCGAGCGGCAGCGGCAGGTGTCCGGCCAGGTCCCAGATGACCAGACCGGTGATGAACACCGAGGCGATGACCAGGTTCTGCACCACCAGCCTGCGGGCCCGGCGGGAGAGCGCCACGACGGTGGGGATGGTGGCGAGTTCGTCGCGGACCACGACGGCGTCGGCGGTCTCCAGGGCGAGGTCGGATCCGGCGCGGCCCATGGCGATGCCGGTGTGGGCGGCGGCCAGCGCCGGGGCGTCGTTGACGCCGTCGCCGACGACAAGCACCTTGCGCCCGGCCTGTTCCAGTTCTTGGACGGCGGTGACCTTGTCCTGCGGCAGGAGTCCGGCGCGGACGTCCGCGATGCCGACCTCGTCGGCGAGCCGGGCCGCGGCGCGCGGGTTGTCACCGGTGACCAGGATCGGGCTGGTGCCGGTCAGTGTGGTCAGCGCGGTGACGGTGGCGGCGGCCTCCTCGCGCAGCCGGTCGGCGATGCCGAGCACCCCGACCGGGTCGGCGTCCACCGCGATCAGGACGGCGGTGCGGCCTTCGGCCTCCAGGCGCGAGGCCACTGTGGCGGCGGGGTGGTCGTCGCGGCCGTTCAGGAGCCGGGCGGGGCTGCCGACCGCGACCGAGCGGCCGTTGACGGTGGCGGTCACTCCGGTGCCGGGCGCGGAGTTGAAGTCCGCCACCAGCGGGATGTTCAGTTCGCGGGCGCGGGCGGCGTCCACGATGGCGCGGGCCAGCGGGTGCTCGCTGGGGTGTTCGGCCGCCGCCGCCAGTGTCAGCAGCGCGTCCTCGGTCAGGCCGGGGGCGGCCAGCGGGCGGACGTCGGTGACCCGGGGCGTGCCTTCGGTCAGGGTGCCGGTCTTGTCCAGCGCCACCTGGTCGACCTGGCCGAGCCGCTCCATGACCACGGCCGACTTGACCAGCACACCGTGCCGTCCGGCGTTGGCGATCGCGGACAGCAGCGGGGGCATGGTCGCCAGCACGACCGCGCACGGCGAGGCGACGATCATGAACGTCATCGCCCGCAGCAGGGTCGGCTGCAAGGCGGCACCGAAGGCCAGCGGCAGCGCGAACAGCGCCACCGTGGCGGCCACCATCCCGATCGAGTACCGCTGTTCGACCTTCTCGATGAACAGCTGGGTCGGCGCCTTGGTCTCGGAGGCCTCCTCGACCATGGCCACGATCCGGGCGATCACCGAGTCCGACGGGTCGCGCTCCACCTTCACCCGCAGCGCGCCGGTGCCGTTGAGGGTTCCGGCGAACACCTCGTCCCCGACCTCCTTGGCCACCGGCAGCGGTTCACCGGTGATGGTGGCCTGGTCGACCTCGCTGGCCCCGTCCAGGACCCGGCCGTCGGCGCCGATGCGCTCGCCGGGCCGGACCAGGATGGTGTCGCCGACCGTGAGCTGTTCGGTGGCCACCGTCTCCTCGCGGCCGTCGTCCGCGATTCGGGTGGCCGTGGTGGGGGCCAGGTCCAGGAGCCCGCGTACCGAGTCGGCCGTGCGCGCGGTGGCGATCGCCTCCAGGGCGCCGGAGGTGGCGAAGATGACGATCAGCAGGGCGCCGTCCAGGACCTGCCCGATCGCCGCCGCTCCGATCGCGGCGACGACCATCAGCAGGTCCACATCCAGGGTCTTGTCCCTCAGCGCCTGAAGGCCCGCCCAGCCGGGCTCCCAGCCGCCCGTGGCGTAGACAAGCGCGAACAGTGGACCCCACGCCCACGCCGGGGCGCCGAGAAGTTGCAGCGGCAGCGCGATCAGGAACAGCACCAGGGCCGCGGCGGCCCAACGGGCCTCGGGCAGCGTGAAGATCCGCGTGCGGCGCCTGGGCGCCACCGCGTCACGGACGGCGCCGGGGGCCGGGGCCGGACGGGTGAGGAGGGAAGACATGCGGCGGTGATCCTTCACACGCGGGGCTCGATACGGTCCAACCCCACCACCATACAGGAACGTATGAACACGCATTCATGCTTTCATGTCTGCCCAGTAGCATGAAGTCATGGGCCATGGAGTCGTCAGCGCCAACGAGAACGCCGTCCCGCGCACCTGCCTGGACGCGGAAAGCGCCGCCAAGGTCGCCACCACCTTGCAGGCCCTGGCGACACCGTCCCGGCTGCTGATCCTGGCCCGGCTCCGCGAGGGACCGCTGCCCGCCACCGAACTGGCCGCCGAGGTCGGCATGGAACAGTCCGCCTGCTCCCACCAGCTACGGCTGCTGCGCAACCTCGGCCTGGTCGTCGGCACGCGCAAGGGCCGCTCCGTGGTCTACGCCCTCTACGACAACCACGTCGCGGCACTGCTGGACCAGGCCGTCTTCCACATCGAACACCTACGGCTGGGCATGAGCGACGCTTCGACCGAGCGGGAAGCGGACGCGGCCGCCTCCGTTCACTAGGCCGTCCGCAGAGGTTCCCCGGCCCCTGCCGCCTGGCCTGGTCGTCTGTGGGGCGATCTCACTGATCTGCGGAGCGATCTCACTGAGAGGGGCGACACCAGGCCGATCTCGTAGCCGATGATGACGAGTTGGACGCGGTCGCGTGCGCCGAGTTTGGTGAACAGCCGCGCGACATGCGCCTTCGCGGTGGCCACGCTGATGAAGAGCTCCTCGGCGATCTCGGAGTTGGGCAGGCCGCGGCCGACGAGCGTCAGGACCTCGCGCTCCCGGTCGGTGGTGCCGTCCACCGTGACCCGACGTGGAACGGCGGGTTCGGGCCGTCCGGCGAACTCCTCGATAAGACGGCGCGTCACGCTCGGAGCCATCAAGGCGTCCCCGGCGGCGATGACGCGGATCCCGTCGAGGATGGCCTCCAGCGCCGTGTCCTTCACAAGGAAGCCGCTCGATCCGGCACGGAGCGCGGCGTAGACGTACTCGTCGTCATCGAAGGTGGTGAGGACGAGGACGTGTGTCCGCGACTCGGGGTCCGCGGTGGTCAGGCGGGTGCCCTCGATGCCGTCCATCCCGGGCATACGGATATCCATCACGACGGCGTCCGGCCGCAGCTCCTTGACCAGCTCCACCGCCTCGGCGCCGATCCCGGCTTCCCCGGCCCCGTCGAGACGCGTCGTATTCCCGACCTCACCCATGTGCTCCGCCGCGACGCGGGTCCTCCCTCGATGCGGAATTTCCAGGACCAGTACCGTCGCCCGGTCGATGCCCAACTGCTGCGGGACGTCACGGAATGGCTCTCGGGCAACCTCGGTAGCCGCCCGGGCGAGGAGTAGAGCTGCCAGCGGCCGGTCCGGTCAGTGAAGTACGACTTCCGTCGTTTCACTGGCGGGTCACGACTGGCGGTATCCGGTGAGGAACCGGCCGATGCGGCTGATCGCCGCCTCCAGGTCGTCGGCGTGCGGCAGGGTGAGGATGCGGAAGTGGTCCGGGCGCGGCCAGTTGAAACCGGTGCCCTGGACGACCTGGATCTTCTCGCGCAGCAGCAGGTCGAGCACGAACTGCTCGTCGTCGTGGATCTTGTGTACCGAGGGATCCAGGCGCGGGAAGGCGTAGAGGGCGCCCTTCGGTTTGACGCAGGAGACGCCGGGGATCTCGTTCAGCTTCTCCCAGGCGCGGTTGCGCTGTTCGTGCAGGCGGCCGCCGGGCAGGACCAGGTCCTCGATGCTCTGGCGGCCGCCCAGTGCGGCCTGAATGGCGTACTGGGCAGGGGCGTTGGGGCACAGTCGCATCGAGGCGAGCATGGTCAGCCCCTCCAGGTAGTCCTTGGCGTGCTGCTTGGGGCCGGAGGCGACCAGCCAGCCGGACCGGAACCCGGCGACCCGGTACGCCTTGGACAGGCCGTTGAAGGTCAGGCAGACCAGATCCGGCGCGAGTACCGCGGCGCTGTGGTGCACGGCGTCGTCGTAGAGGATCTTGTCGTAGATCTCGTCGGAGAAGACCATCAGGCCGTGTCGGCGGGCCAGATCGAGGATGCCGTCGAGGATCTCCCTCGGATAGACGGCTCCGGTGGGGTTGTTGGGGTTGATGATCACCACGGCCTTGGTGCGGTCGGTGATCTTCGACGCCATGTCGTCCAGGTCCGGCAGCCAGTCGGCAGACTCGTCGCAGATGTAGTGCACCGGCTTGCCGCCCGTCAGGGTGGTCACCGCGGTCCACAGGGGGAAGTCCGGTGCCGGGATGAGGACTTCGTCCCCGTCGTCGAGCAGCGCCTGTACCGCCATGGAGACCAGTTCCGAGACGCCGTTGCCGAGGAAGACGTCATCGACTCCGACGTCGGGCAGACCGCGCTGCTGGTAGTGCTGGGCCACCGCGCGCCGGGCGGGCAGGATGCCGCGCGAGTCGGTGTAGCCGTGGGCCTGCGACAGGCTGCGGATCATGTCCTGCAGGATCTCCTCGGGCGCCTCGAACCCGAAGAGTGCCGGATTGCCGGTGTTGAGGCGCAGGACGCTGTGCCCCGCCTCCTCCAGCGCGTTGGCGTGCTCTATCACCGGTCCGCGGATCTCGTAGCAGACCTCGTTGAGCTTGCTCGACTGCCGGAACTGCATGCCGCCGCCTTCCACTTCGCACATTGGCCGCCGGACGGCGGGTGCGGGTACTGGACTTGGTTTTACCAAGTTGGCGCTTGGAAAGTCCAACCTCATGTCTAAACTGAGCCGCATGCCACGTCGAAGCTACGACCAGTACTGCGCCATCGCCCGGGCCCTGGACACCGTTGGGGACAGATGGACCCTGCTGATCGTGCGGGAACTGCAGGCGGGCCCCCGCCGCTACACCGACCTCCACGCCGACCTGCCCGGCGTCAGCACCGACGTCCTTGCCTCACGGCTGAAGGACATGGAGCGCGACGGCCTGACGACCCGCCGCCGGCTGCCCCCGCCCGGCACCGCCGTGGTCTACGAACTCACCCCGCACGGCCGCGATCTGCTTCCCGTCCTCGCGGCGCTGGCCGGGTGGGGCGCCCCGGCGTTGAGCGAGCGCAGACCCACTGACGCCATGCGGGCCCACTGGTTCGCCATCCCGCTGATGAGCCGCCTCAAGCAGCTGGGCGCCCTCCAAACCGGCACCATCGACATACAGCTGGAGGAAGGCGTGTTCCATCTGCGGTTCGACGACGGCGAACCGGCCTACGGTGATGGTGCGGCCCAACTCGCCGACATACGGCTCACCTTGGACACCGAGACCTGTGTCGCCATCGCGGACGACTCCCTGTCCCTCGAAGCCGGGCTGGAGCAGGGCAGGATCCGGCTGTGCGGGGAGGGCCCCCTCGCCACCGCACTGCGGCGAGCGTGACACCTGCCGTCAAGAAGCAGCCTCCGGCGAACGCCGCACGGACACGGCCGTCATGGCGGTCCTGGTCAGAGCGCGGGAGCGATCGGCTTGGTGACCGCGTTCAGCCGATGCCGCCGTTGACGCGGCGGGTTTGGGCGCTGACCCAAGTGGCGTCAGGGCCGAGGGGGTAGGCGACGGTGTCGGCGATTTCGTCGCAGGAGGCCAGGCGTCGCATGGGGGCTTGGGTGATGATGCGTTCGGCGTCCTGGTCGGTCTTGCCGTCGCGGAACATCGGGGAGTCCACCAGGCCTGGGGCAACGGCGTTGACGCGGATGCCCTTTGGGCCCAGTTCCTTGGCCAGCGGGCCAACCCGCGGCGGCCGCGTTCCGTTCGGCCTCGGCGGCCAGGTTTTCATGGGTCACGGTGAGCCGGACGATCTCGTCGTACGGCTCGATGTCCAAGGTCACCCGGGAGGGGCCGTCGGCCCGCTCATCGCCCGGCGCGGCCCAGGTGGTCACCAGTCGCGTCGGCGGCGCGCTCTCCACGACTGTGCCGACGACACCGGCGGTGCGCGTACCGTCCGTCCGCCGGTGCTCCCAGGTCGAGCCGACCTGCCAGTCCGAAACGTTGGATGTCGTGGAGGGGGACGGGATTGAGGTAGTGGAGCTTCTCCCGTCCGCGCCGCGCCGTGCTGACCAGGTTGGCGGCCTCCAGGACGGCGAGGTGCTGGGTGGCCGACTGGCGCGTCATCTCAAGGTGCTCGCACAGCTCTCCCAGCGTCTGCCCGTTCTGCTCGTGCAGCCTGTCCAGCAGATACCGCCGCGTCTGGTCGGCCAGCGCTTTGAAGACCTGGTCCATGTCCGGCTTGTCCATCTCGGGGCTGTGCACGCCTCACGTTGTGAAGGTAAATGCCTGCATGTCAATGGGGTGAGACGGCGGGGACGGCCTGGTGGCTCCGGCGCTGCGCGGCGACCAGCGCGGCCGCGGGCACCAGGCTGCATCCGCTCACCCCGATCAGCGCCCAGTAGGCGAGGTCGACCGCATGCGCCCGGGATATCGGCGCGTGGCTGTAGGTGTAGGGCATACGGGCCAGAAGGAGAATCAGCGTCGCGCTGCCGAGTGAACCGCCCACGTGCTCAAGCGTGTTGAACTGTGTGCTGGCCTGTCCGATGTGCGCGGGGGCGAGTGACTGGTAGGCGGCGGTCATCGCCTGGGTGTGCGCCAGCCCGACACCCACGCCCCGGAGCACCGTGGCGGTGATCAGCCACCAGTACGGCGTCGTTGCCGTCAGGAAGGCGAACGGCAGCGTCGCGAGGAGCACGGCGCCGCTGCCGACCAGGACGGTGGCACTGCCCAGCCGCTCGAACAACCGGCCGGACAGCCACATCGCGGCGGCCGTGCCCAGCCCCTGCGGCGCGATGAGCAGTCCGGTCCGCCACGGGTCGTCGCCCCGGACGGTTTGAAGGTACAACGGCAACAGGATCGTTCCACCGAAGACGACCGCGCCGGTGACCAGCATCGACTGTGCGGCCGCCCGGAACACCCCGTTCCGGTAGAGCCGCAGATCCAGCAGCGGACTGCTGCCCTGAAGCGACCACACGACGAAGGCCGTGATCAGTACGGTTCCGCCGCACAACGGGACCACCACGGCCGGGCAGCCCAACTTCCCGGCGTGACCGGCCTGGGTGAGCGCGAACGTCAAGGAGGCCAGACCCGGGGAGACGAGCAGTAGCCCGACCACATCGAGGGATGACGTGGGACGGGGCGGCTTCGGCTCCACGAGTCGGCGCGCCAGGAGCGTGGCGACGATTCCGAGCGGCACATTGATGAAGAAGATCGAACGCCACCCCTCGTACGCCAGCAGCCCGCCGCCCGCCAGCGGTCCGATGACCGCGACCAGCATCACCGGAATCCCGAAAGCGGCCATGACCCTCGGCAGCCGCTGGGGACCGGCGGCGGTGACGAGCATGATCCGGCTGACCGAACTGATCAGCCCGGCGCCGACTCCCTGCACCGCGCGGATGCCGATGAGCTGCCATGGGGCCTCGGCCAGGCCGCACATCGCGGATGCGAGGGTGAAGACGCCCATCGCGGTCAGGTACACCTGCTCCGGGCCAAATCGCTGCGCTGCCCAGGTACTTGTCGGGACCGCGGCCGAGAAGGCCAGCATGTAGGCCGAGACGATCCACTGCGTGGTGCTCAACGACATGTGCAGACCGGTGGACAGCGACCGCAGCGCGACATGGACGACGGACGAGTCGAGATAGAGCATGACCGCGCCCATCAGGACGACGAACATGGTCAGGCGCAGTCGGCCCGACCATCTCCCGTCCTCCTCAAGGGGCGTGGACTCCTGGGGCGCGTTCGCGTCGCGGGTCGCGGGTCGTCGGGCATGCCGTCCATGGGCGGCGGCTTTACGTTTCTTCATCGCGGCGCACGCCGCATCGAAGCATCGCGGACACGCGGCCTTGAAACGCTTCGCCCGAGATGGGCAATCCGTCTCACCCAGGCACCGGCGACCGCGGCACGACCAGTGACTCGCCGGTGTTCCGCATCGTGACCGGCGAGCCCGAACTGGGCCCCTTCTGGCGCAACAGGCACGGCAGCGATCCCCCTCCCTTTCACGTAAGAGCCCATGAAGGCCAATAGGGTGATTTGTCGCATACGTAGGGTTGCCGAAGCGCATGGAGCTCATCCCGACACGCCGAAGGGAATCCCCTGAAGGGTGGAAAGTGGCTGACGGTGGTTGACCGCTCCTCGGGGTCGCCAGTGGGTGCGACGCCTACCCGCCTGGGGGTGCCGGTTCGTCGGCAAGGATCGGACGGGCCCGGCTGGTGCGAGCCCCCGCGCCCGGGTGTGTCCGCCTGGCTGTGCGGTAACTGTGAGCCGGTCAAGTAACTCGACTACCCAATCACCCCATCGTGTGGCATACAACGGCTCACCTTATGGGCAGATACTCCGTGCCAATACCGGCAAAACAGCAAATCCCATTGTATGTGCCGGTATTGGAGAGAGGAGCGTCATGATGAAACGTCACTCCATCCGTAGGTCCGTCACCGCGGCTCTGCTCACCGCTGGGGTCGCGGTCGGCACGCTGACGACGGCCACCGGGGCTCAGGCCCTCACTCCGGCCCACTACGGCCGCTGGCACCACCACGTCGAGGGGCGCGTGGTCTCCCCGGAGCCGCTGACCGTCCGCTACGGACCCAGCGTCGACCGGTGGGCCACCGGGACGGTCAGCAACGGCATGCACGTGTGGATCGTCTGCAAGGCCGAGGGCAGCCGGGTCGGCACCAACGACCGCTGGTACAAGCTCGCCGGCGGGCAGGGCTGGGTCCCCGCCTACTACGTGAACAACTACCGGTACGTCCGCTGGTGCACGAGGTGACGGCCGATTGAAGGAAGGCTTCGCCCCGCTCGGCGGTGCCGGGCGGGGCGAAGCCACGTCCTCGTCCGACGTGTTCAAAGGACTCGGTCCCGATCCCGTCAAGCGGCGCTCAGATCGCGTGAAGACTCCCCTCGGTCGAGGCAAGACCGCGGTTCGCCGTCGTGTGCGGATCGGCGGCGCCACCCGCATGATGGGGCCATGGCGTGATCGTCGTGCCGTGGAAAGGGAAGCGGACGCGGCGTCAACTGAGGGAAGGTCAACATGGCGAGTGCCCATCCGATCCTCGTAACCGGTGCGGGCGGCGGGGTTGGGGGAGTCGGCAGGTCGGTCGTGGAGGGATTGCGCGATCAGGGGGTGCCTGTCCGTGCCCTGGTGCACCACGACGACGAACGGGCCACGGCCCTGAGGGCCATGGGCGGCGTGGAGGTCGTGGTGGGTGATCTCACGCGCGGTGCCGATGTGGTGGCGGCCCTGGAGGGCTGCCGTCGGGTCTATTTCGGGATGAGCGTGTCTCCCCGTTACCTGGAGGCCGCGACCACGGTGGCGGCGGCCGCCCGCGAGGGTGGTCAGCTCGAACTGCTGGTGAACATGTCGCAGATGACGGTTTCACAGATGGACCTCACCAGCGTCGCCGAGTCCGGCCAGCAGCGACTGCACTGGCTTGCCGAACACGTCCTCAACTGGTCCGGCCTGCCGGTCACGCACGTCCGGCCGACGGTGTTCATGGAGAACCCGCTCTTCGGCATGCTCGCGGTGGCCTCGATCCAGCGGGACGGCACGATCCGGCTCTCGTTCGGCTCCGCGCGCACTTCACCGGTCGCCGCGCGCGATGTGGCCGAGGTGGTGACACGACTGCTGCTGGACGCATCGCCGCGGGTCGGCCGCGTCTACGAACTGACCGGGGCCGCCTCCCGTGACATGACGGCCATCGCCGCCGAGTTCTCCAGCGCGCTGGGGCGCCCGGTGAGGTATGTCGATGTGCCCTACGAGGAGTGGCTTGAGCGTGATCTGGGGGAGTTGAACCTCTCGCCCCATGTCTTCGACCACATCGCCACGATGGCTCGACTGCATCAGCGGAACCGGTACGACCGCGTCACCAACGACGTGGCCGAGCTGCTCGGCCGTCCGCCGTCGGGCTTCGAGAGCCTGATCAGGCATACCCCCGCCCTCCACCACGAGCGGGGCTCGGACACTCGGTGAACGCTGGCCGCTGCCGCATCCGTTCCGGGGTCCGCGCTTGATGCCGTGGACAGGGCCTGGTGACGGATGCTTCCGGATGCGTCGCCTTCCGCGGTCACCTAGCCTCGGAAACGAGCTGCCGCTGGCCGCTCCGCTCGGCCTGACCGGCTTCGGCGCGGCACGAGGAATGGTGCTCCATGGAGATCTTCCCCCCGATCCCGCTGGCGGAGTGGAAGGACTCGAAAGAGACGCTGCACCGGTTCGCCCAGATCGTCGGCAAGATTCGGCTGGCGTCCAGCGTGCGGCGCAACCACTGGTGGAACGTGCCCTACCACCTCACTGGTTCCGGCATCACGACCCGACCGATGGGTCAGGTCGACGGGAATCCGGCTTTCGCGATCGACTTCGATTTCGTCGGCCACCGACTGATCGCACGCACGCTGGACGGGAGCGCGGCGTCGTTCTCCCTACCCGGACAGTCGGTCGCGTCGTTCTACCGCGAGACGCTGAACGCCCTTCGTTCCATCGGAGTGGCGGTGAACATCGAACACCCGCATCCGTTCGACCTGCCCGACGCGGAACGGCCCTTCGCCGACGACACCGAGCACGCCTCGTACGACCCGTTCTGGGTCAACCGCTACTGGCAGGTGCTCAGCCAGGTCAATCTGGTCCTGGAGGAGTTCTCCGCGGGATTCTCCGGAAAGATCAGCCCAGTGCACCACTTCTGGCACACGTTCGACATCGCGGCCACCCGCTTCTCGGACCGTATCGTCGAGCAGCCGCCGAACATCGATCCGGTCACCCGCGAGGCATATTCCCGGGAGGTCATCAGCGCGGGGTTCTGGTTCGGCGACGACACCACACCACGGCCGACCTTCTATTCCTATGCCGCGCCGGAGCCGGAGGGGCTTGTCGACCAGCGGCTGCATCCCGCAACCGCGCGGTGGGCCGAACAACGCGGCAGTCACCTGGCGGTGTTGGACTACGACGGCATCCGGGGTGATGAGCACGCCCGAGCCGCGGTTCTCGACTTCTACGCGAGCGTCTACCAGTCCGCGGCACGCCTCGCCGGCTGGGACGTCGAGCGGCTGGCCTGCCCCGGGGGCATCACCGACCCCTACGCGTCGGAAGCGGAGTGAGGAGCGCTTCCTCGGCAGCGGTTCACTTCGGTACTTCTGCGGCCGCCTCGGCCGCCACCTCGGCCAGCAACGCGGCCATCCGGTCCAGCACCGCCCGACGCCCGTCCAGGTCGTACCTGTCGGCCAACTCGCGTGGGTCGTCATAGCCGACCAGCACCTCGCCCGCATCGTCCACCCACACCAGCATGCGCAGCGGCAGCTCGATGCCGACCCGTGGGTCGCTCCGCATCAAGGGGGTTCCGGCGGCCGGATTGCCGAACACCACCACTTCCAGCGGAGCGAGGTCCAGATGCGCCCCGCGGGCGAGTTCCGCGTGGTCGAACCGTGCGAACACGGTCAGGTCGCGACGCTCGACCGCGGTGATGAGACGGGCCACCGTGTCCCGGTGGTCCACGGCGCTGCTGTTCACGATCACACAGCACAGTGTCCCCGCTACGACCCGCGTACGCATGCCGCCGCCGGGCCCCTCCGGGGCATCGAGCCGACCGTGCACCGGGCGCCGTGCGGTGGCGGGAATGACGCGGATTCGTTTAATGTTCAACTAGGCGAGTCGGCTTCGACACCCCGTCCGAGGAGGATGCAATGCCCGCTGTGACCGTAGAGAACACGCTGCTCCTGCCACGCGTCCCGGAACCGGACCCGCAGACCGCTCCGCAGCGCCCAGTGCGCTCGGTGACGAGTGCGCCGCAGGGCTTCGAGGGAGAGGGCTTCCCCGTGTACCGGGCCTTCGCGGGGGCGCTGCTGCGCGATCTCGACCCGTTCGTCCACATGGACCAGATGGGTGAGGTCGAGTACGCCCCCGGTGAGCCCAAGGGCACCGCCTGGCACCCGCACCGCGGCTTCGAGACCGTCACGTACATGATCGACGGCCTGATGGAACACCAGGACTCGCACGGCGGCGGAGGCACGATCACCGATGGCGCGACCCAGTGGATGACCGCGGGCAGCGGCATCCTGCACATCGAGACACCTCCCGAGGCCCTGGTCGCCTCCGGAGGCCTGTTCCACGGCATCCAGCTGTGGGTCAACCTGCCACGTGCCAACAAGGGAAACCCCCCGCGCTACCAGAGCATCGAGGGCCAGCAGGCGGCGCTGCTCTCCTCGCCGGACGGCGGCGCGCTCGTCCGCGTCATCGCCGGTGACGTCGCCGGACACCAGGGGCCGGGCGCCACCTTCACGCCGATCACCATGATCCACGCCACCCTCAGCCCCGGCGCCCGCCTGATGCTGCCCTGGCGGCCCGACTTCAACGCGCTGGTGTACGCACTGTCCGGGCGCGGCGCGGTCGGAGCCGAGCAGCGCCCACTCGACGCCCACCAGCTGGCCGTCTTCGGGCCGGGCGCCGCCCTGACGGTGGCCGCCACCGGGCAGCCGGACAGCCGGACGCCCAATCTCGACGTACTGATCCTCGGCGGTCGGCCGATCCGCGAACCCGTCGCGCACTTCGGGCCGTTCGTCATGAACACCAAAGCCGAGGTCATCCAGGCGTTCGAGGACTTCCAGAGCGGCAGGCTCGGGGTCATCCCCGCCGACCGCATCCCCCACACAGCACCCGACGAGGAGCTCAGTTGACCGACACCTCGTACACGTACCCGCAGGAGAGCATGGCCGAGCGCTGGGCGCGCGCCGGGCTGTTCTTCGAGGCCAGGGACTACGCCGAGGCCGCCCGGCTGCTCGTCGGCGTCGTCGAGGCGGCCCCCGAGCAGGTCGCGCCGCGGCTGCTGCTGGCTCGCGCCTACTACCACTCCGCGCAGCTGCGGAGGGCCGAGGAGCAGCTACGCGAAGTCATCGCCCGGGACCCGGTCGAGCAGTACGCCCACCTGATGCTGGGGCGCACCCTGCAGCGCCAGGGTCGCGCCGAGGAGGCCGCACCGTGGCTACGCGTCGCTGCCGCGCTCGCGGGAGGGGCCACCGAACACTGAGCGGAGTGGGTCCCCCCACGGGGGTACCCGGGAAACGGAGCGTTCTCATGCTTCCCGCGCTGCGCGACGCGTGGGCCACGGTGGTACCGGACATGAAGGACCGGCACGGGCCGCTGCCGCCGCTGATGCTGGTCCTGACCGTGGTCACCGGCCTCGTCGACGCCTTCAGCTATCTGCTACTCGGCCATGTCTTCGTCGCCAACATGACCGGCAACGTGGTCTTCCTGGGCTTCGCGACCGCCGGGGCCGCCGGATTCTCGCTGGCCGCGTCGCTGGTGGCGCTGGCGGCGTTCACCGGGGGCGCGCTGCTCGGCGGCCGGATCGTCCGCTGCGGCCACGCTCATCGCGGTCGGATGGTGTACCTCACGCTCCTCTTGGAAACCGCACTGGTCGCGGCCGCGTATGGGGTCACTCTCGTCGCTGGTGTCCCGTACGGCCATGACGCCCGCTACGCGTTGATCGCGCTGCTCGCCCTCGGTATGGGCGCACAGAACGCCGGTGCCCGCGCACTGGCGGTACCTGACCTCACCACCACTGTGCTGACCCTGACCATCACCGGGACCGCCGCCGACAGCCGCCTCGCCGGTGGGACCGACAGCAGGATCGGACGGCGCGCGCTGTCGGCACTGTCCATGTTCCTCGGCGCCCTGATCGGCGCCCTCGCCGTGCTGCACGGGCAACCGGCGCTGCCGCTGCTGGTCGCCGCCCTGCTGCTCGCCTCCGGCAGCGCCGCCGCGTTCCGGCTGTCCCGTTCCCAGGGCACATGGACCGATCCGCTGTGAAGGTCCCGCTGACGCACGATCCACACCACGGCGGCCGGTCCGGCCCGCGTTGGGGGCGCCGTTCCGTGCCGACAACGACCGTGTGGCGGAAGGCGGTCAGCGGTCAGTGGTGTGGTCGTGCTCCGTCGAGGAACTCCAGGACGAGTGGGCTGGCGGCGGCGCGGAACTCCTCGAAGTAGGCGTGCCGCGCTCCGGGGATCAGCTGGAGTCGGGCGCCGGGGATGCGGTCCGCGAGCAGCGGCGCGTTCGCGGTGGGGTTGAGCAGGTCGTCGCTGCCGTGCACCACCAGAGTGGGTGCGCTGATGCCGGGCAGTACGTCCCATGCGTCGTGCTGACTGCTGGCGGTCAGGTGCCGGTGCTGGGCGTAGCCGGGCATGGTGGGGTCACCGAGTGTGGTGTACGGACCGGGATGGGTGGCCAGCCAGGCCGGGGTGTACATCAGCTCAAGCAGGGCCTGCCTGGCCGCGGCGGGATCCGGCTGGGCGAGTGACCGCCGCACGGCGTTGCCGCGTTCGATGCCGTGTCGGCCGCCGGGCGATGTGCAGCCGAGTACCAGGGCGCGGACCCGGTGCGGGTGGCTGGCGGCGAGCCACTGGGCGACGCGTCCGCCCATGGACGTGCCGTACACGTCGGCACGGTCGACGCCCAGATCGTCAAGCACCGCTGTGACGTCCTGCGCGAACCCCTCGGTGCTGTAAGGCCCGTTGGGCTTGTCGCTCTCGCCGGTGCCGCGGTAGTCCAGCGTGATGGTGCGGTGGGTGGCATGGAAGTCCGCACGCACGTGATCCCACCAGTGGTGGTTGTTCGCCTGCCCGGCGAGCAGTACGAGCGGCGCTCCGTCGCCCTGCGTCTGGTAGGCGACACGGGTTCCGTCCGCGGCCTCGGCGTGTGGCACGGCGGGTGTCCTTCCGATCCGGGCTCGGCGATGGCTGGCCACCTCGTCAGCGGCCAGGGCGCGCGACGCACACCACAACGAGCTTGGCATGGTGCGTTCCTCGCGTGAGCTCGGGGCTCGGCCTCGACCAGGTACGGCGGGTCGGTGAGGCGCGAGAGGATGCGGGTCCGTTCACGTTCGGCACGGAGCGTCGACGGGGTGGCAGATCGGGGCACGTTGCCCGCGGACGCGGGGAAGGTGACGTGGTGGAGCTCGGCCGGAGACGACTGCTGGTGCTGCTCGCGATAGCCGAGGGCGGTGGCGCGGCGGCCGCCGCCCGGGTGCTGGGACACACGCCGTCGGCGGTATCGCAGCAGCTGAACCGGCTGGAGCGGACGGCCACCGGACGCTCCCCTCGCTTGGGATACGATGGCAACAGTCAGTCACATTGGAAACACATTGTCACGGGGAGCGGTTGATGAGCGATGAGGTCGCTCTGCTGGTCGCCGACGTCTACGAGCTGGCAGGCGCGCTGCGCCGTCGCGGCGAATCCCTGGCGAGCGCGGAGGGATTGACGCAGGCTCGCTGGCAGGTGCTCAGCGCGGTATCCGAGGAGTCGTTGACCGTGCCGCAGGTCGGGCGCCGCCTGGGCGTCTCCCGGCAGAACGTCCAGCGCGTGGCCAATGACCTGGTATCGCTGGGACAGGCGCAGTACCTCGCCAATCCCGACCACCGCAGCTCGCCCTTGCTGTCCCTCACCGAAGCCGGACGTAGCGCCCTCGGCCGCCTCACCAGCAGGGCCAGAAAGGACCACCGTATCTGGGCGGCGAGCATCCCGTCCGAGGAGATCACGGCGACGCGGGACACCATTCGCCGGATGCTGGCCGAACTGAACCGCCATGAACTCAAGTAGGGCGAGAGCGGTGGTGGTGGCGGTGTTCGATACGTCTAGTGGCCGTCCGGCAGATACCAGCGGTAGGGCGCGATCAGCTCATCGAGCGATTCGGGCCCCCAGGAGCCGGGGGCGTACGGTTCCACCGGCGGCGGGGCTTTGAGGAGTGGGTCGGAGATCTCCCATAGGCGTTCGATGCCGTCCGAGCGGGTGAACAGCGCCTGGTTGCCGAGCATCGCGTCCAGGATGAGCCGTTCGTATCCTTCGAGGCCGAGCATCTTCTGGAAGGAGTCGGCGTAGCGAAAGACCATCTCCGCCTGGCCGAGGCGCATGGTGGGGCCGGGCTCCTTCGCGAGGAAGCGGGTGGCGATCCAGCCGGGATCGTCGAAGTCGACCACGAGTGCGTTGGCCTGGGTGTCGGCGCCCGCGCGCGCGTCGACGGGGAACATCCGCAAAGGCGGTTCCTTGAAGTGAAGTGACACCACCTGGCGCCTTTGTGTGAGCGACTTGCCGGAACGCAGGAAGAAGGGGACACCGGCCCAGCGCCAGTTGTCGACCTCTGCGCGCAGCGCGACGAACGTCTCGGTCTGTGAGTGCGGGTCGACGCCGGGCTCTGACCGGTAGCCCTCGTACTGGCCGCGTACGACGTGCGTGACATCGATCGGCCGCATCGCCTCGAAGACCTTGCTCCTCTCGTCTCGCAGCGGTTTCGCGGCGAGTGTGGTCGGCGGCTCCATCGCCACGAAGCCGAGCACCTGGAACAGGTGGGTCACGATCATGTCCCGGAAGGTGCCCGTACCCTCGAAGAACCTGGCCCGGCCCTCGATCCCGATGGTCTCCGGCACGTCGATCTGCACATGGCTGATGTGGTCGCGGTTCCAGATGGGTTCCAGAAGCCCGTTGGCGAAGCGGAGCGCGAGGATGTTGTCCACCGACTCCTTGCCGAGGAAGTGGTCGATACGGAAGACCCGGGACTCGTCGAAGACGGCGTGGACGGTCTCGTTGAGGGTGCGGGCCGATGCGAGATCGGAACCGAACGGCTTTTCGATGATGACACTGCCGCCCTCTGCGAGCTTCGTCGCACCGAGCATTCCGATGACGGAGTCGAAGGCCGTTGGTGGCACCGCGAGATGGAACAGCCGACGGGGGCTCCCGCCGATGGCCTTCTCGGCCGCCTTCACCGCCGCGATCAGCGGCCCCGGCTCCTCGGGATCGGCGGCACCGAACGTCAACGAGCTCTCGAACGCCCGCCATGCGTCGCCCACCGGCTTGGCCAGTCCGAACTCGGCGACGGCGTCCTTGGCGCGCTGACGGAATTGCTCGTCGCGCAATGCGGACTTCGCCGGCGCTGAGCCGACGATCCGGCAGTTCCTAGGCAGCAGACCGGCGTTGGCCAGGTGGAAGAGACCGGGCAGCAGCTTGCGCTTGGCCAGGTCCCCCGTCGCCCCGAACAGCACGATGACATGGTCGTCGGGGACTTGAGACGCAGTGTCGCGACGCTCTGACTTCCGCGAGGAGCTCATCGGCGTCAACCCTTCTTCTCCGCGTGGCCCCCGAACTGGCTTCGCATCGCGGAGAGCGCCTTGTAGGCGAACTCGCCGAGCCCCTGCGACTGGAACCGCTCCAGCAGTGCCGTGGTGATGACGGGCGCCGGAACGCCCTCGTCGACCGCCGCCAGCACCGTCCATCGGCCCTCACCGGAGTCCGACACGCGTCCGGTGAAGTCGTCGAGCCGCGGTGATCGGGCGAGGGCGTCGGCCATCAGGTCGACCAGCCATGATCCGACGACCGAGCCGCGACGCCAGACCTCGGCGACTTCGGCGACGTCGATGTCGAACCGGTAGGCCTCCGGGTCGCGAAGGGGCGCGGTCTCCGCGTCGAGCGGGCGGGCCGTCTCACCGACGTCGGCGTGCTGGATGATGCTGAGGCCCTCCGCGATCGCGGCCATCATGCCGTACTCAACGCCGTTGTGAACCATCTTCACGAAGTGACCGGCGCCGTTGGGGCCGCAGTGCAGGTAGCCCTCGGGAGCGGTACCGCCGGTCCGCGTACGGCTGGGCGTGGGCTGTGCGCTGCCAGCGCCCGGGGCGATGCTGCGGAAGATGGGGTCCAGCCGTCGGACGGGCTCCTCCTCGCCGCCGATCATGAGGCAGTAACCGCGCTCCAGGCCCCAGACGCCACCCGAAGTCCCGCAGTCCAGATAGTGGAGGCTCCTCGGCGCGAGTTGCTTGGCGCGTGCCATGTCGTCCCGGTAGTAGGAGTTACCGCCGTCGATCACGGCATCGCCCGGGGCAAGCAGCCCGGCCAACTGGTCGAGCGTGGTCTGTACGACACCGGCGGGCAGCATCAGCCAGGTGGCCCGAGGCTTTTCCAACTTCGCCACGAAGTCCTGCAGGGATGTCGCGCCCTGGGCGCCCTCGCCCTCAAGCGCCTTCACCGCGCTCTCGCTGATGTCGTAGACGACGCAGCGGTGTCCGTCCCGCATGAGCCTGCGCACCAGATTCGCACCCATCCGGCCGAGCCCGATCATGCCGAGCTGCATGGGGTGGTCGCTTGCCATCGGCGTACTCCTCGTTCTCCGGACGGACGCCAGCGGCGAGGTCCAGCGGCTCCTCAGGCCCCCTGTTCTCGACGATGCTCTCGACGATCACGAGCACTTCCTACCCTTGGGTCATCGGTATGAAATGGCCCATACAGGGTGATTCCGCAACGCGGCAGTGTCGCCACCTCACGGGAGGCAACGGGGGAGGGGGCCTGTGCGCCCGCCGGGCGAGGCACCCTCCCCGCGTTACCGGATCAGGGCCTAGCTGGACATCGCGCATCCGCCGGCGGCGTTGCTCCACGTCGGCTGCATGGCGAAGGAGCCGGTCGGCAGGCTGATCGCGCCCAGGTTCTGCCAGGCGCACAGGTCACCGTTCTCCGAACCGTCCGAGGCCACCCAACCGCTGGACGGCTGAGGGTCGGTGGCTGTCTCCGCGTACTCGTGCCCTTCGACGATGCTGAAACCGTCGAGCTGGTTCTGGACCGAGTTCGCGCCGCAGCTGGAACCGGCGTCCAGGACATAGGGCATGTTCGTGTACGGAACCGTGCCGTTGTAGTCGTGCCAGGCGCAGAATCCGGAGTTCGGGAACCCGTCCGGAGACGTGCCGCTCGGGCTGAGCACGACGATCTGCACGTCGTTGCCGGAGACCCCGAAGTGCTGGGCGCCCACGGTCGCTTCGGCGGCGATGTCCGAAGCGGCGGCAGCGCTCGGTGCGGCCGCGGAGTCGTCTACCCAGGTTCCGGCCAGCACCGGCCCGTTGAAGGACGGACCCTGACCGGAGGAGTCGGTGTACTGGGAGGTGACGGTCGACCAGGTGTCCTGCGAGGTGCCCAGACCGTTGAAGAGGTTGGTCTCGTAGCTCTGGACACCGTTGGAGTCGGTGTCCCACTGGCTGCCCCAGAACACCAGGTACACCTGAAGCTGATGTTGCACCGGGCCGCCGTTGTACTGCAGGGTGCCACTCGCGCCTGGACGCCGCCGATCAGGGGTACGCGGCGTGGAGGTGCCGTGCAGGGCGGGGACGACGCCGAAGCGTCCGTGCGTCTCCACTCGGACGGTACGGCCGTGGGTACGCACGTAGTGCACCTGGCCGGAGTGGTGCGCGCCGGCGCCGTTCGGCGTGGCGGCGGCGCCGGCCGATGACGCGGTGCTGGACGCGGCCGCGCCCAGCACTGCCGTCAGCGCCGCGGCGAGTACTGCCAGGGTGTGTCGGAACGAGCGCCAGGAGCGGTCGCCCGAAGAGCGCGTGGAGCTGGTATTGCGGGATCTGTGTTTGCGCATCCCGAACTCCTCATGCGTGGTGGGGGATGACAACGGGCTGGGCGTGGTTCGCACGGCCGCCAGCTCTTTGTCCGTGTCCAGTCAAGCGCTCTGAGGGGGTGTCAGCAAGCCTCAGGAGGTGTCAAATCTTCAGAAGCGTCACGCGGGTCGCGTCGAGCAACAGCCTCGGCGCCGACCGCACCGGCCGCGCAGAACTGCCGCTCAGGCAATGGATGTTGGGCCCCGCCGCGCGATCGTGATGATCTCCGGGCTTGTGTCCGCAAGAGGGCTGCGGTCCCAGCCCCCGAACTGCCTCTCGATCGCCAAGTGAGCACCGGACAGAAACGAGGACAGCGCATCCACGCCAAGGAACCTCAAACCGCTACGGCTGACCTGCGGCCGGTCCCAGCCTGGGCTGGTGAAATCGCCAGCGGCAGATAGAAGCGGAGGTCGTCTCTTTGCTCCGCCGGGTACAGCAAGTCGTACAACGCGGCGAGACGGGCATCGGAGAACAGGCGATCGGCCATCGCAGTCAGACTGCTGGCCCTTCCCGGTTGGCCGCAAGCGAATAAAGGCCGAATCGGCGCGTGCGGTGGCGACACCGCGTGACTCGCCCGCACCCGGCAAACGGCTTACGGGGCTGTTCAGCTGTTAGGGGGAAATGCGGAATGAAGCCGCTTTGATGGGCGGAGTCAAGCTAACCATGGAAGTGGTGTTTGGTTTGTTCTGATCGCTACCGTTACGGAGTGCTCGCGTGGACGACGTCGTTGCTGTGAGCTGTCCGTTCGATTTTCGTGTGGGGCTGGAGTTCGATCCGCTGCTTCAGCAGCTCATGTCCGCCGGCCCTGTCATCCGTATCCGTATGCCCTATGGCGACCCGGCGTGGCTGGTCACGGATTTCGAGGGGGTGCGGCAGGTGACCACGGACCACAGGTTCAGTCGGGCGGCCATCGTCGGTCGCGACTACCCGCGGTTGACCCCGGAGCCCATCATCTCGCCCGAATCGATCAACGTGATGGATCCGCCACACAGCAGCAGGCTGCGCAGACTGGCCTCGCAGGCGTTCACCAAGCCGCATGTGGATCGGATGCGGCCCGCCGTCGAGCGCATCGTGGACACGCTTCTCGATGAGATGGTCGAGCACGGTGCCCCCGCCGATCTCGCCCGCCACCTGTCGACACCTTTGCCGCAGAGAACCATCTGCGAGCTGCTGGGCATCGCGTCCGCTGACTGGCCCATGTTGCAGGGGCACGTCCATCAGCTGCTGTCCACCGGCCCGGACACCCGCCAGGCCGCCACCGAGGCCAAGGCGCACCTGCGCTCCTATTTCGTTGATCTCACCGCGCGGCGGCGGCGCACTCCGGGGGAGGACCTGATCAGTAACCTGGCCGCCGCGCGGGATGGCGATGACGCTTTCAACGACGAGGAACTGGCCGTCATGGCGCTGACGTTGATGATGAGTGGCCATGACACGGCCACCTGCCAGATCAGCAACATCGCGTACGTCCTGCTTACCCACCCCGACCAGATGGCCCAGCTGCGCCGCCGTCCCGAACTGCTACCCGCCGCCCTTGAGGAACTGTTGCGCTTCATTCCCTTCCGCACGGGAGTGGGAATTCCGCGCGTCGCGACACAGGATGTGGAAATGTCCGGTGTCACGATCCGGGCGGGTGAGTTCGTGCACGTCTCCTATCTGACGGCGAATCGGGATCCGGGCAGGTACAGCAGTCCTGACGTGCTTGACCTCCAGCGTCCGCCCAGTCCGCATATGGCGTTCGGCTGGGGTGGGCACCACTGCATCGCCGTTCCGCTGGCGATGGCGGAACTGCAGGCCGCCATCGGCGGCTTGCTCGCCCGCTTCCCGCGGCTGCGTCTGGCCGTGGCGGCCGAAGACCTGCAATGGAACACCGAAACCATCCGGCGCTTTCCCTGTCAACTGCCGGTGAGCTGGTAGTCGACGCCGGAGCGGGCTGTCAGCTCCGGTGAGCGTGGACCGCTGCCGCCCACCCCGATGTCTCCAGGTCCGGAAACTTCCGGAACGTCCGTGCCGTGAAGCTCAGTTCGTGGAGCAGCTCGGGCGGCGGGACGGCGATGACGGGGCACTTCGCGCGGGCCAGGCAGTAGCGGCTGACCGAGGTGTGGAGGAGGCGGCGCAGTCGGCCGCGGCGTCCGGTGCCGACCACGAGGAGATCGTCCGGGTCGTCGGCGAGCTGAACCAGGGCGGGCCCGGCGGTGAACCGCACCGCCATCGGGTGGATGCACAGGTCGGACGGGTAGCCGCCGAAGGCCTCCTCGAACGCGGTGTCCAGGCGCTTGCGGGCGGCTTGTTGCCACTCCCACAGCAGGTGCGGGACAGGGTGCCTGCGGTACGCGGTCTCGCCGCCGGGCGGGGACCAGGCGAGCACCGGCACCAGCAGAGCCTCGGCGCGCCGTGCTTCGGCCACGGCCCTGCGCAGAGCCGCCAGGCTGGCCGGCGATCCGCTGACGCCGACGATGACTCGCTTGCCCCCGGCCATGACTGTCCGACCCCTTCATCGACACTTAAGATTCGCTTGAATATTAGCATCGGTGCGGGGCAATTCTTAGGCGTAGCGGGGTGATCTGCCATACATTCGATGGCCTGTTCGTGGGTCGCGCCGACCGTGCCTGGCATCGCGGCTCGGCTGGGCTGACGTGGTCTCACCGACCTGATGTGGTTCCTCTGACGTCGGATCCCCCGCGAAGGCGCGGCACTGCGGGGCGACTTGGATGACCACCTTCCCGCGCGGGTGCTCCTTCTCCAAAGCCTCGAACGCCGCACGGGTACGGGGGAGCGGGACCACCCGGTCGACCATCGGCTTCAGCTGCCCGTGGTCGATCAGGTCTGTGATCTTGTCCAGTTGGGTGCGGTTGGGCTCCACGATGAAGAAGACCGCGCGGGCTCGCTGTGCGGCAGCCCGTTCCGGGTTCGGCGGGGCGGCGATGCCCACCAGCACCCCGCCCGGGGTCGGGGTCCGCTCGCGGCCGCTTCCGTCGAGACGGTCGGTCCAGGTCGCGGGCCAGGTGAGTTCGCCAGTGGTGATGGAGGCCGCACGGACGGCCACCAGCGCGTCCCCGTGGCCGGGCTCGGGGCGCGAGGACTCCTCGTACATCAGCTGCTCAGGGCCGCCCCGGGTGTGCGTGCGGACGGCATGCACGGTGGGCATGAAGATCACCTCGGCGCTGCGGCGCATCGGCTACGTGGGTGCGGCCCCCGCACGCCCTTTCAGCGTAGGTCGACGGGGCGCAGACGGCGGAGTGCTTCGGCCAGGCTGCCTGCGCCGGTCGTCGGTCAGCCGGCATCATGAGGACTATGAACGATCAGCGTGAGCTCTCCGGGGACGAGGACCGCCACCTGCTCAGCGACGACGAACGGGACGCCGGATGGGGCGATGACGACGACTTCGAGTGGGGCCGGTGACTACGGCGTGCCCGTGGCCTCGTGCTCGGTGAACGTCGGCACGCACCGGACGCCCTCCTTGAACGGCAACTGCTTCACCGGATCTCCGTTTCCGCGAACTCGCTGAAGCTGCGGGCCGGTCGGCCGGTGATGCGCTCGACGGTGTCGGTGACGCGGTCCTCTGCTCCGGCGCGGATGCCGTCGTCCAGCGAGGCGAGCAGCGGGGCGAAGTCCGCCGGAACGCCATGTCCGATGAGACGCTGGGTGAGTTCGGCCGGAGTGACGGACCGGTGGTGCACGGGCCTGCCGTTGATCCGGGTGATCGTCGCGGCGATGTCGCCCCAGCCGTCCTCGACGACGCAGCGGGCCAGGCGCAGACGTCCGGTCTCGGTCAGGGGTGCATTACGGTGGGGCACGAGGGCCTTTCTGTCGCTGGTCGTAGATGTCGCAATCCACACCAGGCCAGAAGGCCCTCACCCATTTCAAGATCCCCCAGCCGAGACCTGCATCACCCGTCTACAACCTCCCGGGACAGAACACCTAGCCCTCTGCCCGTTGGGTGATGGGCGCCTCGGTGCGGTCCCCCAGGAACTCGTACCACCGGCGCTCCAAGCAGACGTATCGCACATCGGCCTCTACGAGGGTGAGGAAGGCCTGGACGGTTTCGGTGAGACGCTGTTGCAACCCGGAGTCGGCGAGCCGGCCGTCCTCGGTGAAGCCCTGGTGCGCCTTGGCAAGGCTGAACATGTCCGGATAGACGCGGGTGCCGAGGTGCTCCAGGGGAACCCTCAGCGCCCACAGTCCGCGGTTGCCGCCGATCAGGGACGGCGATGCGGAGACAAGCAGCGCGTGCTTGGTCTTGAACGGCTGTGGTCGGCCCCGGGAGACCCAGTCGATCGCGTTCTTCAGCACCCCGGGCACGGAACCGTTGTACTCGGGGGAGGAGATGGCGAAGGCGTCGCTCTGGTCGAGCCGGTCCCGCAGCGCCAGGGCGCCGCCCGGCAGACCATGGGCGGCTTCCACGTCGCCGTCGTACAGGGGCATGTCGAAGTCGTGCATGGTGGCGTGATCGACGGCGGCTCCGGTGTCGGCGATCAGACGGGCCATAAGGGCGGCCAGACGGGCGTTGGTTGACTCGGCCCGCAGCGCCGCGCCGAAGACGAGCACCCGCAGCGGACCGGGATGGGAGTCTGTGGCCATGTAGACGTCCTTCCTGCGTGTGGGCCCGCGCCCGACCAGGCGCTGTACGGCCCAGCGGCCGGGTCCGCCTCGGCGAGTCAGTGTCCCTGGGCCGTCGGACGCACCGTGATCTCGTTGACCGCGGCGTGCGGGGGCTGGGTGATCATGAAGCTGATGGCGCGGGCGATGTCATCGGCGCGCAGCCAGCCGCTCTCCGGCATGCCGCGAGCGATGGCCGCGGCACCGCCGTCGGTCGTCATCTCCGTACGGGTCACACCCGGCTCGACCAGACCCACCCGGACACCCCGCTCGGTCACCTCCTGGCGCAGGCCCTCGCTGAACGCGCCCACCGCGTGCTTCGTCGCCGAATAGACGCTGTTGCTCACCCGTACCACCCGGCCCGCGACCGAGCTGACGTTCACCAGATCGGCGACCCCGCGCGGGCCGTCCGCCGCCGCGCGCAGCAGGTGCGGCAGCGCCGCCTGCGACATGTGGACGACGGCCTTGAAATTGAGGTCGATCATCCGCTCCCAGTCCTCGGGGTCGCCGTCCTCGACCGGTCCGATCGCCGCGTAACCGGCGTTGTTCACCAGGACGTCCAGCCGCCCGAGGCGGTCCGCGGCGTCCTCGACGGTGTGACGTGCCTGCGCCACGTCACGTAGGTCGGCGCTGAGGGCGATGCACGAACCGCCCTGGTCCCTGATCGTGGCGGCCAGCTCCTCCAGTCGCTCAGCGCGGCGGGCGGCTAGTGCGACAGCGGCGCCCCGTTGGGCTATGGCCACGGCGGTGGCCGCTCCGATGCCGCTGGACGCGCCGGTCACCAGCGCCGCACATCCCGCCAGCGGGGCGTCGGCGGCACCAGTCACCGTGTCGGCCTGGCTCGCGGCGCTGGCGTTCCCCTTCGCATCCCTCACATTCATGATCGCCCCTCATGGTTCGTCTGGCGGAACTCGGGCCGATATGGGCGCACTTGACGCCGCTGGCTCACCCGTCGCCACTCATGGACGCGGTCGGGGGCGTCGCGCACTACTCAGGGCCCGGCCGCCTGCGGTGGGCCGTCGATCCCATCCTCGCGCACCTGCGATGGTTCCGCCTCTGGATGCGGTGAGGGGTGCCCCCTGACGTCCGTCAGCCCGTACGCCGACCACGCCTCGCTCACGTTTCGTTAAGCATGAATACACCGTTCCCGGGCGCTCTGCCCCCTAGGATTAACCGGCTACAACCATCCAAAGGGGTAAGGGGGGTATGGAGTGCGCAAAATCCTCCACCTGGCCATTGCTTTCGTCGCGTTCCTGGTGGCGAGTGTTGGCCTGGTCCTGCCAGCGGTCGCCGCAGGTGACTACGGTGAGAAGTACTTCGAGATCGGCGACCAGTTCTTCCAAGCCACTGACTCCAATGGTCACTTCACCGCACAGGTGTCCTACGTGTCCGGTGGACGACCGTTCCGTGATAACCCGGTGGCGTTCTCATTCGTCATCAGCCCGTATCTGAGGTCGATCGCGACCGGCACGATGCAGTGCAGAGCCTGGCAGTCCAAGAATGGCGCACTCACCGGCGCGAGTGACTACCATTCAATCCCGCCCGGCTATCTGTGGCACTGGACGTTCCCGGAGAACCCGATGGGACCGCACATGGAGGCCAGCGGGAGCTGCGTTTTCCCGGTCAACGCTGGCGGCCGTACCGGCATCGCCAATGTCCGGTTCCTTTTCCGTTACGTTGTTGACAACGGGGGCGGCGACGCGGTGTCCCACCGGAACGCCGTGTCGTCCGACACCTCCGCACTGGTCAGCAGCGCTTCGATCCCTTAGAGGCGGCACCGAATTGATGTCAGCTGCGCGGAAGCTGGCTTCCTGGGAACTGGTCGGCGCGCCTGCGGAAGGTGTGCCGATCAGCCTGGTGAGCGCCTGTGCGCGCGTCGGGCACGACCTCCGCCACGACGTCACGGTGCACGCCCGCCTCCCCGAGCTGCGCTGGTGGATTGGGCGAGAAGAGGGCGCCCCGGTGGGATTCGTGATCGTGGGGCTTGAAACTCCGGAGATGACGCTCTTCGGGTCCGGCGTGAACACCGAGTTGGCGGACGACGAACTGACCGCTCGAATCGCCGAAATCACCCAGGATGATCTCATCGGTTACGAGGCGCTGACCTGGCCAACCTGCCCAGGTCACAACCACCCGATGGAACCCTGCGCCATGGACGAGGAGGCTTGGTGGTGCTGCCGCGCCTCGCACCGGCCCCTTTCCGTCATCGGCCAACTCGGTTGAAGCATCCACAGCCAGTTGCGGGCGTTCGCCCGTAGTTCATCTGGCCATGTTCTGTTTGGGCGCCGCGGCAACCTTGAAGGAGCCCCTTTCCATGGACATACAGCCTGTGAACAGCGTCGATGAATTGATGGCGCTGCTCTGTTCCTGCCGGGGGGCCTGGGACACTCCTGATCGTTCCGGTGATCCGGTGGACCTGCACGATCACGGGCTGCAGACGGCTCGGCTGCTGCGTTGCGCGTACCCCGAGGACGAGGAGCTCCAGGTGGCCGGTCTGGTGCACGACATCGGCCACCTGCTGCGGCCGGGAGACGATGCGGGGCACGCCCATCACGCGGCGAACGCGGTGCGGCCTCTGCTCGGGGAGAGGGTGGCCCGGCTCGTCGAACTGCACGTACCCGCCAAACGGTACCTGGCAGCAACCGCTATCGGGCGGAGCCTGTCCCCGCAGAGCGCCCTGACCCTCCAGGCGCAGGGCGGAGCCATGACGCGGGCCGAAGCGGAGCGCTTCCGCCGTGACCCGCTGGCGCAAGCCGCGACAGCGCTGCGCGAGGCGGACGACGCGGGCAAGGTCGTCGGCCTGGACACCGGCACCATGGAGGACTGGCGACCGGTCCTCGCATCCGTTGCCGCCCGCATGCGTTCGCTGCCGCGGCTTTCGAACGAGACCGCCGCTTCCGGGATATGACGCGAAGTCAGCGGCTACGCGAAGCCGCCGCAGGTGCTTACCGCAGCGTGCCCGCGGCCAGGGCGATGATGGCGCGGAGTTGGGTGAGGATGGCCATCCGGTTGTGTTCGAAGGCCGGATCGGTGATGGCGCCGGTGTTGCCCGCCCCGAACTCCAGGACCGGGGTGTGGACATGGCCGCTCGGAACGTGGAGTCCCACCGCGTCCCTGAGCCGGGTGGCGCGGTAGGCGATCTCGTTGGACAGGTAGTCACCCCCGCCACCCGCTCGCGCGGTTGAGCCCGGCGTGGGGCCGTCGGGCCGGGTCACCGGTGTGCTCTGGCCAGCCGGGAGTTCGGTGACCTCGGTGTGGTCGTACACGGGGAAGGGGCCGGTGCGCGCCTCGGCGATCCGCTGGTACGGCAGCGTGGTGGCCGTCCACTGCGGCTGGGGGCGGTCGCCGGGGACCCATGCGGGCAGTGGGATCGTGCCCGTACGGGAGAGGTTGTCGTTGTCGGGGAAGCCGCCGCGCCAGGCGCCGTTCCACCGTTCCACGTCGAAGCGGCCGACCCGGCCCTGGCTGACGGTGACGAACATGTCGACCCGGCGCGGGCCGGGCGTGAAGTACGGCAGCAACGTCCGCTCGACCGTACCGTCGGCGAAGTCGTCCCAGCGGACCGGGAAGATGACGGTCTCGATCCGGACCGGACCGGCGGCGGTCCGCAGCGTCGTTCCGTCCAGCGCCAGCGCGTTGGCCCCCGAAGGGTTGCCGATGCGGATGTCGGTGTCCAGGGTGAACGGGTCGAAGCCGGTGACGACAACCCGCTTGACGTGGTTGCCCGCAGGAAGTTGGACGGAGTCCTCGCCGCGTGAGGACCGCTCCAACTGCCCGAGCAGGGCGGCCCGTTCGCGTTCGCCGAACGGGAATGGCGGCTGCCACCGGCGCAGGGCCCGTGTCATACCGAGCCGTGCCCAGTACAGCGGCCGGTCGTCGCTCCTGTCGAGTCCCGCCTGTTGCCCGACACCACCCGAAACGGACGGTCCACGGCCGACGGTGTGCGCTCCCGCTGGACTACGCCCCTGTGCCCGGTCGACCGCGGCCCGCCACAGCTGCCTGCCGCTCTCGGTGACGACGCGCCGGGCCCGCGCTGCCGTCTGGGCCGCGCACAACTCCCGTACGAATTCCGGGGCCTTGGTGTCGTAGCCGCTGCGGCGCAGTATCTCCTGGGGTACGGGCTTTGCCAGGCGCTGCTCCTCGACGGTGAGCGGGGCCGAGGTGTTCATACAGGCCGGGGCCGCATGGGCGGCCGGGGCGCCGAGCACGGCGGCCGGGACGACCAGCGCCGCGGTGGCGAGCAGCGTGCCCGCGCGGGTTCGTAACCGATTCATGCATGCCCCTCCGGCTTGGCGGTTTCATGCCAAGCCTGTCAGGGTGCCGCTCGCGGTGGCCAGGGCGCGTGGGACATCCCGTACACCCCGGCAGGAGGATCCTGTATCACCCAACCCGCCCGCGCCGCCTAAAATGGCAGCATGGTGCGGCCCAACGAGGAGGTCGCGGCGCTCCTCCAGGAGTACGCCGATCTCCTGTCCGTCACCGGTGGCGACGCCTTCAAGGCCCGCGCCTACGAGAAGGCGGCCCGCGCGGTGGGCGGGTACCACGCTGATGTCTCCCGGCTCGACGCCAAACACCTGCGGGAGATCCCCGGTGTCGGCGCGTCCATCGCCGAGAAGGTCGCCGAATACTTCCGCAGCGGCCACATCCCGGCACTTGAGGAGCGGCGGTCCCGAATCCCCGCGAGCGTCCGCGAGCTGATCCGGATCCCCACGCTCGGCCCGAAGAAGGCCATGGCGCTCTACGAGGACCTGCACATCGCCTCGGTCGACGAGCTGGCCGACGCCATCCGCTCCGAAAAACTGCGCGGCCTGAAGGGTTTCGGCCCGAAGACCGAGGAGAACCTGCTGCACGGCATCGGTCTGCTACGGCAGGCGGGCGACCGGATCCTGCTCAACACCGCCATGCAGACGGCCGAGGACGTCCTCGCCAAACTCTCCGCGATCACCGGGTGTGTCCGCTGCACCCACGCGGGCTCGCTGCGCCGGATACGCGAGACCGTCGGGGACATCGACATCCTCGTCGCGGCCAAGGACTCGGCCCCCTTCATGGACGCCTTCGTCAGCCTGCCCTACACCGCCGATGTCATCGCGCACGGCGGGACCAAGAGCTCGATCCGCACCGCGGAAGGCCTGCAGGTGGACCTGCGGGTACTGCCGCCCGACGCCTGGGGCGCGGGCCTGATCTACTTCACCGGATCGAAGGCGCACAACATCCGCCTGCGCACGATCGCGGTACGCCAGGGCCTGAAGCTCTCCGAATACGGCCTGTTCGAAGCCGGGAGCGGGAAGCTGATCGTCTCGCGGAGCGAGGAGGAGGTGTACGCGCGGCTCGGTCTGCCGTGGATCCCGCCGACGCTGCGGGAGGACCGGGGCGAGATCGCCGCCGCGCTGGAAGGCACGTTGCCGGAGCCGGTGACCGAGGGGGAACTCCGCGGCGATCTGCACACCCACACCGACCTGACCGACGGCCTCGCCCCGCTGGAGGAGATGGTGGCCGCCGCGGCGGAGCGCGGCTACGCGTACTACGCGGTCACCGACCACGCCCCCGACCTCTACATGCAGCGGATGACCGACGAGAAGGCACTCGCCCAGCGCGAACTCGTGCGCCAACTCGACGGGAAACACCGCAAATTGCGGGTGCTGCACGGCACCGAGCTGAACATCGGGCGCACCGGCGACGTCGACTGGCCCGCAGACTTCCTGGCGGGGTTCGATCTGTGCGTGGCCTCCGTCCACTCGTACTTCCAGCAGAGCCGCGAGGCGCAGACCCGGCGTCTGATCCGGGCCTGCGAGAACCCGTACGTCAACATCATCGGCCATCCGACGGCCCGTCACATCGGCAAGCGCCCGGCCATCGACGTGGACCTCGACGCGGTGTTCGCGGCCTGCGGCCGCACGGGCACCGCGATGGAGGTGAACGGCCAGCCCGAACGGCTCGACCTGTGCGACGAGGACATCCTGCTGGCCAGGCGCTACGGCGTGAAGTTCGCCGTCGACAGCGACGCCCACACCCCGATTCACCTGCCCTATCTGCGCTATGCGACAGGCACCGCGCAGCGCGGCTGGCTGACCGCGGACGACGTGATCAACACCTGGCCGCTGCGACGGCTGAAGAGCTTCCTGCGCAAGGGGCACGGGGGAGCCGCGGCGGCGTGAGGTGTGCACCGCCCACGGCGGCGCCGGACCGGTGACCCCGGCTGTGGGATTCCAGCGGCGTGGCCGGGGCGCCGCACTCCCGTACGACCGGCGTCTCGTACGCTTCCCTCGTCGGAGCGGGTGCCGGGAGGGAACGTAACTGTGCTGCGTGTACTACTGGGCATCGCCGGTGTCGCGGTCGTGCTGGGAACCTTCTCCTCGGTGCTGCGCACACTGGTGATCCCCCGGCCGACGCGTTCCAGCTTCACCCGGATCGTCCAGCGCGCCGTCCACCGGCCCTTCCAGCTGGTGGCCGACCGGATGGACACCGCGGAGGCCAAGGACCAGGTACTCGCCCCCGTGGCGCCGCTGGCCATCGTCATCACGCTGATCAGCTGGCTGGTGTCCTTCCTGGTCGGCTATGCGCTGCTGGAGGCGGCGGTGAGCGGACTCGGCGCTCGGGGCGCGCTGGTCGAGTCCGGTTCCTCACTGCTCACCCTTGGCTTCGCCAGCGGGACCCGGGCGACGTTGAACGCCATCGACTTCTGTGCCGCCGCCACCGGTCCCATCGTGATCGGTCTGCAGGTCGGCTATCTGCCCGCCCTCTACACCGCGTACCAGCGCCGCGAGACCGAGGTCACCCTGCTGGAGGCCCGTGCGGGCAGCCCGCCATGGGGGCCGGAGATCCTCGCCCGGTACGCGCAGGTCGAGCTGCTGGACAGTCTCACCGACCTCTTCCGCAGCTGGGAGCGCTGGAGCGCCGGGCTGAGCGAGAGCCACACCACCTACCCAGTCCTGATCAACTTCCGGTCCACCAAGCCGGTCCGCAACTGGCTGATCGCCCAGCTGGCGGTGATGGACGCCGCGGCGCTGCGGCTGTCCTTCAACCCATCCCAGCCGAGGGCCGACGTGCGGATGTCGCTGCGGGCGGGCTTCGTCTGCCTGCGCGACATCGCCGACAGCCGTGGCATCTCCTACGAACACGATCCCCATCCGGACGACGCGCTGGAGCTCACTTACGAGGACTTCCTGCGAGGCGTGGCGCGGATGGCGGAGCAGGGCTATCCGATGGAGCGCACTCCGGAAGAGGCGTGGCCGCACTTCCATGGCTGGCGGGTCAACTACGAGGCGCTCGCCTACCGGTTGGCGCGTGACATCGACGCGGTCCCGGCCCCGTGGTCCGGGCCGCGCCGCACGGCGGTGACCATCCGTACTCCGCTCACCCCGGCCGACCGCCGCCCTGCGGGCTGACCCTCTCCGCCGCGCCCGCGGCGCTGAGCGGGACCGCGTCGCCGGGGGTGCTCCGAGCCGGAGCGGACACCTTCGACGTTCACTCGGATGGCCTACTTCTGATGGTCCATTCGGGGGCTTGGCGGTTCGATGGATCCGCAGGTGGGCTGGGAAATGCCCGCGCGGGGTTGCCCGGCCCTGCCCGTGCCGGGCCCGTCGCCCCACTGGGACATGAGCCAGGGAGAGGCCGATGTACGAGATGCGCGCCGAATTCGACCCCGATGTGACCAGTAGCCTGGAAAATGCTACTAGCAGCCTGGCGCTGCTGTGGCATGTCATCGCTAAAGATGACAGTGGCATGGCTTTGTGCGGGCAGCAGCTCGTCCAGACGGTGCACGCCGGACTGGTTGAAGGCGGTCATGCGTCGACGGAGCGTTGCTGCTCCCCGTGCCTGGCCGCCGTCCGCGCCACGATGCAGGCCGATGCCGTTTAGCCGACCTCGGCCAGCTTGGGAAGCAGCCGACCGCCCGCGCCGGTAGACGGCGCGGGCACCGCTGACGAGAGCTGGGCGTCCTTCTGGAAGCCCGGACATCCACGGTGAGGCCCTGCGCAGGGCCACGGGGTAGTCGTCTGCCAGCGGCACGAGGAGCCTGCCCAGCACGCGGGATTACGAGGAGGCGTCGCTACTCCCCGTCTTGGCCGAGATCCCGTTCCCTCCGGCCCCACCGGTACCCGAGGCGGCCGAAAGCGCCAGCGCCTAGCGGGCGTTGGCGGCAGTCAGGGTCTGTCCGGCGGATCTTGACCACCGGGTGGTCGTGGGTCGCGGCAGTTGCATGCCCAAGCCGCGACCCGGCCAAGATCCACCGGACAGACCCCTAGTCGAAGCCCAGCCCCGCCCGGGCTGGAGAATCCATCAGATTCCCTCCAACTCCTCCTCAAGGGCGGCGAGTTCCTCGGGTGTCCCGTGGACCTTCGGCCCGGTGAACCAGCGGCGGGCCGACACCAGCCACCACACTCCGGCGAAGCCGAGGACGGCGAGTACCGCGATGGGTGTGTAGTTGAAGTTGGCAGCCGTGATCGGGCTGGTGGTGGGCAGCATGAACAGCACCGTGATCAACGCGGTCCAGACGACCGCGACCACCCCGATGGGCTTGCTCCACCTCCCCAGATGCCATGGGCCGCGCTGGAACCCGTCACCCTGGCGCAGCCTGAGGAACACGGGGATCACATAGGCGATGTACAGGCCGATGACGGACACCGAGGTCACGGCGGCGTAGGCGGTGGCGTTCCACAGGTAGGGCAGGCCCAGCAGGAACGCACCACCGGCGGCCAGCCATACCGCGTTGGTCGGGGTGCAGGTCCGCTTGTTCAGCCGGTGCCACAAGCGTGCGCCCGGCAGCGCTCCGTCCCGGGAGAAGGCGTAGATCATCCGGGAGTTGGCGGTGACCGAGGCCATGCCGCAGAAGAACTGCGCGCCGATCGCGATGACCAGGAGCAGTTTGGCGCCGGTCACACCGACGGCGTCGATGAAGATCTGCGCGGGCGGCACACCGGTGGCGCTGTTCAACGCACCGCTGTAGTCGCGGATGGCGAAGGTGATGCCGAGCAGCAGCACCCACCCGGCGGCCAGGGAGACCAGGATGGACATCACGATGCCGCGCGGCCCCGAGCGGGACGCGTCGTGGGTCTCCTCGGTCATGTGCGCCGAGGCGTCGTAGCCGGTGAACGTGTACTGGGCGAGCAACAGGCCCAGCAGCCCGACGTAGAGGGGATTGTGGAAGCCGGTGTTGTTGACGAACTTGGTGAAGACGAACTCCGCCGACGCGTGATGGGTCGGCAGCAGCACCAGTGCGCCGACGATGATCAGCACACCGAGCAGGTGCCACCACACGCTGACGTTGTTGAAGATCGACACCACCTTGACGCCGAAGGTGTTGAGCAGGCCGTGTATCGCCAGGATCACGCCGAACAGCGTGATGGTGTGGGCAGGGGTGGCGGCGAAGCCGAACTGCATCTCCAGAAGTGCGTTGGTGAAGAACGCGGCGCCGAAGTCGACTCCGGCGGTGACCGCCACCTGGCCGAGGAAGTTGAACCAGCCGGTGAACCATGACCACGCGGGCCCGCGGCTGGGGGCGAGCATCGCAGCCCAGTAGTACAGGCCGCCCGCCGTCGGATAGCTGGAGCACACCTCGGCCATGGCCAGTCCGACGAACAGCGTCATCAGTCCGACGAGTGGCCAGCCCCAAGTGATCAGTGCGGGGCCGCCGGTGGCCATGCCGAAGCCGTACAACGTCAGACAGCCGGACAGCACCGAGATGATGGAGAAGGAGACCGCGAAGTTGGAGAAGGCCGACATCGAGCGGGCTAGTTCCTGGGTGTATCCCAGTTCGTGTAGGCGCTGCTCATCGGCCGAAAGCGTCTTGCCGGACGTGGATCGTTCGGAAGCCACGGGCGCCTCCCGGAAGGCGTGATGGGGGTGTGGACGGAGGCGCGCGTCCGCGCTGACGGCGCATCTCCCGGGTCGTGCGAGGGGGGACTCGTTCAATGGATTAAAATCAGTCCATTGGGATGGGGGGAATCTGCCACTCCAGGCGACCGACGTCAAGGGTTCGTCGGTGCTCGGTTGGAGATCAGCCGAGGAAGGCCCGGAGCAGGGACGCGGTTCCCGCCAGGTGTTCCTCGGTCGCCCGGCGGGCGCCCTCCGGGTCGCCCTGCAAGATCGCCTCGGCCATGGCGCGGTGCTGCGCCGTGGAGTGCTCGATGTTGCGATCGAGGACGGGGATCGCGTTGAGCAGATCGTTCAGCCGCATCCGAGCGTCGGCGATGCTGGCGGCCAGCGAGTCCGAGCCGGTCAGCTCCGCGATGGCCAGATGGAACCGGGAGTCGGCCGACCGGTAGTCCACCGGCGACGCGCTCTCCAGCTCCAGCAGGCGGGTGCGCAGGTACGCACGCTGCTCGTCGGTCAACTGCCGTTCGGCGGCCCGCTCGGCGGCGCCGACCTCCAGCACCAGGCGGTAGGTCAACGCGTCGGTGAGCTGGGCGCCCATACCTTCGGCGACCCGCCGTAGATCGTCCGGGCCGGGAGCGGCGACCTGGTAGGTCACGAAGGTGCCGCCGTAGCGGCCGCGGCGCGACTCCACGTACCCGGCCTGCTGCAACGAGCGCATGGCCTCCCTGAGGGTGACCCGGCTGATGTTCAGCCGGGTCGCCAGGTCCCGCTCCGCGGGCAGCCGATCACCGTAGGAGAACACCCCCAGCTTGATCGCCTGCAGGATCCGCTCGACCGTCTCCTCGAACGCGTTGCCGGTCCGGACAGGGCGGAAGATCGCGCCGCCTGCCCAATCTATCCGGCCCTGCCGGTCGAGCCCTTCACGCATCGGGCTCACCCTATCCGCCGGCAGGGTGTCCGCGACGGGGGTTACGAGGCCTTGGGGGAGTTCACGTCCGGCGCGGTGACGGCGGAACGCCGCGGCGGCAGCCGCAGCTGCCGTACCCTGCGGGCACCGGAGGCCAGCGCGGAACGTGGGATGACGGCGGTACGGGAGCCGTGAACGTCGTCGGCGGTCGCCGTTCCGCAGTCGTGCCGCACGGCTCGTTGACTCTCGTCGCGCCAGCGGCGCGCCAGGTCGCCGACGACGTTCACGGCGTCCTGGTGCGCGGGCAGGGTCGGCAGGTGCACCCGGCCTCGTTCGGCCTGCTGATCCAGCGCTTCGGCCAGCCCGGCGGGGGTGCGGGGCCAAGGGGCGAGCCCGGCGCGGGCCAGGGTGGCCGCGTTCGCACGCCCGTGCCCGGACAGCACCTCGTAGCTCACCGCGGGCAGTCCGGCCACCAGCGCCTCGGTCAGCGAAAGCCCGCCCGCGTTGTGTACGAGCACGTCGGCGGCGGACATGAAGCGCGGCATGTCGTTACGCCAGCCCAGAGCGATCACACCGGGCAGCCCCGCGACGCGCTGCCGCAGCCGCTCGTTGCGTCCGCACAGTACGACGGGCACCGTGCCCGGTACGGCGTGCACCGCGCGCACGCTGGCCATCACATCGCCGAGCCCCATCGAGCCGGTGACCAGCAGCGCCATCCGGTGGCCGGCCGGCACCCCGAGCTCGCTGCGCAGCGCCTGCCGGTCCGCCGCGTCGACCGGTTCGGCGAACGCGGCCGGGGCCAGCGGCCCCGCGGCCGTCATCGGGACGCCGTACCGCGCGCTACCTTCGGTGGCCGTGGCCTGCGTGACGGTGAGATGCGCGTCGACGCGGGGATGCACCCACAGCCGGTGCGGTGCCGGATCGGTGAGGTAGCACACCGCGGGCGCGGTCAGGATGCCGTCCTCCTTCAGCATGCCCAGGCTCTGCGCGGCGAACGGGAAGGTGGTCACCACCACGTCGTATCCCTGGCCGACCCAGTCCGCCATGTCCCGGCACGCCAGTCGGCACAGGTGCATCGTGAGCGCGCGTACCGCCGAGTCCCGTTCCTCGCTGCGGAACAGCCAGTCGAAGACCCGCGGCGCGCGGCTGGCGCTGAACGCGTAGCCGTCCCGCAGCACACGGCGGTAGGGACGCGGCAAGGTGTCGAGGTAGTCACGGTACGTGGCCTCGACGCCGCGTGCCTCCAGCCGCCGCACCAGTTCCGCGGCGGCCCCGTTGTGGCCCGCGCCGACACTGCCCGTTATGACCAGTGCGCGCAGCGGCCGTTCCGGGGCGCTGCCAGGTGGTTCCTCTCCGGAGGCGCGGTCGGGGGTGTCTTGGGAGGCATGCTGAAGGACGTCCATGATCTTCCGCTCGACATGAGCGCCTGGCCGCGTACGGCGTGCGGCGCTGTCCGGTTGGTGGGGCGGTGCGGCGAGTACAGCGAGCCCCTCGTGCTTGCGCCGTACCGTAGGAGCTACCTGCCCCGGTCTGCCGCTCGCTCGCGTGAGCGGCAGGAGGCGGCTTGGTGAACTTCACCCCATGTCCGCGCAGGTGGCCGGGAGAAGCGCGGGGAGCACCGGGCCGGGACGGGCGCCGGTGCTACCAAGTCCAGCCGTGGCCGCCGCTGTTGTGGCTGAAGGCGAGGACGGACGTCGTCAGGATCAGCCAGCGGATCAGCGGGCTGCGGGGGAGAAGCGCCGCCATGGCCCAGACGGGGGCGGTGTACCAGGGCATGGACCACGGCGCCATCAGGATCCAGGCGAAGCCCAACGCGAAGGACCCCGATACGGCCAGCGGAGCCTTCGGCGGGATCCGGCGGTGGATCAGCCAGGCGAGGGCGAGCATCAGGACGGGCCATCCGACGCTGATGGCGGCGCTGGTCACGGCAGGGCCGACGACGGCCCGACCGAGCTGTTGGAAGGCCGCCCACAACGAGGGCACGGAAACCAGGTGTGAGGCCGCCGAGAGCGGGGTCAGCGCGTGCAGCCCGTACCAGAGGTAGCCAACGAGTGAAACAAACGCGAAGGCGGATATCTGTCGGGTGATCCGCCCCCAGGCGCGTTCGCGCAGCAGTGGCCACAGCAGGCCCAGGCCCAGCAGAACCGCGCTGATCTTGATACCGCAGGCCAGCCCGACGAGCAGACCCACCAGCACGTCGTCACGCGGCCTGGCGGCTCGGCGGGCGCAGTGGACGGCGCAGACCGCCAGGGCGGCGATGAGGGTGTCCAGATGGCCGCCCGCGACGAGCAGCACGATCAGCACCGGATTGGCGACCCACATCAATCCGGCGCGGACCGGGTCGTCGGAGGTGCGTATCAGGAAATATCCGGTGGCAAGGAAGGCGGCGCCGTTGACGAGCATCAGCAGCCAGATGGTCAACCAGGGCCGGTGACCGCCGACCTGCGCCGCCGCGGCTTGCAACCAGGTCGCCACCGGCCCGTACACCGAGGGCGTGCGCAGCCACACGTCGCTCACCAAGTGTGCGTACGATCCGCCCAGTTGTCCGGGCGTGGTCACATAGGGGTCGCCACCGAGGGCGGCTATCCGACCATAGGCGGCGTAACTGGCCGTATCGGATGAACCGACCGGCGTCAGGTTGGCGACGACCGCCACGGTGACGGCGCCGATGCCGAACAGTCTTCCAGGTCTGGGGCGCCAACCGCGGCTGTTGGCGCCGAGCAGTCCGACCAGCCCCAGGCAGCACAGCGCGATGGAGACGTAGACGGCCACCGTGGACACGCCCCCCGGCATGGGGGCCAGCAGCGGCAGCGGAAGCGGCGCCCGCAGCGTGTGGTTGTTGGGTGCGCTGGCGCCGACGAGCACCAGCAGCACGATGCCGACCGCCGAGACGGACACGGCAACCCTCGGCCGGGTGAGCGCACTGTCCTTGAGGCGGCGGAAAAACACGCCCCCGAGGGTTTCGGGGGAGACCGTCGCAGATACCGGCCCGGCGTCAAGCGCGAGCCGTGGAGCCGGTGGCATCAGGGTTTTCGCCGCGGCCCGTTGGCGCGTACCGACCGCCACCCTCCCGTGACCGGCCTTCCGCGCCGGTCCCGCAGTTGGCGAGAGGGTCGATGTTCGGTCGTCGGTCGTCACGGTCGCTCTCTGAGTCGCGTACGGGGGATTGGGCAGCGCAACATCTGGCGCGGATCACCGCGCAAGCCGGGCTCACCGCGGCGCCCGGCTGGTCGTCGCCATCCTGCTCACCACCTTCCCGCGCCCGTCAACGCCCGCGCCAGCGCCGGCCCGGGACGGGCACCACGCGCGAGGTAAGCTACTACAGCGTGTAGACGGCCGCATGCATGCCCCTTCGGCGAGTCTGCGGAACGTCCTCGCACGGCGACTCGTCGCCGGGGGAATCGCGGAGACGCGGAGGTACGCGTACGGCAGTCGACCGAGAACGGTGAGGACCGTGGCGTCCGCTCCTCCCATAACGGGTTATGACGCGCTCCGCCGCGCGGCGTTGAGCGAGGCGGTGGCGGAGTCGCGGCCGGTCGTGCGGGCGTCTGGAGGAGTCATGGAGGGCCTTTGGCGAGCTCGACGTGGGCGGTGAAGCGGCGGCAGCCGCGAACTGGACGCCGTCAGTGTCCCAGGTATCGCACCGTTCGGTGGACCCCAGATGTCCACCATGGGAACAGGCGTTGTCGCCACCGCGAGCTATGCGTGAGCCGATGGCCGCGGTTGTGGGGCTCGCGGCCAACACGGCCTCAGCGTGCGGTGCGGTCCAGGATGAGTGAGCGCAGGTGTCGCAGGCCCTGCTCGGCCGACGGGCGCAGTGCCGGGACCAGCGTACGGGCGTCGGCTCGCAACTGGTCCACGGCGCCGGGTCCGTGCGCTTCCTCAGCGTCCGCGATGAACGACGGCTCGGCGAGCCACGCGTCCAGCAGACCGGCGGTGATTTCCAGGTGGAACTGCAGTCCCCATGCCACCGGTCCGGCGCGGAACGCCTGACACGGCGTGCTCTCGGTACCGGCCAGCGGATGTGTGCCCGCCTCCGGCACGATGCGGTCCCGGTGCCAGTGCAGAACGCCGGGGGCGTCCGCCAGCGGCCCGACGACCGGGTCGCGTTGGTCTACATCACGCAACGGAGCCCAGCCGAGTTCCCATCCCTGTGCGTTGCCAGCGCTGCTGTGTACCGTCAAACCGCGGGCCCGGGCCAGTAGTTGGGCACCCAGGCAGATGCCCAGCGTCGGCACCTCGGCCCGTAGCGCTTCGGCCAGCAGATCGAGCTCCAGCTTCAAGGCGGGGTACCCCGCCGTGTCGTCGACGTTCATCGACCCGCCCATGACCACGAGTCCCGCCACGTCGGACATGGGCGGAAGGCCGTTGGCCGAGGGATCCGCGGTCGCCAGCAGGTTCCGAACCTCGACATCGCAACCGTGAAGTGCCTCCAGAATCAGGCCGGGCTTCTCCACCTCGACGTGCTGCAGGATCAATACCGTACTAGCGGGCATGCCCATCTCAATCTGGCGCGGTGAGTCAACCTCTGGCTGGCATTTTCGCATGACGTGGCATGCCTGTGCCGGGTCCAGGCCGCCCGACCACCGCCGTATGGAGAGTGATCGGCACTTAGCGGGGGCTCAGGTGACTGCCGGGATCAGCCGCCGGTTCGTCGGCGGCGGGTGTGTGCTTCGACAACGTATCGTTGACGTCAACACACCTTGGGGGACAGGTTGCTGGCGGTCCAACGGATCACTTCTCGTAATGCCCGGTTCCAGCAGTGGCAGGCCCTGCTCGCCAACCGCAACAAGCGGCAGCGCGCCGGGAGGTTCCTTGTCCAAGGCGTGCGGCCCATTTCACTGGCGGTCCAATACGGTTGGCCTATTCACGCGCTGATCTTCGACGGTAAGCGGAAGCTGTCGCGGTGGGCCGAGGAACTGCTGGAGACGGTCAGGACCGAGCGCATCGCCATGGATCCGGACATGCTGGCGGACCTCGGTGAGAAGAACGAGTCCGTGCCCGAGCTGATCGCCGTGGTGGGGATGCCCGCCGACGACCTCGACCGGATCACGGTCGGTGGCGACTTCCTCGGTGTGCTGTTCGACCGGCCGACGAGCCCGGGAAACATCGGCAGCATCATCCGCTCGGCCGATGCCTTCGGCGCGGGCGGACTGATCGTGGCCGGGCACGCGGCTGACGTCTACGACCCCAAGTCGGTACGCGCCAGCACCGGGTCCCTGTTCGCACTGCCCGCCGTCCGGGTTCCCTCGCCCCGCGAGGTGGCGGACTGGTTGGCTGCCCAGCGTGCCTCGGGGCAACCGGTGGTACTGGTCGGTACGGACGAGCACGGCGACTGTGATGTCTTCGACTTCGACTTCACCCAGCCCGTGCTACTGCTGGTCGGCAACGAGACCAGCGGGCTCAGCAGTGCGTGGCGCGAGCTGTGCGACTACACGGTGAGCATCCCGATGACCGGCGCGGCGAGCTCCCTGAACGCCGCCAACGCCGCGACGGCGGTCCTCTACGAGGTTTCCCGGCAGCGGATCGCCGCGGGGAAGCGCACAGTGATGGGGCGTGAGCCCGCGGGTTCCTCGGCCGCCGCTCGCTCGTAACAAGCGAGCCCGGCGCGCCCACGTACCGTCGAAGCATCAGGACCACCTATTGGCGGCTCCGCCGACCGGCTGAATCGCTTCGACCCGGTCATGTCATTGACCCGCGAGAATGGCGACGGGACTGCTCCGGCTGGGCGACCTGAGATGCCGCTTGGGTCGAGATCTCGAGCTGCGGTATGTGCCGAAAGCTCTTTAGCTCGTAGTCAGGGTGCGGATCTTCCGACGCTCAGCAGCTACCTCACCTGCGTCCGCCGCCCGTGGAGGTCATTGCCATGAGCCCTCGTATGTGGGTCGCCGCTCCGCTGGCAGCAGCGGTCACTGCCCTAGCCGTCCCGACGGCGGCCGACGCTGCCATGGTGCCTTCCGTGGCGCGGCACGCGGCCAGCTCCTCGGACCACCGTTTGGGTCACGACACCGCCGCGGCCCCTTTCCGGGTCGATGACCGCCGTGAGCGACTCGGTGGCGGCGTCGGCGGTTTCTCCCGCTGCCCCTTCCGTAACGTGATCATCGGCGAGGACCTCAGAGCGATCCTGAGGAACTGCAGGCGCGGGCCGACCGCGGTCATCAAGTCGGTCAAGACTAACGAGATTCTGACGTACCTGGACGTCAATTTCCCGGTCAACTCGACCCGGAGCTTCCAGCTGCGGATCATCGGCTTCTTCCGCCGCCACCCAGCGCTGCTGGTGCAGAATTTCGGCCGCCACCCTCGATGGTTCTACTTCCTGGCCAGCCGTTACCGCTACCACGACCGCTGACCGCCGCGTCGCTCCGGCACGTCGGGCCGGTACGGGCATCTGCTGTCCCACGGGTTCGGGCCGCCGGAAATCCGGCGGCCCGAACTGCTGTGATCAGACGCCCACTTGAGGGCGCGGTGTGGCGGCCGCTCTGGTGCTGGGCGCGGCCGGGGCCCTGCTGGGCACCCGCTTCCAGGCCAGCCACGAGGCACTCGTTCCCCCGCAGGTCACCAAGGCGCTGCTGGACGGCCTGGGGGAGGACACCGTACGCGACCGCGCCCTGGACATCGCCCGAGGGGCGCCTTGGCCCGAACGGTACTCCGCCCGCGCTCTGCGCAACGCCTTCACGGAACGTTGGCGTGGTCGGGAGGAGGAACTCCGTCACGACACCGTCGCCCAGCGGACATACCGTGAAGCCGCCGCGCGCGATGATCTCGCCTTCGTTCCCGTCTGGGCCAGCGAGGCCCTCGACCTCATCACCGCATCCGGCCCGGCGGCCGACATCGTCGCCGAACTCGCCGCGGGAGCCGAACGCGCCCTCGCTTCGGCACGAGCGGATGACCGCAAATCACGGGTACCGCCTGCTTGTCGCCGGTGAGGTTTCGGACTCGGGGGCCTGACGGCGAGGAGAACAACACCGGGACCACCTGGGCGAATCCGACCCCCGGCAGCGGAGTCGGGCTGCCCCTGTCCCCATCCGGCCCGCGCCCCCACTACGCTCTGGGGCGGAACAGTGCCACTGACCTGGCAGAAATGATCTGGACGGGGATTTCCCATGCGCTACCTGGTACGCGATCGCATGCTGGCCTTCCATGAGGAGGCATGGATCGAAACTGAGCACCGGGAGAAGGTCTACAAGGTCAACAGGAAGCTGCTCCGGCTGCGGCGCACCTTCACCTTCGTGGACGCTCAGGGCAACCATGTGGCCAGCATCGTCAAGAAGGCCCTCACCTTCCACCACACCATCCTGATCAAGCGGGACGGCGAGGTGGAGGCCCGGATCAGCAAGCGGACGTTCAAGATCTTCGGGGATCGCTTCAAGGCCAGCCTGCGGGACGGCCGACGACTGCGGATAGTCGGCAACTTCTGGGACCGGGAGTTCGACATCCAGCACGAAGGCGACACCCTGGCGCATATCTCCCGGCGCTGGTTCTCCATTCGCGACGCCTACGCGGTCGATGTGATGAGCGAGCGGGACGCGACACTCCTGCTTATCCTTGCGGTGTGTGTGGATCACACCCTTCAGGACATGAAGGGTGACAAGCTCACCAACTTCTAGTCCCCGGTGGCCGCAGGAGACTGTGTCACCCGCGCCGACCTGTGAGATGTGTGAGCGCCACGGGTGCGGCGGACCGCACCGGAGGCTCAACTCGCCATGGTGTAAAGGGCCTTGGCGGGATAGGCGGCGTGCGGATCGGATCGGATCGCCGCCGGCCTCCGGTGTCAGTGCTGTGTCGGCTTGGGACGTCGGATGGCGCAAGACCGACTTGTCGTTATGGATCATGAGGAGGCATCGTACATTCGGTTGCCTTAGGCAACCCTATGGATTCCAGGAGGAGTTATCGATGTCTACCGCTGTCGACCATTTCCGTACTTACGTGGAGGAGAACCTCGACGCCCTGGGGACTGACCCCGGGCGGGAGGCTCTGGTCCACGAGGGGCGACGCATGACCGCGGGGGAGTTCCGCGGACTTGTCCACCGGATGGCGCGGGCGCTGCGTGCCCAAGGGATAGAGCGCGGCCAGACGGTCACGCTGCTGTGCGGGAACCTGCCGGAGACCATCGCCGCTCGCTATGCCGCCAACCTGATCGGTTGCCGGGTCAACCACCTCTACAACAAGCTGTCGGCCGAGGTCCAGGCCGCGATCGTCCGCGACGTCGAGACCCGCGCGCTGATCGTCGACCCGCGCTATGCCGCACGCGCCATCGAGGTGATCGATCGGGCGCCGGTCAAGGACGTCCTCGTGCTCGGCGCCTCGGCGATCGGTTCGGACCTCCTGGCACTGGCCGCCGGGGAGTCCGCAGAACCGTTCGCCAGCCATGCCCAGCCGCAGGACATCTGCACCATCCGCCACACCGGCGGTACCACCGGCCATCCCAAGGGCATCTGCACCTCCTTCGAGCAGACCCGGAGCTTTCGCGGACGGCTGCCGGAGACCCGGGACGACAGGCACCGGCAGTTGGTGTGCACCACCTTGGCCCATGCCGCGGGCCTCCTCGTCGACTCCACCCTCAACTCGGGCGGCACCGTGGTGCTCCTGGAGGACTTCGACGCAGCGGCTGTGCTGGCCACAATCGAGCGTGAGCGCATCACCCATCTGTTCCTGCTGCCGCCGCTGCTCTACCAGTTGATGGACTATCCGGACGCCGCCCACACCGACACCTCCAGCCTGAGCAGTGTGGTGTACGGGGGATGCCAGGCATCCCCCACTCGGATCGCCGACGCGGTGCGGCGTTTCGGCAAGGTGCTGATCCAGTTCTACGGACAGAACGAGGCCGGTGGCATCAGCGTGCTCACCGCCGAGGATCACGACGTGGAGCGTCCGGAGCGGCTGCGGTCCGCGGGCAAGGTGCTGGACGGTGTCGAGGTCGCTGTCCGCGACGAGTCCGGCCGCGACCTGCCTGACGGCGAACACGGCGAGATATGCGTGCGCTCCGACCAGACCATGACGGGGTACTGGAAGCAGCCCGGTCTGACCGCCGAGGTGCTGCGGGACGGCTGGTTGCACACCGGTGACGTCGGTTACCTGGACGACGAGGGTTACCTGACGATCGTCGACCGGCTCAAGGACATGATCGTCGTGGTGGGCGGCCACGTGTACACCACGGAGCTGGAGGACCTGCTCAACTCGCACCCGCAGGTGCTGCAGAGCGCCGTCTTCGGCGTCCGGGACGACGACCGGATGGAGCGGGTGCACGCGGCCGTCGTACGCGTACCCGGCAGCGAGGTCGACGAGCAGCGATTGCGCGACATGGTGCGCGGGGAGCGCGGTGCGATGTACGAGCCCGCCCGGATCACGTTCGTCGAGGCCCTGCCGTTGACGGACGCGGGCAAGCCGGACAAGAAGCGGCTGCGCCAGCAGGCTGAGCAGGCGCCCGCTCTGACCTGACCGCAGGATCGTTCCACCCTTGAGGCGGGCAGCACGGGTGTGCGTGCTCGGCGCGAGCGGCCTGAAGACCTGGCAGGTTCGGTGCTCGCCCGCTGACGTTGCTGTCACGACCTCGCGAGGCCCCACGGGACTGGCGTCCGGTGGGGCCTCGCGATTTCGATCGGGAGATCTCAGTCAGCCATTCCCCGTTACCGCGACGGGCGCTCCGCCAACCGAGTGTTATCGGGCGTTCTGGTGCTCTCGCGCTGCCAGATGGGCCGGGACCGGTATGCCGTCGGGGAGTGCGGGGTCGGGTTCGAGGGCGCCCCAGGTGGTGTGGAGGGGGAGGACACCCGCCCAGATGGCATGCTGCGCGTCGGGACCGTCGCCGTCGTCCGGCGGACCGGTGCGGATCTTGACCGACGCTTCTTCGAGGGACAGGGCGAGCAGAGCGGTGGCGGCGAGTTCCTTGCGGTGGGGTTGCCGGGCGTAGTCCCACTGGCCGGGAGTGATGTGTTCGGTCAGGCACCGTAGACCGGCGAGTTTCTCTTCCGGGCTGGTGAGGACCCGCGGCACGCCGTAGATCATCGCGCTGCGGTAGTTGACGCCGTGTTCGAACACGGAGCGGGCCAGCACGAGCCCGTCGATGTGGGTGACCGTTACACAGACCGTTGTCTGGGGCGATGCCACCAGACTGCGGCTGGCGACCGAGCCGTGGAAGTACAGGGTGGTCTCGTCGGCGCCGTAGACGGTCGGTACGACCATGGTGTGGCCGTCCACGGAGACGCCGAGGTGGCACAGGAAGCCAGCCTTCAAGATGGCGTTGAGGTCTTCCCGGTGGTGGCTGCCCTGCTCGCGCAGGCGCCGGTGGCGGGTACGTTCGGTCTCGGGCAGGACGTGGCTCGGCGTCTGCTCGCTCATATCGGTCTCTCTGTCAGTGCGGCGGCTGTCAGTACGGCAGCGGGAGCCGGATGGCGGCACCGAGCCCACGCTGCGGCGAGGGCTGGCGCTGGCCGCCAGGGGGTGCGCGTCGGCGATGATCGAAGACTAGCGATCTGCTGTGTGTATGGCCATGGGTTCAACTGAATTAGTTGTCAAGCGGCAGGATCGCGACGGATATCATCTCGAAGTCGCCCGCGATGCAACAGGGAGACATAGCGTCGGCCGAGCGACGGGTGGCCCGGCCGACTCCCTCACCCCAGACGCCGGATTTTGACGGAGCCATCCGTCCGGGTGATCAACTGGCCGTCGGGGCCGGTCTGAACGCGTTCATGCTCCTCTTTGAGCAGCACTTCCCACTGCCCCTCCGGGAGCTGCAGGGCTTCGATGACCTCGTCCGGCGTGGGAAGGCTCACCTCGGAGTGGCCGCTGTGCTCCCAGGTGGGCAACCCTGTGTGTCCTTCGATGATGAGCACCCCGCCGGGCGCGACAGCCGAGGCGGCGGTCCGCAGGATCCTCTCTCGCCGCATGTCGCCGTGGGAGTGCAGGAATTGGGCGGAGACGAGGTCGAAGGTACCGGAGGGGAAGGACGTCGCGAGGTCGTGCTGCTGCCAGTCGATCCGGTCGCGGACGCCCGCAGCGGCCGCGTGCTTGGCCGCGCGGTCCAGGGCGACGCGGGAGATGTCGACCGCGGTGACGTGCCATTCCCGCTGGGCGAGCCAGATCGCGTCGGCTCCCTCACCGCATCCCAGGTCCAGGGCCGTACCCGGCTTGAGGTCGGCGGTTTCGCGGACCAGGACGGTGTTGGGGTTCCCGCTCCAGATCTGGTCGCTCTGCGCGTAGCGGGCGTCCCAGAGCTGTTCCGCGGAGGCGGTGCCGTCGGTCATCGGCGTGTCCCTTTCGGTGCGTTGGTCTCGGGTGCGGCCGGTCACCGATGGCTTCGGTGGCGGCGGTGGCGGTGCTCGCGGAGTTCCCCGTACCGGTACCGAGCGCCATGCCCGCGCCAGGGCCTCCGTTCGTCGGAGAGCGTCGGTCAGCGCTCGGTAATTTGACAAATATATTTGCCGAGGCAGCAAATGGAGCCATGGCTGACGACGACCTGGCAGATGTGCTGACCGCCGTGGGCCCGCGCCTACGGGCACTGCGGCGCGACCGCGGCACCACCCTGGCCCAGCTGAGCGAAACGACCGGGATCTCGCTCAGCACCCTCTCGCGGCTGGAGTCAGGGCAGCGTAAACCCACCCTGGAACTCCTGCTGCCGCTGGCCAAGGCCCACGGTGTGCAACTGGACGAACTGGTCGGCGCGCCACCCACCGGCGACCCCCGCATCCACCCGCGCCCCATCACCCGACACGGCCAGACCCTGGTGCCGCTGACCCGCCACCTCGGCGGCATGCACGCCTACAAGCACATCCTGCCCGCCGCGCGGGATCAGGACGCGCGGCCCGAGCAGGGGGTGCACGAGGGCTACGAGTGGCTCTACGTCCTGTCCGGCCGACTGCGCCTGGTCCTGGGCGAACACGACCTCGTCCTCACCGCCGGAGAGGCCGCCGAATTCGACACCCGCACCCCGCACGGATTCGCCAACGCCGGAGCGCAGCCCGTCGAGTTCCTCAGCCTGTTCGGACCGCAGGGTGAACGAATGCACGTACGCGCCCGCCCCACCGGCACGTGACCCGCACGGGCGCGCTCCCGCGCGCCCCGGGGGTACAACCACCATGCGCCCCGCATCAGTTGACCATCGTCGCCGCCCGAACACCACCACGCACCCCCGCCCGACGAGTTCCGTCCGCACCCGTGCGGTCATACCCACAGCAGCAACGTTCCCGCGCACCCGGCGGGTGTCGCGGAAGCCGGGCGCACCCGCTCGTGGGCGAGAGGAGCTGAACATGCGCCACGGCGATCACACACACGCGGGCACTCCGCCGCAAGTCGGTCCCGGCGAGGCACCCTTAATGTTGGCGGGGCAACCGGAGGCCGGGGCGCCGGTGCCGCCGATGTCGATCACCGCGACGATTCCCGTGGGCCTCGGCCCGCTTGGCGTCGACATCCACCCCGACGGGCTGCGCGCCTATGTGACCAACTTCGGTTCCCAGTCGGTCAGTGTCATCAACACGCTCACCAAGACCGTCATCGCCACCGTCGGCGTGGGTTGGGGCCCGGCAGGGGTGGCGGTCTCGCCGAACGGTGAACTGGTCTATGTCGTCAACTACGGTGACGGGACGATCAGCGTCATCGACACCGCCACCAACACGATCACCACCACGATCACCGGACTGTCCAGCCCGGCTGGTGTGGGGTTCAGCCCCGACGGACGGTATGCCTACGTGGGCGACCAACGGGCCAACGCCGTCCGGGTGATCGACACCAGCACCCACGTCGTCACCTCGTCCATCCCGGTCGGCAACACCCCTTACTACGTGGCGGTGAGTCCCGACGGGCGGCGTGTCTATGTCAGCAACTTCGGTTCCGGGACCCTCAGTGTCATCGACACCTCCACCAACACCGTCATCGACACCATCGGCGGATTCCAGCTGCCCCGCGGTCTGGACACCACCTCCGACGGCTCGCTGCTCTACGTGTCGAACTACGGGGGCACCACCGTTTCCGTGGTCGACACCCGGACCAACGCGATCGTCCAATCCGTTCCCGCGCCCATTCCGTTCATGGTGGAGGTGGCTCCCAACGGCGGCTACGCGTACGTGACCGCCGACGGCACGAGCTCCGTCGAGGTGATCGACACCGCCTCGAACACGCTCGCCGCCACGATCCCCGGCTTCGACGTGCCCAACTGGCTGGCGGTCGCGCCCGACAGCCGGTCGGTCTACGTCGTCAACAACGGCAACAACACCGTCAGCGTCCTGACGCAGCTCCAACCCGGCGTCACCCCCAACCAGGGTCCCATCGGCGGCGGGACGAGCGTGATCATCAGCGGCCACCACCTCTCCGGGGCCACCGACGTCAGCTTCGGTACGCATCGGGCCAGGGGCTTCACCGTCATCAACGACCAGACCATCGAGGCCATCACGCCCGCGGGGGTCGGCGCGGTGCCCATCATCGTCACCACCCCCGGCGGCAGCGCGCCCATCGGCTACTTCTTCTACATCCCCGCGCCGTCGCTCACCGGCCTGGCCCCGGCCTCCGGTCCACGGGGCGGCGGCAACACCGTCAGCCTCTACGGAAAGGCACTGAGCACCGCCGCGGCCGTCAACTTCGGTGCCGCGCCGGTCCTGCCAACCGTCGTATCCGACAGTCAGCTGACCGTCACCGCCCCCTCGGCGCAGGCCACCGGCGCGGTCTCCGTCTACGTCACCACGCTGGGAGGCGTCTCCGACTCCCAGCCCTACACCTACGCGTGATCGGCTCCGTCACACCGACCCCGATCCACCGACCTCCCAGCCGGCGGGCGTCCCCACATCCGTCAGGCCGGGCAGTGTGTCCTGCTCGACGTCCCCGCGGGCAGGCGTTGGAGCGCCGCGTTCCGCGAGCTTGGCGCGGCAGCCGTCACCCAGCCCCCACAGGCGTGCCTCCCGGCCGGTCAAGGGTCGCCCGCACAGGCGGCAGGTGACGCGCCGACGTTCCTCCGGCTCGCCGGCCTCGTCGAGTGGCAGGGGCGTGTGGGGCGCGGTCACCGGGTCGGCCTGAAGTGGACGAGGATCCGGCCCGAGTTGTTCGGGTCGGCTTCGACCCGGTCGTACAGCTTCCTGATGTGCTTCTGGCCGAGGAACGCGAGGGTGCGCTGCTTGAGCTGTCCCGACCCCTTGCCCGGGATGATCTCCACAACGGTCTCGCCGGTTCGAGCGGCCTTGAAGATGGCCTGCCGCAGGGCGAGTTCGATGTCGCGGTTGTTCCGGAAGATCGGGTGTAGGTCGAGGGTCAGCAACGTAACCCCTCCTGTCGGTTCCGGCGTCGAGTAGCCCGAGTGTGCCACGTTGCCGTCAGGACAACACCTGGCGGCGTTCGCTCGGCTTGTGAGCCCGTCTGCTGGCCCTGGGCGCCGCGGCGGTCACTGGCGCTCCGTCCGGAACGCTGCCTCCCAGTTTCTGCATGTCTATGCCAATCGTCCGGGTTCGGTCTAGCCTGCTCCCGCTCCGCCGCGCAGGGCGGCGGACCACGGTCCCGGGCTTCGCCCGGGGGCTGGGGGGAACAACCATGCGCAATCGAATGCTGCTCGCTGTCCTGGCGGCCTCGGCCGCGGTCGGCCTGGCGACCTCCGGTACCGCGCACGCCGGTGTCGGAACCGCCTCGGCCAGACCGCGCGTGATCGACGTGACGTCGATGGCGCAGATCCCGACCGTGCACAGTCACCTCAACAGACAGGCGGTGCCGAACCAGGTCTACCGGCTCACCATGACCAACAACGACCGCGGCGAGTGCCTCGACGGGGACACCAACACCATCCCCGCCAACGGCGCCAAGGTCCAACTGTGGGGCTGCAACGGCTGGACCAACCAGACCTGGATCTGGGCTCCCGCTGCCGGGCAGCCGGTCGGCTACTACACCATCCAGAACGCCGACGGCAGTGAGTGCCTGGACGGGGACACCAACACGATCCCGGCCAACGGTGCCAAGGTCCAACTGTGGGGCTGCAACGGCTGGAGCAACCAGATCTGGCAGTGGCACGGCGCCACGCTGACCAACAACGACCGCGGCGAGTGTCTTGACGGGGACACCAACACGATCCCGGCGAACGGTGCCAAGGTCCAACTGTGGGCCTGCAACGGCTGGACCAACCAGAACTGGACGCTGCACTAAACCGCGCACCGCTCCACACGGGCCCGCCGACCACCAGGTCGGCGGGCCCCCTCAGTGCCTCGATCCGCGCCCATGGCTCGGGCGCGTACGCCGGCGAGAAATTCGGGAGCTCTCCGATGCTTACTGTCGGTAGTGTCAACAACCATGCATATTCTCGTTCTTGGCGGAACGTCATTCGTGGGCCGCGCCATCGTGGAGGACGCCCTACGCGCCGGGGCCGAAGTGACCTTGTTCGGCCGGGGTAAGACCGGGACCGAACTGTTCCCCGAGCTGACCCGGCTCATCGGCGACCGGGACACCGGCGACTACGCCGCGCTGCGCGACGGCAGTTGGGACGCGGTCGTGGATGTCAGCGGCTACGTTCCGCGGCACGTCGGGCAGGCGATGGACGCGCTGGGTGACCGCGTCGGGCGGTACCTGTTCATCTCCAGCCATTCGGTGTACGTGCGCACGGGGTTGGAGCCGGGCTCCACCGAGGACACACCGCGTCGTCCACCCGTTCGGGACACCGAGGAACTGGACGACGACACCTACGGTCCGCTCAAGGTGGCCTGTGAGGACGATGTGCTGGCCCGGTACGGCGAGCGGGCGACGATCGTGCGGCCGGGGAAGGTTGCCGGGCCGCACGACCCGTCGGACACGTTCACGTACTGGGTGCGCCGGGCCGCGCGCGGCGGACGGGTTGCGCTGCCCGCCGACCCCGAGCAGCCGGTGCAGATCATCGACTCGCGCGACGTGGCCCGCCTGGTGGTGCGGCTGCTCGTTGACGACCGTCCGGGCGTTTTCCACGCGGTGGGACCGGCCGAGCCGATCACGCTCGGCGGGCTCATCGAGACCTGCGCACGTGTGGCGGGTGCCCGGGTGGAGATCGTGCCGGTGTCACCCGAGACGATGCCGCCGCTGTTCCCGCTGGTACGGCCGAACTGGCCGACGCAGCAGCGCAGCTCGGCGCGGGCCCGCGCGGCGGGCATGCCCTCGACCCCGCTGGAGGTGACGGCGGCCGACGTCCTGGCCTGGGACCGCGAGCGCGGTGAGCCGCCGCTGCGGCGGGGCTTCTCTCCCGAGGAGGAGCAAGCGCTGCTCGCGCAGCGGGACCGCGGGGCCTTCGACGACTGACCGGCACGTGCGCCAGTGGTGTGAGTCGGCCGTGCATCGGTTTGGCGTGGGCTCGGAGCGGTTAGCCCGAAACGCTGTGCCGAGGTGCTGATCCACGCGAACGCACGGGAAGACACGGAGGGCACGGCAAGGCACGGGAAGGAGACGGGCCATGGGTGCCATGACCGCGGTCACCCTGCGCATCAACGGCGAGCGGTTCTCACGCGAACTCGACAACCGCACGACGCTGTTGGACCTGCTGCGCGAACACGCGCACCTGTCAGGGGCGAAGAAGGGCTGCGACCACGGACAGTGCGGGGCCTGCACCGTCCTGCTTGACGGCCGTCGGGTCAACGCGTGCCTGCTGCTCGCGGTCTCCATGGACGGGACGGACGTCACCACCATCGAGGGGCTGTCGGACGGGAACGCCCTGCACCCGCTCCAGCAGGCCTTTCTCGACCACGACGCCTTCCAGTGCGGCTTTTGCACCCCGGGCCAGATCTGCTCGGCGGTCGCGGCGATCGCCGAGGCGCGGGCGGGATGGCCGAGCGTCGTCACAGCCCAGGACGAGCCCGAGGGCCCGGTCGAGCTGACCATGCCGGAGGTCCGTGAGCGCATGAGCGGCAATCTGTGCCGCTGCGGTGCGTATGTGAACATCGTCAGCGCGGTACGGGAAGTGGCTCGGTGAAGGAATTCCGGTACGAACGGCCCGCCGACGCCGATGCGGCCGTCGCCTTGTTGACCGACGCTCCCGGTGCCGCCTACCTCGGTGGCGGCACCAATCTCGTCGACCTGATGAAACTCGGTGTGGAGGCCCCCGACCTGCTCGTCGACGTCAGTCGGCTGCCGTTCGAGGAGGTCGAGGAGACCGAAGGCGGCGGCCTGAGCATCGGAGCCGCCGTACGCAACAGCACGCTCGCTTCCCGTCGGATCGTGCGCGAACGCTATCCGATCGTCTCCGAGGCACTGCTGTCCGGCGCCTCGGCGCAGCTGAGGAACGCGGCGACCGTCGGCGGAAACCTCCTGCAGCGGACCCGGTGCCTGTACTTCCAGGACGTCGGCAAACCGTGCAACAAGCGTCAGCCCGGCTCCGGCTGCCCCGCTCGTGAGGGCGTCCACCGAGACCTGGCGATCCTCGGCGCCTCGGAACACTGCGTCGCCACCCACCCCTCCGACCTCGCCGTGGCACTGGCCGCGCTGGACGCCATGGTGCACCTGGTCTCCGCTTCGGGACCGCGTTCGCTGCCGCTGACCGAACTGCACCGCCTCCCCGGCGACGAACCCCACCGCGACACCGTCCTCAGACACGGGGAACTGATCACCGCCGTGGAACTGCCGCCGCCGGTGCCGGACGCCCGCGCGGCCTACCGCAAAGCCCGCGACCGCGCTTCGTTCGCCTTCGCGCTCGCCTCCGTCGCGGCCGTGCTCCAGGTGCGCGGGGGCCTCGTGCACCACGTGCGGATCGCCTTCGGCGCGCTGGCGGCCAGGCCATGGCGGGCCCGTGTCGCCGAGGAGGCGCTGCTGGGCCAGCCGGCCACCGAGGATGCCTTCGGGCAGGCCATCGACCGCGAGCTGGCCGCGGCCCGCCCGCTGCGGGACAACGGATACAAGGTTCCGCTCGCCCGGCGCCTCGCCGTGAGCGTGCTGACCGACCTGGCGGCCCCCGACCACGGAGGCCCGCGATGACGACGACCCGGCCCCTCCTCGGATCGCCCATGACACGGCTGGAAGGCCGCGAGAAGGTGACCGGCGCCGCCCGCTACGCCTCCGACTACCCCGCCGACCGTACGGCGTACGCCTGGCCGGTGCCCGCCGCGGTCGCCCGCGGCGAGATCACCGCGGTCGACGCGACCGCGGCCCTGGCCGACCCGGCCGTCCTGGCGGTACTCAGCCATGAGAACGCGCCCCGGCTGAACGACACCGACGACCGGACCCTGGCCGTACTGCAGAGCCCGCACATCGCCCACCGCGGCCAGTTCGCCGCGCTCGCCGTCGCCACGTCCCCGGAGGCCGCACGGGCCGCGGCCGCCGCGATCCGGGTGGTGTACGCACCCGAGCCGCATGACGTCGTCCTGACCCGCGACCACCCAGGGCTCTACAAACCGGACGAGGTCAACGCGGGCATGCCCACGGACCGGGAGCACGGTGACTTCGACGGTGCCTACGCGCAGGCACCGGTGCGGCTCGACGCCGTCTACGAGACTCCGCCGCTGCACAACCACCCCATGGAACCGCACGCGGCCACGGCGCTGTGGGACGGCGACGACCTGACGGTGTACGACTCCAACCAGGGGGCCACCACCGTCCAGCAGGCGCTCGCGGAGCTGTTCGGACTGGCGACCGGCAAGATCCACGTGATCAACGAGCACGTCGGTGGCGGCTTCGGTTCCAAGGGCTCCGCTCGACCCCACGTCGTACTCGCGGCGATGGCCGCCCGGGTGGTGCGGCGCCCGGTCAAGCTCGCCCTGCCGCGCAACCAGATCGCCGCGGTGACCGGCCATCGCGCTCCCACCATCCAGCGGATCCGCATCGGCGCCGACACCGGAGGGCACATCCGGGCCCTCGCCCATGAAGTGACGACACAGATCTCGGCGCTCGGCGGATTCGTCGAACCCGCCGCCGCGCCCACCCGCGTCATGTACGCGGCTCCGAACAGCCGCACCACCCACCGGGTCGCCCGGCTCGATGTCCCCACCCCTTCATGGATGCGCGCGCCGGGCGAGTGTCCGGGGATGTTCGCCCTGGAGTCGGCGATGGATGAGCTGGCCATCGCCTGCGGTGTCGATCCGATCGAACTTCGGGTACGCAACGAGCCGACCGTCGAGCCCGACTCGGGGCTGCCGTTCAGCAGCCGCCATGTCGTGGAGTGCCTGCGCGAAGGCGCCCGCAGGTTCGGCTGGCATGACCGCGACCCGCGGATCGCGGGCAAGCACGAGGGCCGTCTGCTGATCGGCAGCGGTGTCGCCGCCTCCACGTACCCGGTGTACGTGATGCCCTCGCACGCCGAGGCGTACGCCGCTCCCGACGGGAGCTACGAGGTACGCGTCAGCGCGAGCGACATCGGCACCGGCGCCCGTACCGTGCTGACCCAGATCGCCGCCGACGCCCTCGGCGTGCCGCTGGACAGGGTCCGAGTACGCGTGGGCAGCAGCGATCTGCCGCCCGCCTCGGTGGCCGGCGGGTCCTCGGGTACCGCCTCCTGGGGCTGGCCCGTGCACAAGGCCTGCACGGAACTGCGCCACCGCCTGGAGGCCCGCGGCCACTCGGTGCCCGAGCAGGGACTCACCGTCGCCGCGGACATCGCGGAGGACCTCGACGACCGGGAGGACTACGCACGCCACGCCTTCGGCGCCCAGTTCGCCGAGGTCCAGGTCGACACGGCCACCGGTGAGACACGGGTACGACGCCTGCTCGGCGTCTTCGCGGCGGGCCGGATCCTCAACCCCCGTACCGCGCGGTCGCAGTTCATCGGCGGGATGACAATGGGCCTGGGAATGGCGCTACTTGAGGGCAGCACCATGGACCCGGCCTTCGGCGACTACGCGGAACGCGATCTGGCCTCGTACCACGTGCCCGCCTGCGCGGATGTCCCCGAGATCGACGTCCACTGGATCGACGAGGAGGATGCGCAGCTCAACCCCATGGGCTCCAAGGGCATCGGCGAGATCGGCATCGTCGGCACCGCGGCGGCCATCGCCAACGCCGTTCACCACGCCACCGGCGTGCGGGTCCGGGCTCTGCCCGTCCACCCCGCCGTGCTGATGCCCCAGCTGGCCGGCTCCGGGCAGGGCGGACCCTCGTAGATGTACCCAGGCCCCGCGAGAGGTTCTGTCAAACGGGCAAAGTGACCACAGAGCGACAAGGTGTACGGAAAGCGTAGCGGGGGCAGGTGTCACACCAGGACAAGAGCTCACCCGGCGGTGAGGAGGGTCCCATGTCCGACGAGGTGTGGGCCAACGAGGTCTACCAACCCGATGGCTCAGAGGTCCAGGACGACGCCGGGGTCCTCGACCCGGAGGACACGCTCGACGACCGCGGTGTGAGCCCGGCCATCGACGAGGGATATTCGCCGCCGGAGAGGCCCCTGGAAGCGGAGAGCACCGGCATCACCGTAAGCGAACAGCGTCGAGGGGAGACGCTCGACCAGCGGCTGGCGGAGGAGGAACCGGACGTCGGCGAGCCCATGGGGGACGGGATCGGGGACCTGCCCGGTGGCAACGGGGAGCTGATCGACCGCGAGGTCGGCGATGCACGGTCGGGACGACTGGTGGCTGCCGACGAAGGAGTGCCGCACGGCTCGGAGCCGGCTGACGACACGGCGGCCTTCGATGCCGGAATCGCTGGTGGGGCCGCGTCGGCCGAGGAGGCGGCCGTCCGCATCGTCGATGAGCTGGAGGGGCCCGAGCCCGAGGACATCTGACCGGCACCCTCGGGGTGCCGCCGCGCCGACAGGATCTGCGTCATGGCTGGACGATTCGAAGTACGACCTTTGGGCGGGCACGAATATCTGCTGCGTGCCCGCTCCACTACTCAGACGGTCGAAACCCGCCTGCAGCTCACGGACGACGACCTTGAGCAGCTGGGAGTGGCATCGGCGGACGAAGACCGTGTCGTGGCGGCGACGACGGAATACCTCGCGGAGCGCGAACCAGACCTTGGTATGCCGGGCTTCCTCGATCTGCACGACATCGCGGAGAGCCACCAGGACTTCCCGGAAAGGCTGCGCCAGCGGGTCGACTCGGCCCGTTAGCTGGACTCCGGTCGACTCGGTGGTTCCGTGGTGGTCTGCGTGCCGATCACGGAGAGCAGCTTGAGCTTGTCGGCGGCCTTGGTGCCGGGTGCGGCGGTGTAGGCGACGACGCGTAGATCGCTGCCGGGTACCGTGAGCACGTCGCAGTCGAGCGTGATCGGCCCGACCTCGGGGTGGTGGATGGTCTTGGTGTCCATCGTGTGGGTGCCCACCGCGTGCGAGTCCCACAGCTCGGCGAAGCGGGCGCTGATGCGGCGCAGGTCGGCGACGAGTGAGCGCAGGTCCGGGTCGTCGGGGTAACGGGCGGTCGCGGCGGTCAGGTCGGCGACCACGGCCGCCTCGAAGCGGGCCTCCTGCTCGGGCGTGTGGCTGACCCGGCTGGGCGGCCCGGCGAAATGGCGCCACAGCACGTTGCGCTCCCGACCCGTCAGTCCCGACAGATCACCCAGCAGCGCGGCCCACATCCGGTTCCACGACACCAGGTTCCAGGCCGCGTCGCTCACGCTGACCGGGGTGTCCGCCAACTGGTCGAGCAGCCGTTGCAGACCTGGGGTGATGTGCGCCGAGATCCGGCCGCTGGTGGGCGGAGGCTGTCCCGCGAGCAGGAACAGATGCCGTATCTCCGGCTCCGACAGCCGTAGCACCCGGCCGAGCGCGGTGAGGACCTGTACGGACGGAGTGGTCGCCCGGCCCTGCTCCAGGCGGACGATGTAGTCGCGGTGAGACCATGATCCGCCCGGGAGATCATTGGGCCGTGGGGGAATCGCCACCGTCAGGTAGCGGTGGTCTTCCTCCAGGCTGAGGCCGTTGCGCCGTACGACTGGCGCTGCGACGGTTACGGCCCCGCCATGTCACCGCACGGTGACCGTGGCCGCCCAGCGCAGGACGACATGGGGGCAGACATGGCCCGGTTCAGGGACGCACCGCTCGTACGAGTCGATGGTCGTGGTGCCGCTGCCTCCTGCCCGGAAGGCGGCTCTGGTGACGCCGCCTGGTGACGTATCCGGGTCAGTGCGCTGGAGAACCCGGTCGCCAGCGGCGCTCGGCACGCTCCACGTCCAGGTCAGCCCGTTGTGGCGGGAGCCGGTGAGCCGGACCTTGACCACGTCTCCTGGGTGTACGGTCACCGAGCGGCCGCTGTCCCTGTTCGACAAGGTGCGCTCGGCTGTCCTATCCGGCCGGTCCGTGTGCGGCGCGGCGGACGCCGGTACGGGAGCGCAGAGCGCGGTGGCGCACAGCGCCAGCCCCGCGGCGAACCCGGTAACGGTGAACCTTGCGGTCCTCATGTTCATCACCTCGGCAGTCCAGGGGAGATAGGTGGATCTGTCTCCACTGTCGCTCCTCGGCGGCACGGCTCGACCCTGGTCACCGTCCCATTCACTCCTTCGAGGTCTCCGGAACGCCTGTCTCATGGAGACAGGCGCCCAGAGCGGTCGGGGCTACGCGGCCTGTTGCAGCCGACGCAGGGACGCGACCAACTCGTCCACGTCCTCAGGGGTGTTGTAGAGAGCGAGTGAGGCCCGTGCCGCGCTCTCCAGACCGTAGTGCCGCAGCGCGGGCTGGGCGCAGTGGTGTCCGGCCCGGATGGCGATGCCGTCCTGGTCCAGCCAGTTGGCGACCGCCGCCGGGTCCTGACCGGCGAGCGTGAAGGTCAGCACGGCGATCCTGTCGGGCGCGGAGCCCAGCATGTCCAGCCCCGGCACGGTGGCCAGGGCCTGCTGGGCGTAGTCGAGCAGGCCTGACTCATAGGCGGCGACGGCCTCCCGGTCGAAGGAGGTCAGCCAGTTCAGGGCGGACAGCAGCCCGACGACTCCCGCGATGTGGCCGGTTCCCGCTTCGAAGCGGTGCGGAACGGGCGCGTACGTGACGCGCTCGAAGTCGACAGAGTCGATCATGTTGCCGCCGCCCTGCCACGGCCGCATGCCCTCCAGCACCTCCGGCTTGCCGTACAACGCGCCGATACCGGTGGGGGCGAAGAGCTTGTGGCCGGAGAACACGTAGAAGTCGGCGTCGAGTTCGCCCACGTCCACCGGGAAGTGGGCGACCGCCTGGGCTCCGTCCACCAGGACCTTGGCCCCGTACCGGTGCGCCAGCGCGGTCATCTCGCGCACCGGCGGCACGGTGCCCAACACGTTCGACGCCTGGCTGAGCGCGACCAGTTGGGTCCGGAAGGAGAGCAGATCGGCGTATGCGTCCTGGTCGATCCGCCCGTCCGGCAGCAGGGGGACGGGCACCACCCGGGCCCGTCGCTCCTTGGCTATGTGCTGCCAGGGAACGATGTTCGAGTGGTGCTCCAGCACCGGAACCAGGATCTCGTCGCCGGGGCCGAGGTTGGCCCGCCCCCAACTCTGGGCGACGAGGTTGATCGCCTCGGTGGTGCCGCGGACGAAGACGATCTGCTGCGGCGAGGCGGCGCCCAGGAAGCCGGCGACCGCCGCCCGGCCGCCCTCGTACGCCTCGGTCGCCTCCCGCGCCATGGTGTGCGCACCCCGGTGGATGTTGGAGTTGGCGGCACCGTAGTACGCGGTGAGCGCCTCGATCACCTGGCGTGGCTTCTGGGTGGTGGCCGCGTTGTCCAACCAGACCAGCGGGCGGCCGTTCACGGTCCGGTGCAGGATCGGGAAGTCCCGGCGCGCCACCTGCGGGGAGAAGGCACCGCGCCGCCCCGGGCCGGTCGCGGCGCTCTCGCTGGCGGCCGGGTGGTTCGCAACGTCAAGAGTAGTCATGGTACTTGGCCACCTCGACGTTCTGCAGCACGGCGAGCGCGTCTTCCACGAGCACAGCGGCGTTGAAGTAAGCGGTCATCAGGTACGAGGTGATGCCCTTGTTGTCCACGCCCATGTTCCGCATGGCCAGGCCCGGTTCGACCTCGTCGCGGACGCTCGACGGGCGCAGACCCACCACGCCCTGCTCCGCCTCGCCCACCCGCATCAGCAGGATCTCGGTGGTACCCGCGCCGCTCGGTCCGGAGAACCGCACCTTGTCCGAAGGCAGCAACGGTACCCCGCGCCAGGTCAGCAGCGGGCTGCCGAACCGGCTGTCGGTCAGCGGGGGCACGCCCCGCCGGGTACATTCCCGTCCGAACGCCGCGATCGCCTTGGGATGGGCGACGAAGTAGGAGGGCTGCTTCCAGACCGCGGCCAGCAACTCGTCCAGGTCGTCGGGGGTCGGCGCGCCGGTACGGGCCTGCACCCGCTGCCCGGGGGCGACATTGTTGAACAGGCCGAACTCCGGGTGGTTGAGCATCATCGCCTCCTGGCGCTCGCGCAGCGCCTGGACGGTCAGATCGGCCTGGGCCCGGGTCTGGTCCATCGGCTCGTTGTAGAGGTCGGAGACGCGGGTGTGCACGCGCAGCACGGTCTGCGCGAGGCTCATGTGGTACTCGCGCGGCGCGTCCTCGTACTCGACGTACGTCCCCGGCAGTTCCGGCTCCCCGACATGGCCGGAGGCCAGCTCCACCGGAACTTCGGCGCCCGGTGTCGGTCCGCCGCCGTTGGCGTAGGCGTCCAGCGCCGCCCGCAGCGCCTCGTCCCGGTCGGCGAGAGCGGTCAGCGCGCTGCGCTGCGCACACAGCGCCACGCCGCGGGTCGACGCCTTGACCGCGTACGGCATCGGCTGGGAGCGGGTCCAGGCGTCCAGGTCGAAGTACTGGCCGTCGCCGATCACTTCGAGTACCGCGTCCTCGCCGTACCGGCCCGTCACATGCTTTTCGGCCCGGCCCTGGACGAGCACCCACAGCCGCTCGCATCGGTCGCCTTCCGAGGCCAGCACTTCCCCGGCATCGAAGGCGACCTCGGTGAATGCGCCCGCCAACTCGGTGAGCAGCGCCGGATCGGTGTCCCGCAGGTACGGCACTTCCCGCAGATCCTCGGGGACGACCCGGTGGGCGCCGTTCTCCGCGTAGCTGCTGATCCGGTCATCACCCAGCACGAACGTACGGCGGCGGTTGACCCGGTAGACGCCGGACTCGACCTCCACCCACGGTAGGGCTCGTAGCACATAGCGCGGGGTGATCGCGCGCATCTGCGGCTTGGTCTTGGTGGTGGTCGCGAGCTGTCGTGCGGCATCGGGGCTGAGACTGAGCCGATCGTTCATGCCAACCTCCTCGACGGACTGCGCGGGAATGCGTGATAACCGCGTGGCATCTGGGATTCCACGCCGGTTTCTAACGGCCACGATCGATCCGTATTCTCGTGCTCACAATCGGGCAGGCGTTCCCGGCGGTCCGGAAACCTTCGAAACCCTGGCACCTTTACTGGGTTCAGAAAGGGGAACCCGTCGCTCCGGCTTGCCTTCTGGCCAGCCGTAATGCTGGCCCGCGCGCTTTCCTGGGGTTCGCGGAAATAGCGTCATGAAAGGCTGTCTGGACAGTGCCCACTCGACCGGAAACAGCCCATAAGGGTGACTATGTGTAACTCGAAATGGTGCTTATGCAGCCCTCCGCGGGTGGCAATGAAGCGCGAGTTCCGAACATGCTTTCTGAAACTCTCCCGCTGCCGCCTGAGATGAGGCCCCCGACGCGGTCGAGTGGGGCGTGCGCCACGCTGCCCCGGCTCGGGCCGGTTCCCCCACCAGCCCAAACGGACGTGCGCTGGCGGGAATTGAACCTCGATCCGCCGTCGTACGTGTGGAGGGCGGCTTGGGTTCGCCGCTCACTAACGAGGCCGTTCGGTGGCGAATCCGGCTCAACAGGACAACACCTCGCCAGTGGCCGCTTACAACCTGGGGCAGTGCATCCGGGGTGCGGGACGGGCCAGCGATGAGCGAGGGAAGATGGGAGCTGGATACGTGTCGCACATACGCACAGAGAAATCCCGTCGGTCGTTGCGACGGCAACGGGTACGCCGTCGCAGGGTCTCCAAGCTGACGCTCACCCTGGCGGGTGTACCGCTGATCATGGGCGTCCTGGCAGGCACTGTGTTCGCCGCGGTCGGAGGCCATCACCACCGTGCCGGCGCCGCAGCCGCCGCACCCCCCAGCGCAGCCGCCAACGGAGCCGCGAAAGCGGCCGCGGCGGCCAACGCGAACCCGAACTGCACCTTGGTCGTGCCCGCCAACCCATTGAGTGCCCAAGGACTGGCCACTCCCTACCAGTTGACGGCGACCAATCCCGCGATGGGTCCGTGCAACGAGGCCAACGCCAACCAGTCGGCGTTCGTCGAGGCGGCGGTCATGGCCAACAACGGCCAACTGACGTTGTACGACCCGCTGGTCATCGACAAGGGCACACAACCGGCCGCGCCCACGGTTCCCGCACAGGTCCCCGCGGGATCGACGGTCGGCATCTGGTTCGGATTCAACGGCACCAACCTGACCTTGCAGTCGGCCGCGGGCGCCAACAGCCTCACCCAGGGAAACTGCGTCAACGGCCAGAACGGTTCGGTTTTCGGGCAGTTCGCACAGTGCAACGCCCCGGCGTTCTTCCAGGCCGCCAACACCCAGATCACGCAGAACCAGTTGCAGGTCCCACCGGTGGGCACCGCCAACGACGGCATGCCCTGTCCCACCACGCGTGACTTCTCGGTGGTGGACCAGGACCCGAGCGACAACGTGGTCACCCACTACCTCGCCAACGGCAAGGGGCAGACCGCCCAGAACAACGCCGCGGGCAAGGCCGCGGTGGCGAACGCCACCGATCTGGCCAACGGCAGTGACAACCTCTTGCTGACCAAGTTCATCGACCCGGCCCTGGGCTGCGCACCGTTGACCAAGCCCGACCAGTCCAGTGACGGCCAGCCGAGCGCCGCGCTTCCGCTGGACGAACTGTCCGCCGCGGCCAACCAGAAGGCCCCGATCGCCCTCGTACCGCTGAACGACCCGATGACGCTCAACAACGCCAACACCAGCGCCGCCAAGGCCAACCTCTACCGCATGGGAGTCGACCAGCCCGCGATCGGCGCCGCCGACAACGGCAACGGCACCACGTTCTGCCAGAACATGTTCGGCAATCAGGCAGGCATCCAGCGGGTGTTCAAGGACCAGGCGATGTTCGCCAACGCCCCTTCCGTGGACGCGGCGATGGCCACCAACCTGTTCACCTTCCTGGCGATGCGGGCGAACCAGAGCTTCACCAACCTGGGATGCGGCAAACTCCTGAACGCAGCCAACCCGATCACCTTGACGACCAACGGCAACGGAGTGGTCACCGCCGCGGCCCTCACCCCGCTGGGCAAGACGCCGCCCTCCGCCGCGCCCATGCCCACCGCCTCGGCCTCGGCCAACCCGAGCGCGCCCACCGGCACCGGAAGCATGCCCCCCACCGCGACGGCCCCCGCCCCGGTCCCCAGTGCGAGCGGCAGCGCCACCGCCCCGGCAGGTGGCACCAACGGCAACGGCCCCACACCCGCGCCCAGCAAGTCCTGCCGACCGCCCAAGAAGGTCCATTGGTAGACGGCGCGCACCGGTCGCGAAGCGGCTGCGTTTACGCGCTACGGCTATTCACCGTCGCCGTCCTCGACAGCCGAGGAGGGCGTGGTGAAGCGGTAGCCGGCGGCGATGAGGCGAGGGAGGTAGGTGCGCACAGCCGCCAGCGTCTGGGAGCGGTCGCCGCCGCCGTCGTGGTTGATGATGATCGCGCCGGTGCGGGTGCGATCCAGCACGGTGGCGGCTATCCGCGCACTGCCCGGACGGGACCAGTCACGGGGGTCGACCGACCAGGCCAACGGCTGCAGGTCGAACGCCGTGCAGGCGGACAGCACCGCGGGCGTGAACGTCCCGAAGGGGGCACGGAAAAGCCCTGGGCGTATGCCACCGGAGGCCGATTCGATCGCGTCGGCGGCCTGTTCGATCTGCTCGCGGATCTTGGCGGGGCTCAGGGGCCTCAGATTGGGGTGGGACCAGGTGTGGTTGGCCAGGGTGTGCCCCTCGTCGACGACGCGGGCCACCAACTCCGGGTGCCGGGCGGCGTGTTCACCGATCATGCAGAACGTCGCGGTGACGTGGTAGTGCCGTAGCACGTCCAGGATGTCGGGGGTGTAGCGGGGATCCGGCCCGTCATCGAAGGTCACGGCTATGGTCTTGGGCCCGGCATCCACGTGGTACTGGGGCCCGTGCACCGAGCCGGCCGACTCGTCCCCGGAGGTGGCGGGGCCGGGGGTGGGGAATCGGGACCGAGACCTGGCCCCGGCGGCCGAACGCCGCCAGGGGGGATCGGTCAGGAGTTCCCATCCACCCGCGGCCGCCACCATCAGACCGGTGGTGTACAGCACAGCCCGCCGAGGCACGCTCACCGACACCGGACATCGTCTCCTTGAAACGGTTGCCCCCACTTCATGACGCACGGGCCACGCCCGCTGCTGCGTACACCATCAGCGTGGCAGCAGGCATCGTCCATGGCAGTCGGGAGTACTCCATTAGCCTGACGGCCCGTCCCCGCCCCCCCTCATCGGACGGGGCGAGGGGCTGCGTACGGAGCCTTGCGAGCGCGTCGCTCAGCCCCGGCCGTGCGCCTGCTGCGAGTGGCGTGACAGCGAGTCGAGGACCACGGCCGCGAGCAGCACACCACCGGTGATCATGTACTGCACCGTCGTCTGGATGCCCAGGAGCAGCATGCCGGACGCGATCGACTGGATGACGAGCATGCCGAGCAGAGCGGACCAGGGCCTACCGCGCCCGCCGAACAGGCTGACGCCGCCGATGACGGCCGCGGCGATGGAGTTGATCATCAGGATGCTGGAGCCCGAGGTCTGGCCCACCGAGGCGACTCGCGAGGCCAGGAACAGTCCGCCGAGCGCGGCCAGGGTTCCGGATACCGCGAACACCGAGACCCGCACCCACGCCACGTTGATGCCCGCCCGCCGGGTCGCCTCGACACCGCCGCCGATCGAGAAGATCTTCCGTCCGTACTTCGTGCGACGAAGGACGAAGTCGAGCCCGACGACGAAGGCCAGGAAGATCAGGAGGGCGAGCGGCAGGCCCTCGAACTGGTTCAGCACATAGGCGACGGCGAACGCGATCAGCGCGACCACGCCCGTGCGCATGGCGATCTCGCTGAGCGACCGTGACGGCACCTCGGCGGCCCGGCGGCGCCGCGCGTCCTGGTACGAGGTGAGGAAGAACGCCACCGTGCTGAGCGCGGCCAGCCCGTACGCCGCTGCGATGTTGTGGAAGTAGCGGTTGGTCAGGCAGTAGACCAGTCCCTGGTCGTGCAGGTTGATGGTTCCGCTCGCACCCAGGACGTGCAGCATCAGGCCGTTCCAGGCCAGCAGTCCCGCCAGGGTGACGACGAACGCGGGTACGCCGATCTTGGCGAAGAAGAATCCTTGCACGGCACCGATCGCGGCGCCGACCAGCACCGCGGCGATGACCGCCAACCACTCCGGCACACCGTCGTTGATGTTCAACACGGCGAACACGGCTGCCGAAAGGCCACTGACCGAGCCGACCGAGAGGTCTATCTCGCCGAGCAGCAGCACGAAGACGATGCCGACCGCGATCAGTCCCGTGCCGACGATGTCCACGCTGAGGTTGGACAGGTTGCGGGGGGAGAGGAACTGGTGGTCCAGGATCTGGAAGACGGTCCAGATCACGACGACGCTGAAGACGCCCGGAACCGAGCCGAGTTCGCCGCTGCGCAGCTTGCGGGTGAACTCGTCGACGTAGCCCCTGAAACCGCGCTCGCCCTCGGTCGTCTGGCGCCGGTCGGCGTCGGGCCTGGCGCGGGCGGCGCCGCCACTCGTCCGGTCGGCGTCGAGGTTGGACGCTTCGGCCCTGTTCACAACATCGCCTCCCACGCCCACGCCTTGCGATGGGTGACGGCGTTGTCGGTGGCGCCGGTGATGGAGGAGACGATCTGTTCCTGGGATGTGGTCAGCACGTCGAAGAAGCCGTTGTTGCGGCCGAGTCGCAGCACCGCCACCTGGTCCGCGACGGCCTTGACGTCGCCCAGGTTGTGACTGATGAGCAGCACGCCGATGCCGCGTTCCCGCAACCGCTCGATGAGATCGAGGAAATGGGCGGTCTGCTCGACGCCCAGGGCGGCGGTGGGCTCGTCGAGGATGAGGATCTTGGGATCGCTGAGCAGCGCGCGGGAGATCGCGACCGTCTGCCGCTGGCCCGCGGAGAGGGAGGCGACCGGGACGCGCACGCTGGGGATGCGGATGGACAAGGTGTCCATCAGCTCCAGTTGCCGGGTGCGGCGCTCCATGGACACCTCGTCGAGGACGCCGCCCTTGCAGATCTCATGCCCGAGGAAGACGTTCCCGACGACATCGAGGCTCTCGCACAGCGCGAGGTCCTGGTAGACGCCCGCGATGCCCAGGGCCTGGGCGTCATGGGGGCGATGGATCCGGACGGGCTGACCGTTCCACTCGATGACGCCCTCGTCCGCGGGACCAACGCCGGTGATCACCTTGACGAGGGTCGACTTGCCAGCGCCGTTGTCACCCACCAGGGCGACGACCTCACCGGCGTGGATCTCCAACTCAACGTCGGTGAGCGCTTGGACGGCCCCGAACCGTTTGCAGATTCCGCGTAGCGCCAGCACGGGCGTGGTGGACACATGGACCATCTCCTCTGGGCGGTCCTAGCCGATGAGTCCGGCCTTCTGGCAGGCGGACTTCAACTTCGGTGTGCAGATCTGGCTGACGGTGTAGGGACCGTGTTCGACGATGGTTTGCTGGATGGTGCCGACGGTCACCGGCACGAGGGTGCCCAGGACGGCCGGAATCTGATTGCTGGTGTCGTTGCTGACCCGGTCTTTGGCGATGGCGTTGATGCTCTCGCCGCGGCCCAGGGCAACGGCCATCTCCGCGGCGGCGTTGGCCTCTGCCACGAAGGACTTGTAGACGGTGACGCACTGCTCGCCCGTGAGGACCCGCTGCACCGCCGCGAGATCGGCGTCCTGGCCGGTGACGGGCGGCAGCGGCTTCACGTCGGCGGCCTTGAAAGCGGACACGACACCGGAAGCGAGGCCGTCGTTGGCGGACAGGACGCCGTCGATCTTGCCCGCGCCCAGCCCGGCGATGGCGGCGGACATGTTGCTGAAGGCGTTCTCGGGTATCCATCCGGCGGTGTAGTAGGCGGTGCCGATCTTCACCTTGCCCTTGAGGACGGAGAGCGCGCCGTGCAACAGGGCTGCCGTGTTCGGATCGGTGGGGTCCCCGTTCATCATGACGATCTGTGGGTCCTTCGCCCTGTGGCCTATGGCGGCGAGGAGTGCTTCGGCCTGGATCCTGCCGATCTGCCGGGAGTCGTAGCTGGAGTAGGCCGAGATGGGGCCCTGGGCGAGGCGGTCATAGGAGACGACCGGTATGTGCGCGTCGTGCGCCCTGGTGACCGAGGAGCGGAGCGCCTTGTAGTCGACGGGGTCGAGGACCAGGACCCTGACGCCGTTCGCGATCATGGAGTCGATCTGCTGCTGCTGGGTGGCCACGTCTGCCGAGGCGTTGGCGTACTGCACCGTGCAGTTGCCGCACAGTTGCTTGACCTTCTCCTCGACCAGGGGCTTGTCGGCGGTCGCCCAGCGGGCGGTGTGGGTGTCCGGGAACAGCAGGCCGATCGTGAAGCCGCCGTGGGCGGAGACACTCCCGCTCGGGGTGCCGGGCCCGCGTGCGGTCCCGCAGGCGGCGAGGCCGACGGCCATGGACACCGCTGTCACCGCAACGGCAGCGCGACCCAGATTGCTCTTCATCCGCGGGCACTTCCTGCCACGTCTGTTCGGCGCCCGTTCGCCGCCGGGGTCGGACCGGTCGCACGCGGTCGAGGCGTTGCGTGATCGCAGAGCACTCGCGAACAGGTCGTGTTTTCCCAAACGACAATAGTCGCAATACACGCAAAATCAGACTCGGGAGGTCGAGGGGCAGCCCGTCTCGCCCCGCTCCGCTCCCGGCCGAGCCCCCGCCGACCGGGCCTCGGTGCGTCAGAACTCGCACGACGGAAGGACGATCTCACCCCACACCTGCTTGCCGCCGCTGAGCGGCACCGCGCCCCAGGCCCCCGACATCGCCTCCACCAGCAGGAGACCTCGGCCGCCGGTGACCTCCCAGTCCACACTCGTCGGCTTGACGGGGGCGCGCGGCGAGGAGTCGCTGACCGCCACCCGCAGGCGCTCTCCGGCAAGTGTGAGGTCGAGCCGCACCTCGCCCTGGGTGTGCACCAGGGCGTTGGTGACCAGTTCGGAGACGACCAGCAGGACCGCGTCCGTCTCCTGCGTCACGTTCCAGGCGCGCAAGGTGCGCGCGGTGAACCGGCGGGCGTGCATCACGGCGTCGGGAAGCCGCCATACCGCCCAACCGGCCCGCAGCGGTCGTACTCGCAGCCCGTCGTAGCGCAGGAGCAGCAGCGCCACGTCGTCCTCACGTTTGTCGGCGCCGCTGATCAGCGCGTCGGCCATCCGGTCGGCGTCGGACGGGTCGGTGGCGGAGAGCACCTCGCACACGCGGCGCAGACCGTCTTCCAGATGGAGGGTGGAGGACTCGACCAGGCCGTCCGTCAGCAGGGTGAGAACCGTTCCGGGGGACAGTCCGACCACGGTCAGCGGGAACTCCGCGTCCGCGAGCACGCCCAGCGGAGGCCCGCCCTCGGCCGCCACCTCGCGGGTGCTGCCGTCGGGCTCGCGCAGCAACGGCGGCAAGTGCCCCGCCCGGACGAACCAGGCATCGCCCTCCTCCGTGTCCAAGGCGACGTAGCAGCAGGTGGCGAACGCGTCGGTCTCCATGCCGACCATCAGTCGGTTCGCGTGCGAGACCACCACATCGGGCGGGTGGCCCTCCACGGCGTAGGCGCGGATGGCCGTGCGGATCTGGCCCATGACCGTCGCGGCCTCGGCGCTGTGTCCCTGCACGTCCCCGATGACCAGTGCCACATGCCGGTCGGACAGCGGGATCACGTCGTACCAGTCGCCGCCCACCTCAAGCCCCGCCGTCGCGGGCAGATAGCGCGCGACGGCCGCGCAGCCGGGCAGCGACGGAAGCTTGCGGGGCAGCAGGCTGCGCTGGAGCATCGCGGCGAGCTCGTGCTCGGCATCGAAGGCGCGGGCTCGGACCAGCGCCTGCCCCACCAGGCCCGCGGTCGCGGTCAGCAGGGACCGCTCCTCGGTGCCGAACTCGTGCGGCTCGTCCCAGCCGAGCAGGCACGCGCCGACCAGCCGGCCATCGGCCGGGAGCGGCAGGACGGCCAGACCGCCGCGGCCGACCGCCGCGAGGCCCGGCTCCAGGCCGGTGCTGGTGGTCCACAGGCTGGCGCGGCCTTCGCGCAGCGCGGCCTCCAGCGTCGGCAGGGCGCGGGCCGGGGCCTCGGGCCACTCGGACCGCCATTCGGAGCGCCATATCTCCGGCCACGCCGAGGGTTCCGGCGGATCAAGGAGGGTGACCACCAGTCGGCTGGCGTGCAGCTCGGAGAGCGCCACCCGATCGGCTCCCAGGGGCTCGCGCAGCGCGGCGACCACGCCCCGGCTGACATCTCGGACGGTCATCGCGGTCGCCAGGATGGCGGACAGTCGCTGCACCCTGGAGACCTCGTCCGTGCTGGGTCGCAGATGCGAGGCTTCGGCGACCACGCCCAGCATCCGCTCCGGGTTGCCGTCGGCGTCGGCCAGCACACGGCAGCGCAGCCGCAGCCAGTGCAACTCGCCGGTGGGCCAGCGGATGCGGAATTCCAACTCCCGTCCGCCGGGCGCCATGTGGCCCGGCTCGACGACGGACATCAGCGCGGGCAGGTCCTCTGGGACGGTGTGTGCGAGCAGTGTCTCCACGCGTCCGTCGAAGTCGTCCCGGTCGATGCCCGCCAGATCCAGCACCTGTGCGTCCGCGTCGATCCGTCCCGTGCCCAGTACCAGGGTGAACGAGCCGACGCGCATGTACTTCAAGGGGGAGCCCGGAGCCCTCCCGGGCTCTGTGCCGCCAACGGCCCCGCCGACGGGTGCGCCGCACGCTTCGAGCAGCGCGGCGACCTGGTCCGCGTACAGCTCCAGAAAGTTGCGCCGTACGGTGTCAAAGCCGTCCCTGTCGTGGTCCACGACGACCAGACAGCCCAGCCGCTTGCCGTCCGCTCCCAGCGGCAGCGCCCCCAGCGAAACATCGGCCGCGGGTGCCTCCGGACGGTCATCGCCGTGGGCGGTCACCTCCGCCGGGGTGAACCACAGGGGTTGGCCGGCGCGGAAGGCGTCGGCGATCGGTGAACGGCCGGACAGGGGGTAGCTCGACGACAGCCCGTACGCGGTGCCGGGGCGGTCCCCGACCGTTTCGGTCTGTCGCAGCTCGTCGGCGTCCTCGTCCAGCACGTAGACGGCGGCGAGCGCCGCCCCGGCGAACCCCTCCACCCGTTCCGTCACAGCCTGCAGCGCCCCTGTAGCAGAGAGTCGACTTCATGTGCCCCGGCCGCCAGGTTTCGCGGCATCAGGGCCGCCCTCACTCTGACCTTTTATCATCACATATTCCCATTGATGGTGGGATTGCCTCGGCTTTGCGGGTGACGCGCCGCGCCCGAGACGGATGACAGCACGGATGTACGAGGCGATGGCCCGCCGCCTCAGGTGTTGCGGTTCGCTCGGCATGCCGCGTTCTCTCGTGCGCCCATTGTGCGGGTCGCGGCGGCGGAGTGCTGGGATCGGCGCTGCTGCTGGACCGCGGGGTCAGGCGCGGTCGATATGGACGTTGGTGGACTTCACGCGAGCGGTGGCCTGGACGCCGACCTCCAGCCCGAGTTCTTCGACCGCCTCCCGGGTGAGGAGGGAGACCAGTCGGTGGGGGCCTGCCTGGATTTCGACCTGGGCGGCGACGTCGCCGAGCTTGACCGCGGTGACGATGCCGGGGAAGGCGTTGCGGGCCGTGGTGTAGGAGGCATCGTCCTCGGCGCCCGCGTTCTGCGCCAGTTCCACGGAGAAGGCGGCCAGGTCCTGGCCGTCGATGAGGCGTCGGCCGGCTTCGTCGCGGTGTGTGGGGACGCGGCCGCCGTCCGCCCAGCGCCGGGCGGTGTCCGGACTGACGCCCAGCAGCCGCGCCGCCTGGCCGATCGTGTAGGACTGCATGTCCCTCACAATAGGATCCCTAGCCTCGCATCTGCAATCACTTTGTGCCATTAACCTCGCAAATGCGAGGTATTGCCTGAGTGTGTGCCCAGAGACCCGGGAGGCACCCCCCGTTCGCCGGGTGGTTGCTCCGGCTTGCCAGCCGACGCGCGGGCGACGCCTGGCGTTTGCGAGGGGTCGCCACCATGCGTTGTCGGCGCTGGTTAATGTACCCATGCAGCACAGTGGCAAATGGGACATTCCGTACGAAGAATTCGAGGTGGCGCTCCATGAGCCTGAGCATTCGCAACCAGCTTCCCGGCACCGTTGTTTCGGTCACCCCCGGCACGGTCATGGCCACTGTGAGGGCACGCCTGAACGGCGGTCAGCAGATCACCGCGGCGGTCACCCTGGAGGCGGTCAAGGATCTCGGCATCGCCGAGGGCAGCGCGGTGCGCGCCCTGATCAAGTCCACCGAGGTGTCGTTGGCCACCGGCGCGGTGGCCGGTCTCAGCATCCGCAACCAGATCCCCGGCACCGTGTCTTCGGTCGCCACCGGTGACGCCATGGCGACGGTGAAAGTGGCCGTGGAGGGTGGGGAGTTGACCGCCGCCGTCACCAAGGACGCCGTCGACGACCTCCAACTGGCCGCGGGGTCCTCGGTGGTCGCGTTGATCAAGTCGACCGAGATCTCGCTCGCCGCCGCCTGACGGAACGGGTGCGGCCGCCTGATCGCAACGCGACAGCAGGTCCCGGGTCGTCGCGCGTCCGCCGTCGACGTCGCTACACCTGCTGACGCCCGGTCTCCGGCGGAAGGTAGGCGCCGACCCAGATGCTGGTGATCGCGCTGACGTAACGTGCCCCGCACGCGTCGCTGGGCACGACGAGCTGGCTGCCCTCCGCGTCGAGCGGATGCCCGTCCAGGCTGGTGGCCAGCAGTACCGGAGAGTTGCCGAACTCGGCGTCGATCTCCGGCCAGGACAGCACCGCCCGGTGGCCGTCCCCGCCGAAGACCGCTATGAGGAAGCGCGAACGGTCCTTGCGACGGCGCACGTCGAACGTCGGGCCTGCCTCGGCCACCACATCCCGCAGCAGCGGCCCGGCGAAGAGATGGCGCTGGGCGCCGTTGGTCGCGCAGTCGAAGACGACTTCGGCCTGATGGGCGGGCCACCGTCGCAGCTGGGTCACCGACAGGTTGACGGGGTGTTCGAGGTCGCCGTACAAGCGCAGCGTCCGGATGTGGACCGGTGGCCTCAGGGGCGGTGCTGTGGTGCGGCTCATCGGCGTCCCCTCATTCCCGTCTGAACCCGCGTACGTCGAGGTGTCCGGAGAAGGTGATGCCCGCCCGCGAAGATCAGGAACCGAAAATGCCGCACTTTTCGGCCAGTCAGCCTTGCGAATGTTTGGGATGCATGGGTGAAGCCCTGGCAGATGCGTATCCCTTGATGCTCACCTCCGGGTAGCTGCCCGGTGCTGTTCGATAGCCAGCCAGACCTTGTCGCGGAGGAGCGGAAGCTCCGTGAAGCGCACGCCGGTGGCGTCCCGCAGCGCGTTGGCGAAGGCGGGGGCGACGGGGTTGAAGGGGCTCTCGCTCATCGACTTGGCACCGAGCGGCCCGATGGCGTCGGAGGTCTCCATGAAGTGGACCTCGGTGCGCGGCACGTCGGCGAAGGCGGGCAACCGGTAGCGGCGGAACGCGGCTGTGGTGACCTCACCCCGCTCGTCGACCCGGACCTGCTCGAAGAGGGTCGCGCCGAGCGCCTGGGCCACGCCGCCCTCGACCTGGCCCCGGCACTGCATGGGGTTCATGACCTTGCCCGCGTCGGCCGCGTGGACACTGCGCAGGATCCTGATCTCTCCGGTACCGGGATCGACGGCGAGCCGGAACCACTGGGCGTTGAAGGCGACCGAGCGCGGGGTGCCGCCGAAGTGGCCGTCGGCGACAAGTTCCCGGCCCTTGGCCGTGGCGGCCTCGTGGAGTTCCTTCAGCGTCACCCGGCGCCCGGCGCATTCGACCGCGTCATCGGCCAGTCGGCACTCGGCCGGGTCGACACCGCAGTGCTCGGCCGCGAAGTCCAGGACTGCGGTGGCCAGCGCCTGGGAGGCGCGCAGCGTCGCCTTTCCGGCCACGACCGTGCCGGTGGAGCCGAAGGCACCGGTGTCATGGCGCACCACGTCGGTGTCGGACTGCCGTACGGCGATCCGGTCGACCGTGGTGTCCAGTTCTCCGGCGGCGATCTGCCGGTGCACGGTCGTCGTGCCGTTGCCGAACTCGGCGGTGCCCACCGCGAGGTCGTACGTGCCGTCGGCGAGCAGCGTCACGCGGGCGTCCGCGATGTGGCCGCCGGGCGGGCCGGTGGCGATCATGGACATGGCGGTGCCCTGCCCGACCAGCCAGCCCTCCGGCGCGTCTTCGGCGCTGCGGTCCTCCGCGATGGCGTCGCGGACCACCTGCAGGCACTGGTCGAGGCCGTAAGAGGCGATGTGCAGGTCCTCCTCCTCGCCGCCCGGGCTGACCATGTGCTCGCCGGGGCCGATGATGTTGCGCTCCCGGAAGACCAGTGGATCGATCCCCAGTCGACGGGCCAGCTCGTCCATCACCGACTCCACCGCGAAGGTCACCTGCCCCAACCCGTAGCCCCGGAACGCGCCTGCCGGAACGCAGTTGGTGTAGACGGAATAGGCGTTCACCTTCTTGTGCGGCGCCCGGTACACGGCCATCGACTCGCCCACGCTGTGGAACATCACGGCGGGGCCGTGGTTGCCGTAGGCGCCGGTGTTGGCGACCACCCGGAGCTGCAGCGCCGTCAGCGTGCCGTCCCGCCTCGCCCCCGCCTTGATCGCGATGGTGAACGGGTGCCGGGTGGTGGCGCCGTAGAACTGCTCGGGGCGGGTGAACTCCAGCTTCACCGGCCGCTTCAGGCGCAGTGCGGCCAGCACGACGATGTCCTCGACGAGCATCTCCTGCTTACCGCCGAACCCGCCGCCCACCCGGCCCGCGACCACCCTGACGTTCCCCTCCGGCAGGTCGTACAGCGCGCACAGCGCACGCCGGGTCAGGAACGGCACCTGGGTGCTGGAGCGGACCACCAGCCGCTCCTCGCCCTGGTCGTTCACCTCGAAGTAGGCGACCGCGCCATGCGTCTCCAGGCTGGCGTGCTGCACCCGCTGGGTGCGGAACGTCTCCTGGTGGACGAGGTCGGCCTCCGCGAAGCCCTGCTCGACACTGCCGATCTCGCCGTGCACCTCGCCGACGACGTTGTTCTCCGCCCGAGCGATCCGCGACTCGGGGCCCTTGGGGTGGATCACCGGGGCACCGGGCTCCATGGCCGCCTCCGGATCGATGACGTAGGGCAGTTCCTGGTACTCCACGGCGATCCGGCGGCAGCCCTCCTCGGCCGCCCCCTCGCTGTCCGCGACCACCGCTGCCACCCGCTGCCCGATGAACCGGACCACGTCGTCCAGCACCCGGGTGTCGTCGGGGTCCTCGGTGGGGTGCTCGTGCCGGGCCGAGGAGAACAGCCGGTCGGGGGCGTCATGGTGGGTGAAGACGGCATGCACGCCGGGCACCCGCAGCGCGGCGGAGGTGTCGATGGAGACGATCCGGGCGTGCGGATGCGTGGAGCGCAGCAGTTTCATGTGCAGCAGTCCCTCGACCTCGATGTCGAAGGTGTAGCGGGCGGTGCCGGTCACCACCAGCGGCCCGGCCGGTGCGGGCAGGTTGCGGCCCACGGCCTGTCCCGGGCACGGCTCCTCGGCGTGCCTGATCCCGCGCACCGCGTCCTCGATCGCCCGGTAGCCGCTGCAGCGGCACAGGTTGCCCTTGAACGCCCGTGGCAGATCGTCCAGTTGGTCCTCGTTCAGCGCCGCCGCGGTCATCAGCAAGCCGGCCGTGCAGAAACCGCACTGGAAGCCCTGCGCGTCCAGGAACCTCCGCTGCACGGGATGCAGTTCGCCGTCCACGCCGGCCAACCCCTCGACCGTGGTCACCGAGCGGCCCTCGGCGCGCACCGCCGGATACAGGCAGCTGTGCACCGGGGCTCCGTCGACATGGACCGTGCACGCCCCGCAGTCCCCGGCGTCACAGCCCTTCTTCACCCCGAACCAGCCGCGCTCGCGCAGATACGTGCGCAGGCACTGCCCCGGCCTGGGCTCGGCGTCGAAGGGTTTGCCGTTGACGCGCATCCCGAAGCTCATCGCCCAGCCTCCTCGACCAGTTCACGGCGGATCTCCTCGGCGAACCGGAAGGTCATGTGCCGCCGCCACAGCGGCAGTCCGTGGATGTCGTCGAAGTACGCCCCCGGCTCCACCGCCCACTCGACCGCCTCGCGCAACGCCTCCGCGTTCGGCGGCAGCGGGAACCACAGACGTATCGGCCGCACGGTCGAAGCGGTGATGGTCAGGGCGAAGGCCCCGTCAACCGGATCGAGCGTCCCGATCAGCAATGCGCCCGACCGGCCCAGCCCGTACAGCGACGCCTGCCGGAACGAGGTACGCCGCACCAAGGCCCGCGCGGGCAGCGTCACCGAGCGCAGCAACTCGCCCTGATCCAGGACGTTGCGCCCCGCGCCCGTGACGAAGTCCGCGACCGGGACCCGGCGTACCGCCCCCGTCTGGGACCGGAGCAGACAGACGCCGTCCAGGGCGGCGGTCAGGGAGATCATCGGCCCCGCGGGCAGCGAGTTGCACAGGTTCCCGCCGACGGTGGCCATGTTCCAGATCTTGAACGACGCCAGGAAGGCCCGGCAGCACTGCTCGAACAGCGGCCCGGCCGTCCACTCCAACGGTCGCGGGAAGCCGGAGAGTTGGGCGATCGTGCAGGTCGCGGCGGCTTCCAGGTCTCCCTCGGCGGTCACCCGCAGCGGCTCCCAGCCCGTCCGGCTCAGGTCGATCAGCCGACGGATGTGCGGCTGCGGCTCGGAGAACAGATACGTACCGCCGCCAAGCCAGGCGTCACCCGGCCGCCACACGTCGCCACGGCGGGCGTCGCACACCTCCAGCACCGTGTTCAGATCCACGTCGTCTCCCCGTCCTCGGCAACTCGATGCGGCGATTGAAGCAACGCACCACCGGCCGGGACGACTGGTGTGGCACACGGTGTTCGGCGCTCGATCCGTGCTCCGACTGGACGATCGACCAGCGAGGTCATGCGGGGGATAGGCAACCGAAAGGCTGGCATTTACCATGCAACCACTCGCATTCGCCTTGCGAGTGTGAGGTAGCGGCGGGTGCGGTACCGGCACCCGGCAAGGAGCAAGCACGTGCACGTCGAAGAACTCCTCGGACTCGAAGCCCTCGACCTCCGACTGCTGTGGGCCGACCCGGAACTCCTCGCCCAGGAGATCACCGGCGTGACCGCCACCGACCTCGAAGATCCCAGCCGGTTCCTCCAGCGCGGCGAACTCGTCCTCAGCGGCCTGGTCTGGTGGAGCGCCGACGAGGGCCACCACAAGGCGGACCGATTCGTCTCCGCCCTCCGGACGACCGGCGCCGCCGCGCTACTGGCCGGAGAGGAGACCCACGGCACCGTCCCCGACCACCTGGTCGAAGCCTGCCGCACCCACCGGATCGCCCTGCTCTCGGTCCCCGCACACACCAACTTCCGCACCATCACCGACGCCGTCTACCTGCGCCGATGGGGCGACCTGAGCCGACAGCCATCCGACACCCAGGCGCTCCCGGCGACCGTACGCCGACAACTGGCCGACCTCCTGGCACAACAGGCACCCCTCGCGGACCTGCTCGGCTGCGCCTTCTCCCACCTCGGAGGAGTCTCCTGCCGCATCGTCACCCCCACCGGCCGTACCCTCGCCACGACCCCGGAGGCCGGTACACCCGATCCGGCCGACGTACGGGCGACACTGGCCCGCGCCGCCGCCACGACCATCCCGCTGGACCCCGCCGCGTCCCCCTACGACACACCCCACCTCTGCCTGCCCGACCCGGACCAGGTGCCACCGCGCGTTCTGCGCGAGATCGCCGACGTCATCGCGCAGCGCCTCGCCGACGCCCGAACCGCCGCGGCGCCACTCCGGCAGGCCGCCGACCGCCTCGTCACCCTCATCGGGGACCGCACCGCCGACGCCGCCGCCCTGGCCACGGCTCTGACCGCCTGCGGGCTGCCCACCGACCAGCCCGCCACCGTCGTCACCGTCCAGATCGCCGGGGACCACGGCGCCTGGGCCACCGCAGCCCTCGGTGAGGCCCTCAACTGCGCGGGCGCGGACTCCTTCGCCGTCGGCTCCCACGCCGACGGGGAGGCGACGGCCGTCCTGTCGGGGAACGCCGTCCCCGACCTCGCCGACCGCCTGCGTACGATCTGGCCGGTCCTGCACGCCATCGCCCCGGATGCGCCGGTGCACGGCGGCATCGGCAACCCCGCTGCCACACCGGGGGACCTGCCCGGCGGCCTGTCCCAGGCCCGTTACGCTCGCACCGCCGCGCAGTCGCCCCGCCCCGACGTCTCCGCCGTCCGCGCGGCCGAGGACCTGTCCTCCCTCGCCGCCCTGATCGCGGGAGTACCCGCCGAGGTCCGCGCCGCGTTCCACCACCGTGTCCTGGGCGCGCTCACCGCCCAGGACGAGAAGACCAACGGCACGCTGATGGAGACCCTTGAGGTCTTCCTCGCCCACGACGGGTCCTGGAGCCGCTCCGCCGAGGCGCTGCACGTCCATGTGAACACCGTTCACTACCGCCTGCAGCGCATTGAGCAGATTACCGGGCGCGACCTGTCCCGGCTCGCCGACCGGCTCGACCTACGCGCGGCGCTTCTGTGCCGCGCGTAGCCGAAACCCCTTGCCATGGCTCCTTACAGGGGGCGGTCGACGTGCACATTGGTCGACTTGACCCGGGCCGTCGCCGTGACCCCCACGGCGAGCCCCAGATCCTCCACCGCCTCGCGCGTCACCAGCGAGACCAGCCGGTGCGGCCCCGCCTGGATCTCCACCTGCGCCACCACATCGTCCACATGGACAGCGGTGACGATGCCCCGGAACGAATTGCGCACCGACGTCAGGACCTCGGCGCCCTCGCCCTCGGCCCCGGCCGCCCGATCGACGGCGAACGCGGCGAGACTCGCCCCGTCGATCACCCGGTTCCCCGCGTCGTCCCGCTCGGTGACCACCCGCCCCGCATCGGCCCACCGCCGGACGGTCTCCCCACTGACACCCAGCAGGCGAGCGGCCTGGCCAATGCTGTAAGACGGCATACCCGCACTCTAACGACCGCGCACCGTGACAACTGCGCCGCCCGCCAGCGCAGATGGGGGCCACGCGGTCCCCTGATCAGTAGATGTCGCGCAGGTAGCGCTTGTCGGCGGCGAGCTGTTTGACGTACGCGGTCGCGGCGCCCTCGCTCAGGCCGCCGTGGAGGGTGGCGATGTCCCGCAGGGCCTGGTCGACATCCTTGGCCATACGGGATGCGTCGCCGCAGACGTAGAAGTGGGCACCGTCCTGGAGCCAGGACCACAGCTGGGGGCCGTGTTCGCGCATACGGTCCTGGACGTAGACCTTGGCGCGCTGGTCGCGGGAGAACGCGGTGTCGAGCCGGGTGAGGGTGCCGTCGGCGAGGTGGGCGGTCAGCTCGTCCTCGTAGTAGAAGTCGGTGGCGCGGTGCTGTTCGCCGAAGAAGAGCCAGGTGGGGGCGTGCTGGCCGAGGGCGCGGCGCTCGTCGAGGAAGCCGATGAACGGGGCGACACCGGTGCCGGGGCCCACCATCACCATCGGGGTGGCGGGGTCCACCGGCGGCCGGAAGTGCGGGGAGCGCCGGACGAAGACGGGCACCGGGGTGTCCGGGGCGGCGTCGGCGAGGAAGGGCGAGCAGACGCCGCCCCGCGGGCGGCCGCGCGGATTCTCGTACCGGACGACGGAGACCGTCAGCGAGATCAGGTGGGGGTCGCTGAGGGGGCTGGAGGATATGGAGTACAGGCGCGGTTGAAGGCGTGTGAGGACGCTGGACCACTCCTGGGCGGTGGCGCGGACCGCGTGCTCGGCGATGACGTCGACGGCCTGTCGGCCCCAGGACCACTTCGCCAGTTCGCCCTTGTTGTCGGGGCGCAGCAGCTTCTTCAGCAGGCGGTCGCCGGTGCGCTCGGCGACGAAACGCAGCAGGGCGGGGGTGGTTCCGGTGATGTCCAGGTGCCGCTGCAGGGCTTGGTGCAGGGGGATCTCGCCGATGCCTTCGACCTCCACGCCGGTCGCCGGGTCGAGGCCGGTGACGGCCAGCCATTCGGCGACGAGGTCGGGGGAGTTGACCGGGCGGACACCGAGTACGTCCCCGGCCTGGTATGTCAGCGGGGTTTCGCTGTCGCGGGTGTCGAAGCTGAACCGGCGTACTTCCTTGCCCGCCCCTGGGCGGCTGAGCAACCGGTTACCGGTGAGGCGAGCGACTACGGGGGCGGGATTCCTGGAGCTGGGGGCGGCTACGGGGGCTGGAGCCGGTGCCGTGTGGTCGCGCAGGGCGGTGAGGACCTGGTCGAGCCAGGCGTACGCGGAAGGTTCGTAGTCCGGTTCGCAGTCCGCGCGCGGCGCCAGGCGTACCGCGCCCAGTTCGTCCAGACGCTCGTCCAGTCGGCGGCCGTGGGCGCAGAAGTCGTCGTACGAGGAGTCGCCGAAGGCGAGCACGGCGTATCGCACACCGTCCAGACGCGGGGTGTCGGGCGCGGCCAGGGCGTCCCAGAAGCCGGAGCCGTTGTCGGGAGCGCCTCCGTCGCCGAAGGTGCTGGTGATCAGCAGGAGGTCGGCGGCGGGCGGAAGCGTGCCGGGGGTGGTGTCGTCCATGCCGACGAGGGTTGCCTTGTGGCCGTTCGCGACGAGCCGTTCAACGGTGGCCGCCGCGAACTCCTCGGCGTTGCCGGTCTGTGAGGCCCACAGCACGACGACCTGGCTGCCGTGGCCGCCGGGCACTTCGGCAGGGGCGGGGGCGGCCTGCGGGGAGGCGGCCCGGGAGTGCATTCCGGCCAGCACGCCGTTCACCCACAGCGCGTGTTCCGGGCTGAAGGGCGCTGACTGCGGCAGTACGGGGACGCCGGGGGCGCCCAGTTGAAGTCCGGCGAGGAAGCCGACCAGGTAGCGGCGTTCGTGCTCGGCCAGCACCGGCGGTGGCGCCTCGGCGATGCCGAGATGCGCCAAGACCGGGTGCGTGCCTACGGGTTCGCTAGAGGCCTGCGGGTCGGTGGGCGGGTTGTGCCCACCCGTTCCGCCCTGCGGAACGTCTGCGCACAACCTGGCGGGGGACGGGACTCGTGTCAACGACACCGCGCAGACCTTGAACTCCGGCTGGAAGGAGATCGGGTCCACCGCGTCGCTCGTCACGGCGTTGACACTGAGGTACTCGCCGAACAGGTCGTTCCAGTGGAAGGGCGCGAAGCAGCACCCCGGCCGCACCCGGTCCGTCAGCACCGCCGGAAGTACCGCCCGGCCCCGCCGCGAGGCGACCTCCACCGAGTCGCCCTCCGTGATGCCCAACTCCCGTGCGTCCTGCGGATGCAGCTCCACGAACGGGCCCGGGTTCTGCCTGTTGAGCTTGGCCACCTTCCCCGTCTTGGTGAGGGTGTGCCACTGGTGCTGCAGCCGCCCGGTGTTCAGCAGATACGGGAAGTCGTCGTCCGGCATCTCGGCCGCCGCGATGTGCGGCCGGGCGTAGAACACCGCCCGCCCGTTCGCGGTGGGGAAGACCGGGCCACCGCCGTTCTCGTCCACGTACCGGATCGGGTTGCGGTCCGGGCCGTCCTCGGCGGACGCGGGCCACTGCACGGGCGTGGCACGGAGCCGCTCGTAGGTCACCCCCCGCAGGTCGTATCCGGTCTTCGGGTTCCAGGCGCGTTTGATCTCCTCGAAGACCTCCTCCGCGCTGTCGTAACAGAACCCCTTCTCGTATCCCATCTCGCAGGCCACGGCCGCGATGATCCGCCAGTCCGCCATCGCCTCTCCCGGAGGATCCACCGCCTGCCGGGCAAGGGTGAGATCGCGCTCGCTGTTGATGAGCACGCCCTCGGTCTCGACCCACATGGCACCGGGAAGCACGACATCGGCGTAGGCGTTGGTCTCGGTCTCGGCGAAGACGTCCTGCGTGACGACGAACTCGGCCGCCTCCAGCCCCTCGATGACGGTCCTGCGATTGGCCACCGAGGCCACGGGGTTGGTGCAGATGATCCAGCAGGCCTTGATGGCACCGTCCACCATCCGCTGGAACATCTCCACGGTGCCCTGGCCGACACCGTCCTCGCGGACCGTGCCCGCGGGCAGCTCCCACAACTCCTCGACGAAAGCGCGCTCCTCGTCCACCAGCACCGACCGCTGGCCGGGCAGACCCGGGCCCATGTAGCCCATCTCGCGCCCGCCCATGGCGTTGGGCTGGCCGGTGAGGGAGAACGGGCCGCTGCCGGGACGGCAGATGGCGCCGGTGGCCAGATGGAGGTTGACCAGGGCGTTGGTGTTCCAGGTGCCGTGCGTGGACTGGTTGAGGCCCATGGTCCAGCAACTCATCCACTCCCCGGCTTCGCCGATCAGCCGAGCCGCCCGCCGGATGTCCTGCTCCGGGAGGCCGGTCATCTCGGCGACGGCGGCAGGGGGGAAGTCCTGGAGGAACTCCGTCATCGCCTCCCAGCCCTCGGTGTGACGCTCGATGAACTCGCGGTCGGTGTGCCCGTTCTCCTGCAGCAGGTACAACAGCCCGTTGAGCAGCGCCAGATCCGTCCCCGGCCGGATCTGCAGGAACAGATCGGCCTTGTCGGCGGTCGCGCTGCGGCGCGGGTCGACGACGATCAGCTTGGCGCCCGCCCTGACCCGGGCTATCAGACGAAGGAAGAGAATCGGGTGGCAGTCGGCCATGTTCGAGCCGATGACGAAGAAGACGTCCGCCCTGTCGAAGTCCTGGTACGAGCCGGGCGGGCCGTCCGCCCCGAGCGACAGCTTGTAGCCGCTGCCCGCACTGGCCATGCACAGCCGCGAGTTCGACTCGATCTGGTTGGTGCGCACGAAGCCCTTGGCCAGCTTGTTCGCCAGGTACTGGGCTTCGAGGCTCATCTGCCCGGACACGTAGAACGCGACGGCGTCCGGCCCGTGTTCGTCGATGACGGCTCGCAGCCGCCGCGCGGTCTGCCTGATCGCCGCGTCCACGGGGGAGGGCGTCGGCTCCGCGCCGCGTTCGGCGCGGGTCAGCGCGGTGGTCAGCCGCCCGGGGGCGGCGAGCATGTCGGCCGTGGTCGCGCCCTTGGTGCACAGTCGCCCGAAGTTGGCGGGGTGTTCCTTGTCGCCGGACGCCTTCAGGACCGTACGCCGCCCGTCCGGGCCGAACCCGATGTCGAGGACCATCCCGCACCCCACACCACAGTACGAGCAGACCGTCCGCACCTGTGCGGTGTCACGGTTCCCCGGTGCCTGCGCGGTCGTCACGGACGGCCCCCTCGTGATCGGCTTGTGCGCGTTCACGGTATGAAGTGCCCGTTACGCGGGCGTCACACGGCTCGACCACGGCGGTTACGTCAGTTCCACAGTCGCCGTGGGGGCGTGTGAGACGCCGCAGGACCATACATATGCCACCCGAAGTGTGTTTCCGGACGCAGGCGATTCCTGAGGCGAGGGTTCGCTCACCGCATGGATGAAAACGAAAACCAATTGCGATAAGCTCGGGCCATGCTGGTCCGCTACCCGCGAACGCGGTACACGATCCACCGAAACTGCCTGTACCAACAGCCGCTTCGAGACCGCCGGGCTCCCATGCCTGCGGAGGAACCCCCTCCACGGCCCACACCACCGGCGCAGGGCCTCGTCGTCGACCGGGAACAGCGCACGGCGTCGATCGACGGACGGTTCCTCACCCTGACCTACCTGGAGTTCGAACTCCTCGCCCACCTCGTCGCACATCCGCGACGGGTCCACACCCGCGCACAGTTGACCAGCGAAGTGTGGGGACAACCGCCCGTCCGCGGCACCCGCACGGTGGACGTCCACATCGCCAGGCTCCGGCGCAAGCTCGGCCCGGAGCACCGTGCCGTCATCGTGACCGTCCGCCAGGTCGGCTACACCTACGCCCCACCGTGACCGGTACGTGCCGAGAGCGCTGGGTCGGTGGCGTCACCTGGGCGACGATGTCGAATCGCCCGCGGAAAGGGCCTTGAGGAGTCCCGTGATCTCCGCGTCGCGAAGGCTGTATCGAACGATCCGGCCGTCCTTGTCGGCCTGGACCGCGCCGGAGGCCCGCAGCAGCCGCAGCGCCTGGGAGACCGCCGTGTCCCGGATGCCGGTGGCGAGCGCCAGGTCGGAGACCGCGATGGGTCCGGCCTTGTGCAGGGCGAGCAGCAGCGACAGTCGGCCAGGGTCCGCGAGCAGCGCGAACCGCTCGGCCCATGCGCGTACGTGCTCGGGGTCGCCGATCCCCTCGATGGCATCGCACACGGTGTGCTCGTCAATGGCGCGCTGATGCGCGCGGTCCGCTGGAACCAAGTGCATGTGCCCCATTCTCATCGCAGTTCACCCTGTGAACCAAGACACCTGCATAACTGTGCAGACTTGAAGCCGCATCGGCCGGACAACTACGGTGGTCCCGCCGTGGTGCTCGGGAAGACCGGTGAAGGCCCTTGACAGGGCCGAGTCCGGAGCGGCCCTCGCCACTGTGATCGGGGAGTTGGCGTACCCTCCGCCGCCAGGCGGAAGCCACTGGAGGCCTTCGGGCCTCCGGGAAGGTCGGGTACGGCGGCGTCTGACCCGTCAGCCAGGAGACCGGCCACGGCACTGCACGTGACCCCGTCCACGAGGTGCTGGAGAGGCTCCCTGAGATGACCCTGTCTGAAAACTCCCCCACATCCGCCGCGGCGGTGGCCGTTCCGGCCACGCCGCTCATCCGCTGGGAACGGAAGGACTGGATACGCACCGGCGGGCTGCTGGCGGTGATAGCCGCGCTGCACGTCGTCGCCTTCGCGATCCTGGTGACGATGGTCGCCCCGCACCACTACACCGTCGGCAAGCAGGTCTTCGGCCTCGGCCTGGGCGTCACCGCCTACACCCTGGGCATGCGGCACGCCTTCGACGCCGACCACATCGCCGCCATCGACAACACCACCCGCAAGCTGATGGCCGACGGCAAAAGGCCGATCTCGGTGGGCTTCTGGTTCGCCCTCGGCCACTCCAGCATCGTGATCGTGCTCGCCGGAGGCATCGCGGCCGGAGCGCACTTCGCCAGCACCCTGACGAACGACAACTCCAGCACCCGCCAGACCCTGGGAGTGGTGGGCACCAGCGTCTCGGGGGGCTTCCTCTATCTGATCGCCGCCCTCAACCTGCTTTCCATGGCGGGGATCTACCGCGTCTTCAAGGCCATGCGCGCGGGCCAGTTCGACGAGCACGAACTGGAAAAGCATCTGGATTCCCGCGGCTTCATGAACCGCATCCTGGGCCGACTGACCAAGTCCATCACCCGCCCCGGTCAGATGTACCCCGTCGGCCTGCTGTTCGGCATCGGCTTCGACACCGCCACCGAAGTCACCCTGATGGTGATGGCGGGCTCGGGCGCGGCCGCGGGACTGCCCTGGTACGCGATCCTGTGCCTGCCGCTGCTGTTCGCCGCGGGGATGAGCCTGTTCGACACCCTCGACGGCACCTTCATGAACTTCGCCTACCACTGGGCCTTCTCCAACCCGGTGCGCAAGGTCTACTACAACCTCACCATCACCGGCCTGTCCATCGCCGTCGCCTTCCTCATCGGCACCATCGAACTGGTCGGAGTACTGCACGACCAGCTCAACATGGACGACGCCGTCACCAACTGGATCTCCGGCATCGACCTCAACAACGTGGGCTTCATCATCGTCGGCCTGTTCGTCCTGGTATGGGCCTGCGCCCTGGCCTACTGGCGACTGGCCAAGGTCGAACACCGCTGGCAACCGCCGACCATCGACGTCCCCTGATCCCACGCCGCTACCAGGGCCCGACCGGCGGATCGTGACCTCGTCGCGGCGCGCCTAGCGGACGGCGACCAGAACGTGGCCGGTGTCGAACTGCCAGACAGGGCTGATGTGTTCGAAGCCTGCCCGCCGTGGCAGCTCGACGTGGTCGGTCAGCGGCAGGCCGTTGTCGCGGTTGTGGTGCGGTGAACGCGGCAGGGGATGCTCGATGGGCAGGTCTGCCAACTCGGGGTCTTCTGCCGCGGCTGCCCACAGGACCTCCAGTCCTCGTGGTAGTGGAGCCGCTGCCGTTCGGCCCGGCGGCGTCCAGCGGACGGTCGAGTTCCAGGGCCCAACCGCCTTCAGCAGGCCGTCCAACTCGTTCACCGGCGAGCCGGTAGGCGCCGCGAAAGCGCGCGGGGTTCTCGGCGATCTGCTCCGGCAGCACCACGTTGAGCGGCGAGCCCAGTGCGCCGACGAGCGTGTGCAGGAACTCGGCGGCCCGGAGCAACGACGCGAGCCGGGCCCCAACTTCGGCTCCAGATATTAAGGGGCCGTCCATACCACGTTCCTCCCCGGGCATGGGCTGAGCCAGCGGTGACCCAACGATTGTTCGGTCTGCCCATTTCCGCCCCGCGAGGCGCTTTGCGCCCCCTTCGCCCGCAGGCCTTGTTGCCGCAGGTGGCCCAAAAGCCATGTGGACATGGAAGTCATTTTCATTTAGCCTCAAGGGCATGACCCGGTGCCGACTCTCGAGTGGGGTGATCCGTCGTGGGCGGCCGCACAGCCGACAAGCCGCCGCGTGGTCAGGCGCAGGGGCGGACGACCTGGCAGCGGACCGCCGTTCTACGGGTGCTCGCGGGCTGCCAGGACTTCGTCTCGGCCCAGGAGTTGCATGCGCTCATGGCCGCCGCCGGGAGTGGGGTGGGGTTGACCACCGTCTATCGCGCGCTGCGAGACCTGGAGGGGGCCGGGCGTGTCGATGTCGTACGCGATGACGCGGGGGAGCGGCTCTACCGGCGGCGGGTCTCGGACGGCCATCGCCACTACCTGATGTGCCGCTGCTGCGGGCGCAGTCAACCGGTGGCCTCCGAGGCGGTGGAGGAATGGGCGGACCGGGTCGGCGAGGACGCGGGGTTCGCCGCGGTCCAGCACACGGTCGAACTCTCCGGCATCTGCGCCAGCTGCCTGCCCACCGTCGACAAGGGGGAACCACCATGCCGCTCGGGGCCCATCCGCCACGGCGACCACCGCACGCGCACTCACCGCGAAGGAGCTTGACCCTGCCATGACCGAAGCCACTGAGGCAGCTGAACCCTCCGAAACCGCTGCGGCCGTGGACGGCCGCGTGCCCGTCACCGTGCTGACCGGCTTCCTCGGCTCGGGCAAGACCACCTTGCTCAACCGCATTCTGACCGAGCAGCACGGTCTGAGGATCGCCGTCATCGAGAACGAGTTCGGCGAGGTCGGCATCGACGACGCTCTCGTCCTCGATGCCGAAGAAGAGATCTTCGAGATGAACAACGGCTGTATCTGCTGCACCGTGCGGGGCGATCTCATCCGGATCCTGGGCGCGTTGATGCGACGGCGGGAGAGGTTCGACCACATCCTCATCGAGACCACCGGCCTCGCCGACCCCGCGCCGGTCGCCCAGACCTTCTTCATGGACGATGAAATCGCCGCCCAGCTACGGCTGGACGCCATCGTCACACTCGTCGACGCGGCCCATGTGCTCCAGCACCTCAACGAGGAGAAGCCCGAGGGTGTGGAGAACGAGGCCGTAGAGCAGATCGCCTTCGCCGACCGCATCGTGCTCAACAAGACCGACCTGGTGGACGATGCCACCGTGGGCGAGGTCGTCTCCCGCGTCCGGGCCATCAACGCGACCGTCCGGATCATCCCCGCCCAGCACGCCAAGGTCGACCTCCAACAGGTCATGGACATCTGCGCGTTCGACCTCGACCGGGTGCTCAGGGACGACCCGCGGTTCCTCACCGAGACCGAGCACCAGCACGACACCACCGTCACGTCGGTCGGCATCGACCTGCCCGGCGAAGTCGACGAGAACCGGCTCAACCAGTGGCTCGGTGGCCTGTTGCGCACCAAGGGCGCTGACATCTTCCGATCAAAGGGCATCCTCGCCATCGCGGGTGAGCCCAAGCAGTACGTCTTCCAGGGGGTGCACATGCTGTTGGACGGCGAGTTCGGCCGCGACTGGCGCGACGGCGAAACCCGCGGCAACCGACTGGTCTTCATCGGCCGCAACCTCGACCGCGACGCCCTGGAGCGCGACTTCGCCGCCTGCCTGACCACCGCGGGAGCCGTCGCGTGACCAGCAACACGACTACCACCGCGCCCGACGCGGACCTCTCCATCGTCTGGGACACCACGGTCGACGACGCTCCGGTCGCCCTCAGCGCCCAGGGTGATCTCGTGGCCGTCGCCGGGGCCGAGGGCATGGTCTGTGTCCTGGACATCGCCAGCGGCAGCAGCATCGACGCCCTCGAACTGCCCGGCGGCCTCCTGCATGTCGCCCTCGCTCCCGATGCCCGGCACTTCGCCGCCACCGGACCCATCGGATTCGCCCTGTGGCGGCGGGAGAACGGCCAGGTGACGACGTTCCACACCGGCGGCTGGTCCTCGGTCGCGAGGTGGGCGGACGACCAGCGGGTTGCCGTCGCCTCCGGCCGCCGCGCTGTCGTACTCGGCGCGGACGGCCGGGAGTTGTGGAGCGCGGAACCGGCCGCGAGCACCGTCACCGATCTCGCCTGGATGCGCGGCGGGCGGCGGCTGGCCGTCGCCGCGTACGGGGCGGTGCGCTGCCATGAGCGGCACCAGAGCGCGCCGGCGGTGACCTATCCGTACGTCGGATCACACCTGGCGCTGGCCGTCGCGCCCACCGACCGGTGGATCTGCAGTGGCAACCAGGACGCCTCGATCCACATCTGGCGCACCCGGGACGGCGACGAACTGACCATGTCCGGCTACCCGGAGAAGGTCTCCCGTCTCGCCTTCGACGACACCGGCTTTTGGCTCGCGGCCGACGGCGCCCCCGATGTGACCGTCTGGGACTTCTCCGGCAAGGGCCCGGCCGGCACCGCACCGCGCTCGCTGCGCGCCCATGAGACCATCACCGCCCTGGCCTGGCGCCCCGGAGGCGGCGGCCACCTCGCCAGCGGCGGCGACGACGGCACGATCGCCCTGTGGCGGGCCACTTCGGGACGGGCCGAGGGACGGCTGCGCCCGGTGCGCACCCTGGACGGTGACGCGGCGGTGGCGGCGCTGGCCTGGGCCGGGCCGCACCTGCTGATCGCCGCATACCGCGACGGCCGGGTTCGGGCCCATCACCTGCCCTCCCGGACGGCCCTGTGAGCAGCCGTACGGTGATCGGTGCGGCGCTTACCCGCCCGTGCACGGTGGTGGTGTGCCGGGGCTGTTGCTGCGGCAACTCCCGCAAGCACCCCGGCACCGACCACCGGTGGCAACTGGACCGTCTGCGGGCCGCAGCCGCGGAGTCCGCGGGCCGACTCGCCGTCAGGACGACCGACTGCCTGGGCCCCTGCGGTCAAGCCAACGTCATCGTGGTCCAGCCCTCCGGCGAGGGTAAGCGCGGCGGCGGCCGGGCGACCTGGATCGGCTGGGCCCTGGACGACGACTGCACCGACGACATACTGCGGTGGGTCGCCGACGGCGGTCCCGGCGTCACCGAGCCGCCAGCGACGTTGGAGCTGCAGTTCATCCCTCCGCCGGGCGAGGCACGGGCCCGAGCCCGCGGACGCGACCGTGCACGTCGGTGAGGCGAGGGCCGACCAGCCCTCGTCCCGTCCGCGAGCCCGGTGCCCAGACCACCCGGCCCCAGGCCTCGAACCGACCGCCAGCACCGAAACCAACCGGCTGGACGGCGCCACCGCCGAGCACGTCGCCGCAACCCTCCAGGCCCTCGCCGCCCCCTCCCGCCTACTCATCCTCAGCACACTGCGCCAAGGGCCGCACCCGGTCACCGAACTCGCCGTCGCCGTCGGCATGGAGCAGTCCGCCGTCTCCCACCAACTACGCCTGCTGCGCGCCCTCGGCCTGGTCACCAGCCGACGGGACGGCCGCCGCATCGTCTACGGGCTGCACGACGATCACGTCGCCCAACTCCTCAACGAGGCCGTCTACCACATCGAGCACCTCAAGATCGAACACTCGGCGATCGGCGCCCCGGACAAGACCTGAATCCGGACAAGGACGGATTCCAGACGACAACCGTCACTCGGGTGCAATCCCGATCACCGGGTGACAGGATCGAAGACGAGGTACACAACGACGCGGGGCAGACGTACGCAACCGATGGGAAAGAAGGAGTCACCATGGTGACCGCCACGCACGCTCCCCACACCAACCACACCCACCAGCACGGCGCTGGCTGCGGCCATGTCGCCGTCCCGCACGGCGACCACGTCGACTACGTCCACGACGGGCATCTGCACCGCGCCCACGAGGGCCACGCGGACGAATGCGAGCCCGGCGGCCACACCGTCCACGCCAGCCACACCCACGAGCACGGGGCTGGCTGCGGCCATGTCGCCGTCCCGCACGGCGACCACGTCGACTACATCCATGACGGTCACCGCCACGCCCCGCACGACGGCCACTGGGACGACCACTGACCGCTGGTCCCGCCGCACATACGGTGATCGGCGCCTCGGCCCCAGGCCGAGGTGCCGACCTGCGCTATCCGATCCTGCTTACTTGCCGGTTGCCTTGGCCAGGGCCTGCTCGATGCCCTGTAACTGGCTGGTCTGCCACTGCTGGAAGCTGGCGCTGGCGGGGGCGAGCGTCTCGGTCACGGTGGTGACCGGAATGCCCTGCGCCTGGGCCTCCTTGACCTGCGCCTGCACATCCGGGGTGGAGTTCTGGCTGTTGTAGACGTAGATCTTGATCTGCTTGTTCTTGATCTGCTCGTCGATGGTGGCCTTGTCCTTGGCCGTGGGGTCGGAGCCCTCGCTCATCGCGTCCAGGAACGTCTCCGGCGTCAGCATCTTCAGGCCGAGGCCCTCGGCGAGCGGCGTGACGATGGACTCCGAGGCCCCGATCGGGGTGCCCGCGTACTTGCTCTTGATCTGCGATATCAGCTGGTCGTACTGGGCGAGCGTCTTCGCCTCGAAGGTGCTCTTCTGCTGGTCGAAGTAGGCGGCGTCGGCCGGGTCGATCTTCTTGTAGTCGGCGGTGATCTTCTCGATGACCTGGTGGACGTTGTCGGGGGAGTACCAGCGGTGCGGGTTGCCGCCCGGCTTGACGCCGACCAGATCGCCGACCTTGACCCCGGTACGGCCGGTGCCGGAGTTGGTGGCCAGTAGCTTGTCGGCCCAGGCGTCGTAGCCGATGCCGTTGACGATCGCGTACTGGGCGGAGGCGACGGTGCGGCCGTCGGCGGCGGTGGGTTCGTAGGCGTGCGGGTCGGTGTCCGGGTTGGTGATGATGCTGGTCACCTTCGCGTGGCTGCCGCCGAGTTGGGAGGCGATGCTTCCCCAGAAGTTCTCCGCCGCCACGACCTGGATCACCTTCCCGGACCCGGAACCGCCAGCGCTGGACGACGCGTTGCTCGTGCCCGACGACGAGGTGGAACAAGCGGTGGCGGTGGCGGCGGTCAGCGTGGCGACGGCGGCGACCAGCGCGAGCCGGGCAGGCCGGTAACCGGAGGAACGGGGGACGGACGACATGGGCGACTCTCCTTGCGATGACCTTCGAGACCCACGACAGGGCCCGGCGCTGAGGCATCACCCAAGATAATCGGTAATGATTTTCATATCAGTCGGGTATGACAATCGTTACCGTCTCTTGACGGGGCTCGCTGGCGGCCCGCCCCCGGCTGGCGCTGGTCGTGCGCGATCTGCATCCCCCGCTGATGAAAATGAAAACCAATGTCGTGTAACCTGTCGTCCATGGCCCGCAACGAACTACGCCCGATCATCAAGCTCAGGTCCACCGCCGGAACCAGCTACACCTACGTGACCCGCAAGAACCGCCGCAACGACCCCGACCGGCTCACCCTGCGCAAGTACGACCCGGTGGTCGGCCGCCACGTCGACTTCCGAGAGGAGCGCTGACGCCATGAAGCCGGGCATCCACCCCGAATACCGGCACGTCGTCTTCCGCGACCGCTCCGCCGGCTTCGCCTTCCTCACCCGGTCAACCGCCAGCAGCGACAGGACCGTTGAGTGGGAGGACGGCAACATCTACCCCGTCATCGACGTCGAGATCTCCTCCGCCAGCCACCCCTTCTACACCGGCAACCAGCGTGTCCTGGACACCGCGGGCCGCGTCGAGCTCTTCCAGCGCCGATACGGACGGAGGGCACGGTGAGCTTCCCCGAGCGTCGGCTGCCGGTGGCGATCGTCGGCGGGTTGTACGCCGACGCACGCCGCGCGGCGGTCGGCGACATCCTGTGCACCGTGCCCGGCACGGTCGTTCTGCACCACGACCTGTCCGCCGCACCCGACGGCACGGTGTACCGCGCCATCCGCGACCTGAGCGGACCGGTCAGCGATGGCCACACCCCGCTGGTCAACGACTGCGCCTGCTGCGCCCTGCGCGAGGACCTGGTCCCCGAGTTGCTGCGGCTCGCACGGGCCGGGACGTACCGGCTGGCCGTCGTCGAGCTGTGGGACTCCGTCGAACCGCAGGCCATGGCCGCCGTCATCGCCGCTGCGGGCGCTCCGCTCGAACTGACGGGTGTGGCCACCGCGGTGGACCCGGCCCTCATGCTGCCGTACCTGGCCAACGGCGACGACCTCGCCGAGGTCGGCCTCGCCGCCGCGCCTACGGACCAGCGCACCGTCGCCGACACCTTCGCCCGGCAGATCGAATACCCCACCGTGCTCGCCATCGCCGAAGGCGAGGAGCAGGCGGACGACGCCGACCATGCGCTGTTGGCCCAACTCACCCCCACCGCACGGCGGTTGCGGGTCGGTGAGGGCGCTCTCGGCCCGGCCCTGCTGACCGGATTCGACCTCACCGCCGCGGCAGCACGGCAACACCCGTCCTGCGCGCTCCTGCCGCAGGAGGCCGACGTCCACGGTGTGACCACGGTGGCCTGGCACCGGGACCGCCCCTTTCACCCGCAGCGGCTCTACGCGGCGCTTGAGGACCTGGCTTGTGTCGCCGCGCGCAGCCGCGGCCGGTTCTGGCTCGCCGACCGCCCCGACACCCTGCTGTCCTGGGACGCGGCGGGCGGCGCCCTGTGCGTCGAGTCGACCGGGCCGTGGCTGGCCGCGTTGTCCGAGGCCGCCTGGGAGATGGTGCCGCCCGAACGCCGGGTCGCCGCCTCCCTGGACTGGCACCCCGAACACGGCGACCGCTGCCAGCACCTGACGTTCACCTCGCCCGGCCTCAACCGCGACGGCCTGCTGCAACTCCTCGACTCCTGCCTGCTCACCGACACCGAGTACGAGGCGGGCCCCGCCGTATGGCAGCACCTACCGCACGCCTTCGACGAGTTCCTCGACCCCGTCTCCTGACTCCGTAGGGTCCCCGACCCCCCGTAGGAAAGGTCCCGGCCATGACCCGCCGCGCGTACACCAAGACCACCGACCGCCGCCGCAAGCAGCGCGTCAACCCGCTCGAAGCCGCAGGCATCACCTACATCGACTACAAGGACACCGACCTGCTGCGAAAGTTCATTTCCGACCGAGGGAAAATCCGCAGCCGCCGTGTCACCGGCGTAACGCTGCAGCAGCAGCGGCAGTTGGCCCAGGCCATCAAGAACGCCCGCGAGATGGCCCTGCTGCCCTACGCCGGTCGATAGGCACCCCTAGAAGAAACGTTCAGCCTCCGTCGGCCGCACCGGGCCGACGGAGGCTGCTTCATTGGCCTTCAGCAGTCGCGCAGTTGCGGCGACTGGTTGAGCAACTGGGCGCGTACGGAGGTGAACGCGTCGTACGCCGCCTGCTCGGCGTCGCTGCGGAAGACGGCGACCCGGTGGCAGTTCTGGAAGGCCAACCGCACCCCGAAATGCCGCTCCAGACTGCCGCGGATGGCATCGCTGGCCAGAGCGCGCAGCAGCTGGCCACGTTCGGCATCCGAGGGCGGCGGCGTGGTGTTGTCCGCGAACGGCGCCGAGCCGTGCCCCAGTTCGCCGACCAGGCCGGAGATCAGCTGGTACGCGTACGGCAGCGAGGCGCGTACGGTGTCGACGAAGGCGGCTTCGTCAACCTCACCCCGTTCCGCTTGGGCGAGCAGTTCGGGGGATACGTCGAGCGACATGCGATTCCCATCGTGTTCGGTTGCTTGCGGGTGGTTCAGCGGGCTTCGGCGGCCTGGTTCCGCAGGGCATCCGGGCCGTGCCTGAAGTCGGGGTCGATCTGCGCGGCGAGGTCCTCGCCGGTGGCCTTGTCGGCCCAGGCCGCCGCGTTCTTCCGGTGGAAGGCCACGGCGTGCGCCTGGAAGGCGGCCCAGTCCTTCGACCGGGCGTCGACGGCCGCGCGCAAGCGGTCCAGCGCGGCCCGGTTGGCCGCCTCCAGCTCCGCCAACGTGCCGTGGCGGCCCTGTTCCTGGGCGCGTACGTACGGGGAGTGCTCCAGGCACGCCAGCAGGTCGTCGCCGACGTGGTCCTGTAGGAACGCCACGTCGTCCGGCCCGGTGACCTTGTTGCCGACGACGGCGAGCGCGATGCCGTACTCGGCGGCGTAGTCGCGGTACTGGCGGTAGACGGAGACGCCCTTGCGGGTGGGCTCGGCCACGATGAACGTCAGGTCGAACCGGGTGAACAGCCCGGAGGCGAAGGAGTCCGCGCCCGCGGTCATGTCGACCACGACGTACTCGCCGTCCACGTCGACCAGGTGGTTCAGATACAGCTCCACCGCCCCGACCTTGGAGTGGTAGCAGGCCACTCCAAGGTCCTCCTCGGTGAACGCACCCGCCGCCAGCAGCCGCACTCCGGCGACCTCGCATGCCAGCTCACCATGGATCGGGTCGTCGCCGCCGACCCGTAGCAGCCGGGAGCCGCGTCCGGGCGGCGTCGTCTTGACCATGGAAGCGGCCGAGCCGATCAGTGGATTGCTTCCGCGCAGGTGCTCCTTGATCTCGGGAAGTCGGCCGCCCATGGCGGGCAGCCGCGCCGCCTCGTCCTCGCTCAGCCCCAGCGCCACCCCCAGGTGCTGGTTGATGTCGGCGTCCACCGCGACCACCGTTCCGCCGGAGGCCGCCAGATGGCGGGCGAAGAGCGCTGACAGGGTGGTCTTGCCGCTGCCGCCCTTGCCCACGAAGGCAATCTTCATGTGCCAGAAACCTTAATCGATTATGAAAACCGTTTCCGGTAAAGCCTCGGACATGACCTGTCGCGGTGTCAAGCGCTGCCGCATCTCGGGGAGTTGGGATGCGGCCAAACGGGGGAGGAGGGCCGATGGGTGGGGCTGGGTTCTCCCCACCCCTATGATCAGGTCGCGGATCGCCGATTCCCCTGATGAGCAGGTGAGTTGGCGGTCCATGCACATTCGGCCGTCCCGTTTCGGTCGGACGGCCCGCACTGAGGGAAATGAGGAAGCACCGTGCGTGAAGAGTTCTTCGAGCGCGAAGAGATCATCGAACGGGACGGGTTCTTCGGCGGGGAGGAGATCATCGAGCGCGAGACGGTCATCGAGCGCGACGGCTTCTTCGGGCGCGAGGAAGTCATCGAGCGGGAGGAGATAGTCGAGCGCGACTTCTTCTGACAGCTGGCGCCGCCGGGCCCCGGGCCCGGCGGCTCCGTGCCATCCCACTCCCGTCTTGACCGCGGACTGTTCCCCCGCCCACTACCGGGTGCAGAAGGGGAGTTCACTCATCCGCACGCCCACTTCCATTCTGGTGACGGGCTCCACAGCCGCAGGCTGCTGATGCGGTCCTCGATGTCGCCGGGCCAGTACAGGTTGGGCAGGCCGTCGTTGGTCATGTGCTCCCGGCGCCACAGGCGCGGCCAGAGGTCCTGCTCACGTGGACGAAGGCAGTGGCGCTGGCCGCAGGCGCAGGACCGCACTACCGCTCCGCACCCCTGGCACAGGTCGATGAACCCGTGGCCAGTCGAGCGTGACATCCCGGGCCGCCGGTCACCGCAGCGTGCGCAACCGGTCAGCGCTTCGCCGTTCGCCTGGAGGATGCGGCGGCGGACGAACTCCGGCAGTGCGAGGGCCGGATGGCAGAGCGGATCCGTCTGCACACAGGCGTGGCGGTCATGGTGGCGCCACCACGGCCCGGGTCGCCGGGGTGCCCGCTGGCCCGCCTGCTTCTCCCGTCGCCGTCGCTCGCTGTACCGGGCGTCCTCGGCCAGTTGGAGCAGGCGGGCTTCGTGGAGCTCCGTCACCGCACGGACCAGCGACTCCGGATCGGCGGACAGATCGCGCGGTATGCGCGCACTGACTGTCAGGTGGTGGTAGGTGCTCCGGAAGCCGTACGGCGCGTACAGCTCGACACAGGTCCGCAGCGCCGCGTGGCGGCGTAGGACCGGGAGTGTGTGGTCGAGGACAAGGCGGCGGTGGGTCAGGAAGCTGGTCATCCGCGGCGGGCCCTCCGCAGCGGCGCGGTGATCTGCAGGGACCGGTCGGACGCGTCGACCAGGGCCTCCGCCGTGCCGGAGGAGTGCTGTTCGGCCCAGGCCGCGATGAGCAGGAGGAAGTCGGCGAGATCCTGTTGCACGGTGGCCAGCAGCCGGGGGAGCCGTGCTCGCGGAATCTCGATCACCGGCCCTGGGCGTTCACCGTTGGGATGCAGCCGTACGGTCTCCCCGAGGTGCTCGGTCCACGGCGTCGGGTCGTGACCGAGCCACATCTCGCGCCCTTCGGCGACCTCCAGCCAGCCGCGCCAGTCCTCCAACCCGCAGCAACACCCGGGGGCCACCGCCGTCCCGGTCCCGGTGTCCTGGATGCGGAGTCCGCCGGGGGCGACGAAGCCCTCCGTGTGCAGCAGCGGGCTCAGAAGGGAAGCGGCCGGTGAGGCTGGACCGGAATTGCCTCTGCTGCTGTTGTAGCCCGCGATCGTGGCCACGACGGTCCCCACCTCCGCCGCGCCCAGTGTACCGCTCAACGGCATGAGGTGGTAAGGCGGTTGCTCCGCCACCGGCCAGAACTCGAAGTCGGCTAGCGCACCGGTCTCCAGCACGGGTTGTATGACGATCACGGGCCCAGTGTTGCGGAGATCCGGCAAGGGCGCCGCTGAGTATCCGCGCCCACGCCAAGTGACTCGCGGTCGCAGGGAAAGAGGCCTCGCACTCCACGAGGCCCTCGTCGAGCTCGTGTGCAAGAGGTTGGAAAGGTACCTGTCACAACCCCGCGCGGCGCCAGCCTATTCCCGCGCTCACTGTGATGATTCCCCAGCTGCCCGGGCATTCTCGTCACGGCGTTGGCGACCGCATACTCCGATCTCCAACGAAGACCAATCGAGAGGAACTGGGCATGCCCTCAAGGACGATCACCGCGGACGCCGCAGGCACCTGGAAGCTCGGCGACCTGACGGTCAACCGGATCGGCTTCGGCGCGATGCGCCTTACGGGCAGCGCCGCCTTCGACCTCGGCACGCCCAGCGATCGCGACCGATCGATCAGTGTGCTGCGGCGCGCGATCGAACTCGGCGTCAACCACATCGACACCGCCGCGTTCTACTTCTCCTCGCTGCGCTCCGCCAACGAGCTGATCAATCGAGCGCTGGCTCCGTACCCGGACGATCTGGTCATCGCCACCAAGGTCGGGCCGGGCCGGGCCCCGTCGGGCGAGTGGCTTCCCTGGGCCACGCCGGAGAAACTGCGCGGCCAGGTCGAGGAGAACCTGCGCCAGCTCGGCCGCGACCACCTGGACGTCGTGAACCTGCGCGCCTACGGCGCCGGTTCGATCGCCGAACACTTCGGTGCGCTGGCCGACCTGCGGGACGCCGGGCTGATCCGCCACCTGGGCATCTCCAACGTCAAAGCCGCGCAACTCGCCGAGGCCCAGGCCATCGCGCCCGTGGTCTGTGTACAGAACCGGTTCGGCATCGATGCGCGGACGGACGCCGGGCTCCTGCGCGACTGCGCCGAACAAGGCATCGCGTTCGTCCCCTTCTTCGCGATCGCCGGCGAACAACGCGAGGCGGGTGCGAGCGGCGCCGAAAGCGCGCAGGTACGCACTGTCGCGCGAGCACACGGCGTGTCGCCCGCACAGGTCCGGCTGGCGTGGACGCTGCACCAGGGCCCGCATGTGCTGGCCATCCCGGGCACCGGCAATCCGGATCACCTCGCCGACAACGTGGCCGCTGGCTCACTGCGCCTCACGGAAGAGGACATGACCCTCCTCAACTCGCCCGACCAGGATGCGAACTGAGCGAGGCCCCCAGCCGACGGCCCCCGGCTTCGCGCCGGGCGGCCGCTCCGGCCGCGGAGGCAGAACCGGTCCCCAAACGCACGACGGGAGGGAACGGTGTGCCGCTCTGGAGCGTTGGGTGGACATGGTCATGATGGCGAGCCTGTTATTCATGATGGTGCTGGTGCTCGTGCCTTTCATGCTGGCCTCGGCCCGGCAGATGGTACTGCGATGGGGCCGTCCGGCCTGGCTGCACCGCCGTCTGGCCGCTCGCAGACCACGAGGCGGGGTCGGCCAGCAGTGGCTGCGCGGGCTGCCGCTGGCTGCCTTCGGTGAATCCTCCTGGACGCCACCCTTGAGGCAGCCGACCTCGTCACGGCCTCGCCACCGGACTGGTACAGCGTTTCGGCGAGCACAAAGCTCTACCTCGACTGATGGGCAGGATGGCTTCGGGTGCCCGGTGTCGACTCCAAGGTCCGGATGCGCGGCCAGACGATGTGGGCGGGCACCGCGATCAGCGAAGTTGATCCCGGCACTGTCGAGTCCTTGTTGTTTCCGACATCAGAACGCTGGCAGGGGCCAAGAGCCTCTTTGACCCGGACGGCGCCGCCAGGAACCCAGGTCCCGACCGACCGGTAGAGCCGAGCACGCCATAGGCGAGAACACACACCGCACACGGGCATCAACGAGTCGCCGCAAGGCAATAGCGCCCGCGAGCTCCCGGAGCAGCCGAACGCAGGCGAAGCCATCTCTGCGCCAGACGAGGGACGACCGCGCAGCTACCTGCGTCACTCGCGTTCCGACTGGCAATGCGTCGTTCATGGACGCCGTCACCGCGCTGGATCGCATCGCGTTCCTGTTGGAGCGCCGCCACGAGCCCACCTACCGGGTGCGGGCCTTCCGTAACGCCGCCGCCACGATCGCGGCCCTGCCGCCCAGGGAACTGCGCGCCCGGTCCGAAGCGGGCACGCTGACCGCGCTCCCCGGCATCGGCCCGATCACCTCACGGGTGATCAGCGAGGCCATGGCCGGGCACGTACCGGGATACCTGGCCGACCTGGAGAGGACGTCCGCGCAGCCACTGACCCACGGTGGGCAAAAGTTGCGCGGTGAGTTGGTCGGCGACTGCCACACGCACTCCAACTGGTCAGACGGCGGAAGCCCGATCGGGGACATGGCGTACGCTGCCCGCGACTACATCGGGCACCGCTGGGCCGTGCTGACCGACCACTCCCCACGGCTGACGGTCGCCCGAGGCCTGTCCGCGGACCGACTGCGCGAGCAACTGGACGTCGTCGCCGAGCTCAACGCGGAGCTGACCCCGTTCCAACTGCTCACCGGCATCGAGTGCGACATCCTCGACGACGGCTCACTGGACCAGGAAGAAGCACTGCTGGAACAGCTGGACGTCGTCGTGGCATCGGTGCACTCCAAGCTCCGCATGGACCCGGTGGCCATGACCCGGCGGCTCGTCGCGGCCGCCCGCAACCCCCTGGTCGACGTGCTCGGCCACTGCACCGGACGGATCGTCACCGGGCGCCAGCGGCTGCCCTCGCTGTTCGACGCCCCGGCGGTATTCACCGCCTGTGCCGAATCCGGAACCGCCGTGGAGATCAACAGCCGACCCGAACGCCTGGACCCGCCACGGGGCCTCCTGCGCCTGGCCGTGGAGTGCGGCACGCTGTTCGCCATCGACAGCGACGCACACGCACCGGGCCAGCTCGACTGGCAGATCTACGGCTGCGCCCGCGCCGAGGAGTGCGGCGTCCCCGCCGACCGTGTGGTCACCACATGGCCCGTCGAACGCCTTCTGGCGTGGACCCGGAACCGGGCGGACTAGCGTTCTGGCTGGCGTAGCTCTGTAGGTGAAACCTGGCTCGGACGCGCTGTGCGGCGTCTTCCGCCCCTAGCGCAAGGCGACTTCGAGTTCGACTCGATGCGTTGACACCCAGTGACGCGCGGCGCGCACCGAATGCGTCGCAGATCAGCCGGATCCGACGCGCAACAGCGAACGCGCCGATGGCGGACGGCGCGCGGTCGTACCGACACGGACAACCTGGTTGATGAAGCCACCGGGCAGGGGGAACTCGTGCATGTCGCCACCCTGCCAGGAACCCGGGGTCATGACCGTTCGCTACTGGCCCCAGGTCGACGACATCAGGTCGCTTCTCGATGTGTCCGTCGCGGCATTTCACTGCGCCCGATCAGCAACGCCCGGTATTCTCACAGGAGTTCCACCAGTTCCTCCCCGCAGCTTCGTTGGCAGTAATGCCAGCGAGGGCCCTGTCCTTCGGGGCCTGTTCGGAGGAGCGAGGAGGAGCGATGGACGATCAAGACGAGTGCGAGACGAACGACCACTGGACCGCACCTGAAAGGTGGGACGTTGTGATCAGGGTCCTGGGTCTTCTCGTGGCGATCGTCGCCTGCGTGGGGCAGTTCGCGCGTTAGCGCATTCCGGCGCCACACCGGAGGTCCGGACACGGCTGGTGCTCGCTGGTGGAGCGAGTTCGGTCAACGGGAGAGTGTCCGGCCACTCCGTTATGTCGGCTCCGGCACCGGCGAGGTGCCCGTCCCTCCCGTCACTCTCGAGAAGCTGACGCAATTCGCCATGTGAGTAGCAGTCAGGCAGGCAGTTGATGCGCTGGCCACACTCCAGGCTGCTCCGCCCGGCGGGTGAGAGAGTGCAGCTGGTCCACTCCACTCCGGCCCGCGCGCCCGCGCGGGCGGTCAGTGGCGGTGCGGTCGGGTCCCGCGTCGTACGGTGTGGCATCGTCGGGGAGCCAGTTGCCGTGGAACCCGGCAGGAACGCGGCGAGGCAGGTGGACGGTGCCAACTGGGGCTCCAGCCAGGTCGTCCGCGTCGAGGATGACCAGATCGCTGCGGTCGGTCGCCGCGTCGTAGACATAGGTCATCAGCCAGCCGGGGCCGCCCGCCGTGTCATCGGCGGGGACGAAGGCGGCCTCGCCGGGTGTGCGGCCCTGGCCGAAGAGGTGACTGGTGACCGTACCGTCACGCAGGTCGTAGCGGTGGATCGCACCGCCGTCAGGGCCGCGCCCGGTGGTTGCGTGGCCGTGCCGGTAGGGCAGGCCGGTGAGGCGGTCGTCGATGCGGGGGAACTCGGCTCTGCGATCGTCGAGTTGTTCCTCGCGGACCGTACCCGCCGCGAGGTCGATGGTCCACCGCCACAGGGAACCGTGCCCGTTGACGGCCACCCCGTCGCCCAGCGTGTCGTAGCGGATGACATGCAGGACCAGGCGCTGTCCGGCGGCCTCCTCATGGCCGCCCAGGGTGTGGAAGACGTAGCAGGGCTCGATGTCGAACCAGCGCACCGCGCCGTAGGGGTCCTCACGGCGTAGAACGCCCAGCCGGGCGCCGTAGTCGGGGGCCCATGTGTAGGGCAAGCCGATACCTGCCACGGCCCTGGACCGGTCGAAGACCACGGGCAGGTCCATGAACACCACGTGCCCGGAGGTGAGCTGGAAGTCGTGCATCATCGTCGGCGCGGCCACATCGATGGGGCGGCTGACGGTGAGTTCGCCGCTCATGTCGGCACGGTGGTAGGTCAGGTAGGGGGCGGTTGGGCCGCCGTAGCCGAAGAAGTGCAGTTCGCCGGTGGTGGGACAGGTCTTGGGGTGGGCCGTCATCGGCGTGCGCAGGCGTCCGTTGAAGTCGTAGGCGCCGATGGTCTCCAACTCGTGGCCGGGCTGGCAGTTGAGCTCGTAGGGGTAGGAGGACTCGACCAGGGCCAGGGTGCGTCCGGCGTGGCGCACGACGTGGGTGTTGGCGACACCGGCGGTCAGGTCGACGTTGCCCTGGTCGTCGCGTGCGCTGGCGGCGCCGGTGAGGATGCCGGTCCGGACCCAGCGGTTGCGGTACGAGACGGCCGTCCCGCCCTCCAGTCGCACGCCGTGGACCATACCGTCGCCCAGGAACCAGTGCTGGGAGGCGGCCTCTCGGGGGTTGGGGCCGTTGCGTAGGTACCAACCGGTCAACTCGGGCGGTATGGAGCCGGTTACCGGCAGTTCGGTGACGGTGAGCTCGTCGGGGACGGGTGCGAAATTGCCCAGCAGATGAGGGGCGGTGGTGGTCATGGCGGGCTCCGTGAGCACGGTTGAGGACGGTAGGGAGGGAAGGGCGGCGCGGCGGGTGTGCTTCAGCGGGTGGAGCCGCCTGCGGCCAGGCGGGCCTGGGCGATCGCGCGGTAGCGGTTGGTGAAGGCGGCGGGTGCGAGGAAGCCGACGACCTGGCAGGCAGTCGTGGCCAGCGCACCGGTGTGGGTGGCGTCGCAGGCTGCGATGGCAGCGGCGGTCAGGGCGAAGCAGGTGGCCCAGACCGTGGTGATGACGGTGTTGATGCGTAGGAACTGCGGGGTGTTCCACAGCTCCCGCGGGGTGCTACGCCGGGCGATGCCCAGGGTGAAGGGGCGGCGGACGGCCAGCGTGCTCCAGGCGGTGGCGGCGAGCCAGGCGAAGGACAGTGCCCCGACGTAGTGCTCGACCGGCGAGTGCGGGGCGGCGAACGCGAAGGCGGTCAGGGCGGCGAAGTAGGCGAGGGTGCTGGTCTCCAGGATCAGCGCATCGGCGGCCACCCCCGACCTGCGGTCCTTGATCAGCAATTGCAGGCCGATGAGCAGCCCGGCCAGCGCTCCCCACTGCCAACCGATGGTGGAGATGACGGCGAAGGCGATCCACGGGATGAAGCCGCGCAGGTAACTCATGACAGGTCCCCCTCGACGATGGCTCAGACATTCCAAGCCTGACATGTCGAAGTTAGAACCTCGCTAATCGACCTGTCAATCGTGGAAGGTAGGATCGTCGGTATGAGTCTTCGCCACGCAGTCCTCGGCCTCCTTGTCGACCAGCCCGCCAGTGGGTACGACTTGATGAAGCGCTTCAACACCTCACTGGCCAATGTCTGGCCCGCCACTCAGAGCCAGGTCTACGGGGAGCTCGCCCGTCTCGCCGCAGGTGGACTGATCGACGTTTCCGCCGAAGGACCACGCGGACGCAAGGAGTACACGCTCACCGACGAGGGCCTGGCCGAACTGCGCCGCTGGCTGACCGAGACCCAGCCGGAGCAGCAGCGCAGCGCCGCCCTGCTGCGTGTGTTCTTCCTGGGCGTGCTCACCCCGGAACAGGCCGTGGACCATCTGGCCAAGGTGGCCGAGCAGGCCGCCTCGGACCATGCCCAGCTACGGCGACTACGGGACTCCCTCAACTGGGACGAGGAGGGCATGCTGACCGCCAACGGCCGACTCGCGCTCGAATACGGTCTGCGCCTGCACGCGATGCGGGAAGAGTGGGCGCACTGGGCCACTCAGCAGCTCACCGCCACGACCGAGTGAACCGGCTTCCCTCCTGCCCGGCGCTGCCGCTTCTCGACCGGTGGAGGTGGTGCTTGGCTGGTCCCGGGCTGCATGCGCTGGTTCTGACCGCGATCTCAGGGCCGGAGAAGCGAGATCGGATCGCCGGAAGTGGACCACGGAGATGTTGGCCGAGTGGCCCAAGTGTCGGGGCAACTGGCCGATTATCGTCGCTGCGTGACCAAAGATCATCAGAGTCTTGCGGAGGCGGCCGTGAAGACCGCCGCCACCGCGCCGAAGACCACCGTCGACTTCTACTTCGACTCCGCCTGCCCCTTCGCCTGGATCGCCTCCCGCTGGATCCTGGAGGTCGAGGCACAGCGCGACATCGACGTCCGGTTCCACGCGATGAGCCTGTTCCTGCACAACGTCGGCAATGAACTCCCCGAGTGGTACCGCGAGTTGGTCGACAAGTCGATCGGCCCGGCACGGGTGGCCGCGGCCGTCGCCCAGCACCATGGCGAGGCGCGACTCCGCGACCTCTACACGGCCGTCGGCACCCGCATCCACCAGCAGAAGAACGACGATTTCGACGCGGTGATCGACGAGTCCCTGGCCGAGCTGGGCCTGCCGGCCGAACTCGCCGGGGCCGCACACAGCACCGAATACGACGCGGCGCTCCAGGCCAGCCACGACGCGGGCAAGGATCCAGTGGCTGGGGCGTATGTCGGTACCCCCACCCTCCACATCGACCGGGTGGCGTTCTTCGGCCCCGTGCTCAGCTCCATACCGCGTGGCGAGGACGCCCTCCGGGTATTCGACGGCCTCCGGCTGCTCGCCGGGTACCAGGACTTCTTCGAGCTCAAGCGCACCCGTACAGGCTCACTGAATGTCAACTGACCCATCTCGTGGGGCAATGGGGGTGCGAACGCGAAGGGCGTGGCCGCCGTGGCCCCTGCCGGGGCACGCGCGTCGGTGACAGCGTGGAGCAACCGGAACGCCGCCTGTTGGGCTCGCTGTTCTACGATCGCCCACACATGATCCGAACGGGATCGCAGACACGTGAGGGCGGGCGCGGATCCGTGTCCCGCCGATGGTGCTCGGGCCGCGTCAGGAAGGACGCCATGCTGAAGGCTTTTGCCGAAGTGTCCACGCCGTTGGTGGCTGATGCCTGCGTTCGCTGCGACGTGCCGCTGCGCGCCGCCCCGCCGGGCATCGCGGCGGTGGTCCCCGGACACCGGGTCGCGGGACGTGCGTTGCCGACCCGGCACTACGGCAGCGTGGATGTGTTCTTGGAGGCGTTCAGCCGGGCCGAACCAGGTGACGTGCTGGTCGTCGACAACGGCGGTCGGTCGGACGAGGCCTGTGTCGGCGACCTGGCGGTGCTGGAGGCCGGGGCGGCGGGGGTGGCGGGCCTGGTGGTATGGGGACTGCACCGCGACACGCCGGAGCTGGCGGAGATCGGCCTCCCCGTGTTCAGCTACGGCAGCTGCCCGCCCGGCCCGGTGCGGCTGGATGAGCGCGAGCCCGAGGCGCTGGTCACCGCGCGGTTCGGGCCGCACCTGGTGAGCAGCGACGACCTGGTCTTCGGCGACGACGACGGCGTGCTGTTCGTCGCCGCCGACCGCGCCGAGGAGGTACTGGCAACGGCCCATCAGATCTGGCGCACCGAGCGCGAACAGGCCCGCAGGATCCGGGCAGGTGAGACGCTGCGCCAACAGACGGCCTTCGACGAGTACCTGGCGCGGCGCGCAACTGATCCGTCCTACAGCTTCCGTCGGCACCTTCGGCGGATCGGCGGGGCCATCGAGGAGTAGCCGCCGGATGCCCCACCTCGGACTGGTGACTGTTGTCGTCCGTGACTACGACGAGGCCGTTGCCTTCTACGTCAACGCCATCGGCTTCGAGCTACTGGAGGACACACGCATCGACGACGAGAAGCGCTGGGTGGTCGTCGCCCCGCAGGGAGCGCGGGAAACGGCCGTACTGCTCGCCAGGGCCGTGACCGGTGAGCAGGAGGCACGTGTCGGAGACCAGACCGGCGGCCGTGTCGGCTGGTTCCTGAACACTGATGCGTTCGATCGCGACTACGAGCGCATGCGGGCGGCGGGGGTCGCCTTCGAAGAGGCACCCCGACGCGAGCCCTACGGCAGGGTCGCCGTCTTCCGGGACCTGTACGGAAACCGCTGGGACCTGATCCAGCTGGACCGGGACCAGTGCCCCTGACGTGAGGCAGTGAGGGCACAGCGTCGAAGTCAACCATGCGTCGAGCACACCTACTTGCGATGATCGCGGACTGAACCTCGGCAACAAGGCGCCGGACCGCATCGGCGTCGAGGTGGGGGCGACCGCCGAGGCGACGCCGACCTCGGCAGTGGCGACACCCGAGCCGCCGGTGGGAGCCGGAGCGCCTTCGGCAGGGGTCGAGGGCAAACACGTTCCTCGCCACCAACCCCGGCCTGGCCTCCCGCTTCTCCCACACCGTCGAGTTCCCCCGCTACGACCGGGAGGAACTGGTCACCATCCTGGTCCGCCAGGCCGAGCAGTCCGGCTTCGAAGTCGACAGCGAGTGCGGACTTCGCACGCCCGCCGCATCGCCCAGCTGGAACGGGCGGGAACGGACCCCACCGTGGAAGACCTCCGCCGCCTGCTCCCACAGGACTGCCCCTAGCCATCCGCCGCCGACGGCACCGCCCTTCACTTCAGCCGAAGGCAGCATTCGCCGGAGCGTGCCTGCCATCGCGGGTGGTGGCGGACGGTTGATGCGGGTCGGCTACGACGAGTTGGCGGCGCCGGTAACGGGCACGAGGCGGTAGTCGCTCCCGGCGGAGACGACGCGGCCCGCTGTCGGTGGCGGGAAGTGGCTGCCCAGGAGCAGCACGTCGGTGTCGGCGACCGCGGCGAGGAGTTCGCGGCGGCTGCGGGTCGCCAGGGCGGCATCCAAGTCCACGCAACTGGTGATGTCGGGATGCCGCAGTTGGACGGGGTGGTGGACGCAGTCGCCGGTGATGACGGCCGACTGGCCAGCGCTGCGGAGTTCCACGGCGACCTGCCCCGGGGTGTGGCCGGGTGTGGGCAGCAGGCGGATGCCGGGGGCCACTTCGGTACCCGCTAGCGGAACGTCGATCAGGTCGAGCAGACCGGCGTCGTGGATCGGATGGACCGAGTCCCGGAACATCTGCCGTCGGCTCTCCTCCATCTCCACGCCCGCCCAGTGGTCCCACTCGGTGAGGGACGTCAGGTATCGGGCGTTCGGGAAGGTGGGGACCCAGACTCCGCCGTCGTCACGGGTGTTCCAGCCCACGTGGTCGGTGTGCAGATGGGTCAGGATGACGAGGTCGACGCTCTCGGGTGCGAATCCGGCCTCGGTGAGCCGCTGGAGAAAGGCGGTGTCCAGGTTGTGCCAGGCCGGGTTGGCGCGGGTCTTGCCGTTGCCGATTCCGGTGTCGACGATGACGCGCAGGCCGTTCACCTCGAAGGCGAAGCTGTGGCTGGCCAGGTGAAGAGTGCCGTCGGAAGCGGCGAAGTCCGGCTGGAGCCACGGGATGCGGCTCACGACGTCGGACGTGGCCGCGGGCAGTAGCCAGGGGCCGGTCTGCGGTGGCAGTGGGGTTTCGTCGATGCGGTGCACGAGCAGTTCGCCCACGGTCCAGGTCGGTGCGGCACTGGTGGAGCCGTGTGGGGGGATGGCGTGAGTCATCTGAGGTCTCCTTCAACGGGAACGCGGCGTTCGCGGGCGGTGAGCAAGGAGCAAGCTAAAGCACTTTCTTTGTGTTAGTGGACCGTATGTCATACGCTCCACTAACGCAAACAATCCGCTTTTGCAGCCGAACGGGCACCGCGAGCTCTGCGTCCAGAGAAGCTCCGTGTCCAGAAAGGGCGCACCCATGACCACCGCAGATCTCTCCCCGGAGGAGGCGGCCCGATGGGCTCTCCGTGCCGGGCTGCCCCTTGACGCCGGACGGCCAGACCTGGTGGCCGCCACCGCTAACCACATCCAGAGCGTCATCGGTACCCTGCGCGAGCTGGACTTCGAGGAGACCGCTCCGGCCGCGACGTACCAGGCCGTGCGCCCCGCAGAAGCCGTGCGCGCCGCAGAAGATTCCGTGCATGCCGCAGAAGCAGCAGAGGAGCGGGCCGATGCGGCCGTATGAGCTGACGCTGGCCGACGCGGCGAAGGCGATCGCGTCGAGGGAACTCTCGCCCGTGGAACTGACCGGCTCGGTCATTGAGCGGATCGAGGCGGTGGAGGGACGCCTGGGGGCCTACGTCACGGTCTTCGCGGACGCCGCACGCCACACGGCCGCGCAAGCGGAGCGGGACATCGCGGCGGGCAGGCACCGGGGGCCGCTGCACGGCATCCCGATGGGCCTCAAGGACCTCATCGACGCCGCAGGCCTGCCGACCACGGCCAGTTCACGGGTGCGCGAGCACCATGTGGCCGTCAGGGACAGTACGGTCGCGGCGCGGCTCCAGGACGCCGGCGCGGTCCTGCTGGGCAAGACCCACACCCATGAGTTCGCCTATGGTCTGACGACTCCGCAGACCGGCAACGCGTGGGCCGCGGACCGGGTGGCCGGTGGATCGAGCGGCGGCTCGGCGGTCGCGGTCGCGGCGGGTGAGGCGACCTTCGCCCTGGGCACGGACACCGGCGGCTCCATCCGGGTTCCCTCCGCGCTGAACGGAGTCGTGGGCCTCAAGCCCACCTACGGACTCGTCTCCCGGCACGGCGTGACGTCGCTGTCCTGGTCCCTGGACCATGTCGGCCCCATCACCCGTACGGTAGAGGACGCCGAACTCGTTCTCGCCGCCCTCGTCGGGCACGATCCGAACGACCCGGCCTCGCTGAGCGATCCGCCGACCGCCCACCCGCTCCGCACAGACCCGGACCTGACCGGGCTGCGCCTCGGCGTCCCCCGAAACTACTACTTCGACCGGGTCGCACCCGAGGTGGAGGAAGCGGTCCGCAGCGCCATCGCGCACCTGGGCCAACTCGGGGCCGAACTCGTGGCCGTCGACATCCCGATGACCAAGTACATCCAGGCCACCCAGTGGGGGCTGATGGTGCCCGAGGCCAGCGCCTACCACGAAGGAACGCTGCGCTCGTCGCCCGAGCTGTACGCCCCTGACGTCCGCGTCCTGCTGGAGGCAGGCGAACTCCTCCTGGCGGGCGACTATCTGCGCGCACAGCGCTCCCGCACGCTGATGCGGCGCGCGTGGACGGAGCTGTTCACCGAAGTCGACGTCATCGCCGCACCGGCGGTGACCTGCACCGCGGCCCGCAGTGACCAGCAGACGGTCGAATGGCCGGACGGAACGGTGGAGAGCGTGGCGGACACCTACGTCAGGCTGTCCGCCCCGGCGAACATCACGGGCGTACCGTCGCTGTCCCTGCCCGTCGGCCTCGACAGTGCTGGGCTGCCCATAGGCATGCAGCTCATCGGCAGACCGCTCGGCGAGGCCACGATCCTGAGCACGGGGCGCGCCTACGAGGCCACCCGTGGGAGCGTCGCCCGACTCGCCCCGATCGCGGTCTGACCGCGGTTCGACCGTCGAACCAACCCCTGGCCGGCCTCATCGCGCCAGGGGGAGGGGGCCGCTGATTCAAGCAATGTTTTTGCGTTAAGGTGGAGTCATGAGCCCCAGACCATCCGTCCGCCCCGGAGGACGCAGCGCCCGCGTTCAGCAATCGGTGCATACGGCTGTGCGTGAGCTCCAGGCCGAACACGGCCGCACCGACCTCACCGTCCCCCTCATCGCCGCGCGCGCCGGTGTCACCCCGTCGACGATCTACCGCCGTTGGGGAGACCTCCAGGAACTGCTGTCGGACGTCGCGGTGGAGCGGCTGCGCCCCGAGACGCCCCCGGCCGACCTCGGCAACCTGCGTGAGGACCTGGAGCACTGGGCCGTCTCCTTCCTTGAGGAGATGTCCTCCCCGCCGGGCCGCTCCTACATCCGCGACGCCCTCGCGGGCGATCCGGACGGAAGCAACGCCGGGCAGTGCTCCGCCTACGCCATCGACGCGGTCGAGACCATCCTCGCCCGCGCGGCGCAGCGCGGTGAGCACGTACCGCCCACCGACGCCGTGATGGACCACGTCGTGGCGCCCATGATGTACCGCATCCTCTTCCGCCCGGGACTCCTTGACCCGCAGTACGCCCGCGATCTCGTCGCCACCGTCTTCTACCGGCTGATGCCTCTGCCGTGACGCGCAACGGGGGTGCGCCCTTCGGCCGCCGAGTGGGCGCACACCTCCGCGTAACTCCTCAGCGGCCGAGAAGCTCCGCCCTGAGCCCTTCGAACGCGGTGGGCGTCGGTCGCCGTGGCAGGAAGTCCCTGATCTGCCGAGCACACTCCGCGGCGCTGGCGGTGGCCGTATCGCACTCGATGTCATACAGGCCGTGGGCGTGGACCTGTTCCAACTGGCGCGCGGCAAGCCCGATCGGACGGTCGCCACGCTGACGCTCGCGCCGTTCCAACTCCTGGAGCGAACAGCGCACTCCGACCAGGACAACGTCCCCGGGAGCGAACAGCCCAAGGCAGTCCAACAGACGCCACTGCTCGCTCAGTACATGGTCCACGACCACGTTGTTGCCGCCCGCGGCCATACCGGCAACCGCGCGGTGGAACCCCATCCACGTACGTCGAAGCACATCACGCAACTCGTCCGGGGTGAACTCGCGGCGAGAGCGCATGGCGTGGAAGGCATCCACGGGCAGATGGAAGTACGGCTCGTCCAGGACCTGGAGCAGTTCCCTGGCGATGCTCGACTTCCCGGAGCTGGACGTACCGTTCAAGAAGATGATCCGCCCACTCCGGGACATGGCAGAGCCAGCGTCAAACTCGGCCCGATCAGGGGCGCTTTCACCGACTCCAGGCATCTTGGCTCCTTCGCTGTTGGCCAGTTGGCGCTTGATCATCGCGCATGTCGCGGGAGCGTGACCCGTAAGCCCCATCCCTCCATGGCGCCAAGAGTGCGCCGCCATGGCTTGTGGTGGCGTCATGGTGGTGCCATGATGGCGCTATGGACCTCACGCCGTATGTCGACAACCTCCGGCACGAGCTCGCCCTCGCCGCCGACGCGGGCGGAGAAGAAGCCCGCGCCCTGGCCGAGCGACTCGCCGCCCCCCTTGAGTCGGCGGCCCGGCTCACCCTGCTGAACGCCCTGTCCGCCGCCATGGAGGAGGTCACCCGGGACCTCGCACCCGGCTCGGTGGACGTACGGCTGCGGGGGCTGGACCCGGAGTTCGTGGTGACGGCGCCACCGGGCCAGGAGCCGTACGAGGCAGCCCAGGAGCACGAGAACGCGCCCAGCGGCGGGCGGGCGCCCGCGCCACCGGCCCCTTCGGACAGCGACGAGGGCGGAATGGCGCGGATCAACTTCCGCCTGCCCGCTCACCTCAAGGCCCGGGTCGAGGACGCGGCAGGACAGGAAGGCCTCTCGGTCAACGCCTGGCTGGTACGGGCCGTCGCCACCGCCCTGGAACCCGGCGAGCGTGGCCGCTCCTCCGGCCGCAGTCGCCACCGGGGCGGACAGAGCTACACGGGCTGGGTTCGCTAGCCCGAACCGGCGTACAGCGCCACCTCTCCTTCAACACCCGCTCCACCAGCGGGAATTCACACCACAGCCATGAGGACGGGACAGCCATGCCTGATTTCGACACCCCCGAACCGATCTCCGTCACCCTCGAATTCGACATCGGCGTCGCCCGGATCACCGCGAGCCAGCGCACGAATACGGTTGTCGAGGTACTTCCGCGCGATGGCGCCGACGACGCCGACGTACGCGCCGCCCAGCAGACCAAAGTCACCTACTCAGGCGGCAAGTTGCTGGTCAAGGGGCCCAAGAAACGGTCCCTGTTCGGTAGCAGCGGGGCGCTTGACGTGAGCATCGAGCTGCCGAGCGGCTCGCATGTGCACGCCACCTCGCCGATGGCGGACTTCACCTGTGAAGGCCAGCTCGGGGACTGCAGGCTCAAGACCTCGGCAGGCGACATCCAGGTCGCGGAGGCGGGCACCGCGAATCTGAAGACCAGCCACGGCGACATCGGTTTGGACCGCGCGTCGGGGGACGCCGAGATCGCCGGAGCGGGCCGGATCGTCGTCGGGGAGATCGCGGGCGCGTTGACGGTCAAGAACGTCAACGGCGAGATCACCATCGGCGAGGTGACCGGCGACCTGCGGGCGAACTCCTCCAACGGCCGTATCTCCGTGGGAATCGCGCACGCCGGAGTCGATGCCAGGTCCGCCTACGGCGGCATCCAGGTCGGCGAGGTGGCACGCGGCCAGGTCCAACTGCAGACCGCCACCGGTGATGTCGAGGTGGGCATCCGCGAAGCCACCGCCGCCTGGCTCGATGTGAACTCCCGCTTCGGTGGTGTGCGCAACTCCCTTGGCCCGGCCGAGGGCCCCGGAACCTCCGACGAGACCGTCGAGGTGCGCGCCCGCACGGGGCTCGGCGACATCGTGATCCGCCGTTCCTGACCACCCGTACCGCAGAAGATGCCGACCGGCCACACCACAGAACCGCGGCGTCACACGGTAAGTGGCAGCGAGCACAAGCCACTTCGCTTCGCACAGCACGTCGCTTTTCACCGCACGTCACTGCGCACCGGAGGACACCATGCAACACGAACCGTCGACCCCTCCCCAAGCTCCCGGGACCGAACAGGCGGAGGAGACACCATGGCCCGAGAAGACCACCCAGGGCGCAACGCCACCTGCCGCGCTGGCGGCGCTGCCGACGACCCGACCCGCGGGCTGCCCCTTCGATCCGCCCCGTGAACTGGCGCAGCTGCGCGAGCAGCAGCCGCTGACCCGGATGCGCTATCCCGACGGGCACCTGGGCTGGCTGGCCACCGGCCACTCCGTGGTCCGTGCGATAGCGGCCGACCCCCGCTTCAGCTCACGGTACGAACTCATGCACCTTCCGGTCCCGGGCGGGCCCGTCGACGGACTGCCCCCGGCGACGATCGGAGACCTCCCCGGGATCGATCCACCCGAGCACACCCGCTACCGACGGTTGCTCACCGGCAAGTTCACGGTCCGCCGGATGCGCGAACTCACCGCACGCGTCGAGCAGATCACCGCCGAGCACCTCGATGCCATGGAGCGCCAAGGACCACCGGTCGACCTGGTGGAGGCGTACGCGTACCCCATCCCGGCGCTGATGATCTGCGAACTGCTGGGCGTGCCCGAGCCCGATCGCGATGCCTTCCAACAACGTGCTGCGGCGGTGTTCGACGGGGAGTCGTCCTTGGACGAGCAGATCGCTGCCATGAACGCGCTCGGAGAGTTCGTTCACGAGCTGGTGCTGGCCAAGCGCGCCAACCCCACCGACGACCTGCTCAGCGATCTGACCACCACCGATCTCACCGAGGCCGAACTCGCCGGTATCGGCGGCTTCCTGCTGGCCGCGGGCCTCGACACCACCGCGAACATGATCGGGCTCGGCACCTTCGCTCTGCTGAGCCACCCCGAGCAAGCCGCCGCCCTGCGCGCCGACCCCGACCTGGCCGACCAGGCAGTCGAGGAACTGCTGCGCTACCTGACCATCGCGCACACCGGGGGACGAGCAGCGCTGGAGGACGTCGAGCTGGACGGCCAGCTGATCAAGGCGGGCGAGACGGTGACGGTCTCGTTGCAGGCCGCCAACCGCGATCCAGCCCGGTTCCCCGACCCCGACACCCTCGACCTGCACCGGAAGGCCACCGGGCATCTGGCCTTCGGCCACGGCATCCACCAGTGCCTGGGGCAGCAACTGGCACGCGTCGAGATGCGGGTCGCCTTTCCGGCGCTGTTCACCCGGTTCCCGACGCTGCGGCTCGCCGTCCCGCCCGAGGAGGTGCCGCTGCGACCCAGCATGAACATCTACGGGGTGCACCGACTCCCCGTCACCTGGGACGAGGAGTAGGCCGGGTGGAACTCAGCATCGACCGCGAGCGCTGCTGCGGCGCCGGCATGTGCGCACTGACCGCCCCCGAGGTGTTCGAACAGGACGCCGAGCGAGCCGTCCAGCCCATGGAGCATGCAGGCACTGAGTCGGCACGCCGGTGTCTCGCGCGCCACCCTGACGCGCAGGTCTCGGGCTGGTCGGCCAGTCCCCGATGGCCTGTGTGGGAAGGCGGCGAAAGGCCACTGGTGCGGCGGCGTTGAATCAGACAAGCTGCGGCGCATGGACTGGATGCCCCTGCTCTCCACACTGACCGGTGCCGTTATCGGCATCACCGCCACCCTGATCGCCGATCGCAACCGGTGGCGGCGCGAGGAGGCCCGGCACGGGCTGGAACTGCGACGCGAGGTGTACACGGAGTTCGTCTCCGCGCTCAAAGCAACCAGTGAGGAGATACGGGCCGTCGCTTTGGGCGATCACATGTCCGAGTCGGCGCGTGACGCGGCCGTGCGGGAGGCCTTCCGCGGCACCGGCCTGTATACGGCGAGCGAACGCCTATGGCTCGTAGGGCCGCCGCAGGTGGTCGCGGCCGGGAACGAGGCGTTTCACAGCCTGCGCCGGATACGCGACGCCTACGCTCGGGGAGTGGCTGTCGGCTCCGACGAGGACGCGCCCCTGATCACACAGCGCCGCACGGCCATGGCCCAGATGCGCGGCCTCATGCGCGAGGACCTGGGCATTGGGCCCCTGGGGATTGAATGACCGCACGGTTCCTTTGGAATCGCGCGGTCATTCTCTACTGTTCGCATTCGCCGTGCTGGGTCTTGTGCCTCATGTGCAGGCCCCAAAGTCCGAGGGACTGCCCCACAGGCTCCCGGGTCGCGAGGACGCAGAAACCCGTTGGCTGCTGTGATCGGCGTCCGCACTCTCGATTGCAGCAGCGTGGAGCAGTTCGGTAGCTCGCTGGGCTCATAACCCAGAGGTCGTCGGTTCGAATCCGACCGCCGCCACGAGAATGCGGGCCGTGGCAGAGCCAAAGCCGTGAGTCGCAGGTTCGAGTCCTGCCGAGCCGGCCAGCGCTGAGGGCGGTGGCCATGCTCGTCCGCCACCGCGTGCTTGAGCGGCACGTCTCCGTGGACAGATGCGTTGATGGCACATCGGCTCCGCATGACACCGTTTCGGGCACGCCGGGTTTCGTGGCAATTAGCTACCCGATGCACCTTCCACTACCTCGCCACGCCTATGGCATCAGCGCCTGGCGACCGACGAGAGCGGTAAGACCCCGATATTGCGAGGTGCCTCATGCGCCGAATCGCCGCGATCGGTCTCGCCATTGCCGCCGTGCTCGGCATAGGCGCCGCGCCAGCACAGGGCGCGTCGACACAACCCGGTTTTCACCTGGTCTTCGCTGACGGATTCAACACCCCTACGAAGCTGGGCGCATTCTCCGGCTGTGACAACAACGTGGATACCCCACAGGCCTATTGCTCCGGCCTCACCGGTGTCATGCGCGTGAACTGGTGGGCGTATCCGACGGGTTGGCCGGACACCGCGACCCAGCGGCGCTATCCGGTCGGCGGTTACTACGACCCAGCCGCCACCCTGTGGGTGAGTCCCAGCCGGTGGGGCGACGGCCAGTTGCACATCCGCATGTGGCGCGGCGCAACCGGACCCGTCCACTCTGCGGCGATCGTCCCCAAGCGGCTCATCGGGCTGCGGTACGGCAAGGTCGAGGAACGCTTTCGCGTCTCCCAAGCCGCTCCGGGCTACAAGTCCGCGCACCTGCTCTGGCCGGACGCTACCACGGCCTGCCCCAACTGCGAGGAGGACTTCCCGGAGGGCAACTGGAACGGCGGCATCTACGCCTTCGCCCATCATGAGAACAGCGTCGGCGGCGACCAGGACGCCTACAGCGCGGGCGCCACGTTCTTGTCCTGGCACACCAGCGACATCATCTGGCAGCCCGGTAGCGTCACTTTCGAACTCGACGGCAAGGTCATCGGCCGTTCGACCACCGCCGTTCCGGATGCGGCCATGTCCTGGATCATCCAGAACGAGTCCGCGCTCGACGGGCCATCCGCAGCCCCCAACACGTGGGCGCAACTGGATGTGACCTATGTGAAGGGATGGTCCTGGTCTTGAAGCGCGCGAGATCGCCCGTACCTGGGCGGAGCCGAGGATGGCACAGGCGGATCCATTGCCCGTAAGCCGTCCGGAACGCGCCGGACGGTTCGTGGCCCCAACGACCGTGGCGCGGGCCTCGGTGGGGAGGTCGGCCAGGGCGGTGATCTGCCGCAGGTCGGCGGCGTTGCGGCGGGCCCACGCGGTGACGGTGCGGTCGGCGGCGCGGCGGTCGCGGGTTGCCTTGACGCGTTGTTCGGCCGCGGTGCCGTCGTCGCCGGGGCGTAGGCGCAGATAGCGGCGTTCGGCGGCCTGACGGCTGGTGACGCCGAGGGGGTGGGCGAGCTCGGCCCAGCTGGCGCCCGCTTCGCGAGCTGCTTCGATCAGGCTCGGTTCCCGTCCGGCGAGCTGGTGGCGCACCTCGCGCAGCAGGAGCAGGGCGGCCAGTGCCTGCTCGCGACTGGTCGCGTCGGCATCGGGCCGCTCACCGGTTTCCGTCGTGTGGGCGGCGCCTACGGCCTGGTCGATGGAGCTCAGCGCCGCGGCGGCGGCGAGCAGGGACACGGGGGTGAGCTGCGCTGGTGGGGTCGGCTTGTCGGTTCCGGGCACCATGATCTCCGGCACCTGGTCGAGGCCGTCCCCGATGTCGATGGACGCCTACCGTGAGGGCGAGGAGTACGTGATCGCCTTGGACCTGCCCGGTGTGTCCCCGGACGCGATCGACATCGACATCGAGCGGAACACGCTGACCGTGAAGGCGGAGCGCCGACCGGTCGCCAAGGCCGACGACGTACAGATGGAGCTGGCCGAGCGGCGCCTCGGTGTCTTCTCCCGCCAGCTCGTGCTGGCCGATAGCCTCGATGGTGACAACATCAAGGCCGACTACGACGCGGGTGTCCTGACTCCGCGCATCCCGATCGCCGAGCGCGCCAAGCCCCGCAAGATCGCCATTGGCGGTGGGGGCACCGCGCACAAGCAGATCAGCGGCTGAGCCAGGCCCTCGCCCGCACGGCACGCGGAGGGCGGCAAACTCCCTCCCCTTCGACCCGCTCTCCGCGCACCATGAAGGGGGAGCGCGATGCATCTGACACAGGAGGCGTTCCTGGCAGCGGTCCAGGAGCGTGGCGAGTACCCCTCGCAGCAGGAGGCAGATCGGGCAGCCCGAGTGGTTCTGGCACTGCTGGGCGCCCACGTTGTCGGCCAGGAGAGAGCTGAACTAGCGGCCCGGCTGTCCGAAACATACGCCTTGATCCTGCTCAACCCGCTGCAGGCCGCCGAGCCACTGGATCCCGAGCGGTTCGTCCGGGCCATCGCGGCATGGATCGAGGGAGCCACTTACGAGACGGCCAAATGGGACATCGGCGCGGTGCTGAGCGTGGTCGCCGACGCCGCCGGTGAAGATCTCATGCACCGCGTCCTGCTCCAGCTACCCCCTGGCTATGACCTCCTCTTCGGCCACCCCGACCGACACGAACACCCCGAAACCGCCAGTCACCAGCCCTAGGAACGACGGGCTTGGGCAGCGATGAGGTGGTACGAACCCGTACAGCGGGTCGTACCTCAGGCCAGCACGTCGGCGGGAGCTGCCGCGGCTCCCGCCTTCTTGCGTTCGCTTCGCGAACTTGCCTTGTGGGTCGCGGACTCGTCGCGGGGCGGCCAGTTGGCCTGCCGTAAGGCGGCGACGGCGTGGAGGAGGTCGAGGGTTCGTGTGACGTGGACGCCGCGGATGGTGCGGATCTCCCACGTCCCGGTCTCGTTCGCCTGGGCGGTTCCCAGCGGAACGGGACGGGTGATGTCAGTGAGGTCGCAGATGGTGACTGTGCCGTCCGTCGCGGCGGTCCCGTAAGTGCGGCCCATGCACTTGACGGTAGTGGCCAGCGACATCATCCCGCTGAGCCTGAGGGCTGTGGGGGGCGGCCGACGGGAGTGTGCTCGGCGCGGATGAGACGGGCCATCGCTTCAGTCATAGCTTTCGGTCGCCAAACGATTTCGCACAGTGACTATATCACTACCGGTTGGGGCCGGTGGGTTCCTCGTGGGCCAGGCCCGGTGGCGAGGGTGGTGGCGTGGTCTGGGGGTAGGTGATGAAGGGGAGCGTCACCACTGGTTGAGAGAAGTGACGAAGATGAGCGAGCGGTTCACGGGCAAGGCGGCGCTGGTGACCGGGGGGAGCCGCGGGATCGGCGCGGCGGTTGCCACCCGCCTGGCACAGGAGGGCGCCTCGGTGGTGATCGGGTACCGCGACAACCGGGCCGCGGCCGAGGAGTTGGTGTCCCGGCTGACCGCGGACGGCGCCCAGGCGGTCGGGGTGCAGGCGGATGTGGCCGATCCCGAGCAGACGGGCCGACTGGTCGAGGAGGCGGTGGCCGCGTTCGGGCGGCTGGACGTGCTGGCGTCGTGCGCGGGCATCGAGCACTTCGGCAAGCTGGAGACCCTCACTCCGGCCGACTTCGACCGTGTCTTCAACGTCAACACCCGCGGCCAGCTGTTCGCCGTTCAGCATGCCGCTCGCCATATGGGTCCCGGTGGCAGGATCGTGCTGACCTCCTCGGTCAGCGCGGTCCGCTCGGTGTTCGAGCACACGCTGTATGCGGCGAGCAAGGCCGCGGTCGAGTCGATGGTGTTGAACCTCGCGGCCGAGCTGGGTCGGCGTGGGATCACCATCAACGCGGTGGCCCCGGGCGGGACCGCCACCGACATGGCCGCCGAGAACGCCAAGTCGTACCAGCGCCCGGGGCTGGGGCTGCCGACCGACAAGTGGCTGGAGACACAGGTGGCGTTGGGGCGGCTTGCCGAGCCAGCCGAGATCGCGTCCGCGTTCGCCTTCCTGGCCAGCGATGACGCCTCCTACATGACCGGCCGCACCCTGTCCGTCGACGGCGGCTTCTTCTAGGTACCACCCGCACCGCCCAACTCGCCCAGCAGCCCGGGGAGTTCCGTGTCTCAGGTCGGGGGCGTCTCAGGACTGCTGGGCGGTGCCCATGGCGGCGGTCACCAGTGCTCTGGCCTCTTCCTGGACGCGGGCGAGGTGGTCAGGGCCGAGGAAGGACTCGGCGTAGATCTTGTAGATGTCCTCGGTGCCGGAGGGGCGGGCGGCGAACCACGCGTGCTCGGTCGTCACCTTGATGCCGCCGATCGGGGCGCCGTTGCCGGGGGCCTTGGTAAGGACGGCGGTGATCGGCTCGCCCGCGAGGCTGTCCGCCGCCAGTTGCTCGGGCGAGAGCTGGGAGAGTACGGCCTTCTGCTCGCGTGAGGCGGGCTGGTCGATTCGGGCGTAGGCGGGCGCTCCGAAGCGTTCGGTGAGCGTCGCGTAGTGCTGGGACGGGGACTTGCCGGTCACAGCGGTGATTTCGGAGGCGAGCAGGGCAAGGATGACGCCATCCTTGTCGGTCGTCCATACCGTTCCGTCACGGCGCAGGAAGGAAGCACCGGCTGACTCCTCGCCGCCGAAGCCGAGCGAGCCGTCCAGCAGGCCGTCGACGAACCACTTGAAGCCGACCGGCACTTCGACGAGCCCGCGCCCCAACTCGGCGGCAACGCGGTCGATCATGCTGGAGGACACCAGTGTCTTGCCGATCCCCGCGGTGCGGGGCCACTGCTCGCGATGCGAGTACAGGTAGGAGATGGCCACGGCGAGGTAGTGGTTGGGGTTCATGAGGCCGGCATCCGGGGTGACGATGCCGTGCCGGTCGGCGTCTGCGTCGTTGCCGGTGGCCACCTGGTACGCGTCGCGCCGTGAGATCAGTGAGGCCATCGCATGGGGCGAGGAGCAGTCCATGCGGATCTTGCCGTCCCAGTCCAGCGTCATGAAGCGCCAGGTGGGGTCGACCAGTGGATTGACCACGGTCAGGTTCAGGTGGTGGCGCTCGGCGATCCGGCCCCAGTAGGCGACCGACGCGCCACCCATGGGATCCGCCCCGATGCGCACGCCCGCCGAGCTCACCGCGTCCACATCGACCACGGCAGGCAGGTCGTCGACGTAGCGGTTCAGGAAGTCGTATCGACCGGTCGTCGGCGCGGCCAGGGCGCGTGCGTAGGGGATCTGCCGTACGCCTTTGAGGCCGCCCGTGATCAGTTCGTTGGCCCGGTCCTGGATCCACGCTGTCGTCGCCGAGTCGGCGGGGCCGCCGTTCGGCGCGTTGTACTTGAAGCCGCCGTCCGTGGGCGGATTGTGGGACGGCGTGACCACCACACCGTCCGCGAGGCCGCCGGTACGGCCACGGTTGTGGGTGAGGATGGCATGCGAAACGGCCGGTGTGGGGGTGTAGCCGTCGGCGCTGTCGATGAGCACGGTGACATCGTTGGCGGCGAAGACCTCCAGGGCGCTCACCTTCGCCGGCTCGGACAGCGCGTGGGTGTCGGCGCCGAGGAAGAGCGGGCCGTCTGTGCCGCGCATTGACCGGTAGTCACAGATCGCCTGGCTCGTCGCCGTGATGTGGTCCTCGTTGAACGCCGTGGCCAGCGACGATCCCCGGTGGCCCGAGGTGCCGAAGACCACGCGCTGGGAGGGTTCGGCGGGATCCGGGTGCAGGGCGTAGTACGCCGTCACCAGCCGTGCGACATTCACCAAGTCTTCCGGCTGCGCGGGCTGTCCGGCTCGTTCGTGCGGCATCTTGGGCTCCTCCCGGTCCGACCGTTGTAGAAACCTTGTGCGTGCGGCGGCGCCCGGCCGGGCCGGAGCCGTTCCCATGCTCCACCCGTGCTGGACCCGAACCAAGGATGGCGCCGCGGGGGCAGCCCCGGCTTCCGCGGGAACGTCGTCACCACCGTTGCGTCAGCCCGGTGCTCGGCGGCTCACACGAACGCCTCGTGTGCGTAGCACCAGCGCCAGTCCTCTCCCGGCTGCAGCGAACGGACGATGGGGTGCCCGATGGTGGCAGCGTGCCCCCTGGCGTGCTGCCCTGGTGACGAGTCGCAGCAGCCCACGTGTCCACAGGTGAGGCAGAGGCGCAGGTGCACCCAGCCCATGCCGAGCTTGAGGCACTCCTCGCATCCGTTCGGGGTCCTCGGACTGACGTTGCGGACCAGGCTCAGGTGGGGGTCGTGAAGGACGGTCATGGTCGCCTCCGGGGAGTCATGCGGGTTGGGTGCGACTGGCGAGGGTCTTTTCCACCCAGTCCCGCAGGACGTTGGGTGGCGCGGCGCCCGTCTGCCGTGAGATCTCCTTGCCCCGGTCGAGGATCAGCAGGGTCGGCACGGCCTGCACGCCGAACCGCTGCTGCAACTGCGGGGACTTGTCCACGTCCACCTTGACCAGCTTGATCCGGCCGGCCATCTCCCGCGCGACCCGTTCCAGTGCGGGGCTGACCATCCGGCATGGGCCGCACCAGGTCGCCCACAGGTCCACCAGGACCGGGAGCGTCGCCTGTTCGGCGATCTCGGCGAAGTCCCGGCTGTCGGCATCGACGATCCAGGGCAGCGGCTGGTGGCAGTTGCCGCACTTGGGACTGCCCTGCGCGGCGGCCGGGATCCGGTTGGTCCTCCCGCAGTCGTGGCAGCTGACGGTGTGCATCCGTGCGCGCGCGGCGGCCTTGAGCGTGTCGTTGCCGCTCATGACGCCTCCTGACGACCGCGATCACGCGGCCTGGGCTTGTTGCGGGGATTCGGGGAGCTCGACGACCAGCTCGCCGTCGCGAGCGGTGACCACCACCGTGACGCCCTCCCGGATCTCGCCGCGGATCAGCGCACGGCCGATCTTGGTCTCCACCTCGTGCGAGATGAAGCGACGCAGTGGCCGGGCCCCGAAGACGGGGTCGAAGCCCTCCTGGGCGATGAGGCGGCGGCCCTCCTCGGTCAGCTCCAGGGTGATCCGCTGATCTGCCAGCCGCTGACGCAGCTCGTCGATGAGCAGATCGACGATCCGCTCGATCTCGGCGAGGCCGAGTGGCCGGAAGAGCACCACGTCGTCCACCCGGTTGAGGAACTCGGGCCGGAAGTGGGCATGCAACTCGCCCATGACCAACTCCCGCACCTCGGGCTTGATCTCGCCACCCACGGTGGCGTCCTGAAGCAGGTACTGGGAGCCGAGGTTGGAGGTCATGATGATGACCGTGTTGCGGAAGTCGACGGTGTGCCCCTGGGCGTCGGTGATCCGGCCGTCGTCGAGCACCTGCAGCAACGTGTTGAAGACGTCCGCATGCGCCTTCTCGATCTCGTCGAACAGCACCACGGAGTACGGCTTGCGGCGCACGGCCTCGGTCAGCTGGCCGCCCTCCTCGTATCCGACGTAGCCGGGGGGCGCTCCGACCAGGCGGCTGACGGTGTGCTTCTCCTGGTACTCGCTCATGTCGAGACGGACCATGTTGTCCTCGCTGTCGAACAGCGCGGCGGCCAGCGTCTTGGCCAGTTCGGTCTTGCCGACACCGGTCGGTCCCAGGAAGATGAACGAGCCGATGGGCCGACGCGGGTCGCGGATACCGGCGCGGGCCCGGATGACGGCGTCGGCGACCAGCTGTACGGCCTCGTCCTGGCCGATGACCCGCTCACTCAGGATCTCGTCGAGGCGCAGCAGCTTCTCCCGCTCGCCCTCCTGCAGTCGGGCCACCGGGATACCGGTCCATGCGGCGACGATCTCGGCGATCTCGTCCTCGGTGACCACCTCCGGCAGCAGCCGCTGTTCGCCCTGTTTGGCGGCGAGTTGCTGCTCCTCGGCGGCGAGTTTGCGTTCCAGTTCGGCGATCGTCCCGTAGCGGAGCTCGGCGGCCCTGTTCAAGTCGTAGTTCCGCTCGGCCTCTTCGGCTTCGTAGCGGGCCTGCTCGAGCTCCTGGCGCAGCTCCTGGACGCGCCGGATGGCCTGCCGCTCGGCATCCCACTGCGCGTGCTTGGCGTCTGCTTCGGCCCGCAGATCGGCCAGCTCGCGGCGGAGTTCCTCAAGCCGGGCCTTGCTGGCCGGGTCGTCCTCCTTGGACAGTGCGGCCTCCTCGATCTCCAGCCGGGTGACCCGTCGGGTGAGCTCGTCCAACTCGGCTGGCAGGGAGTCGATTTCCGTGCGCAGCCGGGCACAGGCCTCGTCCACCAGGTCGATGGCTTTGTCCGGCAGGAACCGGTCGGTGATGTAGCGGTGGCTGAGGGTCGCCGCGGCGACCAGGGCGGTGTCCTGGATCTTGACGCCGTGGAAGACCTCGAGGCGTTCGCGTAGCCCGCGCAGGATGGAGATGGTGTCCTCAACGCTGGGTTCGTCCACCATCACCGGCTGGAAACGCCGCTCCAGGGCCGCGTCGGACTCGATGTGCTTGCGGTACTCGTCCAGTGTGGTGGCACCGATCATGTGCAACTCGCCGCGGGCCAGCATCGGTTTGAGCATGTTGCCCGCGTCCATCGCGCCCTCGGCCGCGCCCGCGCCCACCACGGTGTGCAGTTCGTCCACGAAGAGCAGGATCCGGCCCTCAGCGCCCTTCACTTCCGCCAGTACCGCCTTGAGGCGCTCCTCGAACTCGCCCCGGTACTTGGCACCGGCGACCAACGAACCCATGTCCAGCGCGAACACGGTCTTGTCGCGCAGGCCCTCCGGTACGTCACCGCGCACGATGCGTTGGGCGAGGCCTTCGACGATGGCCGTCTTGCCGACTCCGGGGTCGCCGATGAGTACCGGGTTGTTCTTCGTCTTGCGGCTCAGGATCTGGATCACCCGGCGGATCTCCGCGTCGCGGCCGATCACCGGGTCGAGCTTTCCGGCCTGGCCCTCGGCGACGAGGTCCCGGCCGTACTTCTCCAGCGCCTCGTACGTGCCTTCCGGTGTCGCGGAGGTCACCCGCTGGTGGCCGCGTATCTGGGTCAGCGCGGCCAGGAAGGATTCCCTGGTGACGTTGTGCTCCTTGAGACGGCGCCCGGCCTGGGTGGCGCTGCCCTCGTCGATCAGCGCCAGGACCAGGTGTTCCACCGAGACGTATTCGTCCTTCAGCCGCTTGGCCTCGCGGTCGGCGGCGTCGAGCAGCCGGGAGAGCCGCTGGGTGACGTACACCTGCCCTGGCGTGGCGCCCGGGCCGGTGACTTTGGGGCGCTTCGCCAAGTCGCCGCGTACATCGGCCCGAAGCCTGTCGAGGTCGGCGCCGCACTGCTCCAGCAGGCGCGGTACGAGGTCGCCGGCCTGGTCGAGCAGGGCGAGCAGCAGATGTTCGCCGTCGACTTCGGTGTGGCCCATCCCGGTCGCCGTGGTCTGTGCTTCCTGCAGCGCCTCCTGGGACTTCTGGGTGAGTCGGTTCATGTCCACGGCGGTCCACTCCTTGCCTGTCCGGTGGGTGCGTCGGCCTGCGGATGGGCGGCGCTCGCGCGGCGCAATGCGGTCTCCAACGACTCGATCCGGTCCAGCAGGTCCAAGACCAGCCCGATCGCGGCGTAGTTGAGACAGAGCCCGGTCCGCAGTCGTTGGACGCGGGCGATGGTTGCGGGTGCGTTCGCGGCGAACCAGAGTTCTCCGGAAGCGTCCCGGGCGGCGTCCACCAGGCTCAGTGCGACGAACCGGCGGACGAGGTCGGGGTGCAGGCCGCTACGGCGGGCGACGGCGTCCAGGCTGAGCCGGTACGGGCGGGTCAGCGGGTAGCGGACCGCTGCCGCCTCTCGCGCCCGTTGCGCGGCGGTCGGCGTCGGGCGGAGGCTCATCTCACTGCCTCCTCGGGTCGAAGGTGGATACGGCGGCCAGCTCCTCCAGCAGCTCCTTCTCCTTGGGAGTCGGCGAGGGTGGGACCACTATTCGGATGTGTGCGTACAGGTCTCCCGCTGTGCCCTTCGGGTTGGGCATGCCCTCCCCGCGCAGTCGCAGTCGGCGGCTGCTGGAGGAGCCGGGAGGCACCGTGACCTTGGCTGCGCCGCTCGGTGTCGCCAGCGGCACGGTCGCGCCCAGCGCCGCCTCCCATGGAGTCACCGGCAGGTCGACGTCGATGTCGCGTCCGGACAGCCGGTACCGCTGGTGGGGGAGGATCCGCACCCTCAGGTACAGGTCGCCCGCGGGACCGTCGCCCACGCCTTGCCCGCCTTGTCCGGCGAGCCGGATCCGCTGGCCGTCGACCACGCCGGGCGGAATGTTCACCTCGTACGTGCGCGGGTGTTCTGGGCCGCCGAGGGTCACCCGGCGTTTGCCGCCGCGGTACGCCTCTTCCACGGTGAGCCGGAGTTCGGCCTCCTGGTCCGCGCCGGGCATCGGGCCAGCGGCCCCGCGTCCGCCGAACATGCCGCTGAGCAGGTCCTCGATGTTGATTCCGGTGCCCTCGAAGCCTTCGCCACTGGTCCACACCCGGGCCCCTCCCGCGCCGGGCGCACCGGCGGTGGACCAGCGGACCCGCCCGCCACCGCCACCGAACCCGGCACCTGCGGCCACCCGCTCGTCGTAGTCCTCCGGGATCTGCCGGAAGTCCGGGCCGAAGCGGTCGTACCGTGCGCGCGTTTTCGGGTCGGACAGCACCTGGTACGCCTCGTTGATCTCCTTGAACCGCTCTTCGGCGGCCGGGGCGCGGTTGATGTCCGGGTGGTGCTGGCGGGCGAGCTTGCGGAAGGCCTGCTGGATCTCCTCCGCGCTCGCACTGCGCGACACACCCAGCACTTCGTAGTAATCGCGCGCCATGCCGTCACTCCTGTTTCCGGCTCACGGCCACGGCAGCCGGCCGAAGCTGCCGATCGGGGTCGCCGTATCCGGGCCGCAGCACACGAACCACCGTGCCCGGCGCGGTATCCGGCGCGTCGACCACGGTGACCACCTCGTGCCGGGTGGGGTCGAACGGCACATCCGTCTCGTCATGCCGCGGATATCCGAGGTCCCGCAGGATCTGGACGGCCAGGTCGCGTACCGCCCGCACTCCTTGGACGACGGAGCTCGGGTCGGCCTCGGCGTGGGACAGTGCCAGTTCGAGGTTGTCGACGACCGGGAGCCAGGCGGCGGCGACCCGGTGGCGTTCGGCTTCCCGCACCTGCTGCAACTCACGGGCGTGGCGCTTGCGTTGGTTGTCCAGCTCCGCCATCGCCCGCCGCCAGCGGTCATCCAGTTCCTCGACGGTGGGAGTGGCTGCCGAGCCCTCGTCCTGGCCGGTCGGCTGCTCCGCTGCCTGTTCGTCCGGCGGGTGCTGGTCCTCGTGCTCGGACATGGCGATGCCTCATCCCCGGTCGAATTCGGCGTCGATGACCTCTTCGTCGGGCCCCTCGCCAGCAGGCGGAGGTCCGCCCTCTTCGGCCGGACCGCCGCCTGCTGGCGGAGTGCCGGGCTGGTGGCTGACGAGACCGTGGTAGATCTGCTGCAGCTCGGAGGTGAGGCTGCGGACCCGGTCCAGCGTCGCCTCCTCCTTGACGGCTTGGCGGGCCTCGGCGACCAGCAGTTCGCCACGTGCCTTCTCGTGTTGCGGGACCGCGTCGCCCAGTTCGCCGAGGCGCCGCTCCACCTGGTAGGCGATGGCGTCGAGTTCGTTGCGTGCGTCCACCGCCTGGCGCAGGGACTGGTCCTCGGCGCGATTGCGTTCGGCCTCTTCGACCATCCGGTCGACCTCGCTGCGGTCGAGGTTGGAGCTCTCGCTGATGGTGATCCCCTGCTCGGCGCCCGTGTCCCTGTCCTTGGCGCTGACGTTGAGGATGCCGTTGGCGTCGACGTCGAAGGTCACCTCGATCTGCGGCTCACCACGCGGCGCCGGGCGGATGTTCTCCAGCCGGAAGCGGCCCAGAACCCGGTTGTCCGCCGCCCGTTCGCGCTCGCCCTGCAGCACCACCACGTCGACCGCGGGCTGGTTGTCCTCCGCCGTGGAGAAGGTCTCCGAGCGCCGGACCGGAATGGTGGTGTTCCGCTCGATGATCTTCGTCATGACGCCGCCACGCGTCTCCACACCGAGGGACAGCGGGGTGACGTCGAGCAGCAGCACGTCCTTGACTTCGCCCTTGAGCACCCCGGCCTGGATGGCCGCGCCGATCGCCACCACCTCGTCCGGGTTGACGCTCATGTTCGGTTCCTTGCCGCCGGTGAGCCTGCGCACCAGCGCCTGCACCGCTGGGATCCGGGTCGAGCCGCCGACGAGGATGACCTCGTCGATGTCGTTCTCGGTCACCTTGGCGTCGCTCATCGCCTGACGTACCGGGTCCAGACAGCGTTCCACCAGGTCGGCGGTGATCTGCTCGAACGTGGAGCGCCGGATCGTCTCGGTGAGGTGCTTCGGGCCGGAGGCGTCCGCCGTGATGAACGGCAGGTTGACCTGGGTCTGGGTGACCGAGCTGAGCTCGACCTTGGCCTTCTCTGCCGCTTCGAACAGCCGCTGCAGTGCCTGCGGGTCGCTGCGCAGGTCGATCCCGTTATCCCGCTGGAAGGCGTCCGCCAGGTGGTCCACCAACCGCCGGTCGAAGTCGTCGCCGCCCAGGTGGGTGTCGCCGGCCGTCGACCGGACCTCGACCACCCCGTCACCCACATCCAGCAGGCTGACGTCGAAGGTGCCGCCGCCGAGGTCGAAGACCAGCACCGTCTCATGGCCCTTCTTGTCCAGCCCGTACGCCAGTGCCGCCGCGGTCGGCTCGTTGATGATGCGCAGCACCTCCAGCCCGGCGATCTTCCCCGCGTCCTTGGTGGCCGTGCGCTGGGCGTCGTTGAAGTACGCGGGCACGGTCACGACCGCTTCCGTCACCCGTTCACCCAGGGTCTTGCCCGCGTCCTCGGCGAGCTTGCGCAGGACCAGGGCGCTGATCTCCTCTGGCGCGTACTGCTTGCCGCGCACCTCGAAGCGGGCCAGCCCGCCCGGCCCGTCGACGACATCGAAGCCGACTGCTTTGGCCTCTTCGGTCACCTCGTCGAAGCGACGGCCGATGAAGCGCTTGGCCGAGTAGATCGTGCCCTTGGGATTGAGGATCGCCTGCCGGCGGGCCAGCTGCCCCACCAGGCGCTCCCCGGTGTCCGTGAACGCGACCACGGAGGGCGTCGTGCGCGAGCCTTCGGAATTGGGGATGACCGAGGCCTCACCGCCTTCCCAAGCGGCGATCACCGAATTCGTGGTACCCAGATCGATCCCGACTGCCTTGGCCATCTGGCACTCCTAGATCGTTGCTCCCCCCTCGCGGACGGCGCGATCCATCGGGTCGGGTTCTCATCGCACCTTCTGTCAGCGTGCGCGGGTGGGTAGCCGCTGACATGGACCCGAGGGGACGAATTACGCCTTCCGTACCGACCTGCCAGGTCGAGGTGGAGCGCTGACCTGCCGCTTTCCGGCACTGTGCCGGTTGCCCCAGGTAGCGGCGAGGTGGGATTCGTCCTGGCGGCCGGTTGGCTCCCATCCGGCTGCTCGGCCGCTCAGCGGAAGCGGGCGGCGAGCTCCGACAGCCGGTCCAACTCCTCCAGCGACTCCCGCTCTCGCATCGTCTGCAGGTTGAACAGCACCCGTTCCACCCCCACCTTGCGGAAGCCCTCCAGCAACTCGGGGTCCGCGGGGGTGTAGGCCATCGTCACCGGCACATCACGGTGCGCCATGCCGCGTAGCCGCTCCATCCGCTGGCGGAGCTCCTCCGGGGGCATGACGTTGGCGATCCAGGCGTCACCGAGCTCCGCGATCCGGGGGAACGCGGCGTCTCCTCCTCCCACGTAGACGGGCGGGTGCGGGTGCTGTACCGGCTTGGGCCAGCTGTACACCGGGTCGAAGTCGACGAACTCGCCGTGGAACTCGGCCTTCTCCTTGGTCCACAGCTCCCGGATGGCGCGCAGCCGCTCGTTGACCAGTCGGCCGCGGACCGCAGGGTTGGTGCCGTGGTTCGCGATCTCCTCACGCAGCCAGCCCACTCCCACACCGAAGATGGCGCGGCCGGCCGAGACCAGGTCGAGGGAGGCGACCTCCTTCGCCGTGATGATCGGATCCCGCTGCACGACCAGAGCGATGCCTGTGCCGAGGAGCAGCCGTTCGGTGACCACCGCCGCGGCGGTCAGCGCGACGAAGGGGTCCAGAGTGCGGTAGTACTTCTCCGGCATCTCCCCGCCGAACGGGTACGGGGTACGGCGCTCCACCGGGATGTGCGTGTGCTCGGCGATGAACAGCGAGTCGAATCCACGTTCCTCAACGGCCAGCCCGAGTGCGGTCGGCGCGATGCCCTGATCGGTGATGAAGGTTGAGATCCCGAACTTCATGGCAACTCCTCGGCTCGATGGTGGGACGCGCCAACCCGCGGCTCCTGCGGCGCTGGGTACTCGACTGCGTCCGTCTCGCAACGATCATCAGGCCCGCGGCCATCCGGGCACCCGCGGCACGCCCCGCGCAGCCGTCCGCGTTCGCGGTGCGCCTTTGGGGGTGTACGGGGAGGGGACGGCGCGGTGCCGTCTCGGGAGAAGTACTCCCAGCCACGGCCTCGCCGTCCCGGCAGTGCAGGACCTCGTAGTCGGTGCTCAAACGGATCCAGCAGTGGCCGCGGGTGAATTCGATGCGTTCCACGGCAAGCTCGGTGATCACCGCTTCGGCCTCCCGGTCGGTGGGCGGCGGCTTCGTCCGTCGAGTCGCCGGACGCGGGAGCCCGGCGGACCCTGAGCCGCCGCTTGCCGGTGTTCAGCCGGCGCTCTGCTCGGCCTTACTGGTGCTGCTGATTTCGATCTTGCGCGGTTTCGGTTGCTCGGCGAAGGGGATCCGCACGGTGAGGACTCCCGCGTCGTAACTGGCATCGATCTTGTCGGCATCGAGGGTGTCGCCGAGGAACACCTGTCGGCTGAACACGCCGTACGGGCGCTCGGCCACCAGCATCTCTCGGTCCTTGGCGGGGGCAGGACGCTCGGCCCGCACCGTGAGCACGTTCTGTTCGACGTGCAGGTCGATGGAGTCGGGGTCGGTGCCCGGCAGGTCGAAGTGGATCACGAAGGCGCCGTCCGCCTCGTTGCGTCTCCTCGTCGGGCAGCTACAGGATGTCCCGTTGCATCCCGCTCTCCCCGTGCGACGTCACTGCCGGAACGTGTTCGGCGCAGGCGTCCCGGGCGACGCGACAGGATCTTCTGGTGTCAGCCTGCGCGGGGTGGGTAGCCAAGGACATGGGCCTGGGGGGACAAAATGCATGTATCGACTCACCCCCGCAGGCCGAGGGGTCCTGCCTGACCTGTACTTTCCGGTGGCGTAGGGGAAGCCCCGGCCGACCTGCGGTGCGGAGTCCGTACCAGCCCTGGTTCCGCACGGGTACGGCGCGCGGCGGTCATCGGGAAGGAGGCGGCATGGATGCCATCCCGGTCAAGCGGCCGCCGCCGGACGCTCCGGCCCGCGAGTGTCTGGGCCGGATGGCCAGCCTCTGCGAGCTGGCAACGACGATGTTCACCGGGCGGGACGAGAACGAGGTCCTGGAGCTTGCCGCTTCCTGGATCGCCTCGCTGGGAAGCTCTCTGACCGCTGTCGGGTACGTGCAGCACGACGGGCGGCTGCTGCGCGGCGGGACCTCCGCGCTTGACCACGAGGACCGGGCGATGGACTCCGGGGTGCGGGCGCTGCGTGGCGAGGACGCGGCGCTCGACCTGCCGGGATTCGCCTGGGCCTGGGCCCTGGCGCTGCGGCACCGGAGCACCTGCCTCGGCTACCTCGTCGTCAGGTCGCCCGCGGCCCCGGCGCATGACGAGGCGTACCTTGCGAGGCTCCTGGCACGTCAGACGGCCGCCGCCCTGGACCATGTCCAGGAATGTGAAGGTGAGCGCGAGCGCATGCGGCAGCTGCGCCTGCTCAACCACGGTGTGACCGCGGTCAACGCGCGCCTTCGAACCGCTGTGGCCGAACTCCAGCGCCGGATGGTGATGAACGAGGCACTGAACCGGGTCTCGTTCTCGGGAGGGGGCGAGCAGGGCATCGTGCGGGTACTGCACGAGCTGACGGGCTTTCCCGTATGGGCCGAGGACCGCTTCGGCAATCTGCGGGCCTGGGCCGGGCCTGACGGCTCGGCGCGGCCCGCTGGAATGGACCCTGCGCGCAGAGCGGTCGTGCTGCGCCGCGCCGAGTGCGAGCGCGGGCCGGTGCGCGACGGGGACCTGCTGGTCTGCGTGGTGCGACCGCACGGGGAGGTGCTCGGCGTACTCGCGATGGCCGACCCGGAGCACGGAGTGGGGGAGACCGAAACGTTCGCGTTGGACCAGGCGGGCACCGTACTCGCCCTCGAACTCTCCCACGAGCGCAACCTGGCGGAAGCCGAACTTCGCACACAGTGCGACCTGGTCGACGACCTGGTGACCGGTACCGACGAGCAAAGTGCCTTCGCCCGTTCCGAAGCGGTCGGCCACAACCTGCACGGGCCCCACCATGTGGTGATCGTCAAGTGGGCGGGGCCCTGGGGCGACGGCACGGTCACCACCGCCGTCGGGCGGGCGGCCGCGGCAAGTCAACTCGACTTCCTGCTGGGGCGCCGGTCAGGGACGGCGATACTCCTCGTTCGCGGCCCGGCAGTCGGGGACGAGTTCTACGACGAGGTGTCGAGGGAACTCGGTTCCGCGAACGGTGTGGTCGGTGTCGGAGGCCAGTGCGACAGCCCGGCCGACTTCCCGCACTCCTACCAGGAGGCACTGCGAGCCCTGGAGATCCGGCAGAATTCCCTGAACCCCCATGGCCTGATCGCTTTCGACCGGCTCGGTTTGTACCGGGTGCTGCGCACCAGCGATCGCGATACGCACACCGAGCAGTTCGTGCGCGAGTGGCTCGGCCCCCTCATCGACTACGACCAGGCGCACCATGGCGAGCTCGTTGCCACCCTCACCGCCTATCTGGAGAACAGCAGCTACGACACCACCGCGGCGACGCTGGCGATCCATCGCAGCACGCTCCGGTACCGGCTTCGTCGCATCCGTGAGATCTCCGGACTCGATATCACCGATGTCGAAGCCCGGCTCAACCTGCATGTGGCGACCCGCATCTGGAACGTGATCACCCGGCCGCTCTGACGGCGGGCGGCCCGGCGCTGCCGCCACGACTCCAGCAGCCGTTCACCGGACGCCGCCGACACGCTCGGCGTACGACCACCTCGACGACGCATCGCCGTAGTCCGAACATACCCACCTCGGGGTGCTCAGCCTTCGGTGACGGTCGTGCATCCAGGCGCCGGGGCTGACCAGGCACTGGTCCGGCACTTCGTGCGTGTACTGCCACCTGATGGGACAGCGGCGCCGCCCCGCGCCGCGGCCGTGAACGACCTGTCCGGACCGAACCACGCCTATCCGGCGTGAATGCCCTCGGTCGGGATCAGGCGGAGGCGATCGGTGCTTTCAATCGCTCGGAGCCTCGCCTCAACGTGGGTCAACCGCGCCGCGGCGGCGGCCATCGCCGCCTTGAGCTCTGCCTGCCGCAGTCGCAGCATTCCACGCAGTTCCTCAGGGCCGACCTGCTCATCGAGGATCGTCTGCACCTAGTGGAGGGTGAATCCGAGATCCTTCAGGGCGATGACGCGGTGGAGCCGCGCCAACTGGTCTGCTTCGTAGAAGCGGTAGCCGCTGGCAGGGTCGACGTGGGCAGGACGCAGCAGTCCGATCGCGTCGTAGTGACGCAGCATGCGGACCGACACTCGGCCGTGTCGGGCGTAAGGAGTCACCTGAGGTAACTCCGGTTGTGCGTATGGGAGGTGAGGGAGTCGTTCGTCCTCGGCCTGTGGTTCAGGTGGCGCGCGATAAAGGAGATGCCGCGTCTGCTGCCCGTGACGTAATGTGCGCTCCCGGCAGGTGTCTCTTACCTCGGGAGGGCTTGATGGTTCCGGAGCTTGTCAGGATCTGGGTGTCCGGTTGGGCCGTGTCGCGGCGCAGGCCCGTTCCGGTCGAGAAGCCCTGGGGGCTCTATGTCGAGGTGGGTAAGCCTGACCAGGTGGGGCGGCATGTACTGCCTGACGCCGTTGAGTCTTCGGTGCGCGACGCCGCCGCGTCGGTGACCGTGCCGTACACCTGGCTCAAAGTGCCGATCGAGCCCGAGGAAATCAGGGCGTGGCTTCCTCCGGGCTGGGTGGTGGACAAGGACGAGGCGGGCCACCTGATGGCCGTGGACCTGCGGGCCACCGGCCCGGTGGCGCCCGAGGGTTACACCGCGTCGGTGGAGACCCGCGATGGCGTCGTCCACGTCTGGGTGCACGATGCGGCAGGTGAGTTCGCGGCCAAGGGGCAGATGGCCGTCCTCGGACAGGCAACGGTCGTTGACTGCGTCAAGACCGAGGAGGCCCACCGCCGCCGCGGCCTGGGTGACTTCGTGATGCGCACCCTCGCCGACCACGCCGTGGCCGAGGGGGCGACTCTCGGCGTCCTGGGTGCCACCGACGCGGGACGCGCACTGTACGAGACACTGGGCTGGAAGGCCCATGCTCCGCTGGCGGCGTGCGTCTACCGGCCTTAATCCGTACTGATCGGAACCAGCATCAGTGTCCCCGGCAGTCTTGTCCGTGGTGTCCCACGGTCACTTCACCGCGGGGATCGTCGGGCCGCCGGGGGCGGGTGGAAAGTTTCGGTGCCGGTGGCGTCGTTCTGGTGTGATGGGGCGGAGGCGGATGACGGCGTCGAGGCCGCTGCCTGGGGCGGGGCGCAGGTCGATGTCGCCGCCGCACGCGTGGGCCAGCTGTTGGGCGATGGCAAGGCCTAGTCCCATACCGTCGGAACCGGCGTTCGGGGAGCGCCAGAAGCGATCGAAGGCATGTGCGCGTTCGACATCGGTCATCCCCGGCCCCTGGTCGGTCACGTGCAGCTCGACCCGCGGCTCGCCGTCCACGCCCCGCCCAGGCAGGAGAGCGCGGGACAGGGTGACGGTACTGCCGGGCGGAGCTGCTCGTAGCGCGTTGGCGAGGAGGTTGTCGACGATCTGCTCCAGTGCGCCGGGCACGGCCCAGACTTGGCCGACGCGGTGGCCGGTCAGGTCGATGGCGACGTCCCGGTCGGCGGCGAAGGCGGCCCAGGTACGCGCCCTGTCGTCGAGGATCGCATCGGGGTCCACGGGCTCCGGGGTCGTCTCCGCGCTCTCGGCGCGTGCGAGGGCCAGGAGTCCTTGGACCATGCGGACCAGCCGGTCGATCTCGGACAGGGCGTGGTCGAGGTTGTGCTGGGCGCGGGGGTGGAGGTCGGGTTCGAGGTTCTCCAGACGCAGTCGCAGGGCGGTCAGCGGTGTCTTCAGCTGATGAGAGGCATCCGCGGCGAACCGGTGCTGGGTGCGCAGCAGGTGTTGCAGGCGCGCGGCCGTACGGGTGAACGAGTCGGCCAACCGGCGCAGTTCGGGGGGACCCAGGTCAGTGGCGGGTGGCTCGGTCAGGGAACCGTCGGCCAGTTGGGTGGTTGCGCGTTCCAGTTCGCGTACCGGGCGGGTGATCCAGCGGGCGAGGGCGAGCCCTATCACGGTCATGGCCCCGAGTACGCACAGCCCACAGACGGCCAGTACGGTCCAGGCGGTACGGATACGGGCGACCGTGTCGGCGGTGGGAGCGGTCAGCCGCACGGCGCCGCGCATCAGGGGGCCGGATGCCGCGGGGGCGGTGGCGTAGTAGGCGTCCCCGTGCAGCACGGGGTCGCGCATGGTGCCGCGCGCACGCTCGTCGCGTAGTGCGGTGGCGATGTCGGGGGCGTTCGCGAGGTTGCGCCCGCTGGTGACCGCCGCGGGGGAGGAGTCGGCGAGCACGTCGCCCTTGCGGTCGACGACGATCACGTGCTCGTTGGTGCGCCGGGTGTAGCTGCTGATGACCGCGGGCAGTTCGTGGGCATCGCCGGTCTCGATGTCCTCTTCGACGAGTCCGGCGAGCACAACCGCGTCGCGTTCCATCGCGGTGGAGAGCGTCGAGGTCTCGCTGTGTGCGTAGACGATCGCGAACGGGACCTCCAGAGCGAGCAGGACAAGCAGCGCCAGGGTCAGGTAGCTGAGCAGGAGGCGTCTGACCATGGGCGCGGCGTCACTGTTGGGCTGCGCCGTTGGGCACGGTGAGGCGGAAGCCGACTCCCCGGACGGTCTCGATCCAGGCTGGGCAGTCCAGCTTGCGGCGCAGCGCGGCGATGTGTACGTCCAGGGTTTTGGTGGGGCCGAAGAAGTGCGGGTCCCAAACCTTGTCCAGGATGTGCTGACGCGAGCACACGGCGCCGGGATCCTCGGCGAGCATGGCGAGCAGGTCGAATTCCTTTGGGGCCAACGGGATGTGCCGTTCCCCGATGCGGACCTGCCTGGTCCGCCGGTCGATGACCACGTCTCCGACGTGCTGTGGTGCCTTGTCCGGTCCCGGTGCCGTCGTGTCGCAGGGCGGCGTGGCGGCGGGCCGGGTGCGGCGTGCGACGGCGCGGATGCGGGCGACCAGTTCCCGGAGCCCGAAGGGCTTGGACAGGTAGTCGTCGGCGCCGAGTTCAAGTCCGACCACGCGGTCGGTCTCGTCGCCGCGAGCGGTGATCATGATGATGGGTACGTCGGATCGGCTGCGCAGCGCTCGGCAGACGTCGATGCCGTCCATGTCGGGAAGTCCGAGATCCAGCAAGACCATGTCCGTGGGAGCGGCGGTGAGGGCGTGCGCGCCCGTGGCAACTCTGTTGACAGCGAAGCCGTAGCGGCCGAGCCCCTCGGTCAGCGGCTCGGCGATTGTGTCGTCGTCCTCGATGAGCAACACCCGCACAGGGGCAGAGTCGCACATATCGGAAGTTGGCTGGGACGGAGTCACGAAAGCATCCCCTTTTCGGGTGAACGCCGAGCCGCCTGCCTGGCCGACGTGCCAGCGCCCCGCGTCATCGTTGTCCGGCGGCGGAGCGCGGGGCCGGATCGTCGGATGCTGCGGGCCGCGCCATGAGTTGCCCGGGAGCGGCTGAGATGCGGACGACAGCCGTGGCCATCAGGCAGGTCAGGCCGCCGAGGAGCAGGCTGAAGCGGGCGCCGAGGCTTTCGGCGACCCAGCCGACGAGGGGGGCGCCTACCGGCGTGCCGCCGAGGAGAACGAGGAAGTAGACGGAGAGCACGCGCCCGCGCATCCGGGGATCGGCGTTGAGTTGGACCATGGCGTTGGCCGTGGTGGTCACCAGGACGGCGGCGATGCCGGTCGCTACGAGCAGGACCGCGAACGAGGTGGAGGTGGGCATCAGACCGGCCGCAGCCTCAAGCGCCCCGAACACGGCAGAGCTGCCGAGGAGTTGACGCGAAGTGGGCGGCCGGGCTCGGTCCGCGCTGCGGAGCGCGCCGAGCAGGCTGCCCGCGGCGTAGGCGGAGGACAGGGAGCCGAAAGCCGCCGCGCCGGAGTGGAAGACGGTGGTGGCCATGAGGGAGATCGTCACCTGGAAGTTGAGGCCGAAGGTGCCGATGACACCGGCCAGCGCGATCGGCAGCAGCAGACCCGAGGTGGACCGGATGTGCCGCAGGGCGTCGGCCAGACGCACACCCTGAGGTGCGGGGGGAGGCGGCGGATGCAGTTCGCTGGTGCGGAGGGTGAGCAGCGCGGCCAGCACCGCCAGGTAGGAAGCGGCGTTCAGGAAGAAGACCGGGCCGGTGCCCACGGTAGCGATGGCCAGGCCGGCGGCGGCCGGGCCGAGGAAGCGTGCGGCGTTGAACTGGGCGGCGTTCACACTGACGGCACTGGGCACCCGGTCGCGTCCGACCATGTCACCGATGAACGCGTTACGGGCGGGGCTGTCCACGGCAGTGGCGGCGCCGAGGGCCAGGGCGAGAACGTAGACATGCCAGATGCGCACCGTGCCGTTGACCGTCAGGAGGCCGAGCAGGAGTGCTTGCAGGGCCATGAGGCTCTGGGCGAGCACCAGCAGCCGCTGCCGGTGGTAGCGGTCGGCGATGACGCCGCCCCAGAGCCCGAAGAGGGTCTGCGGGACGAACTGCAGGGCGGTGACGAGGCCGACGGCGGTGCCGCTGTGGTGGGTGAGCTGGAGCACCAGCCAGTCCTGAGCCGCCCGATGCATCCATGTACCCACATTGGATACCAACTGCCCGATCACATAACGGCGGAAGTTGCGGATGCCCAGCGTGCGCAGTGCCTGTCGCCCGAGCCGCGGTGTCCTGGCCCGGGACCGCTCAGCAGATGTGCCGGACAAGGCGGCCTCCCGTGCCGTCCGCCGTCTGCCGGACGTCTTCGGCGGCTGCCGGGGCCGTGCGTGGCCGTTCGTCGTCCAGGTAGGAGAAGCCCGGCTCCGGGTGCATCAGGAAGCCGTGGTGGGAGATGTTCCACGCGTACGCCCCCGCCATCGCGAACGCCACCCGGTCGCCGGTACGCAGCCGGTTCACCGGGATCCGTCGGGCCAAGACGTCCTTTGGAGTGCACAGCTGCCCGACCAGTGTCACCGGCTCCCCATGCGCTTCGCCCCTCGTCCACGGCCACCGCCAGGTGTCCGAGGGGAGGATCTCGAAGGGCTGGTCATGCCCTTTGGCGGCCGGAGTGCGCAGATGGTGGGTGCCTCCGCTCACCACGGCGAACGTCTCGCCGCGGCTGCGTTTGACGTCCAGCACCTGTGTGACGTACCAGCCGCAGTACGCGCTGATGGAGCGGCCGGGCTCGATGCGCACCGTCAGTGCGGGGTGGTCGGCCAGGATACGGCGCAGGCCGGTGCCGAAGGCCGACCAGTCGAAGATGCACTCGGGTTCGGCGTAGTCGACACCCATGCCGCCCCCGACGTTGATCTCGCTCAGGTTCACTTCGTGCTCTCGCGCCCAGCGGTCTGCCCAGGCGACGATCTGTTCGACGAGGGCAACGTGGTCGGGTGCGTCAAGGCCGCTGGCCAAATGGGCGTGGATACCGCGCAGCCGGATCCGCGGGTGTGCGGCGAGTAGGCGCAGGCAGGCATCCAGATGGGTCGGGTCCATGCCGAACGGGCTCGGCCACCCTCCCATCACCAGCGGCAACTGGCCGAGAGAGAAGGGGAGGTTGACCCGCAGGAGCACGTCCACAGTGCGTTCGCCGATGAGCTTCGTCAGGATGCGTAGTTCGTGTTCGCTCTCCAGATGCAGGCGCTCAACGCCCTCGTCCAGCGCCTGAGCCAGCTCGACAGCGGACTTGCCTGGCCCGCCGAACGCGACGGAGGCTTTCGGTAGCAGGCGACGGACATGCCCCAGTTCGCCCGCGGAGGCCACCTCGAACCCGTCGACCTGCTCGCCCAGCACTTGCAGCAGCCGGGGGTCGGAGTTCGCCTTGGCCGCGTAGAGAAGTTCCACGCGGTCGGGCAGTATGGCCCGAATCGCACGGCTGTGTCTGCGGAGCGCCGCCAAGTCGTACACGTAGGCAGGGAGTTCGTCATCGGCCAGACCTCGGATGTGGCGCAGCAGACGTGGCCTCACAGTGCCGCCTCCTGGGGGAAGTCGGCGGCGAGCGGGCTGGGCAGCGGCACGTAGGTCGCGTGCCGGTCCGCCTTGCGCGCCCAGCGCAGCAGGAGATTGGCCTTGGCAGGCAGCGGTACGCCCGACAGCAGGGCCCGCAGCCGCGCCGGGTCACCCTCAGCGCGCGCGAAGCGGTCGAGGTGGTCGCGGACGAGCCCCCACAACGCCGGCTCCAAGGCAGGGTTCAAGTCGGCGAGTGCGCACAGCACTTCGGCGACGTGGTTGACCAGCAGGCAGTAGACGACCCGGTCCCAGCCGCGCTCGGCGCTGTAGCTGAGCGGCCCTCGCACCTCCTCGTCCAACGCGGCCAGAGCCTCGCGGTGGCGGTCGGGAACCAGCTTGGTGCCTTCCAGGTCGCGGAAGATGACCTGGGCGGGCCACCCGTCGCGGCGCACCCCGATGAGGACGTTCTGCAGATGGGGTTCCAGTACGACGCCGTGCTCGAAGTAGGCGGCGAGTACTGGCGGCAGCAGCAGGCCCAGGTAGGCATCCCACCAGGCCAGCGGATCGGCGCCGGTACGCGCGAGCAGGTGTGAGACATGTGCCGGGCTGGTCGGGTACTCGTCGGCTACCGCCGCACCCAGCAGCGGCGTGACACCGGGCAGCAGATGCGTGCGCACGCCCTCACGTACGATCACGCCGAAGCCTTCCAGCACGTCCCGGTCGTCCTGACCGCCCCCGAGGCCAAGACTGCGGTACCCGGGCTCGGCCAACAGCGCGCAACCAGGGAACCGCATGGCCAGCCTGGCGAAGATCGGCCGCACGATCCGATTCACGGCGACGGCGCCCGACAGCTCGTAAGCGGCGTTCTTCCGCACGCAGTTGGTGATCCGGACGTTCAGACTGAACTTCAGGAACACATCGCTGTCGGGCTCGTACACCGTACGCACCGAGGCGGTGGGCACGACGGGCGGCCCATCAGCGCCGAGGTCCACGACATCACCGCATGCCAGTGCCGCACGCAGCGCGGCGTTCCGCGACATCATCCGGTACTGCCACGGGTGCGCGGGCAGCACCTGGAATTCTGGTGCCGGTGACGTAAGCAGCCGGTCCAGAGCGCTGTGGTCGCCTTCTGCCCGCAGCAGATCGGCGCGGACGGCGAGGTAGTGCAGCGGAAACCGTGAGCCGGTTTCCGGCCCGTAGACCAGCCAGTCGCGGATGCCACCTTCCCGGGCCTTGGGCGCGGGGTGGAAACGGTGCCCGTAGACCAAGGACTGCTCCGACGCGATGTACGCGCAGGACGACGGCTCCCGGTTGCCGCGCGACTCCAGCACAGCGCGGATGGTCTCGTGGCTGACGGCCACCTGGTCCAGGAACTCCTCGTTGTCCACACCGGTGCGCAGGGCCAACTCGTCGCGGATCAACCCGGCCAACGCGTCCCAGCGGAGCGGGATCCACCCTTCACCGTCCTGACGCTCGGCCGGTCCGCCGAAGCGGTGCGCTCCGATCAGCGAAACGCGGCGCAGCGGAACTCTCAGCAGGACATCGCACCGCGGCAGGCGCACCAGGAGGTGCCTGTCCGCGATGGTGACCTGGCGCTCGGGTGAAGACACCTCGCGGATCAGGCAGTTGAGCAAGGTGTGCGCGGTCACCGTGTCCGCGGCCTGTGTGGGCGCGCTGGACGGTGCTTCGACGGACGGGAGGTTCATCGGACACGTCCCTTTCTGCCACGGTGGCAGGTTGTTGCCAGTGGATTGGGAACCCGCACCCACTGAGCCCTTCCGGGGTTGTCGGCCAGACGCATCGCCGTGGTCGCTTTCAGTGGCAGGGAGTCGTCGAAGAAGGCGTGTTCGTCTCCGCTGCCGGGCCGCAGATCGGCGTAGACACGCCGTGCGACCCCGGCGACCGCGGCCCACAGCTCCTCGGACTCGGCCCCGCGCGCACGGCAGAACACCGCCACCAACTCACTGAAGACCCCGCTCAGCAGGGCGCCGAACAGCTTGGTGCGCAGAGACTCGTCCTCGTCGCAGGCCCGGTCGCCGACCAGCGGTGGCAGCTCGAAACCGTGTGCGGCCAGCCGCCGTTGGCTGACCCGTACACCGTCCAGGTCCCGATAAAGCACCCGCACCGGCCGCCCCTCGCGCAGTACGACCAGCGTGTTCTGTCCGTGCGCCTCCAACGCGATCCCCATCGACAGCAGCGTCAGTGCGGGCGGCAGCACCAGCTCGGCGAACTCCACCAGCCAGGTCACCGGGTCCGCGGAGGCAAAAGTGGCATCGGTGTCGTAAACAGCGGTGATCGGTGCCGCGATCTCGCCGGGGCCCACGAACCGCTCGCACGACTCACGCACCATCACGGCCAGACTCGCACAAGGTCGCCCCTCGATACGTACCGCACCACCACCCACCTCGCGCAGAATGCCAAGGCAACCGCCGTAGCCCGCCTTGTCGGTGACCGCCGTCACCAAGTCGGACAGCAACGGACCATCGGCGACCTCCGCGGGTGAGATCGTCCGCCGGTAGTTGGTGACCTGGACGTCCAACGCGGTCTTGATGTGATGGCCCGGCAGAGCGTCCAACGGTGCCAGGGAACGCAGCGACAGCAGCGGCCGGGCGCGGATCGACCGGTCAGCCACGGTCAGCCCCGGGTACTGCGGCAGCATGTGATCGCGCTGCCAGGGATGCAGCGGCACGAGCACGCGTCCGCCCTCCCGCAGTTCCTGCGGCCATGTGCCCGCCTCCTGCCAGCAGTCAGCCGACACGGCCAGCAGGGCGAGATCGACCACAGGACGGTGCTCCGGGGCGTACGCGAGCACCTCCGCCACCGACATCCCGGTGCGGGTACGGCAGCACGGATGTTGCGGATGGCCGTCGATCACCGCCTGCTCGGCATCGACGGAATCCTGCACCGTGCGCGGTGAACAACGGGCCGTAGCCCGGGCCAGGGCAAGGTTGGCGACGCTGTTGTCCAGTTCCTCGGCCAACTGCCGTGCGCCCGGCGCACGCAGCCTCAACGCGGCGAGCAACCCGACCGGGTCCGAGATCGGCCCAGTGGGACCGTGCACCGCGAAGTCCGATGGCACCTGGGCGAACCGCTCGGCACACGACGCCGCGCCCTCAAGCCGTCCGCCGTCTTCCAGGGCCACCGCCAGCGTGTCCCCCTGACGACCCGGTCTGCCGAGACCCGGCAGGGGCTCGCGCGTGAACGCGCCCCACAACCTGCCGAGGACAGCCGCCCGCGCCTCCGCGAGCTCCGCCGAGAACGCCTCAGCCAGATCGGGGCGCACCGCGCGCACCTCTTCGATCACCGTGTCCCGTACAGCAGACCGGTATCCGCTCAGGGATCGATTTGCCACTGATGCCATGGCAACGACGCTATGCGGAGCCGGTTGAGCAATCGGTTAGTAGGGGACCAGGACACAGCCAGCGCGAGACCAAGAATTCGCCGACCACTGTTTTTCGGGGACCGGTCCCGTGCCCCGCTGGACTTATGCGGCCGAGTCCTTGAACGGAATCCCCCGAATGAGGGCAGGCTGCGGCCACCGTTGGCCAGAGGTTTCGCCCCGTGCGGCGCTGAGTCGGATCACTTGCCTCACCCGTCGTTGACGGCGACTGGATGAACGCCACCCTCTTCAGTGTCACGCTGCATTAACTGGCAGACGCAGACTGGCCGTCCTCACCACCGTGACGGCGACCCTCGCGCTATCCGGCATCCCGATCGCCCAACCCGCCACCGCCGACGTCACCAACGACGGCTTCGAGACCGGCACCCTGTCCGGCTGGACCACCGCCGAAACCATCTCCGTGGTCAACTCCGGTGCGCACAGGGGGACCTACGCCGCACAGGTCGGCGGCACCTTGCCCACCAACGGCAACTCCTCCATCAGCCAGTCGTTCACCGCACCGACCGGCAGCCCGACCCTCAGCTTCTGGTACGACGTGTTCTGCCCGGACACCGTCACCTACGACTGGGCGACGGCCACCCTCAAGGACACCACCACCGGGACCACGGCCACCGTGCTGCCGAAGAACTGCACCAACGCATCGATCGGGGCGTTCACCTCGACCGACGGCGGAGCCTCCTGGGGTTCGTCCGCACTGGTCGCCACCATCTCGTCCGCCACCGTCCCGGGCGGCCTGCGCAACGGTGACGGACTGCCCTCCGCCGAAACCGACGGCTCCGGCAAGGTCTACGTTGCCTGGCAGGACTGCCGCTTCCGCTCCGGTTGCTCGTGGAACGACATCGTCTACGCCACGTCGTCCGACGGCACCAACTGGTCGGCGGTGACGCGTATCCCGATCGACGCCACGACCAGCGGCGCCGACCACTTGATCCCCGGATTCGGCGTCGACCACGCCACCTCCGGTTCCACCGCCAAGCACATCCCCGCGCGCACCGCACACCGACCACGACGCCTCAGCGGTGCTGGCGCGGCCCTGGCTCCCGGTCGCGCCGGGACCGTTTGCCGGCCCGCGGCCGGGGCCGAGCGCCCCTCGCCGCCACAGACGAGCGCGACGTTGGAATTCGGCACAGGGACGGCAGGCTCAGCCACCGTCCCCCTCCGCCAGGATCTCGCGCAGCCGGGCCACCGAGGGCGCCTGCCCCGCCGCTCCCTGATCCTTCCCGTACAGCCGACACGACAGACTCGCCGTCCCACCCGGCCGCGCGAACGGGTCGACGCCGTCCACCAGCAGGGTCGGCGAGCCGTGCATCCCCAGGCGCTCGGCCTGCTCCACATCGGTCACCTCACGCCAGACCACCGATACATCCGCTCGCCCGACAAGGCCCACGGCGAGGCGTTCCCGCAGTACATCAGCGGTCGGGCACTCGGACACCGCCAGCACGGTCAGTTCCATCTCTGCCTCCTGAGGTCACGTACAAGACATAGCACTTGCGGCGTTCGCCTCCCGCCCGCTCGACCGCTTTCGAGTCGTCTGTCCCGGCCGCCGTCCTGGGGCCATACGGGTCATCGAGTGCCGCCGTTCGATGGATGCGGCGGTCGGGTCCGATGCGGCTGTCGTCCGGCTGGGACACCTTCCTTGCGGGCGTATCGGGGGATACGCCCCGGCCCGAAGAGGAACCCGGTGTCGTGCGGGTTCCGAACCGCTTGCCCGTCGTTCACCTGGGTGGTTGCAGGAAGGACCCTCGACGTGTCTGATCCCGTCGTCCTCATCACGGGCGCGCTTACCGGTATCGGCCGCGCCACCGCCTTGGCTTACGCCCGTCAAGGCGCGAGCCTTGTGGTCTCCGGCCGCCAGGAGGACGTGGGTGAGCAGTTTGCCAGGGAGCTGGCCGACCTCGGCGCCCCGGCCGAGTTCGTGCGTGCCGACGTCCGCTTCGACGCCGATGTGAAGGACCTCGTCGACCGTGCGGTGGCGCGGTTCGGGCGGATCGATGTCGCCTTCAACAACGCCGGCACCGAGGGAACACCCAGTCCTGTCACCGAGGTGACCGACGAGGGCTATCAGGCCACCTTCGATACCAACGTCAAGGGAACGCTGCTGTGCCTGAAGCACGAGTTCCGGGTCATGAGGGAACAGGGCGGCGGCAGCATCGTCAACGTCAGCTCCGGCTACGGTCTGATGGGCTACCCCGGGGCGACCTTGTACGTCGGGAGCAAGCACGCCGTCGTCGGCATCACCAAGGCGGCCGCACTCGAAGGTGCCGCTCACGGTATCCGGGTCAACGCGGTCGCGCCCGGCTACACCCGGACCGCTATGTACGAGCGGTTCACCGGCGACGACACGGCGCGTGACGCGGTCGATTCGGTGCTGCCCATGCACCGGGCGGGTACCCCGGAGGAGATCGCCGAGGCCGTCCAGTACCTGGGTTCCGACAAGGCGAGCTACGTCACCGGGCACATCCTCATTGTCGACGGCGGCCTGATGGCGGGCGGGCCCCTGTTCCCGAGCTCGTGAATCGCGAGGTCGGCGCAGGCCGTGTCGGCCTCGGCGGCGCGGTGCCCGCTTGACGGGATGTTCCGGTTCTCATCATGCCCAAGCGGGCGGCTCCTCGCCCTCGGGCAGGTCGGCCCGCCAGAACCGCTGGTCTTCCAGGTCGCGGGAGCGCGGGGCGAAGCGGAAGCCGAGCATCTTGTACAGGCCGAAGGCCATGTCCCAATACGAGGCGTTGTCGGTGGCGACCATCTCGGGGCGCACGCCGCCGTCGAGATCAAGGAGGGTGTCCAGCGTGTACATGCTGTCGCGCGGAGTGCCGCGCACGACCATCGCGCCGATCCCCGCGACCTGGTCATTGACGGCTGCCGCATCCTGAACGCCGATCCCGAGCGGCCCGATGCGAGCGCCTGACAAGGACCCGGCCGCCGTCCAGTGAAAGCACTGTCAGCAGACGCACGGGCAACATCCCCACAGGCGCTGCGACCAGCCCTCGGCGCCTGCCGTGTACGCCGCCGAAAGACACCAGAGCCTGCGTGGCGACGGCGAGGCCGTCTCCTCCGGGTCACCGGGTTGGTGACTCGGGCAGTGGCCCAAGGCGGGCTGGCCGGGCTCTCCTTGGGCTGTCAGTGGGCTATGCCACAGTGGGCGTCATGCTTGCGATCACAGTGGAGACAGAGGATGGGCAGCGGCACATCCGGGTAACCGCACAGGAGCTCGCCGGACTGGTCCGCCGGATCGGTGCCGAGGACGACAAGTTCCTGGTTGTCCAGCGGATACCCGACCTCCCCGACGTCTTCATCCAGGTGTGGCACGAGGCGGGTGGCGACTACATGCTGGAGCACCGCGACGGCGCCCACGACCGGCACTTCCGGGTGATGCTCGATGGACCAGAGCCGGTGATCGCGGCGATGACCGGCTGGGCGCGCCTGGAACCCGACTGGAACACCGGGCTGGACTGGGTACGTCTGGACCTTGGACCGGCCCCGGATCCGGTGCCCCCACTGGAGCTCGACAAGGACGACCGCGAGCAGCTCGAAGAGCGCGTCCGTGAGGTGCTCATCGGTGGCTACGCCACGCGGGCCGAGCTGGCCGAGATCACGCAGGACTATCTCGTCTCAGGGGACCACCGGCCGGTCTCGCCCGAGCAGGCGTGGCAGCTGGTTGACCGGATGTGGTTGGCGCGCGTTGCGGAACAGGCCGCCTGGGAGGGCGAGACAGACCCGGAGCGGCTCACTCGGGCCTTCACGGCACTGGAGACGGCCGGCATAACCGCCCGGGAGAACTTCACCTGTTGCCGTACCTGCGGTCAGACGGAGATCGGTGGGGTGGGCTCACCGGACGCGCGTGGGTTCGTGTACTTCCACTCCCAGTGCACGGATTCGGCTGCGGCCGGGTACGGGCTGACGCTCCTGTACGGCGGGTTCGACGGTTCGCCGGAGACAACGACACGGATCGGACGGGAAGTCGTCGTGGCGCTTGAGGAGGCCGGGCTGTCGGCGAAGTGGAACGGTGATCCCGGGCAGGCCATCACGGTCACGCCCCTGGACTGGCGAAGTCGGCTCGTCGGCTAGAGCGTCGTCAGAGCCACAAGGGCCCCGGAGACCTCTCCGGGGCCCTTTCTGCGAACGTGGACGTGCTCGCCAGCTGCTTACGAGACGTCGCGGTGGTGGTGGTGGTGGCGGCGCGCCTTGTGGTGACGGTGGTGTGCGGATTCGCGCCGTTTCGACTCGACCTTGCGGATCTGGATGCTGCCCCCTTGCGAGTTGACGGTCGCACGGTTGTCGTTCGAGGCGTTGCTGGCGCTGCTGCTGCCGTTGAAGACGATCACCGTTACGGCGATCGGCTTGCTGCCCTGGCCACGCTCCGCGAGCTCGACGCCCTCCCCATGCCTGTCGTGCCACCCCTTCAGCCACTGGCCGTGGTGCCCGTGGTGCCCGTGGTGCCTGTGGTGCCTGCGGTGCCCGTGACGCCAGTGGTGGTGGCCGTGGTGCCGGTGGTGCCTGCGGTATTCGCTGTCGTCGTCGTCCCCGCTGATGGCCACCGCTGTCGCCGCGCGGGTGTGGGGCTTGCCGTGGACAGCCGGGGCGGCGGCCTGCACGTACCTGAGGGCGGCCGGAGCGGCCGGGGCGAAGGCGGCCGCAGTGGACGCGGGCGCGGCCGACCGGAGCTGGGCGTGGCAGTGGGCGGATGCAAGCGGAGCGGACACGGCGAGGACTGTCGTCCCCGCGAGGGCCGCGGTCGCTATATGCGACAGACGCATAGGAAACCTCCGTGGTTGCGGCGCAGTCCCCTAGGGTCATTACGTGATGTGTTCACGTGACTGCACCTCGTCACCCCGACCGTAAGCTGATCGCTTGCCGTTTTCCATGTGGGTGCGCCATCCGACTCACGCCTCGGCCTTCGCCGGCTCGAATACACTTCCCCTCCGGGGCGAATGAATGTTCGAGTTGTGGCTGGTGTCGCCGGTGGAATTCGAACCTGCGAAACCCGCCTTACTCAATTCATTCGGCCGGGGGGCGGCTGGTGGATCGTCGATGCGGCGATGCCTGTGGAAGGTCGTGGGCGGGAAGTCCGCCGTTCACGCCCAAGTGGCGACCGTCCCTTGGCACATCGGGCATCGGTCCTTTCCATCCCACCCGCCCCATCCGAAAGCGGCGGGCGACAGGGGCAGGCCCTCCAACTCATTGCGCACTGCGACCCGATAGGCCCAGACCGTGCCGATGTAAGGGTGGTAGGCGTCGTGGAAGGCGCGTGATGTCGACGAAGCGCCTCCCGCGACCGCGCGCTGAAGAGCCCGGAGCTGCTCGAACATGGCTTGCCCGGCACTGGCGACGGCACTGGTCGCGTCGATGAACAGCCGTTCGCGCACTTCATAGATCCCGGCATCGTTCAACGCCGCGCGTGTGGCCGTCTCCAGGTCGACTTCGGCGCCTGGGTCTTGAGCGATCTGGCGCAATCGCGCGTGGCACACCCCAGCGGCGGTGATGAACTCGATGTACACCGACCGCCGCCGTTCCCCGACTCCGCGGTCATCTTCGTGACGATGGCGCAGATAGTCAGCCAGAACGGTGCCAGAAATGGCGATAGAGCCACCGCTGACCGTCGCGACGAGCGTCCCCCAGTCCACTTGTGCCCCCAACAGTGATCACGACGTCGAAGCCTGGAATCTACGCGTGGCATTCCCCGAAGAACAGAGGCCAGGCCACCTTGGAGCGCGTGGCCGTGATCGGGAGATGTGGTCATTCCAGCCACCGGCCCGCGGGTCGCGCCGTGGCTTCGCTCGCGAGCGTGCCCCTCGGTGAGCTCGCAACCATCGCCCGTGGCGTGGTGAGGGTGTCGTGAGGGAGCTAAGCAGACGTCAGTATCGTTGCAGGATAACCGTAGTTATCCGGTGTCTCTTCGGATGCCCGTGCGCTAAGCGCGTCGACCTGACGGTTGAGCTTCTATACTCCGATCGAGACGCGCAAAGCTGATGCGGATCTCGGTGAGCACTACAGGCCTGGCCGCAGGAGTTCGGACGGCTCTAGGGATGCATTCACGCCCGTGATCCTCTCAGGAAACGGTGTTCAGAGGTTCTTGAAGTCCACGGGTTTATAAGGGATTTTTTGAAGGATTCCCGGGTCTTATTGATCTTGAATAAGCTGGCAACTACTGCCTGGCCGCACGGAGCACGGACGGGGCGCAGCGGCTGCGCTTCGTGGGCTGTCGAGAGAGGATCAACCTATGGCGCTACGGCTGGGTCTCGGTCTGCCGCAGCTGAAGTGGTACGACGTGTCACGTGATGTCACGGAGGTGGCGCGTGCGGCGGAGCAGATCGGTTACGAGAGCCTGTGGGTCTTCGAACGGGTGCTTTTTCCGGAACGGCCGACACAGGGGCTGTACGGAATTCCCGGACTAGCCTGGCCGGACGCCTACCGTTCGGTGGCCGATCCGTTGGTGGTGCTGTCGCTGGCGGCCTCGGCGACCGAGCGGGCCCGGCTGGGTAGCAGTGTGCTGATCGCGCCGTTGCATGTGCCGTTCCAACTCGCCCGCACGCTCGCGACGCTGGACGCGGCGAGCAACGGCCGGGTGCTGGCAGGGTTGGGCACGGGCTGGTCACTGGATGAGTACGCGGCGGCGTCCGTCGCCCCGTTCCCGCAGCGTGGCGCGGTGCTGGACGAGTTGCTCGATGTCTGTGCGGCGGTGTGGGGACCGGATCCGGTCTCGTACCAGGGCACTTGGACCGTGATCAAGGAGGCTGAGGTCGGGCCGAAGCCCGCGAGCCCGATCCCGGTGTATCTGGCGGCAGCCAACCGGAAGGCACTGGACCGCGTGGCCCGTCGCGCCGACGGCTGGATGCCTACAGGCGCGCCGTCAGAGCAACTGGCCACACAATGGCGGCAACTGACGGAGATGGCCGCCTCGCACGGCCGCGATGCGGACGCGCTGAAGATGTGCGTACGGGGAAACGTGCGGCTCACCCAGTCTCCGGTCGCTGACAGCGAGCGCCAGCCCTTCGTAGGCACGGTCGAACAGATCGTGCAGGACGTCGCGGCGCACGCGGATGCGGGCGCCCACGAGGTACTGCTGGACCTGCAGGGCAACGCACGCGACGCCAAGGAGCTCACCGACCTGGCCGCCCGGGTGTACGCGGATGTACGCGCCGCCGGGATCTAGTGTGGTGCTCCAGAAGCGGCAGGCATAAGTCTCTAGGTACTTGGCGGACTCGACGTCGAAGTGTGTGCCGTGGTGGGTGAGGTATCCGCCGTCGAACAGGGCCCGGATGATCTCCACCGCTTCGGTGAGCATCTCGTGGATGTCACAACGAGCCTGCGCGGCATCGCGCCACGGATGCGGTGGGCTTACGGTGGTGTTGACGGGTGGCGCGGGGTGGCGTCCCCTACCCGAAGGAAAAGCAGGTGCGCGCGGCCTATGGCACTGCCAAGCTGCGCCGGTGAACCGTGAACAGATCTCCAGGCTCGCCCACGCCAGTCACCCGATCGCTGCTCCACTCGACGATGACACGGTGCGCCGACTGCTGGAACGCGGCGTCTCACGCGGTGATGAGCGTGTACTCGACCTGGGTTGCGGCGGCGGGGAGTGGCTCCTGCGTGCCCTGGCCACCCGCCCCCGCCTGCGGGCCGAGGGCGTCGACATCTGCGAGGCCTCCCTGGCGCACGCCCGTGCGGTCGCGAGCAACCTCGGCGTGCAGGAGCGCCTCGTCCTCCACCACCAGGACGCCGCGGACTTCGCATCCCCGTACCCGTTCGACCTGGTGCTCAGCGTCGGGGCCACGCACGCCTTCGGCGGCCTGCTCCCCACCCTCGCGGCGGCCCGCAAGCACCTTGCTCCTGGCGGTCGGATCCTGATCGGAGACGGGTTCTGGGAGCGCGAGCCCTCCCAGGCGGCCGTCGAGATGCTCGGGGACTTCACCGACCTGCCGACCACCATGGACCGCGTCCTCGCCGACGGGTGGACCCCCGTCTACGGGCACGTCAGCACGCGCCAGGAGCTGGACGACTACGAGTGGGCCTGGACGGGGTCGCTGGCCTCATGGGCCCTGGACCACCCCACCGATCCGGACAGTTCCCAGGCGCTCGCGGTAGCCACCACCCACCGCTCGGAATGGCTACGCGCCTACCGGGTCACCTGGGGCTTCGTGTGCCTGCTCCTGCGTCAGACGTCCAACTGACCCCGAGCGAGGCCGGCCACGGCGGCTCTGGTCCTGAGAGTTCGTAGACATCGTGTACCTGATCCGACCAGAGCCCGACCTGACGTCGCAGGCCCGTTCGGCTCTCGGAGGCGGTTCATCCGCGTTGGCCATGGTGCGGATGGGTCTGCCGGTGCTGCGCGCCGCGCCCGGGCCGGATCGGGTCGGCGCCACCACTTGACAGGGTGTCACTTCCGTCAATCTTCTGGGTGCTGTGAGCTGCGTCACGCCGCCAGTTTGGCGTGCGAACCCTCTTGGCGTCGCTCAGGGTCAGACAGGTCCTCCATCTCAAGGAACCCGCAGATCAGCGCCATGTCGCCAGCCAACCGGGCGATATGCACGGCGAGTTCAACAATCCGACTGGTGTAGACCGGCGTTCAGGCAGTAATGATTTTTTCCGCTCTGCGGATGCACGTATGAGCGTTCTCGGACGCCATCCAGTGCAGAGGACGCACACTGTGTCCTCGCCGGGGTCGGGGGCCCCAGCCCAGCGAATGGAGGACCTGAAGCCTCGTGTCCCATCATGTCAATGCCTTGGCGGTGGCCGGGCTCGCAGTACGGGTGTTCGGCCGTGATCTGGTCGCGCTCCTGCGCCGGTGCGCCGCCGCGGGGGTCCGCGTGGGCATAAGTGAACTGCGCCGCACCGCGAGGGAGGAAGAGCGGTGACTCAGGAAGAGTTCCTGGCGTATCCGCCCGCCCCGCCCATGACGCCGATGCCGCTCGACCTCGCAGCATTCCACCAGACGCACCGCCCTGCGTACGTGCGGTGGTCCGAACGGTATCTGGGCAGTCGGCAGGATGCCGAGGAAGCCGTCGACCAGACCTTCGAGGAACTCGCCCGCACGTGGACGAGCGTGCTGTCGAAGGAGAACCCGGCCGCCTACGCGTGGACGATGATGAAGAACCGCACCATCGACTACGCCCGCGCCCGCGGTCGCCGTCCGGTGCTGTGTGAGGCCGAGGTCTTCGACACCGTCGGCCTGCGCACCGCCATCGACCCCATGGAAGCCATCCAGGACAACCTCACTCTGACGCAAGCCCTGAGCAGCCTTTCCGACCGGCAAAGGGACGTCTTCTTCCTCCGGCACCGCGAAGGCTTCTCCGTCGCCGACGTGGCCTTCCACTTGGGCATAACCAAGGCCGGTGTCCGTTCGATCGACCGATACGCCAGGCGCCATCTGCGCCAGGCCCTCGCCCCGGAGCGGGAAGGAGAACACCCCTGATGGAGTCCCTGGACCGGCTGCTGGCCAACGCCCGTCTCGTCCCGACCGCCCCCTACACACAGGCCGACATCGACGCGGCGGAAGCGCGGATCGTCGCCCGCCTGGAGCAGACCGTGACCGCTTGGCGTGATGGGACCGGCACCTCGGTGCCGGAGCCGGATCGATCCGCGGGCAGCGCGGCGCTGGATCTCAATGCGCTCTGCGAGACCGTCCTGACCCAACGGGACGGCGTTGACCACCTCCAGCAGTTCGTCGCACGCTGCCTGCCGGAACCTGACGCGGCTCGCATCCTGGGCTGCATTCTCAACCTCGCCTCCTGCCCCGACAGCGCCCGCTTCTGGTGGCAGTACGCCGCCGGAGCCGGCGACCAGCCAGCGACCTACTGCCTGGCGCTCTATCACCGCGCCCACGGGGAAGACCACGAAGCCGACTGGTGGCACACGCAGATGGACCTTCCCGCCTCGGACGCGGACAGCGACGAGCAGCAGCCCGCGTCCACCGCCACCGTCCTGCGCGTCCTGCGCATCCTCAGACACGGCCGCCCCCCGTCCAAGCTGGCCACCACCTTGATCAGCTACGTGCCCGCCGCGGTCGGCTTCGTCGACGATGACCTCGAACTTCCCCTGCCCGACCCGGACTTCACCGACCGCCTAGGTACCCTCGTCGCCCCGCCCCCCGACCCCGAAGCAGACCGCCGGCATCGGTCGGTGAAACCGCTACCCGAACGCGAGCCGTTCCGCTGGGTCGACGCCTTCGCCCCACACCAACCGGCCGGTGCGGCACGGCAGTTGGAGCTGACGCGCCGTCGCCTCTCGTCCGCCTAGCCCAGGCGGTCCGCCCAGTTCGCCGGTACCCGTCCCGCGGGGCCGGGCGTCGGCTGATCGATGGGGTGGCTCTCCGGGGGCGCCAGCCGCGGCCCCGACGCGTACATCTCGGAGGTCTCGTAGCTCCAGAACCAGCTCTCGTCCGGTTCGAAGCTGCGGATCACCGGGTGCCCGGTGGCCTTGGCGTGGGCGGTCGCATGCTTCGACGGTGAGTCGTCGCAACAGCCGATGTGGCCGCACTGCGCGCAGCGCCGCAGGTGGAACCACCACCCGCCGACGGCGTCGCACTCGGTGCATCCGGTACCGCTCGGCGGGACCGAGGGGTCGATCCCGTGCTGCGAACTCATGACGGCTCCTGTGGGGCGTTGGGGTCGGTGGAGGTCAACGGGAGGCGTACCTGGAAGCGGGTGTCACCGGGGACGGACTGGACCCGAAGGTCACCGTGGTGCCTGTTGACCACGATGCGCCACGAGATGTCCAGGCCGAGGCCCGTCCCCTCACCCACCGGTTTGGTGGTGAAGAACGGATCGAAGATGCGGTCGCGGATCTCCGCGGGCACGCCAGGTCCTGTGTCGCAGAACTCGACGAGGAGATGGCCGTCGTCCCGCGCGGTGCGCACCGTCAACGTGCCTTCGGTGTCCATGCCCTTCATCGCTGACACGGCGTTGTCGATCAGATTCGTCCACACCTGGTTGAGCTCGCTGGGGTAGGCCGGGATCTTCGGCAGGGTGCGGTCGTAGTCCTTGACGACGGTGATGTGGGGGCCGATCTTCCCGGAGAGCATCAGCAGTGTGCCGTCGAGCAGTTCATGCACGTCGGCGACCTGGGAGGGCGCCCGGTCGAGCTGGGAGTACTGCTTGGCCGCGGTGACGAGGGACGTGATGCGGGCGGTCGAGTCCTCGATCTCGTTCATGAGGAGTTCGGTCTCGACCGTGTAGTTCAGCCACCGTACGGCGCCTTCGAGGGCGCCCTCGTCCACGGCTGCCGCGACCTGGTCCAGCCAGTCGGTGTCCAGGCCCGCCTGGACGAACGTCGGCGCGAGTTGCCATCCGCCCGCGATGCCGTGGTCCTCAAGCCAGTCAGAGATGGCGTCCTCCCGGTCCGAGGCTTCCAGCGGGCTCAGGGGTCCGGCTTTGGCGACCCGCTCGGCCGTGCGTTCCTGCACCTCGATGAGGGTTTCCAGGCTGTCGCGTCGGTATGGGCCTGCCGCGATGGCGCCGAGCTTGTGGCGCATTCCGGCGACCCGCTCCCTGAGCGCGGACGTGGCTCGCGCGGCCGCGGCGGCCGGGTTGTTCAGCTCATGGGTCAGCCCTGCGGACAACGACCCAAGAGCCAGGAGCCGTTCTCGCTGGCTGACGGCCTCCTGGGTGTTCTTGGTGCCGAAGAAGAGCCCCTCCAACAGGTGCACGGCCATGGGGAACCACTCACGCATGATCCCGGCGAAGGTCTCCGCAGGCAGCACGAAGAACCGCGAGGGCTCGATGACCCGCAGGGAGCTGTTGTACACCTGCCGCACGCGATCGCCCAGGTAGGCGTTGAAGGCCCCCGCGTACACACCGCGGCTGGAGCTTCGGCTGACCTCCACGTCGTAGGTCCCGATGCGGCGTGAGAGCACAACTGTCCCTTGGAGTAGCACATAGAAGCAGGTGGCCGCCTCGCCCTCGCCGTACACGGGCCCGGGTTCGAACTCCTCCACGCGGCCTTCGCGGCACAGCCGCGCGAGTTGGTCGGGGGCCAGTTTCTCGAACAGGAACAGGGAGCCGAGCTCCTCCTGGCTGCACGGCATCGGCTGCCTGTTCACGACTGCTCCAGGTACCGGTGCACCAGCATGACGGCCATGGCTCCCTCTCCGACGGCGGAAGCGACACGCTTGGCGGACTCGGCGCGCGCGTCCCCCGCCACGAACACGCCGGGGACGTTCGTCTCCAAGTGGTACGGCGGCCGGTCCAGTTCCCAGTCCTCCGGCGGCTTCCCGTCGACGGTCAGATCGGGGCCGGCCAGGATGAAGCCGCGCGAGTCCCTCAGCACCGTGCCCTCCAGCCAGTCGGTCAAGGGGGCCGCGCCGATGAACACGAACATCCACTGGGCGTCGACGAGTTCGGTGTGCCCGGTCGCCGTGTCGCGCAGGGTGAGCTGCTCTAGCTGGCCCGAGCCGTGGGCGGCCTCGACGACCGTGTTGGTGCGCACGGAGATCGTGGGCGTGTCCTTGACCTGCTGGACGAGGTAGTAGGACATCGAGGCGGACAGGGATGGTCCGCGCACCAGGATGGCCACCGACCTTGAGCCGCGGGCCAGGTACATCGCGGCCTGGCCGGCGGAGTTCGCCCCGCCGACGATGTACACGTCATGGCCTTGGCACGCGGCCGCTTCGGTCAGCGCCGAGCCGTAGAACACCCCGCAACCGGTCAGGTCGGCCACACCGGGCGCGTCCAGCGTCCGGTACGACACGCCGGTCGCGAGGATCACGGAGTGCGCGGCGACCGCGGAGCCGTCCGAGAACCGCACGACACGCGACGCGCCGTTGATCTCCAACCCGGTGACCTCGCGTGCGGTCAGTATCTCGGCGCCGAATTTCGCCGCCTGGCGCCGGGCCCGGTCGGTGAGCTGCCCCCCGGACACACCGTCCGGAAAGCCGAGGTAGTTCTCGATGCGTGTGCTCTGGCCCGCCTGGCCGCCGGTCGCGGAGCGTTCCACGAGGACGGTTCGCAGGCCCTCGGAAGCTCCGTACACGGCCGCTCCCAGACCGGCGGGCCCGCCGCCGACGATGACGAGGTCGTAGAAGTCGGCCGACGGAGTCGTCGCCAGGCCTACCCGGGCGGCGAGATCCTGGTCCGCGGGCTCGATGAGTGCCGTGCCGTCCGGAGTGACGACAAGCGGGAGCCGCAGGCCGTCCTGCCCGGCGGCGCACAGCAGCTGCCGACCCTCCGGTTCGTCGGACGAGTACCAGCGGTACGGGACCTCGTTGCGGGCCAGGAACTCCCGTACGCCCCACGAGCGAGCCGACCAGCGGTGCCCGACGACCTTGGTGATGGCTACCTGGCGGTGGTCGGTGGCCCGCCAGGATTTGAGGAGGTCGTCGAGGACGGGGTAGAGCTTTTCCTCGGGCGGGTCCCAGGGCTTGAGGAGGTAGTGGTCGAGGTCGACGACGTTGATCGCGTCGATGGCCGCGTTGGTGTCGGCGTATGCGGTCAGGAGCACCCGCCGCGCGCCCGGGTACACATCGAGAGCCTGCTCAAGGAACTCGATGCCGTTCATCCGCGGCATGCGGAAGTCGGCCAGGATCACCGCCACGAGATCGCCTCGCAGCTTCAGCTCGCGCAGGGCGTCCAGTGCGGACTCGCCGGACTCCGCACGTACGATGCGGTACGACTCGCCGTAGCGTCGCCGCAGGTCGCGGGCGACGGCACGGGACACTCCTGGGTCGTCGTCCACGGTCAGGATGACGGTCCGCGCTGCGTCAGCCGCCTGTGCCATGCGTCTCCCGCCCCGGGCTGGTCGGTTCCTCGCCCTGGCCTCGCCAGTCCGTGTACACCTGTGCGCCGGTGACGTCCATGATATGGGGGATGTTTACGTTTTGCCGCGAAAGGTGGGAATGCGGTGCCTTGGCCGTGCCAACCGCTCAGTCTCCCGTCGGCAGCGCCGAGGAGTGGTGGTTCAGGATGAGCCACTTGCCTCCGCACAGTTCGTAGACGTACGTGTAGCGGGCGTCGACCTTGGTCTTTGTCCCGTCCTCGGCGGTCAGCGTGAACTGGTAGAGGCCGGTGTCGATGGCAGTGGTGCGGTCCGGAATGCTGATGTACCGCTGCTGGATTCTGCCCACGGGCTTGCTTTCAAGAAAGTGTTTGAAGTAGTCAACGATTTCGGCCCGGTTGGTGCGGATCCTGGCGGACACGGTGGGCAGCAGCACGGCGTTCGGGGCGTAGAGGTCCGCGACACGGTAGGCGTCGCCGGTGGCCAGGGCCGCGTTCCACTGGTCGAACAGCGCGGCGATCTGTCTCTTGGTGGGGTACCGGGCGGTAGTCGCCGAGGCCGTGTGGCCGACGAGGGGCCGGGTGTGGGATCCGATCGCATGCGTGGATCCCGTGCCGGCGAACAGGACTGCGGCGTTGGCAACAGCAACCCCGACGTAGTACATGCGTCTCATAGGGAACCTCCCGCGGTTTCCGTTGTTCTGCTGCTCAGATGTACCACCAGCCTCTCCCAGCACACGCGATTCGGCATGCGGAGCGCCCTACGGGTGCCGAGAGCCATGTCCGACCGGCGATCGGTTCCGGTGGTCGAAGTGAGCCGCAAGATCCGACTACGCCTGGGCGAGGGGCCCGTCTCCGGTGACAATCAAAGGCGTTGAGAAAGACGGTCGTGTCTGAGTGCGCGCCCCAGGTCCGACGGAGTGACGGGTGTCGACGGAAGTCGCTTTATATCTGACCCCGCAGGAAGTGGCCGCTGGCGTCACCAGGGTCGTCAATCTCCCGACGGGGTTCGTGCAGGTTCGCATTCCGCCTGTTCGGGACGGTGCCCTCATCAGGGTTCCTACCGATCGAGGCGAGGCGTTCATCCGAATACGCTTCCGAAGCGCGCCTCCGGCACCGCCCCATCCGAAGCGGTCCTCCGCCAGCAGCCCGGCGGCCAGGTCATGATCATCCTGGGTGTGCTCGGCGCGTTGGTCGTCGGCATCGTGCTTTCAGAGCACCGCAGCAGTCCTCAACGCCGGTATCCGACCCGAGCATCAACAGCGCCGAGTGGCTGGCCCCAGCTCTGTGCCCCCGCACGCACTGCCCGGCTCGCCCCTGGGCCTGCCAGATCTCCCCAGCGCGGGCGGCCGGATCTGATCCTTGGGGCGGGAGTGACTACTGTGGGGCGTCGAGCGAGAATGTGAGAGCGGGAGAAGAGGGCGGTGTCGGACGCGGTGACAGGGGCCGAGGTGGACATAGGTCGGCTGGTCGCCGGACGGTACCGGCTCCTCGAACGGATAGGCCGCGGTGGCATGGGCACGGTCTGGCGGGCCGAGGACGAGCTGCTCGGCCGACAGGTCGCCGTGAAGCGCGTGCACGCCCCACTGCACCTGTCCGATGAGGAGATCGCGACGCTGCACGAGCGCACCCGGCGCGAGGCGCGCAGCGCGGCCCGCATCACCCACCCGGACGTCGTCACCATCCACGACGTCGTCGAGGACGCCGGTGCGCCGTGCATCGTCATGGAGTACGTGCCGTCGTCGACCCTCGGAGACCTGCTCAAGCAGCACGGCGCCATCTCGCCGGGCGAGGCCGCCCAGATCGGATGCCGCATGATCGCGGCGCTGAGGGCGGCCCACGCCGCCGGAGTACTGCACCGTGACGTCAAGCCCGCCAACGTGCTGCTGGGCGCGGACGGCCGCGTCGTGCTCACCGACTTCGGCGTCGCCCAGTCCGTCGGGACGTCCACGCTGACCCAGACCGGCGAGTTGGTCGGCTCCATCGACTACCTCCCGCCCGAGCGGGTCAGAGGCGGCAGCCCGAGCGCGGCGTCGGATCTGTGGGCGCTGGGCGCGACCCTCTACCAGGCGCTGGAAGGACGGCCTCCGTTCCGCAAGGACACAGCTGTCGAGACGGCGTACGCCATCGCGGTGGACCCGCTCGAACCACCGCGCCAGGCCGGTCCGCTGGCCGAGCTCATCGAGACGCTGCTCGCCAAGGAGCCCGAGAACCGGCCGACCGCCGAGTTCGTCGAGCGGAGCCTGCACGAGCTGGCGGCAGAAGCGTGGACGGCAGGCATGACGGAGTCGGAGACCGCGCCGCAGTCCGCCCCGGCGTCGATTCCCGAAGCGGCCTCGTCACCGACCACGCGGACCACCCAGGCATCGACGGCCGTGGGAGCTGCCGGACGGGAGCCGCAGGTGCCTACGGCATCGGAGCTGACGCGCACTCAGAAGCCCGGCGCGGACGCCAAGGGCGGCGGCGGTCATCGAGGCCGTACGTTCCTGTTGGGCGCGTTGGCGGTCGTCCTCGCGGCGGGTGGCGCGTACTTCTTCCTCGCGCCCGGCGGGGCAGCCCATGGCACCGCCAACCCCACCCCCTCCGGGCAGGACGTCCAACCGACCCGTTCGGTGCCGACCACGCCACAGCGCACTCCCACCGCGTCGCCCGTGCCGCAGGGCTATCACCTGGTGAAGGAAGACCAGCTCGGCGTCTCCTTCCCGGTGCCCGACGGCTGGCAGCGCCAGGTGAAGTCCGCCACGGAGATCCAGTACCTCAACCCGAACGGCCTCGTCGGCCTGACGATCGACACCCTCGACTTCGCGAGCTCCACGCCCCTGCAGCACTGGCAGCAGATCGAGCCGCAGGTCAAAGGCAAGCTGTCGGACTACAAGCTGGTGAGCATGAAGGACACCACCTACGGTGATCAGCCTGCCGCCGTCTGGGAGTTCACCTTCCAGGGCCGGGCTCGCCAGTTCCGGGCCATCGACCTCGGCTTCGGCCGCAAGGGCGGCAACGAGCACGCCATCTACCTCTCGGCCCCAAGCGCCGACTGGAACCGCTACCGCCCCATCTTCGACGCCGTGCGTGACGGCTTCCGCGAGACCCGTTAGGCGCACTGATCACTAGCGTCGACGTCAGGGTGGGGAGCGCCAGTTACAAGATCGCGCAGCGGGTGCGGTGGTGCGCGTCTGCCGCATCTGGGCAGGGGGCAGCAGCTTGCCGGACATCAACGCGGTATCGAACCGGCCCCACTCTTCGGCGGTGGAGACCATGGCCCCGGCGGCCCATTCCGTGTAGTGAGGCTCTCTCACCGAACAATGACCGCTCGGCGTCACACCCCTATCGCTCCGTCAATCCGCTCACGGAGTAGGTCGGCGTGTCCGTTGTGTCGGGCGTACTCCTCGACCATGTGGATGAGTACCCAACGCAGCGACACCGTCCCGCGCCACGTGTCGTCACCCTCGACGTCGAGGTTGGCCGCATCGGCGACAAAGCGTTCGGCGAATGCCACCTCGGTACGCCAGGCCTCCCACGCCGCCGCGATGACCGCTGGGTCGGACACCGCACCGTCGAAGTCCCCGTCCGGGTCGGCCTTCGAGGAGAAGAGGGGCGGCGCGTCCTGACCGGCCAGCACCCGCCGGAACCACCGGCGCTCCACATCGGCGAGGTGCCGGACCAGGCCGAGCAGCGAGAGCGTGGACGGTTCCACGGACCGCCGGGACAACTCACCCTGCAGGCCCGCGCACTTCAGCTCCAAGGTCGCACGTTGGGCTCCCAGGAAGTCGGCGAGCATGCGCCGCTCGTCGCCGGTCGCAGGGCCGTTGAACCGACGATCAGGCTTGGCGGCGACGAAGATCTCAGCTCTTCTACGTGGGCTGGTCATAACCGCAATCATCAACGATGACCGGCTCGACCCGGAACCCACAGCCAGCGCCACCTGACGACGGTTGCGGCCGGGTCGCCGTGCCTCCTCGGCGAGGTCATGCGCCGGGTCCGGACGGGAGCGGTGTGAAGCAGTCGGGCGCACCGCCGGTGCTGGGCCACAAGCAGACCCGTACCTTGCGGGGGACCTTGGTGGCGGTCATCGTGGTCGACAGATAGACCTCCGTGTCCCGCTGGTTCTTGGCCTTGATCTCCTTGCTGGCGCCGCCCGGCAGTGACAGCTGGACCCGGTCGCCGAGGCGCATTTTCATGGCCCGCACCCACACGGCTCCGCACCGTTGCGCGTACCGGATCTCCAGCCGCTCACCGTCGACCGCCTGGTGTGTGAGGAGCGTGACCGCCATGCCCTGCACGCCGCAGCCCATTTGGACGGGATCCGCTCCCTCGCACTCCGCTTCCCTGCAGCCGGGGGCAAACGACTGCGAATACGGGGAAGTTGCCGTGGCCTCGCCGGACTTCTGGCGGTCGGACCCGTGCCCACCGGCGGTGAGGAGGAGCAGCGCCCCGATGGCGGCCACCGCGACGGCGACGGCGCCGGACATGACGAACGCCCGCCGGGAACGGCCGGTTACCTTCCGCTTGCCGTCCGGCGCGGCTCCGCCCACCTCCTTCTCGACGACCGCGGTTCCGGCCCGTCCGCTCCACGCCTGTTCCGCCAGCTCCCACAACGCCAGCAGCCTGCCGACCGGTTCGTCCGCCAGTTGGCACAGCGCGTCGACGGCCTGCCGCGGCGGAAGCTTCTTGCCGTTGAGATAGCGCTCCCAGGACGACTTGCTGTACGGGGTGTGCTCGGCGAGTGCGGCCAGGCTCAGCCCCGTACGGCCCTTCAACTTGCGCAATTCCTCAGCCAGTCGGGCGCACTCCGCCGGGAGAGGGCGTTCACCGCTCATCGGCGCAGTTCCTTCCAGGTGTCCGGCCCCACGATGCCGTCGACGACCAGGCCGTGGTCGCTTTGGAAGCGCTCGGCGGCGGCCTTGGACCGCTGGCCGTAATCGCCGTCGGGGATGCCGGGGTCATAGCCGTGGTGCTTCAGCAGGCATTGCGCCTCAAGGATCTCCCAGCCCGTGCTGTTGAGGTCCATGAGCATGGTGTGGGTCGTGCTGTAACCGGCGCGCAACTCGCCTTCCTGGCGCTTCACAACGCACGGGTGGGCCCGGCCCTGCACAAAGAGGAACGGGGTCTGGCTGCTGCTCTGCACCGCGGCGGGCTTGGCGTCTTCGCCCTGCCACGGCCGGGTGACCAGCAGTACCGTGGCCAAGACGGCCGACAGCGCAACGACCGCACCGACGAGCACCCAAGCCCGGCGGGTGACTCGCCGGTGGACCGTGCTGACGGTCCCGCTCCGCTCCTCTTCCCCCGCGGCGTCGTCCTCCGTCTCGTTGGGCCATGCCTCCGCCGCGAGTTCATGCAGCACCAGCAGCCGGGTCGGGTCAGCGCCGCACACTCGCGCCAGCTGCTCCACCGCCTCACGCGGCGGTAGCGTCTTGCCGTTGAGATAACGTTCCCAGGAGGAGCGGCTGTAGGGCGTCTTGGCCGCCAGCGCGGCAAGACTCAGCCCGCTGCGGTCCTTCAGTCTTCGCAGCTGTACGACGAGTTGGCGCACTCGCTGATCCAGCGAGGCGGGCAGTTCCTTCCAACGCCGCATGTTCCCCCCATACGCGTCATGGTCCCCGAGGCCACGGAGCCTCCCCTGCCGCACATGATGGCGACGCACAGACGCCGATTACCCTCAGGTGCCGACGGCGACCACGACTTCCGGCCACCTCGCCACCGCCCCACCGTCCCACCAGGGCGTCGCGGGCTCCCGTATCCGCGCAGGCCAGGCCATAGGACGTCCCACGATGACCCAGTTCACCGGGATCCGTTGCCAGATGCGGATGTGGCGCATCACAGTCATTGGTGCAACCCGGGCGGCGCGGTCCAACCCGCGCCGCCCCAAGGCCTGGACCTACCACGCCCAGGCCGTCCACAGACGCGGCGGCCCGTCCTTCCCGGGGGAGGAGGACGGGCCGCCGTCCCGCCGCCGCGTCCGCCGCGAGTCGGTGTCCGGGCCTGTCCGGCGGATCGTGCCGCGGGCTGTGGTGCCCCGTACGCGCAGCTGCGGTGTGATCCATTGGGTGGGTTTCGGCAGCTGACGGTCCAGGTGTGGGAGCCGCCCTATACCGGTGTGTTCCCTGCGTCAGGGAGATGGGCAAACGCCCCGACTTTGTCGCGGATGTCGGGGCGGGGCCACGGCGCGAGAGCGCCAGCTGAGCGCAACCGTTGGGAAGACCGGCGATCCGTTGGTCTGCCCGTGCTCAGTCCAGGTCGTAGTCGAAGGTGTACGGGAAGGAGGATTCGCCGTGCTTGGCAACGAAGCTGCCGGTTCCGCGAAGTCCGGTGAGCTCTCCGGTGCCTGTTCCCGGTACGACCTCGAAGGCGCAGTGCACGGTGCCGTCAGCGGCGAAGGAGCCGCGCTCCTCGACGACAAAGGCCCCCTTGCGGCCGTCGAGATGGCCGACCAGCGCCTCCATGCCGGTGAACGTACCGGTCTTCTCGGTGACGTAGACGATGGTGTACTCGCAGGCCGTGTCAGCGGCCTCGATACCACCGGCGAAGGTGTTTGTGACGGAGGCGTGGGCGAGTTTCGGGCTCGTCTCGCTCGGCCCCACCGTGCGTTCTTCCCAGTTGGCGAAGGTGAAACTGCCAGTGGTTCGCGTGGCCATAGCTGTCCTTTCGATCGGCCGCACGGTCTCTTCCGCACGGCGCGTGATCAGCCTGACGCCCGTACCTGACACCTCCTGTCAGGTACGGCGGGACAATGGATCCATGCGCGCCGACCGGCTACTTTCCTTGCTTTTGCTGCTCCAGAACCGCGGGCGGATGACCGCTCCCGAGCTCGCCGCGGAGCTGGAGGTGTCCGTCCGTACTGTCTACCGGGACATCGAGGCGCTCAGCGGGTCGGGTGTCCCGATATGTGCCGATCGTGGGCCTATCGGCGGCTATCGCCTGATGGATGGATATCGCACGCGGTTGACCGGACTCACCGGCGCCGAGGCCCGGGCGCTCTTCCTGGCCGGAGTGCCGGGGCCAGCGCGTGAGCTGGGCCTCGGCGCTGTGCTGGCCACCGCTCAGTTGAAGCTGCAGGCCGCTCTCCCCGTTGGACTGGCAGAGCACTCCCGGCTCATTCAGGAAAGGTTCCACCTGGACGCGCCCGCATGGTTCCGGGGAGCCGACCCGGTTCCACAGTTGGCACCGGTCGCCCAGGCGGTGTGGGAACAACGTGTGCTGCGTGTGCACTACCGGCGCTGGGGCGGTGAGGTGCAGCGCGAACTCCACCCGCTCGGCACCGTCCTCAAAGGTGGTATCTGGTACCTGGTGGCGAAGGCGGACGCGACAGTACGGACCTACCGCATATCCCGCCTGCTGGCCGTGGACACTACGCGAGAGACCTTCGAACGCCCCGTCGGATTCCACCTGGCCGCCTACTGGGAGGAGTCCACACGACGGCTGGAGGCCGCGCTGCACCGGGGAACCGCGCGACTGAGGATCTCGCCCCGGGGGCAGCGGCTGCTGCCCATGCAGTTTGGTGCGGTGGGTAAGCGCGCTCTGGAGGATGCAGGGCCGCCCGACCCCGACGGGTGGATACAGGTGGAGCTGCCGGTCGAGGCGCAGGCTGTGGCGGTCGGCGACCTGCTCAGACTCGGCACGGAGGCAGAGGTACTCGCCCCGCCGGAGCTGCGGGAGGCCATCGCCGAGGCCGTGAGGACCCTGGCGGACCGCTACGAGGTGTGACTTCGTCCTGCAACTCCTCTGCCAGGGCGATACGTTGAGGGTCACCCGGCTTGATCGGCCCTCACCCCGAGGCTCCCCTGATCGCCGGTGCGCGCCCATTAGGATCTCGGCCTCGTCGTGCTGCTCGACCAGGTCGACATAGTCCAGACGGCACTGGAACAGGCCGGATTCGTCCACGTCCTCGGAGAGTGGCTCTCTTGGAGGACGCCTCCCTACGACTGACCGCGGACGACGCCGAGTTCACGGCGAACGCGAAGAGCAAGGGAGCATGGCTTCTGACGTGATCACTGCCGTGGCCAGCGCCGAATGGACCAAGGCCTGCTCCGTACGAGGAATTGTCGCCGCCCTGGTCGGCGCGCCCCGTCGCGACAATCGGCTTCCGGGCGAGGACACCCACGGTTCGGTGCGCATCTCGCTCGCCGCGGTGCCGCGCCGAGGCGTGTTCTATGCGGCCGGGCTCGCAGTCGTCACAGCGGCCAACCTGCCCGCCGCCGGACTCGTCGCGGGATTCGGCGCACTCCTCGTCGGCCACCCGTTGCCGGGCGAGCACGGTGTGGGGCTCGACGGCCAGGTCACCAGGTTTCTATGGCGTAGGCGACGCCGGGGTCGGTGGTCTGAAGGCTGACCTTGACGTCGGCGTTGGTGAGGGCGACATCGACGGTGCTGCCCGCGGCGGTGAGAGTCGCAGTGGACTCGCGCCAGTTGGCGCCGTTGTGGATGGCCACACGGACGCTTGCCCGCGCGGTCGGGTTGCCGACCTGATCCATGCCCAGGTGCAGGGAGCGGTTTGGTGCCGCGGACCACGCGGCCCCGTGCGGGACGAGGACAACAGTGGGCTCGGCAGCCGGAGTTACGGGGCCAGCGATCCATTGAGGCATGTCGGTCTCCCAGGGCGGAGGGGTGGGCTGGGTGCCGGTCGCCCAGGCCATGAGTTCTGCGGTGGAGCTGAAGTTGGCGACGTCCCGGTCGACGCCACCCGAGTCGGAGTACTGGTGGAAGGTCCACGGATGCCGAACGCGCGGCTGCCCGGCAGTGGTGATGTCCGCGATCCACAGGCCGTCCGCACAGTCGCTGGTGGTGTCCAGGCTGGTCCAGAAGTAGGTGTTGCAGTAGAGGACGAGCCGGTGGTCAGGTCTCAATTGCTTGACCGCGGTGAGAAAGGCGTCTTTTTCCGCGCCTGAGACCGAGGTTTCCTCCCAGTCGCAGGCGAGGATGTCGCCACTCTGGCTGTCGCACTGGCTGACGAAGTACTGGGCCTGGGCCTGCATGCTCGCCGAGGAGTCCAGGTAGTGATAGAAGCCGACCACCAACCCGGCGGTGCGGCCGTGCGCCGCTTGGCCCGCTTGGAGTGGGTTGACGTACCCGGTGCCCTGCGTGGCCTTGACGAAGACGAACGACAGGCCGCTCGTGCCGTAGCCGACCGGCTGGTACGAACTGACGTCAACGCCCTGAATCATGTGATCAGCCCCTTCACGAAGTGCTGGGCCCTCAAAGCCGGAGGCTGCTGACGCGGGTGCCTCCGTGACCGCTGCGGGCGAACCGGGTTGGCTGGCGGAGTTATTCCAAGTTCTCGGCCAACTCCACTCATGCCTCACCTCCGCTCGCGGTTCAAGACCCCGCGGTACTGAACCTCGATTAGAGCGCGTTCGATACCGTCGTGCACTGGCTGAAGTTCCCGCGGCACTTGCGCACGGCGCACCGGTAGTCATCTGGGTCGTCTTGCGGTGGAGGAGGAAGTCCCTGTAGCGAGGGTCGTCCCCACGGGCCACATACGCCAGGTAGTGAAGCTGATAACTGTGAGAGACCTGTTGAACTTGTGCTGGGCCGATGTGCCCCTGATCTACCCTTGCGGGCGCGTCCGATGTGTGCTCCCGCCATTGTGTTCCCCCCTGGCCTGCGTGGCGGGTTGGTCGCCGTCGCGGCAGCGGTGGCCCGCACGTGAAGGCTACTGGTGAGCGTGATTGAGGTCATCGGCGACCATTGGTCGAGGCGGATCAACCAGCCGACGAGGTCCACTACTTGCGTGAGCCTTTGTCACGGTGCTGCTGAGTCTCGTCGATCAGTGAGGCTGCCTCAGGGCGCAGGGGCATCTTCCGCCCCTTGGCGCGCCTGGGCTATGACAAGCCCCCTGGATGCCGACTACGGGCCCCAGTTGATGCCCGAGCAGATCGGCGGGGTCCACAACCTCTTCGTCAACACCCTGAACTTCCCGCCGAGATCGTCGATGGCGGCGAGGAGTACCTGGCCTCCGAGATGTCGTCCCAGCCGTGGGTGTGACCGACTACCTCGCACCGCACGCACCGAGACGCTGTTGGGAGAACTGCGGGCCCAGCGGTGGACGGATGTGCCGGCTCCCTGGGCCGATTTGGCCCGCCGGTGGTTCGACACCTCCACGCTGAGCCGCTGGCAGCATGACGGTGCCGCCGTCCGCCCGAACGCCGCCGACGTCCCCGCCCGCGACGCCGTCTGCGTGCTGGACGTCCCGACAACACGGGCAAACCTGAGCCGCCTTGGTTGACCCACCGTCGCGGTGGTGGGCCGGGTCAAGCGCCAAGCACCTCGTCGGCACTGCGGGGCTCTTTGCGTGGCTGCTGGTTGAGCTTGTGGCGCGCGATGGAGGAGCGCCGGTAGACCTCCTTGCGGGCCCGCATGATGTTGCCCAGGGGTGCGTGCTCGGCGGTGACCCGCCAGGGCGTGAAGGACAGTGAGTCCATCTTCTCCAGGTTTTCCGGGCCGGAGATGTCCTGCTGTGGCAGCCGCAGCTTGGCCACGGTGAAGGACGGCGAGAGCTGTTCGGGCCACTCCACGGTGGTGTCCTCCACCGGCATGGGCTCCAGGTCGGTGCAGAGCTGGACCTGGATGTCGAAGGCGTAGGGCCGCTCCTGCAGCTCGGCCTGCAGGGCCGGTCGGAAGACCTCCGCCGCCGACGTGGGGTCGATGGCGCGCCGGACCACCGCGGCGGCGAAGGAAGGGTCGGGGGCGATGCGCACCTTGGCGATGTAGTCCCCGTGCCGGACCGCGCCCATCGTCCAGTAGCTCGACAGCAGCAGGTTTGCCGGAGGGGTCTTTGACAGGCGCAGGAAGGCCAGGAACTCGTCCCACGCCCAGTCGTCCTGGTCCAGAGTTCCCTTTCCGGTCACGAAATCGGTGAAGAAACGATGTGCGCCGGGTCGGCCCTGGGAGAAGTAGGCCGACGCGTTCAGGAACAATTCCTGGATGAACAGGTAGTGCTCGACTGTGTTGCAGAAGAAGATCGGTCCGTTGATGTTGGCGTAGTCGAATGTGCCTGTGTCCGGTTCGTCTTCCAGCAGGGTCGGGCCGGGGATGTCGAACATCTTCAGCGCCAGTCCGGTGGCGGCGCCCAGTCGCGCGTCGGCTCCGGCGTGGGGCGAGCCGTTGGAGAAGCGGATGAGCGCATCGTGGGTTCCCGGGGTCGCGTAGATTCCCTGGGCGTACTCGGGGGGCAGCCCGGCCAGGATCTCCACTTCCCCTCGGACCAGCCCGTAGCCTTTGGCGTGGGCGTCGCGCAGGGCCCGTCCGGTGCCACCGGCCTTGACCGACTCGGCGATGTAGCTCTCGGTCTTCTCGATCACCGTCTGCACGTTGCGGTCGAAGTGCGGGTCATCGTCTTCGACGTCCGGCGTGTAGCGGACGAACCGTGCTGCCATGACTTCGACCTCTCCTCGGAGAGCGTGATCGGACCTCAGGGGGTGGGAATCGCCGTCAGTCCTCCAGTTCTGCGAGCCAGCGCAGGGCACGCAGACCCGGCAGGAAGCAGTACTCGCCGCCGCGGGTGACCACGAAGCTGGGCAGGTTCTGCAGGCGACGCCGGACCGGCTTCTCCGGGATGGTGACGCTGCCGGTTCCGCCGTGATGCCCGGCCACCGGGTCCTTCTCGCCGGGGTAGCCGATGAAGTTGCCGTCGTTGACCCACTCGGCCTTGATGAACTCGAACTGCCGTTCCAGGTGGGCGCCGATGAAGACCCCGACCAGTCCCCGGTCGGCGCCGTCGTCCTCCAGCACACCCTCGGGCAGCGGCGGACCGTAGGTGGTGCCGCGACGGATGAGCCGGTGCATCCGTGCGTCGCCGATGATGGTGGAATCACGGGGGTTGGTGCGCCGGATGTGCGCACCGGCCGGGCACCGGAAGCCGCGATCGTCGTTCTCCCGGTACAGGAAGTTGTTCACGCGGTGCGGATCGGCCGCCAGCTCCGGATCATCATGCTCCGGCGCCAGCGTCAGCGGCGCCCCGCTCGGCCAGCGCCCGACCATCTTCGCCGCCAGGAGTGCCTCCTCCTCGGCGCTGGAGGTGTTCGCGCGCAGGTACCGGCGCCAGGCCGCCACCTTGGTGTGGATCTTGCGAACGGCCACGTAGGTTCCGTTGCGCCCCAGCACGTCGGGGCTGGGCATGGGCGGCAGGCTGCCGGTTTCGTCGGGGTAGCCGAGGATGAACTCGCCGGCCTTGATCGGGGCTTCCTGCGGGTTGGAGCCGGGCAGCCCGACGCCCTCGATGTTCGGATGGCTGATGCCGTCGCGGAAGCCGAAGGTGGTACGCCCGGTCGGGAGCTGCCGGACCTCCTGCTGCCAGATCACCCGGACACCGGGCGTGTCCTCGTAGGCGATACGGGCCCGCTCCAGCTCCTTGTCCAACTGCGCCGCATCGGAGGAGAGGGCGCTCAACGCGATGTGGACATCACCGGTTCCGAACGGTGCCTCCCAGTGGGCCGGTGCACTCTCGCCCACGTCGCCGATCAGCTCCGCCCGAGCGGCCATGCCCTCACGAAACGCCCGCGGAAAGCTGTCCAGCGATTCTTGAGGCACCCCCAGGGCCCTGAGTCCCTGGTAGGTGAACGCCACAGCCACCCAGGCATCCTGGTTCGGGTCCACGCTGGGCAGACCACCCGAGGTCAACGGGAGTAGTCGGCGCAGCAGGGCGCGCCCGACGTGGCGGTCATCCACGCGCAGGAAGATGAACCTTCCCTCGTAGGGCACGGGCCGTGGACGCAGGGCCCCGCTCTGGACGTCGTCGATCTCGACGCGCACGCCGACCGCGCTGCTGCTGTCCGCTGTGTCCATGGTCGCTTGTGCCTCCACATCGGTCTCTGCCTGGACAGCCCTGCAATGGCCGACTCGCACCAGCCGACTTGGTCCACCGATGGTGGGTGGGCTCCGAGGGTTGGCTGTGTCCGGGCTCTAGGCCGAGGCTTCCTCCAGCAGCTTTTGGAAAGCCGGCGTGGCCACCAACTCCGCGTTGGCCGGGTTGTCCAGCGCCGCCCGGAACTGGGGGGTGTCCAGCACCTCCTGGAACGCGTCGTCCACGCGGTGGTCCTTGTAGATCTGCTGAACGGTCAGGTCGGGATATGCGCTGACGAAGACCCCCGCGGGCTCCTGGTGGGCGACGAACCAGTCCTTAACCCCTGGATCGGTGACGCCGGGGAACCCTTCGCTGTGCGAGAAGACCTTGTCGAAGCGGGACCCGACTACCGTCTGGGCGAAGTCGTCGATGTAGTTGTCCCAGGAGCCGTCGAAAACGCTCGCGAACATGAACCGGGTGTCGTTGTCGAAGATCACGTGCCGTGCGTCATGCAGGGTGCCGATCTGGCGCACCGCCGCATGGACCCTCTCGTCATCCGCCGCGTCGGCGAGCGCGGCGAGATCCTTACGCAGCGCATCCGCATGGCCCGGCTTGATCTTGGTAAAGACGGTGAACTCGCTGCAGACCCCGTCCGACCTGCCCGGGCGCTCGGGGTGAGCCGATTGGGTTGCGCCTGTCGTCGCAGTCATCGTGACGTCCTCCTGCCGCGGTCAGTGCGAGGGTCGCCAAGCGCCCGAACATGAGGCGCCATCGCCCTCACCTCTTCATCCTGACCACATACAAGTCGCCTCGCATCCCCGGCCCGGGGTGAAGCGGATACCCGGAGCGGAGTATCGAGAGAGTCTGACGGCTACGGTCCGCACCCGCTGGGTCGCGAGGTGCGCCCCGTCCGTCACTGTGCCGAGAACGAGAGCATTCTCGGGTGCCGGCTTGCTGCCGAGCGCGATGGGGGCACCACCGGGGGCAACGGGCAGGCCAAGGCCCTCAGAGCTCCGAGAAGCTCACGAGGACAGATTCGTCAGAGCGCAGGATCATGGAATATGGGCCTGCCGGGTTCGTCGTCGTCACGCTCTTGGGGCAACTGCTTTCCGCGTGGCCGAGGAGGACAGCCACAGAGCCGACCACGCACCCGGCGCCGCTCCGTCCGCTCCGTGAGCCGGATGGGGCGACGGCTGCTCTGACCCCCGCCTGGAGGCAATCATGGGCAAAGTTCTCGGTGACGTACTGGGTCTTGCAGCCGGCGTCGCGATCAGCCCGCTCCCGATCATCGCAATCATCCTCATACTCGCCACGCCTCGGGGACGCCTCAACGGAGTCCTCTTCACCGCCGGCTGGATCCTGGGACTCTCGGCACTGGGCGCGGTGATGCTGGCGATCGCTTCCCCCGCAGGTGCCTCTGCCCACAATCACCCGGCCACCTGGGTGGGAGCCCTCAAGCTCGCCCTGGGCCTGTTCCTCGTCCTCTTCGGCGCCCGGCAATGGCACCGGCGCCCAAAGGATCCGTCGCAAGCCCAACTGCCGAAGTGGATGAGCGCGATCGACCGCCTCACGCCGGTCAAGGTCTTCGCACTCGGACTGGCCCTGGCCGCGCTCAACGCCAAAAACGCCCCGCTGACCATCGCCGCGGGCGCCGCGATCGGCTCAGCCGGACTGCCGGTCGGGCAGCAGATCGCATCGCTGGCCATCTTCGTCCTGATCGCCACCTTCGGCCTGCTGGCCCCGCTGGCAGTTTTCCTGCTCGGGGGAGAGCGAGCCAAGACCACACTCGGCAACTGGAAAGACTGGGCAGCCCAGTACAACGTCGCCGTGATGGCGGTCCTGTTCTTCGTCCTCGGGCTGAAACTGCTCGGAGACGGCATCTCCATCCTCACCTCCTGACAGGCTCACTAACGCGTGCCGGTGTGGTCCGACCACGGACATGCAACTTCGGAGGCGGCTCATTGAACGCGCCATGTCCTGGCTGACCAGCTACCGCCGCCTCAACCAACTGCTACGAGCGGAAACCAGGCAACTACTTGGCCTTCCTTGGACTGGCCGCAGCCCTCTCCTGCTACGGACGACTCCTCAGGCGGACTATGAAGGACAGGGTCTTCGGGAAGGTCCGCGAGACGGCCGGGTGGGACGCGGAATCGACGGCGAGGGCGATCGACTGCGAGTCGATCGCCCTCGCCGTCGTCGGCACGGACGCACAGTACCGGCTACGACGGCGGCGGATCCCTCCCGTTCCACCTCGGTGATGCGGTTCCATCGGGCTGTCGCGGAGATGTCCTCCTCGACCGCGACATCGTCGCTTCCGGGCGGTCGGCCAGCCTTGGCCACCTTGCGACCTGTGTCGCAGCTGGTTTATCTACGCCATCGTCACCGTGCTAGCCATCGCGGAGGTCCATCCAGGTAAACGGGGTGAACCTTGACAAACCTAATTCCACATAATGGTGAAGTCGTGAGAATGTGTGCACCGCTCTCGACGGCCGCGCTGGCCACGCCGACGTCATGACCTTCCAACACCCCGCAGAGCGCGGCGGTACGCGGCGCGGCGTGTTCGCACGGCTGGCAGAGTCGGGCTCCAATCTCACCAGCTCGCTCTGTTGAAGAACTCTGAACGGCGTGCCGAGCGCGCGGTTCAGCGCAAACTCGACGCCATCGCAACCGCACTCCTTCACCAGCGGAAGGCGAGCAGGACAAGGCTCAAAAGTGTCTGGAGAGGGCCATCGGATTGGAAGAACAGCTCTGACGGCCGAACGTAGGCAGCCGACGTCACCACGGCAGCTTCCCCAACCAGTTCAGACGGCGCAGCAACCCAGGCTGGATCCATACGGCTTCCTGTTCCGACGGTGGAAATATTCATGCGACATCCCGCCCGCCGCACTGTTAGTTTCGCGCCCCATGGAACCACTCGGCGAGAACGACATACGCGCCTCCTTCGTCAACTGCTCGAAAGGCGAGGCCCGCAGGATCAATCTGCCCCGGGGACTGGCCGAACTCCCCTGGGCGGACCTGGACTTCCTGGGCTGGCGAGACCCAGGGGCGCCGGACCGCGGCTACCTCGTCACTCGGCGCGGCGAGGAGACCGTGGGCATCACACTCCGGGTGCCTCAGAGCGGCCCCAGGAGCTTCACCAAGACAAATCTGTGCTCCCTGTGCATGACAGGGCACCCCGGATCGGGGGTCTCTCTTCTAGCTGCTCGCAGAGTCGGTCCCGCCGGACGTGATGGCAATACCGTGGGCGCCTACATGTGCGCAGACCTGGCCTGCCCGCTGTACGTGCGGGGCAAGAAGGTGGTGGTACTTGCCAGTCGCTACCAGGAATCGCTCACGGTGGAGGAACGCCTGGCACGTATGCGAGGCAACGTCGACGAGTTCCTCCGCAAAGTCTTCGAGGAATGACAGGGAACCGAGAAACGACAGAATTCGACCGATTGCTGGGTTGCTCGGTGCTTATGCCTCTCGCGTCAGCGTGAGGCTCCGACAGGTGCGTCAGGGTCGGCGATCAGCCGCTCGATGTTCCCTCGGGCTGGAAGTGGAGGGGGTGGGCCCCTGTGACGGTGTTCGATGAGGCTGAGCGTCGGACCTGGGCGGGGCAAGCGGCAGCTTATGCAGACAGCTTCGCCAAACTGTGTGCCTATCCGGTGCCTGCGCTTCTCGACGCCGGGGGAGTGCTGTCAGGCTCATGTGTGCTCGACATCGGGACTGGCACGGGGTCTGTCGCCTTGGCGACAGACAGGGCCGCGTCCACCGCACGCCAGTCGTGCCGGTCGGGCTCGTCTGCCACCATCTCGGCCACAGCCGTCTCCTGGTTGGCGGGGGCTCCCACAGCGTCCAGGAACCGTCGCCATTCCTCCTCAAGGATGTCGTCAACCAGTTCCCGGCATGCGACGCACCCGGGGGCCCCGCTGTACTCGAAGCCGTCGCATTCCTTACACCGACGCAGAACCGCTCCCACGGCAGGTCTCATCCCACGGCTCCTCTTCCAGCCTTCCACCGCGGCCTCGACCACGTGTGCCTGTACGCCACCTATGAGGAAGCCCTCAGCGACTCCCAAACTCGTCAACATCGTCGACTGCCGGGGACCCCACTGGTCAAACGGCTGAGACGTCAAGCCTCCGCCCGGGAAGGCAAGCCGGTGGATCGCATGGTGGGCACGTCGCCGTCATGCCCGCTGTCGAAGCCCACCAACTCTCTTGCCAGCAAGTCGGCGTGCCATTCTCCTGCGGCACCAGCAAAAGGCGTGTTCAGTTGCGCTCCTGGCACATCGGCTGATTGATCGGGAGTACAGCGGGCTGGGCCATACCGCTCGCAGTGCGCGTGATGCAACCCGTGAAAGCCACCGCTGACAGCGCAGTGGCCACCTTGCGACGAGTCCAGCGAAAGCGGGACCAGAACCGAAGCTCACCCGGATGGGGTCGTGCATAGCGCACAGGACGGGGCAGACGCATATCAACCCTTTCGGGACGGTGCAGAAGGGAGAGAGGCATTGGGCTCCTACCAGGCCTTCACGTGCCGGGGTGACTGCCCTTCGGAGCGGATAGCGCAGCCCACCACCGTGACACGGGGCGAATCCAGATAGGCCAGCTCAGGGCGCCGACTGGCGCTCTCCGCCCGGAGGGAGGTGGCAAAGCAGGAGAAGACACAGCGCTTCGCGTGTCCACCAGTCCTGTCGGATGGCGAAGCAGCAGTCTCGGCGGGGGCACGAGTGGCCCTCGGGGAAACGACGCAAGGCTCCTCGGTCCCCGCCGAGCCATACCCACCTCGCGGGCACCGCGAGGTGGGTGAATGAGGCCGTGGGCCCCGAGCCTCCGGAGAGCAATGAGGGATGAACCTCCGCGGCCGGGGTAGCGGCCGGTGCACAGAACCTGATCTACGGAGGTGCCGCCTTGTCATCCGAAACTGCCCCGCTGTCCGTCGACGTGGTCGTGTGTCAGCCTGAGCTCGCAGTGGTGACGATCGGCGGCGACCTCGACATCGACACCACGACCGAGCTGCACTACCAGTTGGCCAACCAAATCTCCTACGGCAGGCGGCATTTGGTGCTCGACCTGTCGGCGGTTCCGTTCATGGACTCCTCAGGCCTCAACATCGTCCTGCGAACGCTTCAGGAGGCACGGCGGATCGACGGGAGTGTGCGGTTGGCGGCCCCCACGGCGGCGGTACGCAGGATCCTGGAGCTGACGGGGGTGGGATTGGCGGCGCCGATTCACGACACGGTGGATGAGGCGATTCGCGGGGCGGCTGACGCCAATGAAGAGGCCAGCTGCGGCGCGCAGATTACTGGCCCTGCGGTCGAGCGCGTCGACGTCTAGTCGCAGCAGATCGGTTCACGCCATTTACGACCTGATCGCCCGCTCCGTGTCGAGGCGTGCCCCGTGCGCCGTGCGCCGTGCGCCGTGCGCGTCCGATGCGGGACACGGTGCCGATCATCCGGCAACTGCGCCGACAACCGTTCACCATTCCTTCCCGTCCGGGGGTGATGTTCACCTTCAGCCTGATCGACTGCACACCGTGCCCGGTCCGCTCCCGCTGCGCCAGGGCAGCAGCCCGCACCATCACCCTCCGCCCACGCGAACAGCACGAAGCCCTACGCCAACTCCGCGCCGAGCAGGCAACCGAAGACCGGCGCCAACGTTACGGACACCGCGTAGGCGTCGAAGGCACCGTCTCCCAAGCCGTATGCGCCTTCGGCCTGCGACGAAGCCGCTACCGCGGCCAGACCAAGACAGCCGTGCAACACCTTCTCACCGCCACAGCCATCAACCTCACCCGCCTCGACGCCTGGCTGCACGGCATCCCACCCGGACGCACCCGCATATCTACAGGATCAGGACCGGACGGCGTCCTTGCCGTGCTGATCGACGGTGTCGGGACGGTCGAGCTGGCGCAGTGCGAGGAGGCCGCCGATGCCGGGAATGAGGGCCGTTGCCTTGGTGGTGGTCGCGGCGTGCTTGAGGCGCCAGGTCGCGGCCAGGACGAACAGGTAGGCGCAGCCGTGGGTGGGGCCCATCAGGGAGGAGATGGGCTTGAGGTGGGCGGTGGCGAGGTTGGCCAACAGGACGATCAGGGAGATGAGCTCGACGTGTGCCGCGATGCGCAAGGGGCGAAGGTGCACGGTCATGCTCCCGTGGTGGAGCCGGGACGAATGATCATCAGGACGGTGACGGTGGCCCACAGGAGGTTGAAGGCGCCGGTGAGCATGGCCAGTTGACGGGCAGATCGGGGGCCGGGCCCGGAGCTGGGGGCCTGCACGGCGGTGAGCGCGCTGTCCTGGGCGGGCAGGATCAGCAGCGCCAGGATGGCGGCGGCTGCGGCGGTCAGGGTGATCGAGGTGATCAGCCATCCGCTGCCGAGAACGCCGAGGCTGCTGGCCGTGGCGAACCCGAAGATGGGAACAGCGGTGCCGACGGCCGCGTAGACGCGGCAGACGCGGTGCAGCATCCGCAGGGTCGTGAGCGCCTCGCGGTCACCCGGGTCGCTGTGGGCGCGGCGCAGAGCTTTGGGGAACATGCTGGCGGCGACGGTGACCGGGCCGATGGCCAGAACGGCGGCCAGGACGTGCAGACAGAGCAGAAGTTTCGTCACGTCAGAGCTCCGTGACCGTTAGGACGGTGCGGCGCCGGCCGGTGACGTTGGAGGCGGGCAGGCGCCCGGCCTTGGAGGTGCCGGTCAGAGTGTCGCCGTCGACCGTCATGGCGAAGGCCAGGTTCAGGCGTATGGGCTTGGTGATGGCCTGCTTCCAGGTGAGCCGGTCGCCGTCGAGGGCGATGTCGCTGAGCGGGACCTCCTCTCCCGCCCCGTGGGCGACCCCGGTCAGGACACCGTCCTGTCGCCGGAGTTCGACCACGGCCTTGATCTTGCCGATGGGAGTGGAGATGGACAGGTCCCAGGTGCCTTCGACAGACATGCTGCTGTTCTTCCTTACGGTGCGGATACGAAGTACTGGAGCGGTGCGGGCGGTCAGAGGCCGACGGGCGCCGGGCCCTGGTCGCGCCAGACGGTGCCGCGGCGCTCGTGCGCGAACAACTCCTCGACGGCGTGGGCGATCTGGGGGCCCATCTCGCGCTCCAGTAGGTACAGGCCAAGGTCCAGTCCGGAGGTGACGCCGCCCCCGGTGACGAGGTCGCCGTTGTCGACGACACGGGCGTGCACCGCGTGGACGCCGGTGGCGTCGAGCATGTCCAGGCCCAAGTGGTGGGTGGTGGCGTGGCGGCCCTCCAGCAGGCCGGCCATGGCCAGGACGAGCGTGCCGCCGCACACCGCGCTGACCGTCACTTCCGGATTCTCCATCGCTGCCTTCATCAGCGTGGGCAACTCGGTGGTCAGGGTGCGGCCCAGCAGCACGGGGATGAAATCGTCCTGCCTCCACGCCCCGGCCCCCGCGTCGTGGTCAGGGACCTCACCGGGCTCTCCGACGCGGCCCGAGGCACCAGGTACCAGGATCAGGCTCGCGCGCCCGGGGTCGAGGGCGGCGGTGGCGCGCAGCGCCAGACCGCCGGTACCGCTGACTACCTCGCGCGGTCCTTCGGCGGAGACCAGTTCCACGCTCACCGCTCCGCCGGAGGCGGTGCCTCCGGCGTACAGCACCTCGTAGGGGGCGATGACATCGAGTGGATCGAAGCCATCGAACAGGATGATCTGGGCGTGCATGGACGTTCCTTCAGGTTGCCGTAGGGCCGGTCTGGCCGACGTCGTTCCCGAAGCTAACCGGCTGGCGACCCGTCTCCCAGTGGCGTTAGTGACAGCTTCCAACGGGATATCGCCATGAGTCCGTTCAGAGGCTGTGAACTGGGCGAACTGTGGGTCTGTTCGGTCAACGCGCCCTAGGGAAGTGCTCGGCGGACAGGTATCTTCTGGCCATGCACACCGTCGCCGTCCTCGCGCTTGACCGGGTGATCCCGTTCGACCTGTCCACCCCGATCGAGGTCTTCACCCGCACCCGCCTTCCGGACGGGCGCCCCGGCTATCAGGTCCGGGTGTGCGCGGAGAAGCCGGAGATCGACGCGGGTGCCTTCACCCTGCGCGCGCCGTGGGGGCTGGAGGGACTCAGGGGCGCGGACACGATCATCGTGCCCGGTACCGCCGTCCCCGCGGCCCCCCTTGCGCCTGCCGTCCGCGATGCCTTGCGCGCAGCCGCCGCCGACGGCACCCGCATCGCCTCCATCTGCTCGGGAACCTTCCCTCTGGCCGCCGCCGGCCTCCTCGACGGGCTGCGTGCCACCACCCACTGGATCGCGGCCGCCCAGCTGGCCGCCGCCCATCCCGACATCGACGTCGACCCGGATGTCCTGTACGTCGACAACGGCCAGATCCTCACCTCCGCCGGGGCCGCCGCCGGACTGGACCTGTGCCTGCACATGATCCGCCGCGACTACGGCTCGGCCGTCGCCGCCGACGCCGCCCGCCTGTCCGTCATGCCCCTGGAACGCGAGGGCGGACAGGCGCAGTTCATCGTCCATGACCACACCCCCGCCCCCCAGGGCTCCGCCCTCGAACCCCTGCTCACCTGGTTGCGGGACAACCTCGCCCGCGACCTCACCCTCGCCGACATCGCCGCCCACGCCGGAACCAGCACCCGGACCCTGATACGCCGTTTCCGCGAACAGACCGGCACCACCCCGCTCCAGTGGCTCCACCGCGCCCGCATCCGCCAGGCCCAGCACCTCCTGGAGACCACGCGCCACTCCGTCGAACGCATCGGCGCTCAGGTCGGCTTCGGCTCACCCACCGCCTTCCGCGACCGCTTCAAGCGGACCACCGGCGTCAGCCCGCACACCTACCGCCGCACCTTCAGCTGACCCCCGGCGTATCGCCTTCTGGGCCAGCGGCGGACGCGAGAGAGCTGACGCGTCAGTTGGCAGCCTTCAGGATCGACGCGACGATCGGTCCGGCGAACTTGTAGCCCTCGCCGGAGTTCGGGACGGTGGCCGCGGCGGCCACGTCATCGCGGTACCCGACGAACCAGCTGTTGGGTTTGGCCTGCCCGTCGACCTCCGCGGTTCCGGTCTTGGCACCGATGTCGCCGCTGAGCCCGGCCATTGCCGGGGCTGCCGTCCCCGACTGCGCGGTCAGTCGCATCATGGAGCGGACCTGCGCGGCGACCGAGGCGCTCAACTGCCGCGGGGCCTGGGTGAGCGTTCGGCTGTCGACCGACGGCGAGACGATGAACGGCTGATGGAATCCGGCGGCCTTGACAGTCGACACAACGGACGCCATGTTCAGCGGGCTCATCAGGTCGTTGCCCTGCCCGATGTACGACATGGCCTTCATCGCGCCGGTGGCGGCAGGCACGCTGCCGCTGTACGCGGGTACGCCGACGCTCCAGTTGAGCCCAATGCCGAAGACGTCGTGCGCCTCGTTGGCGACGGCATCATCGGGCATGAACGTCGCCGTGGAGATGAAGGCCGTGTTGCAGGACTGCGCGAAGTCCTGGGCCATCGTGGCGTTTTGGAGCCAGAAGTTGTCCACGTTGTGGAAGCTCGCCCCGCCGTACTGATAGTTCTTCGGGCAGTCGAGCGGCTTGTCGGGGGCGACCTTGCCGGTGTCGAGCGCCGTCGACGCGGTGATCAGCTTGAAGGTCGAGCCGGGCGCGTACGTGCCGCTGAGCGCCTTGTCGGGGCCGGACGCGGGCTGGTTGGCGACGGCGAGGATCGCACCGGTGCTCGGCTGCATCACCACCGTTGACGCGTCCGGTCCCTTGGTCTTGACCGCCTGCTCGGCCGCCGCCTGGAGATGGGCGTCGATCGTCGTCGTCAGCGGCTTTCCCGCCCTGCCCTGGGAGACCCGGTGCAGCACCGGGCCCAGCTTCCCGTCGGCGCCCTCGACCCGGATCTCGGTGCCCGCGGATCCACCCGTCGCGGTGCCGTAAGCCGCCTGCAGTTGGCCGATGACCGAGCCGAGCGAGGGGTACTCGGCCGCGGTCAGCGCATTCCCGTTCCGGTCCAGGATGGTGAGCTCCGGAGCGGCCGAGTGGTCCGCCACCAGCTTGTCGCCGACGCCGAGCGTCGGATACAGCACGGACGGCGCCCACTTGACCACCGGGCGCCCCGACGCGTCACGCGTGACCGCCAGCGCCGAGTCGTAACGCCAGCTCGACTGCTGGCCGTTGGCACTGAACCGGGCGCTCACCGAGAACGGCACGGTTGTGCCCTTCGCCGACCGGCCCGTCAGCGTGAGTGAGGTGGCGTGCAACTGGGTGCGGAATGCGGCGAGCTGGTCGACGGAATGCCTGGCGTCGTCCGTCAGACCCGCGGCCTTCGCCGTATCGCCGGACGACCACGCCGCGAGGAAGTCGCTCGCGGTGCGGGTCACCTCGGCGGCCGACAGGGCAGTGATGGCCTTCCGCGCAGGTACTGGCGTCAGGGCGGGAGCTGCGTGCCCAACGGGTTTACTGTGCGATGGCCCCTGGAGCACGGTGTAGCACCCGTAGCCCGCCGCGCCGACCACCACCGAGCAGGCCCCACCTATGAGGGCACCCTTGATGCCTCGCCGCATGCGGACGCTCGCCCCGAAACGCTGATGCCACATCGATCCTTGACGTGCGTGGCGGGCGGGAACGGTGCGCGAGGCGCCGTCCGGCGGGGCGACGTACGGGGCGGACTCTGACGGGACTGACGGTGGTGTTGATGCGGGGAGCGCTTCGGGCAGGGTGGCGCGGCCGCCGTCGTTCGACTGTGGCGGCTTTCGCCGGTGCTCGCTCATGCTTCCAGCTCCTCGGACAGGCGGCTTCGCCTGAAGGCGGCGATGGACATCCGTACCCCCGGATGTGGCCCGGCCGGACCACGCAGCACAGGGACGATGACGTCCCTCCGGCCCTGCATGGTTCCTGACGGTCTCCACGTCAAGCAAATAGTGCAGCGTCAAATGCGTAGGAGATGGAACCATTCTCGTGAAACGGGCAGGTGAGTTGGCGTGTCAACGCGCCTCATCGATGGCACTATCACCCGAATCATTGCGAAATGCAGGCCTATCACCGCTTAGCTCTTGGTGATTGTCCCCGTGCCCCCTTCATGAATCGCGCGGGCGCCCGTTCCGCCGATGGCGGTGCGCAGGTCTGTGGCGGATACCGGCAGAGCCAGGCCGACAGCCGATCCGATCCGTTGCCCGGTCTGCAGTACGGCCGCGGCGGTGCTGCCTTCCGCTGGCGGCACCTTCTGTAGGGCGAGCGCCAGGTTCGCCCGGTACCGACGGCAGCCGTACCAGCCACCACCAGCGGGCGACCGAATCGGTCTACCGCGCGGCCGCCAAGCGCCGCGCTGACCGCCGCCCCGGCCGCGAACGGTATCCCCGCTGCTCCTGCGGCCAGCGCTGAATAGCCCAGGCCCTGCTGGAAGTGCAGCGACACCACGAAGGGAACGCCCGAGTACCCGGCGAAGCAGGGCACTGAGATCAGGGCGCCGAACGCGTAGGGCCGCTGGCGCGGCAGTCCGAGGTTGACCAGCGGCTGACCCTCACATCACTCGTACCGACTCAACAGCCGTCGCGTTCATCGAACCCAGTCGGCCGATACTCCTGCCCACAACACTCGTCCTGCCCCACCCCACGGGCGCTTGCCGCCGACCTGCTCACCGCCGCCACAACAACCCGACGGACGCCCGTTCCTTGACCGACGCCCCGAGATCGGCGGCCGTCGCCGCGCACGTGCGCTTGCGTCCGTTGCCCGGGAGTAGTGGACAAAGCCATTCGCCCCACCGGACAGAGAAATCCGGTGGGGCGGAGGAAACGAAGAGCGGATTCGCCCACAGCGTCCCCGTGTAGGGTGCGGCCCTTACGTTCTATCCGATGGTCGTAGTCCGTTACACCGGAATCGCCGTCCACTGAACGGGGATCACCAGGGAGGAACCGTATGAAGTGCAGTAGGCGTACGACGTAGTGCCCGAGTAGGCCGCCGCACCTTGAGCTGTCCTACCGTTCTTGCACTTCGCCACTCCGACGAAGGTGCCGCCGGTGCACTTGATGCCCGCCGTGTTGGCGTCGTGCCATGCCAAATGGCACGACAGGCGGGCCGGGCTGGCGGGTGCCGCGGACGCGCCCTGCGCCGTGGCTGCAAGGCCCGATCCGGCCATGGCGGCGATGATGAACGCGCTGGCGATCTTACTCTTCATGAGATGTTCCCTTCAGTTGGCGGAGACGAAAGTCACGCCGGTCCGGTCTGAAAGCGCCCCGAGTTACCTGGAATTGCTTCACTAGGCGCGTTGCGACGGTACGGAGTTGGAATTCGAGATTCCCGACCTCGTGTTCTCAGGGGCGGCGTGCCATCACAGTCGGAATCGATTTCGTGGACGCCCTGCGTAAAACGACACCTGCTCTCCCGTGGACACCGACCTCCGCATGACGCCTGCGGTGCACTTCGATGCTGCTGGAGAGGCGGGGCGCCCGCTAGGAAGGCTGAGATGTTGGGGGCGTCTCGGGACGTCCCAGGGCGTGGCCTGCGAAAGAGCCGTAGGTGGTGACGGGTTCCCGGGAAGCGGATGCTGTGGCGGAAGACGGCGCAGCGGGCAGATGTTCGATGGCTGAAACGGCTATCCGGTAACCGGAATGCTGCCAAATGTGTCATGCGGGTTGCCGAATGAGAGGAGACTCTCGATAGAGCCCGGTTCGGTGGCCGGGCTCGCGCTCTCGTGGGGCGGGTACTGGTGCGGCCGAGGGGGCATCGTGCGGTGGAAGTCGTTGCCCGGTTCGCTGGATCCCCAAGTGCGGCAGCTCGTCGTGCAGTTGCGGCGACTGAAGGACCACAGCGGTCTTAGCTTGAAGTCGCTCCAGGCGAAGACGCCCTTCAGCAGTTCGTCGTGGGAGCGTTATCTCAACGGAAAGGCGTTGCCGCCCGAGGCGGCTGTCGAAGCCCTGGCCACGCTGGCCGGAGCGGATCCCGCTTCGTTGCTGGCGCTGCGGGAGGCTGCCGAAGAAGCCTGGGCAGCGACAGTGAAGATCTCGGCCGAGAGCGGTGCGGCAGGAAGCGGAACGGACTCTGGCGAGCCGGAGATCCAGGTCGCGGCACTGTCCATAGCGGCAGGTGCGCTGCTGCTGTCCGCGGTTGCCGCCATATTGCTGATCGTTGATCCCTGGCGTCAGAATCCCCCTGCGGGCACACCGGCAGGCACGGCCGGGGTCGGGAAGTACACGTGCAGCTACATCCGGCGCGGCGACCTGCTGTTCGCCGGGAACAGCACCACCACAGCCCGTCTGACCGCTCGCAACAGCACCGGCCCGGATGCCGCGGAAGTGCAGTGTCTGCTCCTCCGCCACAAGCTCTCCCCGGGTGATGTCGACGGGTACTTCGGTGAACGCACAGAAGCAGAGGTCAAGCGGCTGCAGCAGCGGAGCCACGTTCCCGCCGACGGGATCGTCGGCGATCAGACATGGGCGCTGCTACGCCATGTGGAATGAGCCCATGGGCAATGGATAACGACGAGGAAAGGGAGCCGGGGATGGGGCACTCACGCGGGACGGTTCGCTGGCGGGAGATGCCTCGGGAGCTGCCTGTCGAATGCGCGCGACTCGTCGCCGCTCTGCGCGAATTGAAAGACCGCAGTCGACTGAATCTGGTCGAGCTCGCCGCAGTGACAGCGATCAGCAAGTCGTCTTGGGAACGGTATCTCAACGGTAAGCAGTTCCCTCCCAGGCAAGCTGTCCAAGCCCTGTGCCAAGCAGCACGAGAAACGGATGGGAGAATCCTGGCCCAGTGGGAAGTGGCCGACGCGACGTGGAGCAGGCGCGGGCACACGTCCAGTCCCCGCCCTGCCGGGACTTCTACGGCACCGGCTGGCACAGGAGGCGCCGTATCCGAGTGCTCACCGTTCCCACAGGCCGTCAAACTGCGGCGCAGAGTGCTGGTGTCAGCTTCCGGTTTGATCAGTGCACGGCCCAGGGCCACAGCGGTCGGCGTCTTCGTGCTGTGCGCGGCGATGGTCACGCCCGCCGCTGTCATCTACGCCTCCCGTTCCCCGACCGGGTCGTTCACGGTCCGCGCGCCCGTGTGCCAACTGCGGTCCTGTGAAGGCCGGAACCCTCGCACGACCGCATGCGAGGACCCCGTCACCGTGGCCTCTCACACGGCAGCGGACGGTACTCGGCTCGAAATCCGCGACAGCCCGAGCTGCCAGGCGGGATGGGTCCGCTCCTGGCCCGGCCATTCCGGCTTCCGCATCGAAATCACCGGACCCGAAGGGCACCCGCAAGCCGTTGCCGGTACCTCCCAGTCGGCAGACGAAGAACTGATCACCACGAACATGATCGCCGCGCCCTACCCCGCGCGCCTGCGCGCCTGCTACTACCCCTCCGCTCGCCAACCGGGTCGAGATTGCTTCAGCGGCGACTCTTAAGGACTGCCGTGCAATTGACCTCCGCTGGTCCCGGGCCCGCCTGGGGCAGATGGCCCTTCCGGCAGAGGCCCGGGGCAGTGGGCCCAGCACCGTCCGCTCGCTGTCGTCGCGGGTTGGTGCATGGTGTGCCGGCGGGGCCCTACGACTTCGGTTTGAGCGTGCTTCCGGGGCGGAGCCTGCCGTCGTCGTCGAGATCCGCCAGCACTGCTGGCAGGCCCGATTCCAGCATCTTCCGCCGGACACTGCCCAGCAGCTTGGCCATGAAGAAGCCGCCGACACCGGTGAAGCCGGTGTGTTCGTAGGTGAAGCGCGTACCGCCGGTGTGGGGTTCGAGTCGGTAGACGACCTCCGTCACGTCGCCGCCGTCGCTGCCGGTCCACGAGTAGCGCAGCAGCGACGGCTCGCTCACCTCAAGCACCTCGCAGTCCACGACGCCGCTCCAGCCGGGCTTGGGCTCCGCGATGAACTGGAACTTCGTGCCCACGTCCGTGGTGAAGCCTTCCGGGCGTCCGCCGGCTCCGGTGGCGGTCCACAGTGGGATGAGCAACGGGTCGGTCACGGCACGCCAGACCTGCGTGGGGGGATACGGGTAGTCGCGAACGATGCGGATGGTGCTCATCGGGTGCTCCTCACGGCGCGGGTGTCGATGACAGGCCATATTTACAGCTACTGAAAAATTACTGTAGCAGAAAATATGCTCCCGCTGGACTACACTGCCGACATGAGCGAGCGCACAGTGGACTGGACGGCGCTGCGCCCGCGGGCGGGGGAGCCGAAGGCCGAGGGGTTGCGGGAGCGCAAGAAGCGGCTGATGCGCCAGCAACTGTCCGACACGGCGACCGAGATGTTCATGGAGCGGGGCTTCGACGCGGTCCGCGTGTCGGAGATCGCCGAGGCGTGCGGGGTGTCGGAGAAGACGGTCTTCAACTACTTCCCCACCAAGGAGTCGCTCATCCTGGACCGCTGGGAGAGCACGACGCCCGCCCTGCGGGCCGCCTTGGCCGAGCCCGGCCTCACCCCGGTCGAGGCGGTGCTACGGATCCTGTCCGATGAACTGGGCGGCATAACGTCGTGGCTCGCCGGTCAGGAAGACCCGGCCCGGGGTCGCGCCATGATCATGCGCTTCGGCACCCTGACCAGGTCCACACCCTCGCTGCGTGCCCACCACCGCGACATGGCCGATCGGCTCGTCGCTGTGGCCGCCGAACTCCTGGCCGAGCGGGCCGGGATGGCGCCGAACGACCCCGAGCCGCAGATCACGGCAGTCGCCCTCCTGGGGCTCTGGGACGTCCAGGCCCAGAGCCTGCGGAAGCACTTGGACAGCGCCGACGCACCTGCCCGACTCCATGCGGCCGTGACCGCCGACGTCCACCGCGCCGCCGAACTCATCAAGACCGGAGTCGGTTCGTTCGAGGGGTGGCGCCAGCGTGCGCAGACTCCGCTTCCGCGCGACCCGGACAGCTATCCCCAGGGCAAGCCCGGTGGAGGCGAGGAGGAGCCCGAGTAGCTCCGTCAGTGCCAGACCGAGGAAGACGGTGGGGTCTTCGATGACCCGTGCCAGGACATCGGTGGCCGCAACCGTGCCCGAATGATTGCCGAGAAAGTAGCGGGAGTCGTATGAATCTGCGCGGTGGTCGCCGAGCAGAAAGAGCCGACCGGCGGGCAACACCACGTCGTACGGAGGCCCGCCGGACGGAACGCCGTCCTTGACCTACGGCTCGGCCAGCGGTCTGCCGTTGACCGTCACCTGCGCGCCGGGGCGCTCCACGACGTGGTCGCCGCCCACGCCGATCACGCGCTTCACCGTCGAACCCGCAGAGGGCGGGCTACAGCCGAAGGTGGACCGCAGCGCGCGGGAAGCGCAGGCAGAGGATCGCGTACGTCAGTTGGAGGCCAACGAACTGCGCTCATGACCGGCACACGGATGCTTGCAAAGTCGCTGGTCGGCTTCCGTAGGCCAATAAAGACACCCTTCAGGGGCGCTGCACCGCACCCCGTGCACGCATGCGAGTTGCCTAACCGGCGCGAGGGGGTTCGCGGGTGAGCGCCAGGGTCTGGGATACGGCGGCGGGGATGTCGGTGACCGGGAAGAGCGCGTGCCGGATGACCCGGTCCGGTCCGATGACCAGGATCAGTCGCTTGATGCGCAGATCCTGCCCGGCGCGGAAAGTCGGCAGGCGCAGCGCTGCGGCGAGTTGCAGCCGTGCGTCCGACAGCAGCGGGAACGGGAGTTCCTCGGCCTTGGAGAACGCCGTCTGCTCCTGCGGTGACTGGGTGCTCACTCCGCGGACGGAAACGCCCGAGGCTTCGAACTGCCGCCATGCGGCGCGGAATTGACGGTTCTCCAACGTGCAGCCCGCGCTGCCGGGGATCTGCGACGCCGAGGGTTCCGGTGGCAGACCGGGGATACCGGTCGCCGGGTAGGCGAACAGCACGGTGGCCCGGGAGCCGGCGTCGACGGGGTCGTGTTCGTGGCCGCCGGTTCCCGTCAGGCGCAGGCATGTCGGGACCGTGGTACCCACGAGGGCCCTGACCCGGCGGGTCTCCGCACCGTCGTCGGGGGACAGGCCGGTGACCTCGCCGTCGCCGAGCAGCCAGCGATCGGCCCAGTCCTGGAGTGAGACGAGTACGGGCAGGAGCCCTTGGCCCTGCTCGGTGAGTACGTACTCGTAGCGCGGCGGGTGCTCCTGGTAGAGGCTGCGTTCCAATACCCCATGGTCGGTCAGGGCGCGCAGGCGGTCGGCGAGGATCTTGCGGGAGACGCCCAACTGGTCAGCGAGTAGGTCGAATCGCAGGTACCCGCGGGCAATCTCCCGCAGCACCAGCAGGCTCCACCAGTCGCCCACCACCGCTGCGGCCTGCGCGATCCCGCAGGCGTCGTCGGCTTCGTGCCGTGGGCTCATCCCGGTGCTCCTGGCAAATCGGTCGACAGCTACCGAGCGACGATAGTAGGTTCCCCATCAGGCGGGTAGGTATCGAAAGGGAACTCACTGTGAGTCAGCAGACCTGGACGGCCGTGGACGACTACTTCGACGCTCTGCTCGTCAACGAGGACGCCGCCTTGCGGACCGCCCTCGCGGAAAGTGATGCGGCCGGGCTGCCACCTGTGCACGTCGCCCCGAATCAGGGGAAGTTGCTGAACCTGCTCGCCCGCATGCACGGCGCTCGCACAGTTCTGGAGATCGGGACCCTCGGCGGCTACAGCACCGTCTGGCTCGCGCGGGCCCTTCCGGCAGGCGGACGGCTGGTCACCCTGGAGGCTGATGAGGGGTACGCCGCGGTCGCCGCGGCCAACATCGCCCGCGCCGGCCTGAAGCACGTCGTGGACATTCGCATCGGCAAGGCCCTGGAGACGCTGCCGCTCCTCGCGGACGAGGACGCCGCCCCCTTCGACCTCGTCTTCATCGACGCCGACAAGCCCTCCAACCCCGACTACCTGGAGTGGGCACTGAAGCTCACCCGGCCCGGCAGCATCATCGTCGCGGACAACGTCGTCCGCGACGGCGCGGTCACCGACCAGGCCAGCGCCGATCCACGCGTCCAGGGGGTGCGCCGCTTCACCGAACTCATTGCCGAGAACCCCCGGCTGACCGCCACGGCTGTGCAGACCGTCGGCTCCAAGGGCTACGACGGGTTCATCCTTTCCATCGTCACCGCCTGACTCCCGTCCGGGACTTGAGGCGTGGCGCAAACGCAGTCATGACAGAGGGGGCAAAGTATGGCCGGTGTCGTCGAGTTGTCGTTCTATCCCGTCAAAGGGTGTGCCGGGACGTCGGTCAAGGAAGCCGTGCTGACACGCGCCGGGCTCGCCCACGACCGTAGTTTCATGGTGATCAGCGAGGATGGCGTCTTCCGGACACAGCGACGGGATCCGAGGCTGGCGCTGATCCAGCCGGAGATCAGTCCCGATGGCACACGGCTCATGCTCCGCGCGCCCGGCGCCGGCACAGTAGGGATCGATGTGGACACGTCCGGCGCCCGGCGGGACGTGGACCTGTTCGGTGCCGCGTACCGGGGAATCGATCAGGGCGACGCGGTCGCCGGGTGGCTGTCGGAGGTGCTCGGTGCGCGCAGCAGGCTCGTACGCGTGCCGCCGGAGCATGACAGGGTGACCGATGGCCGAACCCCCGGCACGTCCGGCTACGCCGACAGCTGTGCACTGCACGTGATTTCGCGGTCGACTGCGGACCTGCTGAACGACAAGCTGGCCGAGCGGGGCGCGAAGCCGCTGCCGATGAACCGCTTCCGCCCGAATGTCGTGGTCGACGGCTGGGACGAACCACATACCGAGGACCGCGCACGACGCATCGAGGTCGGTGACGTCGCGCTGGGCTATGCCAAGCTTGCCATCCGCTGCGCCGTCACCATGGTCGACCAGGAGACCGGTGTGAAGGCCGGCCCGGAGCCTATCCGCACGCTTGCCGACTACCGCAAGGCAGCCGCAGGGGGCGTCGCGTTCGGTGCGAAGTTTGCCGTGACACGGCCCGGCAGACTGTCACTCGGCGACGAACTGGTCGTCGCATCGTGGGGCGAATCAGAGCTGTAGCAGGAGGCACCGGCCACATGTTGGAACCGGAACGGCCGCGCTGGCCGTTGCACGCGTGAGTGGGACGTTGTCGTCATCGGGGGTGGGATCCGCAAGCCCGAGTCGCTTCTGACGCTCTTCGAGCACGTAGTGAACCTGATCCGACAGCATGCACCAGCGGCCGCGATCGCGTTCAACACCAGCGGTGGTGACAGCGTCGAGGCAGCCAAGCGGTGGGTGTGAACCGCGCCCCGTCAAGCGGTGCGAGAGGTAGCCCGTGAGGAGGCGGGCCGCCGCCCGTGCCGCCAGGAGTGGCTCGCTCACGGCGGGTCGCCCGGCCCTCGGGATTACGGTGTCGCGGTGTGTGCCGTGAGGCGGTCGTGGGTCGGTGTGGCCGGTTCGGCTTCCGGTATCGGATGCGCCGGGCCGCGGGCCTGAAGGTAGACGGTCCCGGCCTCGGGCGGGGCGGTGTCGGCGTAGGCGATGAGGCGTTCGGGCAGGTCGTGGCGGGGGTCGGTGGCGAGTTCTATGCGGTAGTCGTGGCCGCGGAACGCGCAGGCGATGACCTGGGCTTCGACGGTGTGGGGACTGGAAGCGGCGGTCAGCCGGAGCTGGTGGGGCCGCAGCAGCACCATGCCGTCTCCGGTGGCCTCGGGGACGTCGGAGCTCAGCGGCAGGTCCCCGAACGAAGTGATGGCGTGGTCGTCGGCGAGTTTCGCAGGAAGCAGGTTGGCCTCGCCGAGGGTGCGGGCGACGCCGACGTCGGCGGGCTGGTGGTAGAGGGCATGCGGGGCGTCGGCCTGCACGATACGGCCCTCGCGCATGACGGCGATGACGTCGGCGAAGGCGAGGGCTTCGTCGACGTCGTGGGTGACCAGGATCGCGGTGGCGCCCGCACGGCGCAGTGTGGCGGCGACCTCGGTGCGCAACTCGGTGCGCAAGGCCGCGTCCAATGCCGCGAACGGCTCGTCCAAGAGCAGCAGTTCGGGCCTGGGGGCGAGCGCGCGGGCCAGCGCGATACGTTGCTGCTGGCCGCCGGAGAGCTGGTGCGGATGCCGATCGGCGAGACCGTCCAGGCCGACGAGGTCCAGCATCTCGGCGACGCGCTCGCGGCGCTCGGCGCGAGGCAGCCCGAAGCCGATGTTGGCGGCGACGGTCAGGTGCGGGAAGAGTGCGCCGTCCTGTGGTACGTAACCGATGCGCCTGCGTTCGGCGGGGATGTGGGTGCGGTCGTCGTTGAGGGTCCGGTCGCCCACGGTGACCGTTCCGCTCACGGGGTGGTGGAAGCCCGCGATGACCCGCAGCAAGGTGCTCTTGCCGCACCCGGAAGGGCCCAGCACGCAGGCCAACGCCCCGTTGGAGACGGTCAGTTGCAGGTCTCGAAGCACGGTGGTGTGCCCGTGCGTCGCATGCAGCTTGCTGATCGACAGGCCGCTCATCACATGCCTTTCGAGGGTCGAGGGGTACCGAGGGTGCGGCGGGTGAGCAGGACGACGGCTGGGATGGAGAGGGCGGTCATCACGGCGGCGTACGGCGCCGCGGCTCCCCAAGCGAGATCGGTGGTGTAGATCCAGAACTGGGTTGCCAGCGTCTCGGTACCGGTGGGGCGCAGCAGCAGCGTGGCGGTCAGTTCCGTGCTGGCGGTCAGTGCGACCATCGCGAAGGCGGCGCCCAGGCCGGGCAGGATCAGCGGCAGCGTGACACGGGCCAGTACCGCGAGCGGACGGACGCCCAGGGAGCGTGCGGCGTCCTCGACTCCGTGGGGTACATGAGCGAGCGAGGCCCGTACCGCGGTCAGCGCCAGTGGGAAGAACAGCACCGCGTATCCGGCGACCAGCAGTGGCGGCTGCTGGTAGAGCGGCTGTGCGTAGCGGATCGCGAAGAAGACCACGGCCAGGGCGACTGCGATGCCGGGCAGCGCCCTGGTCAGGTAGACGGCACGCTCCACGGCCCGCGCCAGGCGAGTCGCGCGCCGCCAGGCGTACAGCGCCACCGGCACCGCGGCAGCGGTGGCGATCCCGGCTGCCGCCAGCGCGTAGCCCAGCGTTGCCACCGTCGCGGACAGGATCGAAGTCGACGGCAGGGTGGAGGAGTTGCCGCGCATCGTCCAGTAGACGAGCGCGTACACCGGCACCCCGAGCGTCGCCCCGATCACCCCGGCCAGCCCTGCCATCGCGGGTGCCTTCCAGCGGCCCAGCGGCTGCGGGGCGCAGGGGCGTGCTGTGGTGCCTTCGCGTACCACCCGGCCGCGCCGCGCGGCCTTGGCGTCGACGGAGACCACCAGTAGGGCGAGGGCGACCAGAACGAGGGTCAGTATGCTCGCCGACTCCGTGTCGAAGGCCGTCTCGTACTGGGTGTAGATGGCGGTGGCGAAGGTGGTGAACCGCAGCATCGCGAACGCCCCGTACTCGCCCAGCAGATACAGCGACACCAGCAGCGCGCCACCGGCCAGCGCAGGCCTGGTCTGCGGTAGCGTCACCCGCCACAGGGTCGCCAACCGGCCGCGGCCCAGGCTGCGGGCCACCTCCTCCGCGGCGGCGTCGGAGCGCCGCAGCGTGGCGGCCACCGGGAGGAACACCAGCGGGTACAAGGAGGAGGACATCACCAGTACCGCCCCCCAGTAGCCCTGCACCGACGGGAACAGTGACACCCAGCAGTAGCCGTGCACGAACTCCGGTACGGCCAGCGGCATCGCCAACGCCACGGTCCAGGCGCGGCGGCCGGGCAGGTCGGTGCGCTCCACCAAGTAGGCGGCGCTGAAGCCCAGTACGAGCGCGGCGGCGGTGACCGCCACCGTCAAGGAGACGGTGTGCCACAACAGGGTGCCGACCAGCGGGCGTTCCAGCAGGCGGCCTGCGGTGTCCCAGCCGGACCGTCCAGCCTGGAGTCCGATGAAAACCAGCGGGCAGGCCACCACCAGCGCGACCAGCCCCGCCACCAGGGGCAGCACGCGGCCGGTCCGCCGCCGGAGCGCCGGTGGCAGGCTCGGGCGCACCAGCGGACGCAGGGTGCTCACGACAGCAGACCCATGCTCTGCAGCAGTTGCAGCGCCTGCTTGCCGTCACCGAGATCGCTGGCCGGGACCACTGCTCCAAGGTCCTTGAACGGACGACTGACCTTGGTGTTCTGCACCCCGGCGGCCAGCGGGTACTCGTAGCTGTGCGAGTCGGCGATGATCTGCTGGGCGGGCTTGCTGGTCAGGTAGGCCAGGAGCTCCTGCGCTGCTGCCTGGTGCTTGCTGCTGGACAGCATCGCCGCCCCGGAGACGTCCACCAGCGAGCCGGGGTCGCTCGGCTTGAAGTAGCCCAGTGCGCTGTGGACACCGGACGCGCCCTGCTCGTCCCGCAGCCGGTACCAGTAGTAGTGGTCGATCACACCGCCTTCGACCTCGCCCCGGTTCACCGCGGCGACCAGGTCCTCATTGCTGCTGTAGACCTTGCTGTTGGCCTTCAGCCCCTCCAGCCAGGCCTTGGCCGCGTCCTGTCCCTCCGCCTTGATCACCCTGGTCACGATCGGGGCGAAGTCGGTCTCACTCGGCGCGATGCCCAACTTGCCCTTCCAGGCCGACGACGCCAGGTCCTTCACCGAGGTGGGCGCCTGCGAGGCCGAGAGCTTGCCGGTGTTGTAGACGAACGCCGCGTTGCGCGCCGAGACCCCCACCCAGTCGGCCTTCGCCGAGCTGTCCCCCGAGGGCACCGCCGCCAGTGTGGACGCGTTCACCTTCCCCAGCAGACCCTTTTCCTCCAACGTGGTCAGCGCCGGCGGGTTCTCCGCGAGGAAGACATCCGCCGGAGAGGCGGAGCCCTCGGTCAGGAGCTGGTTGGCCAACTCCGCCTCATCGCCTGAGCGGACGTTGACCTTCACCCCGGTCCGCGACTGGAAGTCCTTCACCAGCGCGTCCACGGTCTGCGCATGCTGACCGCTGTACAGGGTTATCGACTGTCCCTTCAGCGAACCCCCCGACGCGGACGACGAGTTCCCCGTCGCCTGCGAACTGCCGCACCCCGTCAACACCAACGCCGACGCCGCAGTAGCCGCCAGTACCGCCGAGGACCGCTTGGCGGACCGTAGAGCAACGACAGACATGGGACCTCCGATATAGGACACAAACGGGCTGTCGACCGACAACACCCGCCTGGGACTGCGCCGCGACCTCAACCGCTCACACGGACTCCCCGCCCGCACGGCACACACCCGAACCAGTAAAGCAAGGCATACCTTACTTAGGTGAGCCTTGGCTGAATACCTACCCGTCGGGCGTCCCCGCAGCGGCTTCCGGCTGCCACCTGACCCAAAAGCGGATCTTCGTCCGGTTTTGTTGGGCTACTGCTTGACCACTCCATGACCACTCTTAGATCTCCCCATCTCGCAACCATGACCCAAGCATGACGACGGAAGGCCGGGTGATGATCCCGTGGGGACCTCGACGCGATGGCATCGAAGGCGCCATCCGGCAGGCCACGACCATCACCGGCGAAGCCGCCGATCAACATCGGCGGCTGAGCCGGGCGTGTGCGACCGAGGGCGCGGGCGGGTCCGACGGTGAGAACCCGCTGGCTTCGCAGCACCGTCCGACCGATCGTCAGCCCGGTGGGGGAGTGGCCGTGGTGAGGCGGGTTGTCTGGGCTTGCTGTACCTGACGGGCCGTCTGGAGGAAGTCCTGGATGACGGCCAGCTGGTCCTCGTTGTAGCGGCTCAGGGACTCTGCTCCGGCTTGGCCGACGGGCCGGAAGATCTCGGCCTCGACGGTGCGGGCCGCATCGGTGGCGGTGACCAGTACCCGGCGCCGGTTGTCGTCGTCGCGGGTGCGGGAGGCGTAGCCGGCGCGTTCGAGGCGGTCGATGGCCGTGGTCGTCGCGGCGGGGCTGAGTCTGACGGCGGCGCTGATCTCGCCGGCTGACAGGGGCCCGTCGGTCAGGACCACGTCCAGACAGCGCAGGTCGGTGCGGTTGAGCCTGAGGCGGGCGGCGGCAGCTTCGTCGAAGGCGTCGAAGCTCTGCTGGAGCAGTCGGAGCTCCATCGCGATGTCGCCGATCCGAGCATCTTTCGACATTCGAAGCTTCCCGCTATCGTAAGTTTCGTATATCGAAATAACTCTACCTGTGGAGGCGTGCCAGGCGTTCGGCGCCTGCTGCACCGAGGACTCCGACTACGTCTCCTGCGACGGCACCCGGACCATCGGCCGCGCCCAGCACCAGGACAACCACGACCGGCTCTTCCGCGGCGTGCTGTCCGGCTCGGCCCTGGTCGGAGAACTGGAGTCGATCCGGCACATCGCCCCAGGCGTGGCGATAGTCCACGGCTCCGCGTCAGTGCTCACGCCCTGGCGCTCCCAACTGCCCAAGCGGCGTCTGTCACGGCAGACCATGCCGCGGTCCGCACCGACCAGGGCTGGCGCAGCGCGGCGATCCACAACGGCCGGGTACGGCCGATCACCGTGCCAGCGCCCGACGCGTTGCCCTCCCGCTTGTCCCGGCTGATCACCCGCACCACCCACCACCTCGGCATCGGTCGGCGAACCGCCATCAGTCGTCCCTGACACGTGCTGCGCCTGCGGTGCATTCGGTAGTGGGTCGTGCACTCTCACGTGCAGCGGTCTGGAAGGGGCGGCCCCGATGCGTACGCACCAAGGCTGGTAAGCGCGGAAGCCGTCGCGGACCGCAGCCCAGACCGAGCGCTGCTATCGGTCAAAGCTTGGTCATCTTCGAGAATGGGCTTGTGATCCGTAGCTGTAGCGAACCGAAGTCGACCAGCACCGCGATCTCACCTTCGATGCCGATGATCCGGCCGAGGCCGTACTCGTCGTGTGTGACTCGATTTCCTAGGGCGAACCGTTCGAGAGGCCGCGTGGCCGGGGCTTTGAAGGGGCTTGTGGGCAGGTAGCGGCGGGCTATCTTTGGCTTCGTCATTAGCACCAGTATGCGCCAGCGGTCCGAGCTGCTGTTCCGCGCACTGCTCCCGCTTGGCGCACCTGGGCTCGGTTACTCGCCGAGTGCGGCGCGCGGGTGCCGTGCGGCCTTCCGCTTTCGCTGCCGCCTGCCTCCGCCCCGGTGCGGCTCCTGTCGCACCATCGGGACAGCCGATGGGCCTGGATCGCCGACGCAGCCACCGGGCAGCGGGAACACGACTGTCGGCAGCGGCAAATGCGCTGCGTACGTCAGCGACGCCGGCGAAGTAGCCGCCCGCTGCTTCAGCGCCGTACGGAATTCGCCGAAGGCGGCGGCGAGCGCGTGCACCCCGTCGGAGCCGTCCAGCACCAGGGCCTCGGCCCGGTCGCCGAGCACCGGACCTGCGGCCATCAAGGCTTGCCCGGACAGCTCTGCGGCCGCAGCGCCGCCGGCGGCAGCCGCGCGCTGTCCAGGTCGGCGGCGAGCTGCCGGAGCGCTCTGCGGACTGCAGGACGGGTGGTAGCGCCATGCGGGTGGCGAGCCCGGCCGCGCTGCCGCCGTCGATCCCGATACCGGTCACACAGCTGACACCGCTAGTCCTTGACGTCGAGATCGCGGGCGACCAGGGCAGCCAGCTCCTCGATCGCCGCTTCCGCGCCGTCGCCCTCGGCGGCCAGCACGACGGGTTCGCCGTGCTGGGCCCCCAGAGCGAGCACGGAGAGCAGGCTCCGGGCGTCGACCGGGGCCCGACCGTCGCGGGCGATGGTCACCTTGACCGGCTGGCGGGCGGCAGCCTGGGCGAACAACGAGGCCGGACGGGCATGTAGCCCGCTACGTGAGCCTATGACGACGGTGCGCTGGGGCATGGGGGATCACACTCCTATGGGATGGATGGGGGATTGGCGATTCGGGGGATCTGGCCGTGTGGAGGGCATGGGTTTGGGCCTTCCGGTTGCCAGTTGGTTGATTTGCGCCCGATTACGCCCGGGTGTGCCGGGGCGGCACCAGGGCCAGTCGGCGCAGCGGGTGGCCGGGTAGGGTCCCCAGCCCCGCGGCCGGGGTCATGCGCGGGTCCGGGTAGCTCGGGGCCATCAGCTTGGGATGGCATCGGTTCCGTTTCGATGGGCGGGCGGTGCGGGGCGATGTGGGGAACGGGGTGGGCGCCCGGCTCGTCGCCAACGCGCCGGTTCTGGCCGCCGGGACGACGGGCTCGGCTCAACTCGGCCAGCACTCGCAGGGCCCCGCGAAGCGCGCGCCCATGAGCCGCTTCCGGAACCGGAGTTCCGTTCGCTTGCGCGGCAGGATCTCCGCCCGGGGCGGCTCAAGCCGCCACCGCTACCTTGGAGTTCGCCTCTCCCGCGGTGTCAGGGGCTGCCTCTCCAGCCCCGGCAGTCCTGCGCGCGCCCTTGAGGAGGACGACCAGGGCCGTCGTGGCCACCGTACCGGCGGCGATCGCCACCAGGTAGAGCAGCGGTTGGCCGATCAGCGGCACCACGAAGATGCCGCCGTGCGGGGCCCGCAGGGTGCAGCCGAAGGCCATCGACAGGGCGCCGGTGACCGCGCCGCCCACCATCGCGGAGGGGATCACGCGCAGCGGGTCGGCCGCGGCGAACGGGATCGCGCCCTCGGTGATGAACGAGATGCCAAGCACCCAGGCGGCCTTGCCGTTCTCCCGCTCGGTCTTGGTGAACAGCTTGGCGCGCACGGTCGTCGCAAGCGCCATGCCCAGCGGCGGGACCATACCGGCGGCCATCACGGCGGCCATGACCTTCAGGCTGCCCTCGTTGGGGTGGGCGAGGCCGCCGACGGCGAAGCTGTACGCGACCTTGTTGAGCGGGCCGCCCAGGTCGAAGCACATCATCAGGCCGAGGATGACGCCCAGGATGATCGCGTTGGCGCCGGAGAGGCCGCCCAGCCAGTCGGTCAGGGCGGACTGGATGGAGGCGACGGGCTTGCCGACCACCAGGAACATCAGGAAGCCGACGACGGCCGACGAGATGAGCGGAATGACGACCACGGGCATGATGCCGCGCAGCGGCGCGGGCACCCGCACTCGTTGGATCGCCATCACCACCCCGCCCGCCATCAGACCGGCGATCAGGCCGCCGAGGAATCCGGCGTTGATGGTGAGGGCGACGGCCCCGCCCACGAAGCCGGGGACGAGTCCGGGGCGGTCGGCCATTCCGTACGCGACGAAACCGGCGAGAACCGGCACCAGGAAGCCGAAGGAGGTGCCGCCGATCTGGAAGAGCAGCGCCGCCCAACTGGCGGCCTCGGTCCATACGAAGTGCTGGGCGACCGAGGGTGCCTTGTTGATCTGGTAGCCGCCGATCGCGAAGGCGAGGGCGATGAGCAGACCGCCTGCGGCGACGAACGGGACCATGTAACTGACGCCGGTCATCAGCCACTTGCGCAGCCGGGTCCCGAAGTGGTCGCCGGGCTCTCCGGCGGCGTCCATGGGCACCGGGGCCCCGGCGGGTGCGGTCGTCTCGCCGCGCTCGGCCTTGTCCCGTACTTCGGCGATGAGTTCGGCCGGGCGGTTGATGGCGGCCTTCACTCCGACGTCCACGGTGGGCTTCCCGGCGAACCGGCCCTTGTCTCGGACCTCCACGTCGTGCGCGAGGATCACGCCGTCGGCGGCGGCGATCACAGCCGTGTCCAGCCTGGTGAACCCGGCCGATCCCTGTGTCTCGACGACCAGTTCGGCGCCCTCGGCCTCGGCGGCCCTCTGGAGGGACTCCGCGGCCATGTAGGTGTGCGCGATCCCGGTCGGGCAGGAGGTCACGGCGACGATGCGCAAAGGACCCGATCCGCTCGAGGGCGCTGCCGACACCTGCGCGGTGGTCGGCGTGGGATCCGCCTCCCCGGCCCGCACCGGTTCCGCCGCCTCGGGCGCCGTCGGCGCCTCCGGCGTCTCGCCGCGGACGAGGGCGGCGGCCGCGGCCGGATTCCGTTCGTCGCGCAGGGCGCCGGTGAAGTCCGGGTCCATCAGCCGTCGGGCCAGGCTGGAGAGGATCGTCAGGTGATCGTCGTCGGCCCCGGCCGGGGCGGCTATCAGAAAGATCAGGTCGGCGGGCCCGTCTGGCGCGCCGAAGTCGATGCCTTGGCGGCTCCGGCCGAAGGCCAGCGTCGGTGCGGTGACGTGTGCGCTGCGGCAGTGGGGGATGCCGATGCCGCCGTCCAGACCGGTCGGCATCTGCGCCTCGCGGGCCGCCACGTCGGCCAGGAAGCCATCGAGGTCCGTCACACGGCCGACCGCGACCATCCGCTCGGCGAGCGACCGGGCGGCCGCTTCCTTCGTCTCCGCGGACAGGTCGAGGTCGACCAGCTCCGTGGTGATCAACTCGCTCATTGCACGGCTCCTTGCTCGCGAACAGCCCCTACGAGAGGCGGCTTGGGGCGTGAAGGTTCAGGGCATGGGGCTGGGGGAGGCCGGAGCCGCCCGATGGTCGCCGCTGCCCGCGGCCAACGGCACGGGCTCCGTCAGCGCGCGGTCCACGGGGACGTCCGCGGTCGTGGTGACGACGGACAGGTCGAGGTCGGCAGGGCTGGGCATGACGCTGCCCGGCAGCTGTACGGCCGCCGCGCCATGGGCGACCGCCGAGGCGAGCGCCTCCGGGCCCGTACCGCCCGCAACCAGCAGACCCGCCAGCGACGCGTCGCCCGCGCCGACATTGCTGCGGACCATGGCGACCTCCGCGCTGCCGAAGTACGTGCCCGAAGCGCCGACCAGCAGTTGCCCGTCCGCGCCCAGGCTGGCCAGAACGGCCTGGGCCCCCCGGTCGCGCAGCTCCTCCGCGGCCTTGACCGCGTCGCCGACCGTCATGAGGGGACGGCCGACGGCCTCGGCGAGCTCCTCGGCGTTCGGCTTGACCACATCGGGCCGCTCGCACAGCGCGGCGGTCAGAGCCGCTCCGGAGGTGTCGAGGGCGATCCGGGCTCCGGCCCGGTGAGCCCGGGCCACCAGCTCGGCGTACCACTCGGTGGGCAGTCCGCGCGGCAGGCTGCCACAGCAGGCGATCCAGTCCGCGGCCGCCGACCGGGACCGTACGGCCTCCAGCAGCGCCTCCGCCTCGCTCTCCGCGATCTCGGGACCAGCCGCGTTGACCTTGGTGAGGGTGCCATCGGGTTCGAGCAGCGTGATGTTGACGCGCGTGCTTCCGGCGACCGGGACACCGGCCGCCTCGATGCCGTGCTCGCCGAGCAGCCGGGCGAGCAGGGCGCCTTCCGGCCCGCCCAGCGGCACGACGGCGACGGTACGCCGTCCGGCGGCCGCCACCGCGCGGGAGACGTTGACGCCCTTGCCGCCGGGGTCGACCCGGTCCGCCGTGGCCCGCAGCACGGCGCCGCGGTCCAGCCCCGGCAGCTCATACGTGCGGTCCAGGCTCGGGTTCGGGGTGACGGTGAGGATCATGCGCGCACAACTTCCGTGCCCTGTCGCTCGATTGCGAGGGCGTCGTCAGGGCTGAGCCCCGTATCCGTGATGAGCAGGTCCGCATCGGAGAGATCACCGAAGCGGGCGAAGTGTTCCTCGCCGAACTTGGCGGAGTCGGCGAGGAGTACGACCCGGCGGGCGGCCGAGATGATGGCACGTTTGACGGCGGCCTCGGCGAGGTCGGGGGTGGTGAGTCCGCCGTCGATCGAGAAGCCGTTGGTGGCGAGGAAGGCGACGTCGGCTTTGATCTCGCTGTAGGCGCGCAGCGCCCAGGCGTCGACAGCGGCGCGGGTGCGGTGCCGTACGCGGCCGCCGACGAGGTGGAGGGCGATGCCCGGGTGGTCGGCGAGCCGGGCGGCGACGGGCAGGGCGTGCGTGACGACCGTGAGGGTGGAGTCGACCGGGAGGGCGGCGGCGAGGCGGGCGGCGGTCGTACCCGCGTCGACGATCACGCTGCCGTCGGCCGGTAGTTCGGCGAGCGCGGCCTGCGCGATGCGGTCCTTCTCCGCGGCGGCGACGGCGTCACGCTCGGCTAGGTCGGGCTCGAAGTCGAGCCGCCCGACGGGGATGGCGCCGCCGTGGACACGGCGAAGCATTCCGGCCCGGTCGAGGGCCTTCAGATCACGCCGCACCGTCTCGGCGGTGACCTGGAACTCCTCGGCGAGGGACAGCACATCCACCCGGCCCCCCTCGCGGGCGAGGCGCAGGATCTCCTGCTGGCGCTCCGCTGCGTACATGTGGGTTTACATCCGTTCCATGTCCGAGCTTGTGGTTTCGCGGGCACGTTACATAGACGGTGTGGGAAAGTAAACACACTCGGGCATGGAAGTAGACGCAATCGGGGCCGGGGCGTGGATGCGCGATCGGCTGCGGCGGCGCATCTGCGGGGGCGGAGTACGCGGGGCATCGTGACGCCGCAGGCCGTACGGAACCTGCTGAACGGTGCCCGGCGGGAAGCCGCTCGATCGCCGAGGAGCCCGCACGGAGAGTATGGATCCGGGTACGCACAGCTCTGGCGATTTGACAGTAGAAGGTACCTTTGTCCACGGACCGTAGGCGCGCCGAGGACGAGGACAGACTCCCGAGAACGACTCTCCATCTCCACTCACCCGGCATTCGCCTCGCCGGAGGCTCACCGGCGCGCCCGGCAGGAACTGCCCTGTGTCGCGCTCCCGGGGAGCACCGCACCACCGTTCAGCTGACCATAGGGGCTCTTCCTTGGCCGAAAAGATCATCCATGACCGTGCCGCCGGGCACGATCGCGACATAGCCCAGGACGCCGACGCGACCGGGAAACGGACCCTTCGCGTAGGCGTGCTCGTCACCGCGCTGCTCACGGCCTGCATAGCCTTCCAGCTCAACGCCAGCATGCTGAGCCCCGCGCTGAAGAGCATCCAGGACGGTCTCGGTGCCACCGCAGCCGAGGTGGGGCTCACCCAGACCGCGTTCTTCACCTCGGCGGCCCTGTTCTCGCTCTTCCTGCCGCGGCTCGGTGATGTGATCGGCCGCCGCAAGGTGCTGGTCGGGATGCTGGCCCTGATGGCCGTCGGATGCGTTGTCGCGGCGCTGGCGTCGAGCGTCCCGATGCTCTTCGTGGGCCGGATCCTCCAGGGCGCGTCCGGGCCGGCCGTCCCGCTGTGCCTGATCATGTTGCGGGTCGAGGTCACCGAGCCGAAGCGATACGGCACCCTGCTCGGCGTGATCACCGCCGTCAACGGTGGTGTCGCCGGTGTCGACTCTCTCGCCGGTGGGTTCCTCGCCGACAAGCACGGCTTCCAGGCCGTCTTCTGGGCGATGGCCGCCGTGGCGGCCATCGCCACCATCATGGCCGCCACCATGACGCCGGAGAGCAAGGTCTCCGCCGCGAATCGGATGGACTGGCCGGGTGTTGGCCTGCTCGTCGTGTCCGTCGGGTCGCTGCTCATCGCGCTGAACGAGGCCGGGCGGCTGGCCGCGGCCCGCTGGTCCCTCGTGGCCGGTCTTACGGTCGTCGCCGCGATTGCCTTCGGCCTGTTCTGGCGGACCGAGGGCCGCAGCCGACACCCGCTCGTTGCCACCCGGCACCTCAGGCAACGCTCGACCTGGGCAACCCTGTTGACCACCGTGCTCACCATGACCGGCGTGTTCGCCGTCATGAACGGGCTGATCCCTGCCTTCGCGCAGGACGCGAAGGCAGGTCTCGGTATGACCGCCGAGCAGTCCGCGTGGTGGACCCTCACCCCGTACGCACTCGCCGGTCTGGCCATGGGGCCGGTCGCCGGACGGCTCGCCGCGACCTTCGGATACGGCCGCATCTTGCGGCTGGGGCTTGTGGGAGCCGTGGCGTCGGTCGTCCTGATGATCGTCACGCTCCCCGCCCACTCGCAGGTCCTGCTGCTGGCGGGCTCGATCCTGGTGGGGATCACGTACGCCGGTGTGGCGAACATCGTGCTCAACGGGCTCGGCATCGTGCTGTCACCGGGCGAGAACCCGGGCTTCCTGCCCGGCCTCAACGCGGGCGCGTTCAACCTCGGCGCCGGGCTCAGCTTCGCGGTGCTCTACGCGGTGAACACGGCCGCGATGCCCGCTGACGCGACGTCATCCGCCGGGTACACGGCCAGCATGATCGCCGGTGTGGCCATTCTGGCGGCGGCCATCGCGACGTCGTTCCTGATTCCGAAGCCGGTGTTGGCGGAGGCGCACGACTGAGAGCTGCCGACTCCAACAGGGAGGAACCACCAGTCAATTGACCGGGGGTTCCTTCCTGTTTGCCAGCGCGTCCCCCGGTCCTATCCGGTGCTGGTGGCGTCAGCAGGCACTGGGCCCGGCGTTCGGCTCATCCGGCACCGGCGAGCTTGAGGAGGAGGTGGAGGTCGTGGGCGGCGGCGAAGGTGCACAGTGCGCTGGCGCCCACCGCGATGGCGGACGCGGCCAGGGGCAGCAGCGGGTGACTCAGGGGTGTGGAGTACGTCGGCGGCGGGTTGAGCAGCGCGGCGACGCGGCGGGGGACGGGCCCGGCGCGGCGGACCGGGTCGCGGCGCCGTCCCAACAGGCCCAAGGTGGCGGCCGACAGGCGTCCGCGGGCAGGGGCTTGTCCGGTGGCCAGGGCTGCCTTGCCCACCGCGCGGGCGACTTGGCGGCGGTTGCCGCACACAGTTGCGGCGTGTTCGTCGGCCCAGCGCTCCACGGTGTAGGCGACGGCAGTTGTCACGGGGCGCAGCAGCGGGTTGGCGGCGGCGGCAAGATGGGTCGCGGCGACGAAGGCGTAGTGGTGGCCGGCGAGATGGGCGCGTTCGTGGGCGAGGACGGCCTCGTGGTCGGCGTCGTCGAGGGCGTCGAGCATGCCGGTGGAGACCACGATCCGGCCCGGCAGGCCGGGCAGCGCGTACGCGTCCGGGGCAGGGTCCTCCAGGATGACCAACTGGTCGGCGCCGGGCAGGCAGGCGGCCTCGAACCCGGCGGCGACCAGCGCACGTACCCGACGCCACAGCATCCGCGCCGCCGCGTACCCGGCGACGGCCAACAGCACGGCGGCGAGGGCGGCTTCGGCCTTCGAGACCGGATCCCCGGCGCGCACCGTGGACAGCGACCAGTGGCCCAACCAGGCGGCCACCGGCAGACGCACCACACCGGCCACCGCGAGCACGCCGAGAGCGGCGGAGCTGAGGGCGGCGAGCGCCACGGAGGAGGCGGCCAGCAGCCAGGTCGCCAGTCGCGGCTCCAGGTGCTCGGCCAGTGGTCGGGCCGCGATCGCGGCCAAGACCGGGAAGAGCAACGGCAGGTACACCAGCAGGTGCATCACCGGGCGGCCCTCACCGTTCGCCGGGCAGGTCGCCGCCGAGCATCTGGCGCAGGAGCTGCTCGTCGTCGGCCGACAGGTCGCTGACGAAGTGTGACAGCACCGCTTCCCGGTCGGGGTCGCTGTCGAGCACCTGCCGCATGCGCCGGGCAGTCATCCCGTGCGCATCCGCGACCGGCGCATACGCATAGGCCCGGCCCTGCTTGGCCCGGGTGAGCAGCCCCTTGTCGTGCATCCGGGACAGCACCGTCACCACGGTGCTGTACGAGAGGTCGTCTCCCAGACGCTCCAACGCCTCGCCGGGAGTGAGGGCCTGGCGGGCCGTGTGCAGCAGGTCCAGGATCTCGGCTTCCAGCGCGCCGCCCGGTCGCCGCCCACCCGCGGGCTCCGCCGGTTCGTGCTCGTCTGCCGCCATCGGCTGGTCGACCTCCCGCCCATGATCTACAGTCCGTAGAACTTCTACCGTCGTGTAGAAGCTGCCTCGCTCCCGAGTGTGCCATGACTGCCCGGCGCCCCGCACCGTCCGGGATTCTCCTCCGACCGCGCACAACTTCTACAGACGTGTAGATGTTAGTGTGCCGTTCACCTTGCAGCGTCCCGGTGTTCGGGCGACTGTTCCTTCACCGATTCCGAAAGTTCGCGCCTGATGACATTTCACTCGGCGGTCCAACTGGCCTACGACGGCTCCGGCGTTGACGGCTCGCTGTTCACCTCCATCACGGACTTCGCCCGCGACACCAAGTGGCTCAACACCCCCATGGAGGTATGGACCAATCTCGGGTTGGGGGTCTTCGCGGTGCTGATGGTCGTGGGCTGGTGGAACGCCCGACGCCGCGACACCACCACCATGACCCTCGCGCTGGCCGCGCCCGTGTGCGTGGCGACCGCGTTCGCCGTCGCCGAAGTCGCCAAGAAACTCGTGGCCGAGGTGCGTCCGTGCTATTCGATGCCGCACGACTACTTCGTCGAAGCCTGCCCGGCGCCCACCAACTACGCCTTCCCCAGCGGCCACACCACCACCGCAGCCGCGACGGTCGCCGCACTCTTCCTGCTCGACCGCCGTCTCAGTGCGATCGCCGCGCTCTTCGCGGTACTGGAGGGATTCACCCGGATCTACGTCGGCGCCCACTACCCACACGACGTCCTCGGTGCCGCCGTCCTCGCCCTGCCCATCGCCTTCCTGACCAGCCTGGCCCTGCGCCGCCTGGCCACCCCACTGGTCGCCAACCTGCGCAACGGGGCACTGCGGCCCCTGCTGACCGCCACGACCGCCGCCCACGCTGCCCGCTGATCGCGCGTGCCGGGACAGCCGACCGGTCGAGCCGCACGTCGGGGGTGGCAGGCGAGGGCGTAGTCGAGGCCGCCGATTGATTACCAGCCGACGTCAAGTGTCGGCTTGGCGTGGGCCTGGGGCTCGTCCCCGGCTTGGGCGAAGGCGCGCAGCGCTTCGATCAGGCCAGTGCGCTGGCCGGGCGGCATGGCGGTGACGATGCGTGCGATCTCCGTCCTGCGCCGCTCGGTGTCCCGCACCGCGACCCCCAGCACCAAGGCCGATACGAGCACACCGGAGTCAGCGGAGCCAGGCCAGGAGCGTTTCCGGCGCGACCGGGAAGACGCTGTCCCGCATCCGCTCGCTCGCGTGGGCGCGTGATCTTCAAGAGTCGATGCAATCCCTGATGATCGAGCTGAGGTCAATCCCGGTTCACCCTTGCCCGCAAGGCAGGATCGCGGGGTCGGACGGGGACGCTGGCCTTCATGTTTGCGGATGAATCGCGCAATTCGGCAGTCTTCAGGCCCTCTTGACCCGCGATTGGCGTAGACCACATACTGCGAAGGCGGAGCATGAAGCTCAGTTGACTGGGCTTCACTTCGTGTACGCACAACGCAGCGCTACCGAGCTCCGTCCGCCCGGCTGCCGGGATCCCCTCGTCGCCACGTCGACGACGTCCAGACCGAAAGCGGAACACCCGTTGCGGGTGTCGCCCTGCCTGAACGCGGCGACGCGCACCACTCGATGCGGCGATCACCGGTGACCTGGTGTGGCGGTCGATGGATCTTTGGGAGCCGCAGATGACATCAGATACCGCTAGACCGTGCGCGCCTCGGGGCATGCGCTCCTTCGTCAGGCACTGCCGCCGGGAAGCGGCGCTGGTCGCGGTGGGACTGCTCGCCGTTTTCGTGGCCTTCCCGACCACGGCGGACGCCGTGTCGGTACCCGCGCCGCCCTCGGGGTGGAACACGGTCTTCAGTGACGACTTCGCCGGGTCGGCAGGCAGCGCGCCGTCCTCGTCGAACTGGATGTACGACACCGGTCCCGGCTCGAACTTCGGGACCGGCGAGATCGAGACCATGACCAACTCGACCAGCAACGTCCATCTCGACGGCAACGGCCATCTGGACATCACAGCGCTGAACAACGGAGGCAACTGGACTTCCGGGCGAATACAGACGACGAACGCCAACGTCGGTGCCCCGGCCGGAGGCAAGCTGGAAGTCACCGCGTCGATCCAGCAACCGAGCCCGGCCAGCGGCGCGGGCTACTGGCCCGCGTTCTGGATGCTGGGGCCCGGTCAGTGGCCGGAGAACGGTGAGATCGACATCATGGAGGACGTCAACGCGCTCTCCGACGTCGCCGGCACCATCCACTGCGGCACTTACCCGGGCGGCCCGTGCAACGAGGGCAACGGCATCGGCAGCGGCTTGCGCGCCTGCCCGGGTTGCCAATCCGGGTACCACACCTACTCGATGATCCTCGACCGGACGATCACGTCGAACGAGTCCATCACCTTCTACCTCGACGGCGCCCAGTACTTCAGTGTGAGCGAGAGCCAGGTCGGCACCTCCACCTGGCAGCAGGCGTTCGACCACAACATGTCGATCATCTTCGACCTCGCCATGGGCGGCGGATTCCCGAACGGCCAGTGCGGCTGCACCACACCCAACGGTTCCACCACTTCCGGCGGGACGATGAGCGTCGGTTACGTCGCGGCCTATACGACCAACGGCAACGGTGGTGGCTCGGGGTCGAGCAGCCAGATCACCGGGTACGGCGGGCTGTGCCTCGACGACCGCTCGGCCAGTACCGCGAACTACAACCCCATCCAGGTGTACACCTGCAACGGCACCGCCGCGCAGCAGTGGACCTTCGTACAGGCAGGCACCACACTGCACGTGCTGGGCAAGTGCCTGGACGTCGACGCGGCCGGGACCGCGAATGGCACACCAGTGGACCTGTACGACTGCAACAACACGGGATCCCAAGTCTGGATACCGCAGTCCAACGGGTCCTTGTACAACCCGCAGTCCAACAAGTGCCTGGACGACGCCAACTGGTCCACCACCCTGGGCACCCAGGTACAGATCTGGGACTGCACCGGGGCTGCCAACCAGGTCTGGAAGCTGCCCTCTTGATCTGAGAAGGGCTGCTTGAGCACGTCACGACGTGACCGGTCCGGGGCCGGGCCGGTCACGCTCGCCGGGTGCCCCCGGGCGAGGAGAGGGAGCTGTCCCCAAGTCCGCTGCGGACGATGGCGGTTGTAGTGTCAGGCGAAGGCGTCCAGAACCTGCCGGGCGTGGGTCTCGTTCCCTATCAACAGGTGGTCGAGCACCCCTCGCCGGGCGGTAGAGGCTCAGCAGTGCGTCCTGGCCGTGCAATCGACCATCTTCACCATGTCATCGACCGCACTGACGACGACATCCGGAGGATCGATCGGGATGTCGTGCGAGCTTCGCTCCGCCACCACGAGCCGCCGGTTGGGCGCAGCCTTCACGAACTGCTGATGAGCGTCCCGCTACAGCTGCGCGTCTTCGGGCGTATCGAAAGGAGTCTTCGATCGCTCATCGCAGCCGACCCAAGCGCAACCCAAGGTCCTGCGGCCGGTCGCGGGTCGGCTCACGGCACGGCACGTCGCGCACGTCTGCGGTGGCGCCGTTTGACAGTGGGATCGCGGGCCAGGTCAGCAAAGGCGGCCGTGGCACGTTGAGCGTCATGTTCGGCTAGCAGACGGACGCTTGTCAGACGCCAGCCGCTGTCCACCGTGGTGTCGTGGGCGATGGCGACAAACAGGTCCGCACCGCTGCTCTTCCCGAAATCGGCCAGGAACTTGGCGCACGCCACGCGGGACCTGTCATCCAGGTCCACGTCCTGGGCGAAGTCGCTGAGCAGGGCCGGGCCGCGATCGTCCCCGATGGTGGTCAGCATATAGGCGGACATCAGGCGGACTTCGACACTGGTGCTCCCATCGTGGGCCAGGCTGGCGAGCGTGTCCGCACTGCGCTCGTGACCGATGCCGGCCAGCATCGAGGTCGCAAGGGAGCGGTGCTCCTTGGTGAGCTCGGCATCGCGGGCGAAGTCGTGAAGCAGATCCACGCCGCGTTCGTCGCCGTACTGGATCAGGGATGTGGCAGCGTCGAGGCGCCATTCGTCGTACACCCAGGTGTCAGTGGCGAGGTCGTGGAGCAGGTGCACACCGCGGTCGTCGCCCATCTCGGCCAGCACTGCGGCGGCTCGGACACGCCATGCGCCGTTGGCGAGGTAGCGGACCCGGGCCAACTCGACGAGTGTGTCCGCAGCCTCTTCGACGCCGAGCCATCCCAGTGCCTCAGCCGCCTGCACCCGGGAGTTCCTCATCGCCTTGGAGAGGTAGGCGTTCGCGACGGCAGGATCGACTTCGGGGTGAAGCCGCTCCGGATGCGCCCTGAGATCCGCGCGTTGCCGGTCATCGACGGTGATGCGGGCTAGGGAGATGAGGGTTTCCGTGGCCGCATGGGTGACGGGGTCGGGAAGACCAGTTCCCAGGCGCTTCTGCTCGGCCAGGAAGCGGCAACCGGTCATGTTCGTCTTGTCGGCGAGTCTCAGCAGCGCCCTGTGGACCTTTGGCGCATCCGGGTTTCTGCCCTTATCGAGGAGCATGTCGAGGAGGAAGCTGGTGTAGGACGCCTCCTTCCCGCGGGGCGGCGTCCAGAAGCGTCGGCCCCACCCGTAGGGAGTGACACCCGGCACCGGCTTCCAGGGCCAGTGCCTGGACCACCGGTTGTCGAAGAGATGGGTCATCTCCTCAGCGCAGCCCTCCTTTGTGCGGGTGGCGTGGCGTGCGGCGCAGTATTCGAGAAAGGTCTGCTGGAGGAAGACGAGCTCGCCTGTGCGTTCGGTCAACAGACCACTGCGCAGCGCGGCCTCCTTGAGAAACGTCCGCTGCTTCATGCCCCGGGGAGGGGGCGGTGCCTCGTCCCACGATTCCAAGAGAGAAGTCAAAGGCTTGTCGCTATCGACCAGGCAACGGGCGGCGAGGTAACCGGCGACATCCAGAGCGTGGTCCTGGATGTATTGGGCCACCGTCGCGCCCCCCGGATACTCCGACGCGCGTCGCTCCTGGTGTCCGCGAAGCTGGTCGATGAACTCGTCGTAAATCCTGCCTCGGCTGGAAGGCAGTGATCTGTCGGGGCTGTGGGCGTAGAGCTGGCAGAGCAGTCCAGCCATCAACGGGGTGCGGGCCAGCTCGGTCAGCCGCTTCTGAGCCAGGGCCTTGGTGACGAAATCCTCGGTCGCCTGGGCCGGGTCTGGCACGTTCAGGGCTTTGAACCAGCCGTTGGCGACCATGGGTACCTGGTCGGGGCTGAAGGGTAGGAGGTCGAACCGGGGCACATGGGCGCCGAGCCGGTCCAGTTCGTGGTCCGGCAGCGGGCGGGTCGCGATGACGATCCGGTACAGGTCCGCGTCGTCTTCGCCGACAAGTGAGGCCAGATCGTGCAGGAGACGACAGCGGTCATGGGTGTCGGGAATCTCGTCGAGCCCATCGACCAGTACGAGCCAGGGCGCATCGGGCTCATTGTGCAGCGGTCGGGACCTGAAGAACGTCTCGGGTAGCTCCAGCCGGAGGTCGTGATTCACCGCCTTGGTCAGGGCGCTCGTCAGCTCTCCCCGGGTCAGAGCTGTCGCGGGCACCAGTACTGGGACTGGCGTCTTGTGTTCGCCGTGCAGCCAGCGCTCGACACCAGCTGCCAGCCAGGTGCGCAGCAGACTCGACTTACCGCCACCCGGGCCGCCGAGTACCACGCACGTGCGGGAATCGGTCAGGACGTCGTCCGCGGGCAGAGACGCCGCCTTGGACACCGGTGGCGGACGGTCAGCGTGCCGGTTGCCCGGCCCTTCCTCCAGGCAACGGACCTGCTGCCGCAGATAGACCGCGGCCAGTGGCGGGGGCATGTCGTTCAGCACACCGGCATACGGCTGGTCCCCGGCCATCTGCGAGGCGGCCGTCAGGTACCTGTCCAGCAGCTTGTGTACGATCCGCGGGGACACCTCATGTGCCATCAGCATGTCGCGGAAACCCGGCAGGCTCAGCATCGTGTTGCAGGGCACCGCGCTCAGGACAGTGCTGTTCAGCGTGATGTTGCGGTCGCGGGTCACCACTGCGATCAGGAGACCGTCGTCGGTGAACAGTGGTGCGCCCGACATGCCCGCCCACCCCGATCCGTGGGCGCCGCGGCGGGGTAGCAACTCTTCTCGGATCGTCAGCAGCCCGGATCTCAGCCCTTGCAATGGGTCGACGTAGCCGCGCACGGTCATGGTGTCGCGGAGCCCGTCCGCACGCTTCTCGGCGTCAGGGAACCCGAGCCCGACACACGGCACGCGATCCTTACCCGTGACCTCCCCGAACCGCACTGTGCCCGGCAGCGGTTTGGCCCGCCACCCCGCGCCGTCGATCAACAGCAGGGCCACATCCCGCTCGGGCGCGGCAAGGATGTTCACCGCCGTGCTCGGCCAGCACAGCGACGCACAGAGTTCCTCGGCGGATGCCCGGACGTCCACCGGCCGTACCTTGATGGACGCGCCGTGCGCGCTGTGTTCCACGATGTGGTAGGCGGTCAGCACCAGGCGATCGGTGAGCAGATATCCGCTGCCCACCCGGCCGGTAGCGGGGGCACTTACTTCGACGACCCGATCGTTGTCCATTGTGTTCAGAAGGAGCTGTAGATGTGCTGGTCCTCACCGCTGTCGTCGACCGGCTGGAGCGTGAGCTTGAGCCGGTGCACGGTCCCGGCGCTGAGCGCCCCACCGGCTTCGGCGGACCATGGCAGCACCAAGATCCTGGCCTTGGCGTTGCCTTCCTTGCGGACCTCGACAGAGAACTCCAACTCCACTGGTCCGCTCCGGAACTTCAGCTTCTCCTCGCCCTGACCCTCGTCCAAGGCCTGCTGCAACTGAGCGCGAATCGCGCTGATCGTCTCGCCCAGTTCCGCCCACGACGGCGCGTCGGACATATGTCCCCCAAGTTCAGTGATGGAAAGGGGACTTACCGTAGGGCCCCGACATGCCGTGGGTCCTCGAAATCAGTGAAGTACCCGCAGAGCACAGGACTTTGCCGTAGTCGGGGGACCCGGCGTCGATACTGATCCGCTGCGGCCCGGTAGTGGTCTCCGGGGCGCTGCCCGGCCGACGGCGCGGTGTGGGCGGGGCGTGTCGTACGTGTTGGCCCGTGGTGCGAGGAACAGATACCTGTCAGTTTGGCCAAAGAGCCCCACGCCAACGGGGGTTGCTTCATGATAAGGCCGTGAAGCCGAGTTATCGCAGGGTGCGGTTGATCGCCGTGGTCGCGTGCGTGCTGGTGACCGGTATCTTGTGGACCGTCCGCGGTCTCGCTCCCGCGTACGTGGACCTGTCGGCCACGTCGGCGACAGCGGTGGTGGCGATTGTGGCGATCTTCGCGCCCTGGCTCTCGCCACAGCGGCCCACGAACCTGGACGAGTTACTTGACCAGCAAGCCGTCGAACTGACGGCAACCTTGGTCGAGCAGTGGAAGGAAGAGTCGGAGGTCCGCGGATTCACGCGGGCAGTGCTGCCGGTGCGCTTCACCGTGCTGTCGGGCTCCGTACCAGGGCCCGCGGGCGGCGCGGCCCGGGCGAGCGCGGGCGCACCGCCTGAGGAGGACAGGTTCGGCGACCTCGCCGCCATGCTCACCGACGCCGATTCGCCGCGGCGCCTGGTGGTGCTGGGCGAGCTCGGCGCGGGCAAGAGCGCGCTGGTGCTGCGCCTGACCCTGCGGCTGCTTGGAACCCGAAGCGATCACGCGCCGGTGCCCGTGCCGCTGGCGGCGGGGTCCTGGGACCCGGAAGTGCCCCTTGAGGACTGGGTCGTCGGGCGTCTGATCGAGCAGTACCCAGAGCTGGGCGTTCTGGTGCCGACGATAGGCGGCGCGCCCAGGACGCTCGCGAGCTTGATGATGGGCCGTCAGCGGGTACTGCCGATTCTCGACGGCCTGGACGAGATGGAACCGGACAATCTGCCGTCGGCGCTGGGCCAGTTGTCAGCCGTCGCCCGCCGAGGGCAGCCCCTGGTGGTCACGTGCAAGTCGCAGCAGTACCGGGAACTGATGACCGAGCCCGACTGTGAGCCGCTGGAGGACACGCCGGTGGTCGAGTTGGCGCCGGTCACCCTCGCGGATCTGCGTTCCTACCTCCCCAAGGCGACCGCGCCGCCCGCTGATCGATGGGAGCGGCTCTTCGAGCATGTGCAGTCAGAACCCGCTGGTGTATTGGCCGAGGTCCTCTCCACTCCGCTGATGGTCTGGCTGGCCCGGACGGTCTACCGGCGGGGGTCGACTGATCCCGGTGAGCTGGTCGCCCTGTCAGCGGATCGGGAACAGGTCACGCTGCATCTGCTCGACGGGCTGATTCCGGCCGCCTACGCCGAGCGCAGTCGACTCTCTGCGCATCCCGGGCGCTCTGGTGCGGCGCTCGAACCGACGCGCCGGGCGCTGACCGGGCTGGCACGGTATCTGGATGCCCACAGCGGGCCGGGCTTCGCGTGGTGGCGGTTGTACGAGCAGGTGCCCGCGGTACGGATCAGGATGTCCGCGGCTCTCGCGACCGGCTGCGTGCTCGGCCCCGCCGTGGGGATCGCGGTCGACGCCAAGTACGGGCCGCGGGCCGGCTTTGTGGTCGGGCTCGCCGACGCGGTGGTGGCTGGCGTGCTGTGTGCCGTCACGGTGATGATTCCCAAAGCCGTGCCACGGAGGCTGAACTTCCGCTTCAGCCTGTCCAGGCTGCGGTTCAAACTCCTCGGCGGGCTCGCCGCGGGGCTCGCCGTCGGGCTGGCCTTCGGCTACGCCTGCGCCCGCGGAGGCGGGGTGTGGGCGGGGGTCGTCGTGTTCCTCGCCGTCACACCGGTCGGCGCGCTGGCGGTGGGCGGCGTGTTCGGGCCTCTGGCGGGTGCGACCGGCGGGACCTCGGCGGGGCTCGCCTTCGGCCTGGCCGCGACCCTGGTCTCCCACCGCTCCTCCGGGGTGCTCGCCGGTCTTGCGACCGGAGGGGTGTTCACGGTGATGGGCTGGCTGTGGACCGGGCTCTATGAACCGTCGAGGACCCCTCGCGCGATCAGCCCGGACGTCCTCTACCGCGCCGATCGAACCAGTTCGCTGGTCGTGGGGTCGACCTCGGGAGTCGCCTACGGGCTCGCCTATGCCGTTGCCCTCGGACCGTGGATCGGCGCGCTGGCCACCATCGTGCTCGCGTACGCGGTCACGATGACGGTGAGCAGCTGGGGCCAGTTCGTCATCGCCGTCCTCTGGCGACCACTCGGCCGGCCCACTCCGCTTGACGTGATGGGCCTGCTCCGCGAAGCCCACGAGCGTGGTGTCGTCCGCCAGCAGGGCATGTACTACGCCTTCCGCCACGACCTTCTGGGAAAGCACCTCGCCACCGCCCCGGACCCCAACAGCCCACGGGGCCAGGGCAGTTCGGGACAGAGCGCAGGCTGAGATCCCCTGTCAGAGGATGTCCGGGGTAGTTCTAGGCTGGCCAGTCCTGATCTGGGGATTGGTTTTGAAGCGGCCCAATGGCGGGTGTGGATACGGAGTCGGGCCGTGGTGTCGGTGATGGACCACGGTCGCGCAGATCAGGCGGGCATGTGTGCGCGTGGGGGAGACGCACGGGAGTCGGCTGATTGTGGGCCGCGCCTGGTGGCTACGGTGCGATACGGATGGTTGCAGAGGGTTGCGACCTATTGCGGGTCAACGGGGCGTAGGTCGCAGGCCGTTTCCGCGGGTACCGGGAGCAGGCTTGTGACCTGCACGTTTGGCGGCGTCTAGCGTCAGGGTGCAGGGCGGCGGCCTCTCGAATGCACTCCGGGGGCCGTCGTCATCATCGGGGCGTAGCTTGTGGTCCATGGGAGGCTGACGCTGATGAGGTTGGTCGACGGCCCGGTCCGTCGACTGTCGGCTTCGGCTGGCCTGCCGAGAAGGAGTTGACCGTCATGGCGACGATCGCGACGGTGAACCATCCGGTCCGCGTCGAGGCGGTGCTGGACGAACCGCTCTCACGCTGGCTCTGGCTGGTGAAATGGCTCCTCATCATCCCGCACCAGGTCGCGCTGTTCCTCCTCTGGATCACCTTCCTGATGGTGAGCGTGATCGCGTTCTTCGTGATTCTGTTTACCGGGCACTATCCGCGAGTGCTGTTCAACTTCAGCACCGGCGTGCTGCGTTGGACGTGGCGGGTGGCCTACTACTCGTACGGAGCGCTCGCCACGGACCGCTATCCGCCTTTCAGTCTCGGTACCGTACCCGGCTATCCGACCCGCCTGGTCATCGCCTATCCGGAGCGGATGCCACGAGGCCTGGCGCTGGTGAGGTCATGGCTGCGCGCTACCCCTCATTACGCCCTGATCGCGCTCTTCTTCCTCAGCTTCCGGATCTGCTGGTGGATCGGTGGGGTGGCCGCATTCCTGGCGCTGCTCGCCCTTGTGGTCCTGGTGTGCACCGGGCCTGCGGGAATTCTGGCGTTGACCGGCCGCTACCCTGAGCGACAGTTCGGCTGGACCATCGGATTCGACCAGTGGATGCTGAGAGTCGTGGCCTACGCGTTCTTTTTGACGGATGCGTACCCGCCGCTCCGGATAGACAAAGACGGTATGGGGCTGAACGCTCCCGCATCCGTTGGTCCTTGACATCGCGCGTGCCCGGATCAGGCGGGCGCGCCATGGAGTGTGTCCTTGCGCCGGGTCAGTCGCCTTGCCTTGCGAGGGCGTCGTCGAGGACGTGGTCGAGAGTGGTGGCGGCCATGATGAGCGACAGGTGGGTGAACGCCTGGGGGAAGTTGCCGAGTTGCTCGCCGCTGGGGCCGATCTCCTCGGCGAACAGGCCGACGTGGTTGGCGTAGGTGTGCATCTTCTCGAAGGTGTAGCGGGCCTGACGCAGTCGGCCTGCTCTGGCGAGCGCGTCCACGTAGAGGAAGGTACAGAGGCTGAAGGTGCCCTCGGAGCCGCGCAGACCGTCGGGGGACGCGGTCGGGTCGTAGCGGTAGACCAGGCTGTCGGAGACCAGCGTGCGGTCGATCGCATCGAGCGTGGACAGCCAGCCGGGGCTTTTCGGGGCGAGGAACCGTAGCCGCGGGATCAGCAGCAGCGAGGCGTCCAGGACGTCGCTGTTGTAGTGCTGGACGAGGGCCTGTTCGGCCGCGCTCCAGCCGCGCTCCATGACTTGCTCGAGAATGGCGTCGCGGGCCGCGGTCCAGCGGGCGGTGTCGGCAGGCCGGCTGAACTCGGCGGCCAGGCGCAGGCCTCGGTCGAAGGCGACCCAGCACATCACACGGCTGTAGGTGAAGTCGTTGCGGCCACCGCGGGTCTCCCAGATGCCTTCGTCGGGACGGTCCCAGGAGTCGGCGAGCCAGTCCAGCGTCCGGGCGAGTCCCTTCCAGCCGTGGTAGCCCGTCTGTTGGCCGATCTCCCGGCCTTCGGCCAACGCATAGAGTGCCTCGCCGTAGATGTCGAGCTGCAACTGCTCGGCAGCGGCGTTGCCGGCCCGGACGGGGCGCGAGCCCTGGTAGCCCTCGAAGTGCTCTAGGATCTCCTCGCCCAGATGCGGGTCTCCGTCGACCCGGTACATGATCTGCAGGCGTTCCCCAACTGCGTCCTGCCGGTCGTGCAGCCGGTCGCCCAGCCAGCGGGTGAACCGGGCCGCCTCGTCGACGAACCCGAGGTCGAGCAGCGCGCGGACCGAGAGGGAGCCGTCGCGGACCCAGGTGTACCGGTAGTCCCAGTTGCGCTCGCCGCCGACCTGCTCGGGCAGACCCATGGTGGCGGCGGCGATGGGGGCTCCCGTCGGGGCGTAGGTGAGCAGCTTGAGGGTGATCGCGGAGCGGTGCACCATGCCGGGCCACCGGCCCCGGTACCGGGAGGTACGCACCCATCTCTGCCAGAAGTCGACGACGCCCCACACCTGCTCGGCGACATCATCCGTGGTGCGGGTTGCGGGCGGTTCCCCGCCCAGTGCGCAGACGGTGAACACCGCGGCTGCCGTCTGCCCGGCGTGGAGCGTGACCGCACCCCGCACATCCCGCACGTCCCGCTCCAGCGGAAAGGTGCACTGCAGATGCGCGGCCAGTTCGGGGGCGTGGAAGGTCGCGGACGCAGGTCGCAGGTCGAGCTCGTGATCGGCCCGGCCGTAGTCGAATCGCGGCCTGCACTCCAGGGCGAAGCGCACGGTACCGCGCACCGCCCGTACGGTACGCACCAGGCTGTGCCGGTCGGTGGGTGTGCCGGACCGGTGCGGCGGCATGCAGTCGATGACCTCGCCCACTCCGGCGGGGGACATGAATCGTGTCACCAGGACAGCAGTGTCCGGGTAGTACAGCTGCCTGCGGGTGCTGTCGCGCTGCTCGGGGGCGAAGCGGAAGTACCCGCCGCGCTCGTGGTCCAGGAGCGAGGCGAAGATGCTGGGCGAGTCGAACCGCGGCGCGGCGAACCAGTTGATGACACCCTCGTCGGACACGAGGGCGGCAGTTTGCAGATCCCCGACAAGGCCGTGAGCGGCGATGGGCGGGTAGCGATCCATGAGCATCCCTTCTCATGGGGTCCTCACCGCCCACTATCCGATATGTGTCGCATATCTGCGCGCATCAGGCCCGTGGCCAGCGCGGATGCGATATTCGGCACGTACAGCGGTGCCCGACGGCCGAAAGGCCGCCAGCTTCAGCGATCTGCGTTTCAGCAGATAGATTCAGCGGCCGCTCTGGCCGGTGGGCGAAGCGAATTCTCCTGCGGAGCGCTTGGCGAAGCACCGCACCATAGGGATCCGTCAGCTACTCCGCGGGGCACGGCGGCCATGTGCTGCGCGTCGGCCGTGTGTGCGACGAACGTCAGCCGAACGGCCATGCGATTGTCGGCCCGCGGCCCGCGGCCGCTGTCTCCAGCGCGCAGGTCGACCGAATCATCGATATGCGCATAGAGGTTTGATTCGGTTCACCCCTCAGAGGTAAGTGTGTCCTGTTTGGGGGATGTCGAGCGTGTCGTCTGCCATCCAGGGGATTTGTCCGGGTGGACACCCCGGGAGGTCTCGTATGTCCAGCGCCGCCATCACCGGCCGCCACGCGGCCCGCAGTGGTGCGCGCGCTGCGCTGCTGGTGGCCTTACTGGCGTTCCTGATCACGACGTTCACTCCCGCCTTCGCCAATGTGCCGCCGCCCGCCACCGGTGGCTGCGCGGCTCTGCGCCTTCCGCACGTGTCGCCGCCGACGACCGCCGACGATGACGACGACAGCCCCGACGCCTGTGAGATTCCGCAGGCGTTCGCCTTTCCGGGCGGCGACCGCGGTGTGCACCGCGACGCTCCTCATCACGGCGGAGGCCACCGGGCATGCATCGTCTCGGACTGCCACCACCGGTCCCGCCTGGCGGTACCCGGCCAGCACCAGGTCGTGCGCGACGCCCTCGCCAGGGTCACCGCCCCTGGCGCCCAAAGACGCGCGCCTGTTTCGGCTCATCACGTGCCCGGAGTCCAACTCCCGCAGAACGTCGTCCTGCGCTGCTGACCGGACCGGTCGCAGCCTGCCCCCGCGCCCGGCTCGGGCGCGGGGGCAGCGACGCGGCCCGATCGCGCTCCCAGCAACCGGTCCACACCGCAGGAGATTCGCCATGCCCTTCGACATCTACGCCGCCATCGCCGCTTGGGTTCGCGCTGAAGCCACCCGGCAGCCCGTCCCCCCGACGTCCCCGGCCGGGCCGGTCTCCCCGGCTGGCGATGACGCTCCGAGTGCCATCGAACCGCCCCCTGTAGCGGGCCGTTTGACCCGTCGTCGGCGGCCGATCCGTCTGATCCATGGAGTGGCGTCCGTCGTCCGCCGAAGCGCCGCGGCCGTCACCGCGGCACGGCGCCGGAAACGCTGACGGCCGTACGCCGGGCGGTGCGCCACTGTGGGGCGCACCGCCCCGCCGGGACGTGAACCGGGTCCGGCATCTGGTGCGTTCAGTGAAGTGCCGACGCCGTACGCAGGTCGGCATGCCCCTGTGGTCCTGCCTGCGCATCACGACTATTCCCGGAGTGCGACCCTGTGTGACGTTGATCACCGGCGTACTGACTAGGTGTGAGCAACTGCCCGGATTTGATCGTTTCCGCCCGGGTGGTAGATGTGTCTAACCGCTGAAAACCTCGTTACACGAACTTCACACCGCTTTACGATCATGGCTTGCCGCACCGCGAGCCTCCCCCCACCACCGCGACGGCCTCTCATTCTGCTTTTCTGACCCAGAAAGAGGTCTTCATGAAGTTCCGCCGCGCCTTGGTCACGGTCGCAACGACCGCAGCCATCGCCCCCGCCACGCTGATGACGGCCCCATCGGCCTTCGCCGCCAGCGCCGCGCCCTCCGCCAACGCCAGCATCGTGCCGTCGGCCCCGTCCGCCGCGCACCCGGCAACGACGTCGTCGGCGTCCGGGCTGTGCATGACCGGGAACCCGAACTACAAGCCTGTCCTGCACACCGCGATCACCGGTCTGCCCAACAAGGTTGCCGCAGGCAGCGGCTGGCACCAGTTCACGCTGACCATCGACAACCCGTCGCAGACCAAGGTCTCGAACGTCCACCTGTTCGCGGGTGTCAGCTCGACCGATGTCGGGTTCAAGGCGTTCCCGACCAGCCAGGTCTCGCTGCAGGCCTACTTCCCGAAGACCAAGCGGTGGCAGGACGTCACCGACACCGCCGGGCACACGGACGGCTACTTCGGCTGGGGCTGGCTGAACCCGCACGGCCACATCAACGTGCCGATGCGCATCAACGTCAAGAAGAACGCCCCGATAGGCAAGGGTGTGGCCCTCGGTGCCGGCTTCTACCTGGACGCGACGCACAAGTGCACGGCGATCACTGCCGCCACCTACAAGATCCAGATTGCCACTCCGGTCCGGCACACCCGCTGACCAGCGCACACAAGTAGGACCCGCACCCCAGGGCGTGCGGGCCCTACCGCATCTCAGGCTTAATTGGCACTCGCGATACCGGCAGCGCCAGTATGGTCGAGGCTTCTCGCTCAGGTGAACTGGCAGGCAAGGCGGCCAGAGAGATCGGATGCGGGCGGGCGTAGACCAGCCGCGTACGGTGGCCGCGTGATCTCGTGAAAGTGGGCGGTCGAACCGGGTGGAGCGGCATCGCTCGTCGATTGGGCGGCGCAACCCACTTCGTATCGTGCCCATCTCAGGCAGCCGATGATGGTAGTCGAGGTTCGCTTTGTTGAGGCGGATCGCGGCGGATGGCCTGAGTTCTCGGCTGTCATAGCGTCATCTTGCAACTTGGCCGTCTCAGGCCGTATTTGGATACTCCCGCTTCAGAGCTCCTGGCAGAGTGATTGGGCTGCGGTCATCTCACCGGAGCGGGGTGGCGGCGAATGCGGGTGGCGTCGCCGCCGAGGCTGGCGGTGGCGGCGGCAGCGGCCGTCTCGTGCGGGGTCCCGAGTGCGACCGTGCTGGCCTGTTCCAGTCGGCTGTACTGCTCGTTGGTGAGGCGGAGGTCGAGCGCCGCTAGGTATTCGTCCAGTTGGGCGGTGGTGCGCGGGCCGATGACGGGGATGAGAGCGGTGGAGGCGCGGTCAGCGCGGGCCCGCAGCCACGCCACGGATATCTGGGCGGCGCTGGTCCCGGACTCCGCGGCGACGGCGAGGACGGCATCGAGGACGGCGGTGGTGTGTTGGCCGTCCTCGATGCGCACGCCGGCGCCCCACCTGCTGAGGCGGCCCTCGCTGCTGTGGCGGTACTTGCCGGTGAGCAGGCCGCCCGCCAGCGGGGCGTACAGCGCGGCGCCGAGGCCGAACGCCTCGGCCATCGGCAGCAGTTCGCGTTCGGCGGTGCGGTCGGCGAGGCTGTATTCGACCTGTATGCCGATGACGGGGGCGCGGTCGCGCAGTTCGGCGATGGTGGCGGCGGTCGCTACCCGCCAGGCGGGGAAGTTGGACAGGCCGCCGTGCAGGATCTTGCCCGCGCGGATCAGGTCGTCGAAGGCGGTGACGATCTCCTCCACGGGGGTGATGGTGTCGGGCAGGTGGGCCCAGTAGACGTCGATGTAGTCGGTCTTGAGCCGTTTCAGGCTCGCCTCGAGCGAGCGGATCATCGTCTTGCGGCTGTTGCCGGTGCTGCTGATGCCGGTGCGTCCTGCGCTGCCACGGGTGTACTTGGTCGCCAGCACGAACTGGTCGCGGTCGGTGGCGAGTAGATCACCGAGCAGGGTCTCGGCTCCTCCGCTCTGGTAGTGGTCGGCGCTGTCGATGAAGGTGCCGCCCGCCTCCGCGAAGGCGTTGAAGATTGCTCTGGCCTGCTCGGGTCCCGCGCCGGCGCCAGGGGCGGTGCCGAAGTTGGCGGTGCCGAGCGCGTACTCGGAGACGCGCAGACCGGTGCGTCGGCCGAACGTGGTGTAGTGCATGGGCCTTCCTTTCGGGCCTCGGTCGCGGTGTGGCCATTGGAGCGACGTCACCCCTCTTCGGGGAGTGGCGAACCGCCAAACCGGAATGTGATTCCGCGAAGCGTACCGGAATCTAGTTCCGGTATGGTGGAGGTGGCCGCCAGCCGGAACCTGGGCCAAGCTCGCCAACGCGCGTCAGGAGGAAGAACGGCGTGGATATCCACCACCCGCGCGCGGCCGCGGCGCCGCGGCCCGCTGCAGGCAAGCCGCTCCGCGCTCACGCTCAGCGCAATCGCGACGCCCTCGTAGCGGTGGCGCGTGATGCCTTCGCCGCCGGAGAGGTGGACATCCGCGTCGAGGAGATCGCCCGACGGGCAGGGGTGGGAGTCGGCACGTTCTACCGCCATTTCGCCACCCGAGAGGCCATCATCGAAGCCGTCTACGACCAGCGGGTTTCGGATCTGTGCGACGCGGCGCCGCGCCTGCTGGAGACGCTCCCCCCTGAGCAGGCGCTCCGCGCGTTCCTGCAGCAGCTCGTCGACCACTCCGCGGAGAGCCGGAGCATGGCCGTCGCCCTGAAGACGGTCATGGACCTCGGATCACCGGTGTTCGCTCAGGCCCGAGCAGCCATGATCGAGACGATCGGCCAGCTCATGGCCGCCGCGGTCGCAACGGGCGCGATCCGCGCGGACATCACCCCGGAAACCGTCTTCCGTGCCATGAGCGGCATCTGCGCCTCACACGACCAGCCCGGCTGGGAAGCCGGAGCGCGAGCAGTGGTGCGCCTGCTGTGTGACGGACTCCGCGACACCACTTTCGACCCGTCCTGACCTTCGACCCGCCGTGGCCCCCGGGCCGGCGCTCCCATGTCGTAGCCGCGGTCCGCGAGGACCACCTCCGGTCGGCGGTGGGTCCCGCCTCGTTCGCTGCGCGCGGGTGGCACCGCTTCCAGCAACGGCGATTGCCGCCGGTCAGCGTGCAGGCGAGCGGGATGCCCGTGCCGTCGGTGATCAGGTGGCGCACGGAGGCTTCCTGGTCCCCGGACACATCGCGGATCTGTCGCAGGGTCCATCTTCGAGTAGCTGCGCGCCTGTCATGCAAGGACGATCTCAGTCGCCGGGTGGGTCCGGCCTCCAGCGATCACCGCCCGGTCTACTGCGGGCGGACGACTTGACGTCGCAGTGCTGCGAGTTGATGCCGCCGCCTGGCCACTTGTCGACGATCAGTGCCGCGAACTGGTGCCGCAGGGCCAGGAGTTCGGTGTCCTTCGCCGCGTTGCCCAGGAGCCTGGGGCCCCAGCCGCTCACGGAAACCTGCGCGTCAGCAGGTCGATCTATGACCACCACATGAACCTCGATCGTGTCCGGTCTGCGCCCAACGGGGTGCCCGTGGGAACCGCCGTCGGGGATGTATAGAAAACTTGACATCATGTCGAGACCGATTGACACTCCGAGGTGTCAGCTTTTCTTTACATGAGGAGCGGGAGTGGCAGTAGAAGAGAAACGCGCCTGGATCATGGTGGTGGTCACCATCGCGTCGTACGCGGCGTACCTGACCGTCGTCCTGGGGCGGCCCGCAGGCGTGCCTCTGGCACAGGCGCCCTATGTGTCCGCACTGTTGTGGTCGGTCGGCGCAGCGATCGCGGCGTCGATCGCGCTCCACATCGCGGTGGCCGCGCTCTCGCCCGAAGACTCGAACACCAAGGATCAGCGCGACCGGGAGATCCACCGATTCGGCGAGTACATCGGACAGTCGTTCGTCGTGATTGGCGGCATCGCCGGGCTGGTCCTGGCGATGGCCGGCATCAACCAGTTCTGGATCGCCAACGCGATCTACCTGGCGTTCGTCCTGTCGGCCATCCTCGGATCCACCGCGAAGATCGTCGCCTACCGGCTGGGCTTCCACCCGTGGTGAGGCCGACCAGGGTCACCAACACGATCCGCGCCCTCCGCTTCGCGCACGGCGAGATGACCCAGGCCGAGCTCGCCCGCCGCATCGGCGTGACCCGCCAGACCGTCATCGCCATCGAGCAAGGACGCTACTCACCCTCGTTGGAGATGGCCTTCCAGATCGCCCGCGTCTTCGCCGTTCCGCTCGACGACGTGTTCCAGTACCCCGAAACCGAGGGAGAGACCCGGTGAAGGCCATCGTCCACGACACCTACGGACCGCCCGAGGTGCTGCGCCTCGACGACGTCCAACAGCCCGTACCGGGCAGCGGCGAGGTGCTGATACGGGTCCACGCGTCCGCTGTCGACCAGGGCGTCTGGCACGTCACGGCGGGCCTGCCGTACCTGATCCGCGCCACACCCTACGGTCTGCGAGGGTCCAAGGCCCGCGTGCGAGGCATGGACGTCGCAGGACGCGTGGAGGCCGTCGGTCCGGACGTCACCCGCTTTCGGCCGGGCGACGCGGTGTACGGCACCTGCGACGGGGCGTTCGCCGAGTACGCGTGCGCTACGGAGGACAGACTCGCGCACAAGCCCGGCAACCTCGGCTTCGAGCAGGCCGCCGCCGTTCCGGTCTCCGGAGGCACCGCCCTGCAGGCCCTGCGCGACAGCGGACGACTGCAGGCCGGGCAGACCGTCCTCGTCATCGGAGCGTCGGGCGGCGTGGGCACGTTCGCCGTGCAACTGGCCAAGGCATGGGGCGCTCACGTGACCGGCGTCTGCGGCACCGCCAAAGCGGACCTGGTGCGCTCCATCGGTGCAGACGAAGTCATCGACTACACGCGCGAAGACCCCACCGACGGCACCCGCCGCTACGACCTCGTCCTCGACATCGCAGGCAACCGCCGCCTGTCCCAGCTCCGCCGCATCCTCACCCCCCGCGGGACCCTCGTCTTCGTCGGCGGGGAGGGCGGCGGCAATTGGGCCGGTGGCATGGACCGGCAGCTGCGGGCGCTCCTGCTGTCACCGTTCGTCGGCCACCGGCTGCGCATGCTCGCCTCCAGGCAGCACCACAGCGACCTCCAACTCCTCGCGGAGCTCATCGAGTCCGGCTCGGTGACACCCGTCATCGACCGCACCTACCCGCTGGCCGACGTCCCCGATGCCATCCGCTATCTGAAGGAGGGTCACGCACGCGGCAAGATCGTCGTCCGCGTGTAAGGATCCGCCCTCCGCCTCAACCCAGCCGGGAGAGACCCAAGACTCGTGCCGAGGCGACGAACTGACCATGCCCTGCCGACGATCCTCGGCCGCCGGCTCATACGTAACCAACCCCGAATCGACCGGTAGGGCGTGTATGGACAGTGGTTCCGGACCGGTTGTCAGACCGCTCCGCTACGTTGCGATCATGACGGAATTCGTACTGGTTGCAGGTGCGTGGCTCGGATCGTGGGCGTGGGACGAGGTGGTGCCGCAGCTGCGCGCGGCCGGCCATGGCGCCCATCCGTTGACGCTGTCCGGCCTCGCCGACAAGCAGGGTGTGCCGGCGGGGCAGCAGACCCACGTCCAGGACATCGTCGCCGAGGTCGAACGCCTTGATCTGCAGGCTGTCGTGCTGGTCGGGCACAGCTATTCGGGCATCCCGGTCGGTCAGGCCGCCGAGCGGATCGGAGACCGGCTGGCCCGCGTGGTGTTCGTCGACTCCAACGTTCCGGCCGACGGCGAGTCGTTCGTGTCCGGCTGGCCGGACGGCCGGGCGATGGTGGAAGCATCGATAGCCGGGAACGGGGGCTTCTGGGCACCGCTGACCGCAGCCGACTACGAAGGCCAGGGGCTCGCGGCCGAGCGGATCGCACGCATCGTGGGCGGCTCCACGCCGCATCCGGGGGCCACGCTGACCGAGCCGGCCGTGCTGGCCCGGCCGCTCGGCGAGCTGCCGGCGACATACGTCAAGTGCCTGCTCGACGGCGCCGAGCCGAGCGGCGACGTGGCCAAGCTGCTGACCAGCGAGCGCTGGCGGCTGGTCGAGATGGACACCGGCCACTGGCCGATGTTCTCCCAGCCGCGCGAACTGGCGCGGATCTTCCTCGACGCGGTCGGGGAGTGACCGCAGTTCACATCGACAGGCCTCTTCCGGGGCTGCATCAAATGCGTCGGTCACGGCTACTCGTTGACAGCCGCGACAGGAGCAGTCGCCTCGCAGCGGACTGCGAGCTTGTCGTACCTCCTGGCCACGGCCCGTGTTCCTTGGGGCGGTTGATGCCGCATTCGACGGCGTGGCCCTCGATGTAGTCGGCCTTGCCGAACTTCGGCGGTCGGCTGCCGCGGGAGTCGAGCTGCTTGCGGTTGCGGATGTGGTCAGCCTTGTCCCGGAATGGCGCAGCTGATGCCGCGTCGGCGCGGAGTAGGGCCAGACCGTCTGAAGAACCGTCTCCAGGTCAACGAGCGTGAGAGCGAAGTGGCCTGACGGCTGGGGACGTTCAAGCGTGCGCGGCTGGGAGTTAAGGCCGTACATCGACATCCGCCCGCAGCGTTGATGAGTGCCAGCAGCCGGGAGTGGTATCGGTGCCCGGCGTTCAGAATGCCGCGCGGGCGAGCCGTCAGTGGCCCGCTTTTCATTTGTCGCACTCGCAGGGTGAAACCATTTTACCGAAAGTGAAATTTCTGGCCTTTGATTGGCTGGGCCGGAATAGTTCCCTCCGGTATGTTCACTGGTTCGGGAACTCTCGACTTCGGTCGCGCGAAACGTCTCAGGTGAAAGATGGAAGCCGTCATTCTGGTTCCCTGTCCATCAGTTCCCGCCCGCACCGGGCGGCTGCTGCTGTACCGCTTGAGCCAGCGCGAACGGCCGTTCGACCATTTGTGGCCCGATTCTTATGGGCGCAATCGATGGCTGTCCCCGGCGAGTCTGCACAACTGGTGACAGGAGGTTCCGCTTCCGGAAGCGTGCGGCATTCGATTTTCAATGGAACCTATCCCAAAAACCGCAAGTGAACGCCGTGATCCGATCCGAATAGCACACATGCACGTGCAGTGCAGGGTCAGGGTAGCGACTTCTGCGTGGTGCGGCCAAACGAAAATAACGACCGAAATCATCGTTAGCGGGGGAAACGCCTGCCGTGACATGGTTATGAAAAGCAGCAGCTCCAGCCCGAAGGGGACCGAGATGGGCAAGAGGGATTCGACGCGCGTGGGTGAGAAGCGCGCGGGTGGGCCGGATGTGGTCGTGGTGACGATTCCGTCGGCACTTCCTGACGTTCCGGCAGCGGGGATGCTCCCACCGCCGGGCAGCGTGGTGGTGTATGTCGGTGACGCCGACGCCCCCGAGTGGCAGCAGCTGCGCGCGGCGGCACTGCGGGGCGACTGGCGGCGCATGAGCGGGACGACGGGTCCCGCGGTCGAGGATCCGGGTGCCGCGCTCAGCGCTGGTTCACGCTACTTCGACGTGCGCTGCGCGGGGCGGGCCCTCCAACGCGATGCCGCCCTGCCGAAGGGAGTGCCGTTCCGGACCCTGTCGTTCGTCTATACCGGTGGTCCGTTGGCGGAGGATGACCTGGAGATCGTGGAACACTCCGCCCAGGTTGTCGAGCCCGTCGCGACGAGCTACTTGATCGTCCGCCGCGCGCCCGAGCTGACGGCGGTGGAGCGGCAGTTGCTCGGCACCGTCAGCCCTGACCAGTTGACGATCCGGCTCGCCCGCGACGAGCCCTGCGGCAACATCACCACGTTCGACGTGGTCTGCGACGTGGTCGGACGCGCGGCCAGGGAAGCGGTCGCTGCGAAGCACGCGCGGGCCGGAGTGGCCTGCGCCGAGGCGGTGCCGTCCTTGTCGGAGGAGACGATCGGCGAGATCGTCGGCCGGCCTGGTGAGCCGGCAGCCTCCATGACCAGGCTGCTGGCGCTGCGTCAGCAGCTGTCCACTCGCTAGCGGACACGGCCGTGGGACCCGTACTCGTGGCCATCGTGCTGGTGGCGTGGGTGGCTTGCACCGTACTGGCGTCACTGCCCAAGATCGGCAAAGTGGTCCGGGCACGGATTCCCGCATGGTTCTCCCCGCTGCTTCCGTCCTGGACCTTCTTCGCGCCGAGTCCGGCGACGAGGGATCGGGCGCTTTTCTACCGCGACCTGCTGGACAACGGAGTGGGGCCGCTCAGAGAGGTGTGGCCGCAGGGAGCGCCAGGTGGGCGAGCCGCGAAGGCTGTGGCCGATGCGTCCTCGCATCTGCTGGAGTTGGTGATCGCGGCCCATGATGACGACGACGGCAGCAGGACTGGCCGGTCTGACGACGACGGCAGGAAGGCTGGCCGGTCCAGAGATGCCGAACTGATGATGAGTACGGCCTACCTGCTGCTGCTGGGCCGGGCGGTGGCGGCCGAGCACGATGCGTCGGCCGTGGGCGTCCAGTTCGTCATCGCTCTGACCAGCTTGCGTGATGAGGAGCCGCAGGTCCTCTTCATCTCCGCCGCGCATCAGTTGGAACCGAGGCACGGCGCGTGGCCGCGGCCCGGCGCCAGCCCGGCACCCGGGGCCACTTCGAGCCCGGACAGGGGGGTGCGGACCCATGCTGGGTGAGATCGAGGCCGGGCGGGCGATCCTCGGTATCGGTGGAGTCGGGCTGGGCGTCGCGGCCGCCAGGGATCTGCGTCATCGCGCTGAGTTCGCCGTCGGCGGCATCCTGTCCTGGGCGGTGATCGGCATATCCCGGGCGCGGCCGATGCGGTCGCTGCTCGCGTGGGAGCGGTATCGGGTTGTCCTTGTGCTGCAGTGCGTAGCCGGGCTGGCCGCCCCGGTGGCGGCGGTGACGACCAGGGCGGGGGCTGCCGCCCTGGCGTGTGCGCTGGCGGTCGCCGCGCTCCTGACCTTGCAGCGCAGCGGATACGGTACGGACGGCTCTGACCAGATGTTCGCTCTTGTGATGGTGGCCGCTGCGGTCACCCTGACGCTGGGCGGCTCGTACGGGAGGCTGTTCCTCGCTTTCCTGGCCGCCCAACTGCTCCTGAGCTACGTGGTCTCCGGAGTCGCGAAGCTGGCGTCATCCACCTGGCGGGACGGCAGTTGCCTCGCCCAGATCCTGACCACCGAGTCCTATGGCTCACCGCGCGTGGCGGCCCTGCTGAAGGCACGGCCGGTCCTGGCGCTGGCGTTGGCCTGGGGTGTGATGGTGTTGGAGAGCGCCTTCTGGATGGTGGTGTTCGTGCCGAGGGGGCTGATGTGGTGTCTCCTCGCTGCCGCCGCCGCCATGCATCTCGGCATCGCCTGCGTCATGGGGTTGCGGACCTTTCTCTTCGCCTTCGTCGGCGCCTATCCGGCGCTTGTCTTCACCGTCATGTCGGTCATGGGGTGACGGCAGATGCGCAGACGCGGTGGCCACGGCGCAGGCCAGGAAGCGAACGAAGAGGCGTCGCCGTCGGAGTCCGAACGGCTGCTGTTCGGCGGCTCCCTCCGCTACGAGATGGGGTGGTCCCAGCACGAGCAGGCGTTCACCGAGCTGACCGCATGGTCGATGGTGACACGGCTGCCCCGGCTTCTCGGGGCCGGATTCCGGCTCGCCCTGCAAGCCGACCGCCGAGCCGTATACTCCCTCGTCGGTTCCGAGTTCGGCCGCGGGGCGGCCCAGGCGCTGAGTCTGCTCGCCATCAACCGGGTGCTGGCCGGTCTGGTAGTGGGCACCACGATCCAAAGCCGCCTGCGCGGCGTGATTCCGGCGCTGATGGTGGTGACCGCCGCCATGACGATCTCCGCACTGCTGCGGGCGGTCTCCACATACGTCACCGGGCGGTTGGAGCCGAAGGTCGAGCGAGTGGCCACCGAGTCGTACCTTGAGCGGGCCTCGCAGGTCGAACTCGCCGCGATCGAGGACGACGCATTCCATCGGCTGCTGGACTCCGCGCGCTACGGCGCCTCGTCCGCCCGCAGGATGATGGACAGTACCAACCGGATCGTCAACGCGATGATCTCGTTCGTCACTGCCGCGGGTGTGCTCACCGTACTGCACCCGGTACTGCTGCCGTTGCTGGTGGCCATGACCCTACCCAGCGCCTGGCGCGCCCTGGTGACCGCCCGCCGCCGCTACCAGTCCTTCCAGGCGTGGACCCAACACACCCGGGCTGGTGCGCTGTTGAGTCACATGCTCACCGACGTGGGTGCCGCTCCCGAAGTCCGGGTCCACGGCGTCGGACCGTTCCTGCTCCACCACTTCCGGGCACTCTCCGAGGCCGCCGAAGCCGAACAAGCTCGCTTGGCCCGTATCGAGGCGCGCACCGGGCTCATCGCCGCATCCGGTATCGGGGTGGCGACCGTGGCCACGTATGTGACTCTGGGGGGTCTGCTCCTCGGCGGCGCGATGGCGCTGTCCGTGGCCGGCACCGCGGTGATTGCCATCCGTACCGGATCGGGCAGCCTCAACTCCCTGGTGCTGGAGATCAACGGCCTGCACCAGGAAGCTCTCTTCGTCGGCGACCTGGAGCGGCTATGCGCCGAGGCCGCCCGGCGCGCCATCCCGACCGGGGGGAGAGCACTGCCTCAGCGACCGGCCTCCATCCGGTTCGACCATGTCACGTTCAGCTATCCAGGAAGTGAAGGGCCACCGGCCCTGGACGACGTGTCACTCACCATCCCGACAGGAAAGATCATCGCCCTGGTCGGTGGCAACGGCTCCGGAAAGACCACACTCGCCAAGCTCCTCGCGGGTCTGTACACCCCGCAGCGCGGGCGGATCCTCTGGGACGATGTCGACGCGACCGAGGCCGACCGGCAACAGCTCTCGGACCGGATCGCCATGGTCGCGCAGGACTTCACCCGCTGGAGTTTCACAGCCCGGGCAAACATCGCCATCGGCCGACCCGAGATTCCCATCAGCGACGCGCGCCTGCATGCGGCAGTGCGTGAAGCGGGCGCGCAAGAACTCATCGCCGACCTGCCCCGCGGGCTGGACACCCTGCTCGCTCGCGGCTTCCGCGGCGGACACCAACTCTCCGGTGGGCAGTGGCAGCGCATCGGCATCGGCCGCGCCTCCTACCGCCAAAGCCCGATCCTCATCGTCGACGAACCAACCGCCGCACTCGACGCCCGCGCCGAGATCAAGGCGTTCGACGAGATCCGAGCCCTCGCGGACGGCGGCCGAACGGTCCTGCTCATCACCCACCGCCTCGCCTCGGTACGCCACGCCGACATCGTCCATGTCCTCGACCGCGGACGCATCGTGGAGTCCGGCGCCCCAGACGAACTGCTGGCGGCCGGTGGTCTCTACGCCGAGCTGTACGAACTCCAAGCCAGCCAATTCGCGGTGGGACCCCCACGGTAGAGCCGGTTGCAGACGGTATGGAGCGTTGGCCGTCACGGCCTGTTCGACGAGGCTGTCCCGTCCCACACGACATTGTCGTTGTCGCAGAGGACGTTGGTGGGTTCGGAACCGATCTCGGGCGCCGTGGCCGCAGGGCAGGGTCTTCACGTCCCAGCGTGTCCGGCCGCGCTCGACCGGGGAGCCCGAGCACGACTGCTCGAACTCCCCGGCATCGAGAAGAAGTAAGACCCTGCCGACTGGGGACCTCAGTCCCCTTGTCCGAAGTCTTCGGGTACTCCGCGGTCTGGTGCTCCTGCGTGAAGGCCGTCATGTGCTGGAGGGCGTGGGCGGTGGAGTCGGGGGAGAAGGCGCCGTCCAGCCCTTCGGCCGCTCCTTCGGCGGCTTCGATGGCTCGGGGAAGCATGACCTCCTCGTATGCCTTCACCGCGTTGTCCAGGGTGTCTTCGGTGGCGATGCGCTGGGCGAGGTCGACGGCGTCCAGCATGGCGAGGTTGGCGCCCATCCCGGAGAACGGCGACATCAGGTGGGCCGCGTCGCCGAGCAGGGTGACGCTGGGGGAGGAGGTCCAGGCGTGCGGGACCGGGAGGGCGAACAGGGGGCGGTTGATGAAGTCGCCGTCGCTGTCGGTGATCAGGCGAAGCAGGGTGGGGGACCAGCCGGTGAACTGCTCGCACAGCGCCTCGCGTACGGACTGGGAGTCTTCCAGGTCGAGGTTGGCGTACCAGTCCCGGTCGATGCGCATGCCGACGTAGACGCGGATGCGGTGGTTGCTGTTGCGTTGGGCGAGCAGGCCCTTGTTGTCGGCGAGGGCCATCATGGTGCCGTTGCCGACCAGTGCGGCGAGCTCGGGGTGGCGGGTGTCGGCGTTGTCGAGTCCGGTCTCGACGAAGGTCACCCCCGTGTAGCGGGGCGTAGCGTCCGACAGGAGCGGGCGCACGCGCGACCAGGCCCCGTCGGCGCCGATGACGAGGTCGACGACCGTGGAGGTGCCGTCGGCGAAGTGGAGCCGGTGGGTGGCGTCGCCGAGCGGTGTGGCGGTGGTGAGCTTGTGACCCCACTGGACGGTGCCGGGAGCGAGGGAGTCCAGGAGCAGGCCGCGCAGCTGATCCCGGTCGATCTCGGGCTTGTAGCCCTCATCGAGTCCGGGGGCCGCGTCGAACAGGACGGTGGCGTCGTGGTCCAACAGGCGTACCTGTTGGCCTTCGGGGCGCGCGAGTTCGTGGAACCGGTCCAGCAGACCAGCGGCGCGTAGCGCCGTCTGGCCGGAGTCGGCCTGCATGTCCAGGGTGCCTCCCTGGGAACGGACGTCGCGGGAGGCCTCAAGGTCGTGGACGGTGACCGTGATGCCGTGCCGCTGGAGTACGCGCGCGCAGGTCAGGCCGCCGAGACCGGCGCCGATGATGGCGATGCGGGGCGTGTCCGATGACGTGGTGGTGCTCATGGCGAGGTTCCTCTTTCTTGAAGCTTGAAGGGGGCTGTTACCCCCCAGGGTTGAAGGGGGGTTACCGAGCGTTCGCAGGCACGGTCGCGGTGTTGTGTGTGGTGGGTGCCGCACCGGGCTTGCCGCGCAGCGGGACTTCCTTGACGCACAGGGCGGCGACAAAGGCGGCGGCGCAGACGATGGCGGCCGTCAGGAAGATGTGGTGGGTGCCGTTGGTGACCGCGTGGAGGTACGCGTCCTTGGCAGCCTTGGGCAGGTGCGCCAGTGACGCGGCGTCGGGCTGAGCGCCCTCGGCGGCTGCGCCCGTGGCGGGCGTGTGGTGTCGTACGGCGCGGGTGAACAGGGAGCCGAAGACGGCGATGCCCAGGGAGCCGCCGATGGTGCGGAAGAGGTTGACCGAGGCGGAGGCGGCCCCCATGTCACCCGTCTCCACGCTGTTCTGCGCGATGGTGGTGACCATCTGCATCTGGCAGCCGAGACCGATTCCCACCAGGACCATGTAGCAACCGGTCGCCGTGCGGGAGGTGGTGGTGTCCATGGTGGACAGCAGGAACAGGCCGATCGCCATACAGGCCGCGCCCAGGACGGGGAAGATCTTGTACTTGCCTGTGGCGGACATGACCTTGCCGCCGATCTGGGAGGCGAGCACGACGGGAATCATCATCGGCAGGAGCAGCAGACCGGAGCTGGTGGCCGAGGCCCCCTGCACGGTCTGCTGGTACAGCGGCAGGTACAGCGCGCAGCCGAACATGACCACACCGGCCGCCGCTATCAGCGCGTTCGCCAGCGGAAAGTTGCGGTGGCCGGTGAAGACCCGCAGCGGAAGAACCGGCTCGGCGGCACGCTTCTGAGATGCGATGAAGGCGGCCACCCCCAATACGGCCAGTACGAACAGGCCGTTGATCTGCCACGAGCTCCACGCGTACGTCGTACCGGCCCAGGTGGCGGCCAGGACGAACGCGCAGATGGTCGCCGTCATCAGCGTGATGCCCAGCCAGTCGATACGCGCCTTGGTCCGGCGCGCTGGCAGGCGCAGCATCAACTGGCACCACACGAGAGCGATCAGACCGAGCGGCAGATTGACGTAGAAGGCCCAACGCCAGCCGATGTGGCCGGTGATGAAGCCGCCCAGCAGCGGCCCACCGACCGTACCGATGGCCATCACGGAGGCGGTCATGCCCTGGTAGCGGCCCCGCTCACGCGGCGGCACCAGGGTAGCGATCAAAGCGAAGGCGCCCGCGCCGATACCGCCCGCGCCCAGGCCTTGGACGGCCCGGAAGACGATCAGCTGCGTCATCGACTGTGCGGCCCCGGACAGCGCCGAGCCGAGCACGAAGACGGCGACCGAGGCCAGATACATGTGCTTGCGGCCGTACAGGTCACCGAACTTGCCCCACGCGGGAGTTGAAGCGGCGGTGGCCAGGGTGTAGGCGGTCACGACCCAGGAGATGTGCTCCAGACCACCGAGGTCGCCGACGATCGTCGGCATCGCGGTGCCGACGACCATGTTGTCGAGCATCGACAGCAGCATCGCGAGCATCACGCCCAGCAGCGCCCAGCGGACGTTCAGAGGGGCGGCGGCCGGGTCGCGGGTCGGGGACGCAGGGGGTGCGGACATGGCTGATCACTCCTTCACGGAGGACATGGGAGGGGAAGCCGAGCCGACCGGGGCACCGCCGCCGTGCTCAGCGCATCCAGAAGAGCACACTCAATAAAAAAGTGCAACGAGACAACTTTTAAACCGAGGCAACCTGAGGGTAGAGTGGTCCCGTGAGTGAGACGATGGGGCGCCGGGAGCGCAAGAAGGCCGCCACGCGCAAGGCGCTGGCTGACGCGGCGCTGAAGCTGTTCCTTGAACGCGGCTACGACCAGGTCAGCATCAAGGACGTGGCGGACGCCGCCGATGTGTCCACCACGACGCTGTTCAAGCACTTCTCCGGCAAGGAGGCGCTGGTCTTCGACGAGGACGCCGAGATGGAAGCCGCCCTCGTCGCCGCGGTCCGCGAGCGCCCGGTCGGCCAGTCGGTCCCGGCCGCCCTGCGTGACCACGTCCTGCGGGTGCGGATCGACGCCGCCGCCGACCCTCGGTTCACTCCGTTCATCAAGCTCATCGAGGGCACCCCGGCACTACGTGAGCATGCCCACCGCATCTGGATGCGCCACGAGACCGCCCTGGCGCACGCCATCGCCGAGGACATCGGCGCCCCCGAGGATGACACCACCTGCGCGGCCCTGGCCCACTTCGCCCTCGAAGCCGTCAACCTCGCCCGCGGCCAGGCTGATCCACACCACGCCGTCCAGCGCGCCTTCGACCTCCTCGAGCACGGCTGGCAAGCAACCGCGCACCACCGCACCGCCACAACCGGCACCAGCTGACCCCTCCCACCAGCGCTCCGCCGCGAGGCCCCCCGACGGCGCAGACGTCCCACACCTCGTGTCGTCCGGCGAGTTGGTCGCACCTCGGCGGTGTTGAAGGGTGGATTGATCGCACCGCCAGGCGCCGAAGCCCTGTCGCGGGCAGTGGCGCGCCTACCGTGACGGCGGTACCAAGGTGCTGACGGTCAAATGGGTTCGGTGCCCGGGGCCAGGAGGGGCTGATGGGTGACGAGGAACGGGCCGTGCTCTTCCAGGTGATGGCCGACTACATCCCGAAGGGCGGCTGATCGGCGGCCAGTTGTGGACTCGGGCAACGGAGCGGGAGCTGATCTGGATGGCCAGCGGGGGTGACGATGACTACGGCTCCGCTTGAACGGCGATGTCGCTCACGAAACCCGCGGCTTTCTCCATCGCCGCCAGCATCAACCCCCCCGTCGTCTGAGGCTGTTTCGCCGCCACACACCTTCCGCTGTGCCGTTCAGGCGGCCGCCTTGGGAATCAGAGTCTGCGCTGAGGACCGCGCGACTCCATCCCGGGTCAGGCGCGGTTGGCGCTCAGCCCGTCCGTGATGAGGTTGAGGAGACGTTCGGCCTGGTCGCGCTGTTCTGGTTTTGCCGAGGTGAGAGCGACACCGGTGAGGCAGGCGAACACGTCGGTCGCGCTGATGTCCGATCGGATGGCTCCTGCGGTGGCGGCGGCGTCCATGAGTGAGCTGAGGGCGGCCTGGATCATCTCGTGGCTGCGGGCGTAGGGGTTGACGCCGGATGCGACAACGGCGCGTAGTGCGTCGGCCATCCCGAATTTGGCGGTCGCGTAGTCGATGAAGTTGCCCATCCATGTACGCAGAGCCTCGCGCGGGTGCATCTTCGCCAGCAGGTCGGGCGCGGCGTCGCACAGCCGGGCCAGCTCGTTGCGGTAGGCGGCCTCGATCAGATCCTCGCGGGTGGGGAAGTTCCGGTAGAGGGTGCCGGTGCCCACGCCTGCCTGTCTGGCGATGTGCTCCAGGTGCGCGTCCAGTCCCTGTTCGGCGAAGACACGGGCAGCGGCGGAGAGGATCTTCTCCCGGTTCCGCCGGGCGTCAGCCCTCAGCGGACGCGACGGCTCAACGGTCATCGGGCACTCCTTCCCGCCTGATTGCTAAGTGGAGGCTCGTCCGGTTACCGTGAGAGGGAAATCGGCGGCGCCTCCACTTCTTACTGTAGGGCATGTGCCGCCTCCGACGTCGCCCGGAAAAGAGGGACATCATGCCGGGGATCGAGAACAAAGTCGTCGCCATCACAGGGGCCAGCAGCGGCATCGGAGAGGCGACCGCACTACTGCTCGCCGAACGCGGCGCAAAGGTCGTACTGGGGGCCCGGCGGCTGGAACGCCTGGAGGATCTGGCCGCTCGCATCGCCAAGACCGGGGGTGAAGCCGCCTACGCGGTCACAGACGTGACACGCAAGGAGGACATCTCGGCCCTCGTCACGCTGGCCTGTGAGCGATACGGCAAGCTCGACGTCCTCGTCAGCAACGCCGGTATCGGCCCCGTCTCCCCCCTGGACGACCTGCGCGTCGAGGACTGGGACAACATGATCGACGTCAACATCAAGGGCGTCCTGTACGGCATCGCGGCCGCTCTGCCTGTTTTCCGCAACCAGGGCTTCGGGCAGTTCGTTAACACCGCCTCGACCGCCGCCTACCGCACCGTGCCCAACCAGGCCGTCTACTCCGGCACCAAGGTCGCTGTGCGCGCCATCACCGAGGGGCTTCGCCAGGAGGCCGGCGACGCGCTGCGCGTGTCGATCGTCTCGCCCGGCTTCATCAGAACCGACTTCACCGAGGGCGCAGCCAACCCGGAAGTGAGGGCCCAACTGTCCGCAGCGCGCGACGAGATCGCCATCGAGCCGGATGCCATCGCCCGCGCCATCGCCTTCGCCATCGAACAGCCAGCCGACGTCGACGTGAGCGAGATTGTCGTGCGCCCCACCGCACAGAGCTGACCTCGACCTCTGCGGGAAGAGCGCACGAAGGCAGACACGGCGGCTGACTTCACGCCCGCGTCCCGGTAGGCGACTGAACTGCTCCGTCTCAATACGTCTCCATCGTGGTGAAGTTGCTCCGGTTTGGTGGACACCCGCCTGGTTGGAACACCCGTTCCCCTAAGATGCCCATCCCGCCAAGGCGTGTGGCCCACTCACCCGGTTTCAGACGCTGCGGTCCATGAAGACGCCGTTGGCCGTGAAGGCCAGCTTGGCGAAGCGTTCGCCGATGCGGCGGTGGGTGGCGGCGTCCGGGTGGAGCTGGTCGGGCAGCGGCAACTCGGTGGAGTCCGCTTCACCGTAGAGGTCGCGGCCGTCGAGGTAGTGCAGGTTCGGGTCCTCGGCCGCCCGCTGCCCCGCGATCCTGGCCAGCTCGTCTCGGATGACGCCCAGGGTCAGTTTCCCGCTCGCACGTTCCGCTGGATCGCCCATGGCCCGGAACCGCAGTTGCCCAGTGCTGAGGGTGGTGAAGTCAGGGGCGGTGGGACCGGGCGTGTCTTCGTGGATGGGGCACAGGATGGGCGAGACGACCAGCAGCGGTGTGGTGGGGTGGCCTTCGCGGATGGTGTCGAGGAAGCCGTGGACAGCGGGGGTGAAGGCGCGCAGGCGCATCAGGTCGGTGTTGACCAGGTTGATGCCGATCTTGACGCTGATCAGGTCGGCGGGGTTGTCCCGAAGGGCGCGGGCGGTGAATGGGTCGAGCAGGGCGCTGCCGCTCAGGCCCAGGTTGATCAGTTCCACGCCGCCGAGGGAGGCGGCGAGTGCGGGCCAGGTGGTGGTGGGGCTGGCGGCGTCGGAGCCATGGCTGATCGAGCTGCCGTGGTGCAGCCACACCCTGCGGCCGCGGTCCGGTGCGGGCTCGATGGGGGCGTCGGTGCGCAGGGCGACGAGTTCGGTGGTCTCGTTGTGCGGCAGCCAGATCTCGACGTCCTTGATGCCGTCGGGCAGGCCGGTGAAGTGGAGGGTGCCGGCTCGCCCGGGCTGGTTCTCGGCGGTCCAGGTGGTCATGTCGATGGTCAGGATGTTGCCGCCCGTCACGCTGGCCTGGCCGGTCAGGCGGCCGTCGACGAGCAGGTCGTACACGCCGTCCGGGCGGGGTGGGGCGCCCACGTAGACCCGTTTGGTGGGCAGCGTGTCCAGTTCGACGGAGGTGGCCCGGGTGCGGAAGACCAGCCGTACGCCGGAGGGCTGGGCTTCGGCCATGGCCAGTTGTCCGTCGGCGCACTGGGCGCGGGCCCAGGCAGGCAGCCGGTGTGGCAGCAGGCCGTGCTCAGTGCGCTCCAGATCGAGGGCGCCGCGCAGGAGGTCCGCGGTGACGGGCGTGGTGATCCAGTTGTCCTTGGTGTGCATTGCCTCAACCTGTTGATCAAAGTGTCTGGATTATTCGGCTTCGCCGATGCGTGCGCAGGCGTGGCCTCTGGCTGGTGCGGGCCCTGGTCACGCTGCGGGCCAGTTCCGCAGCAGGGCGTCGAGGGCGTCCAGGACTCTTGACCAGGTTTCCTGCGTGTCGGGGGCGCTGTGGCTGAACCCTCCCCCCAGCTCCAGGCTCACGTAGCCGTGAAAGACGCTGCCCAGCAGCCGGACCGCATGCGTCTGGTCCGGCTCCGCAAGGTCGTAGCCGCGCAGGATCGCCCGCGTCATCTGTGCGTGCCTGCCGCCGGCGCTGGCGGCAGTCGCCGCCGGGTCGAGCCTCAGCTGGGCTGCGGCGTAGCGGCCGGGGTGCTCCCGGGCGTAGTCGCGGTAGACGTTCGCCAGGGCGGCCAGGGCGTCCTTGCCGGCCCGCCCGGCCAGCGCGGCAGCGCCCCGGTCGGCGAGCTCCTCCAGGGCGAGCAGGGCGATCTTGGTCTTGAGATCCTGGGAGTTCTTCACATGCGAGTACAGACTCGCGACCTTGACATCGAACCGCCTGGCGAGTGCCGAGACGGTCACCTGGTCGAAGCCGACCTCGTCGGCCAGTTCCGTACCCGCCCGGGCCAGGCGTTCCACGGTCAGCCCGACGCGCGCCATACTCTTCCTCCCGTTCGGCAGAATCGATTATGCAAGTGCCTAAAGGATTTAGGCAATTTAGCCCACCTTTCGTGAATCCGCCGCACCGACGAGCAGTGGGAGCGGCTTGCCGCCCGTGGCATCGCTGTGGTCGAAGGAGAAGCCGTCGGGGTGGAGGTAGTTGACGATCGGCTCACCGGCCTTCGGTTGCGCTCCGGTCAGGTTGTCGCATGTCAGTCCGTGGCCGTCGCACCGCGGTTCACCGCCCGAAGTGATGTACTGACCTCGCTTGGCCTCAAGGCGGTCGTGCGTGAGAGTGGAGACCACGTCCTCGGTAGCGCGGACCAAGGCGGTGAGGATCGCGTGGTTGGCGGCTGCGCTCGGCGTCGAAGCCCTCGGGCTGGGACGGGGCGAGGTTGGTCATCCATACCTGTGGGGCGTTACGCCGTTACAACCGTGGCGTCTCGTCACGGTCCGGCAACTTCCCGTACGCGTGTGGTGGCGGCCCTGACACAGTGACGGGCACTCAACTGCCTTGCCAAGGGGGGACCGTGCGACACATCGTCCTGGCCAGAGTCGTCGTCCTACTCGCAGCCTGCCTGCCCCTCAGCGCTTGCTCCAGCACCGCTCCCGCACCCAAGGCTGTCCCCGTGACTCCAGCGCCCACCGTGACGGTGACGCGCTCTGTGCCGGTAAGCGCGCCTCCCACGTCGCAACCCGGGCCTGCCACTCGTGCGTTCCCTCCTCCGTCCAGCGCACCCCCAACGGCATCCCGGCCCCGTATGACCAATGCTTCAGCTGTGGTTTCGCAGTACTACCAGGACATCACGGATCATGACTATGCGGCCGCTTGGGCGCTCGGAGGGACCAACATCGCCGGGACAACCTACGACCGGTGGGTGGCCGGGTTTGCCACCACCGCGAGCATCACCCTCGGCAGCGTGAGCGACTTCGGAGCGTCCAAGGTGAACGCGGTGCTCTACGCCACACAGGCCGACGGCACGGTCGAGGTGTTCGACGGGACGTACACCGTGTCCAACGGTGTGCTGGTTGGCGCATCGATCCGTCAGGAGAGTTGACCTCTCACACCATGGGCCCAGTGTGACGTTGTCCACCGCGAAGTGCCCTATGCGCGGCCGCGGGTGGGCGCGTGAAGCGGACGTCGCTTTGCGTTGTCCGTCGTGGTCGCCGATGTTGTGGGCGAGCGGGTGGTGGGCGACGGGCTGCCAGCGGCTGCGACCCGCTGCGTGGGCTCACCGATCTCGACCCCGAAAGAACAACCGGCTTACCAGTTCACGAACATGAACACGTGACAGATGGGTGTGCACGCGCGAGATCATCATCCAGGATTTCCCCGACCTCCTTGTGACGTTTCCCCACTCGGAATGGCGGGCACTCGTGCGCGTTTCCCGGCGAACCCTGATGACCGCCGCGGCCGGTACGGCGGTGGCGGCGACCGCGATCACTCCTTCGGCCAGGGCCGCGGAGGATGTTTCCGACCATGCATCGGTTTCACGGACGCTCCGCGCGACGGCGGACTACGCGGTGGCGAAGCTGCGCGCGGTCGCACCGGGGGAAAGTGCGTTTCCGGTCGAGACGAAGTTCGAGAAATGGACCTATTCCCAGAATGGAGACTGGGTCGGTGGGTTCTGGCCGGGAAGCTGTGGATGGTATGGCTCTACAGCGGCGACGAACAATTCCGCACACTGGCGCTCGCCTCCGCGAAGAAACTGGCGCCACGTCAGAACGACACCACTACGCACGATCTCGGTTTTCTGTTCTATCCGTCATGGATCACCGCATGGAGGCTCACCGGTGACGACACATGGCGGGCGGGCGCGGTGCAGGCGGCGTCCTCGCTGATCCAGCGGTACAACCCGCACGGGCACTTCATCCGAGCCTGGGGCTCGCTGAACGATCCGACGAACGCGGGCCGGGTGATCACCGACACGATGATGAATCTCGACCTGCTGGCGTTCGCGACCAGGCAGACCGGGGACGGGAAGTATGTCGACATCGCCGTGCAGCACGCGAAAACCACCCAGCGGTTCTTCCCTCGCCCGGACGGGTCGATCCCGCACGCCTTCGACTTCGCCCCGTCCTCCGGTGCGCCGATCGGTCCGAACACGGTGCAGGGATACAGTCCGACCTCGTGCTGGTCACGCGGGCAGGCCTGGGGGGTCTACGGGTTCACCACGATGTACCGCCGGACCGGGGACCAGGAATTTCTTGCCACTGCAGGTAAATTCGCCGATTTCGCACTCGGCGCGCTGACGCCGGACCATGTCCCGGTATGGGACTACCCTGCGCCGCAGCAGCCGTACGACGTCAAGGACGCCTCGGCTGGAGCGATCATGGCTTGCGGCCTGCTCGACCTGTCCGCGGCGACCGGAAAGCAGCTCTACCGCGAGGCGGCGCTGCGGCTGCTCACCGCTGTGTCGCAGAATTGCTTGACGACGAAGTCGACCCGCGCCGAGGCGGTCGTGGCCCGCTGCACCCGCAACCGCCCGAGCGAGGACGGCATCGAGATCTCGCTCCCCTACGCCGACTACTACCTTCTCGAAGGCATACTGCGCGTGCTGCAACCGCGCGACATCGACCGCGCCATCGACCTGTCTGCGGTCTGATCCCGGCAGGACCTTTGTACGCAAGTCCATGCTGTTTCCCGGCGACGACCCGACGACAGGCGCTGGTACGTGAACTGCGGTGCGGCAGCATGACTGCGCTCGGGGCTCCGCCGGTGATCGCGGGGCGCTCAGGCGGTTCCGGGTGCATCCGGCAGGAGTGCCGTGGCCTGGCCTCGTGACCACGGCGAAACAGCGCGCACACAAGGCCCCGATTGCGAAGGACGTCGGGGGGATTAGCGTGGCAAGAGCAGGGGCGTCGCCCAATGAAGGAGATGGGCACATGGCCACTCTGCTCTCTGTGAATGTCGGCCTGCCCAAGGACGTCCTCTGGCATGGCAGGACAACACACACCGGAATCTGGAAGCAGCCCGTCACCGGGCCTCGGACGGTCCGGCGGCTCAACGTGGACGGCGACGGCCAGGGCGACCTCGCCGGGCACGGCGGCGAGCAGCGTGCAGTGCTGGTCTACCAGATCGACTCGTACCGCTACTGGCAGGAACAGCTGAAGCGAGACGATTTCACATTCGGCCAGTTCGGCGAGAACTTCACGGTCGACGGGCTAGCCGACGACGAAGTGTGTATCGGCGACCGCTACCGCATCGGCAGTGCCGTATTCGAGGTCACCCAGCCCCGTGTGACCTGCTACCGGGTAGGGTTGCGGATGGACGAGCCGCAGATGGCCGCCCTGCTCGTTGCTCACGCCCGTCCGGGCTTCTATCTTCGCGTACTCACCGAAGGCGAGGTCGAGGCGGGCGACGAGATCGTCAAGATCGCTTCCAGCCCGGAGGAAATGACCGTCGCGGAGATAGACGCCCTCCTCTATCTTCCGGGTCACGAGCGAGCGCAAGTCGAGCGCGCTCTGCGCATCCCGGCGCTGAGCCCGGGCTGGAAGGGCTCAATGCGATCCCTGCTTGAGGAGGAGGACCGCCAACCAGGCGCCACTGCCGGTAACGCCGGACTGACCTCGGCCGCGGTGAGCCCGCCCCCGGCATGGCCGGGGTTTCGTTCGCTGAAGGTCTCCCGCATCGACCCGGAGAGCAGCAGCATCTTCTCCATCACCATGGCCTCGACCGACGGAATGGCGCTTCCGGCGGGACTGCCCGGCCAGTTCATCACGGTGCGGCTGCGGCCGGACACAGACGGTCCGCCCTTGATCCGCAGCTACTCGCTGTCCGGTCGGCCGGGCGCCGCGGAATACCGAATCAGCGTGAAGCAGGAACCCCACGGCGCCGCGAGCACCTACCTGCGCGAGCACCTGACGGTGGACGACGTCCTTGAGGTGGCGGCGCCGCGAGGGACGTTCACCCTGGCCGAAGGCACTACCCCCGTCCTGCTGCTTTCCGCCGGAGTCGGCGCGACTCCGGTGCTCGCCATGCTCCACGCGCTTGCCGACACGGGCTCCAAACGCCCGGTGTGGTGGCTGCATGGGGCGCGGGACGGCCTCAACCATCCCTTCGCCGACGAGACGCGCGCCCTGCTGGCACGTCTGCCGAACAGCCGCGCCTACATCTCGTACAGCCGTCCGCGCGACAGCGACCGGATAGGCATCGACTACACCGCGGTTGGTCGGCTCTCGGCCCAGAACATCCGCGACCTCGATCCGCCGCAGGACGCGGACGCCTACATCTGCGGACCGACCGCGTTCATGGAGGACATGACCAGCGCCCTGGGTGCGTGCGGGCTCGCGGCCGACCGCATCCGCACCGAGACCTTCGGCGCGCTGTCGGCCATCACGCCCGGCATAGTGCCGCAAGCCGGCAAAGTCCCGCACCAGCCCGCTCACCCACCCGGCCAAGAGCCGGGCCCCACCGTCTCGTTCGCCCGTAGCGGCCTCGCCGTGCCATGGCATCCCGGCTACGGGACACTGCTCGAACTCGCCGAAGCCTGCGACGTCCCCACGCGGTGGTCCTGCCGTACCGGGGTCTGCCACACCTGCGAGACCGCCGTGCTTTTGGGCCGTGTCGACTACTCGCCGGAGCCGATCGAGGCACCGGCCGAGGGCAACGCCCTCATCTGCTGCTCGCGGCCGTCGGCAGATCTGGTTCTGGACATGTGAAGCGTAGTGTTCGCGTAGCAGGACCAGCGCGAAGGGAAAGGGTCTGCGCTCTGCAGACCGACATGGTTATGCTCGCGGTCTGTGCGGGGAAAAGATGACGAAGCCTTCCTCGATCGCGTGACGGACCAACTCGCGGCGCTGCCCTGCGTGCAAGCAGTCACGCTGGGAGGCTCACGGGCCACAGGGACACACAGACCGGACAGCGATTGGGACTTCGCCGTCTACTACCGAGGAGCGTTCCGCCCCGAGAGTCTGCGTGCCCTCGGGTGGCAAGGAGAGGTCTCCGAAATCGGCGGGTGGGGCGGCGGCGTATTCAACGGCGGTGCCTGGCTGCACGTCGACGGCCGGCACGTCGATGTGCACTATCGCGACCTCGACGATGTCGAGCACCAGCTTGCCGAGGCGCGCGAGGGCCGCTTCCGCGTCGAGAGGCTGCTCTTCCACCTCGCCGGTATTCCGACCTCCATCGTCGTTGCCGAGCTGGCCATCAACCGGGTTCTCCACGGCGACCTGCCGTGTCCCGACTATCCCGAAGCGCTGCGGCGCCGCGCGCCAGGGCAATGGTGGGGCGATGCCCGGCACACCCTCGCCTACGCCCGCGCGGCGCACGCCGAGCGTGGGCACGTCACCGACTGCGCCGGAGCGATCGCCACCGCCGCCTGCCAGACGGCGCATGCGGTGATGGCAGCGCGGGGGCAGTGGGTCATCAATGAGAAGACGCTTCTGGAACGAGCCGGACTCCAAGACATCGACAGCGTCATCAGCAAACTGGATCCCCGGCCGGATGTGCTGACCGCTGCCATCGACGAAGTCACGGCTCTGCTGGACAGAGCGGTTGACGAAGCCTGACGGGAGGGCTTACTGCGGGGACTCACCACACTGTTTCCGGGGACTTGGCACCGCAGGGCGTCGTGACGCTGCGCCACCTGCGGGGTGGCCTGCGGGTGGGCAGCACGGTAGGCGCCCGTGCCGTCCGGTGCCGGGGCGAACAGGTCCAGGGCGGTACGGGCGTCCTGGTCGGTGAACCGTACCGCTCCCCCCTCCACGCCACTGGTCCCGAAACCACCCCCCGACAACGGACAAGTCCAGACACGGCGGATCCGCCACTACCGGAGGGGATGGTCTGGGGCGAGCTGGGTTAGCAGGTGTACGTCCACGCCTCGATCTCAGGCGCTACTTCACCGCACCCGCCATGATCCCGTTGACGAACTGACGCTGGAAGGCGAAGAAGACGACCAGCGGGATCACCATGGACAGGAAGGCTCCCGAGGACAGTACGTCGATGTTGTCGCCGAACTGGCGGGTCTGCTGCTGGAGCGCGACGGTGAGCGGTGCGGAGTTGCTGTTGGCGAAGATCAGTGCCACCAGCATGTCGTTCCACACCCACAGGAACTGGAAGATGGCAAGAGAGGCGATGGCCGGGCCGCCCAGGGGAAGCACCACCCGGGCGAACAGCCGCAGTTCGCCCGCGCCGTCCAGGCGTGCCGCCTCCAGTAGTTCGCGCGGGATCTCGGCGAAGAAGTTGCGCAGCAGGAAGATGGCGAACGGCAGACCGAAGGCGGTGTGGAAGAGGATGACGCCGAACAGGCTGCCGAAGATGCCGAGTCGGGCATACAGATCGGTGACCGGTATCAGCGCGACCTGTACAGGGACCACCAGCAGCCCGATGAGCAGCAGGAACAGCCAGTCCCTGCCCGGGAACTCCAGCCAGGCGAAGGCGTATCCGGCCGCGGCGCCGATGACGACGACGAGGAGGGTGGCGGGAACGGTGATCAGCACCGTGTTGAGCAGTGCGTGAGTGATCGCCGAATTGGCCATGAGAGTGGCGTAGTTGTGCAGGGTCAGTTGGGCCGGGCTGGTGAAGACCTGCCACCATCCGGAGCTCTGGATGTCGGTGGGGCCGCGCAGCGACGAGACCAGCAGCCCGAGGGTGGGCACCAGCCAGAACAGCGCGACCAGCAGCAGTGCCAGCCGCATCGCGCCGCCGCCGAACCGGGCGGTCAGGCGGGCGGGCAGGCTGGGTCCGGGGCGGGGAGTGTCGGCGGCGGTCACCGGGAGCGCTCCTTCCGGAAGCGGCGGATGTTGAAGAACATGGCAGGCAGCACGAGAAGCAGCAGGACGACCCCGAGGGCGCTGCCCACTCCCTGGTCGTTGCCGCCTCCGAAGGAGGAGAGGTAGAGCTGGAGGGCGAGCACGTTGGCGTCCTGCTGGGTGGGGCCGGGGGCTATGACGTACACCAGGTCGAAGACCTTGAGCACGTTGATGATCAGCGTGACCAGGACCACGACGAGCACCGGGGCCAGCAGCGGCACGGTGATCTTCCGGAAGACCTGCCACTCGCTCGCGCCGTCCACCCGGGCGGCCTCCAGCAGCTCTCGCGGCACTCCTGCCAGCCCGGCCGCGATGAGCACCATCGCGAAGCCGGTCCACATCCAGATGTACGAGCCGATGATGGACCAGGTCACCAGGGTCGGGCCGAGCCAGTTGACGCCCTGGTACTGCGCCGTGAAGTTGGATCCCGGCAGGCTCAGCCGCACCGGGCCCCCGGCGACCTTGGCCGAGGGAAGGACGAAGGTGCCGTCCTTGGCCGAGGTGGCGGTGGCGATCGCCCGGCCGTCGCGTACCGCCTGGATCCGCATGCCGGACAGGGCTTTCATGCCCGGTGCGACCTTGCCCGGTGCGCCGCCACCGCCCGGCTTGAAGTCCAGCCACACCGTTCCGCACAGAGCCCCTGACGGGCAGTGGGCGGGTACGGCGGCCTGCTGCGCGCCGCCCAGCGTGGTGGGTGCGATGCCGACGAGCGGCAGCATCGCCGGTGTGCCGGGGGAGAAGGCGGCGGTGGTGGTGTAGCCGCCGCCGTCGGAGGCGGCCAGATCGCTCCCGGCCCGGGGATGTGCTCCCGGATAGGCGGAGGCCTTGAAGAAGGTGTCGTGCACGCCGACCACCACCGCGTTGGCCACGCCCTTGGCCGGGTCCTGGTCGTAGACCAGGCGGAAGATGATTCCGGCCGCCAGCATCGAGATGGCCATCGGCATGAAGACCACCAGCTTGAAGGCGGTTCCCCAGCGGATCCGTTCGGTCAGCACCGCGAAGATCAGCCCGAGGGCGGTGGCCAGGGTCGGCGCCACCACGACCCAGATGGCGTTGTTCTCCAGCGCGGTGAGGGTCTGGTGGTCGGTGAAGACGTTGACGTAGTTGCCCATCCCCACGAAGCGGGCGAAGCCGTCGGCGCCGAAGAGGCTGCGTACCACCGTCCAACCGATGGGGTACGCCACCAGTGCGCCGAGCACCACGAGCGCTGGCAGCAGGAAGCAGGCGGCGGCCCAGTGCCGGGCGCCGATCAGCGAGCGCGGGCGACGCGGAACGCGTCCGGTGGGTGTGCTGGGGCGGGCCGGAGCGCCCTGGGGGGCGCTCGCGGCCACGGTCTGGCCTGCCACTTGTGTCACCTCAGCCCGCGTTTCCGTAGGCCTTGGCGGCGTCCGCCTCCAGCTTGCCCTGTGCCCCGGCCACGTCGGACGGGTTGGCGAGGAAGTCCTGGAGGTCCTTCCACTCGCCCTGTCCCTTGGTGCCGCCGAAGGCCGCGGGGGCCTGGTCTGACATGTCGAAGCGGAAGTTGTCGCCGGCCTGGATCACCGACTGGGCGAGCGCGCGCTCGGTCTCGTTCGGATAGGCGGACAGGTCAAGCGCCTTGTCAGGGGAGATGAACCCGCCCTGCTGGACCTCGATCCGCGCCGCGTCGGGCGACGCGAGGTACTGCAGCAGCGCCTGCGCACCCGTGTTGCCCTTGAGGGCCACTGCCACGTCGCCACCGGAGACCAGCGGTGCCTTGCCGCCGTCGACCGCCGGGAACGGGAAGAACTTGGCGTCCGTGCCGAGCTTCGCCTTGGTGTCGCTGGTGATGTTGGTGGCGACGAAGTCGCCCTCGTAGACCATGGCGGCCTTCGGCGGGTTGGCGAAGGTCTGGTCGACGGAGGTCGGGAACTCGGTCTGCAGTGCGCCGCGGTTGCCGCCGGCGATCAGCGAGGACTTGCCGAAGAGCTGGCCGAGGGTGGTCAGTGCCTTGGCGACCGAGGTGTCGGTCCACTTGATCTGGCGCTTCGTCAGCTTGTCGTAGAGATCGGGCCCGGCCTGGCTGAGGTAGATGTTCTCGAACCAGTCGGTGAGGGTCCAGCCGTCGGCCCCGCCGACGGAGACCGGCGTGGTGCCGGAGTCCGAGATGGTCTGCGCGTCCTTCAGGAACTCCGACCAGGTGGTGGGCGGTTGGGCGACCCCGGCCGTCTGGAAGGCGCTGGTGTTGTACCACACCGCGGATTTGTTGGCGGCCTTGAAGTAGACGCCGTACTGCTTGCCGCCGTACCCGCCGAGGTTCTTCCAGCCCGGGGTGTAGTTGCTGGACAGCTCCTTGTCCACGGCCGAGTTGACCGGCTTGAGCCATCCCGCCTTGGCGAACTGCGCCAGTACGCCCGGCTGCGGCAGGAACGCCACGTCCGGGGCCGCTCCGCCCTGGATCTTGGTGCCCAGGAAGGTGGAGACGTCGTCACCGGTAGGCACGAAGCTGGTCTGCGCACCGGTCAACTTGTCGAACTGCTGGATCACCTTGAGGAAGTTCTGCTGCTCCGGCCCGGTCCACACCGCCGCGACCTGCAGGTGCTGCCCGTGCAGATCGGGCAGCTTGACCCCGGACGAGGTGGCGCCGCTCGCGGTGGCGGACGATCCGCCGCCACCGCACGCGGTTGATGCCATGGCCAAGGCGACCGTCGTGATGCCTATCGCCAGTCTGCGGTTCATGGTGTTCCTCCTGGTTGAGTGACTGCTGGTCGGTTGTGAAGGGGGATGGAGCGGTCGTTTCCGGGTCAGGCCGTGAGGTGGTCGCAGACCCACCACGCCGCCGTGTTTCCGGGCAGCACGCCAGGCGGGCAGGCCCGGCTGGCGAGCAGTGGGATGCCGTCCACGGGTGCGGCCACGGGCAGGTCGCCGAAGTTCACGGCGCACACCAGGCCCTCCCCGCGGACGAAGGCCAGGACCTGCGGCGGTGACTCCAGCCAGCGCAGCGGCCCCTCTCCGAGCTGCGGCAGGCTGCGACGCAGATGGATGCCGTCGCGGTACAGGTGCCAGAAGGACCCGGTGTCGGCCAGCGCCCGCTCCGTGGTGTGGTTGGCGAACCATTCCGGTTGCGGAAGCCACGGCTGCACCGGGGCGTCGCCCGGGGTGAAGCCGAACGGAGACGCCTGTCCCGACCACGGCAGCGGTATCCGGCAGCCGTCGCGGACCTTCAGCCGGCTGCCGGTCCGCCGGAAGATCGGATCGGTGAGCACCTCGTCGGGCAGGTCGACGACCTCGGGAAGGCCGAGTTCCTCGCCCTGGTAGACGTAGGCGGCGCCGGGCAGGGCGAGCATCAGCAGCGCGGCGGCCCGGGCTCGGGCGCCACCGGGATCGGGCAGGTCGCTGTCGTCGGCGGGGGTGGGCGCGGCGTAGCGGGTGACGGCCCTGATCTGGTCGTGGTTGTTGAGCACCCAGGTGATCGTCGAGCCGGTCCCGGCGATGTCGCGCAGCGCCTCGGTGATGACGCGCTGGAAGACCTCCGCGTCCCAGGGCGCGGTCAACAGGTGGAAGAAGAAGGCCTGGTGGAGTTCGTCGGACCGTACGTACTGGGCCTGATCGGCCGGAGTCGGCACCGACACCTCGCCGACCAGGAGGCGGTCGCAGCCGTCCAGCGCCGTGTACTCCTCGCAGATCGCGCGCCATTCGCGCCACACCTGGTGCACCTCGGGCTGGTTCCACGCCAGCGGGTTGACCGAGTCCCGGGTTCGTTCGTCGGCTTCGGGGTCGGGGGAGTCCGGCAGTTCGGGATGCTTGAACAGGCCCGCCGCCACGTCGATACGGAAGCCGTCGATGCCGCGGTCCAGCCAGAAGCGCAGTACCTGCTCGAAGTGGCTCCGTACCGAGGGATGGCGCCAGTTCCAGTCGGGCTGTTCGGGGGTGAACAGATGCAGGTACCACTCACCCGGGGTGCCGTCGGGTTCGACGACCCGGGTCCACGCAGGGCCGCCGAACATCGCCCGCCAGTTGTTGGGCGGCAGCTCGCCGTGCTCGCCGCGTCCCGGGGCGAAGTGGAAGCGGGAGCGCGCGGCGCTGCTGGGTCCGTCGGCGAGCGCCTGCTGGAACCAGGGGTGCTCACTGGAGCAGTGGTTGGGGACGATGTCGACCAGGCACTTCAGGCCCAGCCGGTGCGCGTCGCGTACCAGCTGGTCGAAGGCCGCCAGGTCACCGTAGAGCGGGTCCACATCGCAGTAGTCGGCGACGTCGTAACCGTGGTCGTGCTGCGGTGATGGATAGAACGGGGTGAGCCAGATGCCGTCCACCCCGAGGCGCTTGAGGTAGGGCAGCCCGGCGCTGACGCCTGCCAGGTCGCCGATGCCGTCACCGGTGCTGTCCAGGAAGCTGCGGACGTAGACCTGGTAGATCAGCGCGTCCCGCCACCACTGGCGGGGCTCGCCGGTCGCGTTCCCCGCTCTCGGCCCCGGCACGGGTGCCGTGCGCACCGCGCTTCCCGCCGAGTCGTCGTACACCGGAGCGCCGATCATCCGTCACCGTCCTGGTCTGGCGTGTGGCAATCACACGCGAATAGCTCTGTTGTTCGATTTCCGACGTGAACCACGGCCGGGTCGGCTGGCTGGTGTGTCGGTGGGTCTGCCCGCGGTGCGGTGTACGCGCCGGGACCTCGGCGCTTTGGTGATGCCCGCGGGGCGAGGTGCATGCATGTTATGTATAGCCGTCGAGTATGTGTCAACGGTGAGAACAAATATTTCCGCGCCGGGGCGATGCCCCTGGTCGCGCGCTCGTCGGCGCGGATGCATGACGGGCAGGTGTCAACGGCGTTGCGGGAGGTCGGTGCGGCATGGGCCGGGAGCAGGCATGGCGAAGAACCGGCAGCCCCGCGGGGCTGCCGGTTCTACCGGAGGTGAAGGGGGCGGACCGCCGCCGTCAGGGACTGCGGACGATGGTGTTGAGCTCGCCCGTCAGCCGGGTCGTCGTCTCGTCCGGCGAGCGCCGCAGCGTGAGGGCGTCGTGCACCGCCTCGGCCACCGCGAGGCTCACCTGGTCGTAGTCCGGAGTCTTGGGCCGGGGCTTGGCCGACAGGATGCTCTGCCGCAGCACAGGCAGGTACGGATACCGCCTGACCAGCGCCGGATCGGTGTAGAGCTGCGCCCACACCGGCGGCAGCGATCCCTTGAGGAGCACCTGGCGCTCATTGTCCAGCCCGGTCAGGAACTGGATCAGCGCCCGCGCCGTCTTCTGATGCCGCGAGTAGCTGCTGACGGCGAGGTTGGAGCCGCCGAGCGAACTGGAACCCGGACCGTCCAGCCCGGGTAGCGGCACCACGCCGAACTTGCCCGCGATCGGTGACCCCTTCGCCTCGCCCAGGTCGTACGCGTAGGGCCAGTTCCGCATGAACAGGTAGTGGCCGTCCTGGAACGCCTGGCGGGACTCCTCCTCCTTGAAGGTCAACGCCTCCCGCGGGATCCAGCCCTCCCGTACCCCGCGCACCAGGAAGTCCAGTGCCTGCCGGGCCGCGGGCGAGTCGACGGCGACCTTGGTCCCCTCGCCGGACAGCAGCTGACCACCGGCGGACTGCACCGCCTCCGCGTAGTTCACGGTCAGCCCCTCGTACGGCAGGAACTGGCCCGCGTAGCCCTTGAGGCCGTAGCGAGGCGCCACCGTCTTGGCGTCCTGCTCAAGGTCCGCCCATGTCCGCGGCGGCGGCAGGTGCTCCCGGTCGAGGATGTCCTTGCGGTAGTAGAGCACCCCGGCATTGGTCACATACGGGACCGCGTAGAGCCGGTCACGGAATGTCGCCGTGTCGACAACGGGCTTGAGGAATCTGTCGAGCGGGAACTGGTGGGCGTCCAGTGGACTGATCCATCCGGCCGCGGCGAACTCCGCGGTCCAGGAGACGTCCATGTTGAGCACGTCGTACCGGTCGCTCTTCGCCTGCAGGTTGCTGATCATCTGGGCGCGTACGTCGTCGGCGGCCTCGGGCAGCTCGATCAACGTGGCCTTCTGCGTCGGGTGGGAGGCGTTCCACACCTGCAGTCGGCCCCGTAGATAGCCGGTGAGGTCCCGCCCGGTGGCAAGCGTCACCGGACCGGTACCGTCGGCGTCGGTGCTGACCGCCGAGGTTGCGGGCAAGCCGCACCCGGAGAGCAGCAGGACCGCGGTCACCAGCCAACGCGCCACCATGGACCAGCGCATGTGTTCCTCCCAGGGCACCACCTACGGTGGTGCCAGCGTTAACATGGCGGTTATATATACCCCTTATCTATGAGGGTGGCCAGGGAGTGAAGGGGGAGCGGGCAGGTCCCGAGCCGCCCGCCCTGTGGCATATGAGCATCCAGGGAGGAGGCGGGGCCCGTGCGCCTGGCGCTACTGGCGCTTCTCGCGAAGGAACCCGCGCACGGCTACGAGCTCAAGCAGGCCCTTGAACAGACCTTCGGTGCAGCGTACCCTCAGCCGAACATCGGACAGATCTATGTCACTTTGAGTCGTCTTGAGCAGAACGGCCTGATCCAAGGACAGGACGTCAACCAGTCCAAGCGACCCAACAAGCGGGTGTACGAGATCACCGAGGCTGGCCGCGAAGCACTCGCCGGGTGGGTCGCCGAGCCGACCGAGGGCCCGCGGGTGCGGGACGAGTTCTTCATGAAGCTCGTCCTGGCTCCGGCGACCGGTGTGACGGACCGGCTTGCGCTGATCAACAAACAGCGCCGCCACTACCTCAACATCATGCGGGGTCTGTCGCGGCTCGCCGCCGTGGAAGACCGGGACAACCGCGTCGCACAACTGCTCATCGAGGGAGCCATGCTGCATCTGCAGGCCGACCTCGACTGGCTGGAGCGCTGTCAGGAGGAACTCGATTGAGCCGCCCGGGCCCATCCCCGGCCAGCACCGCACCCGAGCAGGCCATGCTCCAGGTCAAGGACCTCGTCAAGGCCTACCGCGCCGACGGCGCCACCTCGTGGGCGGTGCGCCATGTCGATCTGCAGATCGACCGGGGCGAGTTCGTCGCGATCATGGGCCCGTCAGGTGCGGGCAAGTCGACCCTGCTCCATCTGCTCGGCGGTCTCGACCGCCCGGACAGCGGACAGATATGGCTGGGCGGCCAGCGCGTCGACGACCTTCCCGAGTCCCGCTGGGCGGTGCTGCGCAGGCGGTCGATCGGGTTCGTCTTCCAGTTCTCCAACCTCGTCTCCAACATGACCGCGGCCGACAACGTGGAACTGCCCGCCCTGCTGGCCGGGACGCCACCGCGGCAGGCCCGGGAGCGCCGGGAGGAACTGCTCACCGAACTCGGCCTTCAGCACAAGGCCCGCAGCACACCCGCCGGACTGTCCGGCGGCGAGCAGCAACGCGTCGCCCTGGCCCGGGCGTTGATCAACGAACCGAGCCTGCTCCTCGCCGACGAACCCACCGGCAGCCTCGACAGCCGCAACACCCGCGATGTGCTGCGCCTGCTGTCCCGGTTCCACGAGCGCGGTCAGACGATCCTGCTCGTCACCCATGACGCCCGCGTCGCCAGCACGGCCGATCGCGTCATCAGCCTGTTCGACGGTGAGATAGCCGACGACTCGGCCGTATCCCTGCCCGCCAACGGCCGCGGCACCGTCGCCGACGTCGTGCAGTTGAAGGGCTGAGCGATGCGCGCGGTCCTTCGCTGGGAGCTCGCCGACCTGCGTGCCCATCGCGGCCAGGCCGCGCTGATGGTCCTGGTCACCGCGGTCATCACGGTGTCCCTGATCCTCGCCAACGCCCTTCTGCAGAACGCCGGCAACCCCTGGCAGCGGATCTTCGGGGAATCCCAGGGTGCCCATCTGTGGCTGCATGTGCGCCCCGGCGTGGACACCTCTCCGCTCGCCCGGCTGGACGGCGTCGCGGCGGTCGCGGGCCCGTACCGGACCGCCCCCTCGACCCTGGTCCGCAGCGCGGAGAAGGTCCCGTTGGAGCTACGCGCCGTGGGCCCGGGGCTGCCGACAGTCTCCCGCCCGCTGGTACGCTCCGGCCGCTGGCTGGACCCGTCGGTGTCCAACGGAGTCGTACTGGAGGGCTCGTTCGCCCGCTCCGTGTGGGCGGCCGCCGGAGACTCCGTCACCGTCCGCGGCCTCGACGGCGCCACCCACACCATGCGGGTGCTCGGCGTCGCCGACACCGCCGACCAAGGCGCCTACCCGAACTGGACGCCCGGCCTCGGCTGGGTGCTGCCGGGCACGCTGGACCGGATCGAGCCTGATCCCAGCCACACCGCGCAGGCCGTCGGCCTGCGCCTGCGCGACCCCGCGACCACCGACTTCACCGCCCAGCAGGCCGTCACCGCGCTCGGCAGCGACCAGGTCACCATGGTGTCCACCTGGCAGCAGGTGCGCAGCTCCATGGACCTCGACAACCGGCTGCTGGGGCTGCTGCTCGCGGTCTTCGGACTGGTGGCGCTGCTGGCGGCCGCGCTGGCGGTGGCCGGTGCGGCGGGCAGCCGGGTGCTGGCGCAGGTTCAGGACATCGCCATGCTCAAGGCCGTGGGCTTCACCCCGGCCCAGATCATCCGCATGTTCCTGTACGAGCACACCGCGCTGGCGGTGGTCGGCATCGTTCTGGGAACGGCGGCGGCCAGTGGGTTCGGGCCGCTGCTGCCCAGTCCACTCGGTGATGCCGTGACTTTCTGGCAGGCCCAGCCCGACCATCTCGGCGCCTTGGTCGCGACGGGTGCCGGTGCGGTGCTGACGATCGCCCTGGCTACCGTGCTACCGGCCTGGCGGGCCGGCCGGGTACCGGCAGTACCCGCCGTACGGGCCGACCGCCCCGTACGGCGGATGTCCCTACTGGCCCGACTCGCACTGCTGCTACGGCTGCCCCCGGCACTGGTCCTCGGCGCACGTGACGCCTTCTACCGTCCGCTGCGCGCCGGACTCACCATCGCCCGCCTGGCGATCCCGATGCTCATGATCACTGTGGCGCTGGGGAGTTGGGCCACGCTGGACGGCTTCCGGGACCACCCCGAACGGGTGGGGCTCGCGGCCACGCTCACCGCGAAGCCCAGCGGTATCGACGCGGCCGCCGCCAGCCGTCTGCTGAGTCGGCAACCCGGAGTGGCCGCCGCCTATCCCGGGGTCGAACTCCAGGCGCTGGTGCCCGGGCAGACCACGACGATCACGGTCCGCGCCCTGGGCACCTCCGCACGGCCCTACCCCTTCGCCCTGGCCGAAGGCCGCGGAATCCAGGACACCGACGAGGCGGTGGCGGGGCAGGGCGCACTCGACCAGATGCATGTCAAGGTCGGCCAGTGGGTGCGCGTGATGACCGGCGGGACCCCGCGCATCCTGCACATCGTCGGACGCAGCATCGAACCCGACCACAACGGCGAAATGCTCTCCGTGGGAATGGAAGCCCTCGAAGGCCCGGTGGGCCTGCCCCAACCCCAGTACTACGCCCTGGTGTTGCGGCCCGGAGCGAGCCCGAGCGCGGTACGGACCGGTCTTCTGGCCGCCTCGCACAACCAACTCGACGTCCAACTCGTCACCAATCCGGCGGACCAACTCGGCGCGGTCCGTGGGGTGGTCATCGGGCTTGTCGTGGTGCTGGCGCTGATCGGGCTGGCCGAACTCGTCACGGCCACCGGTTCCGGGCTGCGCGACCACACCCGCGACCTGGCTGTGCTGCGCGCCATGGGTCTGACGCCGAGGCAGGTGACGGCGGTCATCGTCACCAGCACCAGCCTGCTGACCACGGTGGCGGTGCTCGCCGGGACCGCCGTCGGCGTCCTGGTCTCGGACCGCCTGATCAACCTGCAGGGACACGCGAGCGGCGTCGGGGCTGGCATCGCCCAGATGCCCGCCCCCGGGACACTGCTGCTGGCCGGGACCCTCGCGGTCGTCGTGGCGGCCTGCGTCTCCGTCGTACCCGCCGCTCGGGCCACCCGCGCTCGGGTAACGATGGCGCTGAGCCAGTTCTGACCCGCGGGGGCCGCCGCTTCCCCCGCGACAGCGCGTGTGCCGCCGATCGCCGAGCGCCCGCGCCGCGCCACGTCGCGCGACTCCCATCCGGCCCCGCTCGCTCCTGCCTCAATGGAGCGGGGCCGCTTGCGTGCCGACGCCTACCGTGTCACCACCGGTCGATGCCCATCACCTTCGCCGCACTGTGGATCGCGTTGTAGTGAGGGATCGACATGTCGGACTTCTTGTTCTTCGGCGGAAGGCCCCGGTCGGTCTGCCGGAACTCGTCCCGCGCCGCGGCCAGCAGACTGGTTCCGTAGCCGACGGGCACGTCGTCCTTTCCGTGAATGGGGTGCGACTTGGCCGCCGTCTGGCTCCCAGCGTTGGCCAGGATGCTCCGTGCCTGGTTGTACGCGGCAGGCTTGATCGCCTTCGGGTTCGCCGCCACTGCGTGCGCACCGGGCACCGTTCGGGCGTTCTCGATACCGATGGCGGCGGAGGCGGGGACAACGGCCGCGGCGACGGCTCCGACGGCTACCACTGCGGCGAGCCCGGCCTGGACGATGCGTTTCATGCGGTACTCCTCTTGCTTGACGAAAGGATTCCGGTTGTTGCAAGAGGAAGCCTGCCCGTACGGGCAGAGGACTTTTGGCGTCGCCGATCGAATGGTCCATCGAACTTGATCACTCGCGGAGGTGATTGCCGCCCAGGCCCTGCCAAGTGTGTGACACATCTAGGGCGCCCCGGGGCGCACCGAGCTCCTGACTGTTCACTGCACCCCGAGCTGACCGTCCGGGCAGGCCACGATGAGCCCAGCCGACATTGATGAGACGTCAGCCGTCAACGCACCCGCGACCGCGGGCGGGTTGGCGAAGGCATACCGGAGCATGGGGCAATCACCAACGTAAACAGAGATGTTGGCGAGGTTCCTTACCGGCCTGTGAGCCGGTCGGTGGTGTTCCGGCGAAGCACGGCACGCAGCTAAGGCATGAACTTCCCACTAAGCATCGACTTCGCGCCATCAGGCGCATCCGATGGCGTGTAAGTGGCGTGCCATTCCGGTGGGTTGATGGCAGAGGTTCGGTTTGTACCCGCATGCAGGGGCACGGTGCGAACGATCTTGTGATTATCTTGTGACCTGCCTATGAGTGGACTGGTCGAGTCGTTCCACGGTCACCCCCACCGTATGGAGCTTCACTGCCATCCCCCCACCGTGCCGAGAGGACGCTGCCCTGCCCACAGTCGCCCCCGCGCCCCGTTGCCACCGCACCCGACGTCGTGCCGACATGCCTCTGCTCGGAGGCGTCCGCCCACCGATTGCCGCGCTGCTCTGCCTGCTGCTGGCAGTCGCCGCGTTCACCGCACTCGGTCTCGACTCCATTCATGAGCAGGACGTACCCCAGGCGGTGCGCGATGCGGAACGCCAGATCGCCGCTGATGCCGCCGCCTCGGTGGGGACCTCCATAGACGCCAAAGCCGCGGCGCTGCGCCGCTCGGCCGCATCGAACCCGCCCGCCGCCGGAAGCACTCCGGCGACGGTGGTGAAGTCGCTTCTCCCGGCGAGGCCCTCCGTACGGGGTGGTGTGCTGCTCGACCCGCACACCGGCAGACCGCTGGCGACGAGCGGCGAACCGGTGCCGCTGACCGGGGTGGACGTGACCGCCCTGGCGCGGCGCGGTGGCTCCACCATCGCGCCCCGGCTGGTCACTGCGGGGAGTGCCGAGCCCCGGCTGCTGCTCTTCGCCCGGGTAACCGTGCCCGCTCCGAACCGGAACCTGGACGAGAACCAGGACCAGGCACTGGACCTCGTCCAGGATCAGGGGCCGGGCAAACGCGAACTCCTGTTGGTCGTCACCGAAAAGCTCGCCGTCCCCCCGGTGCACGGCGGCGGGCGCACCGGCCAACTGGTCGACCGGAACGGAAAGGTGCTGGCCGCCGCTGCCGCCACCACCACGGCCCTGGCGCCCGATGCCGGGGGCCGCGCCCTGCCCGCCGCCGCGGCGAGCGCCGCGAACGCCGGTCCGCACACCGCTGATGCCTCCGGCAGCCTGCTCGGTGACAGCGGCGGTGGTCTGCGCAGGGTCGCGGGCTGGGCGTCCGTCGCCGCGATGGACGGCAAGGACGACACCGCCGACCTGGGCCTGACGACGCTCACGGTCAGGGGTGTGGCTCCGGCGCGGGGCGACGCGGACCACACCAGGTTCGCCATCGCCGCCGCAGGCGCGCTGGCGGTGATCGCCGTGCTGGTCACCGTACTGCTGTGGGGCACCGTGCAGCGTCCGCTGCTACGGCTCCACCTGTCCGCCGCGCGGTTGGCCAGGGGCACCTGCGACACTTCTGAGACGCGGGAGGACCTGGCGCGGTCGGTCCCGGTTGCCGCGTTCGGCGAGCCCGGCAGGGTCGGTCGGGCGCTGGAGTCCATACGTCGCCAACTCATCGACGAGACCGGCCCCGAGGTTTTGCGTCCGGAGCGCCACCGCCCCGGTATCCGGCCCCTGATCCTCGTCAGCGCGCTGGTGATCGCCGCGTGGGGTGTGCCGCTGCTGTTCCTCGTCAACCGCGTGCAGGCCGCCAAGGTCGTACCGGCAACCGCCGTCGCCGACCAGCAGGCACGCACCGAGGCCACCGCCGACCGGGTGCGTCAGTCCCTCGAACAGGGTTACACCGACGTCGCGGCGGTGGCGTCGGACATCTCCGGTGAGTCGCGTGAGCGGCAGACGGGCGCTTTACGGCGCGCACTCGCCGAACACCCCAAGTACCGATCGCTGTACGTGCTGGACCGCACCGGCGCCGTCCTGTTGCGGGTGGGCAGGCAACCCCTGCGCGCCATCGTCCACGCGCCGACCGGCAGCGGAATCACCCGGGTCAACACCTCCGGCAAGATCCCCGCTATCGCCGCCTACGCCCAGATACCGGCGGCGAAGACCGCCAAGACCGCCAAGGCCGCCACCGGCCCGGCCGTACTCTTCGCCGAGATCGATGTGAACGCACTGAACAGCCTGCTGCCCCGGCCGGGCCTCGGCAGCGTCTGGCTCACCGACGACCACCACCAGGTGCTCGCGGCCAGCGTCGGCTTCCAGGCCTTCCAGGACCTGCCGAGCCGCGCCCTGACCCGTCTCGCGGCCAAGACCGAGGGGGCGCCCGAGACCGCGGGCAGCCCGGCATCGGCCGTACTGCACGCGGGAACCGCGCCGGGCACCGGTCCGTCGGTCGCGGCCGCCGCGCCCCTGGCACAGACCGGACTTGCCGCCGGATTCGGCTGGGGGGTGGTCTCCGCCGAGCCCGCCGCGGCGCTCAAGCTGACGGCCTACCAGGTCCAGGCGCACACCATGCTGGCCGGGCTGCTCGCCCTGACCGCTGGCATCGCCTGCCTGAGCTGGCTGCACATCGTGGTGGTCAGACCGCTGCGCACCCTCACGCGGTACGCGGAGCGGCTGGCCGGCGGCGACCGCCGCACCGTGCTGTACCCGGTCCACCACGACGAGTGCGGCTCGGTGACGCGCAGCCTGGAACTGCTCCGGCAAGCGCTGATGGAGCGGGACCGCCGCGGCGGACCTGACCCGGTGCCCGTCCCCGCCCAGTCGCCCCGGCGCGGCAGCGCGCCGCGGCCGTAGAAGGATCAACCGACGTGCTTTTCCTCTATCTTGTGTTGCTGCTGAGCTGCGCCGTGCTGGTGGTCGCCGGTGTGCTGGAACAGCGACGCCACTACGCCTCGCTGGCGCAGATCCCCACCCGGGTGCTGGTCAACGGCATCCGCGGAAAGAGTTCGATCACCCGGCTGTGCGCCGGGGCGCTACGCGGCGGCGGTCTGGTCACCGTCGCCAAGACCACCGGCACCGCGGCCCGGTTCATCCACCCGGACGCCACCGAGGAGCCGGTCTACCGGAAGTTCGGGATCGCCAACGTCGTCGAGCAGATCGGCATCGTCCGGCGCGCGGCGACATACCGCCCGGACGCCCTGGTGATCGAGTGCATGGCGGTGATGCCAGCGCTTCAGGAGATCAACCAGGAGAAGCTGATCCGCTCCACCATCGGCGTGTTGTGCAATGTCCGCGAGGACCACCTCGCCGAGATGGGGCCGACGCTGGACGATGTGGCCCGCTCGCTCTCCCGGTCGATGCCCGTCGGCGGCGTCTGCGTCACCGCCGAGCGGGAGCGGCTGCACATCCTCAAGGAGGAGGCGGACCAGCGCAACTGCCGCCTGATCGCGGTCGACCCGGAATCGGTGACCGACGCGGAGCTGCGCGGCTTCAGCTGGTTCACCTTCAAGGAGAACGTCGCCATCGCGCTGGCGGTGGCCGAACTGCTCGGCGTGGACCGGCAGACCGCGCTGCGCGGCATGTGGGACGCGCCGCCGGACCCCGGAGTGCTCTCCGTCGAGCGCTACCGCACACCGGACGGCAAGCGGCTGCGCTTCGCCAATGTCTTCGCCGCCAACGACCCCGAGTCGACGCTGATGAACGTCCGTCAGCTGGAGGATCTCGGTGCGATCCGCCGCCCGCTGAACGTGGTCATCAACTGCCGCCCGGACCGGGTGGAACGCAACGGGCAGATGGGTGCGATCATCCCCGACCTGTCCCCGGACACCGTCTTCCTGATCGGGCATCCGACCAAGAGCGCACGAGACGGCATACCGGCGGACTGGTCGTCGGGACGGGTGGTGGACCTGGGCGGCGACCGGCGCGACGCGCACGAGCTGACCCGCGACATCCTCGCCGAACTGGGCCCGGATTCCTCGCTGGTGGCCGTCGGCAACATCCACGGCCAGGGTGAGCTGTTCCTGGAGCGCCTCGGCGAACTGCCCGCGGACGGCACCGACGAGCCGTTGACCGTCGCCCACCCGCCCGAACCGGAGCCGTACAGCTGGGTGGCGCGGCTGAACGGCCCGGCGCTCGACCCGCACGTCCCAAGACCCGCACCCGGCGACGTCGACGCCTCGTACGACCCGACAAGGAAGCCGCTGTGATCCCCGTCAACGTCACCCCGCAGACCGCCGCGCTGGGCATCGCCCTCGGGCTGGTCTTCTCACTGGTCTGCTATCTGACCACCAACCTCTCCCCGGGCGGCATGATCACCCCCGGCTGGCTGGCGCTGACCCTCGTCACCGATGTGGGCCGGGCCGGGATGATGATCGGCGTCACAGCGCTCACCTTCGTCGCGACCAAGGTCCTTCAGCGCCATGTGATCCTTTACGGGAAGCGGCTGTTCGCCGCCGTGGTGCTGTGCGCGGTGCTGCTCCAGGCGACGGTGATGCTCGCGCTACAGCACGAGTTCCCGCTCCTCTACGCCGCTCAGACCCTGGGCTTCATCGTGCCCGGCCTGATCGCCTACCAGCTGGTCCGGCAGCCGGTGGCGTCCACCGTCATCTCCACCACCGCCGTGACCCTGGGCACTTACGTGGTGCTCGCCGCCGGGCTCCTGCTGGGGGCGCTGCCCACCGGCTGACCGAGCCGGACCGCCCGCGTCCGCCGCCGCCCATCCGAACGCCGAGGAGGTCACCATGGGCACCGACCGCACCCCGCCCCGCCGACCCAGCCGCCGTCAGATCCTGGGTGCCGCCGCCGGTCTGGCCGCCGCCGGAGCGGTCGGTGGATACGCATGGGACCACTTCCGAAGCGGCGACCCCTTCGGCGACGCCCCGGTGCCGACCGGCGGATACCGATTCGAGCGCCGCCGCACCCCCGCCCGTACGGTGGTTCGCGCCGCCGACGGGCGCGTGCTGGCTACCCTCACGGACGGCGCGCGCACCGCGCTGCTGACCGGCCCGACCCGCACCTGGAGCGAGTCGCGCACCACAAGCGCGGTGGTGCACAGCGATGCCTGGGTTCGGCTGATGCCCGGCGGATGGCGGCAAGACACTGAGCGGACCCCGTGGTTCCGGGACTGGTTCCCCAAGGCCCTCGCCGATCGCAGTCCGGACGCGATCGCCGTGGCCTTCCAGTACGGCGACGGGGCGCAGGACCGACGCACCGCGGCGGGCCTGCGCTACGCCGGCAAGGCCCACTTCGGTCCGCGAGTTGCCGGGCGCACGCCGATGTCGTTCCACTACCGCGACGAGAAGTCCGACTTCTATGACTACCTCGGCATCCCCTGGACCTTCTCGGACGGCACCCGCAAGTACCCGCAGAAGGAGCGCTACGGGGATGTGGACTGCTCCGGTTTCATGCGCCTGGTCTGGGGCTACCGCATGGGCTACCCCATGCACGCCACCAACACCTCGGGAAGCGGCCTGCCTCGCCGGGCCTACGCCATCGCCAGCCGGGCTCCGGGCGTGCTGCTGATCCCGGGCACCGACCGGCGGCCCGCCGACATCAGCCTGCTGCAACCCGGCGACCTGGTCTTCTTCTCCATCGACATCGGTAGACCGCACAGCATCGACCACTGCGGCATGTACCTGGGGCCGGACGACGACGGGCATCCGCGCTTCTACTCCAGCCGCTCCCAAGCCAACGGACCCACCATGGGCGACCTAGCCGGCCGCGCGACGCTCGACGGCGACGGCTTCTACGCACAGGGGTTCCGGGCGGCCCGCCGCCTGTGAACCCCCCGAACCCGTCGCCGCACCCCCGGCCCGATTCCCACCCCGCCACGAGAGATCCCGCCATGGCCACCACTCCCGTCACCAGGGACTCCGTCGCTCGCCGCCGCCGCCCCGCCGACCGCATCAGGCACGCCGTCCGCGCCACCGCCGGTCAGGGTGCCGGCCTGGGTTGGGAGTTGCCCGTCCTGTTGCTGATCCTCGCGGTGGCCGGGGTGCTCTACGCCTGGGGCATCGACCGTGCCGCGGTGCACCCTTACTACAGCGCGGCCGTGCGGTCGATGGCGGCGGACTGGCGCTCCTTCGTTTTCGGCGGTCTCGACCCGAGCGGCTCGATCACCGTGGACAAGATCCCCGGTGCGCTGTGGCCACAGGCCCTTTCCGTGAAGCTCCTCGGGCCGCACAACTGGGCGATGGCACTGCCACAGGTGCTGGAAGGCGTACTCGCCGTCTGGGGGCTGCACCGGATCGTCCGCGCCTGGGCCGGTCCAACGGCCGGGCTGCTCGCGGCGCTGGTACTCACCCTCAGCCCGGTCACCGTCGCGCTGAACCGGCACACCATCCCGGACACCCTGCTCGTCCTGCTGCTGGTCCTCGCGGCCGGATCGTTGCAGAAGGCCGTCAGCGCCGGAAGGCTGCTGCCGCTGCTCGCCTGCGGAACATGGGTGGGGCTCGCCTTCCAGTCCAAGATGCTCCAGGCGTGGCTTGTCCTGCCGGTGTTCGCCGCGGTGTACCAACTGGCCGGGCCTGGCTCCTGGTTGAGCCGCGCCTGGCGGCTGCTGCTCGCCGGGATCACCGCGCTCGCCGTCTCCTGCTCCTGGCTGCTGCTGGTATGGGCGACACCCGCCGCAAGCCGCCCTTACCTTGACGGGACCACCAACAACAACCCGTTCACCCTGGTCTTCGGCTACAACGGGCTGAGCCGCTTCGGCCACGACCCGCACGCGCTGGGCGCCGTCGCCGGCACCGCCGCCAGCCGCACCACCGGCAACACCGGTTGGACCATGCTGGTCAACCAGAGCGTCGGTCCGCAGATCGCCTGGTTCCTGCCGCTCGCCGTACTGGCTCTGGTGCTGGGCCTGTTGTGGCGCGCCGGGCAGCCGCGCACCGACCGGCTGAGGGCCGGGTTCCTGCTCTGGGGCGGATGGCTGGCGGTGCACGCCGTGGTGTTCAGCATCTCCAACGGCAACCACGGCTACTACACCGCCGCACTGGCCCCGGCCGTGGCCGCACTGACCGGCGGCGGACTGACTCTCTTCTGGAGCGAATACCGCGGCGGTGGGTCGCGCCGGGCGTCGCTGTCCGTCGGAATCGGGCTGACCGCACTGTGGGCCGTGGTAATCGACGGCCCGCACAGTCGATTCGCGCCCTGGCTGCTGCCGGTGGTGCTGATGCTGGGCCTGTGCGGGACCGTCGGCCTGTGGACCCGTGGGCCGCGCACAACCCGGCGGGCGGTGCGCAGCGCCTTGGCCGCGGGCCTGACGTCCGTGCTGCTCGCCCCGGCCGTCTGGGCCGCCTCCTGCCTGGACCCGCTGTACGCCGGGTCACCGATGTCGCCGCTGGCCGGACCCGTCGGATCCGGCTACCTCGACATGCGCCACCACCGGACCAAGATCCTCCGCAACGCTTTGAACACCCCGTCCGCGCGGGACGCCGCACTGCTGAACTACCTCACCGCGCACCACTCGGGGGAGAAGTACCTACTCGCCACCCAAGCCGCATACGGAGCCGAGCCCTTGCTGCGAGCCACCGCCCAACCCATGCTGGTCATGGGCGGGTTCACAGGGCTGACCCCGTATCCGACCTCGCAGCAGCTCAGCACCCTGGTCTCCGCCCACCAACTGCGCTACGCGCTGCTGACCACGCGTCGACCGTCCATATCGGCATCGATATGGGTGAAGAGGCACTGCACCCGCATCCCGCCGAGCGCGTACGGCCGGACATCGGACGGAAGCTTCACCCTCTACGACTGCGCCCCGGGCAGCTGACCTGCTGAACGCGGCCGGTTCCGCGGCCCCTTGAGCCGCGACGACGCAGGGGGAGGACTGTGTGGGTGACGGCTTACCTTGAAGCCTGATCACTCCAGGCCGAGCTCTCGATCTGGGCTGCGGTCCGGGCCGTAACGCCGTTCACCTAGCCTCCCTGGGTTTCCAGGTGGACGCCGTCGCTCTCTCCCCGACGGCTGTCGGGTGGGCGAAGGAGCGCGCCCGCGAAGCCGGGGCCGACATCCGATTCCACTGTGGCGACGCCTTCACCGTCACTGCGACCGAACTGGGCGGCCCGTACGACCTCATTTACGATTCGGGCTGTTTCCATCACCTTCCACCCCATCGCCGCATCAGCTACCGCGCCCGATCTTCTCCGACTTGATGGAGGTCGAACTGCGCCGCATGCACGACGAACCGCCCGAGTCCCCGTACTTCGGTGAGTCCTTCCTCTGGACGGCCCTCTTCCGCCGCGACGCCGGTCGGCCGGGAACGGCGTGAACGCCGGCTCGGGGCACGCGACCCACCGGACGGTCTCTAGTCGTTGATGGTGATGGCCTGCACCGGGCAGGCCCGGGCGGCCTCGCGGACCAACGGATCGCCCGCGCCGTCCTCCCGGCCGGGGAGCACGGCACCGAAGCCGTCATCGTCCTGGGTGAACACGCCCGGAGCCGTCAAAGCGCATTGCCCAGAGCCAATACAGATGTCCGAGTCGATCGAGACGTTCATCGTCCGCTCCAGCCCGTGAGACGGCCGGTTCCCATGAAGGACCAGCCACAATGCTCAAAGCCTAGGGACACCAAGGGCATCCCGTCGGCTGAATCACTCCATCGGATGACCTTGATCGTTGCCCGCTGGTCCTTGCTCCGCGGAAGTTCGTCGAGAGGTGCTCAGGTGGTGACGTTGCCGAGGCAGATTTCTTGCCGTCACGGCTGGCCAGTCGCACGCGACGCCGCAGGTGTGCAGGACGCCGGTGAGGCGCAGGGGGCCTGAATCGACTCCGGCCGGTTCTTCAACGCGGGCCTACCCTGCCGGGCATCGCGTTCACCCGCCATGCGCCGGACGGTCGCCGCCCATCCACGCTGGCACGTGCACTGGAGACGGCCGCATGCCTCGCGGAACAACCAGATCCAGCTGTTACAGCGGTCAGACGGGCTCCTGGCCAGAGGCCGCACGCCGGAGTAGTACGGCTGCTCCGTCGGCGAGTTCGCGGACCACGTCGGCGGCGGGGTCGATCCGTGTGACGGCGCCGACCCCCTCGCCCGCATAGAGGGGCATGGCGTCCAGGTGCCCCGTCGTGTTCCGGGTCGGGCAGATCAGACTGGACAGCGGGACGGGTACGGTCATGTCGGCCAGTACCGTTTCCCCCGCGATGTCGGCGTCCAGGGTGCGCGCTCGTTCGATGCAGCTCGCGAGGACCCGGTGTGGCGCGTCGGGCCACATGGCCGAGAACTGGGTCGTGAGTGCGGTGTCGGCGGAGCCCGCCCGGATCAGGGCTTGCTGGTACTCCGGATGCGCGTCGGCCTCCAGCGTGGCGATGAATCGGGTTCCGACACGAGCACCGTCGGCCCCGGCGGCGAGGACCGCCGCAACGGATCGTGCGGTGGCGATACCGCCCGCCGCGATGACCGGGACGTCCACCGCCTCGATCACTTCGCCGAGAAGCGGCAGCAGGGCGCGGGATCCGCGGACGTGCCCGCCCGCCTCCAGTCCCTGTACGACGATGAAGTCGCACCCCGCGTACGCCGCGGCCCGGGCCTCCTCCACCGAACCGACCTGCCACGCGGTGAGCGCCCCGCCGGCTTGTACCCGTGCGACAAGGCGGGAGGAGGGATCCCCCCAGAAGAACTCGACGACAGACATCCGCTCTGCGGCGATGTCGATGCACGCTTCGTCCTCAAGGAGCGGAAGAATGAAGTTGATGCGGCCGTCGCAGGAGGAAGGCGCCCACGCCGACCGACAGCAGGACCACGCAACCCGCGAAGACCAGACCCGCACCGCGCAGGCCCAGAGCCAAGGTGAGGGCCCCGACTCCGACCACCGGCAAGGAGATTCCGACGTAGGCGACGACGAAGAAGGCTGAGATCGTCGCGCCACGGTGCTCGTCCGGAGCCACCGCGCTCACGCTGGTCAAGGCCGCGCGGAAGGACAGGCCTTGGCCGAGGCCCCCGACCACCGCGCCTACGACCAGCACCGGCAGGGACTCCAGCAGGAGGGAGGCCGCCACCACGGCCATGCCGGTCGCCAGTACCAGGCAACCAGTGGGCAGCGCGCGCCGCACGCCCACCCGGCCCATCAAGAACTGGCCAGCGGTCGAGGAGCAGAACGCCGAGAAGACGACCAGGCCCGTAACGTCCAGATTGTGCTCTCCCAGGGTCTGGGCGACGAAGCTGGGCGCTACCGCGGTGAACAGTCCCATCAGGGAGAAGCCGGCGAAAGCGGCCAGCCCAGCGGGCACGAACGCTTCGCGCGTCTGCGGAGGTACGACCATGCCCTGAGGGCGCAGCGGCGGTCGAGGAGTGTGACGCGCAACTGTCTCCGGCAGCGCGCTGGTGACGGCGAAGGCCGCCACCAGCAACGCGATGTGTACCAGGAAGGGCAGCCGAAGCGGCCACGGCGCATACTGCGCCAGGACCCCCGACAACAGCGGACCACAGCCCAGGCCGCCCATGTTGGCGGCCGTGGCGGCGAATCCGGCACGTCCGCGCAGCTCCGGGGGTGCCAGCTCCAGTACGGCTGCTGTCGCGGCCCCGCTGAAGAGCCCTGCGGCGAATCCCGAAAGCAGCCGTCCCACGAACAGCAACGGCAGCCCGCCCTCACTCAGGAAGCACACCGCGCTCAGGACCGACAGCCCCAGAGCGACCAGCAGCACCGGGCGTCGGCCCAGAACGTCGGAGAAGTCACCGGCGAACAGCAGCGCGGCGATCACGCCGAGCGCGTAGACCGCGAAGACCACCGTCACCATCAGTTCGGAGAACCCGATCTGTTCCCGGTAGAGCCCGTACAGCGGGGTCGGCAGGGTGGTCCCCGCCATGCCGACCGCGAACACCCCTGCGGCCGCGAGGTACCAGCTCCGGGCACCACGTTCCCCTGCGTCTTGAACGATCACGTCTCCAACCTAGCCAGCGGGAGTGTCCGGCGGATCTTGTCGGCTCAGCCCGCGGCGCGTCTGGTACTGGGGGCACCTCCCGGCCGAAGGCTGGGGGAGCGGCGCGGGCCCGGCAAGCTCCGTTGGACAAGTGCGGTTCCGCCGCTCGGTTGCGCCCGAACGGAGCACCAGCGGGACTCACAGAACGGCTGACAGGACCAGCTGAGATCAGCGCTCGCGAGAGTCGTTTCCCGTCGCGGCCGGGTCGAGAGTCGAAACGGGCCATCGCCACAACGGGCGAACCGCCACGGCGGATCGAGGCTGGCAACGCTTCCGAACGTCTGTTTCTCGGTTTTTCGTGCGGACCCTGGGTCGTTGCCCTTACTGTCTGTCCACCGAAGAACACTTCACGTGCGCTGGGGAGCCACGTGGGGCGAAATGGTGACTGGTTGAGGGCGGTCAGGGGGGTCCGAGCCGCCGTAGGCCTTAGGTGGGTCGACATCACGTGCTGCCGCCGTGGTCCGCGGCGGATCCGAGGGGGGACTTTGCTTGCTTGTTTCCGTGTTCATCACCGCGGTGTCGTTAACGCTGTTCTGGATGGCGGCATCGACGCTGTGGTGGCAGATGCATGCGTGGCGTACGCCGGAGACTCTGGCCGCGACACGCTTTGACCAGCCCGATGGCGACGCCGGGTGCTCCTTCTCCCTGCTGGTGCCCGCCCGGCACGAACAGGCCGTGCTTGAACACACCGTCACACGCCTGTTGGAGTCCAGCCACGGCTCCTTCGAGATCCTGGTGATCGTCGGTCATGACGACCCGGAGACCACCGAGGTCGCCGAGAAGGTCGCGGCGGCCTCACCGGACAGGGTGCGGGTCATCGTGGACACCCACGAGGTGAAGAACAAGCCGAAGGCGCTCAACACCGCGCTGCCGCAGTGCCGGGGAGAGATCGTCGGGGTCTTCGACGCCGAGGACCAGGTGCACCCCGAACTGCTGACCCACGTCGACCACGCCTTCCGGTCCACGGGCGCCGACGTGGTGCAGGGCGGAGTCCAACTCATCAACTTCCACTCCAGCTGGTACAGCCTGCGCAACTGCCTGGAGTACTTCTTCTGGTTCCGCAGCCGATTGCATCTGCACGCCCTGAAGGGGTTCATCCCACTCGGCGGCAACACCGTCTTCGTGCGAACCGCCGTACTGCGCGAGGCCGGTGGCTGGGACCAGCAGTGCCTGGCCGAGGACTGCGATCTGGGGGTACGGCTGTCAAGCGCGGGCAAGCGAGTTGTCGTCGCGTACGACGCGAACATGGTCACCCGCGAGGAGACCCCGGGAACACTGGTGAGCCTGCTGAAGCAGCGCACCCGCTGGAACCAGGGATTCCTGCAGGTCTACCGCAAGCGCGACTGGACGCGCCTGCCCACCCTCGGCCAGCGGATGCTCGCCCGCTACACCCTGAGCACCCCCTTCCTCCAGGCGTTCTCCGGAGTGGTGATCCCGGTCAACGCGGCCATCGCGATCTTCCTCGATGTGCCGGTCGGCATCGCGGTGGTGACCTTCCTGCCTGCCCTGGCCGCGCTTGTCACCTTCGTGTTCGAGGTCGTCGGCCTGCATGACTTCGGCAAGCAGTACGGACTGCAGGTACGCCTCTCGCACTACGCCAAGCTCCTCATCGGCGGCCCCTTCTACCAACTGCTCCTCGCCGGAGCCGCGATCCGAGCGGTGTGGCGAGAGAGCAAGGGACGCAGCGACTGGGAGCTGACCGAGCACGTCGGCGCGCACCTCACGACGCGAGAGGACGTGCTCCAGTGACAGCGACCGTCCCCGTCGCGGTCCCGTCCGCGACAGACCCCGTCCGACCGCCCGTAACACCCGTGGCGCGGTTCCGCCGCTCCCGGCCCGATCTGCTGGTCTGCGCCCCGCTGTTGGCCGTGATCCTGCTCGTCCAGGGCTGGAACATCGGCGCTTTCCCCGCCCTCAGTGACGACGAGGGAACGTATCTGTCGCAGGCATGGGCCGTGCAGCAGGGCCAGGGGCTGGCGCACTACACGTACTGGTACGACCATCCGCCGCTCGGATGGATCCAACTGGCCCTGGTCACCTGGGTGCCCTCGGCCATCGCGCCGCCCAGCATGGCGGTGGCCTCGATGCGCTGCGTGATGGTTCTGGTCACCGCCGTGAGCGCGGTGCTGCTGTTCGTGCTGGCCCGGCGGCTCGGACTGCCGCGCTGGGCGGCGGCGTTGGGCATGGCGCTGTTCGGCTTGTCCCCGCTGTCGGTCGTGCTGCAGCGGGAGATCTTCCTGGACAACATCGCGGTGATGTGGATGCTCCTGGCCTTCGTGCTGGCCGCGTCCCCGAGCCGTCACCTGTGGCACCACTTCGGTGCCGGGGTGGCCGCCGCGACGGCGGTGTTGTCCAAGGAGACGATGCTGGTCGTGCTGCCGGCGTTGCTGGCGACGATGTGGCGGCACAGCCACCGGGACACCCGGAAGTTCGCCGTGACGGGTGCGGTGACGGCGTGTGTCCTCATCGGGCTGTGCTATCCGCTGTACGCCTTGCTCAAGGGCGAGTTGTTGCCCGGTCCCGGGCATGTCTCGCTGGCCGACGGCATCTTGTTCCAGATGCGGCGGACCGGTTCCGGCAGCATCTTCTCCCCGCACTCCGGCGCCCATGCGGTACTGAACTCCTGGCTGTACTACGACCGGGTGCTGCCGCTGGGCGGGCTGGCCGCCGTCGTGCTGCTGCTCCTGACCGCGTACTGGTCGCGTACCGGACGGGCGGTGTTCGGGCCGGTGCTCGCCGCCGCGTTGCTGGCGGCCGTGGCCATGCGCCCGACCGGCTACCTGCCGGCGATGTACGTCATCCAGGCACTGCCCTTCCTGGCCCTGTCGCTCGCGGGGCTGGCCGTGGCCGGAACCGGCCTGGCCGAGCGCGTGGCGCGCCGGGCACGACGGGAGGCGACCGCTCGGCTGCTGCGCTGGGCGGCGGTCGGGGCGCTCGGCGCGGTGGCGGCGGCTGTCGTGGTGCCCGGTTGGTACGACGGCGACCGGTCCGCGGAGACCGTCGACGCGAACGTCTCCTACCGCTCGGCCGCGCTGTGGATGGCCACGAAGGCGGGCGACCCCGCGCGGACCCGCGTGCTCGTCGACGACGCGCTCTGGCTGGACCTGGTGCACCAGGGCTACCGGCCGGGGACAGGCGTCATCTGGTTCTACAAGGCCGACCTCGACCCCGCCGTCAGCAGGACCATGCCGCACGGCTACCGGGACATCGACTATGTGGTCGCCACCCCCACGGTGCGACGCGACGCCGTCAACCTGCCCACCGTACGCGCCGCCTTGGATCACTCCGAGACCGTCGCCTCGTTCGGCAGCGGCGACAACCGGATCGAGATCCGCCGGGTCCCGAAGAAGGCGGACGGCCACCCCCGTACGCCACTGCGCCCGAACTCCAGCCGAAGGGAAGGTTGATGACACCGATACCGCGCGGACGCGACCGCGCTCACGGTCGTGTAAGACGCCGGAAGGCGGGTGCCCTACTGCTTGCCGTCGTCACCTCCATGGGGCTGCTGCTGTCCGGGTCCGGAGCGGCGCATGCGGGGTCCAATCTGCTGGTCAACCCCGGGTTCGAGTCCGTCGGATCCGATGGGATGCCAACCTGCTGGGAGAAGTCCGGCTGGGGGGACAGCGACTTCACCGCCCAGCTCACCGACAAGGCCCACAGCGGCAGCAACGCGATGGCGCTGAACCTCACACGCATCACCGGTGGCGACCGCAAGGCGATGATGCTCGAAAGCACCTCGTGCGCACCGGATGTGACGCCCAATCACCAGTACGACCTGTCGGTCTGGTACACGAGCACCACGCCCAACGCCGCGATCACAGTATTCCGGCATGACGTCCAGAACGGCTGGCAGTACTGGACCGACCTCAAGACACTTCCGGTGAGCCCCGACTACCAGCGCGCCGAGGTGCGTACCCCCGTGGTGCCGCCCAACACCGACCAGATCACCTGGGGCGTGTCCGTCTACGGCGTCGGGACCGTCGTCACCGACGACTACGACATGGAGGACGCCACCCAGCCCACGCCGGGCAACGCCTGCTCCGCGGGCGCCGCGTGCACGCAAGGGTCATGGCAGGTCATGCCGTTCAAGAACCCGGTCCGCAGCATGCACGCCGTCGTGCTGCGCAACGGCAAGGTGCTGCTGGTCGCCGGTTCCGGCAACAGCCCGGAGCTCTTCCAGGCGGGCACCTTCACCTCCGCCGTCTACGACCCGAAGAACGGCTCGTTCGTCACGATCCCCACGCCCGTCGACATGTTCTGCGGCGGTCACGTCCAACTCTCCGACGGCAGGGTGCTCATCCTCAGCGGCACCAAGGCGTACTCCAACAGCAGCCACGGCTATGAGGGCATCAAGGATTCCTACATCTTCGACCCCGCAACCAACAGTTACACCAAGACCAACGACCTGCACGACGGCCACTGGTATCCGTCGGCGACCGTACTCGGCAACGGTGATGTCATCACCTTCGGCGGGCTGAAGGAAGACTCCTCCGGCAACGTCACCACCGAACGGTTCTCCCAGGCCCAGCAGCAGTGGCTGCCGACCAACCAGGTCAACCAGACCTGGTCCTTCTGGGGCCTGTACCCGTCGATGATCCTGATGCAGGACGGGCGGCTCTTCTACTCCGGCAGTCATGTCTTCGGCAACGGCACCCCCGGCACCGGCGCGTCGATCTACGACACCAATGCCAACACCGTCACCGACGTACCCGGCCTGCAGGACAAGGACCACCGGGACCAGTCGGCGAGTGTGCTGCTGCCCCCGGCCCAGGACCAGCGCGTGCTGACCATGGGCGGCGGCAACATCGACTCCAACCCCGACGCCAACCGCAACACCGACATCATCGACCTCAAGCAGCCCAATCCCCAGTACGTCCCCGGACCGCCGCTGCCACAGGGAACGGTCGACCAGGGCGCGGGCCCGGTCCCGGAGACCGGCGCACAGGGCAAGATGTACGTCTCGGCGGTACTGCTGCCTGACGGCAATGTGCTGGAGACCGGCGGAGGACTGCACAACCGCGCAGACCCGGTCTTCGAGGCGTCGATGTTCGACCCGACGACCAACACCTACAAGCCGGGGATGGCCACCGATCCCATCCCGCGCTCCTACCACTCGGCCGCGTTCCTGCTGCCCGACGCCCGGGTCATGACGGTCGGCGACAACCCCGGGAACGGCACCTTCGACGAGCACGTGTCGATCTACACCCCGCCGTACCTGTACAAGGGGCCGCGCCCGCAGATCACGTTCATGGCCAACAGCCAATGGACGTACGGCAGCACACAGCAGATCACCGTCGACCGGCCGATCGTGAAGGCCGAACTGATCCGCCCGGCCGCCGTCACCCACTCCTCCGACCCCAACCAGCGCTTCGTCGACCTGCCCATCGGGGTGAACGGCAACTCCGTCGACCTGAACGTCACCAGCAACCCCAACCTGGCGCCGCCCGGCTGGTACATGCTCTTCGCCGTCGACGCCGCCGGAGTCCCCTCGGTGGCCTCCTGGGTCCACCTGGGCACCAGCCCGGCCAACACCGGACCCTCCGCCATGGTCCACAACTTCGCGCACTCACCGGAAGGCCACGCCAAACAATCCGGCCAGCCGCGCACCGCGCAGCCGGTAAGCCCTCAACTGTCCGGCTGCGACCGCGACTACGGCGGCGCCGACGTCTGCGTCCCGACCGCCTTCCCCAAGGCAGTGCCCAACACCACTACGGGCCGCTGCACCTGGCTCCACAACCACGGCTACGCCCGCCTGCGGCTCAACGGCAAGAACGACCCACTCGATCTCGACCCCCATCACGACGGATGGGCCTGCTGACCGCGGGGTCCGGATCGGAAAGGACGCCAGCGGCTGACACGGCGCGGCGGGGATGGTGAGCCAGAGGTCATCCGGCTCACCATCCGGCCGCATCCCAGCCGACGCGAGCTGCCCTGATCGGCCGCGGCTCCCGCCGCGAGCCGTTCACGGGTGACGACGGCGTCGGAGCCTTCGCCGTGGGCCGAGTGTGCGACGGGCTGATCGGCGCGGCCTGGGGGAAAATGGTCGGGAGGTGACCGTGATGACGCCTTGGCGGCTTCGGGATCTGGAGGAAGGCGACCTGGACCAGGTGGTGCGCATCTGGGAGGAGTCGCGCGACACGGCCGCGGACCCCGCGGTGAGCCTCACGGAGGTAGTCAGTGCCCTACGGGTGGATACACCGGCTGTCGTGGCCGTAGTGGGGGACCAGGTCATCGGTGCCGCGGTGTCCTCGACGGCGCAGGAGCGGGCCTGGGTGCTGCGGCTGGCCATCGCCCGTCAGTGGCGTCACCACGGCATCGGGTCTGCGCTGCTGACCGCCCTTGAGCACCGCTTGGCGCACGTGGGTGTGCGCCGCATCGGGGCGCTGCTGCCGGAGGGAGAGGTAGGCGAGCGGGCCTTCAAGAACTCCGGGTACACCAGCCGGCCCGATCTGAGTTATTTCGAGAAGCTGCTGTCCGCGGAGTCGGCGGAGGCCACCATGCTCGATCAGCTCGGCGGTGTGGTGCCGGAGGACGGCCTGTGGGAGCAGATCGCGGGTATGAGCGCGGAGAAGACGCTTATCGAGCGACGGCTGGTGCTGCCGCTGGAGAATCCGGCCGTCGCGGAGCGTTACCAGCTGGCGCCGCCGCGTGCCGTGGTGCTGTTCGGTCCGCCCGGTACGGGCAAGACCACCTTCGCGCGGGCGGTGGCCTCCCGGTTGCGGTGGCCGTTCATCGAGGTGTTCCCCTACCAGCTCGCCGAGGACGCGCACGGGGTGGCCGACGGGCTACGCCAGCTGTTCTCGCGTGTCGAGCACCTGAAGCAGGTGGTGCTCTTCTTCGACGAGGCGGAGGAGATCGCCTCCGAGCGGCAGGATCCCACCACACTGGCACACCGGGTGACCAATGAGCTCCTCAAGCTCATCCCGCAGTTCCGGCGCGGGCAGCGCAGGCTTTTGATCTGTGCGACCAACGTGGTGCGTTCCCTGGATCCCGCCTTCCTGCGGCCGGGACGTTTCGACTACCTGATCCCGGTCGGTCCGCCAGACGCCGATGCCCGCCGGGCCATCTGGATCCGGTACATCGGGCCGGACCGGGCAGCCACCATCGACCTGGACACGCTGGTCGAGGCCAGTGACCGCTTCACCCCCGCGGACATCGAGTATGCGGCGCGCACCGCCGCGCAGACCGCCTTCGAGCGGCACCTGGCAGCGGACCCGCAGCAGGCCGAGCACCTGACCCAACTGACCGACGACTACCTGCAGGCCATCGCCAACACCCGCACCACACTCACCGAAGAGGACATCCGCGCCTTCGACCGCGACCTGAGGACAGCCGCCCGGGTATGAAAGGCTCGCGTCGGAGAGGTCGGGCCATCTGACGCTGCGGCACCGCGCGTTGGTGATGCGGCATGAGGCACGTGCAGACCCGGTCGGCCGGTCACTTCGTCTCGGTCGCTTGTGGCCCGGGTGATCCGTTCACGCTCGGCAGCGTGGTGGGCGTCTTCAGCGCGTCGAGGATCGCCATGCCCTGCCCGACGATGGCCGCGGCCACCTCCGTGACGCCGTCGGTGCCGTTGAGGACGGTCAGGGTGGACCCGGCCATACCGCGGGCGGCCGCGTCGGCGAGGGCGGGTAGGTTCTCCACGATGCGGTTGGCCGCGATGAGCTCCTGGTTGCCTCCCCGCAGCGAGTCGGCGCGGGCGTTGTTGGCGTCGGCCTGGGCCTGAGCGGTGGTCCGCTCACTGTAGGCGTTGCCGTCCGCCTCGAATTTGGCTTGATCGCGCCGCGCTTCGGCCAGTGTGCGCTGCCGGTACGCCTCGGCGTCGGCGGGGCGGCGGACCTCCGCTTCCAGCCGTTGTGCGGCCAGCCCGGCCTGGCGCTGGGCCAGCGCGGTCTGCTCCTCGATGACCTCCTGGGAGGCCCGGGCCTGCGCCAGCGGACCTGCCTGGGCGGCGCGGGCGTTGGACTGTTCGGTCTCGGCGAGGAAACCGGCACGTTTGATCGCCGTATCCCGTTCGTACTCGGCCTTCAGCGCGGCGGCCTGCTGCTCGCGCTCGGCGGCTTCCTGATCGGCCTTCGCCTGCGCGATCCGGGCCTGACTGGCGACAGCGGCCGCGTGCGGGGCCGCCAGGTTGTCGATGTACCCGGAGACGTCCTCGATCTCCTGGATCTGCAGGGCGTCGACGACGATGCCCAGCTTCTCCATCTCGCTGTGGCTGCCCTCCTTCACCTCCTGCGCGACCCGATCGCGTTCCCGGATGATCTGTTCCACGGTCAGACCGCCGACGATGGAACGCAGGTGACCTGCGAAGATGCGACCTACGAGCTCCTCCATCCGGTTTTGCTCCGACAGGAAGCGGCGGGCCGCGTTGGCGATGGACACCGCGTCGTCGCCTACTTTGAACACCGCGACGGCGCGGACCTTGAGACGGATGCCCTGTTGGGTCACGCAGTCCTCGGTGATCTCCGCTTCCCTCAGCGCCAGGGAGAGCATGCGCGCCTTCTGCTTGACGGGGAGGACGAAGCTGCCGTGTCCGGTGACGATCCGGAACTGCGTGTCTTCCGCCCGCCGCTTGGAGCCGGATATGAGCATCGCCTCGTTGGGGGCGGGAACATGCCAGAACAACATGAGAGAGCTCCTGTCGTGTCGGGTTTACGGGGCGGGAAAGGGCTCCACGACCACGGAGCGGGCCGATGTACGGTCCACGACGATGACGAGGGCATGCTTGGCGATCGGCTTCTGCGACCACGCCGCGAAGGCCTCGGTCCCGCCACGTACTGCCACGAGCACCTCACCCGGCCCGTCCGACGGGATGGAGACGGTGACCCGGCCGATCGCTCCGACCGGGCTCTGGTCCGCGTCATCTACTGGGTCCATACGATCTTCCTGCCCCGTTACGCCGCTGTGCCACAGCCCTGGGCCCCCTCGGGCTCCGCGCCGTCCGGGCTGGTCGGGCGGGAACACGGCAGAGACAGCGGCGCCCGGCCACCGGAGCTGGCAGACCTGGGGTGGATCTGGTCACCTCGTCCGGCGCTCGGCCGACGGTGGCAGGACCGGGTGGGGCGGAGCCGGTGGAGGGATGGCGCCCACGGTCATGGTGTCAACCTGTCCCCGGACGCGGTGACCGCCCGGTGCTGTCGCGCGTCGAGGACGTCGTCGGTGGGAAGGCCGACGGACAAGACACCCTCGATGTGTCCACCGTAGTCCCGACCCACCGCCGTAGTCCTGCTGTCGGCGGGCGGTGTGGCCGGCATCCGACCACCCGCCTCACCACGGCTCCCTTGAGCCCTTGAGCATTCGGCGGGTCAAGCGCCATCAGGGGCGGGGTTGTGCCGAGAACGGCACGGAAGGATGGCGATCGGCGCAGCCGCGCTGCGACCGGCGACGACGACTCGGGTGCCCTTCCACGACAAGCCCGCTCTCCAAGCAGGTCACCCCTACCTTCGCCGCCGACCGAGCGTTCGACTAGTCGTATGGATGTGCGAATCGTCGTGCCGTTGGAGCCCTCCCCAGGCCCTCGGCCCGATGTGGAGCGATCGTGCCCCATCTGCACGTGGGGGCAACGTGGAGGAGAGCGACGGCCACCCCCGAGGCCCCCGACATCGCGTTCGCCGGGCCGACCTCCACGTATCTCCTCGCCGCGCGTCGGCCGTATCGGAGTCGACAAGGGCGTGCATGGGTCCCGTCAAAGGGGCGAAGTCTGGGCCCGCGTTGTGAATTTCTCTGCGTAGTGTTCGGCTGCCGGCAGATATTTCGTACAGGTGAACTGGGTGCCCCATCCTCGTAGTTGACAGGGAGCTCATCGTGAAGACCTCACGTCTGTGCGTACAACCCTCCACACCCTCCTCCCCGCTCGCCGGGCCGGTGGCCGCCGAGGCCGAGGACCTGGTGCGCCAACTCGCCGCCGAGGGGCACCTCTCGGCCGACGCCACGGAGCAGCGGGTCGGGGAGATAAGGGACGAGCTCGCCGCGACGGGCACCTACCGGCACAGCGCACAGGAGCTGTGCCTGGGAGCCCGAATCGCCTGGCGGAACAACCCCCAGTGCATCGGCAAGTTCTACTGGAAGGGGTTGGAGACCCGGGACTGCCGCGAGGTCGGGGCTGACCCCGGCGAACTGTGCTGCGCGGTGCTCTCGCTAGGCGCACTCATCGGCTGGTGGATCACCACGGACCCCAACACCGCGCTCGCCCCGAGCAACCTGGCCGACAACTGCGCCGCCGTCCCCACCGTCGTCAAGTGCTACCGCCACCCCGAGACCGAAGACCGCAGGGTCTACGCCCTCATGGGTCCCAGCGCGGCGCTGACCCTCGTCACGCTGCCCGCCCGGACCTTCACCACCGCAGGCTTCTCCTGCTATCTGCTGACACCCTGCTGATCCTGCTGTGCCGCCCGTCGGGCCCGTCCCGCCTTGGCACACTCCCGCGCTGGCCGTCAGTGGCACCCATCCCACGGCCTCGGGCAGGCACCCTCCTCCGGGGGAAGGACGGGACAGCGGGTCAGTAGGGCGGTTTCCAAGACCGTACCGGCCCGCTCTGGTGGAGACCGTCTGCATAACGCTGGCATGGGGCCCGCGCTCCCGTAGCGCCCAGGCTGGTCGGCAGGGCCTTGGCGGGCGACCTGACCCCGCGCAGCGCTGCACTGGCGGGCGACGCCAGGTCAGACGCGTGGTCTGAGGGCCGGATGGCCCGGCTCTCAGACCCGACGCGTACACGCGTCAGTCCTCGCCGAGGTAGGCCTTGCGGACGGACTCGTCGTGCAGGAGATCCTGGCCGGTGCCGGACAGCACGATCCTGCCGATCTCCATGACGTGGCCGTGGTCGGCCAGGGCCAGGGCGGCTTGGGCGTTCTGCTCGACGAGCAGGATCGTGGTGCCCTGTGCTTTGAGTTCGGCGACGGTGTCCATGATCTTCTGCATCATGATCGGGGACAGGCCCATGGACGGCTCGTCGAGCATGAGTAGTTCGGGCCGCGACATCAGCGCGCGTCCCATCGCCAGCATCTGCTGCTCACCGCCGGACAGGGTGCCTGCGGCCTGTTTCCGGCGCTCTCCGAGGATGGGGAAGCGCTCGTAGGCGTGTTGGACGTCCTTTTCGATGCCGTCCTGGTCCTTGCGCAGGTAGGCGCCGAGGCGCAGGTTGTCCTCGATCGTCATCCTGGGGAAGATGTGCCGCCCCTCGGGGGAGTGGGCGAGGCCCATCTCCACGATCTTGTGTGCGGGCACCTTGTCGAGCGGCTTGCCCTTGAATCTGATGTGTCCGCCGATCGGTTTCAACAGTCCGCTCAGCGTGCGCAGCGTCGTTGTCTTCCCAGCACCGTTGATGCCGATGAGGGTGACCACTTGGCCGGCCTCGACGCTGAACGAGATGCCTTTGACGGCTTCGATCCTGCCGTAGGCGACCCGCAGGTCCTCGACTTCGAGAAGAGCGGTCACCGGTCCTCCTCCGTGCTGGTGGCGCCGTCGACCGCGGCTTCGGCGGCCTGGACTTCGGCCACTTCGTCGCTGCCTGGTGCGCCCTCGTATGGGGTGCCGAGGTAGGCGGAGATGACGCGCTCGTCGCTCTGTACGACAGCCGGGGAGCCCTCGACGAGCTTCTCGCCTTGGACGAGACACGCGACTCGGTCACACAGACTGAAGATGAAACGCATGTCGTGTTCGATGACGAGCACGGCGATGCCCTGGTCGCGGATGGCGAAGACCAACTCCTGGGTGGCCCTGGTCTCCTGTGGGTTCATGCCCGCCGTGGGCTCGTCGAGCAGCAGCACACCGGGGTCGCTGGCGAGGGCGCGTGCGATCTCCAACTTGCGCTGCTCACCGTAGGGAAGGTTGCGGCTGAGCCGTTCCGCCTTGGGAGCGAGACCGACGAAATCCAGCACCTCCATGGCCCGCATCCGGGCTTCCGCCTCGGCGCGCCGGTAGCCGGGGCCGCGAAGTAGGGCGGAGAGGAGCCCTTCCTTGGTGCGGGTGTGGCGGCCGACGAGAACATTCTCCAGGACTGTCATGTTGCTGAAGAGCCGGATGTTCTGGAAGGTGCGCGAGATTCCGGCCTGGGTGACCTTGTACGGCTTGGGCGGCAGGACGGCGCCCTTGTAGGTGACCTGGCCTTCGGTGGGGACGTACAGGCCGGTCAGGCAGTTGAAGAACGTGGTCTTACCGGCGCCGTTGGGGCCGATGAGTCCGACGATCTCACCGCTGTTGACGGTGAGGTCGACGTTGCGTACGGCGGTGAGGCCGCCGAAGCGCATGATGACGCCCTTGGCTTCCAGGAGCGTGCTGCTTGCGGCGTGCTCTGGCGTTGGGTTGTCTTCGGTGAGTGTGGTGGTCATCGCTTTCACGCCTTCGCCTTCGTGAGGCCGGCTTCTTCGGTGGTCTCCAGGACGGGCTGTTCGGCTTCGTGGAACTCCAGTTGGCGGCGACGGCTGGCGATGAGTCCTTCTGGCCGGAAGCGCATCAACAGGATCAAGGCGATGCCGAAGGCGAGGAGCTGGTAGTCGTTGAGGAACTGGAGTTTGGCCGGGATGAGGTAGAGCAGGGCCGCGCCGACGAGCGGACCGCTGACCGTCCCCATGCCACCGAGGACGACGGCGGCGAGCAGGAAGGCGGAGTTGGGCGGCACCGACCCGGCGAACTGGTACGGATCGGGGACGACGCTGAAGGCCACGTGGGCTTGGACCATGCCGGCTAGTCCGGCGAGTCCGGCGCCGAGTGCGAAGGCGAGGAGCTTGAAGCGGAAGCCGTTGATGCCCATGGCGAGGGCGGCGGTCTCGTCTTCGCGGATGGCGATCCAGGCGCGGCCGACGCGGGAGTCGCTGGCGCGGGTGAAGACGAGCACGACGATCGCCGTGAACAGCAGCATCAGCAGGAAGTAGTTGGAGAAGCGGCCGAGAGTGAATCCGCCGAAGGAGTGCGCCTTGCCGAGGTCGATTCCGAAGACGGAGATGTCGGGGATGTTGGGTATGCCGTTGGGGCCGCCGGTGATGTTCGGGCCTGTGACGCCATCGAAATTGGACACGGCGATCCGGAAGATCTCTCCGAAGCCGAGGGTCACGATGGCGAGATAGTCCCCGCGCAACCGGAGGGTCGGGGCGCCGATGAGGATGCCGAAGATCATGGACGCCACGGCTCCGGTGAGGGCGGCCGCCCACCAGGGGAAGACGATGTGCAGGGATGAGGTGGCGGCGCCGGACACCAGCGCCGCGGTGTAGGCGCCCACGCCGAGGAAGGCGACATAGCCGAGGTCGAGGAGGCCGGCGAGGCCGACGACGATGTTGAGGCCCAGGGCGACCGTGGCGAAGATCAGGACGTTGACGCCGATGCTGGTGTACTGGTCGCTGCTCTGGGTGAACGGGAAGGCGGCTGCCGCGGCGAACGCGCCGAAGGCGGTCACAGTGCGGTGCCGTGCGGTGATGGCGGACAGCCGGGCGGTGAGACCTGCCGCGTACAGGGCCCAGGCACCGAAGACAACGGTGATCAGGAATCCGACGAACAGCTCACCGTAACTGGTGTCGATGCCATAGGTGAACAGGCCGAGTCCGATGGCGAGGACGGCGGCGATGATCAGGATTTCGGCGTACGCGGGCAACGGCCGGGTCGGCTTGATGTCCGGGTGGTTCTTGACGTGCCGCCACAGGGCGCTGCCACGGCTGGTGGCGCTGCCGGGCCCGCCCTCGATGGGCAGGCCGAGTACGCCCGCCACGGGTATGAGGGCCGCGATACCGGCGACCCATCCGCCGACCGTGAGGTTGACCAGGCCGCCGAGTTCGACGCTGATCGCGCCGAGGGTGAACCAGGTGACGGCAAGGCCGCCGATGGCCAGCAACAGTTCGGCGGAGCCGGTGCCCGCTGGGTTGGGTCGGCGCAGTCCGCGGATGCCCTGGCCGGCGAGGCCGAAGGCGGTGGTCAGCACACCCATGACGAAGGTGAGCCACTGCAGGCCGCCGGGGTAGCCGACAACGGTGAGGTCGCCGGGGAAGGCGGACGTCCAGGTCCAGGACAGGAAGGCGGAGGCGGCGGTGAGGGCGCCCCCGCCGATGGTGAGTCCGCGGGCGGCCATGATGGGCATGGGGATGACGGCGCGGTGGAGCGTGGACCGGGTGGTCTCGGTGGTGGTCATGGTGATCACGCCCTGTCCGCGACGCGCTCGCCGAGCAGGCCCTGAGGCCGCAACAGCAGTACGAGGATGAGGAGGACGAAGGCCCAGACGTCCTGCCAGGCACCTCCGCCGAAGCGGCTCATGCCGGGGATGTGCTGTATGTAGGTAGCGGCCAGGGATTCGGCGACCCCGAGGACGAGACCGCCGAGCATGGCGCCGTAGATGTTGCCGATGCCGCCGAGGACGGCGGCGGTGAAGGCTTTGAGACCTGCGATGAAGCCCATACGGAAGTCCACTTGGCCGTAGCGCAAGCCGTGCGAGACACCGGCGATGGCCGCGAAGGCGGCACCGATGGCGAACGCGATGACGATGATGCGTTCGGTGTCGATGCCCATCAGCTTTGCGGTGTCCGGATCCTGGGCGGTTGCCTGCATGGCGCGGCCGGTGCGGGTGCGCATCACGAAGGTGGCGAGGAAGACCATCGACAGGGGAGCGGCGATGATCAGGAAGATGTCCGCGGGCTGGATGGTGACGGCCCCCAGGTGGAAGCCGCTCCCGCCGAACTGCGGGAAGATGCGCTCCTTCTTGGCGCCGGGGTAGAAGGCCCAGACCAACTGCTGGAGGGTCAGCGAGACGCCGATGGCGGTGATGAGGGGCGCAAGGCGGGGCGCACCTCGCAGCGGCCGGTAGGCGAAGCGCTCGGTGATCACCGCGACCGTGATGGAGACGATCATTCCGCCGATGATCATCAGAGGTAGGGCTATCCAAAGGCTGGTGCCGTTGGGGAGTACGTACGTGTAGACGGTGAGGGCCCCGAAGGCCCCGGTCATGAAGATCTCGCCGTGGGCGAAGTTGATGAGTTTGATGATGCCGTAGACCATCGTGTAACCGACGGCGATCAGCCCGTACATCGAGCCGAGCAGCAGGCCGTTCACCAACTGTTGCGGCAGTTCGTGCACCGCAGGGCCTCCGTGTCGTTTCGATCCCGGATCTCGGGATCATGAGGCTGGGATGTGGTTGTGCTCCCGATACGACCGTGCGGAGGAACTGACCGTTCAGCTCCTCCGCACGATCGAGTGGAACCTGGTGGCGGAGCGGGATCAGCCGTTGAAGGTGCCCGACTTCACGGCCACCCACTGACCGCCCTTGACGGCGTACACGGTGAGCTGCTTGTTGGTGGCGTCACCGTACTGATCGAAGGAGACCTGGCCGGTCACGCCGCCGAAGGAGACCTTTGACATGGCGGCCTCCACCGCGGCGCGCGGGTTGGACGGAAGCTTGCCGCCGTTGCCGCTGACCACGGCCTTGACGGCTTCGATGATCGCCCAGGCACTGTCGTAGGAGTAGCCGCCGTAGGCCGCGTAGGGGTCCGGGTAGCCGGCTGCCTTGTAGTCGGCGATGAACTTCTTCGCTGAGTCGAGGGTCTCGACGGGCGCGCCCACCGAGGTGGCGAGGTCGCCGTTGGACTGCGAGCCGGCCAACTTGATGTACGTCGGGTCGTAGATGCCGTCGCCGCCCATCAGCGGAATGTTGGCGCCGCCGCTCTTGAGCTGGGCGCTGAGCGGCCCGGCCTCCGGGTACTGGCCGCCGTAGTAGACGATGTCGGCGCCCGAGGACTTGATGCGGGCGACGATGCTGGAGAAGTCCTTCTGCCCGCCGCTGACGTGGTCTTGGCCGACGACCGTGCCGCCGAGCTTGGTGAACTCGGTCTTGAAGGTGCCGGCGAGGCCGACGCCGTAGGTCAGCTTGTCGTCGACGAGGAAGACCTTCTTCTTGCCTGCGTTGTTGTAGGCGTAGTCGGCGGCGAACGGGCCCTGGATGGCGTCGGTGGTCGCGGTGCGGAAGTACGACTTGAACTGGCGGACCTTCTTGCCCGAGGTCCAGTCGGCTCCCTGTGTGAGGCTGGGGTTGGTGTTGGCGGGGGAGACCTCGGTGAGGTTCGCCTCGTCGAACACCTTCTGCATGGACTGGGCGACGCTGGAGTTCAGCGGGCCGACGGCGCCGATGACGCTGCTGTCGGCTACGAGCTTGGTGGCGTTCTGCTGGCCCGAGGAAGGCTGAGCCTGGTCGTCGAGTGCCTCGATCTTGAAGGTGACGCCGGGGACCTCGTTGTTCTTGTTGGCGTTCTTGGTCGCGAGGTCGACGGAGTTCTTGATGCCCTGGCCCAGAGCGGACAGCGGGCCGGTGAGCGGGGCGTCCACTCCGATGACGACGGTGGTGCTCCCCTGGGCGCTGCCACTGCTTCCGCTGCTTCGCGATCCGCAGGCGGTGAGGGTGAGAGCCCCGGTGGTGAGCACGGAGGTCAGTATCAGCAAGGAACGGTGTCGCACGATCAGTCCTTTCCCCTGGCACGGCCGTCTCTGATGAGAGACCGAGTCGCGCGCTTCGACCGGCATGGGCTCGGAATCGGGGGGCGCGGTAACTGGCGGTGAATCTAAGCCCCGGAATCGAGGTCCGGCAGAGGTGGATGCATACTGTGACTGTCCTGTTATGGCGAGATGAAAATCGGACATTCTTCGGGTGGCTTTGCGGCTATTTGTCCGCTTTGGTTGCCATCTGTATCGCGAGAACATGCAGCTCGGTCAACGATGCGTAAGTCTTTGCGTCCTTGTCTGGAAATGAGTGCCCGAGTGTGCAGGACGAGACATGGTCGCGGCGGGGCCCAAGATGAAGCCGTGTCTTCGTAGCGCACGGATGTTGCGCAGGGTCACGTCGAGGGCGTCGAGTCGGGGCTCTGAAGAGGCTGGGGCCGGGCGGGTCCTGTGTCCCCGGACTGTGGTTCCATGACCGACCGGTGTGGGTTTGCGGCTATGCCGCGTGGCGCCGCCGCCGAGGGCTTTGTGAAGTCGGGATCGGGTTGGCGGTTCATGCTCATGACTGCGCGTCAGGTCTTGGTGGAAGTCAATTCGAACGCTTGAAAGGCCTAACGGCTTGCCCCGCGATGGGTGTTGGGGCGTGCTGTTTGGCGGTTCGCCGGTGGGGCGATCAGTAGGCGGTCTGCCGGGTGAGTACGAGTGCGGTGCTGGATTTGTGGTGAGTTGCTCGTTGGGCGGCGCGGTCGGAGGGCAGGCTGGCGATGGCTTGATGGGTTTGGGCGTATACCTCCCGCCGTCCGGTGTAACGCTGTAGCGGTCGCCACTGCCGGTGTTCGGCGTTCGCATGCTCGACGCAGATCCGACGGGATGACTGCCGTCGCCGCATCTCGTGCCCGGCATAGCTGTCACCGAGCGGGGCGTCTTCCTTCGGCTTCTTCGGGGGCGCGCAGACCTGCTGGGGAAACTCGTCGGACAGACCGCGTAGCCCTCGTCTACCTCGGCTCTCACCGTCGGGTGCAGGCGGAACTGCTCGGCGGTGCCTTCGGTGCGCAGGCAGGTCTGGTCGTGCATCCGGCCGGGCCGAACTGCTCCGGACCACCACGTACGACCCTGGCCGTCGCTGACCGTGGTGGTCTTGATGGTGTTCCTTACCTTCTTGGGTGGGTCCGTTCCGGTCATTCGTAGGATCGGGAGGCCCAGGGGTGCCGGGTGTGGCTCATGGTGTTCCTGCCCTCGATGGCTGAGGCAGATTGGCCGCCCGGCACCCCGGGACGACTCGGCCGCTAATTGGGATGCGCGAAGTAGATCGCTGTGTAAGGACACGTCGGCGAGGTCGTCTGCTGGGACCATGTACGACTCGTCGACGGAGGTGCACGTGCCCGATCTCTGGGCTGGTATGGATGCGGGGAAAGCCCATCACCACTGTGTGGTGATGGGCATGGAGGGCACGAAGCTGCTGTCGCGCCGGGTGGCCAACAACGAGGCCGAGTTGCTGGAACTCATCCGTGATGTCCTGGAGTTGAGCACAGAAGTCACCTGGGCTATCGATCTGAACGCCGGCGGCGCCGCGCTGCTGATCGCACTGCTGGTCAACCACAACCAGAAACTTCTCTACATCCCCGGCCGCACGGTCCACCACGCGTCCGGCTCCTACCGCGGCGACGGCAAGACTGATGCCAAGGACGCCTTTGTCATCGCCGACCAGGCCCGCATGCGCTGCGGTCTGCACCCTCTGCAGACCGGCGATGAGATCGCGGTTGACCTGCGGATTCTGACCGCCCGCCGCTACGACCTGACCGCGGACCGCACTCGGGCGATCAACCGGCTCCGCGCCCAGATGCTGGAGTACTTCCCAGCTCTGGAACGGGCCTTCGACTACAGCGTCTCCAAGGCAGCACTGGTCCTGCTGACCCGTTACCAGACTCCGGCCGCGTTGCGCAGGGTCGGCAGGAGCCGCCTGGCTGTCTGGTTGAAGAACCGCAAGGTCCGCAGTTCCGAGAGCGTTGCGTCCACGGCTGTCGGGGCTGCTGATGCCCAGCACACCGCCGTCCCCGGAGAAAAGCTGGCCGCTGCGATGGTGGCCAGGGTCGCGAGGGAGGTGATGGCCCTTGATGAGGAAATCGCAGAGACCGACAAGCTCATCGAGGGCAGGTTCCGCGAGCACCGGCATGCCGAAGTGATCACCAGTCTGCCCGGCATCGGCACCTTGCTCGGCGCCGAGTTCATCGCGCTGACCGGCGGCGACATGACCGTCTTCGGTACCCCCGACCGCCTCGCCGGTGTCGCGGGCCTGGCACCCGTTCCTAGGGATTCAGGCCGCATCAGCGGCAACCTGCACCGCCCCAGGCGCTACAGCCGCCGCCTGCTGCGGGTCTTCTACCTCTCCGCCCAGATCGCCGCCCGACGTTGCCCCGTCTCCAAGACGTTCTACGACCGCAAACGAGCCGAAGGCAAAGGCCACAAGCAGGCCATCCTCGCCCTCGCCAGGAAACGCCTGAACGTTCTTTGGGCCCTCATACGTGACGGACGCAGCTTCGAGATCAGCCCGCCCAGCAGCAACGCCGCAGCGGCATGAGGCACTCACAGCGTGCCACCAACCCTGCTTGACAACTTCATTGGGAATCTGCCTGCGCTTGCCGGACACGAACGCCCGCCGCCCGGGCCGGTGTGCCTGCGGTCGTCTGACCTGTGTCTCGGTGCTGTCGAACCGCAGGTCGATGCCCTCGGCCTCGGCGTAGCCGAACACCTCCTCCAACGTGCGCAGTCGCACCCGGACCGGCCGGGGACGGCGAAGCCGTGGTCCGCGAGCAGCGGTCGGATCTCGGCGATCGCCCGGCCGATGGTGGAACTGCCCACTTCGTACACCACGCCCAGCGACTCGTGCGTCAGGCCGGTACGCGGATGCACCAGTGTCACCACCAGCCGGTCGGGGAAGACCAGTTCGTACTTCGCACCGGCCCCCGGCAACCGACGTCGAGCGCGGCGACGCCGCTCGTGCCGATCAGATTCGCATCGTGCCTCCCATCGAGGCGCCAACTCTTCGATCAACTCGCCGAGATGTTGGCGAAGGAAGCTCCGTATTGGGGTACCAGACCTGGTATCGGACCTGTGAAAGCTGCGAGAACGCGGGCAGGGCCGTAAAGCGGTCGTGCCGCACCGCCTCTGGCTGCACTGGAGCCCACCAAACTGAGCGAACCCAGCACGACGGCAATGGGTGGCGCCTTGTCGGATACCACCTGCCGCGGCTCAACCAGATGGAGGGCTGAACCGCCCCGGGTATCCGACCCAGCGTTCCGCGACCGCGTTCGTCCGCGGAACGGCCGGCAGTGTAGGAATCACCCGGATGCCGACTGCCCGGAAGACCGCGTCGAAGCTGTCGGTGAAGTATGGTCCGCGGTCCCGGATGAGGAACGTGATCGACTCGGCGCCGTCGCCGGTATCCATAAGGTAGTTGCGGGCCTGCTGAGTGGTCCATGGGCCGGTCGGGTGTCGGGTGACGTCGGCGATGTGCACCCGGCGGCTGCCGTGCTCGATGTAGAACAACACGAACCAGCGCCGCAGGAAGACCGTGTCCACGTGGAACACATCGGTGGCCACGATGGAGGAGGCCTGAGCCTTGAGGAAGGTGGTCCAGGAGCGGTCGGTGCGCTGGGGCGCGGGGTCGATCCCGGCCTTCTTCAAGATTTCCCATACGGTGGAAGCCGCGACCTTGCGCCCCAGGCCTAGCAGTTCGCCGTGAATCCGGCGATATCCCCAACCGGGATGCTCCCGCGCCAGACGGATGACCAGCCTCCGCAACGCCTCCGGCTTCGGCGGTCGGCCCGAACGCTGACGCGGGTGCGTCCACTTCCGGGCGATGAGCCGCGCGTGCCACCTCAAGACCGTCCGCGGGCTGACCAGCAACGTCAGTTGCGCACGTCTCTTCTTGCCCAGCAGTCGCAACAGCGCCGCCATGACGGTCCGATCGCTCAAGGCCAACCGGGGTCGCGTATGGGTGCGTTGCATGACAGCGAGCTGGTGGCGAAGCATGAGGATCTCGATTGTCCTTCGCCGTACCTGATTGAGCCAACAGCGCAAGCCACCGGAAGATCTGGCACCCGAGCCGGTAGATCAGACGTATTGCTACGACCTCAAATCATGCTCCAGGCCAGCCATCAAGCGCCTGCCCTGTGGCTACCTCGTAACGCCGAACTCACAGGTCAGCGTGGGTGACAGAGTTTCCGGCACCCGCAGGATGGCGCGGCGGGTCGGTGGACGGCTGGGCCGCTTGCGGCGGGAGATGCGGGCGTGGTGTCGGCGCGTGAGGTCGCGGTGCCATCGCAGGATCGTCTCCGGAGAGACGATCAGGTGGAGCTGCCGCAGCTGGGCGCGAGGCAGCCGATGGAGGAGCGCGGCAGCGTCCCAGGCGTGGTCAGCACCATGCCCGAGGCGACACTGAACGCTGTCGCCGAGCACGGCGCGGTTCCGGTTGGCAGTATCCGCGACACCTATGGCGAAGCGCACCAAGTGCTGGAGGACGAGGGCGTGGAGAAGTTCGACGCCAACTGGAGTGAGTTGGTTGAGAAACTCGCGGTCAGCCCGCACGAATCCGACAGCGGCCAGCCCCACCGCACAGACCGCAGCGGGGAGAAGGTGTGATGGCGCAATCCACGTTCGTGATCGTCGGGGCGAGTCTGGCCGGAGCCAAGGCCGCTGAAGTGCTACACAGGAATGGCTTCGACGGCCGTCTCCACGGCCACCGTCCGGGCGAGCATGCTCACCACGTTCCGCCTCCGGCCCCAGCAAACCGGGCCGGATAGACCAGGACTCACTGCACCGAAACAGGGAAGTCCCCAGCGTCGTCCAGGCCGTCCTCGGCACATGGCGTGACCGGGCAGCCTGCCCGGCTCCCGCGCTCGAAGCGGGCCTTGGGCCGCCCCCTCCCCGAGGGGTGGTCAGGGCCCGCCGCTGTGCGGGGCCGACGACGAAGCCCGCCCGGCGCAGGCTCATGCCGGGCGGGTCGGAAGCAGCGCATGGTGCAGGACGCGTCAGGTGAGCTCCGCCGCCGTCGTCGTGGCGCAGTTCTTGAGGGCGTCCCAGATGCCTTCGCCCAAGGACTCGAACAGCTTCTCCGGGTGGTTCTGGAGCCAGGAGACGATGTCGTCCCACTTGCCGATCGTGAACTGCTGGTCGAAGTCGAACTGCACCAGGTGCACGTCGAGCAGGTAGGCGTCGCAGCTCGCCGTCAGGTGCAGGTTGACGCCGTTTCCGTCGACGGTGAGGTCGAAGCCGCCCTGTGCGTGGATGCCGACCCAGTTTCCAGCGGGGATCGGGATGCCGCCGAGCACCACGCCCTGGGGCATCTTGACGTCGAAGCCCAGCTGGACGTGGGCCGAGGCCTTCAGCCCGGTGCTGTTGAGTGTGCAGTTCAGGTCGGCGTGGAGGATGTCCTGCAGATCCACGGCGAACGTGAAGGCGAAGCCCTCGCTGCCGAGCTGCGCCTCGATCGAGGCCGACAGGCCGAGGAGGTCGAGTTTGCCGGAGAGGTAGAAGATCTTCTCCGGAAGGTGCCCGGTGCGGATGCCCCGGGTGTCGAGCAGGTACTGCGGGCCCCTGGCCCCGCTCGCGTCCGAGAAGGTGAGGACGTCGGCCAGCTTCAATGGCTGGGCGATGGTGCTGTACGCGTACAGGCCATCGTCGCTGACGTTGACCTCGAAACGCCAGTTGTTGCCGAAGAAGTCGATGTCGCCCTTGGCGTAGAAGCCCTGCTTCCACTCCTCGTGGGTCACCGGGTCGGTCCAGCCGCCGGGCGCGGTCACCACGCAGATCGCCAGCTTGTGGAGCACGATCTGTTTCAGGAAGCCGAGCCAGTCCGGCGGGGCGACGAGGACGGCGAGCATGTCCCAGATCGAGATGCCGGTGTCCTGGTGGACGGTCCCCAGGTCGAAGCGGAAGAGGGTGACGAAGGGCTCCGGGTTGAAGCCGCCCTCGATGTCGAGGTCGAGCGTGGCCTCGCCGATGACCACCGAGCCGCCGGCGCCCAGGGTGAGACCGGTTTCCGCCCCGTAGCCGATCTGCATGTAGAAGTAGTGGACGTCGAAGCCCTCGACGCCGAAGGCGTTCTTCCACGTGGGGCGGTCGTCGCCGGAAGGTGGCGCGCTGAGCCCGGCGAGGCGGCTCGCGGTGTCGCGCACCAGGCTGTACGTGGTCCCGCTCACGTCGCGGGGCGTCGCGTCGTGCACGAGGCCGCCGTCGGCCCCGGGGGCGGGGTCCGCGGTGAGCAGCGTGTACCCGGGGGACCGGAGGGCGTAGGCGAGCTGGTGCAGTGCGGGCCGTCCGGCGGCCGCTGCCCCGTCCGCTTCGGGAGCGGCGGGCTTGAGGACCAGGAAGAGGTGGAACTCGGTGCCCTTGAGAGAGCCACCTGCCACGAACTGCAGCAGGGTCTGGGGAGCGGACCCGACCGCCGGGACGGTGAAGTTCCACGACGTCTGGAGGGACACTTCCCACTGCGCCGGGCGGAACGCGAGCGTGAGGCCGCCGAACCCCTCCCGGGTCTTCTGCTCCGCGATGGACGCGGTGAACTCCGACTCCTGGACCGGCGTGGTGAGGCGGGCCGTCAGGTGGATGCCACCGGAGTCCTGGAACAACACCTTCAAGGGCGCCAGCGGGCCGGTCAGTCCCAGCTCCGTGAAGAAGGTGAGGCCCTTGTCCAGGGTGTCGGGCAGGGTATCGGGAGGGTTGGCCCCGGCATCGACGGCGACCCCGTCGGCGGAGCTGACGGCGAGCCCGGACTTGGCGAAAGTGATGCCGTCGAGGAAACCGAGCACCGGGGCCCAGTCCGACACCTTGCCCGGCGACCAGACCCAGTCCTGTTGCCACAACGCGGCGGCGAACAGGGTGCCGCCCTCCGCCTTCTTGGCCGCCTTGCCGAAGAATGTCAGCTGCGCCGCGTCGAACGTCGCCGTGGTGCTGACCGCCAGCTCGTAGCCCTTCCCCACCGCCGGCTGGCCCGTGAGCGCGTTCCCCAGGCGTGCGGTCACGGCGGGGTGGAGGAGGGAGACCTGCGGCAGGCCATCGGGCAGGGGCACGTCGGCCTGGCAGGCGAGGGACTTCAGGAGCGCAGTCAGGTCGAGGTCGGGGAAAGTCCCGTCGAGCTGGAAGGCACCAGGGATGGTCCAAGCCGCTGAGAACTTCACGACGGGGCCACTGCCGCCGTCGCCGCCCGTGGCCGGGCCGAGTTCGGCCTTGGCCGACAGCGTGCCGGTGGTCCGCGAGCCACCGTTCCCGGCGCCGGCTGCGCGGTCCGGCAGCTGTAGTACCACGCCCGGCCGCGGCGCCGCGGCGCTGCCGGTGTCCTCATTGCCCTTGCGCGCCAGCTCCAGCCCGGCCTCGGTGAGGGCGATGCGGGCGGCGCCGATGTCGATGTGCCACTCGGAGGAGACGGACGCGTCGACCTCGTACGCGCCCTTCTTGGGCGTCGCGGTGCCGGAGAACTTCTTCAGCGTCAGATCGGGCACGCCGGTGAGTTCGGCGTGCGGCAGGAAGTGCTGAAGCACGTCCCTCAGCTCGGCCGGGGTGCTCTCGTCGAGGGAGAGCTTGAACGTGCCGGGCGGTATCTCGGCGGTGGCGTGGAGGCTGACGTTGCCCGCGACCGTGAAGTCGCCGCGCCCGGTGACCTTCGCCGCGCGGGACGGCTGGAGCGGGTTCGTGACGGTCAGGGTGGCGCCGACGCCGGTCAGGGCGAGGTCGTCGCCCACGATCGGCCAGGTGGTGCCGGGCATGGTCTCGACGGTGGCGGTGACCTGGGTCAGCGCCGCTGCCAGCCCGCCCTTGCCGAACGCTGCGGGGTCGATGCTGGCGGTGATCCCGGTGAGGCGGACGGAGTCGCCGAGTGTGAAACCCTCCTGGTCGACGAGCTGGTGGATCGCGGCGCCGGTACCGTTCCACGCGGCGAGGTCGCCGGGGGCGAGCCGCCCGGGCAACCGGTCGGCGCTGAGCGCGAGCGCTCCGCCGCCGGTGGCCGGTGGAGCGCTGATCGTCGCCGCGACCGTCTGCCCCAGGACCAGGTCCGCGGCCAGCCGTAAGCCGTAGGTGACCGAGGAGCCCATCGCTCCGTCACCGCGCGACCCGGCCCACAGGTAGAAGGACGCGGAGAACGCCCCGTCCGGCTGCGGCGTCGAGCGCAGTGCGATGTCTGTGCGGACCTCCCCGCCCGGGCCCTTGACGGGACGCCGTACGACCGGCCCGGTCAGCGTCAAGGTCCCGGCCCGGGGCCGGAGCAGCGCGGCGAGGGCGCCGAGTTGCTCCGGGTCGGCCACCTGGGAAGCGTGGAAGGTCAGGCCGGGATCCAGCGCGGGGTATCCGTCGCGGGTGGGCCGGGCCACCGAGGTGAGAAGCAGTGCGGGCGGTGCGGGGAAGGCGAGGGTGGCCAGGTCGCTGCCGTCGGTGGCGGGGAAGGAGGTGGCGAAGGTCCAGTCCGCGGGGAGGAGGAGCGGAACGTAGAGCGTGGGGTCGTGGTCGACGGGGTCGAGGCCGAAGTCGATCCCGCGGACCGGCAGGCCGATGAGGCCGAGGCCGGTGACGGTGAGCGTGCCGTGCACGACCACGCTGTTCTCGTGGTCCTCGCGCTGCAGGTCCGTGACGGTGAGCGTGCCGTCGAGCCATGTGCCGGTCAGTGCGGCGGCGGGCCCGGTGCCGAGGTCGGCGGCGGGGAGGGTGAGGGTGTCGTCCTGCGTGTGCCGGGTGATCAGCGCCCGGAGCTCTTCGATCGTCATGGAGCGGTCAGCCCTCGAGCTTGGTGTGAATGACCGCGCGGGCATTGTCGGTGAGCTCCTTGGCGATGTCGGCACGGTGGGTGTCGACGGTGCTCCGCACGCCGTCGATGATCTTCTGCTTGACCTCGTCCTTGTTCAGCACCTGCTGGATGATCTTCTCCATGGGGCTGGGTTCCTTGAGGTGGATCGCGACCCGCAGGTCCTTCGTGTCGACGGCGAGGGAGAGCGTGGTCAGGCCGATGGCGAGCTCGTCGGCGTCGCGGCCGGTGAAGGACAGGCCAGCCGTCGCCGAGGGCCGGTCGATGGTGACGGTGATGTCGCCCTCGATCGTGTCGTCGTCGCCCACCGCGGCGCGTTCCGGCGCCGCAGCTGCGGCCGCGGCGTCGGGGAAGGAGACGACGCCCGTGCCGGTGATGGTGAGCGGAGGCGGGGGAACCTTCCCGGCTCCGGAGAGCTGGCCGAACCTCAGGGTCGCCCCGATGCCCCCGTCGGTGAGGGTGGCGTCCTTGACGGGGATGAGGACGTTGGAGATGCCCTTGATGGCGGCGTCCTTGAAAGAGAGGTCGGCCGTCGCGACGCCGATCTTGTACGAGCCGAGGTCGATGTCCCCGAGGCCGTACGGTTCGAGCACCGGGTCGGCCGCCCCGAGGACGACGGTCGGGGGGTAGAAGCCGGAGCCGGTGTCGTTCACGGAGGCCCGCAGCCGGTCGAAGAGGTAGACCTCCAGCGGTCCGTACTTCGCCGGGAAGCCGCCGTCGTCCGACGGCAAGGTGCCCGACGGCACCGCGCCGAGTACCCCGTCGAGCGCCTTGGCCAGCTGGGCGGTGACCGTAGCGGAGAACTGGTCACGGAAGGAGGGATCGGCCAGCGTGGCGACGAGCTTCGCGGTGAGGGACTGGCCCGCTTCGGCGCTGTTGAAGGCGTCGGCGGCGGCCTGCTTCCAGATGCTGAGGGTGTCCTTGTCGATCGTGCTGCCGTCGATGGTCAGGGAGTCCTCGTCGAGGTGGAACGTCGGCTGCGACGTGACGGTGATCGACTCGACGGTCAGCTGCGCAGTGCGGTCCGCGCCGGTGCCGGCGGCCTCAGCACGGAGAACGACGTCGAAGACGAGGTCCGTGGCCGTCAGGGTGAACTGCCCGTGGCCCTCGATCCGCTGGCGCGGCCAGTCCACCCCGGTCAGGCCCTGGACCACGACCTTTGTCGGCGGCTTCAGGTCGTCGGCCTGGGGGAGGTCGATCACCACGACGTTCTGCACCAGGCTGTACGTGCCCTTGACGGTGATCTGCTTCTGCCACCCGTGCGTGTCGTACGCCGAGGTGGTGACCCGGACCGTGCCCTGGTAACCGTTGGCGGTGGGGGTGAGGTTCTGCAGGTCCCCGATCGAGGCGTTCGGCAGTCCCTCGATGGTGAGGGAGGACAGGGACAGCGAGGGGTAGGGGTGGTCGGCGTCGCGCTGGCTGGTGAAGGCGTCGAGGTTGTCCGGCAGATCGGGCACGCCTCGGTCTTTCGCGTCGTCGAAGGCACCGCCCACGAACATCCACCACGCGCCACTGATGGTGTCACCGATGTGCGCGCCTTCGTCGGTGTCGAGGACGCCGATGTCCCACATATCGACCGTCAGGGGATTCAGCGAGCGGCCGTCGGACGTGTGAACGTCCTTGAGGACGGTGGGCAGCCAGTAGCGGCTGTCCGGGTCGTTGATGCGCTTGTACATGGTGGCGTAGATGAAATCGACCAGCTTGGTGGCCATGGGCCTCTCCTTCGCGTTCGAGGGTCTCGGTGCTCGGTCGGGGACGGACTGCCGCGCTGCTGCTCAGACCCCGCGGTCCACGACGTGCAGGGCCAAGCCCTCCAGGGCGTAGCGGTACGGCCCGGCCGGGAACGGGCGCAGCAGTTCGACGGCCTCCAACGCCTGGGCGCGGGCGTCGGTGTACGCGCGCGAGAACCCGGTGCCACCGCGGACCTCGGCGAGCGTGCGCTCCAGAACGCCCGGACCGGTGGCCTCGCCGCGCATGATGCGGCTGACCGCGTGCTCAGGGCCCCACTCCTGCATCGCGTAGATCAGGGGCAGGGAGGCCCGGCGGCGCAGCAGGTCCATGCCGCGCGGCTTGCCGGAGCCGGCCTCGTCCTGGGCGAGGTCGAACAGGTCGTCCATTACCTGCAGGGCGCGGCCCAGTCGGCGTCCGTAGAACCCGGCCCGGCGGGCGTCGCCGCTGCGCCCGTCGGCCAGCACCACCCCGGCCTCGGCCGCGAGCCCGAACAGGGCGGCGGTCTTGCGGTCGGCGGTGCGCCAGTACCTCCTGGCCAGGAGTTCCGGGTCCTGGGAGAGGTCCGTGCGCAGCTCGTCGAGCTCCCCGCAGCCGATCTCGAATGCGGTGTCGAGGACGAGCTCCACCAGGCCCATGTCGCTGTCCCGGTCGATGGTCCGCACGAAGCCGCGGATGGCCTGGACGAACTGCAGGTCGCCGACGAGCACCGCGGTCTCGGTGCCGCGCGCGGCGTTGACCGAGGGCAGGCCTCGGCGCAGGGCGGCGCCGTCCACGATGTCGTCGTGGATCAGCGTGGCCACGTGCAGCATCTCCAGGGACACGGCGCCCTGGAGCACCTTGTCGGGAAGCGGCGCGGGGCCGTGCACCATGCGCGCGGCCAGCAGTAGGACGGCAGGTCGCAGGCGTTTGCCGTGCCGGTACAGGGCCCGCTCGTCGTCGGTGAGGTACTCCTGCTGCGGGGCCAGTGCCTGGTCGAGAAACGTCTCGAAGCGCGGCAGGTCGTCGGCGAGCGGGTTCGTCCACACCCCGCCGAGGACGTCCTCGGCGGGAGTGGTCGTGTCGAGGATGAGCACGGGTCAGGACCGCCCGTCCTGCGGGTGGGCGTAACCGGTCATGCCGGTGAAGGCGGCGTGGCGGACGGTCTCGGCAATGGCGTCCTGCAGCAGCGTGTGCACGAACCGCATGGAGGCGAGGCGCTCACGGGCCACGTCGGCGGCGGTTCCCTGCCACTCGTCATCGTCGATGGACAGGGCGAGTGACGGCAGCTCGACCGTCACGTCCGTCGGCGCGCCGTCCGGTGCGAGGCGGGTGGTGACGCGGATGTCCTCCAGCCGTGCCGTGCACGCTCCCGTGTGCAGGGTGTCGGTCGCCGGCGGCCCCTCCAACGCCTCGTCGTGGTAGGCGGCGGCACCGAACTCCTGGATGACGGCGCGGTCCTTGTCGGACAGCGCGATCCAGTCCTCCGGCTCCTCCGGCTGGTCCTCTCGCTCCGCCCGAAGAGCTTGTACCTCCCCGTCGGCGGATATGGCGAGTCCGTTGTAGCGGGCCATCTCTGCGTCCGAGACCGCCGACATGTCCCCGGAGTGCTGGTCGATGGCCGTGTAGACGTTTTCCTGTGTCATCGGGGTGGTCTGCGAGCCGTCGTTGCCGGTCTGCTGGACCGACTTGGAGAAGCCCTCGGCGGCCTTGGCCGCAGCATCGAGACGGTCGGCCGTTTCCTGATCCCCCTTCCTCCTGTATCGGGCGGCTTCGGTGGTGAGCGCGGTCTGCACGATGGTCCGTTGCTGCCAGGCGTGCATGTTGTACGTGCCGCCTACTTGCGGGTCCTGCCAGTCGTTGACCGTCTGCTGGGCATTGGCTGAAGCGTCCGGGTCCGTGGTGCCGTAGGTCTGTTCCGACATGCGCTGGGTGACGCCCTTCTCGGCCCACTTCTGCCGGAGGTTGGAGGACACCGAGGAACTGCCGTTGAAGATGTCGTAGTAGCTCTCGTTGTGGGTGCCGTATTGGACGAGGACCTGGCGGCCGTTCTCGGTCTTCATCAGCCTGGTGCGGTGGGCATCGGCGCGGCCGGTCCACCGGCGGACGGTCTCGTCGTCCGGGTGGTCGGGCGCGATCGCGCGGGCGCCGGCGGACAGGGTGGGCTGCCGTGACGCTTCGGACAGCGGGCGGAGGTTCCCGGCGGTGTCGATCTCACGGATCTCGTCTGGCCGGGTGTCGAGGGCGTAGCGGCCGGTGAGGACGAGGGCGGGGATGCGGTGGGTGATGCGGCGGGTGCCGGCGCGGGTCTCCTCGGCGAGGGCCTCCGGCTGTCCCTCGGCACACAACTGGAGCGCGCCGAGGCGGAAGCTCAGCGAGCCGGTGGGGTAGCCGAGGGCGGCGGGCATCTCCACGCTGCGGGCGAGGGGGTAACCGGGGGTGTCGGCCAGGTGGAGCGCCTCGGCTTCGGGGCCGGGCCGGGCGTCGCCGGACTGCGGGGACTGGGGCGTGCTCAACGGGTCTCCTGGGGTGGTCGGTCGATCGGTCGGACGGGGCGGGCGCGACGGCAGGGGCCGGCACGCCGCGGGATCGCGGAACGGTTGGTGCGGGGGTGGTTCAGGAGACGACGAATGTGCCGCTGACCATGAGCATCCCGTCGTGGGAGCCCAGTTCCGGCGACGCCAGCTTCACGGACACGGTCTGGTCCTTGATGGTGATGTCGGTGCCCAGCGGCTTGTTGAGTGGGATGTCGGCGTTCTTCTTGCCTTCGAGTGCGTCCTTGACGACCTTCGGTGCGGCGAGGGCCAGGAGATTGGCGGGCCCGGCGACCAGCTTGGCGGCATCGGATACGGGGCTCAGAGTGACGGAGTTCAGGACGATCTTCTCCAGCGTTGCGGAGAGGGCCGTGTCCGTCAGACCGGTGGCCTTGAAGGTGACGTTGGGTTCCTGCGGGTCGAGGGTGACATCGAAGTCGATCAGCGCATCCACGGGTGCGGACCTCCTGGAGTGAGGGAACGACGAGGGAGGGGGCTCAGGACTCGTGGGAGGCCTTGAACAGCGCGCAGCCCTTGCCCGGGGCGACGGGGAACAGGTCCACCCCCACGGACCAGGGAATGTCGAAGTCGGCCGAGAGGGTGGTCGGGTCGCTCTCGTCGACCTTCACGTTGTCGGTCTTCCGGAACTTCGCCTTCCACCAGACGGTGGCGACCCCGGGCACGGTCTTGTCGTCGTCGGCCAGCTGTGTGTCCCGCCACTGGTCGAGGGCGCCCTGCAGGAGACGGGCCATCAGGTCCCGGCCGACGAGGAGGAAGACCTGCTTGTCCGACGGCCAGTTGGTGGCCGCGCCGGCGGAGGCGGCGGGGACCTGGCCGGTTCCCGCGGTCGCGGCGAGGACCAGGTGCGTCCCGGTGACGTCCAGGAGGACGGGGGTGAGAGTGACCTGCTGGCCGAAGAGGTCCTGGACGGGCAGCTTCACCCCGTTCACCAGGTTCTTCGCCTGGTCGAGGACGTTCGGCACGATCACCTTCTCGACCATGATCCTTGTGTAGGGGTCCGGGATGTCTGACAGCCACACACCGAGTGGGACGACGGTGATGCTGCCGCCGTCGACCTTTGCCTGGACGGCGACCTTGACCTCGCTGACGCCCTGTGGGAGGGCATCGCCGGCGATGGTGCCGTTCACCTGCAGCTGTGGGGCGTGGATCTGCAGGACACCTGAGTCGGGCAGGTCCGTGATGCCCTGAGCCTTGATCATCTTGCTCCAGAGCTCGGCGTCCGGCTTCTCCAGGATGAGCTCGGGCGGCTGGAGGAAGTCCCAGGCGAAGGTGTAGTCGATGCCTTCGATGGTCTCGGGGCCGTACTGGCCCTGAAACACCACCCGGTGCCCGCTGTGCAGTGTCTTGAGGCCGGAGTTGAGCGCGTCGGCGTGGATTCCGAGGGCGAGGTCATATGGCGTTTCGGTCACGTCAGCACATTTAAGGGGCTGGACGACTGGGGAAACACTCGGTTCCCGGCCATTTAGTAATTGGAATCCGGAGCGGTCGGCATGGATGAACAAGTTCTTCCGGGGCGATCGTTCATGCATTCGTGCAACATTTGTTTGATTACATAAACGCGTAGCGCCGGGGGAATGGCACGCTGGGACAGGCCGTTGTCGAGCATCGGACAGCCCTGAGGAAAGGTATGTCCGGAACCCGTCCGAAAACAGCCTGGGGCACTGTCGGGAACCCGCTGGGGACCGTTGTCCGGGGGCACGCATGGGGGTAATCCGTCGCTGGTGTCGGCCCGGAAGGCAGCCTCCCGGGCCGACACCAATCCCGCGGTCTCCTACCGCTTGGTGACGGTCACGTCGCCCTGGAGCGCGAGCGCGTCACCGAAGCGTGTGAGGGTCAGATCCGTCGGCGTCACATCGAGGTGGACGGGATCGACGTCGATGGGGATGGCCGGGAACGTGCCCACGGGGAATTCGACGCCGCGCAGCGCGCTCCCGACGATGCTGCCGAACGTCGACGACAGGGCGTCGACGACCCACGAGACGATCAGGCTGACGATGTCGCCGCGCGTGGGAACGAGCTTCAGGTCGAAGGAACTCACGTCCACGGCAGTGGCCTTGAGCGTCGTCCCCGACATGGCCAGGGTGAGTGTGACGGTCGGGTCGGGTTCCAGGTTGAGGTCGAAGAACGCGTCGGTCGATCCGCCCCAGATCCAGTTGATCCCGGCGCTGCCGCTGCCGGAGACTGCCATGTGGGCGCGCACGGTCGGCACGTCGTCCCAGACGACCTCGCACTGGACGTTGTGAATGGCGATGTCGGCCTTGTAGTACGCGCTGCTGCCCAGGAAGTCCTTGCTGTCACCGGCGTGGAAGGGCTTCCCCTCCAGGTACGCGGTCGCCACCTGCGCGATACGCTCGACCGCGTCCCGCCCGAGGAGGGCGAAGAACGGACTCTGGGGCCAACTGTCGGGGAAGGGGGGCTTCGGGGTGCCGCGCTCCGCTAGGTTCAGGGCGGCCACGGCACGCTGTGGCTGGATGACGGGGATGGGCGTCGACAGCGACAGGCCCGGGATCTGCGGTGCGGGCAGCGTGATGCCCGACAGGACCTTCCGGGACTGGTCCAGGACGTTGGGGAGCACCACCTTGTCCAGGAAGATCTTGTCGACCTTGCTCGGCGCGTTGGCCGTGGCCTTCAGAGGGTTGAGGCTGAACAGGCCCATGTCGGACGTCGTCGCCTGGACGTCGACCGTGACCGCGATGTCCTCCTCGACGGGGTTCCCGTCCCCGGAGTCCACCTTCACGTGCACCTGGTTCAGCCGCACTTGGAAGGTGCTCCCGTCCAGCGAGACGCGCAGGGCGGCGACATGCTCGGTCAGCTCGGCCTCGGTGAACTGGCCGGCGGCCCGCCCCGCGGTGAGGTCTGCCCTTAAGGTCTCCTCGGAGTAGGACGGCGGGGTCAGATCGAAGACTGGGGCCTCCTTGACGTCCCAGGAGACCGTGAACGTGACGCTCTCCACGTCGAAAGGCTGCTGGCCGGTGAGGTACTGCGGGTAGAGCTGTTCGTAGACCTCCTTGGACGTCGAGTTCACGACGTCGACATTGGCCCCCACCATGAGGTCGCAATTCATGCGTGCTCCTTTTGCAGTTTTTTACCAGCGAGCGAGTCGGCCCATGGAAAAGAGCCCGGACGACAGCCTCGACGTGGCGAATCCGGGTATGCCGACGAGCCCTGGGTGACGGCACCAATGATGGTGCGACGACTGCGGCGCATTCAAGACCGCAGGAGAGATTCCGACACGCCTCCGACACCGGGTTACTCCTGGACACGTCTGGTCGGTGCGCGTCGGCCTCCTGCTTTCCGCGTAGTCCGCGGTCCACGGTCGACGCTGTTTGGCGCGATTCGGAGGTGCAGCGGAACGAGGTCAGCGGGCATGGCGGGAGAGTGGGCGCCGGCAGCGGGGGCTGGGTACGACGGGGTGCACGCGGCACGCGTTCGGTCCACTGCAGGGTGTGGACCCTGAGATGGCGTATGACAGTTGCAGCGGGGGCTGCGCGTTGAGCGAGAAGACTGGGATCCCCGTCATGAAGATCCGCAGCTCCGTAGCCCCACCGCACTGTTGGCCCGAACACCTGTTGCTGAGGTTCCGGTGAGCCTCACCGTGGCGCGAGGTGACGGCGAATGCACCTTCCTCTGGAAGCAGAACGGGGTGACCCTCACGCCCCGTACCCCGGGCGATCCCCTTACTCCTACGCCGTGACGCTTCAGGCTCGGCGTTGCACGCCTGAAGGGTGTCAAAACTGCGATCAGGCCGCTGATCTGGGCGGCCGAGGAGGCGTGATTGACGCGGCGTGGTACTCGTTGAGCAGTCCGCCGAGTACTCGACGGCGCTGAACTGCTGCGGCGGGCAGGGGGGATGACGTTGGGTTCGTCGTTGGGGTGGCGACCCGGTGGCCGAGCCGTCGCAGTTCGCCTTGGATTCTGACGTAGCCCCAGGTCGGATTCTCTGTGGCGAGGCGTTGGATGAGTGCGGCGAGTTCGTCGGGCAGCAGGGGTCGGCCGGGCCTGGCGGCTGGCTGACGCCATTTCCAGCGGACCAGGCAGCGGTGCCAAGCCAGCGGTGTGCCTGGGGTGACGTGGCGATGTCGGCGCAGCGGGGTCGGCAGCTGTCGAGCCAGTGCAGCGAGTACTGCACGGTCGGCCCACGACACTGTGGGTGCCGACAAATACGTCCGCGCAGGTCACGCGGTCATGGGCGTGTGTGGGGGAGGGGCATGAAAGTCAGTCGGGGCTAGGGTCTGTCGTCAAATGATCTTGTGTGGTGGATCATGGTCCCGACTCGGCACACTAGTGCCCTGTTTCCCTGGCCGCCTGAGTCCGGGAAACAGGGCACGGTGGCGAATGCCCCGCTGGCGGAGCCGTATGTGCAGGTGGTCGTAGTCGTATCCCTTGTCGGCGTGCGGTTTCGCCGACCGTCGGCGCCGAGGGCCGTCGCGCGATCGGATGGGTGGAATGCCGCTCACGAGCGGCGCCAGGCTCTGGCCTCGGGCAGTGCCAGACACGCGTTACAAGGGCCTGGTCAGTCTGCCGCGGCTCTCATCGTGAGGCACGGCACCTGCCGTTAGCGGCGGCGTCAACGCCGCGGCCGTCATGCGCGGCCCGTCGGCGGCCGAGCCGCCCGGGATCAACAGTCGTGAAACGATCCCGCTACCTCAAACATCAGCCCTGGTCGTAGGGCGTGGTGATGAACTCGGCCAGGACCGTACCGCCAGGGTCGAGTGTGTAGAGTCCACGACCGCCGTAGCTGTGGTTGATCTCGCCTTCGAAGGACTTGCTTGGGTTCGGCCAGAAGGGGACGGAGTTCTTCTTCAGGCGCGCCAGGATCGCGTCGAAGTCCTCGTCGGTCACGAGGAAGGCGACGTGGCTTTCGTTGATGCGGTCATGAGGGACCAGGTCGTCGGCGAAGTCGATGCCGACGTTGTTCGATGTGGTCACTTGGGTGAATCGGCCCCAGTCGAGTGGGGTGGGGGCCGCCATCAGGTCGGCCAGAAACGCGGCGGACTCTCGCCGGTTGCGGCAATGGACGATGATGTGGTTCAACTCGTTTGCCATCTCGGCTCCTTCTGTATCTCGGCCGTGACCAGGGGCTGCCCGTGGGCCGTGCAGCGTGCGTCGGGGCACGTTCGGCTGCCGGTGAGTCAGCTCTTGACCGTGCCGCCGAACTCTTCCGGGACCAGGTCGGCCTGCTCCGCGCCGCTCTTGATCAGGCCGAGGATCGCGTCGGCGACGCCCTCGGGCGACTGAGGCTGCAGCCCGCTGGAGGCCTCCATCTGCAGCGCGTCCTCGACGCTGCCGCGGACCGTTCCGACGAACTCGGTCTCGGTGATCGACGGGAACATCAACGACACGGCGATGCCGGCGTCGGCGACCTCGGCGCGGGCGATGGTCGAGAGTTTCTGAAGACCTGCCTTGGAGGCGGCATACGCGCCGGACCCGGGCAGCGTCGACCAGGTGATACCGGAGCTCACATTGATGATGGCTCCGGCCCCCTGCTGACGCATCACCGGGAGGACTGCCTGCATCGTGACCAGAGGCGCGACGAGGTTGAGCTCCAGGAGGGCCCGGAAATCGTCAGGGTCGATGGCGTCGACAGTGGCCTGCAGTCCCTGGCCGGCGTTGTTCACCAGGACGTCGATCCGTCCGAACTTTTCGACCGCGTCACGTACGGCCTCCTCGACCTGAGTCCGGTCCGTCACGTCGCACGGCACGGCCAGGGCCTCGCCGAGCTCCTCGGCGAGCTGTCGGATGCGTTCCTCGCGGCGAGCGAGGAGTACCACTCGCGCGCCGGCTCGGGAGGCAGCTCGCGCAGTGGCCGCTCCGATGCCCGACGACGCTCCGGTCACGAGCACTGTGGCTCCGTCGATGTTCATAGAAGGTTTCCTCGTCTGTGGATCAGGGATGGCTTCGCACTGGCAGCGGCACGGTCTACGGGCTGGCCGCCCACGCACAAGCCAATGCTATCAAACGACAGCTATCGTGTGACAGGAATGTATTCTCGCGGTATGAGCGATGTCAAAGCCGCCAGCCTCCACGAGTTGGCCGACCTGATCGTCGCCGTGGCGCGACAGCTGCGGCCCCCGAGCGACCCCTCGTTCGAGCCGTGCACGCCGATCGAAATCAGCGTCATGCGGTTCATCAACCACAACCCCGGAACCTCTGCGCGAGCCGCGTCGGAGGCGACACTTCTGCCCACGAGCAACTTCAGCCGCGTTCTGCGCGGACTGGAGAAAAGGGGCCTCGTGGACCGCGTCGTGGACGACCGCAGCGCCCGAAGCGTGTGCCTGTACCCCACGGAGAAAGCCCGCCAGAATCTGCAGTATCTTCGCGACAACTGGGACAAGACTCTCCAGGGCATCGTCGACGACCCCGCCACAATCGACGCCGTCAACGCCACTCTCCGGCGCATCGAGGAAGAACTCATAGCCCGGCGCCGCGGCACGGACAGCCAGGGCAGCCCGTCCGACTAGGAGTTGTCGTCAAAGCGTCAGGCCCACATCAGCAGGGCTGCGATAGTGACGGCTGCCTGGTAGGACTCGACTGTCTTTTCGTAGCGGGTGGCGATGCCGCGCCACTGTTTGAGGCGGTTGAAGCATCGTTCGACGACATTGCGCCGTTTGTAGAGGTGTCGGTCGAAGCCCGGTGGCCGTCCGCCGCGGCTGCCGCGTCGGGTTCGGTTGCTGGTCTGGTCGGCGCGCTCGGGAATGGTGTGCGGAATGTTGCGGTGCCGCAGCCAGGTCCGGATGGCACGGGAGCTGTACTCCTCATCGCCCAGGACGTGGTCCGGCCGGCTCCTGGGTCGGCCCAGCCCGATCCGCGGCACGCGTATCGCCTCCATGTTGGCGGAGAACCGGGTGCAGTCGTTAACGTTCCCGCCCGTGACGAGGAAAGCCAATGGGCGGCCGGCGCCGTCGCAGGCGAGGTGGATCTTGCTCGTCAGCCCGCCTCTGGAGCGTCCGAGGCCCGGTAAGCGGGGGCGGGGTCCGGAGGGGCCCCCGCTTCGTCTCCGCGCGACGCGAAGCGCCAAACGGCGGCGTCACAGCGCGGGTACGGCGCTGCACCGGAAGACGGGGTGTCACGGCGCGGGTGCCGGGCGCGGCACTGCCGGTATCGGCCCGAAGGGTCGATGAGCCCCTCACCGGGGTTCAACGATCGGGTCGACGCTCGGATGCACACATCTAATCCGTAGCTCTAGAGGGATCGGCCGTTGAGGGCCATTCAGGTCGCCGGTGGGCCACTGACGGTCATCTGCAGTCGGCTGCGATTGGGCAGGTGGCTGTACTTCACTGCTGTACTGCAACGGCTCCGGAGGCTCCTTGCTTGTTGGTAGTTGCAGCAGCTCAGAGGTCCGGATCGGTCGCTTCGAGGAGAGCCTGTCCACGAACTGTCCATGTGGACAGCGACCCGGCCCTCAGAAGGGGCTCCTGATGTCCGGGCTTCCATGCTTGCCGCCTGCACGTATACCTGGCGGTAGACGGTGCAGTTGCGAACTTCGCCGCCCATTCGCAGGACGTACTCCCAGGCGCCCCGGTCGGTGGGCATCGCCAGTGGGCGCCGGACTCCTGCGTGAAAGTTGGCCGCGGCCAACTGGAGTTGAGTGGGGCGATGCAGCCGCTATGACGACCGACACGCCGCCGGATGACTGGTCGCCCGTCGACCACCCGGGCTCGATCGCGGTAACTGAGGGCGGATGGTGGGTGAGTACTGTCGGCAACTGTGCGCAGCGCATCCGCGACGGCCGCGGGCAAGCGCAACAGATCGATGCCCGCCTTCTCGTTCTCGCTCTTCGGCAATTGCTGTATGCCGCCGAACTTCAGGCCGAGGTCATCCAGCGCCGCCATGACATGCCAAGGCAGGTCCACGAGCATCTGAGAGGGCGGTTCGTGAGGTGATGTCTGTTTCCCGGTGAGTTTGGGGCAGGGTTGCTGGTCGCGGGGGTTCGGGAAGCTACTGCTTCGTGGCGAAG
>JBEYJY010000006.1:0-314839 GCA_040631425.1 Streptomyces sp. NPDC020096
TCCTTCGAGACCGTCTCACCGGTCCCTCCGGGCTTTCCCTTCGGCTTCTCCAGCTTATCAGATCTTTTCCGACCCGATTCCCGCTGGCGGGATTCACCTTCCGGCTTTCACTTTCCGGTGTTTCCGACTCTATCAGATCCGCTTTCCGCCGAGCCAATCGGCGTTCGCATTTCCGGTAGTAATTCGGAAGAGATGCTGCAGCGCTTCACCGAAGGAATTCCGTGAAGCAGGGGTAGAGACTACCCGACCGTCACGCGCATGTCTACTTCGTGACAACCGTTTGAATCTACCTCCTCGCTCCCCCCGTGTCAACGGGTTTCGCGAGGCGCATTGGAGATTAGCAGGTCAGCGGGGGTGATTGCACATCGCGCGGCCACCGCCTGGTCATCGTGCGGACGTGGCCTGGTCATCGGCTGGTCAGCCGAACGTGGACGGCGGGTTCTCCAAGTCCTCCAGCTCGACGCCGGGGGCGGCGAGCACGACGTCTCCTGCGAGGTGGACCGTGCTCCGCTCGCCGGTCTCCAGGTCGTTGACCTGGTACTCGTCCACAATCAGCGGACCGTTGTCAGTGGCGTGTGCTGTCCTGTCCAACAAGGCCCAGGACTGGTCGAGAGTCCGGGGTGCGAGGACGGGGGAGGTGAGGGCGACGAGTCGGACGCGGGTCGCGGGCGCGCCTGGGGAGAGGCGGAGCAGGCGCGCGGTGGCGATCAAGAAGGCGGGGGAGGTTCCGGTGAAGGCGTGGGCGGCGGCATTGCCTTCTTGGGCGTGGTCTCCGGTGGGGTCGGTACGGACCCAGGTCACGCCGTCCAGCGCGGCACCGCGGACCTGCCATCCGCCCGCGTGGAGTTCGAGTCGGATAGGTCGGCCGAGGTCGTCGATGGTGAGGTCGACGGATCCGGAGTCCTGACCGTTCGGCGTGGTGGTGCGAGCGGTGTAGCGCCAGCCGGATGTGCCGGTGGCGCAGTGGAAGTGTTCTTCGCCAAGGGGGGTGTGATCGTGCGTGTCGTAGAACGAGTAGCGGCCGCGGGGCATGGTGGGGGCTTTCGGTTCTCCGAAGGGCGAGGCCCCCGCCGGGGGTACCGACGGGGGCCCGCGCTCGGTGCATCGGTGCTGACCGGGTGGGTGACCAGCGGATCGGAGATCAACCCGCCTGACAGCTCTGCCAGATCGGCCAAAGCTGGCGGTTCAGGCGGATCAACGGTCCGCGGTCATGCGTTCCGGTCAGCGTTCGCCGGACTGGTGGGACTAGTAGCGGTAGTGGTCCGGCTTGTACGGGCCCTCGACCGGGACGCCGATGTAGGCGGCCTGCTCGGGGCGCAGGGTGGTGAGCTTGACGCCGAGGGCGTCGAGGTGGAGACGGGCGACCTTCTCGTCGAGGTGCTTGGGGAGCACGTAGACGCCGGTCGGGTAGGCCTCGGGCTTGGTGAACAGCTCGATCTGGGCGATCGTCTGGTTCGCGAAGCTGTTGGACATCACGAACGAGGGGTGGCCGGTGGCGTTGCCCAGGTTGAGGAGGCGGCCCTCGGACAGCACGATCAGGGTCTTGCCGTCCGGGAAGGTCCAGGTGTGGACCTGCGGCTTGACCTCGGTCTTGACGATGCCCTGGACCTTGGCGAGGCCGGCCATGTCGATCTCGTTGTCGAAGTGGCCGATGTTTCCGACGATGGCCTGGTGCTTCATCTTGGCCATGTCGGAGGCCATGATGATGTCCTTGTTGCCGGTCGTGGTGATGAAGATGTCGGCGCTGCCGACGACGTCGTCGAGCGTGCTGACCTGGTAGCCGTCCATCGCGGCCTGCAGGGCGCAGATCGGGTCGATCTCGGTGATGATGACGCGGGCGCCCTGGCCGCGCAGCGACTCCGCGCAGCCCTTGCCGACGTCGCCGTAGCCGCAGACGACCGCGACCTTGCCGCCGATGAGGACGTCGGTGGCGCGGTTGATGCCGTCGATCAGGGAGTGGCGGCAGCCGTACTTGTTGTCGAACTTGGACTTGGTGACCGCGTCGTTGACGTTGATCGCCGGGAAGAGGAGCGAGCCCGCCTGCTGCATCTCGTAGAGGCGGTGGACGCCGGTGGTGGTCTCCTCGGTGACGCCGCGGATCTCGGAGGCGAGCCGGGTCCACTTGTTGGGGTTCTCGCCGAGGGTGCGGTTCAGCAGCTGCAGGATGATGCGGTACTCGTCGTTGTCAGCGGTGGACGGGTCGGGGGCCGAGCCGGCCTTCTCGAACTCCACGCCCTTGTGGACGAGCAGGGTGGCGTCGCCACCGTCGTCGAGGATCATGTTGGGGCCGCCGGTGGGGCTGTTCGGCCAGGTCAGTGCCTGTTCCGTGCACCACCAGTACTCCTCGAGGGTCTCGCCCTTCCAGGCGAAGACCGGGACGCCCTGCGGGTTCTCCGGGGTGCCGTTGGGGCCGACGGCGATGGCCGCGGCGGCGTGGTCCTGGGTGGAGAAGATGTTGCACGAGGCCCAGCGGACCTCGGCGCCCAGCGCGACGAGGGTCTCGATGAGCACGGCGGTCTGCACGGTCATGTGCAGCGAGCCGGTGACGCGGGCGCCGGCGAGCGGCTGGGCGTCGGCGTACTCCTTGCGGATCGACATCAGGCCGGGCATCTCGTGCTCGGCGAGCGTGATCTCCTTGCGGCCGAAAGGTGCCAGGGAAAGGTCGGCAACCTTGAAGTCGGGGCTGGTGGAGGTCGACGTCATGCGGTGTGCTCCTCGCGGATCGGGTCGAGGGTGGGCATCGGTCTGTCCGCTGCGGCCGTACGGCGGGTCCGGGCGGACGCGCCGAAAAGGACCGGGGATGCCGGTCCTCGTACCGCAGCGCAGCCCGTCGGAGGCCCTCTCTCCCTCGGTCGGTCCGCGCGTTCGGGACCGCCCGACCGCCATCAGCAGCGACGTCTGGCTTCGCTGAAGAATCTACACCGAACGGCCCAGCGGGCCCCAGTCCATAGAAGAAGTACGGGGCGCGTCTGCGGGCTCGGTGGAGGATCGCCTGCAGTGATATCGAGGACGTTCGTCAACTTTCGCTTTGTTCCATGCGTGTTGCAGGATTCGATCGACGCGAGAACACTCTTGACACTCGCACTCTTGAGTCTCGCGTAGCTACGGCTGAAGGAGAGACGACGTGACCAGGCCCGCCGATCCCCCCAACGACGCGGGGACCGCACACGAGAGGCTGAGGCTGCTCGCGGTAACCGCCTGCCCCACCGGCATCGCGCATACCTATATGGCCGCGGAGAAGCTGTCACAGGCCGCGGAGGCACTCGGCGTCGAGATGAAGGTCGAGACGCAGGGCGCGATCGGTGCCGAGAACGTCTTGACCGACAACGATGTCAACCTGGCCGACGGCGTCATCATCGCGGCGGACAAGGACGTCGACCTCAGCCGCTTCGTCGGCAAGCGGGTGCTCAGCGTCGGGGTCTCCGAGGGCATCAGCCATCCCGAGCGGCTGATCGAGCGGGTACGCAGCGCACCGGCCCACTCGGCGGATGGCGGCGCACCGTCCGGCTCCGACGGCAGAGGCAGGGAGCGCGGCGTCGCCTACAAGGCGCTGATGAACGGCGTCAGTTACATGATCCCGTTCGTCGTGGTCGGCGGCCTGCTGCTGGCGGTCTCGCTGGCGCTGGGCGGCCACCCGGACCCCTCGGGCGGCCTGGTCATCCCGAAGGGCAGCTTCTGGGCGCATGTGAACGACATCGGCACGATCGGTTTCACCTTGATGGTGCCGATCCTGTCCGGCTACATCGCCTATGCGATCGGTGACCGTCCCGCGCTGGTGCCGGGCATGATCGGCGGTTGGATAGCCAATACCGGAGCGCTGTACGACTCCAAAGCGGGTGCGGGCTTCATCGGGGCCATCGTCACCGGCTTCCTCGCCGGTTATCTGGTGCTGTGGATCAAGAAGGTCAGGGTCCCGAAGTTCGTCCAGCCGATCATGCCGATCATCGTGATCCCGATCGTCGCCACGACCTCGCTGGGTCTGTTCTTCATCTATGTCATCGGCAAGCCGATCTCATGGGTGTTCGCGCATCTGACCAGCTGGCTGAGCGGGATGACAGGGTCCAGCGCGATCGTGCTGGGCGCGGTCCTCGGCCTGATGATCGCGTTCGACATGGGCGGTCCGGTCAACAAGACGGCGTTCCTGTTCGGCGCGGGTCTGATCGCCTCCGGAGACCAGACGGTCATGGGCATGTGTGCGGCGGCGATCCCGGTGATGCCGCTCGGCCAGGGTCTGGCGACGCTGATCCGCCGCCGCCTCTACACCGCCCAGGAGCGGGAGACCGGTATAGCGGCCCTGTTCATGGGCTGCTTCGGCATCTCGGAGGGTGCGATTCCGTTCGCTGCGGCGCGGCCCGCGAAGGTCATTCCGGCGAACATGCTCGGCGGCGCGGTGGCCGGTGCCGTCGCGGGTATGACCGGGGTGAAGGACGCGGTGCCGCACGGCGGCCCGATCGTGGCGGTGCTGGGTGCGGTCGGCGGCGTGCCGGTGTTCTTCATCGCCGTGGCGATCGGCACGCTGGCGACCGCGCTGAGCACGGTGGCGCTCGTTTCGCTGGAGGAGAAGAAGAAGGACGTCGCGCCGTCCGCCAGCCCGCTGCCGGTGGCGGTGCAGGAGCCCGCGCTGGCCGGGGTCGGGGGCGGGGCCGTCGGTACCGCGATAGCCAGCGCCGGTACGAGCACGCGCGGCACCGCCGCCACTGCGGCCGCCACCGCCGTGGCCGAGGCCCAGGCCGCCGCGGAACCGGGGGCGGCCACGGCCACCGCGGTCCCCGCCGCCGGAAGCCGTACCGCCGAGCCCGTGATCGAGGCCACCGGCAGCGCCGCGACCGCCGTGGACGCCCCGCCCGACGGCGAGGTGCTGTCCGGCTACCTCACCGAGCAGACGGTCAGGGAGGAACTGGCAGCGGGCGACAAGGAGGCCGCGATACGGGAGATGGCTGGTCTCCTGGCGGGCACCGGGAAGGTCGTCGATGTCGACGCCCTGGTCGCCGCCGCGCTCGGTCGGGAGGCGCAGGGCACCACGGGGCTGGGCGAGGAGATCGCGATCCCGCACGCCAAGACCGATGCGGTGACCGCTCCGGTGGTCGGGTTCGCACGGTCCAGCGAGGGGATCGAGTGGGGTGCGCTGGACGGGACGAAGGCCAAGCTGATCTTCATGATCTCGGTGCCGGAGGCGGCGGCCGGGGATGAGCATCTGCGGATCCTGGCGCTGCTGTCCCGCAAGCTGATGGACACCGGGTTCCGCGAGCGGCTGGCGGCGGCGCCGACCCAGGCGGAGATCATGCGGGTGCTGGCAGAGGTGCGGTAGCGGGGGTTCAACAGCGGGAATTCCACGGGGGTTTGAGGGCGCCCGCCCCTCACACCCCCGGTGGCCCCTCAGGCTTCCCGGTAGATGTCCGGTTCGAGGTAGATGACGCGTGCGATGGGGACGGCCTCGCGGATGCGGGCTTCGGCGGCGTCGATGGCGCGGGCGACCTCGGCGGCGGTGTCATCGTGCTGGACCGCGATCTTGGCGGCGACCAGCAGTTCCTCCGGGCCGAGGTGGAGGGTGCGCATATGGATGACGCGGGTGACGACCTCGCCGTCCACGGCGGCGGCGCGAATGGCCGCGACCGTCTCCGGCCCCGCGGACTCTCCGAGCAGCAGCGACTTGGTCTCCGCGGCCAGCACCAGAGCGATGACGATCAGCAGGGCGCCGATGCACAAGGTGCCCACGCCGTCCCACACACCGTCGCCGGTCGCCAGTGACAGGCCCACCCCGCCCAGGGCGAGGACCAGGCCGATGAGCGCCCCGAAGTCCTCCAGGAGGACGACCGGCAGCTCGGGTGCCTTGGCCCGGCGGATGAACTGCACCCAACCGAGCGTGCCGCGCAGCTCGTTGGACTCCCTGACGGCGGTCCGGAAGGAGAACCCCTCCGCGATGACGGCGAAGAGCAGGACGCCGACCGGCCAGTACCAGTCCTCCAACGTGTGCGGGTGCCGGACCTTGTCGTAGCCCTCGTAGAGCGCGAAGACCCCGCCGACGCTGAAGAGGACGACGGAGACCAGGAATCCGAAGACATAGCGTTCCCGGCCGTAGCCGAAGGGGTGCTCCTCGGTGGCCTGCTTCTTGGCGCGTTTGCCGCCGATGAGCAGCAGCGCCTGGTTGCCGGAGTCGGCGACCGAGTGCACGCCCTCGGCGAGCATGGACGATGAGCCGCTGAAGGCGAACGCGACGAACTTGGCCGCCGCGATCGCCAGGTTGGCGCCCAGCGCCGCGACGATGGCGCGTGTTCCGCCTGATGTGCTCACCGACGGTCAGGCGACGACGGTGGCGCGGAAGACCGTGCCCTCGCCGTCGAGCGCGATGGGTTCGTCGGCCGGAACGAACGCCGACTCGCCTCGCGCCAGGGTGAGTTGGGAGTCGTCGGGGCCGTGCAGGGTCACCGTGCCCGCGGTGCACAGCAGGATCTGCGGGGTGCGGGCGTCGAGGGAGCGGGGGCGGCCGCCGGGGGCGAGTGCGTAGCGGGAGAGCCGGAACTCGTCGATCGGTGTGTCGTACACCTCTTCGCCGTCGCCGCTCTCCTCCGGGCGCAGCACGCCCGCGTCGCCGGACTCGAAGCGGACGATGCGCAGCAGTTCGGGGACGTCGACGTGCTTGGGGGTGAGGCCGCAGCGCAGCACGTTGTCGGAGTTGGCCATGATCTCCACGCCGAGCCCGTCGAGGTAGGCGTGCGGTACACCGGCGCCGAGGTAGAGCGCCTCGCCGGGCTGCAGGCGTACGTGGTTGAGCAGCATGGCGGCGATGACGCCGGGGTCACCGGGGAAGTGGTGGGCCGCGGACGCGTACGCGGCGTAGGCGTCGGCGAACTTGCCGCCCTGCCCGGCGAGTCGGGCCGCCGCCTCCGCGGCCTGCTCGACGGTTTCGGCCATCGCCTCGCGGTCGGCGCACAGTACGGCGGCGAGGACCTCGCGCAGTGCCTCGTCCTCGGGCCGGGCGCGCAGGATGTCCACGTACGGCTTGAGGGTGTTGACGCCGAGGCCTTCCATCAGTTCGGAGGCCTCGGCGGGGTGGCGGAAGCCGCACAGGCCGTCGAAGGACGTCAGCGCGCAGATCATCTCCGGCTTGTGGTTGGCGTCCTTGTAGTTGCGGTCCGGTGCGTCGATGGGTACGCCGCGGTCCTCCTCGTCGGCGAATCCGGCCCTGGCCTGGTCGAGGTCGGGGTGCACCTGTACGGACAGCGGTGCGCCGGCCGCCAGCACCTTGAGGAGGAACGGCAGCCGCGGCCCGAAGCGTTCGACGGCCGCCTTGCCGAGTTCGCCGTACGGGTCGGCGTCGAGGACCTCGTTGAGCGGCATCAGGCCGGTTCCGCGGTCGAGTCGCGAGGGTGCACCGGGGTGAGCGCCCATCCACAGCTCGGCCTGCGGTTCACCGGTGGGTTCGGTGCCGAGCAGTTCGGGGATGGCGGTCGTGGAGCCCCAGGCGTAGGGGCGCACGGTGTTGACGAGGCGGTCCATGCGGTTCGGTGTTCCTCTTCGGTACGTGTCGGGTGCGCCCCGCGGGGCGCACGGCGGCGTCAGGCCGATGATCCCTCAGCGGGGGTGAGCGCCAGGTAAACGGCGGCGAAATCGGTGAGGGCGAGCAGCTCGGCGAGGGTTTCGGCGGGGCTGCCGTCCGCGGCGTCGATCTCGCTGAGCGGAGTGCCGTGGGCGTTGGCCGCCTCGTGGGCCGCGGTGGCGGGTTCGGTCTCCGGTTCGCGCAGCAGCACGATCCGCAGCCGTAGTCCGTCCGGTTCCTCGACGCGGTCGCGGAAGAAGTCGTCGAGGTCGTCGGGTGCCAGGGAGCCGTCGAGGAGCGCGCCGTGTTCCGCGATGGCTTCGGGCAGCGCCGCGGCGAGTGCCGGGCGGCCGGCCAGTGTGGTGAGGACGGCGGCGAAGCGGCGGGCAGCCGGGGCGACGGTGGCGCCCTCGCTCCACACCAGCGGTAGCGAGTGGGCGAGTTCGACGGCGAGGGTCTTGGCCGGGTTGCGGTAGGTCTCGGCGGCTGGACCGAAGCGTGCCGCGGCGGCGTCGAGCCGGTCGGCGACGGCCTCGACGACGTCGGGCGGGGCGGACAGCAGCCCTATCCGGTCGGTGAGAGCGAGCAGCGGGGTGAGAAGCGCCCAGAACGCTCCGGGATCGACCGGAACGGCCTTTTCCACACCGTATGCGGCGTCGTAGACCTCGGTGGCGGTCGGGCGGTACGGGGGTGGTGCGAAGGGCAGGGCCAGGCCGTGCGCCTGCTGGAGCGCTCCGGTGAGCGGCGTTCCGGCCGGGGCGACCCCGGCGACGGTGCAGCCGCGTCGGTAGGCCTGTTCCACCAGGCTGGACAGGCCGGGTTCGGTGCCGTCCGCGGTGGTGAGCAGCAGCAGGTCGAGCGGTCCGGCCCAGCCGGGCAGGGTCCAGCGCAGTTCCTGGGCGGTGGGCGCGCTGCCGGTGGGTGCCAGCGGCAGGAGGGGGCAGGCGGCGAGGGCGCCGAGCAGGTCGGCGAGCTGCGTGGGCGCCGAACCGGGTCCGGCGATGATGATGGTGCGGGGGCGGCCGTCGGGTTTGAGGTCGGCGAGCCCGGCTTCGGCCGCGGCTCGAGCGGCGGTACGGACCCGGGCGCCCGCCGCGGCCACGCTGGGCAGCAGCCCGCCGGTGTCGGCGCGGGCGAGGGCGTCGGGACTGTCGAGCAGAGCCTCGTCGAGCATCGTGTCCTCCGGCCTGGTGCCGTCGTACCCGGTTAGGCGGGGCGACGGGCCTCGTCGATGAGGAGCACGGGGATGTCGTCCCGTACCGGGTAGGCCAGGCCGCAGTCCCCGCTGGTGCAGATCAGCTCGGCCTCGGCGGCGTCGGCGGCGCTCTCACGGAGCGGGGCGTGGCAGGCCGGGCAGGCGAGGATCTCCAGGAGGCTGGGTTCGAGCGGCATCGGGGCGTGTCCTCTTCGGCGGGTGGTGTGGTGGTTGCGGCGGTGAGGCTACGGCGGCCGGGCCGCCGGGTGGTCGGTTGCGTCGGATGCGTCACGGGGACGCGTTGTCACCGCGCCGTTGTCGGTACGGCGTGGTCAGCGTACCGCCGGGAGGCACCCGGCGGGGGGCCGGGGAAGGGTCCCCGGACCCCCGCCAAGCGGGTGGTTCAGGCGCGGACGATCGCCAGGACCTCGTCGCGGAGGCGCTCGACGGTGGCCGTGTCCCGGGCCTCGACGTTGAGCCGGAGGAGCGGCTCGGTGTTGGAGGGGCGCAGGTTGAACCACCAGTCGCGGCCGGTGACCGTCATGCCGTCGAGCTCGTCGAAGGTGACGCCCTCGCGGCCCCCGAACGCGGCGCGGACGGCGGCGGTGCGCTCGGCCTGGTCGGCGACGGTGGAGTTGATCTCGCCGGAGGCGGCGTACCGGTCGTACTCGGCGACCAGCTGCGACAGTGTGCCGTCCTGCTCGCCGAGCGCGGCGAGGACGTGCAGTGCGGCGAGCATGCCGGTGTCGGCCTTCCAGAAGTCCCGGAAGTAGTAGTGCGCGGAGTGCTCGCCGCCGAAGATCGCGCCGGTGCGGGCCATCTCCTGCTTGATGAACGAGTGGCCGACGCGGGTGCGTACCGCCTTGCCGCCCTGCTCCTCGACGACCTCGGGCACCGACCAGGAGGTGATCAGGTTGTGGATGACCGTCTCGCCGGGGTGCTTGGCCAGTTCGCGGGCGGCGACCAGTGCGGTGATCGCGGACGGCGAGACCGGCTCGCCGCGCTCGTCGATGACGAAGCAGCGGTCGGCGTCGCCGTCGAAGGCCAGGCCGATGTCGGCGCCCACCTCGCGGACCTTGTGCTGCAGGTCGACGAGGTTCTTGGGGTCGAGGGGGTTGGCCTCGTGGTTGGGGAAGGTGCCGTCGAGCTCGAAGTACATCGGGGTGAGGTCGATGGGCAGGCCGTCGAAGACGGTGGGCACGGTGTGGCCGCCCATGCCGTTTCCGGCGTCGACGACGACCTTGAGGCGGCGGATGCCGCTGAGGTCGACCAGGTCGCGCAGGTATCCGGCGTAGTCGGCGAGCACATCCCGCTGGGTGATCCGGCCCGGGGTCGCGTCGGTGGCGGGCAGGCCGCTGACCGACCACTTCTCGGCGAGCTCACGGATCTCGACGAGGCCGGTGTCCTGGCCGACGGGGGCGGCACCGGCGCGGCACATCTTGATGCCGTTGTACTGGGCCGGGTTGTGGCTGGCGGTGAACATGGCGCCGGGCAGGTCGAGCTTGCCGGAGGCGAAGTACAGCTCGTCGGTCGAGCACAGCCCGATCTCGGTGACGTCGGCACCACGGGATGCGGCGCCCTTGGCGAAGGCGCGGGTCAGGCCCGGCGAGGACGGGCGCATGTCGTGGCCGACGACGATCGCGTCGGCGTCCGTCACTGTGGCGAAGGCCGCACCGAACAGTTCGGCGAGCTCTTCGTCCCACTGGTCGGGGACGACACCGCGGACGTCGTACGCCTTCACAATCTGGCTCAGGTCGGGCACAGCGGCTCCAGGATCAACAGCGCCGGGCGACGCGGCACGGGGTGGACAAGTGGCCCACCAACCTACCCGGCGAACCTGAGTGCCCTTGGCGTACGTCGGGTGAATCCAGGACGACGCCCACCCCAACGGATGCGGTCGGGGGCGCCGCTGACCTACGGTTCGGGCGAGCGCAGCACCCTCAAGTGCCCCCGCCTGGCGACCTCTACGGGGTCCCCCTCACGGGTGGCCCGCGGGCTCGGGCGGTCCTGTGGGCGAGCTGCCTCACGTACGGCGTTGGCCAGCGCTTCGAGGTCGTCGCCGGTCGGACGGGCGGGGCCGGAGTCGAGGGCGAGCCGGACGACCTCCCAGCCCCGGGGTGCGGTCAGCCGGGCGGAGTGCTCGGAGCACAGGTCATAGCAGTGCGGCTCGGCATAGGTGGCGAGTGGGCCGAGGACGGCCGTCGAGTCCGCGTAGACGTACGTCAGCGTCGCGACGGCGGGACGACCGCACGCGGTGCGCGAACAACGACGTACAGGGCTCACGACGTTGGACGGTACCGCACTCTTGAGCGGGCCGCGACGACTCTCCACGACCTCACCCGCTCGTGTCGTCCCGGTTCACCGGGATCGCCCGATCTCGTGACGTACGGTCCTACCTGCGCGGCAGGGCTGGGCGGTGGCCAGGGCCCCCTTCAGTGGCGGTCATCGACCGGGGCAAATGGCGCCAATTGTGGTATGGCGCACGATCAGCGAAGCGGATCCTACCGGTCCGGATTGCGAAGCGAACGCACATTGGGCGACATCACCGGTGTTGTACCGGGCGCCTCCCGCGCGGGGTCCGACGATCCGGGGGCTTCGCCCCGTGACCCTGCGGGGCTGGCGGATCCCTGGAGGCTTCGGGCCCGGGCCCCCGGGGCTGAGGGATCCCCGGGACTTCGGGCCCGGGCCCCGCGGAGCTGGGGGATCTCTGGGGCTTCGGGCCCGCCCCGGGCATGCTGGCGGATCTCTGGGTGCTTCGGCGCCCCGAAACCCGGCGGGGGGCTGGGGGCGCAGCCCCCGGGGAAAATCCCCCCGCACCCCGCGGGAGGCGGCCCGGCGTGCCGATCCGGCGGGCTTGCCGACGGCTACCCTTCGACATGATGGACACTCCTGTTCCGCCCCCGCCCCAGGGTGCGGCTGCCGCCTCTACGACCGGTCCGCTGCCGCGCCGACGGGACCGCCATGGACGCGGTATGCGCGGCCCGATCGCGCCCCCGCAGGTACCGCTGTCGGTGAGCCGCTCGGACGCCTTCGACGATCTGGTGCGGGACGCCGCGGAACGCCTGGAGCGCCGCTGGCCGCAGCTGGCGGAGGTCGAGTTCGCGGTGCAGGACGTGCCGCCGGCGAACGCGGACACCCCTGACGACGATGTCGTCCCGCTCGGTCGGCTGATCAGCGCAGGTGCCTCCGGGAAGGGCCCGCGCAACCGCATCGTGGTCTACCGGCGGCCGGTGGAGATCCGGGCCAAGGGCCGCGACGAGCGGGCGCTGCTGGTCCACGAGGTCGTGGTCGAGCAGGTCGCAGAGTTGCTGGGGCTCTCGCCGGAGAACGTGGATCCGCGGTACGGCGAGGAGTAGTCGCCTCCGGCTGAGGGGTAGGGGGATTTTTTTCCGGGGGCGAAGCCCCCGGGCCCCGTTTCGGGGGCTGCGCCCCCCAGCCCCCGTCTCCGGGGCCGCGTCCCCAGGCCCCCTATCGCTGGAGTACCTGCAAGTCCTGGCCCGCGTTCGGGACCGCGACCGTGCCGCCGTCGTCCGGCATGGGCTGGATGGTGAAGTCCGGGACGCCGTTGTTGTCCGCGGCGAGGGTGCGTGAGGCGTAGACCGGGCCGCCGGAGACCGGTTCGACAGTGACCGCGAAGGTGCCCTTGCCGGCGGGGTCGGGCGGGGTCAGGGCGGTGGTCGTACCGGCCTTGAGGCTGACGGTCTTGCTGACCTGCGAGCCGCCGTCGGTGGTCGCCGAGCTGGTGATCTTGACGGTGGCGTCCGCGGTGGGCGCGGTGAGAGAGAGCGTGGCGCCCTTCGACCGGTTCTCGGCCGCCGTGGCGCGCTGCCCGATGGCGGCGGTGCCGGGCAGGAACGCCATCTCCTGTGCGGCGCTCTTGCCACGGGTGATCCGCAGGGCCACCACGAACGGCGCGGCGCTGCCGGAGTCCGTCGGGGCGAGCCGCAGCGAACCGGCCTGGCCTTGGGTCAGCCCCGGCAGGTCGGTGGCGGTCGTCATTCCGCTCTTGATGTGCAGCGTCTCGTGTCCCGCCGGGGTGATCGCGCCGGTCGGGGTGAGCAACTGGACCTTCAGATCGGCGTCGTTGGTGCCGGTCGCGTACGCCACCAGGTGCACCGAGGTCGCGTCGGCCGGGATGCCGGGCAGTACGGCGCTGGTCGCCGGGGTCGCCGAGGCGGGCAGCCAGTCGCTGCCGTTCTTGGTATCCATCGCCTGGATCGCGGCCCCCACCCGGCCGGTCCGCACCGCGACATGGACCGTCAGGTCGGCAGTCTGCGCCGAGGTGAGGGTGGACAGCAGGACCGGGACGCTGGAACCGCCGGGGATGGTGATGCCCTCGCCGTTGCTGGTCTTGACCGGTCCGTTGCTGTCGTAGAGCTCGATGTCGGCGACGGCGGCGGTGTCGTCGGGGTTGGTCAGGTGGACGTAGTCCTGCCGGTCGCTCGACGTGCTCGCGCCGGGGAACCAGAAGTCGGCGCCGGGTGCGGTGCACGACGTCCCGAGCATGCCGCGGCCGGGCCCGGCGTCGATGGTGGTGGTCTCCTGGACCGACCAGCCGGGGGCGAACCGCCCGTCGGCGGTGCCGATGAGCGGGCTTGGCGACTTGTTGGTCGTGGCGGCGGCCGGTTTGCCGGGATCGGTGAGCGGTGCGACCGATTTGGCGTTCGAACTGGCCTTTCCGCTGCCGGAGTTGGAGCTTCCGGAGCCGTCCACGGTCTGCCCGGGCTGCAGCACCGCGCTGCCGCCGCTGGCCTGACCGCTGCCCGCCGGGGTGAACGAGGTGTACGTCGTCGACGCCGCGTCGACGCCCGCCGGGGCGGGGCAGAGCAGCGTCGAGCGCTCAACCGGCTTGCGGACGGCCGCCGTCGGCGCCGTCTTGCCCCCGTCCGGGGCGGGCGCGAGCACGGTGGCCGCTCCAGTGACGGCGGCGAGGGCCGCGACAACGCCGATGAAGGACACGGTGGTGCGGTTCACTGCTGGTCGCTCCCGTCGCGGCGGTGGCCGTACTCATCGGTGCCGTAGGCCGGGTCGTAGGGCGGAGGCGGGGGTGGCTGCTGGTAGCCGTACGGGTCGACGTACTCGCCGCCCTGGTACGTGCCGTCCGGGTACTGGACGTACTCGCCGTTCGGGTACTCAGCGTTCGGGTACTCGCCGTTGGGGTACTCGCCGTTCGGGTACGGGACGTCCTGCTGGTACTGGCCGCCCGCGTACGGGTCGTACTCGCCCGGCTGGGCTGCCGGGTAGGTGTACCCGTTCCACTCCTCGTAGCCCTGCTGCTGGTGCGGCACCTGCGGTGCCGCGCCGTACGGGTCCTGCTCCGGGGCGGAGGCCTGGTGCGGGACGGAGGCGTACGGCTCGGGCTCCTCCTCCGGTTCGGGGGCCGGGAAGGCGGGCTCGGCGGGCTCGGTGAGCTGCGCGGCCTCGCTGGCCGCACGCAGGCGGCGGGCCCGGCGGCCCTCGCCGCTGGTCTCCTGCGCCGGGATCGCGGCCGACTCGGTGGCCAGGTCCTCCGGCAGGTCGTCGTCGATGTCACGACGGCGGCCCGGCAGCGCGAGCACGACCACGACGAGCGCCAGGAAGCCCTGCACCCACAGCCATGCCGTGTGCGCCATGGGGTCGGCGAAGGTGAGATCCAACCGGCCGCCGTTCGCCGGGAGTTGGAAGCCCTGCGCCCAACCGTCGACGGTGGTAGCGGTGAGTGGCTTGCCGTCCAGGGTCGCCTGCCAACCGGCGGCGGCCGAGTCCGCGAGGCGCAGCGTGCGGCCCGCGGGGCCGGACGGGATCGTGGTGTGCGCCTCGACCTTGCCCGCGGCGACCGGAACCGGCGCGGCCGCGGCGCCGTCGGCGCCCTTGGGCGCGGTGATGGTGATCCGGGAGACGTTGTTGTTCAACCGCCACAGCGCCGTACCGCCGCTCTGGCTGAGCCGGGTCAGACCGGGGGTGCTGTCCAGCACCCGGCCCATCTCGGCGGGCGCGCCCGGCTGGAGCAGTACGTAGCGCACCGCGTAGCCGCTGAGCTGGCTGCTCTGGTCGCCGCCGGAACCGGCAACGAGATTGGCGACGATGCCGTCGAGGCGGGTGTCGTGCCCGGCCTCGGCGGCGAGTTCACCGTCGCCCATGCGCGCACCGGAACCGCGTACCAGGACGTACCGCACATGGCCCGGGTCGCCGTCGAGGACCAGCGTGCGGGCCTGGTCGGCGGTCGAGCTCTCCTCGGCGACGAAGGCCGGGACCTGTACGGCGTCGCCGCGCTTGATCGGTCCCGCCGCGCCGTCCACCATCCAGCTGGCCGCGGCGATCAGCGGCGCGGCGGCCGCGGCGAGCACGATGAGACCGGCGACCGGCTGCCGCCAGCCGAATCCGGCCGCGGAGATACGGGTCTTGGCGTCCTCCGCGCCGACCGCCGCGGCGGCGATCAGCGCGAGACCGTAGAGCAGGGTGGTGGGCCCGGGCCACCGGTAGCCGTTCTGCAGGGCGGCGGCCAGCAGCCCGGCGAGGGCGGCGGCCCACGCGGTCATGATGGCGAGCCGCCGCCCGTCGCGCAGCAGCGCGGCGAGCCCGGCGAGCACCAGACCGGCCAGCAGGAAGCCGGTGGAGGCCTTCGGACCACCGGGGCTGAGCATGACCAGGTCGAGGGCGGAGGCGGCGCCGTCGCGGTACGGCAGCCCCGCCTCGCGCAGGAAGAACGACGGGTGCGCCAGCAGCGTCACCGACCAGGGCGCGAGCACGACCAGCGGGGTGGCCAGGACGACGAGGTAGCGCAGCGCCTGCGGCACCAGCAGACCGGCCTGGCCGCGGACCACGCGCAGCACCAGCACGACGGCGGCGAGCGCCACGGAGACCGGCCACACCACCGGCGTGAAGGCGGTGGTGATGGTGAGCAGCAGCGCGTATGCCCAGCTCGCCCGCCAACCCGGCCGTACGCCCCGGGAGATGGCGGCCGCGCTCAGCTGCAGGCCGCTGGCCGCCACGGCGGCGCGGGCCATCAGCGGCAGCAGGATCGCGAGGACCGCGGTCCCCAGGCGGCCCGCGGCGAGCGCCCCGGTGGCGGCGGGCAGGAACGCGTAGGCGACGGCGCCCCAGGCGCGCAGCAGCCGGGACTCGACCAGCGGCCGGGAGGCGAAGTAGGCGCTGAGCCCGGCGAGCGGGACCGAGCACACCAGCAGCAGCGTCAGCGCGAGGCCGGTGCTGCCGAGCAGCACGCTCGACAGCAGCGCCACGATGGCGAGATACGGGGGTGCGGCCTGGGTGTAGCCGGTGCCGACGGCGTGCCACGCCCCGGCGTAGCCGCCCCACAGGTCGGAGGCGCCGCCGGGGACGGGCAGCAGTGCGCCGCCGGACAGCGCGCCGCTGCCCAGCAGTCCCCGGCAGGCCACCAGGGAGACCAGCAGCAGCACCACGAACAGCATGGGCGCGGGTTTGCGGGCGATCCGCTTGAGCCGCGCGAACTGTTCGACGTCGAGGAAGTCGGCGTCCTCGTCGCCCGGTCCGGACTCGACGGCGCCGCCGTGCCGTCCGGCTGAGGAGGAGTCAGGCTCGGAGCGGCCCGAGAGGTTGCTGTAGACCTGCTCGACGCTGGCCCGCAGCGTGGCACCGGGTGGTGGGAACAGCGGCCGCAGTTCCGCCGGGGACACCACCGGGCGTCCCCGGCGTCTGCGGGCGCCCAGGATCCGGCCGGGTCGCAGCAGCACCCCGAACAGGCCCGCGATCTCGTCGAGCGCCTGGCCCGGCACCTTGCCGACGAGGTAGCCGAGGGTGCGCAGCAGGGTGCTGAGGATGATGCGCAGCGCCACGTAGGGCAGCAGTACGCCACGGGCGTTGGCCAGCAGGGTGAAGACCGCGCCTGCCTTGTCGACCCGGTGCGGGTTGACCGAGGAGCGTCCGGCGCAGTCGACGGTGCGGCGTTCCCGGGAGGCGGCTTCGGCGTGCCGCAGTACGGCTTCCGGCGCGACCAGCACGGTGTGGCCGGCGGTCTGGGCGCGCCAGCAGAAGTCGACATCGTCCCGCATCAGCGGCAATCGCCGGTCGAATCCGCCGAGTTCATCCCATATGTCGCGGCGTACCAGCATGCCCGCGGAGGAGACGGAGAGCACCTGGCGGACCTGGTCGTGCTGCCCCTGGTCCTGCTCGCGGCGCTCCAGGCCGGTCCAGCGGCGGCCGCTGCGGGCGATGCTGACGCCGACTTCGAGCAGCGAGCGGCGGTCGTACCAGCTGCGCACCTTGGGGCCGATCACGCCCGCGGAGGGCGAGGAGTCGGCGACGCGCAGCAGTTCGGCGAGGGCGTCGGGGGCCGGTTCGCAGTCGTCGTGCAGCAGCCACAGCCACTGGACGGGCTCGGGCCGGTCCTGGTCCTGCTCGTAGACGTCGTCGTTCCAGGTGCGGGTGACCGGGTCCCAGGCGCTGGGCGGCGATAGGTACGGCAGTTCTTCGGGCGGTACCGGACCGGCGGTCTGCACGGCCTCGGCGACGGCGGCACCGAAGCCGGTGCGGCGGGCGAGGTGCAGGACGCGGTCGGCGCCGAGCGCTTCGGTGAGCAGCCGGTCGGTGTCGTCGGCGCTGCCGGTGTCGCAGGCGATGACGCTCTGCACCGGGCGGGTCTGGCCGAGCAGGCCGGCGAGCGCGTCAGGCAGCCAGCGGGCGCCGTCGTGGGCGACGATCACCGCGGTGACGATATGACGCGGGAACTCAGGTGCAGGAGTACGGGCGGAGTACGCCCCCTGTTGGCTTTGCACGGACATCGAGGTGCGGGCCCCGGTTCTCGCTGGACTGCGGTGGACGCGCTGGGCGCCTTGCGGGCCTGACGTGTCTCGGACGGCCACCCACACTAACGGCTCGCCGACGAACCATGGGGGGTCCGGGGGGCTTGCCCCCCGGAAACAACAAGCTCAGATAGCCGCCTTCTTCAGACGACGGCGCTCCCGCTCGGAAAGGCCACCCCAGATTCCGAAGCGCTCGTCATTGGCCAGTGCGTATTCAAGGCACTCGGAGCGCACCTCGCACGCGAGGCAGACCTTCTTGGCCTCCCGGGTGGAGCCGCCTTTCTCCGGAAAGAACGATTCGGGGTCGGTCTGCGCGCACAGTGCGCGTTCCTGCCACCCGAGCTCCTCTTCCGCCTCCTCGGACAGCAGTAGCTGGAACTGCTCGGTCATGCGCGCCCCTCGTCCGTCGTCGCTTCCCCGTGATGCTGTCGTTACCGATTGAGGCTTAACGACACGAGTGAAATTACAAGCGTGCGATCCGGGCCAGTCAAGCCGAGATCTGCTATTGAGCCCCTTATTCACTCCGAGGAACCAAGGCCAAGCAGAAAGTGTTCAAATCGGCCCAATACCCGACACCAGCCGCTCGGCGATCCGATCCGCCTCCCGCATATGTCGACTGAGACGCGACAGATCGCCGCACCGTTCCACCCGTTAGGCGGAGCGGGACGGATCACGGTCCGATCACAGATGCGCAACGGCGCTCCGGGGGCCGATGTCGCCTCAGGTATCCCCGCGCGTTGTTGAGCAAACCTTTCACCAAGGTGATCAACCGGTTCAGGTGAAACATTGACGGCAAAAGCGACATCAGGTTGACAGACGGGCCGCCTAACCGGTCTTCTTGGGTCCATGTCGTTCGTGACCCACGCGCCCACCCGAGCTCGCAGCCGCGAGTTCCACCGCGCTGTGCCGGTCCACGGCTCTTTCTCCTGTCGCTGCTGTCACCACTGTTGTCGCTGACCCTTTGCCGCTGATCCGTCGCTGACCAGCACGGAACGGAACCCGCGATTCCGCGAGCCCCCCGTACCCAGCTCAGCCGAGCCCTCCGAGCTCACCCCCGCGGCCAGCCGAACACCCGCAGCGCGCCCGAAGCGCACTCCACCGTCTGCTCCTCCCGCTAGGACCACCCGTGTACCGCGCCAACCCAGCCGACCCGGCCCCCCAGCTCTCCGACATCTCCATCGCCGGTGACCCGCTCGCCCTCCCGCACCTGCTGCCGCCCGTGCGCAGGCATCCGACCACTGTCGCCGAATTCGCGGGCCTGGCCCGTACCATCGCGGCCGACCGCGACCGCTGGCGCCCGCTCGTGCAGTACGACGCCACCTCGCGCTGGTACGCGCGCCTGGAGACCGGTCCCGGGTACGAGGTGTGGCTGCTGAGCTGGATACCGGGGCAGGGCAGCGGGCTGCACGACCACGGCCGCTCCTCGGGTGTACTGACCGTCCTGGAAGGCGAGTTGACCGAGCGCGCGCTCACCGGCTCCGGCGAGGCGCGGCGCTCGCTCGAACCGGGCGACCAGCGGGTGTTCGCCACCGGATATGTGCACGAGGTGGTCAACGACGCGCTGGAGCCCGCGGTCAGCTTGCACGTTTACTTCCCGGGTCTGACCGAAATGACCTCGTATGCGGCCTGCCGTGCGCTCGCCGATACCGAACCGGCAGGCGCGCGGCACTCGTTGGGTTGACGGGACGGCCGCGTCACGGGACGCGGCCGTGGCCTGACGCCCCCGCCGCCCGACCACCACCCCGACAGGACTCAGCCTTCGGCTGACACTCCCACCCGCCGCCCGACCACCACCCCGATAGGACTCAGCCTCCGGCTGACACACTGTTCTGCATGCGCATCGTGGTTTTGGCCGGCGGTATCGGGGGCGCCCGTTTTCTGCGTGGTCTCAAGGCAGCGGCACCTGACGCGGACATCACCGTCATCGGTAACACCGGCGACGACATCCACCTGTTCGGGCTCAAGGTCTGCCCGGACCTCGACACCGTCATGTACACCCTCGGCGGCGGTATCCACGAGGAGCAGGGGTGGGGCCGGTCCGACGAAACGTTCGCGGTCAAGGAGGAGTTGGGCGCCTACGGCGTCGGCCCGGACTGGTTCGGGCTCGGAGACCGGGACTTCGCGACCCACATCGTCCGTACCCAGATGATCGGCGCGGGCTATCCGCTCAGCGCGGTCACCGAGGCGCTGTGCGCGCGCTGGCAGCCGGGCGTGCGGCTGATTCCGATGAGCGACGACCGCGTCGAGACGCATGTCGTCATCGACACGCCCGAGGACGGCGGCCGCAAGGCGGTGCACTTCCAGGAGTACTGGGTGCGGATGCACGCCTCCGTACCCGCGCACGCGATCCTGCCGGTCGGGGCCGAGCAGTCCAAGCCCGCGCCCGGCGTGCTGGAGGCCATCGCCGAGGCCGATGTCATCCTCTTCCCGCCCTCCAACCCGATCGTCAGCATCGGCACGATCCTCGCCGTGCCGGGGATCCGCGGGGCGATCGCGGACGCCGGGGTGCCGGTCGTGGGCCTGTCCCCCATCGTCGGTGACGCGCCGGTGCGCGGGATGGCCGACAAGGTGCTGGCCGCCGTCGGCGTCGAGGCCACGGCCGCGGCGGTCGCCGGGCACTACGGCTCCGGTCTGCTCGACGGCTGGCTGGTCGACACCGTGGACGCCGCCGCGGTATCGGACGTCGAGTCCGCCGGGATCCGCTGCCGTGCGGTTCCGCTGCTGATGGCCGATGTCGACGCGGCGGCCCAAATGGCCCGTGAGGCACTCCGGTTGGCCGAGGAGGTCTCGGCGTGAACGCGGCGTCCTACGAAGTGCGGGCGGTACCCGGGATCCCCGAGGTGCGGCCGGGCGACGACCTCGCCAAGCTCATCGCGGCCGCGAGCCCGGACCTTCGGGACGGTGACATCCTGCTGGTCACCTCGAAGATCGCCAGCAAGGCCGAGGGCCGGATCGTCACCGCCGACGACCGCGAGGCGGCCATCGACGCCGAGACGGTGCGGCTGGTGGCCCGGCGCGGTCCACTGCGGATCGTCGAGAACCGGCAGGGCCTGGTGATGGCGGCGGCCGGGGTCGACGCGTCCAACACCCCGCCCGGAACAGTGCTGTTGCTGCCCGAGGACCCGGACGCGTCCGCCCGGCGGATCCGCGCCGGGCTGCGGGAACTGCTCGGCGTCAACGTCGCCGTCCTGCTCACCGACACCTTCGGCCGACCGTGGCGCAACGGCCTGACCGACGTCGCCATCGGCGCGGCCGGGCTGCGGGTCCTGGAGGATCTGCGCGGCGGCACGGACGCGCACGGCAACGAGCTGAACGCGACCATCGTCGCGACCGCCGATGAACTGGCGGCGGCCGGAGACCTGGTCAAGGGCAAGGCCTCCGGGGTACCGGTCGCGGTCATACGGGGACTGGCGCAGGTGCTGGCGGACGGCGACGACGGACCGGGCGCACGGGCGTTGGCGCGCAGCGCGGCCGATGACATGTTCCGCCTCGGCACCTCGGAGGCCGTACGGCAGGCGGTGACGCTGCGGCGTACGGTTCGGGAGTTCGCCGACGAGCCGGTCGACGGCGGCGCCGTGCGGCGGGCCGTCGCGGCGGCGGTCACCGCACCGGCGCCGCACCACACCACTCCGTGGCGGTTCGTGCTGCTGGAGTCGCCCGATGCACGGACGCGACTGCTCGACGCGATGCGGGACGCCTGGGTCGCGGACCTTGAGCGCGACGGCTTCTCGCCGGAGAGCGTCGCGCGCCGGGTGCGGCGCGGGGATCTCCTGCGGCGGGCTCCGTACCTGGTGGTTCCGTGTCTGGTGATGGACGGTTCGCATGCCTACCCCGACGAGCGGCGGGCCGTCGCCGAGCGGGAGATGTTCGTGGTCGCGGCGGGAGCCGCGGTGCAGAACTTCCTGGTCGCGCTGGCCGGAGAGCAGCTCGGTTCGGCGTGGGTGTCGTCGACGATGTTCTGCCGGGACGTGGTGCGGGACGTTCTCGGCCTTCCGGCCGAGTGGGAGCCCATGGGGGCCGTCGCGGTCGGGCGTCCGGCGCAGGCACCCGCCGCGCGGGGGGCGCGGGACCCCGAGGCGTTCATCACCGTGCGCTAGCGGTGCCAGACGTCAGATCACCCGGATGTCGTTCGGGGAGAAGCGGGGGGCGCGGCGCGGCGGGCGGCGGCCCGCCAGGAGGATCAGGCGTGCGGCGCGGTGGCGTTGGCCCGAGTAGGGGGCCAGGAGTTCGAGCATCGTCTCGTCATCGGTGCGGTGCGCACCGGTGAGGGCGTAGCCGATGACGTTCGGCAGATGGAGATCGCCGACGGTGATCGCATCCGGGGCGCCGTGCGTTCGTTGCAGGGTCTCCGCGGCGGTCCACACTCCGATGCCGGGGATGGCCTGAAGGCGCGCCGCGGCCTGAACCGGAGGCATCAGCGCCGCCTCCTCCATCCGGCGGGCCGCCCGGACCGCACGCAGGATGGCCGCTGAGCGCTTGCCGTCGACGCCCGCGCGGTGCCATTCCCAGGACGGGATCAGCGCCCAGGTTCCCGGGTCCGGCATGACACGTAGGCCGGGCGTGGGGCCGGGGGCCGGTTCGCCATGGCGCTGGAGCAGCAGCCGCCAGGCGCGGTATGCCTCGTCGGAGGTGACCCGCTGCTCCAGGATCGACGGGATGAGCGATTCGAGTACGAGCCCGGTCCGGCCGAGTCGCAGCCCCGGGGTGCGTCGGTTCACCTCGTGGACCAGCCGATGCCGAGGGGTGAACTCCGCCGGGTCGTCCTGCGACCCGAGCATCTCCGGTAGCCGATCGAGCAGCCACTCGCCGCCGGGGCCCCAGGCGTCGGCCTCGACCTCGCTGCCGCGCATCGCGATCCGCACCGTGCCAGGCCCGACGGGCGTCCGGGAGGCACGCCACACCGTCCCGTCACCCAGCATGCGGAAAGCGGGGTCGCCGGGCCCCCGGCCGAGCGGCCCGAGGGTGAGCCCGAGATCGAGCGCCCCCTCAGGCACCCACCGCCGACTCGCCTGCTGTGTCCGGACTGGCTGGTGCATCACCCTGAGGGTAGCCCCTCAGGGTGATGCGGTCGGGGGCCGCGCTCCCTGCCGCCAGCCCGGCAGACCGGCGCGGATGGGCGGGAAAGCTCCGGGCCTAACGGCCTTGGAGGCGCGCCGCCCCTCGCCGTACCAGCCCGAGCTGTGCGTAGAGCCTGGCGCCCGGGCAGTCCGTGGTGAACCCGTCGCGGTGCCCGGAGATGACGTTGAACCGTGCCCTGACGCCCCGCCGGTACCTGTTGCTGCCGCTGGAGAGCAGCCGGGCGGTGCCCTTCGGGTTGCGCCCGTACAGGCCCAGTTTCCACGCGGAGATCCGTTGCAGGCCGCGCAGAGCGGCAGCGCTGGGGCGGTGCTTGTTGAAGGTGCCGACGAGGGCGACGCCCGCGGTGTTCTTGTTGAAGCCGAGGGTGTGGGCGCCCATCACCGCTCGGTCCACACCACCGGCACGGCCCTCGTAGATGGTGCCGCACTTGTCGACGAGGAAGTTGTAGCCGATGTCGCGCCAGCCCCGGCTTCTGACGTGGTAGCGATAGATGCCGCGAATGATCCTGGGTACGTCGGAGCACCGGTAGCCGTTGCCCGTGGCGGTGTGGTGGACGAAGATCGCTCTGACGGTGCGGGTGTAGAGGTAACCGCGTTCGCGCAGGCGCTCGTTGGCGTGCCAGCCCGCGCGGCCGATGATGCGCGGCCGGGGCGCGCTGTCCGCGGGCTCGTCGTCATCCGCGGGGGCGGCGAGGGTGTCGGACTCAACCGACTCGTCGAGCTCTTCGGCCTCCGAGTCCGGGGCGCCCGGGTCGACCATGTCGAGCCGCAGCCCGTAGGGCAGGTCGGGGCTGCCTCCGCTGCGGCCGGTGGGACGTGGGACGACGCGGACCTGGATGCCGTTGGAGGCGCCGACCCACAGCGGGGCGGTACCGCCGCGGGCGCGGCCGGTGGCGCGGTCGGGTGAGTCGAGGTCGGGGACGTCGTCGTTCTCGGCCTCCACGGACCGCCAGGGCGACCACACACCGGTCCGGAGGGACCGGCTGCGCACCTGGACGGTGGCGTAGAGCCCGACGGTCGCGTCGTTCCAGGTGATGCCGAGCATCGAGAACGGCTTGACGACCTGCGCGGTCAGTCCCTTCGAGCCCGGGGCGATGCCCCGTCCTGCCGGGAGCCGGGTGAGTGGGAGGGTCCGGGTGCCGCCCAGCGCCTGGCTGCTGGCAGCGGCCTTGCCCAGGGTGGGAACGGCGGCCGCGCTTGGCGCGGCCGCGGGGACGAGGAGCGCGGCCGTGCACGCACAGGTGGCACCGATCGCGGAAGCAAGGAATGCACGCATGACTTAAATAGTGACATAACAGACAAATATGGCGACTCGTCATATGCCGCACCGTCAGTCCGACCGACCGTCAGACCGCGCCCGACCAGCCGTCCAAGCCCCTCCGGACCCCGGCCCCGGTCCGCGGCCCACGTACGCTGACCGCGTGAACGAGACCGCCCGCACCCCAGCCGACCTCCTGCGTTCCGCGCTCGCCGCGGACCCCGCCCGTCCGCTGCTGACCTTCTACGACGACGCCACCGGCGAGCGCGTGGAGCTCTCGGTCGCCACCTTCGCGAACTGGGTGGCCAAGACCGCCAACCTGCTCCAGGACGACCTGGCCGCCCAACCGGGCGACCGGGTCGCGCTGCTGCTGCCCGCGCACTGGCAGACCGCCGCCTGGCTGCTCGCGTGCTTCTCCACCGGGGTCGTCGCGGAGCCGGGCGGCGATCCGGCCGCCGCCGATCTGGTGGTGAGCGGCCCGGACGGTCTGGAGGCGGCACGCGGCTGCCGCGGCGAACGGGTGGCGCTGGCGCTACGGCCGCTGGGCGCGCGCTTCCCGCAGACGCCGGAGGGCTTCCTCGACTACGCCGTCGAGGTGCCCAGCCAGGGCGACCGGTTCACCCCGTACGCGCCCGTCGACCCGGACGCGCCGGCGCTCGCGCTGCCCGGTGGCGTCGAGCTGACCGGAGCGCAGGTCGTCGAGCGGGCCCGGCGCAGCGCCGAGGAGCTGGGGCTGACACCGGGCTCCAGGCTGCTGTCCGCGGCCGCCTACGACGACTGGGCGGGCCTGGCCAGTGGGCTGCTGGCGCCGCTGGCGGCGGGCGGCTCCGTGGTGCTCTGCCGCCATCTGGACCGACTCGACCCGCAGGCCCTGGAGCGCCGCCGGGAGGCCGAGCGCGTCACGCACTCGGCCATCTGACGCCAAACGGCCGGAAAATCACCCGTTCGGCCCGCACCCGCGGGCCGCACCGGCAGAACCGCGCGACGATCGACGGATCCACACCGCCTAGCGTTGGGGGCCGCCGTGTCCGAGAGGGAAGGACCGCCCGCCGGTGGCGCACGCCGAAAAGCGCCGGCGGGCCTCCGGAGCGTTCCCTGGAGGCGGTCCTACCGTCGTCAGCGCTGGCTGCGCCTGCTCGCGCTGGGCTCGGCACTGATGCTCGTGGTCGGCGCCGGAGTCATCTGGCTGCTCTACGAGCACCTCGAAGACAACATCCGCACCGACACCGGTGCGGAGGCCGAGCTGCGCCGCCACATGGCGGAGCGTCCGCCGCCTGGCGCGAACGGCACCCAGAACGTGCTGATCATCGGCACCGACAGCCGTAGCGGCGGCAACGACCGGTACGGCGCGGACAGCGGCACCGCCCGCTCCGACACCGTCATCCTGCTGCATCTGGCGGCCGGGCGCGGCAGCGCGACCGCGGTGAGCATCCCGCGGGACCTGATGGTGCACGTACCGAGTTGCCGCAAGCCCGACGGCAGCCAGACGGCCGTCCAGTTCGCCCAGTTCAACTGGTCCTTCGCATGGGGCGGCGCGGCCTGCGCGATCCGTACGGTGGAGCAGCTGACCGGCATCCGCATCGACCACCACGTCGCGGTGGACTTCACCGGCTTCAAGAGGATGGTGGACGCGGTCAACGGTGTCGAGGTCTGTGTCCCGTACCAGGTCCATGACACCGACGCCAAGCTGGACCTCCCCGCGGGCCGCCAAATGCTGCACGGCGAGCAGGCGTTGGGGTACGTACGCGCCCGGCACGCCTTCGGTGACGGCAGCGACACCGAGCGGATGGACCGCCAGCAGGCCTTCCTCGCCTCACTGGTGCGGAAGATGCAGAGCAACGGCGTGCTGTTCAACCCGACGAAGCTCTATCCGGTGCTGGACGCCGCGACCTCCTCCCTCACCGCCGACCCGGGGCTGAACTCGCTGACCAAGCTGTACGACCTGATCCGCGGTCTGCAGAAGACGCCGACCGACGAGATCCGCTTCCTCACCGTGCCGCGCGAGCCGTACGCCGACGACTTCAACCGGGACCAACTGGTGCATCCGCAGGCCGATCAGCTGTTCGCGGCGCTCCGCGCGGACCAGCCGGTGGCGGTCCAGCCGCCTGCGCCGACCACCTCCGCGGACCAGCCCCCGCAGGGCCAGACGAGGAACAATCCGGGCCCGCCCGTCTCGGACCGCGGCTCCCCGGACGCACCCGACGGCAAGGCGGGCAGCTCCCCCACTCCGCCCCCTCCCGGCACCATGCCCACCTACCCCGGTACCACCGCAGCCCATGACGTGTGCGACCAAATGCACCAATAGGTCAACAATCCGATCGCTGATTTGTCACGAGAGCCGTTCAGACGCTGAACTTGGCGGCTAAGTGTGAACGTCTCGCAGCGACGGAGGGCTCGGCGACCGTGGACGCGCAAGGCCGTAGGCAGACCGACCCCGCCGACCAGTGGGTGCTCGACCCGCAGACCGGAACGTACCGACTACGGCTGGACGCATCCGAGCAACCGGACGCCCCCACCTCAACGCCAAACGACGAGCCCCTCGTTCAGGACACTGCCGCCGCGCACAGCACGCCCACCGCGGGCACCGCGCGCTCCCTGCGCAAGGCCACCAGCCGCCGCAAGCCGAGGCCCAAGCCGACGAAGAGGCGCAGGGCCCTGGTGTGGACCGCGGGCGGCGTCGGATTCGCGCTCGTCGTGGTCAGCATCGGCGGCTACCTCGTCTACCAGCACTTCAACAACAACATCAGCACCGTCGACGTCGGCGACGCGGGCAGCAAGAGCGCCACCACCGACGGCCCGATGAACATCCTGGTGATCGGCACCGACAGCCGGGCGGGACTCGGCCGCGCGTACGGGGACGAGGGCAGCGTCGGCCATGCCGACACCACGATCCTCTTCCATGTCTCCAAGGACCGCAGCAACGCGACCGCGTTGAGCATCCCGCGCGACCTGATCACCGACATCCCGGACTGCCCGACCAGGCAGCCGGACGGTTCGACCAAGGTCATCCCCGGCGAGCACAAGGTGCGCTTCAACACCAGCCTCGGCCAGGAGGGCCGGGACCCCGGCTGCACCATGCGCACGGCGCAGGCCGTCACCGGACTGAAGATCGACCACTTCATGATGGCCAACTTCAACGCGGTCAAGGACCTGTCGACGGCGGTCGGCGGGGTCGACGTCTGCCTGGCCAAGGACATCGACGACAAGGGCGGTTCCGGTCTCAAGCTCGGCAAGGGGCACCACACGGTCGAGGGCGAGCAGGCGCTGGCGTTCGTCCGTACCCGGCACTCGGTGGGGTTCGGCGGCGACCTCGACCGCATCAAGCTCCAGCAGCAGTTCCTGGGTTCGCTGATCCGGAAGATGAAGTCGAGCGGGACGCTCACCGATCCGAAGAAGCTGTGGACGCTGGCGGATGTGGCGACCAAGGCGCTCACCGTGGACACCGGGATCGGTTCGGTGAAGAAGCTCAGCGACCTCGCGCAGGACCTGAGTTCGGTGCCGCCCAAGAACATCACCTTCGCGACCGTGCCCGTGGTGGACAACCCCGCGGAGAAGGTGCACACCAGCGTTGTGCTCAACAACCCTTCCGCCAAGGGCCTGTTCGAGATGGTGCAGGCGGACAACTCGCTGACGTCGGTGAAGCCCAGGACGTCCGCGACACATGCCGCCGACCCGCTGCAGGGTCCGAAGGCCGCCCCGATCAACGTGCGGGTCAACGTCCTCAACGGCAGCGGGGTGTTCGGCGCCGCCCAGGCGACCCTCGACTGGCTGCAGAACACCGAGGGCGTCACCCGGTCCAGCAACGGCGGCAACGCGCCCGGCACCATCGACAAGACCACCCTCGTCTACGCCCCGAACCAGGCCGACCAGGCGCGCCAACTCGCCGCGATGATGGGCCTGTCCGCCTCCGCGCTCAAGCAGGGCACCAAGGACGCCGCGCCGCGCGCCCCCATGACGCTCACCCTCGGCAAGGACTTCAGCACCCCGGGCCAGCCGCTGACCGCGCCGACCCAGGCACCCTCGGACGTCCAGCACGTCCAGGCCGACCAGGACGTCTGCGCGAAGTAGAACCGCCGATCAACCTGGTCGACCTGATCAACGCCGAACAGCACAACCACCCGCCCGCACTATCGGTCTACCGTTCGTGAAACACAAGCGCGCATTCAAGTGGTTCGCGACGGCCACCTCAGTGGTGGTCCTCGTCGCCGCGACGGCGGCCTGGATGTACTACCAGCACCTCAACCACAACCTGCGCAAAGGCCAGCGCAGCAGCGGCCGTACCACCGTCCACAAGGTCACGCCGGACGCGGCGGGCCGCACCCCGGTGACCATCCTGCTCATCGGCTCCGACAGCCGGAACTCGGCGGACGACGTCGCGCTCGGCGGCGCGCACGACGACGCGGGGCGGCCGGGGCTCGCCGATGTGCAGATGCTGCTGCACCTGTCCGCCGACCGGCGGCACGCCGCGATCGTCAGCGTTCCGCGCGACACCCGCGTAGACATCCCGGAGTGCACCGACCCCAAGACCGGCGAGAAGTACCCGGCCACCAACGACATCGTCAACGAGTCGCTGGCGCGCGGCGGTCCCGGCTGCACACTGGCCACGCTGCAGAACCTCACCGGTGTCTACATCGACCACTGGATGATGGTCGACTTCGCCGGAGTGGTGCGCATGGCCGACGCGATAGGCGGCGTCGACGTCTGTGTGAAGCAGAACGTCTGGGACCGGCCGACCCCCGACCTACCGCGTGGCGGCTCCGGTCTGAAGCTCACCGCCGGCACCCACACCATCGAGGGCGAGCAGGCCCTGCAATGGCTGCGCACCCGCGACTCGTTCGGCAGCGACCTCGGCCGCGCGCAGGCGCAGCACATGTATCTCGCCTCCATGGTGCGGCAGTTGAGGTCACGCGGCGTCTTCGGCGACCCCGCGCGGCTGATGGACCTGGCCGAGTCGGCCACGCGGTCGTTGCAGGTGTCGGAGGAGATCGGCTCGGTCGCCCAGCTGTACGACCTGGCGACCCAGCTCCAGTCCGTACCGCCCGACCGGGTCACGATGACCACGATGCCGAACATCGCCGATCCGCAGGACGACAACCATCTGCTGCCCGATCCGAAGGACGCGCCGAAGGTCTGGGCGATGCTGCGCGACGACGTCCCGTTCGACGCGAACCGCGACAATTCCCCGGCTTCGCCTTCCGCTTCTGCTTCTGCTCCCGCCCCAGCCTCCGCTTCCGCTTCGGCGCAGCCGTCCCCGAGCCCGTCCGGTGCCGCCTCCCCCGATCCCGCCCGGATCGCCGTCAGCGTCGTCAACGGCACGGCGGGCGACGACGGTCAGCCGGTGCCCGGCCGCGCCACCGACATCGCCTCGGCGCTGGCCGACAAGGGGTTCACCAAGGCGACGGCGAGCGACACCGTCACCTCACGACAGGTCACCGCGCTCCTCTACCCCGCGGACGCGGGCGACCAGGGCAAGGCGCAGGCACTGGCGGTCGCCAACTCCCTTCACCTGCCGCCGAGTTCGGTGCAGCCGTCCGCCGACGCCGCGCGGATAACGCTGGCCATAGGCTCCGACTGGCCTTCCGGTACGGACTACGGCAGCACGGTGCCCGCCGCCGGTTCGGTGCCGAGCAGCGCGGACGTGCTCAGGGGCTCGGACGACAAGGCCTGCATGGACGTGTACAAGCCCTACCAGTGGTAGGGCCCGTGCCCGCTCTCGTCGTCGCGGCAGAAGGGCAGCAGTCTGCTGCCGCCGCGACGGCGAGTGGCCCACCGGCGCGGACCGGCGGCGCCCAACCGGCCGCCGCCGTACGGGGATCCGCCGCAGGCGCGCTAACGGCGACTGGCGATGACCTTTCTCGCCAGTGACTTCGGGCTGGTCAGGAAGCCCCAGCCCCACGACATGTGCATGGTCGCGAGCGCGAGCGGGATACGGGCGCGGGCCGCCGGGTCCAGCCCCTTCCCTGCGGGGATCGAGCCCAGCGCGACCGCGGCGGCGTACCCGCCGGGCACCACCCAGCCGACCGGGTGCACCAGCGCCCCGACCACCGCACCCGCCGCGATGCCCAGCACCGCCGCCGGGGGCGCCAGGTAGCGCAGGTTGATCGAGCCGGAGTGGTAGCGGGCGACCACGTGCCGCCACCGGCCGTAGTTGCGGTACTGCTTCGCCAGCTCGCGTACGTTCGGTCGCGGCCGGTAGGACACCTTGAGCTCCGGCGAGAACCAGATCAGGCCGCCCGCCTCGCGGATCCGGAAGTTCAGCTCCCAGTCCTGGGCGCGGATGAACTCCTCGTTGTAGCCGCCCTGCCGCTCCAGTATTTCGCGGCGGAAGACCCCCAGATACACGGTCTCGGCCGGACCTGCCTCGCCTCCCGTGTGGAACGCGGCGTTACCGACACCGATCTTGGAGGTCATGGCGGCGGCCACCGCCCGCTCCCAGGCGTTCTCGCCCTCGGCGTGCATGATCCCGCCGACGTTGGCCGCGCCGGTCTCCTCCAGCAGCCGGACGGCGGTGGCGATGTAGTTCGCGGAGAGCATCCCGTGTCCGTCGACCCGGACCACTATCGGATGCCTCGACGCCTTGATCGCCGCGTTGAGGGCGGCGGGGGTGCGGCCCGTGGGGTTGGGCACCGTGTGGACCCGCGGATCCTCCGCGACCAGTTCCGCCGCGATCTCGTCGGTACGGTCGGTCGACGGACCGAGCGCGATCACGACCTCCAGCTCACCCGCGTAGTCCTGGGCCAGGATGTGCCGCACGGATTCGCGCAGGTGGCGCTCCTCGTTGAGCACCGGCATGATCACGGAGACGGCGGGAAGCGGGGTGCGATCGGACGCGCGGCGCGCAGCGCTTCGATCAGGGGTGGCGGGGGGCGACGGGTGGGCATTCATCGGCCGACACGTTACCGCTAACGGCCGAACGCGGCGCGCGCCGCCCGGGTGGCCCCCGGCGGTACGGCGGCGTGGAGGCCCCGGGCGCGGGCGGCCCGCACCTAGCGTGGACGGTTCCGCAGGCCGTACCCCGGGGAGGTCCGCCGCCCATGCCCGCCGCAGCCGACTGGCGCCCGCCGCGCCCGCACCAGTACCGCCCCTGGCTTCGCGACCGCCGCCTGCTGCGCATTGCCTCGACCGTCTCGCTGGCGGTCCTCACCACCAGCGGCCTGGGCTACGGGGTCCATGCCTTCGGCGAGCTCGGCAGGCACCGGCCGACGCGCGGTCTGGGGGTGAACATCCTGCTGGTCGGCACCGACAACCGCGGCGCGCTCACCCCTGAGCAGCACCGCCAGCAGCTGGGCGGCGCGGCCTGCCACTGCACGGACACGATCATGCTGGTCCACCTCTCCCAGGACCGCTCCCGGCTGTCGGTCGTCAGCATCCCCCGCGACTCCTACGTCCCGTTCTCCGAACTCCCCCCGCACAAGGACCGGTTCAGCGAAACGATCCGGCCCGGGAAGATCAACGCGGCGTACGCGCTCGGTGGACTGCCCCTCACCATCCGCACCGTCGAGCGGATGACCAGAGTCCATATCGACCACTACGCGGAGCTGGACTTCGCCGGTTTCATGAGGACCGTCGACGCACTCGGCGGCGTCCCCGTGCACACCCGGCACCCGCTGCACGACCCCGGCACCGGCCTCGACCTGCCCGCCGGAACGACCCTGCTGAACGGCGACCGGGCGCTGCGGTTCGTGCGCTACGCCGATCCCAGTGCCGACATCGGCCGCATGCGGCGGCAGCGGGAATTCGTCGCGGCCGTGATCGACCGGGTCTCCGCCAGCGGCCTGCTGCACGACCCCGTCAGGCTGAACCGGGCCGTCGACACCGTACGGCACTCGGTGCGCGGCGACACGGGCCTGAGGGCCGCCGACGTGATGCGGGACCTCCATCCCGCCGCCACCGAGTTCGCGTCGGTCCCGGCCGCCGACGTCGACTACCGGGTGCCGGGGGTCGGTTCGACGGTGAAGTGGGACGACGGGAAGGCGGCGGCGCTGTTCAACGCGATCCGCCGGGATCGGCCGATCCCGGCGGGGACCGCGGACAGGCCCTAGTCCTCGATCCCCTCGGCCGCCCGCTTCTTCCGCAGCTCCATGATCGCGCGGCGGCGGGCCAGCCGGTGGGTGCGGCGGATCTGCGCCTCCTCGAACCGGCGCTTGTCCTTCTCGGTCTCCGGCAGCACCGGCGGTACCCGGCGCGGCTTGCCGTCCGCGTCCACCGCCGCGAAGACGAGATACGCGCTGCCTACGTGCGTGGCGGGCGTGGACTCGTTCCAGCGCTCGGCCAGCACCCGCACGCCGATCTCCAACGAGCTGCGGCCGGTCCAGTTGCACTGCGCCTGGACGTGGACGAGATCGCCGACGCGGACGGGTTCCAGGAACGCCATCTCGTCCATGGACGCCGTGACGGCTGGACCGCCCGAGTGCCGACCGGCCACCGCGCCCGCCGCGTCGTCCACCAGCTTCATGATCACGCCACCGTGCACGGTGCCCAGCAGATTGGTGTGGCTCGCCGTCATGATGTGCGACAGCGTGGTGCGGGACGCGGAGGTCGGCTTGCCCGGAAGATCATCCTCCGGGTTGTTGCTGACGAGATTGGCCATGCGGCCACCATACGGCGCCCCAGGTGACGGCTCGACGAGCGGGCGCCCGAGGCGGCGACGGGTGGCCGCGAGGTGTGGTCCGGTCCGCACCGCACGCGGAAGGGTGCGGTGACTCACGCTCCGTGGCCGAGTGACTCCATGATCACGGAAACCCCGTGTTCATGGCAGTCGTGTGACCAATCCATCAGTACTGCTACAGAATGGTTCCGGCCACAGTTTCCGCCAGCTCCAGCAGGCACACTGCAAGGCATGGACGGATGGCCCGAGGGTTGCACCGAGGAAAGCGAGCCGGAAGGCGCTCGCGTGATGCCGCATGTGCAGAGGCGGCAGGGCGGCTACGCACCGTCGCAGCCGCAGTCACAGCCTTACTATTCCGCGCCCGGACCGCAGGCCTCGGGCGCCGAGCCGCCGCTGCCGCCCGAGCTGTCGCCGCGCCGGGCCGCGGCCCGCAGCGGCGTACCGCAGCAGGCGGGCGGTGACGGCGGCGCTACGTACCGTGCGGGACGCGCCAGGGCGGGGCGCCCCAAGAACTGGCGCAAGCGCATCACGTACGGCGTGCTGACCCTGGTCGCCGTGCTGCTCGTGACATCCGTCGGCACCTACTTCTGGGCCGACGGCAAGCTGGCCCGCACGGTGGACCTGGGCGCGCTGCCGAACCGCCCGGCCCTCGGCAAGGGCACCAACTACCTGATCGCCGGATCCGACAACCGGGGCAACCTCAGCCACCAGCAGCAGCAGGATCTGCACGTCGGCAGCGACAACGAGGGCCAGTTCGGCAACAGCGACACGATGATGATCCTGCACGTGGGTGCCAACGGCGACACGATGCTCAGCCTGCCGCGCGACAGCTACGTGACGATACCGGCGTTCACCGGCTCCACCGGCAAGCACTACCCGGCGTCGAAGCACAAGCTGAACGTGGCCTTCTCCTGGGGCGGTGGCGCGTTGCTGGCGCAGACCGTCGAGTACAACACCGGCATTCACATCGACCACTACGCGGAGATCGGCTTCGGCGGCTTCGTCAACCTGGTCGACGCGCTGGGCGGCGTCAACATCTGCCTGGACAAGGCGATCAAGGACGAGGCGTCGGGCGCGGACCTGAAGGCCGGGTGCCAGACGCTCAACGGCAAGCAGTCGCTGGCCTTCGTGCGCGAGCGGCACCAGGAGGCCAACCAGGACCTGGGCCGTGAGAAGCACCAGCAGCAGTTCCTGCACGCCGTGGCCGACCAGGCGGCAACGCCCAGCACCGTGCTCAACCCGTTCAAGCTCTACCCGGTGCTGGGCGCGGGCCTGGAGACACTCAAGGTGGACAAGGGCATGAGCCTGTACGACCTTGCGCAGATGGGCCTGGCGATGAAGGACGTCTCCGGCGGCCAGGGCACCTCGACGGTGGTCCCGATCGCCAACCCCGACCTGTCGACGCCGGACGGCTCCTCGGTCCTGTGGAACAAGACCGAGGCCAAGATCCTGTTCGGCAAGCTGCAGAACGACGAGCGCGTCGGCGGCTGACGAGTCGGTCCCCGCGCGGTGCCTGACCCCGACAGGGTCAGGCACCGCGCGTTTCGTCATCGGGGAGTTGACGATGCGGAGCCCGGAGTTCGCGGCCCTGTGGTCCCGTCATCCGGTGCGCGAGTGCACCTTCGGCCCGAAGGAGTTCCACCATCCGCTGGTGGGCGAACTGGAGTTGGACTTCGAGATGCTGAGCCTCCCGGACTCCGCCCAGCGCCTGCTGACCTACAGTGCGGCCCCGGGTTCGGCGCCGGAGGCGGCGCTACGGCTGCTGGTGGTCGGGACGGCGGAGGCTGTGGGCGCCGCGGCAGCGGCCACGGCGCCCAGGTAGCCGCTGGCTACGGCAGGTTGCGCGCCATCACGATGCGCTGGACCTGGTTGGTGCCCTCGTATATCTGAGTGATCTTGGCGTCACGCATCATGCGCTCGACCGGGTAGTCACGGGTGTAGCCGTAGCCGCCGAGGAGTTGGACGGCGTCGGTGGCGACCTCCATGGCGACGTCGGAGGCGAAGCACTTGGCGGCGGCGCCGAAGAACGTCAGATCGCCGTCCCCCCGCTCGGACTTGGCGGCGGCCGAGTAGGTGAGCTGGCGCGCGGCCTCCAGCTTCATCGCCATGTCGGCGAGCATGAACTGGATGCCCTGGAAGTCGGCTATCGCCTTGCCGAACTGCTTGCGCTCCTTGACGTAGCCCTTGGCGTAGTCGAGGGCGCCCTGGGCGATGCCGAGGGCCTGGGCGGCGATGGTGATACGGGTGTGGTCGAGGGTCTTCATCGCGGTGGCGAAGCCGGTGCCCTCGGCGCCGATCATGCGGTCGGCGGGGATGCGGACGTTGTCGAGGTAGACCTCGCGGGTCGGCGAGCCCTTGATGCCGAGCTTCTTCTCCGGGGCGCCGAAGGAGACGCCCTCGTCGGACTTCTCGACGACGAAGGCGCTGATGCCCTTGGAGCGCTTCTCCGGGTCGGTGACGGCCATCACCGTGTAGTACTCGCTGACGCCCGCGTTGGTGATCCAGCGCTTGACGCCGTTGAGGACGTAGTGGTCGCCGTCGCGGACCGCCTTGGTCTTCATGCCCGCCGCGTCGGAACCGGCGTCCGGCTCGGAGAGGCAGTACGAGAACATCGCGTCGCCCTTGGCGAGCGGGCCCAGGTACTTCTTCTTCAGGTCCTCGGAGCCGGAGAGGACGACCGGCAGCGAGCCGAGCTTGTTGACCGCGGGGATCAGGGAGGCGGAGGCACAGACCCGCGCGACCTCCTCGATCACGATGACGGTGGCCAGCGCGTCGGCCCCGGCGCCGCCGTACTCCTCGGGAACGTGGACGGCGTGCAGGTCGGCGCCCACCAGCGCGTCAAGCGCCTCCTGCGGGAAGCGCGCCTGCTCGTCCACCTCCGCCGCGAACGGGGCGATCTTCGCCTCGGCGAGCGAGCGCACCGTGTCCCGGAGCATCTCGTGCTCCTCAGACAGCCGGTAGAGATCGAAATCGGTCGAACCCGCCAAGGTGTCTCACTCCCAAGATCTGCGACTGCCTGCTAACTACCGTTAAGTAACCTAATTCTAGAGCGGGAGTCCGGAACAGGGATACGTGAGGTTGCCGACAGCAGCGCGTATGCCCAGCGCAACGCCCGACTATGCTCGGCTGTCGCACCTCGCCGCGCCCCTGGCGCCGCACCCAGGCCTGACCCCGAAAGGCAGACCCCGTGACGCTGAAGCTCACCGTGATCGGCACCGGCTACCTCGGGGCCACGCACGCCGCCGCCATGGCGGAGCTCGGGTTCGAGGTGCTCGGCCTCGACATCGACCCGGCGAAGATCGCGATGCTCTCGGCGGGCCGGGTACCGATGTTCGAGCCGGGCCTGGACGAGCTGCTGGCGCGGCACGTCGAGGGGATCGAGGGCGCCAGCGGGCGGCTGCGGTTCACCACCTCCTGGCAGGAGGTCGCCGAGTTCGGCGATGTGCACTTCGTCTGCGTCAACACCCCGCAGAAGCACGGCGAGTACGCGTGCGACATGTCCTACGTGGACGCCGCGATCGAATCCCTCGCCCCTCATCTGACCCGGCCCGCGCTGGTCGTCGGCAAGTCCACCGTGCCGGTGGGCAGCGCGGCGCGGCTGGCGGACCGGATCGCCGAGCTGGCCCCGGCCGGGGACGCCGCCGAGCTCGCCTGGAACCCGGAGTTCCTGCGCGAGGGGTTCGCGGTCGAGGACACCCTGCATCCGGACCGGATCGTGGTCGGCGTGCGGTCCGAGCGGGCGGAGAAGCTGCTGCGCGAGGTTTACGCCACGCCCGTCGCAGAAGGCACGCCGTTCGTCGTGGCCGACTACCCGACCGCGGAGCTGGTCAAGAACGCCGCGAACTCCTTCCTCTCCACCAAGATCTCCTTCATCAACGCGATGGCCGAGGTCTGCGAGGCAGCGGGCGGCGACGTGGTCAAGCTCGCCGAGGCGATCGGCCACGACGAGCGGATCGGCCACAAGTTCCTGCGCGCCGGGATCGGCTTCGGCGGCGGCTGCCTGCCCAAGGACATCCGCGCCTTCATGGCCAGGGCCGGTGAGCTCGGCGCCGACCAGGCGCTGACCTTCCTGCGCGAGGTCGACTCGATCAACATGCGGCGCCGCGGCCATATGGTCGAGCTGGCCCGCGAGGCCTGCGGCGGCGCCTTTCTCGGCAAGCGGATCGCGGTCCTCGGCGCCACGTTCAAGCCGGACTCCGACGACGTACGCGACTCCCCCGCGCTGAACGTCGCGGGCCAGATACACCTCCAGGGCGGCCAGGTCACGGTCTACGACCCGAAGGGCATGGAGAACGCGGCCAAGCTCTTTCCGACCCTGGGCTACGCACCCACCGCCCTGGACGCGGCGCGCGGCGCACACGTCGTACTGCACCTGACCGAATGGCGCGAGTTCCGCGAGCTGGACCCGTCCGAACTGGGCGAGGTGGCGGCGGAACGGCGGATGTTGGACGGCCGCAACGCCCTGGACCCGGCGCTGTGGCGGGACGCCGGGTGGACGTTCCGGGCGATGGGGCGGCCGACGGCGTAGATATGTCTCTCGGCTGAACGATTCGGCCCCGCGGCTCTCCGCCCCGGTGCGGCACCGGCGGGCACCGGTGCCGTCCAGCCAATCGGCTCCTGGCATGACGCCCGGATGCTCTTGATGCCGCCTTGGCGGTGCGGCCGCGCGGATTGACACGCCCCTTACGCGGCCCCGCCGCCGACTACGGCGCGCCGTCCAGCTGTTCGATGGTCGCGTTGGACGGGCCGCGCCCGGCCCGCTCGTCCCGTCCCACGGACTCCGCGTCGCGCAGCACCCGTACCGCGTTGCGCCAGGTCAGCTTGGCCAGGTCGGCGTCCGACCAGCCGCGCCGGAGCAACTCCGCGATCAGGTTGGGGTAGCCCGCGACATCGTCCAGGTCCTCCGGTACGAAGGCGGTGCCGTCGAAGTCGCCGCCGACGCCGATGTGGTCGATGCCCGCGACCGCGCGCATGTGGTCGAGGTGGTCGGCGACGGTGGCCGCGGTGGCGATCGGGCGCGGGTTGCGCTCCTCGTAGGCCCGCTGGACCCGCATCCCCTCGGGCGTCGAGTCCAGCGGGTGCAGACCATGGGCGCGCATGTTCTCGTCGGCGCCCAGGGTCCACTCGATGGCCTCGGTGAGGATGAACTTCGGTACGAAGGTCGCCATCGCCACACCGCCGTTGGCGGGCAGGAGTTCCAGCACGTCGTCGGGGATGTTGCGGGGGTGGTCGCAGACCGCGCGCGACGAGGAGTGCGAGAAGACCACCGGTGCCGAGGTCACCCGCAGCGCGTCGCGCATCGTGTCGGCGGAGACATGGCTGAGGTCGACCAGCATGCCGCAGCGGTTCATCTCGCGGACGACCTCCTCACCGAAGCGGGTAAGTCCCGCCCGTCGCCCACCACCACCCTCAACCGAGGCGCTTCGCGCCACCTTGAGATACGCCCTCGGCTCGTCGGTCGCGGAGTCCGCCCACGGAACGTTGCTGTTGTGGGTGAGCGTCATGTAGCGCACACCGAGCGCGTGGAACGCCCGTAGCGTGGCGAGGGAGTTGTTGATCGAGTGGCCGCCCTCGGCGCCCATCAGCGAGGCGATCCGCCCCTCGGCCCGCGCGGTCTCCATGTCGTCCGCGGTGGTGGCCAACCGCAGGTCCGCCGGGTAGCGCTCGGTCAACTGCCGTACGACGTCGATCTGTTCGAGGGTCGCGCTGACCGCGTCGTCCCCGGTGAGGTCGGCACGTACGTAGACCGACCAGAACTGTGCCCCCACGCCGCCCGCGCGCAGGCGGGGGATGTCGGTGTGCAGCGAGGCGCGTTGGTCGGCGGCGATGTCGAGCCGGTCGAGGTCATAGCGGACCTGCTCGCGCAGCGCCCACGGCAGGTCGTTGTGGCCGTCGACCACCGGGTGCGCGGCGAGGAGTTCGCGGGCGCGGGCGAGGTGGTCCATCGCGGCGGTCACTTTCCGAACCCGAAGGCGTCCTGGCTGCCGACCTTCGCGCGCAGCCGCTTGCCCTTCTCGGTGGCCTGCTGGTTGAGGTCCTCCTGGAAGTGCCGCATGCGCTCCAGGAGTTCGTCGTCGTGCGCGGCCAGCATCCGCACCGCGAGCAGTCCGGCGTTGCGCGCGCCGCCGATCGAGACGGTGGCGACCGGCACCCCGGCGGGCATCTGCACGATGGACAGCAGCGAGTCCATGCCGTCCAGGTACTTCAGCGGTACGGGCACGCCGATCACCGGGAGCGGGGTGACCGAAGCGAGCATGCCGGGCAGGTGGGCGGCGCCGCCCGCGCCCGCGATGACCACCTTGAGACCGCGCCCGGCGGCCCGCTCCCCGTATCCGACCATCTCGTGCGGCATGCGATGTGCGGAGACGACGTCGACCTCGTAGGGGACCTCGAATTCATCGAGGGCCTTGGCGGCGGCTTCCATGACGGGCCAGTCGGAGTCGGACCCCATGACGATGCCGACGAGGGGGGAGTTCATTCGGTGATCGTTCCTCGCAGATAGTCGGCGGCGTGCCGGGCGCGCTCGCGCACATCCGCCAGGTCGTCGCCATAAGTGTTGACGTGGCCGACCTTACGGCCCGGCTTCACGTCCTTTCCATACATATGGATCTTGAGGCCGGGGTCACGGGCCATGCAGTGCAGGTACGCGTGGTACATGTCGGGGTAGTCGCCGCCGAGCACGTTGGTCATCACGGTCCACCGGGCGCGCGGGCGCGGGTCGCCGAGCGGCAGGTCGAGGACGGCCCGCAGATGGTTGGCGAACTGCGAGGTGACGGCGCCGTCCTGGGTCCAGTGGCCACTGTTGTGCGGACGCATCGCCAGCTCGTTGACCAAGATCCGGCCGTCGCGGGTCTCGAACAGTTCGACCGCGAGATGGCCGACGACGCCCAGCTCCTTGGCGATGGTCAGCGCGAGCTGCTGCGCCCGCGCGGACTGCTCGCGGGACAGGTCGGGAGCGGGCGCGATCACGGTGTCGCAGACGCCGTCGACCTGGATGGACTCGACGACCGGGTAGGCAACGGCCTGGCCGTGCGGCGAGCGCACGACGTTGGCGGCGAGTTCCCTGACGAAGTCGACCTTCTCCTCGGCGAGCACCGGGACACCGGCCTTGAAGGGTTCAGCCGCCTCTTCTGCGTCACGGACGATCCAAACGCCCTTGCCGTCATATCCACCGCGCACGGTCTTCAACACAACCGGAAATCCGGACCCCTCGGCCGCGAAGGCCGCCACGTCCGCCGGGTCGGCCACGATCCGGTGCCGCGGGCACGGCACGCCGATCCCGGTCAGCGCGTCCCGCATCGCCCCCTTGTCCTGGGCGCGCACCAGCGCGTCGGCCCCCGGTCGGATGACGACACCCTCGGCCTCCAGTGCCCGCAGATGCTCGGTCGGAACGTGTTCGTGGTCGAAGGTGACCACATCGCACCCCTTGGCGAACGCCCGCAGCGTCTCAAGATCGCGGTAGTCACCGATCACCACGTCCTGAACGACCTGTGCCGCGGAGTCCTGCGGACCGTCGCTGAGCAGTTTGAAACGGATGCCGAGCGGGATGCCCGCCTCGTGCGTCATACGGGCGAGTTGTCCGCCCCCGACCATGCCGACTACGGGGAATGTCACCAGGCCAGGGTATAGGCGAGGACACTCCGGACGAATCTACGCGCGTTGCACAAGCCTGCGCGGCGCCACCCCTCCCCTTGATCATCCACATCCACCGGGTCCGCTACATTGACCCGCAGCTTGACGTGGACCTGCCGCCACCTGTGGGCGCCCGAGGGGGGACATGACCGACTTCTCGCATCTCTACGTGGACCCGAAGGGGACGAAGAACCAAGCCGCGGATCTGGAGACGGCGGCCCACGACCTCGAGTCGATCCTGGTGCAGGAGTTCGTCGACTCCACAGCCACCCTTTTCGAGAGCACCGAGGACATCGTCGGGGAGTACGCCGCTGGCGCGTACGACCGCTTCAAGGCGGCGTGGGACGCCGAGATCGGCTTTCTCGCCAGTGCTCTCACAGAGCTGAGCGACGCGCTCAGTAACGGCTCCGACTACTTCATGTGGCACGACCAGCAAACCGCGGACGACCTGCGCCCCGGTAGCGCGAAGGGGGCGCGCTGATGGCGGCGGCACCGCAGCAGCGGTTGCAGGACATGCTGCGCAAGGCCCAGGGCACGAACGGTGACCTAGGGGGCGCGATCACGCTGACGACGGTGCTCTCCGAGGCGCTCGACTTCGAGTGCCCCAAGGGCGACTTCAACGAGGTCGAGTCCTTGGCGGCGCGCTACGGCAAAGCCGCGGTGCATGTCGACAACATCCGGACCCAGATACGCCGCGTCTCGGATTCCGGTATCAAGTCGGTGCTCGTGGGCGACACCGGCGAACAGGCCAGCACGGCCGTGCGCGCCGCGGCCGACAACGCGGACACCATCGTCAACGCCTTCCAGAGCTGCCAGCGGACGCTGTCCGCCCTGCAGCACGGCCTGTTCGACGCGCAGGCCGCCTACACCCTGGCGCAGAACACCCTGTGCTACGCCAAGTCCAATACGGACAAGGGGGGTTGGTTCACCGACTGGTGGGACGACGCGGACAACTTCGCGAAGACCAAAGCCGCCGTCATCGAGGGCATAGGGCAGTTGCAGACGGCCTGGAACACCGCACAAGACGCCGGGCACCGTGCCGCGTCCGACCTCAGCAAGCTCACATCCGAGGCGCGGGCGCACCTGGCCGGCTCGCCCTTCCTCTCCCCCACGGACGCCCTCGTACTCGCCGACGCCGCCAACCCCGGCGGCCCGCACGATCTCAACGAGATCCTCACCGAGAACGAGATGAAGCGGGCGCAGCAGCTCATGACCGGCCCTTGGGGCATCGATCCGAACAAGGTCGACGTCCTGCTGCACAACGCCAAGTCCCCCCAGGAACAGGCCTACATCCTCAAGGCCGTCGCGGCCGGTTACAACACCGACCAGGTCAGCGGCTTCGCCGACCAGATCCGGGGACGGGACGCGGGCTGGCTGGCCGACCACCTCGCTCCGCTGCGCGTCGACAACGCGGACACCTCGACCGACCGCCTGACGCCGGACGGGGTGAACACGAACCAGCGGAGCACGGGCTTCGGTTACTCCACCTGGACGCAGGGGCCGTTCGGCACCTGCGTCGCCTCGTCCACCGTGACGGCCCGCGCCTCGGTAGACCCGCTGTACGCCCTCCAACTGACCACCGGCGGCCGCCCCGGGGACCCGGCCTTCGACAACCCGGAGAAGTTCTCCGAGCGTCTGTTGGCCGAACAGCGCCGGGTGCACGTCGAGGGGAACGGCGGCGCCAACTGGAGCGGGATGGGCGCCGACGGGTCACGCACCATCGCGGACGACGAGATCGGCGCGCACACCGGCACGGACTACCAGACCGTGCCCCTCCAGGACGGGGCGAGCCGCCAGAACGTGCTGCCCGATGTGGAGCAGTCGGTGGACGACGGCAAGCCGGTGCCCGTCTGGGTGCAGGGCACCGACCCCAAGGGGAAGTTCGAGAGCCACCAGATGATGATCGTCGGCCACCAGGGAGACAAGCTCCAGATCTACAACCCCTGGGGCGACACCACCTGGGTGAGCGAGGACGACTTCATCAACGGCCACATGGGCAAGGCGTCCGCGCATCCGCTGGACAACGTCTCCCTGGTGCAACTGCCGAAGGGTCCGTGATGACCGAAGAGGAACTTCTGACGCTCGACGTGCCCGTGCTGCTGCGCTACGGGCTCGCACCCGGCAGTGCCCACCGCACGGCGCTGTTCGGCGACGGTGCGGTGGGCGCCGCGCTCGCCGCCGAGCGGCTCGGGGTCGTCCCGCGCTCGGTCGCCTACCTGGCCGCGGTCGTACGGCGTGGCGGCGTCCGGTTCGCGGCCGGGCTGCCGGAGCCCCTGCCGGGCCAGGACCGGGCCGCGCTGGCCCGTGAGTGGTTGGACACCGCGACGGCGGTGACGACCGGCGTCGAGGGCGACGAGACCGTGGCGCGCTGGCTGGAGGCGGTGGCCACGGTGCTGGCGCTGCGGTGGATCGAGCGGGGAGAGGGACGTGCGCGGTAACGGGAAGTACGTCGCGGTGGGCATGGCCGCGATGGCGGTGTTCGTGGGCGGCTGCGGCGGTCGGGGTGGCGGTGCGTCGCCTCGTCCGAGTACGAACAGTCCGAGCCCGAGCAGCAGCAGTACGGCGCAGGCGGTCCCGCGGCCGGTGTTCTCCCTGCGGCCCGGCGGGCTGGCGGCATCGCAGTCCATCGACATCACGGTCCGGCACGGGCAGCTGTTCACCATCGCCGTAGCCGACAGCGGCGACAGCGGCTACCAATGGGCCGTCGGCCAGCCAGCGCCGGACGCCTCGGTGGTACGCCCCGCCGGGAACGGTCACGCGGACCCGTCCCATCCGGAGCTGGCGGGCGCGGACGGCACCACGTACCTGATCTACCAGGCCGTAGGAACAGGCCACACCGACATCAGGCTGCTGGACCGGTTCACCGGCTACATGCCCCCGGGCCAGCCGGGGCGGCCCGCCTACTCGGCCGTCTACCACGTCACCGTCGACTAGACACCCCCGCACGTCCGAGCTAGACGCGCCCGGGCATGCGATGATCACAAGAATGTAAGACGAATTTAAGACGCTCACGCCGAACCCCGGCGACCAGCGGTTCGTCCTACTCATGGGAGGACTGCCTTTACCGGCGCTTGGGCACAATTTGGCGGGTCACTACCCTTGAGCAGGGTCGGTTACACCTCTACGAGAGGCGACCGTTCACCCTTGGTGGTTAGCATGATGCAGCGGGGGAGCAGCCGAACAGCCCAATGAACCGGCACCGGCATACCGGCACCGGCAACCGACGGACACCGACAGACAGGGTCTAGCGACATCATGAGTCGACTGAGCGCGCTGAACACTCGATTGAGGCTCTTCTACCGCGAGATCGCCAAGTTCGGCCTCGTTGGTATCGCCGGCATCGCCGTCAACCTTGTGGTGTTCAACCTGCTACGCAGCGCTACCAACCTGCAGACCGTGCGGGCCAGCGTCGTCGCGACCATCGTCGCCATCGCCTTCAACTACGTCGGTTTCCGCTACTTCACGTACCGGGACGCGGACAAGAGCGGGCGCGGCAAGGAGCTGGGCCTGTTCACGTTCTTCAGCGCCATCGGCCTGGTGATCGAGAACGGCGTGCTGTACGGCGCCACCTACGGCATGGGCTGGGACGGCCCGCTGGCCAACAACTTCTGGAAGTTCACCGGCATCGGCGTCGCCACGCTCTTCCGCTTCTGGTCCTACCGCACCTGGGTCTTCCGCTCGCTGCCCGCCCAGGCGGTCGAGCAGGCGGAGGCGATCCTCAGCGATGCGGAGCAGTCGCGGGTCAACGCGGCGCGCAAGTAGTCACCCCGCGCACACTTCAGCGAACCGGAGGGCCCTCTTCAGGGCCCTTCGGCGTTTCCGCACCACCCGCGGCGCCCTCGCCGCTCTCCCAGGCCAGGCGCCGCACGTCGCCCTCGACCGCCTCGCGGGCGAGGAAGAGGGCGAAGACAGGCGGGCGCTGTTGCAGCAGCTCCAGGCGGCCGCCGTCGGCCTCCGCCAGGTCGCGGGCGACGGCCAGGCCGAGGCCGGTCGAGTTGCGACCGCTGACCGTCCGCTCGAAGACCCGGGAGCCGAGGTCGGGCGGGACGCCCTGCCCCTCGTCGGTGACCTCGGCGACGGCCTGGTTGCCGGTGACACGGGTGTGGATGACCACCGAGCCCGAGCCGTGCATCAGCGCGTTCTCGATCAGTGTGGCCAGCACCTGGGCGACCGCCCCGGGGGTGCCGACGGCCCGCAGCCCCCGCGTGCCGGAGCGGGAGATGCTGCGGCCCTCACCGCGGTAGGCCGGGCGCCACTCCTCCAGCTGCTGCTTGATCACCTCGTCGAGGTCGAAGGCGACCGCGGAGCCGGTGCGCGGGTCGCGGGAGTTCGTCAGCAGCCGCTGCACCACGTCGGTGAGCCGTTCGACCTGACCGAGCGCGATGGTCGCCTCCTCCTTGACCGTGTCGTGGTCGTCGGTGGCGATGATCTCCTCAAGGCGCATGGACAGCGCGGTCAGCGGCGTACGCAGCTGGTGGGAGGCGTCGGCGGCCAGCCGCCGCTCCGCGGTGAGCATCTTGGCGATCCGCTCGGCGCTGGCGTCCAGCACATCGGCGACCCGGTCCAGCTCCGGCACCCCGTACCTGCGGTGGCGCGGGCGGGGGTCGCCGGAGCCCAGCCGCTCGGCGGTCTCGGCCAGGTCGATCAGCGGCGAGGTAAGCCGTCTGGCCTGCTGTACGGCGAGCACCACGGCCGCGGCGATGGCCAGCAGCGCCACCGCCAGGATGACCAGCAGGGTCCTGCCGATCTCCTGGCTGATCACCGAACGGGACTCCTGGACCAGGACGGATTCACCGTGCACCCCGGTCTGCAGGGACTGGATGACCTTGCCCTCCGGCGGTGTGCCCAGCGTGATCGGCCCCTGGCCCGGAATCCTGATCACCGCATACCGCTGGGAGGTGATCTGCCGGGTGAGGGCAGGCGGAGAGACCTTCTCACCGGCGGCGATGCGGTTCTCCACGACGCCGATCAGCTGGACCGCGTCGGACTGCACGCTCTCCTTGGCGCTGCTCTCGATCGTCCGGCTCTCCACGATGACCAGCGAGATCCCGAAAACGGCGATCACGACAAGGACCACGGCGAGCGTGGAGTTGATCAGACGGCGGCGCATCGGAGCTCAGACACTTCTCGTTCTTCTAGTTCTTCTCGAAACGGAAGCCGACGCCCCGGACGGTGGAGATGTAGCGCGGATTGGCGGCATCGTCGCCGAGCTTCTTGCGCAGCCAGGAGATGTGCATGTCGAGCGTCTTGGTGGAGGACCACCAGGTGGTGTCCCAGACCTCGCGCATCAACTGGTCACGGGTGACGACCCGGCCCGCGTCCCGTACCAGTACGCGCAGCAGGTCGAACTCCTTGGCGGTGAGGGAGAGTTCGTCATCGCCGATCCAGGCGCGGTGCGACTCGACGTCGATCCGCACGCCCTGGGTGGTGGGCTGGGCCTCGGCGCTGCCGCGCCGCAGCAGCGCCCGCACCCGGGCGAGTAGCTCGGCGAGCCGGAACGGCTTGGTCACGTAGTCGTCGGCACCGGCGTCCAGGCCGACCACCGTGTCCACCTCGTCGGCGCGGGCGGTGAGCACCAGCACCGGGAAGCCGTGGCCCTCGGTGCGCAGCCGTCGGCACACCTCCAGGCCGTCCATGCCAGGCAGGCCGAGATCCAGAACCAGTAGGTCCACGGCGCCCTGTAGTCCGGCGTCGAGTGCCGTGGGTCCGTCTTCGCGCACCTCGACCTCGTAGCCTTCGCGGCGCAGCGCGCGAGCGAGCGGTTCCGAGATTGATGCGTCGTCCTCGGCGAGCAGTACGCGGGTCATGCGCTGATGGTAGTCCGCGTAGCTGGCCACGGGGGCGCGCGGGCGGACGCCCACCGGATCACCGACGGGGCTCGAGGCGCGGACGGTGGATCACGCGACTCCTCACGCCCCCTGTGACGTATCTCTCAAGTCGGTGCAATACGTGCGGCTCTTGACCTACCTTGGGGCGAACGTCCGTTAGCACGACCAAGAGACTCTCGGCCAAACGACGAGCCAAGGGTCTCTTTCTGTGCGGGGTTGGCCTACCCCCAACCCCGACAACAGTGAATGACCTGTCGACCGGGCCCGTGGCGCAAGCGCGCGGGCGTGGATCCCGGTGTGCGACCGCTCTGTCGCTCCTCCTGACAAGGGAGCGAACCCCCTGGACGTTGGGGGCGGGCTGTGCGCGCCGGTGCCGGCCACCCCCACCGGGTGTGCGTTCCCCCCATCGCACACTCTGAGCACCCAAGGAACGACCATGGCGTCCAGCCTGACGAAGGACGCCGCCGCGCAGGCAACCCCTGCGAACGGCGGCAAGACCTTCTTCGGCCACCCCCGCGGCCTGGCCACTCTCTTCATGACCGAGATGTGGGAGCGGTTCAGCTTCTACGGCATGCGCGCACTGCTCGTGCTGTATCTGGTCGCCCCCGCTTCCAAGGGCGGTCTCGCCTTCGCCGCCGCCACCGGCGCGGCCATCTACTCCGTCTACAACGCGACGGTGTACCTGCTCGCCATGCCGGGCGGCTGGATCGCCGACCGCCTGTGGGGTCCCCGCAAGACGGTGGCCGTGGCCGGCACGATCATCATGATCGGCCACTTCCTGCTGGCCGTGCCGTTCGAGGCCTCGTTCTTCGTCGGCCTGGTCTTCATCGCGGTCGGCTCCGGTCTGCTGAAGGCCAACATCTCCACGATGGTCGGCCACCTCTACCCGGACCGGAACGACCCGCGCCGTGACGGTGCCTTCACGATCTTCTACATGGGCATCAACCTCGGTGCCTTCGCCGCGCCGTTGGTCATCGGCACGGTGGGACAGAGCGTCAACTGGCACCTGGGCTTCGCGCTCGCCGGTGTCGGTATGGCGCTGGGCCTCGGCCAGTTCCTGCTCGGCACCCGCCACCTGGCGGAGGAGAGCAGCGCCATCCCGGCCCCGCTGCGGGCCGAGGAGCGCACCTCGCTGCTGAAGAAGGCCAGCCTGTGGTCCGGTGCGGCGGTGGTCTTCTACGCCATCGTCGTCGCCACCGGGTCGTTCACCATCAACTGGGCGCTGTGGCCGCTGTCGCTGGCCGGACTGGCGCTGCCCGCGTGGTACTTCGTGAAGATCCGCCGCGACAAGGACATCACGTCGGACGAGAAGTCGAAGGTGACCGGATACATCTGGTTCTTCATCGCGGCCGCGGTGTTCTGGATGATCTACGACCAGTCCGGCTCGACCCTGACGGTCTTCGCGAGCGACAACACGTCGTCGAAGCTGTTCGGCTTCGACTTCCCCAGCAGCTGGTTCCAGTCGCTGAACCCGCTCTACATCATGGCGCTGGCCCCGTTCGTCGCGATGCTCTGGATCAAGCTGCGGGACCGCAACCCGAGCACCACGGTGAAGTTCGCCTACGGTCTGATCGGCATCGGCGCCTCCTTCGGCGTGATGATGCTGGCGCAGGCGGCGGCCGCGGGCGGCGCGAAGGTCACCCCGCTGTGGCTGGCGATGGTCTACCTGGTCCAGACGGTCGCGGAGCTGTGCCTCTCGCCGGTCGGCCTGTCGGTCACCACGAAGCTGGCTCCGGCCAAGTACGCGGGCCAGATGATGGGTCTGTGGTTCCTGGCCGTGACGGCGGGCGACTGCACCGCCGCGATCATCCAGCTGGTGGCGGGCAACGCGTTCCTGTCCGAGGCTTCGTTCGCGATCCAGGGCGCGGCGGCCGTGCTCGCCGGAGTCGCGGTGGTGGTCTGGCGGAAGCGGATCATCAAGCTGATGGGCGACGTGCACTGACGCTCGGCTGACAACGCTGCGAGGAGGGCCCCGGGACATCCGTCCCGGGGCCCTCCTCGGTGTTTCAGCGGCGCAGCCTGCGCCAAGGGGTGAAGGTGAAGATCGCACCGCCCAGCAGGATGACGGTGCCCGCCACCAGTGCGAGGGCGTGCAGGGCGCCGATGTCGCCGGCGCCGGTTTGGGCGAGGCCGCCGGAGCCAGAGCCGGAGCCGGAGGCCGTGCCCGTACCGCTGGTCCCGCTGGTCCCGGCGGACGTTCCGCCGCTGCTGGTGCCGCCCTGCTGGGCGGAGGTGTCGAGGGTCAGGGAGACGCCCGGGTCCTTCGCCGGGGTGCAGGTGGTCGTGGTACCGAGGGCGTTGACGATGAGGACGCCCGGGGTGAGCGTTGACTTTCCGGTGGCGCCCGGCTTGTAGGTGCCCTTCAGGTCCGGGATCGTGATGGGGTCACCGGCCTTGATGGGCTGCGGGTTGGTCGGCCCGGCGACCGGGACCGTGCCCTTGTCCGCGCCGCCCACCTTCACCTGCATCGACGGCTTGACGGAGTTGGCGGGGATGTCCGCCGGGCTGTTCATCACGCTCTTGCCGAAGTGCACGGTCAGGCCGTAGTCGCCGCCCGTCTTGTCGGCGTTGATCTGCACCGGGGAGACCGCGCTCTTGTTGCCGATCGGGGTCACGCACTGGTAGTCGACGTCAACGGGCTTGCCGGTGAAGGACGTTCCACCACCGGAGCCGCCACTGGTACCCCCGCCGCTCGTCCCGCCGGAGGTGCTCGTACCCCCGCTGCCGGTGCCGCCCGCGGCCGTACCGCCGCTGGCCGTACCGCCGCTGGTCGTTCCGCCGCTGGTCGTGCCGCCCGCGCTGGTGCCGCCTGACGTGCCGCCGCTCGCGGTGACCTTGATGGTGACGGCGGGCGGAACGGTCGCGGTCGCCTTGCACTTGGTGTCGGTGGAGATCGGCTGGCTGACGTTGATGTCGTAGTCCGAGGGGGTGAGCGTCACATCCCCCGCCGCCGTGAGCTTCAGCTTGCCGGTCATGTCGGACAGCACCATGGGGCTGTTCTTGGGGATCGGCGGGTTGGAGCGCGGGCCCTGGACGGCCAGGGTGCCGGTCTGGGCGCCACCGACCGCCAGGTTCCCGCTCGGCTGCACGGTGTCCTTGCCGAGGTCGATGATGCCGGGGTTGTTGGACGCCGCCTGGACGGTCTTCCAGACCACCGTGATCTCGTCACCCACCGCCGCCGTGGCCGGGGCGGTGATGTCGGCCTTCGTGGTGCCGTTGACCGGCGGCAGGCCGGAGATCGGCGGTGGGACGCACTGGGTGGCGAAGTCCGACTCGGCGGCGTGGGCCGGTCCCGCGGCCCAGATCAGGGATGCCCCGCCGAGTAGTAGCGCGACTCCGACCGCGCTGGCGGTCCGGCTCGTGGGTGGTCGCGTTCGGGTACGTATCACGTGCTTCCCTTCGCAGTGGGGTGGTCATCGGTCGACGGTGCGGAGGGTGCGTGGCGATCCGCCGGACGGGTGTCCGGGGTGAACCACGGCAGGCTTGCGGAGCGGTGCGACGTGGCAGGGGCCGGGGCGGTGCTCCGGTGGGCACGGGCACGGGCGCGGGTACGGGTGCGCGCCAGGCTGTGGCGCCGGGTGGCCGCCGCTGGCCGCAGGTGGTCGACGATCGCCATGCCGATCCGGAAGACCGCGGCCGGAACGACGATGAACAACAGGATCCAGAAGAGGGTCACGCCCCATGGGCGCGAGACGCTCCACGGCTGCTCGACCAGTACCCTGTCGCCGTACTCCAGCGTGACCCGGTAGTCGCCGTGTGCCCCGGACGCCAGCTCCACCGGCAGGCTGATCTGCGCTTTCGCGCCGGGTTTCACGGTGCCCCGCCACTGCTGGTCCTGCCACTGCGGTGCGTAGACACCGTGCGAGACGCCGACCTTGAAGATCGGGTCCTTCGCCGGATCCGAGCCCATGTTGCCCACGGTGACCACGAGTTGGCGCTGGGCGGGCGCACCGAACCAGGTCAGCAGACCGCTGCTGCCGTCGAGACGGGCGCCCAGCGCGGCGAGCCGTCCACCACCGGTGTCCGGCGGTAGCGGCGCCACCGGATGCCCCGCCACGCTGAACGCGGTGTCCACGATGACCGGATCGCCCATGACCGTCGCGACATGCACCACGCACGGGCACGGCTTGGGCGGCTCGGCGACCGGGAGTCGCCCGCTGAACGCGCCGGACGCGTCGGTGGTGACCGCCCGCCCGGTGGCGTTGGCACAGGAGTTGGTGCCGCCGATGGCGTTCTGGCCGCAGATCAGCATCGTCAGCAGGGTGTTGGGGCGCCAGCCCGTCCCGGTCACGGTGATCGAGCCGCCCGCGCCCGCCTGTTGGGCGGAGAGCCTGACGGACGCGCCGTCGGCGGTCGCCGGGCCGGGCGCGGCCAGTACGAGAAGGGGCAGCAGCAGTGCGAGGACGGCCGCCGCGCACCGGTTTCGCCGTGTCATGTCGTCGCTCCCGCCAATTCCCGGGCGGTGTCGCCGGGTTGCCCGCCGTCGTCGGATCCGTCCCGTGCGCGTCTGCGGCGTCGTACGAGCAGCGGCACGGCAGCGCATCCGGCGCCCGCGCACACCCCGCCGACCAGCGCCCAGGGCACGGCGGTGTAGGAGGCGGCAGCGGTGGCCGTCGTTCGGCCGTCCGCCGTGGCCGTCACCCGTATCCGCACGCGGTCCAGCGCCGGAGGGTGCGGCCATGGCTCGGTGATCCGGGCCCGCCGGCCGGGCGGGAGCCCGGCCGGGAGCGGGTGCGCCGGTCGGCGCAGTGACGTACCGAGCAGACCGTCGGCCCGTACGGCGACAGTCGGGGTCAGCGGTGTGTTGCCCCGGTTGACCAGCACGTAGCGGATCTCGGCGCCGTGCGCGGTCCGTACCGCCGTCAGGTCCTCGACGTCGAGCGCGGCCAGGGCGGGACCGGTGACGCGCAGATGGACCGGCACGGTGGACCGCTTCCCCGCGCTGTCCTCGACGACGATGGCGGCCGGATGGTCACCGGGCGGGGCCGTGCCGGGCACCGTGATGGTGAACGGAACGTCGGCGCGGGTCCTGGCCGGAACGTTCACCGAGGACGAGGCGAAGCGGGTCCAGGTACCGGAGTCATCGCTCTCGGCGGCGCTGCGGACCGCGAAGGATCCCTTGGCGGTGGGGTAACCGTCGACGCCGTAGAACGTGAACCGCTCCGGCCTGCCTGAGGTGTTGGCCACCGAGACGGTGTCCCGCAGCACCGTGCCGGGGCCGCTTTCCAGGTAGAAGTACGGGCGGTCACCGGCAGGCGCCGCGGTCCACCCCCCGAGCGCGGCGCACGCGAGCAGGACGGCGATGACAGCGCCGGTGGCCCGCGTCCTCGACGGCCTGGGCGACGACACGACCGAGGACACGAGCGACGCCATGAGGGACGCCATGAACCGCACTCCTTCCGCTGCCGCGCGCCAGAGCCTGTCCGGCGGACAGGGCCTAGCGCGTCTGGTTCCTCCGGGTCAGCCACAGCACGCCGCCCGCGCCGAGCAGCAGCACCGTGCCGCCGAAGGTGCCCAACGCGACCGCGGAGTCGGCCGGACCGGTCTGCGGGAGCTGGCCGCCGGAACCGGACGCGGAGCTGGAACCGGAGCCGGAGCTCGATCCGCCCGAGCCCCCGGACCCGCCCGCCGCGGTGACGTCGAGGGTGAGCGAGGGACCGGGGTTGTTGCTCGCCGTACACGTCGTGGTGGTGCCGAGCGCCTTGATGGTGAGGGTGCCCGCGGTGAAGGTGACCTTGCCGGTGGCGTGCGGGGTGTACGTACCCGTCAAGTCATTGATCTTGATGGGGGTGTTGGCGGGGATCGGCGCGTCGTTCGGCGGTCCCGACACGTTGACCGTCCCCGAGTCGGCGCCGCCGACCTTGATGACGGCGCTGGGGTTCATCGCGCCCTTGCCGAGTTCGATGGGGCTGGACGAGACGCCCTTCTGGAAGGACATGGTGAGCTTGTAGTCCGAGCCGCTCTGGTCGGCCTTGATGTCGATGGGCGAGACGGCGCCCTTGTCGCCGATCGGGGTCTTGCACTGGTAGTCGACGGGAACCGTCGTGGCGTACGCGGCCGGGGCGGTGCTCAATGCCACCCCCGCCACCACCGTCGCGGCCAGGGCGAGCGCTCCGCCCCGGGCCGTCGTCCTGCGCGTGGAGTACGACACCGCCAATCTCCCTTCGGCCGGAAAGTTACTGACGGCACATCAGATTTGGGCCTCGACCGTACGCCGGGACCCTTGCCGAGGGAAGACAAGGTGCAAGGACAGCACCGGAAACCGGAACACGGAACGAGGTGGCCGCCACCCCGAACGGCCGGGAGATCAGCTGCCGGGCGCCGGCGCCGGACAGCTGGGCTCGAAGTGTTCGATCGCGCGCAGCGCATCCCCCGGCATCCGCACCAGTAGCGCCTGAACCGTCTCCCGGGGCAGCTCCTGGTGGGCGAGCCAGTCGAGGGTGACGCCCCCCCACCGGCGACATCCAGCCACTCAGCGCCATCCGGGCCACCAGCGGGAACTCACCGCGGCCCCATGCCCCGTGCGCGATCGCGGTCAGGATCGCCTCGCGCATCCCGTCGCGGATGGCGTGCACCTCGGTGTCGAAGCCGACGCCACCGGTGACGATCGTGCGGTAGGCGGCCTGGCGGTGCTGGGCGTAGCGCAGACAGCCGTCGATGGTGCGGCGCACCCGCTCGGAACGTTCGCCCCCGGCCAGCCGCCTGTCCCGCCGATCGTGCCGCCGTTCGTCCACATGCCCCGGGTCGAGGCCGACCAGGCCCTGGTCACCTCTGACGTGCTCACGGCAGCGGGACGGACACTGCACGCGCCGACGTAGCGCCTGTCTGGCGGATCTTGATCTGGGTCGCGGTTCCCGCGACCGGAGGCCGCTGCCGCCACGACGGCGAGTAACCACGATGCCGCGGACCGGCGGTCAGGCGACTGCCGGGGCCCACAGCACCACGGTGGTCACGATCCGCCGGAAGGGCACCCCGCTCACCCCGGCCAGGCGACCTCCGCCCAAACGGTTTTCCCGGAGCCGGCCGGGTCCCGTACCACGCCCCAGTCCAGGCAGAGCCGCTGGACTATGAACATGCCGTGGCCCCCGGGGCGCCCTGCCCGGTGCGGGGTGCGGGGTGCCGGGTTGCCGGAACCGCCGTCGGACACCTCAAGCCGTAGCAGCTTGGGCGCACTGTGCAGCCGCAGCTCCTGGGGGCCGCCGCCGTGCAGACAGGCGTTGGTGACCAGCTCGGACACCACCAGCAGGATGTCCTCGGCGCTCGCCCGCCGGTCGTCGGTGGCGGCGGGCAGCCAGCCCCAGTCGTGCAGCGCCTGGCGGGTGAAGTCGCGGGCGAGCGGCACGACACCACTGGCATCGGCGAGCGTGACACGGCGCACCTGGTAGCCCGGTATGCCCGCCGCGGGCACGCCTGATTCGCGGACGTCGCCGTGATTACGATCACGGTCGTCCGGCGCAAAGGGCCGGGTGGTGCTCATCAGCGCTTCACCTCACCGATGTCCGACAGATTCGAGGAGTCTCCTGCCCGACGGAACCCGGGCAACACCCACAGATTCTCGCGAGCCGGTGTGGCGATGGTCGCCCTCAGCCGACGGGCGCCCGCCACGGTTTCACGTCACTCGTTCAGTGCGTCGGTGAGAGTGTCATGGACGGTGAAAACGGCTTCAGCACCGGTGATCTCAAACACCCGTGCGACCACAGGGAGCAGTCCGGCGAGGTGCACCCCGCCTCCGGCGGCCTCGGCCTTCAGCCGGGCCCCGAGCAGTACGTTCAGGCCTGTGGAATCGCAGAACTCAAGCCGCGAACAGTCCACGACGAGCTTGCTGCAGCCCTCGTCGACGCTGTTCTCCATCGGCTCCCGCAGAAGCTCCGCGGTGTGGTGATCCAGCTCACCGGCGGGCGTGAAGATCGCACAGTGTCCGCGCCGCTGCACGGCGACACTGAGACGGTCTCGGCCGGTGGTCCCGACCATCCCGCGGTCCATGCCCGTTCCTCCTGGTTGCCTGTGACTGCGCCCTCGAACCCTACGCCGTCCGACAACCGGACGGTAGTCGGTGTGGGGGTCACGCAGGGTACCTTCCCACGGTCGCAACAGCTCCATCATGACTTCACCGGAAACTTGCAACCCGGGCGCAAAAGCGGGTAGGGCTGGAAAGGAGATGTCCGTACACGGCCGGTGGGAGGCGCCGCAGAGCAGTACGCCAGTGGATGGCAGCGGCAACCTCTGACGCCTGCCCGAGGGAGGAGATCATGGCACCCCAGCTCGACGCACAGACGCTTCAGGAGACGGACACCGGATCCGCTACGGAGCCGGAGACCGGACGCTTGGAGGCGCCAGAGGCGTCGACAGGACCGCTCGGCGATCTGGAAGGACTCGCCGATCTGCCGGTGATCCCGCCGTTCGACGAGGTGGCGCCGCTGGACGCGAGGGCCCTGTCCAAGACGCTCTTCCAGCGCCTGGAGACGCTTGAGGAAGGCACGCACGAGCACGCGTACGTCCGCAACACCCTGGTCGAGCTGAATCTCGCCCTGGTGAAGTTCGCGGCCTCCCGTTTCCGCTCGCGCAGCGAGCCGATGGAGGACATCGTCCAGGTCGGCACGATCGGACTGATCAAGGCGATCGACCGGTTCGAGCTCAGCCGCGGCGTGGAGTTTCCCACATTCGCGATGCCGACGATCATCGGCGAGATCAAGCGGTTCTTCCGCGACACCAGCTGGTCGGTGCGGGTACCGCGACGGCTTCAGGAGCTGCGGCTCGACCTGGCCAAGGCCGGTGACGAGCTCGCCCAGAACCTGGACCGCTCCCCCACCGTGGGCGAGCTGGCGGACCGGCTCGGACTCAGCGAGGACGAGGTCGTCGAGGGCATGGCCGCGAGCAACGCCTACACCGCGAGCTCGCTGGACGCCCAGCCGGAGGAGGACGACTCCGAGGGCGCGCTGGCGGACCGCATCGGCTACGAGGACCACGGTCTGGAGGGCATCGAGTACGTGGAGTCCCTCAAGCCGCTGATCGCCGAACTGTCGGCACGGGACCGGAAGATCCTCTCGCTGCGCTTCGTCGGCAATCTGACCCAGTCGGAGATCGGCGAGGAGCTCGGCATCTCGCAGATGCACGTCTCGCGCCTGCTGACCCGCACGCTGTCCCGGCTACGGCGCGGGCTGCTCCTGGAGGAGTGAGCGGGGCCCTTCCGGCGGACTCTGACACGGGGGCCAGTTGGTTCGGCCCTGCCGGGCCGTTGCGTCGGGGTGCGGTTGTTCGGCCCTGCTGGGCCGTTGCTCCGGGGCGCGGTTGTTCGGCACCGGTGAGCCGTTGTGTCGAGGTGCGGTTGTTCGGCCCTGCTGGGCCGTTGCTCCGAGGGGCGGTTGTTCGACACCGCCGGTCGGCACCGCCGGGCCATTGCTTCGGGTGCGGTGGGTGTACGACCGCCGGTCCGCTTTTGGGGGCTGCCCGGCGTCGCGGCGGAAGGAGATCGCCACCGCGGCGGCGAGCAAGCCCCACGGCGCCGACCGGCGGTCGTACACCCACCGCAGCCCACCGACCCGCCAGAGGGCGAAGCCCGACCGGACGGGGCTCACCCCACCCGTACGCCCGCGCGCCACACCGCCGAGGCCAGGGGAACACCCGGCCGGTAGGCCAGATGCACATGCGAGGGCGCGTCCAGGAGCACCAGGTCGGCCCGGGCGCCCTCGGCGACACGGCCGACATCCGTACGACGCAGCGCCCGCGCGCCGCCCGCGGTGGCCGCGTACACCGCCTCGTCGGGTGTCATGCCCATGTCCCGTACCGCCACGGCGACGCAGAACGGCATGGAACTGGTGAAGGACGAGCCCGGGTTGCAGTCGGTGGACAGCGCGACGGTGACCCCGGCGTCCAACAGCCGCCGCGCGTCGGGGTATTGGGCCCGGGTCGAGAACTCGGCGCCGGGTAGCAGGGTGGCGACGGTGTCGCCGCTGGCCAGCGCGTCGACATCGGCGTCGGTGAGATGCGTGCAGTGGTCGGCGGAGGCGGCGCCGAGCTCCACTGCGAGCTGGACACCGGGCCCGTGACCGAGTTGGTTGGCGTGCACGCGCGGCGTCAGACCGCGGGCGGCTCCGGCGGTGAGGATCGTACGGGCCTGGTCGCCGTCGAAGGCACCGCGCTCGCAGAAGACATCGACCCACCGGGCGTGCGGTGCGCAGGCGTCCAGCATCGGACCGGTCACCAGGTCCACGTATCCGGCCGGGTCGTCGGCGTACTCCGGAGCGACGATGTGCGCGCCGAGAAACGTCACTTCGTCGGTGTGGCGGGCCGCGATGCGCAGTGCGCGGGCCTCGTCCTCGACGGTCAGCCCGTAGCCGGACTTGGTCTCGATGGTGGTCGTGCCCTGGCGCAGCGCCTCGGCCACGTAGCGGGCAACGGTGGCGTCGAGTTCGGCGTCGGAGGCGGCGCGGGTGGCGGCGACGGTGGTGCGGATGCCGCCCGCGGAGTAGGCGCGGCCCTCCATGCGGGCGTTGAACTCGGCGGTGCGGTCGCCCGCGAAGACCAGGTGGGAGTGGGAGTCCACGAAGCCCGGGAGCACCGCCCTGCCCCCGGCGTCGACGTGACTGTCAGTGGCGGGTGCTTTGCTTGTAGTGCCGATCCAGGCGATGCGGTCACCGTCGATGACGACGGCCGCGTTGTCGATGAGGCCCAGTGGGCCCTGGCCGAGGGAGGGGTTGTTGGTGACGAGGCTGCTGATGTTGGTGATCGCGGTCGCCATCGGTGTGGTGGTGTCCTTCAGCTGCGGGGTCATGGAGTACGCACGGCGGCGATGGCCTCGGCTAGCGCCCCGGGCACGTCCTGGACCAGTTGGTGGTGTCCTTCGCGTACGACGTGGCGGCCCGCGACCACGGTGTGGCGTACATCCGCGTTGGAGGCGGCGAATACGGCCGTCTCAGCGCCCAGGCGCGGCGGTGTGCCCGCCGTACGGACCGAGTCCAGCGCGATCGTGGTGAAGTCGGCGAGGTAGCCGGGCTCGATACGGCCCGCGTCGGACCAGCCGAGACACGCGTGCCCGTCCTCGGTTGCGGCGCGCAGGAGTTGGGCCGCCGTCCAGTGACCGCGCGCGCCCGTGCGCAGCCGCTCGTCCAGTTCCATCGCGCGGGCCTCTTCGAGCAGGTCGATGACCGCGTGGCTGTCGCTGCCGAGGCTCAACGGGCTGCCCGCGTCCTGGAGTTGGACGGCTGGACCGATGCCGTCCGCGAGGTCCCGCTCGGTGGTGGGGCACATGCAGACGGTCGCCGAGGCGCCCCCGAGGAGGCGGATGTCCTGCTCCGTGAGGTGCGTGGCGTGTACGGCGGTGGTGCGCGGGCCGAGCGCGCCGTGGTCGGCGAGCAGTTGGGTGGGCGTGCGGCCGTGGGCCTGGAGGCAGGCGTCGTTTTCGGCGGTCTGCTCGGAGAGATGGACGTGCAGCGGTGCGTGCCGTTCGTCGGCCCAGCGCACGACGGTGGCGAGCTGTCCGGCGGGCACGGCCCGCACCGAGTGGATGGCCGCTCCCACCCGGGCGTGCTCGCCGTCCGTCTTGATCGCGGCGGCGCGCGCCGCCCAGGCGTCCGCGTCGCCGTCGCTGAAGCGCAGTTGGCGCGCGGCCGGGGCCGCGCCGAAACCGGAGGAGAGATAACAGGTGTCGAGGAGGGTGATCCGGATTCCGGCTTCCGCCGCGGCGGCGATCAGCGCGTCACCCATGGCGTTCGGCTCGCCGTAGGGGGTCCCGTCGGGCTGGTGGTGGACGTAGTGGAACTCGCCGACGCAGGTGATCCCGGCCAGCGCCATCTCCGCGTAGACGGCGCGGGCGAGGTCGAAGTACCGCTCGGGGGTGAGGTTCTGGGCGACGCCGTACATCACCTCGCGCCAGGTCCAGAACGAATCCGGCGCCCGCTGGCCGTCCCCGGCGGTCTCCTGGCCCTGCCTGCCCGGTGCCGCTCCGGCGCCGTGGTCGGCCTGGACCGTGCCGCGCAGGGCGCGGTGGAAGGCGTGCGAGTGGGCGTTGGCCAGGCCCGGCAGGGTGAGCCCGCGCAGACTCACCGCGCCCGCGGGCGGGGCATCGACCGATGTCCGTACGGACGCGATCCGGCCGTCGGAGGCGGATTCGATCACCACCTGGTCCTCGACGCGACCGTCGATCCAGGCGTGGTCCGCCCAGTAGGTCTGCGGTGTCAGCGACACGCCAGGCCCTCCAGTACGTCGGCGAGTGCGAGCACTCCGGCGAGGCAGTCGTCCTCGGCGGCGTGCTCGGCCGGAGAGTGCGAGACCCCGGTGGGGTTCCGTACGAACAGCATGGCGGTGGGAACGGAGGCGGACAAAATACCCGCGTCGTGTCCCGCCCCGGTGGGCAGCACCGGGATGGCGCGGCCCTCGGCCGACAGCAGCCCGGCGACCTTGTCGCGCAGCGCGTGCTCGAACTCCACCACAGGGGTGAAGGACTCCCGGGTGACTCGGACCTCCACACCGTCCCGCCCGCCGCGCTCGGTGGCCGCCTGCTCGATCTCCTCGACCACGGCGGCGAGGGTCTGCTCGTCGGCGGCACGGGAGTCGAGCCAGCCGCGGACCAGGGAGGGGATGGCGTTGACGCCGTTGGGTTCCACCGCGACCTTGCCGAAGGTGGCCAGGGCACCGGCCAGCCGCGCCTTCTTGCGCGCGGCCAGCACGGTGTTGGCGTACGTCAGCATCGGGTCGCGGCGGTCCTCAAGCCGGGTCGTCCCGGCGTGGTTCGCCTCGCCGTGGAAGTCGAAGCGCCAGCGGCCGTGCGGCCAGATCGCGGAGGCGACGCCGACCGGGTCACCGCTGAGGTCCAGCGCTCGGCCCTGCTCGACGTGCAGCTCCACGAACGCGCCGATCCGCGCGAGCCGCTCGGGGTCGGGGCCGATGGCCTCGGGGTCGTATCCGGCGCGCTCCATGGCCTGCGGGAGGCTGATGCCGTCCGCGTCGCGCAGGTCGGCGGCCTGGTCGGCGGTGAGCTGCCCGGCGGCGAGCCGGGAGCCGACGCAGGCCAGGCCGAACCGGGCGCCTTCCTCATCGCCGAAGTTGGCGATCGCCACCGGGCGGCGGAGCGCGCTGCCGCGCGCCCGCAACTCGTCCAGCGCGGCGAAGGAGGACACCACCCCGAGCGGCCCGTCGAACGCGCCGCCGTCCGGTACGGAGTCCAGATGCGACCCGGTGACCACGGCGTCCCCCGCCGCGGGGTCGCCGAGCCACGCCCACTGGTTGCCGTTGCGGTCCACCTCGTACCCGAGGCCGCGTGCTTCGGCCTGCTCCCGGAACCACACCCGGCAGTCGGCGTCCGCCCCGGTCCAGGCGAAGCGGCGGTACCCGCCGCTGCGGGCGTCACGGCCGATCGGAAGGAGGTCCCTCCACATCTCGTGGAACCCGGCCGGTTGTGGGCAGTCGTACCGCGGGGCGGGCCGGTCTGTGCCCACCCGTTCCACCTCTGTGGAACGACTGCCCACAGACCTTCCAGCCGGATTCACTCGCCCTCCCGCATGGGCACCCGGACGCCGCGCTCCGCCGCGATCTCCTCGGCGCGGTCATACCCGGCGTCCACGTGCCGGATCACGCCCATCCCCGGGTCGTTGGTCAGCACCCGGCGGATCTTCTCCCCGGCGAGCGCGGTGCCGTCGGCGACGGTGACCTGGCCCGCGTGGATGGAACGGCCCATGCCCACGCCGCCGCCGTGGTGGATGGAGACCCAGGAGGCGCCGGAGGCCACGTTGACCATGGCGTTGAGCAGCGGCCAGTCGGCGATCGCGTCGGAGCCGTCGAGCATCGCCTCGGTCTCGCGGTACGGGGATGCCACCGAGCCGCAGTCGAGGTGGTCACGGCCGATGACGAGGGGCGCGGTCAACTCACCGCTGGCCACCATGTCGTTGAAACGCTCACCGGCCTTGTCGCGCTCGCCGTAGCCGAGCCAGCAGATGCGGGCGGGCAGTCCCTGGAAGTGGACGCGCTCGCCCGCCAACTTGATCCAGCGGGCGAGGGACTCGTTCTCCGGGAACAGGTCGAGGATCGCCCGGTCGGTGGCCGCGATGTCCTTCGGGTCACCGGACAGCGCCGCCCACCGGAACGGGCCCTTGCCCTCGCAGAACAGCGGCCGGATGTACGCGGGAACGAAGCCGGGGAAGGCGAACGCCCGGTCGTACCCGGCGAGTTGGGCCTCTCCGCGGATGGAGTTGCCGTAGTCGAAGACCTCGGCGCCCGCGTCCATGAAGCCGACCATCGCCTCGACGTGCTTGGCCATGGACTCCCGCGCCCGCTGGGTGAAGTCGGCGGGCCTCTCCTTGGCGTAGGCGGCCATGTCCTCGAAGGCGACCCCCAGCGGCAGATAGCTCAGCGGGTCGTGGGCGCTCGTCTGATCGGTGACGATGTCGATGGGCGCGCCCATCTGCAGCATGCGCGGCAGCAGTTCGGCGGCGTTGCCGAGCAGGCCGATCGACAGCGGCTTGCGCTGGTCGCGTGCGGTGGTCGCCAGCTCCAGGGCGTGGTCGAGGGAGTCGGCCTTCACGTCCAGGTACCGGTGCTCGATGCGCCGGTCGATGGCGCGCGGGTCGCAGTCGATACAGATGGCCACGCCGTCGTTCATGGTGACGGCGAGCGGCTGGGCGCCGCCCATGCCGCCGAGCCCCGCGGTCAGCGTGATGGTCCCGGCGAGCGTCCCGCCGAAGCGCTTGGCGGCGACGGCCGCGAACGTCTCGTAGGTGCCCTGGAGGATGCCCTGGGTGCCGATGTAGATCCAGGATCCGGCGGTCATCTGTCCGTACATCGTCAGGCCGAGGGCCTCCAGACGGCGGAACTCCTCCCAGTTCGCCCAGTCGCCGACCAGGTTGGAGTTGGCGATGAGCACCCGCGGCGCCCACTCGTGGGTGGTCATCACGCCCACCGGGCGGCCGGACTGGACGAGCATCGTCTCGTCCTGCTTCAGCCCCCGCAGGGTGCGGACCATGGCGTCGAACGAGCGCCAGTCGCGTGCGGCCTTGCCCGTACCGCCGTAGACGACCAGCTTGTCGGGGTGCTCGGCAACCTCGGGGTCGAGGTTGTTCTGCAGCATCCGCAGCGCGGCCTCCTGCTGCCAGCCGCGGGCACTGAGCTGGGTGCCACGCGGAGCCCGGACCGGGCGGGGACCGGGTTCACCTACGGCCGTTGCGGACATGCGGGTCGCCTCCTCACTCGTCGTCTCCCGATCGGATATGGATCGGGTCATTCACATACTTGCCGCGTGAATACTTCCAGTCAACAGGTGGCGGCGCCGGTATTCGCCATTACTGGCCTGTGGGCGCCGCTGATGGTGAAGTGGGGCCATGGCATCTGCGCAGTTCCACGGCGCCACCGCCCTGCCGGATCCGGCGACCCGCCGGGCGCATGCCCTGCGCGCGGCGGTGGAAGAAGGGGTGCTGGGCGCGGACCTGCCCGTCGTGGGCTTGCTGGACGCCACCGGGATCAGGGAGTCGGCCCGCGAACTGCGCGCCGCGTTCGCCACGCCCGGTGTGTCCGTCAGCCATGCCTTCGCGGTCAAGGCCGCGTCCCTCGTCCCCGTGCTGCGGCTGCTGTACGCCGAGGGCATCGGCTGCGAGGTCGCCAGCCCCGGCGAGCTGGCGCTGGCCCGCGCGGCCGGGGTGCCCGCGTCCCACACCGTTCTGGACTCCCCCGCCAAGACCTCCGCCGAGCTGCGCGAAGCCCTGGCGCTCGGTGTCGCCATCAACGCCGACAACCCGCAGGAGCTGGACCGCCTGGACACGCTCCTCGCCGGATCCGGCACCACGTCCCCCATCGGCCTGCGGGTCAATCCGCAGATCGGCGGCGGCAGCATCGCCGCCACCAGCACCGCCACCGACCGATCGAAGTTCGGCCTGCCACTGCGCGATCCGGGCGCCGTCGACTGGCTGGTCCACAGCTGTGCGCGGCGCCCCTGGCTGACCAGGCTGCACGCCCACACCGGCTCGCAGGGCTGCCCGTTGGAGCTGATGGCCGAGGGCGTACGGGTCGCCTACGAACTCGCCGAGCGCATCAACGCGGCCACCGGCCGCCAGCAGATCGACACGCTGGACATCGGGGGCGGACTGCCGGTGAACTTCGCCTCCGACGAGACCACGCCGACGCATCGTGCCTACGCACGGCTGCTCCGGGCCACCGTCCCCGGTCTGTTCGACGGCCGCTACGGCATCGTCACCGAGTTCGGGCGCTCGCTGCTGGCCAAGCACGGCACGATCCTGGCGCGCGTGGAGTACACGAAGACGGCGGGCGGCCGCCCGATCGCGGTCACCCACGCTGGCGCACAGCTCGCCACCCGTACCGTCTTCGCCCCCGGCGCATGGCCGATCCGGGTCACCGCGCTCGACGCCAAGGGCCGCCCGAAGAACGGCGAACCGGTCGCCCAGGACGTGGCCGGGCCCTGCTGCTTCGCGGGCGACATCGTCGCCGAGGCCCGCGAACTGCCGCCGCTGGAGGAAGGCGACCTGGTCGCGCTGCTGGACACCGGCGCGTACTACTTCTCCAACCACTACCAGTACAACTCGCTGCCGCGCCCCGGCATCTACGGGTACGTGTACGACAGCGGCGGCGTGCGGTTCGCGACGGTACGCGCGCCGCAGACGCTCGACGAGATCGTCGCGGAGAGCGGCGGCGCGCAGCCGGAGGCGCTCAGCTCGCTGAGCTGACCACCCGCCGGGCCCCTCCCGGCTTGGCGTCTCCGGCGACCGGGCCGGTCGTCAGATACGACCCCACATCCTTGCCCGCCGGGCCATGGCGCAGCGCCTGTTCCGGTCGCACCCACAGCAGCGCCTCATGGGACCGCTCCCAGCGGCCGAGCCAGACCGCCTTCGCCCACAGCCCGGTGCCGACCCCGGCCAGCAGCATGCCGCCCGCCGCAGGCGCCGCGGCCGACGTGCCGAGCGCCGCCGCGAACGCCAGCAGCAGCCACCAGCCGCGCGGCCGCAGCCACTGGCGGGCGGTGACCCGCCGGTCCTGCAGGGAGGCCGACTTGGCGGCGTGCGTCGCGGCGTCCGCGAGTGTGGCGTACCGCTTGCGGCGGGCGAGATACGCGGCCCCGGCGCCGATGACGAAGAGCGCGGCGCCGCTCAGCACCCCGATCCCGCGCCCTGCGAAACCCGGTACGAAGACCCCGGTGACCGCCGCCAACACTCCGAGCCACCAGCACCACCGCGCAGCCGCCCGCACCATCACCGCGACCCGAGCCAGCGCATACGCCCCGCGCCCCACGACCGTCCTCCTCACATCCGGAATCGAGACCTTCCGGTGCGGAGGTTACTCAGCGAACGTCAAATTGGCGTGAGCGCGGAACCGGACATCATCAGTCGACGAAAAGCCCGCGCGCCGCGGCCCGGGCGTCGAACTCCTCAAGCCGCGCCTGCGCCTCGGGCAGGTTGTCGCACATCGCCTCCAGCAGCACCCGGCCCAGCATCATCGGCGCGCACGGCGTGTCGAAGACCAGCCCGGTGCCGACGGCCGCGGGCAGCAGCAGGTCGGAGTACTTGGCGACCGGCGCGAACGAGCTGTCGGCGACGGTGACGACGGTCAGCCCGGCCTCCTTCGCGTACTCCAGGGCGTTCACGACCTCGCGCGGGTGGCGCGGTAGCGCGAAGCACAGCAGCGCGGTCGCGCCCGCGCGCCTGGCCGCGTCTATGCGGTCGACGAGAGCGGTGCCGCCCTCGTCGAGCAGCCGGACGTCCGGGTGCACCTTGGCCGCGAAGTACCCGAAACCCCGCGCCTGCGCCCCCGCCGCCCGCAACCCCAGTACCAGCAGCGGCCGGGACGCGGCCAGCAGCAGCCCGGCCCGCGCGACGGGCTCGGGGTCGGCAAGCAGCGCGGCGAGATGCCGCAGGTTGTCGATCTCGGCCTGCACGGCCTGCTGGTACTCGTTGTGCGCATCGGCCTGCGCGGTGGCCTGCGGCGCGGGAGCGACCTCCCGCAGATGCCGCCGCAGCGCCGGGTAGCCGTCGAAGCCCAGCGCCACCGCGAACCGGGTCACCGACGGCTGGCTCACGCCCGCCAGCTCGGCTACCTCCACGCTGGACAGGAACGGCGCGTCGGCGGCCCGCCGCACCAGGCAGTGCGCGATCCGCCGCTGGGTGGGCGTCAGCCGATGCCCGTCGAACAGCCGCATCAACCGCGCCGCTCCGCCGTCCTGCGTCGCCATCGCGCCCTCCTGGCCTGGTTCCGTCGCCGCCGCCCGACTGTACGGACGTGATGCCACGTATGACATCTGTAGCCGCAGATTAGCGCCTGTATATTGACCCTATATTCAGTCTGCCATGGCCCTGTATGAACCCATGCAGGGACGTGGGCGAGGGTGCTCGGCTCGCAGTGGTCGATGGCGTTCGGGGCACTCGCCTCGGCGACGGCCGGTGGCGGCGGCGGTCATGGCCGCTGCCCTGCACTTCGGCAGCGGCTTTCGCGGCAGCCATAGCGCGGCGTAGCTCGCGGGTACGTCGATCGCGCCGCTGGGCAAGGACGGCTTCCCTGCGTCCTTCGCGGGCTACCTGGTCTTCCTGGTGATGTTCTCGTGGCCGCTGCGGCGGCTGGCAGCGGCCACGCTGCTGGTCTACGTGGTCGGCGTCGCCGCCCAACTCCCCTTCCTCGGCTCGTCGTTCCGCACCGGCCCGCCGGCCGCCCGGCTGGGCGGTGCCGCCGGCGCTGTTGTACGCGATGCCCGCCGACCGTGCGGCCCAGGAGGCGGCGGGGCCGGACGCGCTCCCGTGTCCGGCCCCCGCCCCGCCCGCCGTCCGTGGCCCGGCGCCCCGGGGATCAGCTCTCGGCGGCTTCCGCGGCCTCGCCCTCCACTTCCGCTTCGGCGGCCTCCTCCTCGACCGGAACCTCGGCCTGGGCCGCGACGACCTGCAGGACGGGGGCGTCCTCCTCGATGGCCAGGGCGGTACCGGGCGGCAGCGGGATGTCCTTGGCGTGGATCGTGTGACCTGCGTCCAGGCCCTCGATGGAGATGGTGACCGCTTCCGGGATCCGGGTGGCCTCCGCCTCGACCGGCAGGGTGTTCAGAATGTGCTCGATGAGGTTGCCGCCGGGGGCCAGCTCGCCCTCGGTGTGGATCGGCACCTCGACGGTGACCTTCTCGCCCTTCTTCACCGCCAGGAAGTCCACATGAACCAGAAAGCCCCGAATGGGCTCACGCTGCACGGCCTTGGGGATGACCAGCGCGCCCTTCCCCGCGACATCCAGGTTGATCAGGACGTTCGGGGTCTTCAACGCCATCATCAGCGCGTGGCCTTCAATCAGCACGTGCTTCGGCTCGGCGCCGTGTCCGTAGATAACGCCCGGGATCTTGTTGTCCCGACGGGCCCGGCGGGCAGGACCCTTACCGAAGTCAGTCCGCAGTTCGGCGGTCAGCTTCACCTCAGCCATGACTGCACTCCTCGTGTTCGACGATCTGGTGGACGTCGCTCGACCCACACAGACCCGCCACGAGGGGTGCACCGACCAGGGGTCGCCGCACCCCCGTGAGTACGGCCTCCCTCGCCGAGCAACCCAGCGAGGGTATCCACCACAGCCCCCGAATCACCGGCACGACCGCCGCGACACCCGCCGGTGTCGCGGCGGTCGTGCCGCCTACGACAGCAGCGTCAGGACGCCGTGGAGGATGGCCGATCCACCGCAGTCTCCGTTCCCCGACGGGTCGGAATCGCTGGGGTCCCAGGCCAGAAACAGTTCCACGATGATGGGCAGGACACCGAACCCGGCGGCCACCAGGCTGAGCGTGCCCTGCCACACCGAGCTGGCCGACCAGCCCCGGCGACGAGCGCCCAGCCACAGGGCCCAGCCCAGCACGACGCCGCCCACCCCGCAGCCCAGGCCGAGGTACGCGGTGGCGTACATCGTCCATGGTGCGGTGTGGTTGCTACACCAGTTCCGCAGGTACGACTCGTCCACGGAGTTGTACGCGAAGGTGCACAGCACCCCCGCGACGACCAGCCCCGGCACCAGCAGGGCCCACCGCCGCCACACCCGTGACGGCGGCAACTGCGTGCGCACGTGGGCGGTTTCAGCGCTACTCGTGATCAGTACCAGTTGGGTGAGGGCCGGACGATGCGGACCCGCTGTGTGCCCTCGTCCTGCTGGTAGGCCGGGAGTCGCCCGTCCATACTCACATCCTCGTGATGGTCGGTATGCACAGACGGTCGAATCACCGAAGGACCGTCAGTACCCCGTGCAGCGCTGCCGCTCCCTCGCAGGCCCAGTGGCTCCCGGCTTCGCCGTACACCGCGTAGAGCATGATCGCCTGAAAACAAAGAGCGAAGCCCGCGAGGCAACAAGCGACAACCGCCAGAACCCCCTGAGGTGACGCCGTCACCTTCCAGCCCCGCCGCCCGGCCGTCCGGCAGACCACCACACAGGTCACCATGGCCGCCACACTCAACAGGACAGACGCATAGGCCGACACGAAGGCCGACCCCGCTACAGGTAGCGAATGGCATGCCTTCTGCGCCTGAGCACCATGACTGTCCATCAAGGAATTCGTGACGAAGAACATCACGATGCCAGCCACGGCGAGTCCTGGCGCGAGCAAGGCCATCTGATTCCACAGACGGGTGGGCCGATCCGTCGTCATCTCTGCCATCAGTACCAATCTGGCTGTATGCGGATGATCCGGAAGTCCTGTTGGCCTTCCTTCCTGACCTCCGCCGGGGTACGGCCTTGAAGACTCACGTTCTGATAGGAATCGGTGTGTTGGGTGTACTTGATCTCGCCGTCGGGCATCACCGCCGTGACTATCGCGGCGTGATGGGCCTTTCCGTACGGGCGGTCATCGTCGTTTGCACCCACCTGATTGAGGAAAATGATGTCCCCGGGCTTCGCCTGGGACGCGGGAACCTCGTAGCTTCCGCACTTCGTCAGAAAACCCTGCAAGTTATCGGCAGCACCCCAAGTACTTGAGTAGGCCAGGTGCTTGTCGATCAGGTCAATCCCGATGGGGTTCCCGCGCATCCACACGTCGTCACCCTTGGTGCCCCACCAGAAGTCTGTCTTCTGGTGCACACCAGCGTGCATCATCGCCTCTGAGACGAAGTTCGTACAGTTGTTGCCCAGATCTGTTTCGTCTGGCTTGTTCCAATTATCCAGGGCGAACTGCACCAACTTCACCCGGTCGAACTTGCCGCCCGTGCCGCGCAGTTCCTGCTTCACACCATCCGGAATGCAGCGCCCACTTCGACAACTTGAGCCATTCGTCGGCGGCGTCCTGCCACAGCTTGACGTTGAGGTTGTTCAGGCTCGTGAAGTCAACCACCGTCAGTCAGCCCTTCCCAGGTCACCCAGGGTCAGTCGCATTCGGCGTTCGGCCTCCACGTCCACGGCGTCGTAGGCGTTGGCCGCGTTGCCGACGTCCTGCGCAACCCGCGCCAGCCGGTTGGCGAGGTCGACCATGTGGCCCTCCCACGCCGCGGCGCAGGCGTTCAGCGATGTACAGAACTGCCAACCCCACTGAGCGTCGCCCACGACGTAACTGGCATCCAGCGCGTGGGCCAGGTGCTTGCTCGCGGCGTCCGCGAGAGTCCCAACGTCATCGCCCGGCCTTGCCGACCCCCGCCGTGTTGATCCCAATATCAGGTGCGTCAGGCAACTCTGTTTCCCCCAAAGTCAATTGACCAACCGTGGCCACAGCCTAACGGATGGTCAATACCGTTATCCCGTGCGTTCGACCAACAGGCCGGACACGGCAAAAGAGTGATAATCACGCCCTTTCGCTCCACGGCCTGTTACCCCTGCTGCATGCGCATCATTTCCGCCCTCAGTCTCGCCGCGGGCGTCGCCATGGTGACCGCGGTCGCGTCCGTGCCCGCCCAGGCCGACGATGGCCTGCCGTTCAACGGGGTGACCGTCGACCAGGTCGGACACCTCTCACGTGACGGTTGGGTCACCCTGTCCGGCATCTACCGCTGCTCGCCGGACGGCTCGGCCGACCCGGTGCTGATCGGGACGAGTGTGATCCAGGGCGGGCGGCAGTACAGCATCAACGGCTCACCCGCCGACTGCGACGGCTACCCGCACCGCTGGCAGAACGCATCGCGCCCGGAGGGGGCGGACATCCGGCCGGGCGACGTGCACGCACAGGCAACACTGGTCAGGCTCAGCTTCACGGGGTTGATCCCGCTGCCGCACCTTCTCGCCGGAGGGGAACGCGACATCCTGCTGGTGCGGAACGGCCGTTGACGCGACCGGACGGGTCCGGCAAGGCGAAGGGCCGGGCGCGCACACCGCGCGCCCGGCCCCTGTGCCGTACCGGTCAGACCCGGCCGGAGGGGTCCAGCTCACGGGCCTCCTCGTGGCCCGGGGCGGACGGCATGGCCGGCGCCCGGTCCGCGTGGCCCGGCCACCAGGCCGCATGGCCGATCAGCGCGGTGAGGGCCGGCGTGAAGAACATCGCCATGACGAACGCGGCGACGATGATGCCGAAGGAGACCGCGAAGCCCATCTCCGTCAGCATCGAGTTGCCCGCGAGCATCATCGTGGCGAAGGTCGCCGCCAGGATGAAGCCCGCCGCGGCCACGGTCGGACCCGCGTGGCGCAGGGCCTGGCCCGCCGCCTCGCGCGGCTCGCGGCCCTCACGGGCCTCCTCGCGGAGCCGGGCGATCATGAGGATGTTGTAGTCCGTGCCGATGGCGACCACGAAGAGATACATGATCACCGGCAGCATGAACATCAGGCCGGAGTGCCCCTCACCCTTCTGGAAGATCAGCACGGTGGCGCCCAGCGTGGCACCGAAGCCGAGGCCGACCGAGGCCATGAGGTACCAGGGGGCGACCACGCTGCGCAGCAGCAGGCCCAGGATCACCATGATCAGTACCGCGGCGACCGGGAAGACCGTCTTGTAGTCGTGGTTGACCGCGCTGTTGATGTCCTTGTAGATCGACGACATACCGCCGACCAGCGCCTTCGTACCGGACGGCGCGTCCGCGTGTGCCACGTCGCGGATGGTGCCGACGGTGCTGATCGCCTTGTCGCTGGCCGCGTCGTACTTGAGGGTGACGGTGATGTTCGCCGTCATGCCGTCCTTGCTGACCGCGGTGACCTTGGAGTCGGCGACACCGTCGACGCCCTGCAGCTTCTGCGCGTACCCGGGCAGTGCGGCCTTGTCGAGCGGCTTGCCGTCGGTGCTGGTCACAAAGACGCTGGTGGGCTCGGCGGCACCGGCCGAGTACGCGTTCTGCATCTCGGTCTGGGCGACCATCGACTCCTTGGTCTTGGGCATCGAGCCCGCGGCCAGGTCGAAGGTGGCGTTGAAGCCGAGCGTACCGAGCGCCAGCGCGACCATGATCACGCCGGAGACCGCGGCGACCACGCCGGGACGGCGCTGCACCGTGCGACCGAGCGCCGCGAACCGGGCGTTGTCCGGCTCCTTCTGCCACGACTTCGACGGCCAGAAGACCTTCGGGCCGATGAGCGAGACCACCGCCGGGATCAGCGTGAGTCCCGCGACGAGCGTGGCGCCAACCGCGATGGCGAGCGCCGGGCCCATCTGCTTGAGGAAGCCCAGGGTGGACAAGCTGAGCGCCAGGAAGGCGATGACCACCGCACCCGCGGCCGAGGCGATGGCCTCGCCGACCCGGCCGACCGCGTTGATCATCGCTTCCTTCGGCTCGTCACCCGCGCGCAGCCGTTCCCGATAGCGGAACATCAGGAACAGGAAGTAGTCCGTACCGACGCCGAACAGCACCACGATCAGGATCGACGAGATCGAGCTGTTGGCCTGGAGGTTGAACAGCTTGGTGGCGTAGGCGATCAGCCCGTTGGCGACGGCCGAGACCAGACCGATCAGCACCAGCGGCAGCACCGCCAGGATCGGCGCCCGAAAGATGATCAGCAAGGTGACCAGAATGATCACGAAGGTGCCGATCCCGACCAGTGCCTGACCTCGCTGGGAGGAGTCCTGCTGGTCCAGGGCCTGCGCGGCGGAACCGCCGAGCTTCGCGTCCAGGTGGGTGCCCTGGGCGAGCTGCTTGACGTCGGCACGCAGCGTCTTCGCCGCGTCGGCCTGTTTGGGCTGGCCCGCGTTCTTGCTGTCCATCTGGACCAGCGCCAGGTCGTACTTGCCGTCCTTGGACGGAGGCCCGGGGATGACCTTCTGCACCTGGTCGATGTGCTTGGCACCCAGTTCGCCGGTGACGCGCTGAGCGTCCTTCAGGTCCGCGGGCGTCAGCTTCTGGCCGTCGGGGCGGCTGTAGAGCACGATCGCGGACGGGGTGAAGGCGCTGGGGAACGCCTTCGACTGGAGCTCGGCGGCCTGGATGGACTCGTAGCTCTTGGGGAGGAAGCTACTCTCATCGCTGTTGGACGGCAGACTTGGTGCGGTGGCGACGATCGCGACGGCGGCTATGAGCCACGCCACGATCGTCCATATTGGATGGCGGACGACTGTGCGTCCTATGCGGTGAAACATGCGGTGTTGTCTCCCATGGCAGGAAAATCACCGCCACCCTTTGGAGCGGGACCCGGGTAGGGGCGACCCGGCCGCTCACGCACTGACCGGCCGGTTGGTAGTTGGGCTAGTGCATCGTAGAAAGCTTATTTGCGATCCGCCAACTCGGTTTGCACACCCCCCCCCGCCCAACAGCGCCTACAACGGAGGCAGTAGTTTCTTCTGTGGCTTGCCCATCGCATTACGCGGTAGCGCCTCAAGAAAGCGGATTGCACGCGGCCGCTTGTGAAGGGACAGATGTCCAGCCACGAAATCAATCAGCTCCCGTTCACTCACCCCGTCCGCGACGACATAAGCAACGATCTGCTGGCCCAGGTCGTCGTGCGGCGCGCCCACCACCGCCGCCTCACGCACCGCGGGATGGTCGAGCAGCGCGTTCTCCACCTCACCGGCGCCAATGCGGTAGCCGCCCGACTTGATCAGGTCGGTCGAGGCGCGGCCGACGATCCGATGCATACCGTCCGGCTCCACCACCGCCATGTCGCCGGTACGGAACCAGCCGTCCGCCGTCACCGCGGCCGCCGTAGCGTCAGGGCGGCCGAGATAGCCGTCGAACAACGTCGGCCCGCTGACCTGGAGTTCACCGACCGTGGCACCGTCGTACGGGACCGGCTCACCCTTCTCGCCCACCAGCCGGGTGGCCACTCCGTCGACCGGCAGCCCGACCGAGCCCGGCCGCCGCTCGCCATCCGCCCGGGTGCTGACCGTGATCAACGTCTCGGTCATCCCGTATCGCTCGACCGGCCGCTGCCCGGTCAGCGCCTCCAGATCGCGGAAGACGGGCGCGGGCAGCGGCGCGCTGCCGGAGACCAGCAACCGGGCCTTCGCCAACTCCCTTGCCGCGGAGGGGTCTTGGACGATCCGCGACCAGACCGTGGGCACGCCGAAGTACAACGTGCCGCCCGCCGCGGCGTAGGCGGTCGGGGTCGGCCGCCCGGTGTGCACCAACCGGCTTCCGGTGCGCAGCGCGCCGAGCACGCCCAGCACCAGGCCGTGCACATGGAACAGCGGTAGCCCGTGCACCAGCGTGTCATCGGCCGTCCACGCCCAGGCGCGGGCCAGTGCGTCCAGGTCGGCGGCGATCGCCCGGCGCGAGATCAGCACGCCCTTGGGCGCCCCCGTCGTCCCCGAGGTGTAGAGGACCAACGCGGTTGCTCCGGCGGCGGGTTCGGCACCGGTGAAATCCGCGCGCTCCGCGATGCGGACCTCGGCCGTGTCGACGTCCGCGGTCTCCTGGCGCTGCGCGGCGAGCAGCAGCGCCGCCCCGGAATCGCGCAGGATGTGCTGGCGCTCGGCCGGCCCGGCGTCCGGCGGCACGGGCACCACCGGCACCCCGGCGAGCAGCCCGCCCACCACCGCCACCACCGTCTCCAGTACGGGCGCGGCATGCACCGCGACCGCCGGCGCCCCGGCGACCCTGGCCGCGACCGCTCCGGCCGCGCCGAGCAGCGCGTCGTAGCTCACCGCGCGGCCGTCGATCGTGATGGCGTCGGGCCGGTCCTGGTCCGGTGCGCCCAGCGCGGTCAACAGCTCCATCAATGCCTCCCCTTCGAGGTCCACCGCGACGGTACACACCTCCCCGAGGAGGAGGGCACCCCTGACAAGATTCGGGGGCTAACCCCACTTACACAGGGGTCCGCCAGTTCTACCGTGAAAGCCATGAGTGCCCCTGACCCCGAGCTCAAGAAAGAGCTCAACGCCACACTGCAAACCCGTAAGGACCTCGGTCCTGAATACGAGGCCGAGTTGATCGACTCGTTCCTCGAAAAGGTGGACCAGCGACTCGACAGTCAGGTGGAGCGCCAAGTCCGCCGTGAACTCGCCCAGCAGCAGATGGCGGGCACACGGGTCGCCACCTCGGGCTCCCGCCGCAGCCGCTCCCCCGAGGACCACGACAACCGCAACCGCCGCTTCGGCCTCGCGGGCATCTCGCTCGTCCTCGCGATCCCGCTGTCGGCCATCGGCGTGGTCAACGCCCACCTTCCGGGCCTGCTGATCACCTGGGCCGGGATCGTCGGCGTCAACGCCTCGCACTCGCTGAGCTCGCGCCTCACCGAACGAGTCGGCCGCCGCGGCAACACCGACGGCTGGGACGACTAGCCCCCGGTTCGGCGGAGCTTCGCGCTTGCCGCCCCAGCCCTCCTGCACCGGGTGCGCGCGATCCGTACCGGGTGCGCACGGTGCGGCGAGGACGCCCGCGCTTCTGGAGCGGTGGCTCGGCCGCGATGGAAGCCACCGGGTACGCACACCCGTGATGGAAGCCACCGGGTACCCACCTCTCCGGCAAGGTGAGCGAGCCAAAGGGCGCGCCTGTGTCGAAAGCGACGAGGAGGAGGGAGCGCAGCGACCGCTCGACGAGGAGTGTCGACACAGGGTTAAGCGCCCGGCGGCGAGCGAACACAAAAAAGGGGCGCCCGGCGGCGAGCGAACACAAAAAGAAAAAGAAAGCGGGGGACCGCCGCACCCCGGCAGAGGCCGCCAGGGGCGGGACGACGGCGGTCCCCCACTGGGACGCGAGGCCGGGTCAGGGCCGGGCTACCCGCGTCCGGGGCAACTGAGGAGGTCCGGGAGCCGCTCCGTCGTTCCTAGCTGCCACATCGGTGGTGTCGGTTGCCCGACGACCACCAATGTGCCGGACCCGTGTTAAGCCCGTGCTGCGCACGCGTGTCACGCATGTACCGTTTCCGCGAAATCCGGCCAATCTCCCAGACTTCCGGGCCGGTTGGTCGCTACTTGGCGACCTTGGCGAGGAAGGCGAGCAGGTCCTGACGGCTCACCACACCCGTCGGCTTGCCCTCGACCAGCACGATCGCCGCGTCCGCGCCCTGCAGTACCTCCATCAGGTCGCCGACCGTCTCGCCCGAGCCGACCTGCGGCAGCGGCGCGGACATGTGCTTCTCCAGCGCGTCGTCGAGGTGTGCGCGCTGGGTGAACAGCGCGTCCAGCAGCTCGCGTTCCACGACCGAGCCGACGACCTCGGCGGCCATCACGTCCGGATGCCCGGCGCCCGGCTTGACGATGGGCATCTGCGAGACCCCGTACTCACGCAGTACGTCGATCGCCTCGCCGACGGTCTCCTCCGGGTGCATGTGGACGAGTTCGGGGATGCCGCCGCTGCGGTAGGCGAGCACATCGGCGACCCGGGCCTGCTGGCCGCCCTCCTCCAGGAAGCCGTAGTCGGCCATCCACTCGTCGTTGAAGATCTTGCTGAGGTAGCCGCGTCCGCTGTCCGGCAGCAGGACCACCACGACGTCGTCCGGGCCGAGCCGCTCGGCGACCCGCAGCGCCGCGACGACCGCCATTCCGCACGAACCGCCGACCAGCAGCCCCTCCTCCTTGGCGAGGCGGCGGGTCATCTGGAACGAGTCCTTGTCGGACACGGCGACGATCTCGTCGGTGACGTTCTGGTCGTACGCGGTCGGCCAGAAGTCCTCGCCCACGCCCTCGACGAGGTACGGGCGACCGGAACCGCCGGAGTAGACCGAACCCTCCGGGTCAGCGCCGACGATCTTGACCTTGCCGTCGGAGATCTCCTTGAGGTACCGGCCGGTGCCGGAGATCGTGCCGCCGGTCCCGATGCCCGCCACGAAGTGGGTGATCCGGCCGTCGGTCTGCTCCCAGAGCTCCGGACCGGTGGAGTGGTAGTGCGACAGCGGGTTGTTCGGGTTGCTGTACTGGTCGGGCTTCCAGGCGCCCGGCGTCTCGCGTACCAACCGGTCGGAGACGTTGTAGTACGAGTCCGGGTGCTCGGGGTCAACGGCGGTCGGGCAGACCACGACCTCGGCGCCGTACGCCCGCAGCACGTTGATCTTGTCCGTCGACACCTTGTCGGGGCAGACGAAGATGCACTTGTAGCCCTTCTGCTGTGCCACTATCGCCAGACCGACACCGGTGTTGCCCGAGGTCGGTTCGACGATGGTGCCGCCCGGCTTGAGTTCGCCGGACTTCTCGGCGGCCTCGATCATGCGCAGGGCGATCCGGTCCTTGACCGAGCCGCCGGGGTTGAAGTACTCGACCTTGGCCAGCACCGTGGCCTGGATCCCGGCCGTGACGCTGTTGAGCCTCACCAGCGGGGTGTTGCCGACAAGACTGATCATCGAGTCGTGGAACTGCACGACGTCCTCCGGATGTTTCCCTATGTGTGGTCAGAGCCTATGCGCAAGCGCCCCCGAACGGTCGCGTTGCGCGGTGGGCCGTAATGGGCAACAAGCTCTTACGGGACCGAGTGAACGGGGATGCCGATGTCGAGGGCGAGGGTGGCACGTCGGATCGCGACCGCCGCTGCGTACGGCGGTGGCGGAGTGGGTCTGCTCGGCGGGGCCGTGGTCGGGCTGCTGCTGACCGAGGTACGGCTGGCCAGGAGAACGGTGGGCGGCGCCGAGGACGCGCCTCCCACGGCGGACGGTCGCTACGGAGCGGCGTTCGCCGCCTTCGGTGACGGAGCCGGTGACCCGCCCGTCCGGCTGGCGTTCCTGGGCGACTCCACGGCGGCCGGGCAGGGGGTTCACCGGGTGGGCGAGACCCCGGGGGCGATACTCGCCTCGGGCCTGGCGGCGGTGGCCGAGCGGCCGGTGGACCTGGTGAACGTGGCCCTGCCGGGCGCCTGCTCCGATGACCTGGAACGGCAGGTCGGCCTGCTGCTGGACGGCTCCGAGCCGCCGGACGTCTGCGTGGTCATGATCGGTGCGAACGACGTGACGCACCGCATGCCGCCCGCGGAATCCGTACGGCATCTGGCCGCGGCGGTGCGCCGACTGCGCGAGGCCGGCATCGAGGTGGTGGTCGGGACCTGCCCGGATCTGGGCACGATCGAGCCGGTCTACCAACCGCTGCGCTGGGTGGCCCGGCGGCTGAGCCGCCAGCTCGCCGCCGCGCAGACCATCGCGGTGATCGAGCTGGGCGGCCGCACGGTGTCGCTCGGACAGTTGCTCGGGCCGGAGTTCGCGGCCAACCCGAGGGAGATGTTCGGCCCGGACAACTACCACCCGTCGGTGACCGGATACGCGACCGCCGCGATGGCGGTGCTGCCGACGCTCTGTGCCGCTGTGGGGGTTTGGCCGGACGCCGACGCGGTCGAGGACGAGAGCGTCCTGCCCGTCGCGGAGGCCGCCGCCGCGGCGGCGGAGGCCTCCGGTTCGGAGGTGGCCGCCGCTGGACGGCGGGGGCCCTGGGCGTTGCTGCGGCGCCGGGCCGCCTCCGGCGGGGGCCAGAACACCTCGGCGGACCTCTCCGCACTCACGTAGGTCTCCTTTTCCGCCCACTACCGCCGCCGTCGGCGCACCGGCCGGTGAGGTGCGTACCCGCCCCGTCGCAGCGCAGGGCACAGCCCGAGCACCCGCGGGCCGGGCGCAACGGTGCGATGCTGGCAGCGGTAACGGGCGGGCGGGAGATCCGGCAACGCCGCGCGAGCGCAAGGTCACAGCACCAGCCCCGTGACTCCCGCGATACCTACCGGTAACTTCCCCCTGAGCCCGTCACCCCCTCCGGAGGAGATCCCGCGATGCCAGAAGCCGTAATCGTCTCTGCCGCCCGCTCGCCGATCGGGCGCGCCTTCAAGGGATCGCTGAAGGACCTGCGTCCGGACGACCTGACGGCCACCATCATCCAGGCCGCGCTCGCGAAGATCCCCGAGCTCGATCCGCGCGAGATCGACGACCTGATGCTCGGCTGCGGCCTGCCCGGCGGCGAGCAGGGGCACAACCTGGGCCGTATCGTCGCGGTGCAGATGGGCATGGACCATCTGCCCGGCTGCACCATCACCCGCTACTGCTCCTCGTCGCTCCAGACGTCCCGGATGGCGCTGCACGCCATCAAGGCGGGCGAGGGCGATGTCTTCATCTCGGCCGGTGTCGAGACGGTCTCGCGCAGCGTCAAGGGCACCTCGGACGGCCTGCCCAACACCCACAACCCGCTGTTCGCGGACGCGGAGGCACGTACCGCCGCGCGCGCCGAGCAGGAGGGCACGGACTGGCACGACCCGCGCGAGGACGGGCTGCTGCCCGACGCGTACATCGCGATGGGCCAGACCGCCGAGAACCTGGCCCGGCTCAAGGGCATCACCCGCCAGGACATGGACGAGTTCGGCGTACGGTCGCAGAACCTCGCCGAGAAGGCGATCGCCGACGGCTTCTGGCAGCGCGAGATCACCCCGGTCACGCTGCCGGACGGCACCGTGGTCAGCAAGGACGACGGTCCGCGCGCGGGTGTGACGATGGAGGGGGTCGCGGGCCTCAAGCCGGTCTTCCGCCCCGACGGCCTGGTCACCGCGGGCAACTGCTGCCCGCTCAACGACGGCGCAGCGGCCCTGGTCATCATGTCCGACACCAAGGCGCGCGAGCTGGGCCTCACCCCGCTGGCCCGGATCGTGTCCACCGGGGTCTCCGGGCTGTCCCCCGAGATCATGGGCTACGGCCCCGTCGAGGCGTCCCGGCAGGCGCTGCGGCGGGCCGGGCTGACCATCGACGACATCGACCTGGTCGAGATCAACGAGGCGTTCGCCGCCCAGGTCATCCCGTCCTACCGGGACCTCGGTATCGACCTGGACAAGCTGAACGTCAACGGCGGCGCGATCGCGGTCGGCCACCCCTTCGGTATGACCGGCGCCCGGATCACCACTACGCTGATCAACTCGCTGCAGTGGCACGACAAGCAGTTCGGTCTGGAGACGATGTGCGTCGGCGGCGGCCAGGGCATGGCGATGGTCATCGAGCGGCTGAGCTGAACCGGACGGAGCTGGGTTGACGGTTCCCCCGGGACGAATTCATGTCCCGGGGGAACGTCGTCTGCGCAGGTCAGAGCTGGCGTACTGGCTGGAGCCGGGCGGCGACATGTCCCTTTCGTGACATTCCGCACTGCGCAGGCCAACGGTTTCAGTGCACAGTGTCCGTGGGGGAGAAAAGTTCCGCCGTAAACCGTCGCAAGCCCCCACCTGCCAGGAGTTACGTCAGTGAGCGCCATCAACGCCATCACCCTCGTCTCGCTGCTCGTCGCGGCCGCCGCCGTGACCGCGGGGGCCGTCGCCGTGTTCGCGGTACGCGGTCTGCGCGGTGAGCTGGGCGCGCTGCGCCGCGAGCTCACCGAGCACCGTGCGGAGGCCGCGACGGGCGCCGGTCTCGTTCCGGGCGCTCGCCCGGCTCCGGTCATCGAGGAGATACGCACCGCCGTCGCGGCGGCGCTCGCCGACGAGCGGGACCGGGAGCTGGCCGAGGCCCGGGCGTTCTGGGCCGCCCAGGATGCGCGGGAGGCCGCCGACGCCCCGGTCTTCGACGGCCATGGCACCGAGCTCCCGGAGGTCGAGGTGCTGCCCTATCTGCCGCGCCAGGCGGATCTGGCGGGCCTGGAGCCGCAGGCCCAGGTGCCGTCGCGGCGCCACCCCTCCGACCCGGACTTCGTACCGTCTCCGGTGATCGCCGACCCCGAGGAGACGGTGGCCCGGCTGGCCGCGCTCGCCGAGGCCCAGACTCCGCTCGCCGATGTCCGCCCCGGCCCGCTCGGCACGCTTGACCTGTACGTCTTCACGGACGGTACGACGCTGTGCCTGACCCCCGGCCACCGCGAGACCGCCGAGCAGCTCGCCGCCGCCCTGGAGCGCGGCGAGGCTCCGTCGCTGCTCGGCGGATCCGCCGTCTCCGGCGCGTTCGCACTGACCTTCACCTACGGCGGGGAGAGCGTCTTCATCCTCGCCGACCGGGTCGTCGCCTCGCTCTGAGGCCCGGCCTCACAGGAGCTGCTCCACGGCCGCCACTTTCCGTAGCGCCTCGTCCAGCACATCGTGGCGGCCGGGGTGCCCGGCGAGGGCCACGACGAGATCGTGGCCCGCCACGGCGATCTGGTCGCCGATCGCGAAGATCCCGTCGTCGGGCATCAACAGCGGTTCGCGATCGGGGAGTTCAAGCCGCTGCGCGGCACACGACAGGTCGCGCGCGAGGGCCAGTCCAATCTCCGCGGCACCGCGCAGCCGGCTCTGCGGAAGGGCCCGGAAGCGGTCGGCGAGCCGCTCCACGGCGGTTACCAGGGGCGCGCAGTCGAGCATGCGGGTGACTTTATACGGACCCGTACGCGTGCTCGTAGGCCTGGGACGGTTGCCAACGCCCAACGGCTAAGGCACGGTGGGGTAACGGAACGCACACTGGAGGCGCCGATGTCCCAGATGATCTTCTCTGAAGAAACCCACCGGAACCTGCTGTCCCGTATCCCCCAGCGCACCGGCCGGGAAGTCGCCGAGTGGCTCCGCGACCTCGACAACGGCCCCGCGCTTCTCCGTTTCGAAGAGAAGGTGGACTGGCTCCGCCGCGAGCACGAGGACCTGTCCCACGGCTACGCCAAAGCCCTCGTCCATGAGTACGACCTCAGGCGGGCGGCCCGCAAACTCGGTTAACCCCGCATCCCCTTGAATCCCCAGGCCCCATAAAGCCACCGACGGGCTTCCTGGAGCGGCACTGCCGCCCCTGGAGGCCCGTCGGCGTGTCCGGCGCCCTACGGCGACCGCGGAGTCCCTGATCAGTCCCGCAGGATCGAGATCAGCCGCAGCATCTCCAGGTAGATCCACACCAGCGAGAGCGTGAGGCCGAAGGCGGCCAGCCAGGACTCCCGCTGCGGGGCGCCGTGCCGGATGCCGTCCTCGATCTGCTTGAAGTCCAGCGACAGGAAGAACGCGCCGAGCAGTACCCCGACGATGCCGACGACCACGCCGAGGCCGCCACTGCGCAGGCCCAGGCCATGGCCGCCGCCGAAGGCCGCGAACAGCAGGTTGACGAAGGTCAGCAGGATGAAGCCGATGGCGATCGCCATGCCGACCCGCTTGTACCGGTCGGTGACCTTGACCAGCCGGGTCCGGTAGGCGATGAGCATCCCGGCGAACACGGCCATCGTGCCCAGCACCGCCTGGACCGGGGCACCGGCCCAGGCCTCGTTGTACATCTTGCTGATGACACCGAGGAAGACGCCCTCGAAGGCCGCGTAGCCGATGATGAGCCCCGGGCTCGGGGCCGCCTTGAACGTCTGGATCAGGCCGAGCACGAACGCCACGAGCGCCGATCCGACCGCGACCCCGTAGCTGGAGTTGCTCACCGGCAGTACGAACCACGCCAGCAGCGCGCCGACGGCCACCGTGCCCAGCGTCATGGCGGTCCGCATGACCACGTCGTCGATGGTCATCCGGCCGCTCTGCGCCGGGCTCGCGGGCGGAGCCTGGTACATCTGCCGCAACTGCTCGGCCGTGAGGTCCTGGGGGGCGCCCTGGGCGTACGGGTTTCCAGCCGGTGGCATCGCGTTCTGGCCGAAGCCCGCATAACCGTTGTCGCGGCTGAAGCCCCGCCGCGTGAAGACCGGGTTGCTGCTCCTCATCTCACTCCTCCATGGCCGCACGGTACGGCTCTGACCCAACCGTAATGGGCTGGCAAAGTACCGCGACTGCTACCAGAGGAGGATCTTCACACGCCGATTGGTACGCCGATCTGATTAATTGAAGAATTAACGAGGATTCGATGAGCCTTCTCCCGGGAAGGTCTCCGCAGGAGAAGGGGTGCCCGGAGCCGGACTCGAACCGGCACGACCCGTGGGTCAGCGAGGTTTAAGCTCACCGTGTCTACATTCCACCACCCGGGCATGGGAACACCGCCGCGGGCACAGCGGGCGATCCCATGAAGTAGCAAGAGCCTACCGGGAACTGACCCCCGAACAGGTGAAAATCCGCCCCCTGTTGTCTGATTTTATGGGCAGCTGAAAGACCGTCAAAACCGGGCGATTGCCCTGGTCTATGCCCCCACCGGCGCGCATTCCGCAAGAGCACCCACTATCCGCTGTATGGACCACTCGAAGCGATTGACGAGAATTCGCCGAGTCGTGTCACGCCGCCGCTCGTGCGCCCCCGTGCGCCCCGCCCGCAAGCCGACACACACCCAACTACTCGGGGGCGCCAGCCCCCTTGCCGCACCCCACGCAAACCGAGCAAACCGCGCAACTCACAACGATCCGCACGATTGCCCTATGTAGACCTGCGTACGCGCCCATACCAGAACACCGGCCTCATACCTGAGGATGACGCGCCTTCCGTTCGTACCTCCCAGGGCTCCCCGCAGAACCACGACAGGGGCTGATCCGGCCAGAGCTGGGCACAGGAAGGATGGAGTGAACACCGCCACGTACGACAGGAGTCCCGCCCGTGACCACCACCACCCCATCCGGCACCCGCGCCGACGACCGTGCCACCGCGGTGGCCGCCCGCGCGACGGACCTCACCAAGGTCTACGGGCAGGGCGAGACACGCGTGGTCGCGCTCGACAACGTCTCCACCGATTTCCGGAAGGGCGAGTTCACCGCCATCATGGGGCCGTCGGGCTCCGGCAAGTCGACCCTCATGCACTGCATGGCGGGGCTCGACTCGGTCTCCTCGGGATCCGCTCGAATAGGTGACACCGAGCTGTCCGCACTGAAGGACAAGCAGCTCACCCGACTGCGCCGGGACAAGATCGGCTTCATCTTCCAGGCCTTCAACCTGCTGCCCACCCTGACCGCCGCCGAGAACATCACGCTCCCGATGGACATCGCGGGCCGCAAGCCGGACCAGTCCTGGCTGGCCAAGGTCATCGAGGCCGTCGGCCTGTCCGATCGGCTGGCGCACCGCCCCTCGCAGCTGTCCGGCGGCCAGCAGCAGCGCGTCGCGGTGGCCCGTGCGCTCGCCGCCCGACCCGAGATCATCTTCGCCGACGAGCCGACCGGAAACCTCGACTCGCGCTCCGGCGCCGAAGTGCTGGGCTTCCTGCGCAACTCGGTACGGGAGTTGGGTCAGACCGTCGTGATGGTCACCCACGACCCGGTGGCGGCCTCGTACGCGGATCGCGTCATCTTCCTCGCCGACGGCCGGATCGTCGACGAACTGCGGAACCCCACGGCGGACGACGTCCTGGAGCGGATGAAGCGCTTCGACGCCAAGGGCCGTACGAGCTGAGCACCCGCCCAGCCGCCGCCCGTCACCGCCGATCCGCACCCGCATCCCCCCAGGACTGAACCATGTTCCGTACCGCCCTGCGCAATGTGCTCGCGCACAAGGCCAGACTGCTGATGACCGTGCTCGCCGTGCTGCTCGGCGTCGCGTTCGTCTCCGGCACCCTGGTCTTCACCGACACGCTCGGCAACGCCTACAAGAACCAGTCGGCCAAGTCGTACGACAACGTGGCCGTCGCCATCACCAGCTACGGCAGCCCTTCGGGCCAGCACGACAAGAAGCAGGAAGAGGGCATCAGCCAGCAGACCCTCGACAAGATCAACAAGCTGCCGGGGGTCGCCTCGGCGACCGGGCGGGTCTCCGGTTTCGCCGGAGTCGCCGATGCCAAGGGCAAGTTGATCGGCAACGGCTGGACCAACATCGGTGCCAACTTCGCGCCCGGCAAGAACGGCAGGGACTCGCGCTACGCCTTCGTCTCCGGCCGCGGCCCGGCGCAGACCGGCGAGGTCGCGCTGGACAAGGACACCGCCGACAAGGGCGGCTTCCACGTCGGCGACCCGGCGCGGATCGCGACCAACGGCCCGGTCAAGACGTACACCGTCACCGGCGTCTTCACCACCGACGACGGCTCGGTGAGCGCCGGTGGGTCCCTGGTCCTCTTCGACACCGCGAGCACCCAGACGCTCTATCTGACCGCCGGTCACTTCCGTGACGTGACCGTCACCGCCGACAAGGGCGCCTCGCAGCAGAAGATCCTCGACGAGATCACCCCGCTGCTGCCCAAGGACGGCAGCATCGACGCGCAGACCGGTAAGCAGCTCGCGGACCAGCAGGCCAAGGAGATCGAGCAGCAGTTCAACTCGCTGAGCACCATGCTGATGGTCTTCGCCGCCATCGCGCTGTTCGTCGGCATCTTCCTGATCGCCAACACCTTCACCATGCTGGTCGCGCAGCGCACCAAGGAGCTGGCGCTGCTGCGGGCGCTGGGCGCGAGCCGCCGTCAGGTGACGCGTTCGGTGCTCACCGAGGCGCTGATCGTCGGCGCCACCGCCTCGCTGGCCGGTTTCGTGGTCGGCGTCGGTATCGCGGTGGGGCTGCGCTCGGCCATGGCCTCCTTCGGCGCGAAGGTGCCTTCGGGGCCGCTGGTGGTCGCGCCGACGACGGTGATCGCGGCGTTCGCGGTCGGCGTGCTGATCACCATGTTCGCCGCGTGGCTGCCCGCGCGCCGGGCCGCGAAGATCCCGCCGGTCGCCGCCATGAGCAGCGCGGACCTGCCGGCGCCCACCAAGTCCCTGGTGCTGCGCAACACCTTCGGCGGGCTGCTGGCCGCGGTCGGTGCCGCGCTGGTCGTCCTGGGCGGTGCGACGGGCGGTGCGACCGGCCGCTGGGAGGTCGGCGGCGGGGCGTTCCTGCTGATGATCGGCGTGATCGTGCTGACGCCGCTGCTGTCGCAGCCGGTGATCGCGGCGGTACGGCCGCTGCTGGCACGGGCCTTCGGGGTCTCCGGCAACCTGGCCGCACGCAACGCGCGGCGCAATCCGCGCCGTACCGCCGCCACCGCCTCGGCGTTGGCCATCGGTCTCACCCTGATCACCGGTCTTTCGGTGCTGGGCGTCTCCATCGGCCGGACGATCGACAAGGCCACGGTCGACAACCTGTCGGCGGACTACATGGTCCAGATGGCGAACGGCATGCCGCTGGACGACTCCGTCGCGGGCGAGATCTCCAAGGTGCCGGGGGTTACCGCGGCGACCGCGCTGCGGTCCGCGTACTTCGATGTGGACGGCAGGTTCTCGTCGATCACCGCCGCCGACCCCGGTGGTCTGGCCAAGACGGTCAAGATCACGATGGTGCACGGCACGCAGTCCGCGCTGGCCGACGGCAAGATCCTGGTCGCCGACAAGACCGCCAGGAGCCACCGCTGGAAGGTCGGCGACTCCGTCCAGGCCAGCTACCCCGACGGTACGAAGGCCGAGGTGACGGTCGGCGGGACCTTCGCCGACAACCTCGTGCTGTCACAGGTCGTCATGCCCGACCGGATGCTCACGCCGCACGTCGACAAGCCGGAAGTCCGGCAGGTGCTGGTCTCCGTCTCCGGCGGTGCCACCCCCAAGGCCGCCCAGGCGATCACCGACGGCCTTGGTGACAACCCCGTCATCTCGGTCATGGACCGCCAGGGGATCCGCGACACGTTCGGCGGCATGATCAACAACATGCTGTACATCATGTACGGGCTGCTGGGCATGTCGCTGATCATCGCGGTGCTGGGGGTCATCAACACCCTGGCCATGTCCGTCTTCGAACGCCGCCGTGAGATCGGCATGCTGCGGGCGGTGGGCCTGGACCGCGGCCGGGTCAAGCGCATGATCCGCCTGGAGGCCGTCGTCATCTCCCTCTTCGGCGCGGTGACCGGTGTCGTACTCGGCCTGTTCATCGCCTGGGCGACCGGCGACTCCATCAGCGCGGACCTGCAGGGCTACGTGATGGTGTTGCCGTGGGCGCGCATCGCCGTCTTCCTGGCCCTGGCGGCCCTGGTGGGCGTCCTGGCCGCGGTCTGGCCCGCGAGGCGGGCGGCCAAGCTGGACATCCTCGACTCCATCAAAACGGAGTAGCCCCACCCACCCGCCCCCGGGACTCCGCCCCGCCCCCTCCCCGGGCTCCGCCCGGACCCCGGGGGCGCGGCGGGGGCCGGGGTTCCGGCGACCCTCAGGTTCGAAACCGCCGACCCGCGCCACGGGGCTGCTCGCCGCCGCGGCGGCGAGCAATCACGTAGCCGCAGACCAGCGGCCATACGATGCCGCGCCCCACGGTCGGTTACGGCATAACGCCGATGCGCGCCGTAGCGGCTGATCACCACCACGGCCGCGAGAGACCCGCCGCGACGGCGAGCAGTCACCCGCCGCGGACAGGCGACCACACGACCACCGCGACCCACGGTCGGTTACGGCGGGCTCGAACCGCCGATCCCCGCCGTGGAAGCTGATCGCCATCGCGACGGCGAGCGACCACGAAGCCGCAGACCAGCGGCCACACGACTACCCCGCCCCACAGCCAGGTTGGGCACGCCCGACACCGCCGATCCGCGCCGCAGAAGCTCCTCACCACCACGGCGACGACAAGACCCCGCCGCGACGGCGAGCGACCACGAAGGCGCAAACCGGCGGTCATGCGGCTGCCGCGACCCAAGACGCCTCCTTGGCCGGGGTCCGCCGGACAGGCGTCAGGGGCGCGGCCCCAGGCCCCCTGGGGCCGCGCCCACAGGGGTTACGTGGTGGGCGTCAGCCAGGAGCTTCGGGTTCGGGGCATGCCGGACTCGCCGTTGGCGGGTGTCTTGACAGCCAGGACCTGGTTGACGCCGATGCGGTTGCGTTCGAAGGCCAGCGCGCAGGCGGCCATGTACAGGCGCCAGACCCTGGCGCGGCCCGGTGACGTCAGGCGCACCGCTTCGGGCCAGTGGGACTCGAGGTTGGCCACCCAGGCGCGCAGGGTGCGGCCGTAGTGCTCGCGGAGCGCCTCCACGTCGCGGACCTCGAAACCGGCCTCCTCCAGCAGGGCGACCGTGGAGCCCACGGGCGCCAACTCGCCGTCGGGGAAGACGTAGCGGTCGATGAACTCGTCCACCCGGTAGGCCTCCTCACGCTCCAGCGGGCGGCGGGCGATCTGGTGGTTGAGGAGTCGGCCGCCGGGGCGCAGCAGCCCGTGCAGCACCTTGGCGTACGCGCGGTACTGCGCGGCGCCCACGTGTTCCGCCATGCCGATGGACGAGATCGCGTCAAACGGGCCGTCGGCCACCTCCCGGTAGTCCTGGACCCGGATCTCGACGCGCTCGGTCAGGCCCGCGTCGGCCACCCGCTTGCGGGCGTACGCGGCCTGCTCGGTGGAGAGCGTGACACCGACCGCTCGCGCCCCGTAGCGCTGCGCCGCGTGCAGGACCATGGAGCCCCAGCCGCAGCCGACGTCCAGCAGCCGCTGGCCCTCCGTCAGCGACAGCTTGCGGCAGATCAGGTCGAGCTTGGCCTCCTGCGCGTCCTCCAGCGTGCCGCCCGGCTGCTGCCAGTACGCGCACGAGTAGACCATCGACGGGCCGAGCACCCTCTCGTAGAAGGTGTTGCCGACGTCGTAGTGGTGCTGGATCGCCTCGCGGTCGCGGCTGAGCGTATGGCGGACGCCGCCGCGCCTGGTCGCCTCCTCGGCGGGCGGTGCGGGCGGCAGGCCGGGCCCGGCCAGGGTGAGCGCCTCACGGGCCAGCTGACGCACCACGGGGTCGCGCAGCGCGCGTACGGCGTCGAGCGGGCGGAGGCTCGACTGCTCGGCACGCTCCCAGATCAGCCCGGAAAGCCGCTCCAGCACCTCGTAGAGGTCGCCCTCGACCTCTACGTCCCCGGCCACCCAGGCCCGGGCCAGCCCCAACTCCCCTGGTTTCCAGAGCAGTCGGCGTAGCGCGCGACGGTGCCTCAGCACCAGGACCGGTGAGTCCGGCGGCCCCGCCTCACTGCCGTCCCAGGCGCGGATCCGGATCGGAAGCGGGACGCCGAGGGCCCCTTCGGCGAGCACGGTGAGCCGTGCGGCTACGTCGGCCATGGTGCAAAACCTCCGTGATGGTGCGTCAACCGACAGACCTTGCAAGGTCCTTGCATCACGAAAACAGATTTGCGGCCCAATCGTAGTCCCGAACCGGGAACCAAGTGGGAGGAAATTTCGTACGCGCGAAAACGCCGAGGGCGTCCGCCCCACGGATGGCGGACGCCCTCGGCGTCAAACGGATCTGAAGGTCAGGAGGCCTTGGCCTTCTCACCCTCCGGCGCCTTGGCCTTGGCGGCGGCCGCCGCCGTCACCGGCGCCGCGGCCTCGTAGAACTCGTCGCGCGGGTTCTCCAGCGCACCGAGCGCCACGACATCGCGCTTGAGGAACGCCGCCAGCGTCCAGTCGGCGAGCACCCGGAACTTGCGGTTGAAGGTCGGCACGGCCATGCCGTGGTAGCCGCGGTGGCAGTACCAGGCGAGACGGCCCTTGAGCTTGATCTTGCCGAAGAGCAGCGCGACGCCCTTGTGCAGGCCGAGGCCCGCGACCGCGCCCATGTTCTTGTGCTTGTACTCGTGCTGCGGGAAGCCGCGCATCCCGGAGACCACGTTGTCGCCGAGCACCTTGGCCTGGCGCAGCGCGTGCTGCGCGTTCGGCGGGCACCAGGCGCCCTCGCCCGAGGCGAGGTCCGGCACCTGCGCGTTGTCACCGGCCGCCCACACGTAGTCCATGCCCTGCACCTGCAGGGTCGGGGCGGTGTCGACGTGGCCGCGCGGGCCGAGCGGCAGGCCGAAGTTGGCGAGCGCGGGGTTCGGCTTGACACCCGCGGTCCACACGATCGTGGAGGCGTCGACCTCAAGTCCGTTGGCGAGCACCACGTGCTTGTCGACGCACGACTTCATGGAGGTTTCGAGGTAGACCTCGATGCCGCGCTCGCGCAGGTGCTCAAGGCCCCACGTGCCGAGCTCGGGACCGACCTCCGGGAGGATCCGGTTGGCGGCCTCGACGAGGATGAACCGCATGTCCTCGCGCTTGACGTTCGTGTAGTACTTGCAGGCGTCGCGCGCCATGTCCTCGACCTCGCCGATGGTCTCCGCACCCGCGAAGCCACCGCCGACGAAGACGAAGGTCAGCGCCTTGCGGCGGATCTCCTCGTCGGTCGTGGAGTCAGCCAGGTCGAGCTGCTCCAGGACGTGGTTGCGCAGGTCGACGGCCTCCTCGACGCCCTTCATGCCGATGCCGTTCTCGGCCAGGCCGGGGATCGGGAAGGTGCGGGAGACGGCGCCGAGCGCGACGACAAGGTAGTCGAAGGGCAGTTCGTAGGTCTCGCCGACGAGCGGCTCGATGACGGCCACCTTGCGGTCCTGGTCGACCGAGGTGACCCGGCCGGTGAGGACCTCCGCCTTGGGCAGGACACGTCGCAGCGGGACCACGACGTGCCGCGGGGAGATGCTGCCGGCGGCGGTTTCGGGAAGGAAGGGCTGGTACGTCATGTACGAACGGGGGTCGACGACCGTGACGGTCGCCTCGCCAAACCGCATCTTCTTCAGGATGCGGCGCGCCGCGTACAGGCCGACGTAACCGCCGCCTACTACGAGGATCCGTGGACGCTCCGTGGTGCTCATGAAGACGAGTATCCAGCACACGGTCGGGGGGCCTTCGTGAGCCCCTTCACAAGGTTCTTGCAGGCCTCTGCTACACTGCGCGATTTCGTGATCGACGCCACAGCGGGCGATGGAACCGGACACCCCGCGGAAGCGTTGAGCGACCCCGCTGAGCAGCCACGATCCACTTCCGGCCGGGACACCCGCCCAGAGCGGCCAGCGCTACGCAACACTGCCGAAACGCGCCCCCGGCACGCGGCAGGCCCGGAACCTCAACTCAGCCCCAATAAAAGCGCTGTTCTTCATGTGAAGAAATTCACGAACTTGGTTCCCGGGCCCGCGCACGGGGGCCTGCGCACCCCGCTCAAGTGATGTTCTGGCTGCTCAGACGACTGCTCAGGCCACGCTCCAGGCGATGCCGTCGAGGATGTCGTGCTCGCTCACCACGACCTCCGCGAACCCGAGGCGTTCCATGATCACGAGCAGTACGAGGGCTCCGGCGCCGATCACATCGACCCGCCCCGGGTGCAGCACCGGGATCGCGGCACGCTCGGCGTGCGTCGATGACAGCAGGCGGTCGGTGATCTCACGGACCTGGTCGATACCGATCCGCGAGTGGTGGATGACCGACGAGTCGTACTCCTCAAGACCCAGCGCGATCGCGGCCACCGTGGTGACCGAACCGGCCAGACCGACCAGGGTGCGGGCCTGGTCCAGCGGCACGGTCTGCGCGACGAGGTCCAGTGCCGCATCGATGTCCGCCCTTATGGCGGTGATCTGCTCCGGGGTCGGCGGGTCGCTGACCTGGCCGTCGCGGACGAGGTGCCGCTCGGTCATCCGTACACAGCCGATGTCGACCGAGCGGGCCGCGAGATCGCAGCTGCGGCCCGAAGGGCCGCCGTTGGGGGTGGCGGTGGGCGACGGGCGGGCGTGCTCCGAGCCGACCACGAACTCGGTCGAACCGCCGCCGATGTCGACCACCAGATACGGCTTGGCGAACTCGCCCGCCCCTCGCCCACCGCCGCCCTCGTTCGAAGGGCGCTCCGCGCCCCCCGGGTCACGTCCGGCGAGTTCCCTGGTCGCGCCGACGAACGAGAACTCGGCCTCCTCGTCGCCGCTGATCACCTCGGGCTCGACGCCCAGGATGTCCACCACACCGCGGACGAACTCATCACGGTTCTCGGCGTCGCGGGAGGCCGACGTGGCCACGAACCGCACCTGCTCGGCCCCGAGTTCGCGGATCACCTCGGCGTACTCACGGCAGGCGGCGAACGTACGCTCCAGCGCCTCGGGAGCGAGCCGACCGGTGCGGTCCACGCCCTGGCCCAGCCGCACGATCTTCATCCGCCGGTCGAGATCCTTGATCACGCCGGTCTGCCGGTCGGCCTCCGCCACCAGCAGGCGGATGGAGTTCGTACCGCAGTCGATGGCAGCGACACGTGTCACTTCGCGTCCTCCCCCGCGCCGTCCTCGTCGGTGCCGTGCTCGCCCGTGCCGTCCTCTCCGGCGCAGACGCACGGCCCCTTGCGCCACCACTCCGGGAGCATCGCGATCGCCTCGTCGCCCAGCGGGTTCACCCCCGGACCGGCCGCCAGCGAGTGGCCGACCAGGACGTGCAGGCACTTCACCCGGTCGGGCATCCCGCCCGCGCTCGGGAAGTTCTCCAGGACCTCGATGGCGTCGCGGCGCGCGATGTAGTCCTCGTGCGCGGCCCGGTACTTGTCGGCCAGTTCCTCGTCCTCCGCGAGGCGCGCCGTCATCTCCTTCATCACGCCCTCCGCCTCCAGCGTGCCGATGGCGGATGCGGCACGCGGGCAGGTCAGGTAGTACAGCGTGGGGAACGGTGTGCCGTCCTCCAGCCGAGGCGCCGTCTCGACGACATCCGGCAGCCCGCACGGGCAGCGGTGTGCGACGGCCCGAAGCCCGCGCGGCACACGGCCGATCTGCTCGCCGATGGCGGCGATGTCGGCCTCGGTGGGCGGGGCGGGTTCGGTGCGGGGCGGCGGGTTCTTCACGGGCGGCTTTCTGGTCGGCGGTAGCTCGATGGTCGTCAGGTCCCGGGGCGTGCCGGGCCCATGGGGGGGAAGGCGGGGACATCCCCCAGGCCCCCGGTCAGTGGCTGGCGTCGGAGGAGTTCACGCCGTTCCACAGATTGTCGTACCAGGCGCGGTTGGCCGCCGACCCTGCGGCGGCATCGTTCCGCTCGGCGTCCGTGCCGCGCTGGCCCGGCATGGTGTAGCCGGTCTCACCTGGCATGACGAGGTGCAGTTGCTCGCGGGCCTGCGCCTTGACGTACTCCGGATCAGCCCACCGGGCCTTCTCCTGCTGGAGGCGCTCCACCCGGTCGCGGGCCGCCTGCGCCTGTTTGCGCTGGTCGGCGATTTGCGAGCGCTGGGCGACGTACTGCCGCATGGGGTACGCGAGGGCGACGACCAGCGCGCAGACGGTCAGCGCGAGCAGGGCGGCGCGGCCGGTGAGCCTGCTGCGGCGCGGTGTGCGGGCGCCGGTGGCCCGGTAGACGCGAGCCTGTGCCTGCGCGCCGAGGGCTTTCAGCCGGGTCGCGGTCGAGAAGCGGTCCGCGGGCACGTCGCTCACCTCGCATCACGTAGTTGTTTTTGGGGGCTTCGCCCCCAAGCCCCCCTGGGGCTACGCCCCAGACCCCCTTTTCGGGGGCTGCGCCTCGACACCCGGGGGCGGTCCGGGGGCTCAGCCCCCGGACCGCCAGAGGGCCTTAAGCGCGGAAGCGCGGGAACGCGCTGCGGCCCGCGTACACCGCCGCGTCGTCGAGGATCTCCTCGATGCGCAGCAGCTGGTTGTACTTGGCGACGCGGTCCGAGCGAGCCGGGGCGCCGGTCTTGATCTGGCCGCAGTTGGTGGCGACGGCCAGGTCGGCGATGGTGACGTCCTCGGTCTCACCGGAGCGGTGCGACATCATGCACTTGTAGCCGCTGCGCTGGGCCAGCTCGACGGCGTCGAGGGTCTCGGTCAGCGAACCGATCTGGTTGACCTTGACCAGCAGGGCGTTGGCGGTGTCGTTGTCGATACCGCGCTGCAGGCGCTCCGGGTTGGTGACGAACAGGTCGTCGCCGACCAGCTGGACCTTGTCGCCGAGCTGGTCGGTGATGGTCTTCCAGCCGTCCCAGTCGTCCTCGAACAGCGGGTCCTCGATCGAGACCAGCGGGTACGCCTCGACCAGCTCGCCGTAGTACGCGCTCATCTCGGCGGCGCTGCGGGACTTGCCCTCGAACTCGTAGGAGCCCTCCTTGTAGAACTCGGAGGCGGCCACGTCGAGGGCGAGCGCGATGTCCTGGCCGGGCTGGTAGCCAGCCCGCTTGATGGCCTCGACGATCAGGTCGAGGGCCTCGCGGTTGGAGTCGAGGTTCGGCGCGAAGCCGCCCTCGTCACCGAGACCGGTGGACAGGCCGCGCTCCTTCAGCACGCCCTTGAGGGTGTGGTAGACCTCGGCGCCCCAGCGCAGCGCCTCGGAGAACGACTCGGCGCCGATCGGCGCGATCATGAACTCCTGGATGTCCACGTTGGAGTCGGCGTGGCTGCCGCCGTTGAGGATGTTCATCATCGGGACCGGCAGCACATGGGCGTTCGGGCCGCCGATGTAGCGGAACAGCGGCAGGTCGGAGGCCTCCGAGGCGGCGTGCGCCACGGCCAGCGAGACGCCCAGGATGGCGTTGGCACCGAGCGAGGACTTGTCCGGGGTGGCGTCCAGGTCGAGCATCGCCTGGTCGATCAGCCGCTGCTCGGTGGCGTCGTACCCCACCAGCTCCGGGCCGATCTGCTCGATGACGGCGAGAACGGCCTTCTCGACGCCCTTTCCGCCGTAACGGGCCTTGTCCCCGTCGCGCAGTTCGAGGGCCTCGAACGCACCGGTGGAGGCACCGGAGGGTACGGCCGCACGGCCGGTGCTCCCGTCGTCGAGGCCGACCTCGACCTCGACGGTGGGGTTGCCTCGTGAGTCGAGGATTTCCCGGGCTACGACGACGTCGATGGACGGCACGAGCATCTCCTTTGGGATGTGTTGCTTGGTGTGGTGCGCTGGTGCTCTGCGGGATGAGCCTAACCGGCCCGCCCGGTCCGGCCAGCCGACGGGACGGCGGCAAGAAGCAAAAAGCCCCGGCCGGACACGCTCGGGGGGAAGACGTGTCCGGCCGGGGAGCTGCTACTGGCCGCCGCGGACGATGCGATCGCCGCGGGCCATGGAGGCGGTTATGCCGTTATGAGGGTTCAGCTGAGCTTCAGGTGCTGACCCGGGAAGATCAGGTTGGCGTCCTTGACGACGTCCTTGTTCAGCTCGAACAGCTTCTGCCAGCCACCGGCGACACCGTGGGCCACGGCGATCTGGGAGAGGTTGTCACCGGGCTTGACGGTGTAGCTGCCGGTGCCCTGCTGGACCGGGGCGGCCGGGGCGGCGTGCTTCGGGGCCTTCTTCCGCGCCGGAGCCTGGGCCGGGGCCTTGGCCGGGGTCTCCTTGACGGTCTGCGTGCTGGCCGAGTTGCCCGAGGCGGAGGAGCCCGAGCCGTTCGGGTTGATGGCCGGGGCCGGGCCACCGGAGGTGAGCGGACCGGCGTAGGCGCACTGCCAGGCACCCGGGCCCTGCATCTTCAGCAGCACCTCGGCGACGGCGATCTGCTGGTCCTTGGTGGCGTAGTCGGCACGCGAGGCGTACTTCAGACCACCGGCGGCGGCCCAGCTGGACGGCGAGAACTGCAGGCCGCCGTAGTGGCCGTTGCCACCGGTGTCGTGGTTGGACCAGTTGCCGCTGGACTCGCACTGGGCAACGCGATCCCAGACGGCCACGGAGGCGGCGGAGGCCGAGGTGGCGGTCAGGATCGGCGCGGCGATGGCCGCACCGGCGACACCGGTGATGGTGGCGATACGGACAGCCTTCGAGGCACGGCGGTGCTTACCCATGGAGATTCCCTCACCGACGCCTGCGAGGTCAGCTGTCGGGTTCGGGCCGAGTGAGTGCCCGGTCGCGGCCTCGCGGCGCGCGGCTTAACCCCTAGCCGGTCCGTCCAGTTGGGCGGACCGGCGGAGAACCTTGGGTCCCCCGCTCCTGCCTACGGCGCTTTCGCGTCGACTGTTCCCGTCGATCGGCGGCAGGACTCGGCGTTCCTGACCGGCGGGGCTCGCGATGGCGAGCGGTCACGACCATAAGCACACCCTCCGGGCGGCTGACAAACACCGGGCCGCATGGGCCGTTTCGCGATGTCTCGTCGGTGTAACGCACAGATCCGCAGGTCGGGGCGGGATCAGGAGATCGCCGAGGGCCGTGTGTCCGACGCGCACCGGGAGAGGTATGTCACAGGTTTAACGAAGAGTGAGCTGCTCTCCGGGCAGGATCAGATTCGGGTCGGAACCCACGACGGACTTGTTGGCGTCGTAGAGCGACGTCCAACCCCCGGACATCGAATGGTTTGTGGCGATTTGAGAGAGATTGTCACCCGGCTGCACGGTGTACGCGGCGGCATCCTGACTGGCGTTACCGGGATCCTGCTGCCGCCCGTGAGCGCCACCGCGTGAGGCGCGGTCACCACCACGATCACCGGGCGTAGTCGGGATCGGGTCCGTGGGCGCACTCGACGGCACACCTGAAGGGGTGCCCGTAGGCGCGGGGTTGGCGCTGCTGGACGCCGACTGGGACGGCGACGGGGACGGCTTGGCGTGCCGCCCATGGGAGGGCGACGGCGTGGTCGGGGCCGAGGAGGAGGGGGCGGACGAGGAGGAAGAAGGAGTGGGGGCCGAAGAGGGGGATGAAGTTGACGCGTCCGACGAACCGGATGCATCGGATGAATCAGACGAGTCGCCAGAGCTTGGTGCATCCCCAAGAACCGGCCCATTGCCCAAACCGCTCGAATGGGACGAACCGGAATCGTCCGACGAGCCATCGGACGGCCCGGTGAGCGTCCCCGGGTCCACATCGGCCGTAGAGCCACCCTTGGCCAGGCCCGCGTCCACCGCGCAGCCGCCCCACGTACCGGCGCCCTGACCGGACAGCACCTTCTCGGCGATGGCTATCTGCTGCTGCCTGCTGGCCAGGTCGGGCCGCTCGGCGTAGGCCGTGCCGCCGAACCGCTCCCAGGTGTCCTGGGTCATCTGCAGGCCGCCGTACGCGCCGTTGCCGTTGTCCGCGCTCCACATGCCGCCGCTCTCGCACTGCGCCACCGTGTCCCAGGTGCTGGCGGTCGCGGCGTGCGCACCCGTGGCTCCGAGCAGCGGCAGCGCGATCCCGGCGCCGGTGACTCCGGCGGTGACAACGAACGCGGGCGCTTGACGCGGCTTACGGTGCTGACCGTTGCCCGACCTGAGCATGTGACGCCTTTCTCCGACGGCGGGGACGAGCGCAGAGCGTAGCCCGTCAAACTGTGGATCACGGGCGGATGTAGCGGAGATCACGTGAAGGTCACGCTCGGCCGACATGCCATCAAGTGTCTGTATTCACCATGCTCTTATTCGCCGTTGGGGACATCCCGGACAGCGATGAAGGAGACCGGAAGCGTCCGCAACCCCCGCATGATCAGCCCGCCGCGCCAGCGCAACTCCTCGGGTTCCACAGCGAGTTGCAGATCCGGCAGCCGGGTGAGCAGGGTGGCCAGCGCGGTCTGGCCTTCGAGTCGGGCGAGCGGCGCGCCCAGGCAGTAGTGGATGCCGTGGCCGAACCCCAGGTGCGGGTTGTCCCGGCGGGCGAGATCGAGGGTGTCGGGACCGGCAAAGCGCTGCGGATCGCGATCGGCCGCGGCCAGTACGACCAGGACCGGGTCGCCGGTGCCGATCGCCTGACCGCCGATCGTCAGCGGCTCGGTGGCGAACCGCCAGGTCGCGAGTTCCACCGGCCCGTCGTAGCGCAGCAGTTCCTCGACCGCGGTGGCCAGCAGGCCCGTCTCGCCCCGGCCCACCGAGTCCTGGAGGAGCCGTCGTTGGCCGGGGTTGCGCAGCAGTGCGTACGTCCCGTTCCCGATGAGGTTGACCGTGGTCTCGAAACCGGCGAACAGCAGGATGAAGGCCATCGCGGCGGCCTCGTTCTCGGTGAGGTGCTCGCCGTGGTCGCTGGCGCGGATCAGGCCGGAGATGAGGTCGTCGCCGAGGTCGGAGCGCTTGCGGTGGATGAGTTCGAGCAGGTACGCGCGCATCTTCTTGACCGAGCGGGCGACCCCGCCACGCGGTCCCCCGCCGTGCCGGATCATCATCCCCGCCCAGTCGCGGAAGTCGTCCTGGTCCTCGGCCGGAACGCCGAGCAGGTCGCAGATGGCGTAGATGGGGAGCGGGAAGGCGAACTCATGGATCAGGTCCGCCTCCCCCCTGGGGGCGAAGGAGTCGATCAGCCGGTTCGTCAACTCCACGACGCGCGGGGTGAATTCGGCCACCCGGCGCGGGGTGAACGCCTTGGAGACCAGTCGGCGCAGCCGGGTGTGGTCCGGCGGGTCGATGTTCAGCAGGTGCGTCATCAGGTCGGCGCTGCGCTCGCCGGGGATGCCGACCTTGCCCCTGCGGTGGGCCTGCTCGCTGTGGTGTACGGGATTCTTGCTGAGCCGCGTGTCCGCGAGGGCCTGCCGGGCGTCGGCGTACCGGGTGACGAGCCAGGCCTCGACCCCGCTGGGCAGCGTGGTGCGGTGCACCGGCGCGTGCTCGCGCAGCCAGGCGTACGCCGGGTATGGATCGGCGGCGAACTCCCAGGTGAACAGGGTGGGGGCGGAAGCGTCATTCACCCCCCGACGTTAACCGGTGGTGTCAGTGCGCGGCTCGCAGCACATCCCGGCTGAGGCGGTCCGCGAGGCGGGTGGTCTGCGGCAGACGGTACGTCGGGGCGAGCGCCAGGACATGGCGGCAGGCCGTGTCCAGGTCGATGCCGTGCCCGGTGGAGACATAGACCGGTTTGACGCCGTCCCGGGTGCGCAGCGCACGGCCGACGGTCTCGTCGCGGTCGACCAGCGGGACGTACGCGCCGCGCTCCCGGCCGAGCGCGGCCGGGTCGTACGTGCCGACGAACGTGGTCTTGGCGACCCCGGCCGCCGGGATCCCGGTCAGCACTCCGAGGTGGCAGGCGAGCCCGAAGCGACGCGGGTGTGCGATGCCCTGGCCGTCGCAGAGCAGCAGTTCGGGAACGGCGTCGAGGCGGGTCAACGCCTCGACCAGTACGGGCAGTTCACGGAACGCGAACAGTCCCGGTACGTACGGGAAGGTGGCGTCGCCGACCGCGGTGGCGCGTTCCACGATGTCCAGCGTCCGGGCGTCGATCACCACGACCGCCGCGGCCACCCGGCTCGTCCCGTCCGCGTAGGCCACGTCCAGTCCGGCCACCAGTCGCGGGTCCTGCGGCCCGGGCCCCACGCGGTCGACCAGCCCCCGCAGGCGGTCCTGTATCGCGAGGGCGTCGGCCTCGGTGCGGGGCCAGGGGTGCGGGATGTCCATGCGCATGCAGCCATGATCGCCCAGGCCGGACCGCCTCTGGTACGGCGGTCTACGTCCTGGGGCCCTGGTAGCCCCGGAGCTCGTACGGCATTCGCCGCTTCCCGTCGTGTGGCACCTCGTCCGGGTCGCGGCTGGCCTCCTCGTACTCGGAGGGCGCCGAGTCCTGGTGCCCGGGTCCGTGGTTCGCCGGGGCCTCCTCCCGCGAGACCTCCTCCGGCGTCGCCCACGCTCCCGCGCGCGCGGGAGGCTTCTGCGGTGTGGGCTGTGGCCACCGCTCCGGGCCCGGCCCCTGGCGCAGCCGCCCGTAGAAGAGGGCGACCAGGGCCAGGGCGACCACGATGCCGATGCCGATCAGAAGCGGGCCGATTATGACGCCCGCAGCGATGGTTTCCGCGCTGAATGTCCACATCATGTGGGTTTATTACCCCACCCCCCAGCGGATCACTCAGTTCGCTCGGCCGTTCGGATCGCGTCCCGGTACCGGCGGGCGGCGGACCGCAGGGCGGCCTCGGGGTCCACGCCCTTGCTCTCGGCGAGGGCGGCGAGGGCGAGCAGACGGTCACCGAGGTCGTCCGCGTCGCGCGGCGGCGGGGGCGCGTCCACGCCGCCGGTCCGCGCCCGGCTCGCCAGCTTCGCCGCCAGCGCCAGTGCGGGCTGGTCCAGCGGAATGCCGTCGGTCACCGAATCGCGCCGCTTCTCGGCGGCCTTGGTGCGCAGCCAGTGCTCCTTGACCTCCTCCGGTGTCTCGGCGGTCTCGGTACCGAAGACATGCGGGTGGCGGCGGATCAGCTTCTCCACGATCGAGCCCGCGACGTCGTCGATCGAGAACGGCTCCTCCGGGTCGTCCTGCGCGATCCGCGAGTGGAACACGACCTGGAGCAGCACGTCCCCGAGCTCCTCGCGGTACGCCGCCCGGTCGCCGTCCTCGATCGCCTCGACGAGTTCGTACGCCTCCTCGATCAGGTACGTCACCAGGCTCTCGCCGGTCTGCTCACCGGTCCACGGGCACTCGGTACGGATCCGGTCCATGACCGCGACCAGGTCGAGCAGCCGCCCGCCCGGCAGATCGTACGAGGCGGGCAGCAGTTCCAGGTCCGGCATCCGCACCCGGCCGGACCCGGCCAGCCGGGCCAGTTCGTCGGTGAGCGCGGGATCGCCGTCGCCGGGCGGTATGACCACGATCGTACGGCCGCCGACCGCCAGGTCGACCAGCTCCCGGCCGGTGGGCGCGCGGTGCTCGACCGCGACGCCCGCCTCCCGCAGATACGGCAGCTGCGGATGCCCGGCGTCCGGGCACAGCACCAGATCGGCTGATCGCAGCACCTGCCAGGCGGGCCAGGACAGCAGGCCTGGCGCAACACGATGACTGGTGGTGAGCAGAACCAGGCGGCCAGGGTGGACGTCGTTGGTGGCGTTGTCGTTCACACGTAGACGCTACCGCTGTGGTGTCCAGACCCGGGTCGCGTTTTTCCGGGGGCAAGCGCCCGGGCCCCGCTGCGGTGGTACCGGGCTGAGATTCTCCGGGGGCAAGCCCCCGCGGCCCTTGGCGCTGCGGAGTGCGGACGCGGGGCGCGTTCTCCGGGGCAAGGCCCGGGGCTCGCCGCGGTGGTACCGGGGGGAAACTCTCCGGGAGCAGCCCCCGGAGCCCCCTGGCGCTGCGGGGGCCGGACACGGGGCGCGTCTTTCCCGAGGCGCCCCCCAAGCCATGCTGCGGTGGTATCGGGTGAGACTCCCCGAGGGGCAAGCCCCCGGCACACCCGACACTGCGGCATCTTTCCCAAGGCACCCCCAAGCCCCGGCCCGGGGTACCGGGGAGAGATTCCCCGGGGCCCCTGACACTGCGGCGCCCAGACCCGGGGCGCGTCGTTCCCGAGGCGAGCCCCCCCGGCACTGCTGCGGTGGTAGCGGGGGGAGGTTCTCCCGGGAGCAAGGTTCCGGGGCCCCTGCCGCGACGTCCGGACGCGGGGTGCTTCTGTGGGGGCAGGCCCCGGCTCCTGGCGCTTTGGGCCTGAGGTGGGGTGGATTCTCGGGGGCAAGCTCCCCGATCCCCCTGCCGCCGTGACGCCGGGCTGCCTCGCCGGGACCCTGGCGCTGTGGTGCCTGGGGGCCGGGGCAGATTCTCCGGGCGGGGTTTCAGGCACCGTGCCGCGCGTGTGCGCGCCGGGGGCTCGGGGCGGCGCCCCGGACCCCCCGCCGCCGCGGCGGGGGTCAGGTAGCCGGGGTGGGGGCTGCGGCCCTGTGTAGCCAGGGGTCGGTGGTGTTGCCGAGGGTCAGGGTCTGGGCGTTCCAGGTGCCGTAGCGCGGGTTGACGGCGACGTGCATCGACTGGGCGGTCTTGACCAGTGACTTGGTGACCGTTGCCTGACCGTCGGGCGTTGACAGGTCGACGCCCAGCTGGTGGGCGAGGGCCTGTGCCTCGGCCTGGACGCGGTAGAAGTCGTCGATGCCGCCGGGCGCGACGGCGTACTGCTGCAGCAACTGGTCCCGTAGCGCGGCCGTGCCGCCTGCCTGTGCTTCGGCCGCCGCCCGAGACTCCTGCACCTGGGCCCGGTTGACCGTCACCCCGGCCTGCTGTGCGGCGCGGTCCAGTACCCGGTCGAAGACCAGGCTGTTGAGTGTGGAGCGATCCAGATCGCCGGTCGCCTCGATGAGTTGCGCGGACTGCTGGGTGCCGCCCTGCGCATCCCGTACCGCCTTGACCTGCGACTGCAACGCGGACATCGAGATCGTCTGCCCCCCGACCACGGCTGCCGCCCCTGGATGCTCCGCGCCGCAGGACGTGATCAGCGGCGTCGCGGCGAGCAGAGCGGCGGCGGTCAAGGAGAGCGTGGCGGTACGACGGCGGACCATAGTGCCTCCCGGCGGGTTGATCGAGCGGCGGTGCACGACCTGGCGCTGATCGAGAATAGGGACTGCGGGGGTGCGATATCCACCATCCGGTGAGGTTACGTGTGTTCGGGCGCCAAGCCCCCGGCCATCCGGGGCCGCCGGGGGCCTGCCCCAGGCCGCTACGCGCCGACCACCGTCGTCAGGAACTCGGCGGTCCACTCCAGGAGCTCTCGGCCCACCACCGGCTTGCCGCCGATCGTGCCCGTCGACGGGCGCGGCACCAGCACCTGCTTCACGGCGGGCTTGAGGACACTGCGCGGGTGCAGCCGCTTGAGGCGCAGTTCCTGGGACTCGCGCAGCTCCACCGGGCCGAAGCGGATGTTGTTGCCCTGCAGGGTGACGTCGGTGACACCGACCCGGCGGGCCAGCAGCCGCAGCCCCGCGACCAGCAGCAGGTTCTCCACCGGCTCCGGCAACTTGCCGTAGCGGTCGGTGAGTTCCTCGCGGACCGCGCTGATGTCGTCCTCGGAGTTGGCGGCGGCGATGGCCCGGTAGGCCTGCAGGCGGAGGCGCTCGCCGGGCGCGTAGTCGTGGGGGACGTGGGCGTCCACCGGAAGCTCGATCTTGACCTCCAGCGGCGCCTCCTCCTCCACCTCACCGGACTCCAGCGCGGCACGGTAGTCGGCCACCGCCTCGCCCACCATCCGTACGTACAGGTCGAAGCCGACGCCCGCGATGTGGCCGGACTGCTCACCGCCCAGCAGATTGCCCGCGCCGCGGATCTCCAGGTCCTTCATCGCCACGTACATGCCCGCGCCCATCTCGGTGTGCTGGGCGATGGTCGCCAGCCGCTCGTGCGCGGTCTCGGTCAGCGGCTTCTCCGGCGGGTAGAGGAAGTACGCGTAGCCGCGCTCGCGGCCCCGGCCGACCCGGCCGCGCAGCTGGTGCAGCTGCGACAGGCCGAAGTTGTCGCCGCGCTCCACGATCAGGGTGTTGGCGTTGGAGATGTCGATGCCCGACTCCACGATCGTCGTGGACACCAGCACATCGAACTTCTTCTCCCAGAAGTCCACCACGACCTGCTCCAGCGCGTTCTCGCCCATCTGGCCGTGGGCCGTGGCGATACGCGCCTCCGGGACCAGCTCGCGCAGCCGCGCGGTCGCGCGGTCGATCGACTCGACGCGGTTGTGGATGTAGAAGACCTGCCCCTCACGCAGCAGTTCACGGCGGACCGCCGCCGCGATCTGCTTCTGCTCGTACGGGCCGACGAAGGTCAGCACCGGGTGCCGCTCCTCCGGCGGGGTGGTGATCGTGGACATCTCCCGGATGCCGGTGACCGCCATCTCCAGGGTGCGGGGAATGGGCGTCGCGGACATGGTGAGCACGTCCACGTTGGCCCGCAGCTTCTTCAGCTGCTCCTTGTGCTCGACGCCGAAGCGCTGCTCCTCGTCGACGACGACCAGGCCCAGGTCCTTGAACTTGGTCTCGGAGGAGAACAGCCGGTGCGTGCCGATGACGATGTCCACCGAACCTTCGCGCAGACCCTCCAGCACCGCCTTGGCCTCACCGTCGGTCTGGAAGCGCGACAACGCCCTTACGTTGACCGGGAACTGGGCGTACCGCTCGGAGAACGTGCCGAAGTGCTGCTGGACGAGCAGGGTGGTCGGGACCAGGACGGCCACCTGCTTGCCGTCCTGCACCGCCTTGAACGCCGCCCGCACCGCGATCTCGGTCTTGCCGTATCCGACGTCGCCGCAGATCAGCCGGTCCATCGGGACCGACTTCTCCATGTCCTCCTTGACCTCGGCGATCGTGGTGAGCTGGTCGGGCGTCTCGGCGTACGGGAACGCGTCCTCCAGCTCGCGCTGCCACGGCGTGTCCGCGCCGAAGGCGTGGCCGGGGGCGGCCATCCGCGCCGAGTACAGCTTGATCAGGTCCGCGGCGATCTCCTTGACCGCCTTCTTGGCCCGGGCCTTGGTCTTCGTCCAGTCGGCGCCGCCGAGCCGGTGCAGGGTCGGGGCCTCGCCGCCCACGTACTTGGTGATCTGCTCCAGCTGGTCGGTGGGGACGAACAGCCGGTCGCCCGGCTGGCCGCGCTTGGCCGGGGCGTACTCGACCAGCAGGTACTCGCGGGTGGCGCCCTGGACGGTGCGCTGCACCATCTCCACGTAACGGCCCACACCGTGCTGCTCGTGGACGATGTAGTCGCCCGGCTGGAGGGTGAGCGGGTCGATGGTCTTGCGGCGGCGGGACGGCATGCGCCCCATGTCCTTGCTGGCGGACTTCTGGCCGGACAGGTCGGTCTCGGTCAGCACGGCCAGCTTCAACCGCGGGTCGATGAAGCCGTGTTCGATCGATCCGCAGGCGACATGCACGACCGACGGCTCGGGCGGCCCCGCGAGGTCCGCGTCGAGGCGCGCCGCGATGCCCTCGCTGCCGAGCACCTCGACGGTACGGGCAGCGGGGCCGTGTCCCTCGGTGACGTAGACGGCACGCCAGCCGTCGGCCAGCCAGCCCTTGGTGTCCGCGAGTGCGCGGGCGCTGTCGCCGCGGTATGTCTCGGGGGCGTGCATGCCCAACTTGAGGGTGTCGTCGCCCAGTTCGGCGAGCTCGTCCAGCTCTGCCGCGGACGGGTCGGCCGAGGCCGGGGCGCCCATGAACTGGCTGACCGACCACCACGGCATGCCGATGTCGCGGCAGTGCTCCCGTACGTCGGCCAGCGACCACAGCGAGGCGGCGCCCAGGTCGATCGGGGCCTCGCCACCGCCCGCGGTCGCGGCCCAGGATGCCTCCAGGAACTCCCGGCTGGTCGCCACCAGGTCCGCCGCGCGGGTACGGACCCGCTCGGGGTCGCAGGCGACGGTCAGGCTGCCGGCCGGCATCACGTCCTGCAGCAGTTCCATGTCGTCGACCAGCGCGGGGGCCAGCGACTCCATGCCCTCCACCGCGATGCCCTCGGCGATCTTGCCGAGCAGTTCGGCGAGCTCCGGGTGCGCTTCCGCCAGGGCGGCGGCTCTCCGCCGCACCTCGTCGGTCAGCAGCAGTTCGCGGCAGGGCGGGGCCCACAGCCCGTGCTCGGCGACCTCCAGGGAGCGCTGGTCGGCGACCTTGAAGTAACGGACCTCCTCAACGTCGTCGCCCCAGAACTCGATACGGAGCGGATGCTCCTCGGTGGGCGGGAAGACGTCCAGGATGCCCCCGCGGACGGCGAACTCGCCGCGCTTCTCGACGAGTTCGACCCGGGCGTACGCGGCGGCGGCCAGTCCGTCGACGACCTCGCCGAGGTCGGCGGTCTCGCCGCTGCGCAGGCTCACCGGCTTGAGGTCGCCGAGCCCCTTCACCTGCGGTTGCAGCACGGAGCGTACGGGGGCGACCACGACGCTGACCGGTCCGGTCGACGGATCGTCCTTGCTGGGGTGCGCCAGCCTGCGCAGCACCGCGAGGCGGCGGCCGACGGTGTCGGAGCGCGGGGAGAGCCGCTCGTGCGGGAGCGTCTCCCACGCGGGGTACTCGACGACGGAGTCCGGCGGAAGCAGCGAGCGGAGCGCGGCGGCCAGGTCCTCGGCCTCACGGCCGGTGGCGGTCACGGCGAGCAGAGGGCGGCCGGTACGAGCCGCCAGCGCGGCGAGAACGAACGGGCGGGCGCCGGGCGGACCCACCAGATCCAGATGCGGACGGTTGCCGTCACCTGCGGCCTTTACCGCCTCGGCGAGCGCCGGATCCTGTGTGACGACGTCGAGCAGACCGTTCAAGCTCATGGGGGTCAGCGTACGTGAGCGCTCGTGCTGGCGGTTTGGGTTATTGCCCGCCCGCCCACCCGTTGCCCTCGGCCTTTGCCTGCCGTTGCGCACGGCTGGCTTTGGGGGGCGGTGTGCTGCTGCGCTGCGGGCTCGTGGGTGGAGGATTCCCGCCCGCCCACCCGTTGCCCTCAGCCTTTGCCTGCCGTTGCGCACGGGTCGCTTTGGGGCGGTGGTGTGCTGCTGCGCTGCGGGCTCGTGGGTGGGGGATTCCCGCCCGCCCACCCGTTGCCCTCAGCCTTTGCCTGCCGTTGCGCACGGGTCGCTTTGGGGCGGGGGTGTGCTGCTGCGCTGCGGGCTAGTGGGTGGGGGATTCCCGCCCGCCCACCCGTTGCCCTCGGCCTTTGCCTGCCGTTGTGCACGGCTGGCTTTGGGGGGCGGGGGTGTGCCGGGGTGTCTCCTCACTCCGGGTGGTGTCCATAGTGCGGTGTGTCGTGGGGTCGCTGCGGGGACACCCCGGCACACCCCCTTGCGTGGGCTGCTGCGCTGCGGAAAAAGGGTGGGTGGGCGGGGAGATCCCCGCCCACCCACCCGTGCCGGGTGTCAGTCTGTTGCGATCGCGCCCAGTACGTTCATGCGCGAGGCGCGGAACGCGGGGGCCAGGGCGGCCAGGAGGCCGACCACGGCGGCGCCGACGAAGACGGTGCCGATCGTGGACCACGGGATCGCCAGCGTCCCGAGGCCCTGCAGGGCGAGCAGCTTCTGCGCCGCCGTGCCCCAGCCCATTCCCAGGCCGAGGCCGATCACCGCGCCGAACAGCGCGATCACCACCGACTCCAGGCGGATCATCCGCCGCAGCTGGCGCCGGGAGAGCCCGATCGCCCGCATCAGGCCGATCTCACGGGTCCGCTCGACAACCGACAGCGCCAAGGTGTTCACCACACCGAGCACCGCGACGATGATCGCGAGGCCCACCAGCCCGTAGACCAGGTTGAGCAGTTGGCCGAGCTGATCCTGCAGCAGCTTCTTGTAGTCGGCCTGGTTGCGGACCTGGACCTGCGGGAAGTCGCGCACCGACGCCTTGAGCGCGTCGTACGCGGGCTGCGCGTGCTTGTGGTCGGCCGCGGTGGCGAACAGCATCACGTCCTGCGGCAGCAGGCCCGAGGGCACGTACTTCCTGGCGGTGTCCAGCCCCACGAACATCGAGCCCTGCTCGAAGCTGGTCTTCTTGGAGGTCACCGCGGCGATCTTCAGGTCGGCGGTGCGACCGCCGGGGAACGCGACGCCCACGGTGTCGCCGAGCTTGAGGCCGTGGTCCTTGGCGAAGGCCTCGCCGACGGTCATGCCGCCGGTCGTGTAGGCGTCCTTGACCCGGCCGGAGACCACCGGCACGCGCAGGTCGTCCGCGTAGGTCGAGTCGGTGGCCGTGAGGGTCTGCTTGGCCTTCGTGCCGTCCGCCAGGGACAAGGTGACCGGCACGGCCTTGTACTCCGTGACATGGCCGAGGCCCTGCGTGGACTTCACCGCCTTGACCACATCAGGAGTGAAGGCGCCGGAGTCGGTGGAGATGATGAAGTCGGCGCCGACCGACTTGTCGATCTGCTCACTGGCCGAGGCCACCATCGAGGAACCGACCACTGACAGTCCCGAGACCAGCGCGAGGCCGATCATGAGCGCGGCGGCGGTGGCACCGGTACGGCGCGGGTTGCGCAGGGCGTTGCGCTGGGCCATGCGGCCGATCGGGCCGAACGGCCGCAGCGTGACCGCGCCCAGGACCCGTACCACCCCGGCCGCGAGCAGCGGGCCGATCACGATGAAGCCGACGAGGGTCAGCAGTACGCCGATGGCCAGGAACATGCTGCCGGTAGCGGCGACCTTCGCCGCCCCCGAGGCCACCAGCGAGGCGGCCCCGGCGCCGGTCAGGACCAGGCCGATCACCGACCGCAGCGCGGTCGACTTGTTCGTGGCCTGGCTGCTGCCCGCGTCGCGGAGGGCGGCCATCGGCGAGATCTTCGCGGCGCGGCGGGCGGGCAGATAGGCCGAGACGACCGTGACGAGGATGCCAACGGCGGCGCCCACGGCGGGAGTCGACCACTTGACGGTGAGCTCGCTGGTGTCGAGGTGCATGCCCATGCCGTTCATCAGCTGCATCAGCCCCATGGCGATGCCGATACCGCCCGCGACGCCGAGCGCCGAGCCGAGCACACCGAGCAGTACCGCCTCGATCAGCACCGAGCGGTTGACCTGCCTGCGGCTGGCGCCGATGGCGCGCATCAGGCCGATCTCGCGGGTGCGCTGGGCGACCAGCATCGAGAAGGTGTTGACGATCAGGAAGATGCCGACCAGGACGGCGATCCCGGCGAAGCCGAGCATGCTGTCCTTCATCACGTTGAGGAAGCTGCCGACGGTCGACTTGTTCTCCGCGGCCGCCTCGGCCTTCGTCTGCACCTGGTAACCGCCGCCGAGCCCGGCGACGGCCTGCGACTTCAGCTGGTCGTTGGTCCTGCTGCCGTCACCGTAGGCGTCGACGGAGGTGAACACCCCGCTCTCGCCGAGGAGTTCGTGCTGGGCGGTGGGGGTGTCCAGGAAGACCATCGCCGCACCGGGGTTGGTGGTCTGGAAGGTCGCGATACCGGTGATCTTCTGGGTGAAGGTTCCGTACGCGGACATCACCTTGACCTCGTCGCCGATGCCCAGGTGCGCCTTGTTGGCGGTGTCGGCGTCCAGCAGTGCCTGGCCGGGGCCCTTCGGCGCCTGGCCCGAGGTGAGCTTGAGCGCCGCGTTCGGGGTCACGGTCCAGTTGGAGGCGATGGTGGGGGCACCGGAGGTCGGGCCGATGTTCTTGTTGGTCTTCGGGTCGACCAGGGTGACGGTGGTGGACGCGGCCACCCCGAAGGCGTTCTTGACGCCCGGCTCGGCGGCGATCCTCTCGACGGTGGCGGCGGGCAGGGTGACCGGCGGTCCGCCGTCGGTGTTGTTGCCGTTGCCCGCGTCCTTGGGCTTGACGGTGAGGTCCGCGGAGGTGGTGGCGAAGAGCTTGTCGAAGGTGGCGTTGACGGTGTCGGTGAAGACGAGCGTGCCGCAGACGAATCCCACCGAGAGCAGGACGGCCACGGCGGACAGCGCCATCCGCCCCTTGTGCGCGAGGAAGTTGCGCAGCGAGGTCTTGAGGACGGTCACGAGGTCCTCCCGCGGGCCTCGAAGTTCTTCATCCGCTCGAAGACCAGTTCGGCGGTGGGGTTCGCCATGTCGTCGACGATCCGGCCGTCGGCCAGGTACAGCACGCGGTCGGCGTACGAGGCGGCGACCGGGTCGTGGGTGACCATGACGATGGTCTGGCCGAGTTCGTCGACGGAGCGGCGCAGGAAGCCCAGGACTTCGGCACCGGCGCGCGAGTCGAGGTTTCCGGTCGGCTCGTCGCCGAAGATGATCTCGGGCTGGGCGGCGAGCGCACGGGCCACGGCGACGCGCTGCTGCTGGCCGCCGGACAGCTGCGACGGCCGGTGCTTGAGCCTGCTGCCGAGGCCGACGGTCTCCACGACCGTCTCCAGCCACCGCTTGTCCGGCTTGCGGCCCGCGATGTCCATGGGCAGCGTGATGTTCTCCATCGCGTTCAGGGTGGGCAGCAGGTTGAACGCCTGGAAGATGAACCCGATCTGGTCCCGGCGCAGCCGGGTGAGCTGCTTGTCCTTCAGCTTGGTTATCTCCGTCTCGCCTATCCATATGCGGCCGGAGGTGAGCGCGTCCAGGCCCGCCAGGCAGTGCATGAGGGTCGACTTGCCGGAGCCCGACGGGCCCATGATCGCGGTGAACTGACCGCGGGCGATGTCGACATCGACGGCGTCGAGCGCGACGACCCGGGTCTCCCCGTTGCCGTACGCCTTGGTCACCTGTCGTGCCCTCGCGGCGACGGCCGTGCGCCCTCCGCTGCCGCCCGCCCGGGGAACTGCTACAGCCGTGGTCACGTGGATTCTCCTGAAATATCGTGGTGTTGTGTGTGCGTCTTCAGCGTTGCCGACGGGGGGTGGCTGAAGCGATGGGGCAGGGCGCCGTATCGGGAGGGGGTTTTCCCCACCCTCCGCCCTGCTGTCGCCATCAGTGCGGCATCAGTGCCTCTTCAGGCTAGGCAGCGGCGCGGGCCCGCCCCTCCTCCGCCGGGACGAACCGGGGGTATGAGGAAGGGCGGGGAGTCCCCTAGGGGTCTGCGACTTTCGGACGACACGGAACGCACCCCCCGTCCGAGAAGTACGGGGGGTGCGGGTTCGCGGGGCCCAGGCCTGGGGCGCTAGGGGCAGTCGGGGGTCTGGTCGGGGAGCGGGCGGCCGGTGAGGGTGGCCAGGCTGGTGCGGACGTGGGTCAGGTGGGAGCGGATCTCATCGCGGCGGACCTCGTGTTCGCGCAGCTCGCGTTCGCTTTCGCGGGCGACCCGTTCGGCCATCGCGTGTGCCTGGGCCATGATCGATGCGGCCTCGGAGTCCGCGTCGGCCTCCCGGCGGGCGGCGGTCTCCTCCGCGTCGGCGTGGGCGTGTTGCGCGTCGGCGAGCAGTCGTTCCGCGCGGTCGGCGAGGTCGGTGAGGTGGCTGTCCACCACCGCTTCGCGCTCGGCGAGCTGGCTCGCCATCTCCGCCAGCCGCTGGCGCTGCTCCTTCTCGTACTCGGCGACGGTACGCGCGATGTCCTGCCGGACGCCGTCGAGGGCGCGTTCGGCCTCCTCACCGGTGCGGGTGGCCTCCTCCGCCGCGGCGCCGCGCACCTCGGCGGCGTACTGCTCGGCCGCGGCCCGCACGCTCGCGGCGGCTTCCTCGGCGGCCGCCCGGCGCTGCTGCGCCTCGGCAGCCGCCTGCCCTCTCAGTTCCTGTCCGGCCCGCTCAGCCGCCTCGTACGAGCGCCGGGCCTCGGCCTCCGCTCGGTCCCGTACGTCCGCGGCCTCCTCCTCGACCGTCCGCAGCAGCCGCCCCGCGCCCGCGCCAAGGGCCTCGTACGTCAGCGGCCCGAGCGCCTCGATGGCCGCGCGCAGGCCGCTGGCCTCGGCGTCCATCTCGTTGGCGAGGACCGTCAGGCGCGCGGCGCGCTCCCAGGCCGCGTCGCGTTCCGCTGACAGGGCGGCGAGGAAGGCGTCGACCTGCTCGACCCGGTAGCCGCGGCCCCGTGCGGCGGTGCTGAAGCCCTCGGGGGTCATCGACATCACCATGCTCAGCCCCTTGTCTCTGCTAACCCGCCCTATCTTTCATGATTTGGGCGAAATATTCATGCCGCAACACTCCGCTGACCCTCTACCCAGCTTGCGTCACGACGCGCCCGAACTGCCCCATCTCGGGGTCGCGGTATCGCGCCGGAGCGCGCCCGCGCGCCGTCCGCGCCGTACCCGCGACGGGAAAACAGCGGCGCGCCCCGCCGAGATCGGCGGGGCGCGCCTGTTCACGCTGGATTACGGACCGCTACAGCAGTCCGTCCCACATCTGTTCGAGCAGCACCGCCCACCAGTGGTCCGGCGAGGCCAGCGCCGCGGGGTCGAGTGCGGCGAGCTGCGACTGGAAGTCGACCGTCCAGCGACCCGCCTGGTCAGGCGTGAGGCCGAGCCGCAGCCGCCACATACGGCCCAGCAGCGCCAGGCAGCGGGCGAACTCCGGCAGGCTGGAGTTGACGAACTGCGCCGGGCTGGAGTGCGCACCGGGCGTCGCCTCCAGCGGTACGGCCATGATGTGCGCCGTTCCGTACTGCACGCACAGCTGCCGACCGAAGTCATTGCCCATGACCAGGTACGACGCCGCGTCCGGCGCCGACTGGACACCGCGTTCCGCGGCGACCTCGGCGAGCGTCGGCACCGGGCGGCCGGGCTGCGCCTGCGCCCAGAAGAACGGTCCGAAGTCGGCCGGCAGACCGGCCCAGACCAGCGTCTGCGCGACGATGTCGGGCACACCCTGGCGGGCCACCGCCCGCTGATCGAAGCGGAACACCCCCTGCGGGCCGAACGCCTGCGCCAGCTCCTGCCCAATGGCGTCGAGCGGAACCGGCGGAACGCGCTGCACCTGCTGCGGGTCCGGCAATGGCACACGCTGCGGACGCGGGCGCGCCGGACCGTCCGCGACCTGCGCCAACTCGCCCTGGTGGGTGAGCAGATGCTGTACGCCCTGCTGGCGCGAGGCGTGGTCGCGGCCGTACGGCGCGGTGTGGCTGATCCGTACCTGCGGCCAGGTCTCGCGGATCATCCGGGCGCAGTAGCCGCCGGGCAGTTCGCAGGACTCCAACTCGGTGTGGAGTTCCAGCACTTGCTGCGGCGGAACGTTCAACGCGCGCAGCTCATGCAGTATCTGCCACTCGGGATGCGGCGTGCCGGGCGCGGAGCGGCGGATGATCTGCTGCTCGGAACCGTCGGTGGCGCGGTAGCGCAGTACGGCCATGTAGCCGGGTCCGACGACCGGCACACCCTGCGGCGGCTGCGGGAAGCCGTAGCCGCCCCCGGGAGCGCCATGGCCCGCACCGGGCGGCGGGGGCGGAGGCGGAGGCATACCGGGGCCGCCCGGGCCCGAGGGCGTGGCGAGCATCGTCGCGGCGGCGTGGTTGCCACCCACCGCGCCGGGAGGCGGCGGGGGCATACCCGGCGTGCCCGGCGCATGGCCGCCCGGAGGCGGCGGGGGCATACCGGGCCCGCCGGCGAGCATGGTGGCCGCCGCATGGCCACCGCCCCCCGCGCCCGGGGGCGGCGGGGGCATACCCGGCACGCCGGGAGTGACGGGCGGCGGAGGTGTCGCCGGGCCGCCAGGACGCCCGGAGGCACCGGCGACTCCCGGAGGCGGCGGGGGCGGAGGCGGCGGAGTGCCGCGACCGCCGGGGCCACCCGGAAGATCGGACGGAGTGGCGAGCATCGTCGCGGCGGCATGGCTGCCACCACCCGCGCCCGGGGGCGGCGTCGGCGCTCCCGGAGGCGTCGGCGCACCCGGAGGCTTCGGGCTGTCGGCGTCCAACGACGGCACGAGCTGGGTCGGGATGTAGCCACCGGCCGGAGCGGCGGGCGGCGGTGTCTTGCCGCGGGGCATCGCCTTGGACGTCTCGGCGTCCGCGATGTCCCCCGGGGTGAGCCAGCCGGGCGGCGGGGTGGCATGCACCGCGGGCCCGCTGGGCGGCGGAAGATGCGGCGCGCCCTGGCCCCCCGGGGCGTTCCATCCCGGCGGCGGAGTGCTCGTGGCGGCGGGCGGCGGAGGCGTCGCCGGGCCGCCGCCGGCCGCGTCGTCGAGCGCGGGTGCGATCCGGGTCGGCGGCAACGCGCTGCCGCTCGGCAGGAGTTCGGTCTTGGCGTCCGCGCGGGCGCCCTGCGGCGGGCTGCCCAGATCGTCGGAACCGCTGATCGGCGGCGCGAGAACGGTCGCGGGCGGCGCCACGGACGCCGCCGCGGAGCCTGCGCCCGAGTCGGTGTTGGCGTCCGCCCACGGGGTGGCCGACGACGGCGCGCTGGTCGATCCGGTGGCCGTGACCGAGCCCGTGTCCCCCTGATCGGCGGCCGCCGCCGCGTCCGGAGCCGAACTCGCCGACGAAGCGGCCGAGTCGACGTCGGCGTCCATGGCCGACGCGGCAGGCACCGCGTCCGCCGCCGAGGCGGACGCGTCCTGTCCGGTCCGCCCGGACGACCGGCGCTGATCGGGAATGCCCAGCTTGTCGGCCGCGTCCTGGAGCCACTGCGGCGGGCTCAGCAGGAACGAAGTCGCCTCCAGGTCAAGCCGCTTGGGCGGCTCGGCCGCCGCCTCGGGCTCGGGCTCCTCGGCCGTCCCGTACGCGAGTCCGTACTGCCGGATCACCTCGTCCACCGGCAGCGCGGGCCACAGCGTGGTGCGGCCGTCCTCGCGGGCGATGACCAGCCGCGACCGGGCCCCGTCCGACGTCGGACCGTCCTCGCGGTCCTCCGCCCAGACGACATAGCCGAGATCGAACTCCCGGACCCGCACCTCACGGCGCTCGTACGCCGGTACGTCACCGTTGACCCAGGCCTCGGCGCGCTCCCGCGCCTGCGTGAAAGTAACCACTGGGCCGACTCACTCCTCCACCGGGACGGCCTGCGCGAAGCCGCCGTCCACCATCAGGTTCGCCACGGTTTCCAACTCCGGCGGATTGCCCGCGAGTCGCAGCAGGAAGGCGTCGAAATCATCACCGCACGGCAGCAGTAGCGAACCGACCCTCTGCTGCGGCGAGTCCCAGTAGTCGTTGGTGTCGCGCGCGTCGTCGTACGGGCAGAACCACACCGTGCCGATCTGCTCGCCCTTGACCTTCACCGCCAACAGGCCGCCCTGCACATATCCGATGCCCAGGTAGTCCTTGGTGAGGTGGTCGCGCAGGCACTTGTTGGCGTACCGCAGGTCGTCGGTGGCCGCCTCGTCCCGTACCGCGAAGAACGGCTGGTCGATCAGCAGGCCGAGGTCGGGATCGAGCGCGACGCCGACCGCCGGGCGACCGCCCGACGCCTTCAGGAAGCCGCGGTACGCACCCGGCAGCCGGTAGCCGAGGTCCTCCTCGACCTCGCGCAGCCGACGCTCGCTGAGGGCGGCGAACACGGACTCGCCGGGTTCGCCGGAGTCGTCGCCGACGTCCTCGGACACCCCGAAGTGCACCGGCCGGGTCTCCTGCAACGGGCGGGTGCCGCGCTTGTCCTGGTCGGCCGCGGCCGTCGCCAGCCCGCCGTGGTGCCGCAGCAGCGCCTTGACCTCTACCGGCACCAGTTCCATCCGGCGGCTGCCGACGACGTGGTGCCAGGTCCAGCCGTGCGGGGTGGCGACCGGCGACGGCCCGGTAAACAGCTCGTGGCCCGCGTGGTGGAGCGCGGCGTTCGCCGATACGTAGTCGGTGAGCCGGAGTTCGTCGACGCCGAAGCCCTCCGGGGGTTCGGCGATCTCGGCGGCGGCTCGCGCATAGGGTGAGAAGTCCGGATAGCCGTGTTCGTCCACCCTTACGCCCTGCGGATAGCGGGCGGCTCGGATCGGGTCCGGGAAGTACACGACCTGCCCTGCGTAGGCAGCGTTCGGCGGGGCGGCCGTCGCCCCGAGCCGACCTGTCGTCATGGCGGATGCCCCCTGATGGATCTGTCGCTTGCCGCACAGCCTATGGGGTGTGGCAACACCCCCGATCCGGCACCTCCGCAGCCGGGCGTGAGGCACTGGCCAACGACGTGTCACGGCACCGGTGTTGAGGGAGCGTTGAGACAGGTTGGGTGCGAAAACCGTCATAATCCAGTCACCGTCCCCACAATCCCGTCACCGTCACGTGACGAATCTCCCGTATTTACGCCCGCCTTCCGCACCAACAGGCACATTTGGCAGGCTGGCCCTCTCAACGGGGGATGCACGGGAGGGAAGCACGGTCTTGCAGACAACACAACAATCGCGAACCGGTGCGACGGCGGACGCGATAACCACCGATCCGCGGCTCACCTGGAGCAGCGGCGGCGGCACCGGAACCCGCCCGCTCGGCCCGCCGCCGGTGCTGCGACACCGGCGCGACGGCATCCTTCCCGCCGTCGCCGCCGCCCTGTCCGTCCGCGGCGAAACCCTGACCTGCACCGGCGCCAAGGGCGACACCCCGCCGGAACTCCATCCGCTGGTGGCCGCGTTCCTCGCCGGACTGCCCATCGCGCAGCGCACCCGCACCGCCGGGCGGTGCCCGGAACCCGTGCTGCTCTCCCGGTACCTGACCGCCCTCGCCGCCGGGCGCAGCGGGCGCGCCGCCCGCAAGCCGCTCAGCCACGGCGAGGCCCGCAAGGCCCTCAAGTACGGCAAGCTCACCGCCCGCCGGATCCGCGAGGACGGCGACCCGGAGCACGGCGCGTACGCCCCGCCGTGCCGCACGTGCGCCCCGCTGCTCGCCCACTTCGGGGTGCGCGCCGTTGACCCGACCCAGGAGAAGGAGTGACCGCGGTGCGAAGCGCCTCGACGGACGGTGACGGCGGGCGACGGAAGGCGGCGAGGGGCGCCGTGCCACCCGAGAGCGGGACCGCCCCCCGCTTCCCGGCCACCGTGGACGCCGCCTTGCGGGCGGCGGGCTGGCAGCCGAGCCGCTGGGACATAAAGCAGGCGGAGATCTGGGCCGACGAGCTGCGTGCGTATGTCTCACCCGGCGGCCACCGGCACGCCGTCTTCCCGGCCGCCGTCGAGGCCTGGGCGGAGTTCGGCGCACTGGCGATCCCGGCGCACAAGGGGAAGGGCCGCGAACTCGCGCCGACCGGGCTGGTCGTCGACCCGCTGCGCGGACTGCATCTGGCCCGTACCTTCGCGGACCTCGGCCGCGCGCTGGACACCGAGGTGTGCCCGCTGGGCATCGAGTCCGACGGCCAGGCGCATCTGGCCATCGACGCGCAGGGGCGGGTCTACGCCATCGACCACACGGGCGACTGGTACCTCGGCGAGACCTTCGACCAGGCTGTGGCCGGCCTGGTCGCCGGGGCCCGGCCCGTTCGGCTTTCGGTGAGCGGATACTGAGGCGTCCCGGGGGGACACCCCCGGGCCGGCCACGTCATCGAGCTGCGTTTCCCCGGCCGGGGCGATCCCGGGTTCAGACCCGGGCCGGAATGACCGCCGAGACCCGGAACCCGCCGCTGCGGCTGGGCCCCGCCACGAAGCCGCCCCCGAGGGCGGACACCCGCTCCTTCATGCCGACCAGGCCGTTGCCCCCGCTGGGCAGCCCGGCCGACGACTGGCCGTCGGGCGGCCCGTTCTCCACCAGTACGGCTATCTCCTCGGCGCGGTACGCGACGCGCACACGCGTCGTGGCGCCCACCGCGTGCTTGTGGACGTTGGTCAGCGCCTCCTGCACGACCCGGTACGCGGTCTGCTCGACCGGCGGCGCCAACGGCCGCCGGTCGCCCTCCTCCGACAGCGACACCGCCATTCCGGCCGCCCGCGACTGCTCCACCAGCACGCCCAGCTGCGCCAGGCACGGACCGTCGCCGTCCGGTTCCGCCGACCGCTCGACCACGGCCGCCACCGGCCGCACCACGGGCTCCACCGGGCGGGCCGCCGCGGCCGCCCCCGGTTCCGTCCGCAGTACGCCCAGCATCTGCCGCAACTCGTTCAACGCCTGGCGGCCCATGTCACCGAGCAACTCCGCGCTGCCCACCGCACGGTCCGGATCCTCCCGCGCCACCGACCGCAGCGCCGCGGCATGCACCACCATCAGACTCACCCGGTGCGCGACCACGTCATGCATCTCGCGGGCGATCCGGGTCCGCTCCTCGATACGGGCCCGCTCGGCCCGCTCCCCCGCCTTCTCCGCCAGCAGCGACAGCTCGCGCTCCAGACCGTCGGCCCGCTCCCGCAGCGTCTCCACCAGCCGCCGCCGCGCCCCCACGTACAGGCCGAGCAGCACCGGCGGCGCGGTAAGGCCGACCGCCACCAGCACGGTGATCGCCACCACGCCCCACTTGGCGGCCGGGCTGCTGCCATGGCGCACCACATCGTGGTGTGTCTGGACGAACGCCACGATCAGCGTCCCTGCCCCGGTCATCACCGTCAGCGAGGCGATGATCCGCCGCGGCACATCGGACGCGGCCAGCGTGTACAGGCTGACCACCCCCAGCACCAGGCCCATCTGCGCCGGAGTGACCGCCAGCGCGATCAGCACCACCGCGATGGGCCAGCGCCGCCGCAGCAGCAGCGTGGCACCGACCACGAACCCGAAGGCCATGCCCAGCGTCACCGGAATCCCGCTGCTCCGGGCGAACGAGATGCCTTCCGCCGCGCACTCCATCGCGGACACCACGGCCAGTGACACATCCAGTACCAGACTGCGCCGTCTGGCCCACCACCACGGTCCCCCGGGCGCACCGCCTCCCGGCACGTCCGGCTCCGTGACCCCCGTCATCGTCATACCTGTCAGCCTAAAGGCCCGTCGCCCGAGCCAGCCGGGCACCGCCCGTACCCGCCCACCGCCGGTGCAGGTGGGGCGAACAGAACGGGGGGCGCAAACCGCTCGGGTGCCCACCCATCGGACGCCGCGACCGCCGTCAGCTGCGGCGCATATCCTGGTGCCCGTCGGACAGCGCGGTCCGCACCGTCAGCCGTTCCCTGCCAAGGAGCCGCACCTGTGAGCAGCGCCGACACCATGCCCGACCCGACAGACCACGCGGCGGACAACGCCGCCCTGCGCGCCGACATCCGTCGCCTGGGAGAGCTGCTCGGCGAGACGCTGGTCCGCCAAGAGGGCCAGGACCTGCTCGACCTGGTCGAGCGGGTCCGAGCACTGACCCGCAGCGACGGCGAGGCCGCCGCCCGGCTGCTCGGCAAGACCGACCTGCCGACCGCCACCAAGCTGGTCCGCGCCTTCTCCAACTACTTCCACCTGGCGAACATCACCGAGCAGGTGCACCGCGGCCGCGAGCTGCGGGCCCGCCGCGCGGCCGAAGGCGGTCTGCTGGCCCGCACCGCCGACCAGCTCAAGGACGCCGACCGCGACCACCTGCGCGAGACCGTCAAGCACCTGGGCGTACGGCCGGTCTTCACCGCACACCCCACCGAGGCGGCCCGCCGCAGCGTACTGAACAAGCTGCGCCGTATCGCCGCGCTGCTGGACGCCCGGGACGCGTCCGGCGGCGACAACCGCCGCCAGGACCTGCGGCTGGCCGAGAACATCGACCTGCTGTGGCAGACCGACGAACTGCGCGTGGTGCGCCCCGAGCCCGCCGACGAGGCCCGCAACGCCATCTACTACCTGGACGAGCTGTTCCAGGGCGCCGCCAGCGACGTACTCGAAGACCTCGCCGCCGAACTGGAGCGCGTCGGCGCCCCGCTGCCCGCCGACACCCGCCCGCTCACCTTCGGCACCTGGATCGGCGGTGACCGCGACGGCAACCCCAACGTCACCCCCCAGGTCACCTGGGACGTCCTGATCCTCCAGCACGAACACGGCATCAACGACGCCCTGGCCCTCGTCGACGACCTGCGCGCCGCGCTGTCCAACTCCATCCGCAACTGCGGTGCCAGCGACGAGCTCCTCGCCTCCCTGGACCAGGACCTGGCCAACCTGCCGGAGATCAGCCCGCGCTACAAGCGGCTCAACGCCGAGGAGCCCTACCGGCTGAAGGCCACCTGCATCCGGCAGAAGCTGATCAACACCCGGGAGCGGCTCGCCTCCGGCACCGCACACGCGCCGGGCCGCGACTACCTCGGCACCGGCGAGCTGCTCCGGGACCTCACCCTGCTCCAGGACTCGCTGCGCGCGCACCGCGGCGGCCTGATCGCCGACGGCCGCCTGGAGCGCACCCGGCGCACCATCGCCGCCTTCGGCCTCCAGCTCGCCACCATGGACATCCGCGAGCACGCCGACGCCCACCACCACGCCCTTGGCCAGCTGTTCGACCGCCTCGGCGAGGAGTCCTGGCGCTACGCGGACATGCCGCGCGACTACCGGCGCAAGCTGCTCGCCAAGGAGCTGCGCTCGCGCCGCCCGCTCGCCCCGACCCCCGCCCCGATGGACGCCGCGGGCGCCAAGACGCTCGGGGTCTTCCACACCATCCGCGAGGCGTTCGAACGCTTCGGGCCCGAAGTCGTCGAGTCGTACATCATCTCCATGTGCCAGGGCGCCGACGACGTGTTCGCCGCCGCCGTCCTCGCCCGTGAAGCGGGTTTGGTCGATCTGCACGGCGGCGTCGCCCGGATCGGCATCGTGCCGCTGCTGGAGACCACCGACGAACTCCAGCAGGCGGACCGCATCCTCGACGAGATGCTCGCCGACCCCTCCTACCGCAAGCTCGTCTCGCTCCGCGGCGACGTGCAGGAGGTCATGCTCGGCTACTCGGACTCCTCCAAGTTCGGTGGCATCACCACCAGCCAGTGGGAGATCCACCGCGCCCAGCGGCGGCTGCGCGACGTCGCCCACCGCTACGGGGTACGGCTGCGCCTCTTCCACGGCCGCGGCGGCACCGTCGGCCGCGGCGGCGGCCCCACCCACGAGGCGATCCTCGCCCAGCCGTGGGGCACCCTGGAAGGCGAGATCAAGGTCACCGAGCAGGGCGAGGTCATCTCCGACAAGTACCTGATCCCCTCCCTCGCCCGGGAGAACCTGGAACTGACCGTCGCCGCCACCTTGCAGGCCTCCGCCCTGCACACCGCGCCCCGCCAGCCCGAAGAGGCCCTGGCCCGCTGGGACGCCGCGATGGACCACATCTCCGACGCCGCCCACGCCGCGTACCGCAGGCTGGTCGAGGACCCGGACCTGCCCGCCTACTTCTTCGCCTCCACCCCGGTCGACCAGCTCGCCGAACTCCACCTCGGCTCCCGCCCGTCCCGCCGCCCCGACTCGGGCGCCGGACTCGACGGGCTGCGGGCCATCCCCTGGGTGTTCGGCTGGACCCAGTCCCGACAGATCGTCCCCGGCTGGTTCGGCGTCGGCTCAGGCCTCAAGGCCGCCCGCGAAGCGGGCCTGGACGCCACGCTGGACGAAATGCGGCAGCACTGGCACTTCTTCCGGAACTTCCTGTCCAACGTGGAGATGACGCTGGCCAAGACCGACCTGCGGATCGCCCGCCACTACGTCGACACCCTCGTGCCCGACGACCTCAAGCACGTCTTCGCCACCATCGAGGCCGAGCACGAACTCACCCTCAGCGAAGTCCTGCGCCTCACCGGCGAAGCCGAACTCCTCGACTCCAACCCGGTGTTGAAGCAGACCTTCCATGTGCGGGACGCCTACCTGGACCCCATCTCCTACCTCCAGGTGGCACTGCTGCACCGGCAGCGGGAGGCGGCCGCACGCGGCGAGGAAACCGACCCCGCCCTGGCCCGCGCCCTGCTGCTCACCGTCAACGGCGTCGCCGCCGGACTGCGCAACACCGGCTGACCCACCCGGCCTTCGCCCCCGGCGCTCAGCCGAGGGCGAAGGCCGCCGCCAGCAGCGCCACCCCCACCGCGACCGCTCCCCACGCCACCCGCCGCATCCGCAACCCCGCCGCGATCACCGGGGCCGCCAGCAGCAGCGACCCGGCGAACGGCACCCAGGCATGCGCGATCCCGGGCAGCCCGGTCCGCACCACCTCGTCGGAACCGGGCACGGCCCACACGTCGATCGTCTCCCCGGTCCGCTTGGTGACCGACTTGTCAATCGTCACCCGCGCCCGCGCCGAACCCGCACCGCTCGGTGTGAAGGGCCCGGAACACGTGCTGTCGTCGCACGACACGACGTGCATCGACCCCTGCTCACGGCCCGACGCCCAGGCGCCCTGCCCCCAACTCCACGACATCCACGCGCCGCTGGCCAGCACCACCAGCACCACCGCGGCGAATGCCGACAACTTGGCGAGCAGCAGCAGCCCGTACGCGCTCTCGCCCATCCGGCGAACACGACTCCGTTTGACCGTGCGGGTGACCATGCGGGCGATCTTTGGCCATCGCCCGCCGCCCGGTCAACCGCCGCGCGCCGCCGCCGACCGCGCCCGTCAGCTGTTGTACGTGCTCTGCGCGTGCTCCAGTCCCTCGGCCATCAGCGCCTCCACCGCATCGGCCGAACGGTCCACGAACCAGTCCAACTCCTTGCGCTCCGCGGAGGAGAAGTCCCTGAGCACGAACGTCGCCACCTCCATCCGCCCCGGCGGTCGCCCGATCCCGCACCGCACCCGCAGATAGTCCGGACCCAACGACTTGGTGATCGACTTCAGACCGTTGTGACCGTTGTCACCGCCGCCCTTCTTCAACCGCAGCGTGGCGTAGTCGATGTCCAACTCGTCATGGACGACGATCAGCCGGTCCACCGGGATCTTGTAGAAGTCGCGCAGCGCCGTCACCGGACCACCCGACAGATTCATGAACGTCATCGGCTTGGCCAACACCACCCGCTGACCGCTGACGCGTCCTTCGGCCACCTGCGCCCGGGCCTTGTGCGACTTGAACCGGCCACCCATCCGCTCGGCCAGCAAATCCGCCACCATGAAGCCGATGTTGTGGCGGTTGCCCGCGAACTCGGGCCCCGGGTTGCCCAGACCTGCCACCAGCCACGGCCCCTCAGGGGCACTCTGCGCTGCGCTCATGCTCACCTCTCCTGGAACGTACCGCAAAGCGAACCGCCGCCCGGCCATAGCCGGACGGCGGTTCGCACAAGCATGCCGAGCCGGAAACCCTTAGGCCTCCGCGCCCGCGGCCTCGTCGGCCTCGGCCTCGGCCTGCGCGGCCAGGACCTGGATCACCAGGGTGTCCGCCTCAACGGCCAGCGAGGTGCCCTGCGGCAGCACGATGTCCTTGGCGAGGACCGACGCACCGGCCTCCAGGCCCGCCACGGAGACGGTCACCGACTCCGGGATGTGGGTGGCCTCGGCCTCAACCGGCAGCGCGTTCAGCACGTGCTCCAGCAGGTTGCCGCCCGGGGCCAGCTCGCCCTCGACGTGGATCGGGATCTCAACGGAGACCTTCTCGCCCTGCTTGACCTGCAGCAGGTCGACGTGCTCCAGGAAGCCCTTGATCGCGTCCTTCTGCACGGCCTTCGGAATGACCAGCTCGGACTTGCCGTCGATCTCAAGGCTGATCAGAACGTTCGGGGTCTTCAGCGCGAGCATCAGGTCGTGGCCCGGCAGCGCCACGTGCACCGGGGCGGCACCGTGACCGTAGACAACGCCCGGAACCTTGCCCTCGCGACGGGTACGGCGCGCGGAACCCTTGCCAAACTCGGACCGCAGCTGCGCGGCGATCTTTACCTCAGACATGTCGGCACTCCTCGTGGACGACGGATACGGAATCTGCCGCTCGGTCCACGACGGACCTGCCTCGAATTCTCGAAAGCGCGTCGATAACGGATCACCGCAAAGCGGCCTCCCTCGCCGAGCAACTCAGGGAGTCTACCAAGGGGTCCGGGGAGCGAAGCCCCAGAGAAAACCACGCACCCCGCGCCGGAGGGATACAAGGGCAAAGCCCAGGAAAAACCCCTCACCCGCACTGGAGGGGTCCAGGGGCAAAGCCCCCGGGGAAACCCACGCCCGCGCTGGAGGGGTCGAGGAGCGAGGCCCCCGGGAAACCGCGCACCCCGCGCTGGAAGGGTCCAGGGGCAAAGCCCCGGGAAAGCCCCACACCCCGCACAGGAAGGGTCCAGGAGCGAGGCCCCCGGGAAACCGCGCACCCCGCGCTGGAAGGGTCCAGGGGCGAAGCCCCCGGGAAACCGCGCACCCCGCGCTGGAAGGGTCCAGGGGCGAAGCCCCCGGGAAAGCCCCACACCCCGCGCCGTGGGGTCCAGGGGCGAAGCCCCGGAAAGCCCCTCACCGCAGGGGTCCAGGGGGCGAAGCCCCCTGGAAAAACCCCATACCCCTCAGCGGGAGGCGACTCAGTGGGCGCCGTCGAACAGGCTCGTGACCGAGCCGTCCTCGAACACCTCGCGGATCGCGCTCGCGATCATCGGCGCGATCGACAGCACCGTGATCTTGTCCAGCTCCAACTCACCCGGCGTCGGCAGGGTGTCCGTGAAGATGAACTCGCTCACCTTCGAGTTCTTCAACCGATCTGCGGCCGGACCGGACAGCACACCGTGCGTCGCCGTCACGATCACGTCCTCGGCACCGTTCGCGAACAGCGCGTCCGCCGCGGCGCAGATCGTGCCGCCGGTGTCGATCATGTCGTCGACCAGGACGCAGATCCTGCCCTTCACATCACCGACGACCTCGTGCACCGTGACCTGGTTCGCCACATCCGGGTCACGCCGCTTGTGGACGATGGCCAGCGGCGCGCCCAGCCGGTCGCACCAGCGGTCCGCGACCCGCACCCGGCCCGCGTCCGGCGACACCACGGTCAGCTTGCTGCGGTCCACCTTGGTACCCACGTAGTCCGCCAGCAGCGGCAGCGCGAACAGGTGGTCCACCGGACCGTCGAAGAAGCCCTGGATCTGGTCGGTGTGCAGATCCACCGTCAAGATCCGGTCCGCACCCGCCGTCTTCATGAGGTCGGCCATCAGCCGCGCCGAGATCGGCTCACGGCCACGGTGCTTCTTGTCCTGGCGGGCGTACCCGTAGAACGGCACGACCACGGTGATGCGCTTCGCGGAGGCCCGCTTCAGCGCATCGATCATGATCAGCTGCTCCATGATCCACTTGTTGATCGGAGCGGTGTGGCTCTGGATCACGAACGCATCCGAACCGCGCGCCGACTCCTCGAACCGCACGTAGATCTCGCCGTTCGCGAAGTCGAAGGCCTTGGTCGGCACCAACTGAGCACCCAGTTGGTACGCCACCTCCTCCGCCAGCTCGGGGTGGGCGCGGCCGGAGAAGAGCATCAATTTCTTCTCACCGGTCGTCTTGATCCCGGTCACTGCACCGTCTCCTTGATGACTTCGACTGGTGTTCGACGCAGCTTCGCCCACTCTTCGGGAAGCTGGCGGTATTTACGTGCACTCATACGGTACGCCCCCACCGGCACCGCCGTGCACCGACGAGACGTCCGTCACTCACCCTGTTCCGGCTGCCCAGCGGCCCGTTCCGCCGCCTTGGCGGCGGCGCTCCCGGGGCGCTTGCGGACCACCCAACCGTCGATATTCCGCTGCTGACCACGGGCGACGGCCAACGCACCGGCCGGAACATCCTTGATGATCACCGATCCGGCCGCGGTGTACACCCCGTCCCCCACCGTGACCGGCGCCACGAACATGTTGTCCGCACCCGTCCGGCAGTAACTGCCGACCGTGGTGTGGTGCTTACGCTCACCGTCGTAGTTCACAAAGACACTCGCCGCACCGATATTGGTGTACTCACCGATCGTCGCGTCACCCACATACGAAAGGTGCGGCACCTTCGTGCCCTCACCGATCACGGCGTTCTTCATCTCGACGTAGGTACCGGCCTTGCTCTGCGGCCCCAGCTTCGTCCCCGGCCGCAGATACGTGTACGGGCCGACGCTCGCGCCCGGACCGATCTCCGCGCCCTCCGTCACCGCCTTGATCACCCGGGCGTTCTCCCCCACGACCGTATCGGTGAGCGTGCATTCGGGGCCGACCTCGGCGCCCGCCTCCAACCGGGTCGCACCGTGCAGCTGCGTTCCCGGGTGGACGACGGTGTCCGGCGCGAACTCCACCGACACATCCACCCACGTCGACGCCGGATCGACGACGGTGACACCCGCGAGCATCGCCGCGTTCAGGATCCGGTCGTTCAGCAGCCGACGCGCCTCGGCGAGCTGCACCCGGTTGTTGATCCCCAGGATCTCCCGATGGTCGGCGGCCACCGCCGCACCCACCCGGTGACCGGTCGCCCGCAGGATCGCCAGTGTGTCGGTGAGGTACTCCTCGCCCTGCGCGTTGTCCGTGGTGATCTTGGACAGCGCCTCCGCGAGCAGCTTCGCGTCGAAGGCGAACACCCCCGAGTTGATCTCGGTGATCGCGCGCTGCTCCTCGGTGGCGTCCTTCTGCTCGACGATCGCCGCGACAGCGCCGCCGCCGTCCCGCACGATCCGCCCGTAGCCGGTGGAGTCGGGCACCTCGGCGGTCAGCACGGTGACGGCGTTGCCGTCGCTCTCATGCGCGGCGGCCAGCGCACCCAGGGTGTCGGCGGTCAGCAGCGGGGTGTCACCGCAGGTGATGATGACGGTCCCGTCGAGCGTGGCGCCCTGTGCGGCGAGCGAGTCGATCGCCGTACGGACGGCGTTCCCGGTGCCCTTCTGCTCCTCCTGCACGGCGGTGCGGATGGCCGGGTCGATCCCGGCGAGGTGCGCGGCGACCTGCTCGCGTCCATGGCCGACGACCACGACGAGATGCTCGGGCGCCAGCTCGCGCGCCGCGGCGACGACATGGCCGACCAGCGACCGCCCGCCGATCTCGTGCAGGACCTTGGGCGTGGCCGACTTCATACGGGTGCCCTCACCCGCGGCGAGGACGACGACGGCAGCCGGACGGATGGGGCTCACGGGGTGGCTCCTCGGCGTTTGGGGTGTGGACATCCGCAGGATACCGAGGGGTAGAGGATCACACATGCGGACGGGTCCTGACCTGGTGGTCAGGACCCGTCGTTCGCACGTCAAGCTCCGCTGCCAGGACTCGAACCTGGACAAGGGGCACCAAAAACCCCCGTGCTGCCGATTACACCACAGCGGATAGCAAAGGCCGCCAAAACGGACAGTGGATCACCGGCCCGATCGGCTCCCCCTACTATGCCGTACCACCAGCCCTCGATGCGACGGTACAGCTCCACGCTTCCGGCAGGCGAGGCATCCACCCCGGCCAGGGCCGGGATTTCGGCGCATCCCGCACCCACCGCGGCACCGGACTCTTCCAGCCCCCGGGCGCCTCCGCGGCCTCGTCGCGGAACTCCCCCTTCGCGGCACAAATCCCGTACACGCGCCTGCCGTTCACGCTTAACAGCCGTCATGGAGCGGGCTCGCATGCGAACCCCCGCACGCTCTCGGGGATTCGGATATCGATCATGATCGAGCGCATTCACCCGATCAGCCGCCACCTTCACACGTTCGGTTCGTAGGAAGTTCTTTCGGCTGGCCCCTTGAAGGCCATATGTGGCGGGCAGATTCTTCCGGTGGGCCGGGTGCGCGTTCTGTGCCGGCCGCGCAGAGCCCTGACATACTTACGACTCCGTAGGTTACGGTTCCGTAGCTCCGTAGCCGCTTTCCATCCGAGGGACATCCATGACCACAGAGCCGGACGTGATCACCGAGTCCCGGGAGCCCGGGCCCGAAGAGGAACTGCCGCTTGCCACGCTCGGCGGCGACAGCAAACGGTCGATCGAACAGGTCACCCTGGCTCTGTTCATCGGCGTGCCGTTCGTGGCGCTGCTGGCGGCGATCCCGTTCGCCTGGGGTTGGGGGATGAGCTGGCTGGATCTCGGGCTGATGGTGGGTATGTACTACCTCGGCTGCCACGGGATCACCGTCGGTTTCCACCGGTACTTCACGCATGGCTCGTTCAAGGCGAACCGGCCGTTGCGGATCGCGCTGGCGATCGCCGGATCGCTGGCGGTGGAGGGGCCGGTCGTGCGGTGGGTGGCGGACCATCGGCGGCACCACAAGTTCTCGGACGCGGAGGGTGATCCGCATTCGCCGTGGCGTTATGGCGAAACGGTCCCGGCCCTGCTGAAGGGGCTGTGGTGGGCGCATATGGGGTGGATGTTCGACGAGGAGCAGACCCCGCAGCAGAAGTACGCACCGGATCTGATCAAGGACCCGGCGATTCGCGCGATCTCGCGGCAGTTCGTGTGGTGGACGACGGCTTCGCTGCTGTTCCCGCCGCTGGTCGGTGGCCTGGTGACGATGTCGTGGACCGGGGCGTTCACGGCGTTCTTCTGGGGTTCGCTGGTACGGGTGGCGCTGCTGCACCATGTGACCTGGTCGATCAACTCGATCTGCCACGCGGTGGGCAAGCGGCCGTTCAAGTCGCGGGACCGCTCCGGAAACGTGTGGTGGCTGGCGGTGCTGTCGTGCGGTGAGTCGTGGCACAACCTGCACCACGCCGATCCGACGTGCGCGCGGCATGGTGTGCTGCGCGGGCAGATCGACTCCAGCGCGCGGATCATCCGGTGGTTCGAGCGGCTTGGTTGGGCTACGGATGTGCGCTGGCCGGACTCGGCTCGGATCGCTGCCCGGCGTAAGGAAGATGTCGCCAAGGCGGCATGATGAGTGCTGTGGGGAGCGACAGCAGCACTGGTAGCGAAGTCAAGGGCACGAGTAGGACAGCCACCGCCTCGGCGCGGCGTGGCCGCAGGGTGCGGATGACGGGCAAGGAGCGTCGCGAACAGCTTTTGGACATTGGCCGGGCGCTCTTCGCGGAGCGTGGTTTCGAGGGCACTTCGGTGGAGGAGATCGCGCATCAGGCGGGGGTCTCCAAGCCGGTGGTTTACGAGCATTTCGGTGGCAAGGAAGGCCTGTACGCGGTTGTGGTGGACCGCGAGATGCGGGTACTGCTCGACATGGTGACGAGTGCGTTGACGGGTGGCCATCCGCGGGAGTTGCTGGAGCAGGCGGCATTCGCGCTGCTGGATTACATCGAGCAGTCGACGGATGGTTTCCGGATTTTGGTGCGGGATTCTCCGGTGGCGCAGTCGACCGGTACGTTCGCGTCATTGATCAGCGATATCGCGACGCAGGTCGAGGATATTTTGGGGCTGGAGTTCAAGCAGCGCGGTTTTGATTCCAAGCTGGCGCCGATGTACGCGCAGGCGCTGGTCGGGATGGTCGCGCTGACCGGGCAGTGGTGGCTGGACGCACGGCGGCCGAAGAAGGCCGAGGTGGCCGCGCATCTGGTGAACCTGGCCTGGAACGGGTTGTCCGGCCTGGAGCCCAAGCCGCGGTTGATAGGTCACCGTAAGGCGTAGCTGTCGAGGTGTGACCGCGTGGCGTGGGCTCCGGGCCGGTGGGCGGCTGTCCGGGGGCTCCTTTTATTCGGGCTTAGCTCTTCTTGGTTGCCACGGCGAAGATGCGGCGGAAGGGGAAGGCGGTCCCGCGCGGTCCCGCGGGGTAGGCCTTGCGCAGTAGGTCGCGGTATTGGGCGAGGAATTCGTCGCGGCCGGCCGGTTCATCGGTGAGTGCGGTGAGGATGGGGCGCAGTGCGGTGCCCTTGGTCCAGTCGAGTACGGGGTCTTCGCCGGGCAACAGTTGGACGTAGGTGGTTTCCCAGGCGTCGACCACGCAGTCGAGGGTGTCGAAGAGTTCGAGGTATCCCGCGGGTTCCAAGATGTGTACATAGCCGCGGCCGTGGCCGCCGAGTCGGTCGCGCCACTGGGGGGCGTCGCAGAGTTCGGCGAGCAGGGCGTGGCTGGGCGAGGTGAAGTTGCCGGGCACCTGGAGGGCGATGGTGCCGCCGGGGGCTATGGCGTCGATCCAGGTGGGGATCATGTCGGGGTGGTTGGGGACCCATTGGAGTGCGGCGTTGGAGACGATGAGGTCGTAGCCCTCTTCGGGGGTCCAGGTGGCCGCGTCGGCGCGCCGGAAGTGCATGCTGCCGCCGCCGGGGGTCGGGCCTGCGTACTCCTGGGCGGCTTCTAGCATTTCGGCGGAGCTGTCGAGACCGGTGACGCGGGCGTTGGGCCAGCGGTCGGCGAGGATAGCGGTGACGTTGCCTGGGCCGCAGCCCAGGTCGGCGATGCGGGCGGGGTCGTGGGGGAGTTCGGGGATGCGGGCTAGGAGGTCGTGGAAGGGTCGGGTCCGGTGCCCGGAGTGGCGGAGGTACTGCTGCGGATCCCAGGTCGCCTGGTGCATGGCGGATCCCCTTTGGTGAAGTACTCGTCCTGTGCAAGAGGCGCAGGGGGCCTCTCGTGGCCGACATTGCCCACACCGTCCGGGTTTTATTCTCTCGACATCAAGAGACTTCATGTCGACACAACCACTACACTGATCGGCATGGAGGACGAGGTCGATCGGCTGGTGGCTGCGTGGCGCCGCGAGCGCCCTGACCTCGATGTGGAACCACTTGAAGTGCTCAGCCGGGTCAGCCGGCTGGCGCGGCATCTGGATCGGGCGCGGCGGCTGGCGTTCGCCGAGCACAGCCTGGAGCCCTGGGAGTTCGACGTTCTCACCTCACTGCGCCGGGCCGGGCCGCCGTATCAGCTCTCACCTGGGCAGTTGCTCACCCAGACGCTGGTGACGTCGGGGACGATGACCAACCGCATCGACCGACTGGCCAAGAAGGGCCTGGTCGAGCGGCTGCCGGATCCGACCGACCGGCGCGGCGTGCTGGTGCGTCTCACGGTCGAGGGCCAGGACCAGGCGGATAAGGCGTTGGCCGGATTGCTGGCGCAGGAGCGGGCGATCCTGAGCGAATTGTCGCCGCAGCAGCGCGGTGAACTCGCTGGCCTGCTGCGGCAGTTGACCGCACCGTTCGACAACTTTCCCAGCTGACAGGGGTTTCCCCGGCTAAGCGACCGCTTTCCCGCGGTGATGGTTCGACCAGCCGGAGCTAGGCGGACGTTCCGCTGCCCGCTGGCACCGCGAGATCGGCGGGGCCCACCCCGGCGCGCCGGGCGAGGGCGACCGCGGCCAGCGTCGAGTGCACTCCGAGCTTCCCCAGCACGTTCTGCATATGGGTGCGGACGGTGTGCGGGGAGAGGTAGAGCCGCTCGGCGACGGCCTTGCGGCCGAGTCCGGCGACCATGCAGCGCAGTACTTCCTGTTCGCGCGGGGTGAGTGACTCCACCAGCCGCTCGCTCTCGGTGCGGTGCCGACGGGCGGCGGTCAGCTCACGCAGGACGCCGGTGAGCAGCGCGGGAGGCAGATGGGTCTCGTCGCGCAGCACGCCGCGAACGACGGCGAGCAGACGGGAGAGCGAGCTGTCCTTGGCCACCCAGCCGCAGGCGCCCGCCTGCAGGGCGCGGGCGGCTCGACGGGGGTCGTCGCGTCCGGCGAGCACCACCGTGCGGGTCCCTGGATGGTGGGCGCGGACCTTCTCGACCAGGGCTATGCCGTCGTACGGGTCGGCGGTGGGCGCTGGCGCCACCCGAGGGGTGTCGGGTCGCTGGTCCCGTGGTTCCGGACCGCGCGGTGCGGGGACCTGCGGCGCGGGCGGCTTGGCGAGGACATGGGCGCTGGACGCCTGGAGGCCTGGTGCGTGCGGCGTGGCGGCGGCCTGGCCGACGCTGCCGAGGTCGGCGTCCACCAGCAGGACGTCGTACCGCCTGCCGTCGGCGGCGGCGCGTTCCAGACAGCGCTGGGCGGCCGGGCCGCTACCGGCAGCCGAGACGTCGACGTCGGGTTCGGCCGCGAGCGCGGCGGCGAGCGACTCGGCGAAGATGCGGTGGTCATCGACGACCAGAACGCGAATACGGGCCACGCGATCACTCTCCCCCTTGGCAGGTGGCGGACGGGCGCGGGTCGGCACCTTGGCCGCGGGCGCGGCTCCACAGCCGCACGACCGCCGTCGTGCGGTGCTGCCTACCCCGGCCGCGGGTGCCGTACCCGCGTGCCTCGCCCCCTGATCGGTGTCGGCCCCCACCGGCACCACGAAAAAGCGTAGGGGGAATCACTGACAATCGGGGCCGGAACGCCGAACTCGGGCGGGTGACGGTTGCTTTTGGCGTGAAGGGGCGTGAAAGGCGGAGCGTTTGAGGGCCCGAAGTGCGGCCAAGGGGCGCCCCCACGCGTACGCCCATGGACGGCATCCGGCCATCGGGCGTGCCCCCGAGGCGAAACGCGCCGCGCCGGCGGCACCACCGCTCGTGCGCGGCGCCTCCGAGGGGGCGCGTACGAGAAGTACGCGCTTGGCCAGTGACGCGGTACGCGGCGTGCGACTGTGTCCGCACGCCCCGGCCGCGTCGCCACCCCTTGGGCACGGCAAGGGAGTTCGGGCGCGGTGTCAGGCGATGCGGTGCGCGCCCGCGCCGGGGACGGCGGTGAAGACTCGCGGCGCCAGGTGGTCCGCGGCGGCGAAGGCGGCGGTGATCGCCTCGGTGACCTTGTCGGTGGCCGCGTCCTCGACCAGGGCGATCGCCGAGCCGCCGAAACCGCCCCCGGTCATCCGGGCGCCCAGAGCGCCGGAGGACAGCGCCGCCTCCACCGCCAGGTCCAACTCGGCGCAGGAGATGCGGAAGTCATCCCGCAGTGAGGCGTGCCCGGCCGTCAGCACGGGGCCGATGGCACGGGTGTCGCCCGCCTCCAGGTGTTCGACGACCTGTTCCACGCGGTGGTTCTCGGTGACGACGTGGCGGACCAGCCGTCGCAGCTCGTCGTCCGCCAACTCGCCGAGCGCCGCGTCGAGCCCGTCGTGCGGGATGTCGCGCAGCGCCACCACGCCCAGGGCCGCGGCCGCCTCCTCGCAGCCTCGCCGCCGCTCGCCGTAGGCGCCGCCGCTGTGGGCGTGCTTGACGCGGGTGTCGACCACGAGCAGGCGCAGGCCTTCGGCCGCGAGGTCGAAGGGGATCTGCCGCTGCGAGAGGTCGCGGGTGTCCAGGTACAGGGCGTGCCCCGGCTGGCAGCACGCGGACGCGGTCTGGTCCATGATGCCGGTGGGGGCGCCGACGAAGACGTTCTCGGCGCGTTGGCACAGCCGCGCCAACTGCCAGCGCGGCAGGCCCAGTTCGTACAGGTCGCTCAGCGCCAGCGCGGTGACGACCTCCAGCGCGGCGGACGAGGACAGTCCGGCGCCCACCGGGACCGTGCTGTCGTAGTGGATGTCGGCGCCGGTGATGTGGTGGCCCGCGCCGCGCAGTGCCCAGACCACGCCCGCCGGGTACGCGGTCCAGCCTTCGGCCGCGCCGGGTTCCAGGTCCGCGATCCGCAGCTCGGCCACCGCTGCCGCCGGGTCGTTGGAGGAGTGCAGGCGCAGCAGGCCGTCGGTCCGTCGGGAGACGGCGGCGGTCGTGGTGTGCGGCAGGGCGAAGGGCATCACGAAGCCGTCGTTGTAGTCGGTGTGTTCACCGATGAGGTTGACGCGTCCGGGGGCTGCCCAGACCCCTTCGGGGTCGGCCTGGTACACCCTGCGGAACTCGTTCTGCGTCACTTTCCGTGCTCCTTCGCGAACTCCCACGCGTCCTCGACGATCGAGGCGAGGTCGGCGCGGGATGGTTTCCAGCCCAGCCGGGTGCGGGCGCGTTCGGCCGAGGCGACGAGTACCGCCGGGTCGCCGGCCCGGCGCGGCGCGACGGCTTCCGGGATCGGGTGCCCGGTGGTCTTCCGTACGGTTTCGATGACCTCGCGGACGGAGAAGCCGTTGCCGTTGCCGAGGTTACAGATGAGGTGTTCGCCGCGCTCGACGCTGCGGCTCGCGGGGCCTGCGCTGCCGGGACGGGCGGGGCTTACGGGGCGGGCCGCATCCAGGGCGAGCAGGTGGGCCTCCGCGAGGTCGGCGACGTGGATGTAGTCGCGGACGCACGTGCCGTCGGGCGTGGGGTAGTCGTCGCCGTAAACGGCGATCGACTCGCGTTTACCGGAGGCCACTTGCAGAACCAGCGGGATCAGATGCGATTCGGGTTCGTGCCGCTCACCGTACGGCCCGTAGGCGCCCGCGACGTTGAAGTACCGCAGGGAGACGGCGGCCAGGCCGTGCGCCGTGCACTCGGCGCCGATCATCTGGTCGACGGCGAGTTTCGAGGCTCCGTACGGGCTGGTCGGAACGGTCGGGTCGGTCTCGGTGATGGGGACGGACACCGGTTCGCCGTAGGTGGCGGCGGTGGACGAGAAGACCAGGGTGCGCACGCCCGCCCGGCGCATGGCGTCCAGCAGCTCGATCGTGCCCCCGACGTTGTTGCGCCAGTACTTCTCGGGGTGCGCGACGGACTCGCCGACCTGGGAGAAGGCGGCGAAGTGCAGTACGGCGCCGTACGAGGGGTCGAGGACGTCGTGTGCGTCCTGGATGCGGCCCTCGATGAACTCCGCGCCCGCCGGGACGCCTTCGCGGTGCCCGGTGGACAGGTCGTCGAGGACGGTGACCTGGTGTCCCGCCTCAAGGAGGTGCGCGGCGACGACGCTGCCGACGTAGCCCGCCCCGCCGGTGACGAGAACCTTGCTGGCGCTGCTGCTCACTGCTGTTGTCCTGCCTTCTTCCGTGCCCGGCCTACTGGTCGTCCGGCTGCCCGCACCGTAGTGGTGCTCACTGGGTGCGGGCTGTGCCCCGGCTGTCGTATCCCGGTGTGGCGGTCTCGCGCAGTCGCGCGGCGGCGGCCTCCGGGGGTACGTCGTTGATGAACACGTTCATGCCGGACTCGGAACCGGCCAGGAACTTCAGCTTGCCGGAAGTGCGGCGGATGGTGAAAAGCTCGAGGTGGAGCGCGAAGTCCCGGCGGTGTTCGGGGCCGGCGGGCGCCTGGTGCCAGGCGGCGATGTACGGGGTGGGGGGCTCGCCGGTGCCGAAGATCCGGTCGAAGCGCCGCAGGAGTTCCAGGTAGACGTGCGGGAACTCGGCGCGGGCGGCCTCGTCCAGTCCCAGGAGGTCCGGGACGCGGCGGTTGGGGTAGAGGTGGACCTCGTACGGCCAGTGCGCGGCGTGCGGGACGAAGGCCGTCCAGTGGTCGCCGGTGATCACCAGGCGGGCGCCGTCGGCCTGCTCGGCGGCCAGGACGTCGTCGAAGAGGTTGCGGCCGGTGCGGCTGCGGTGTGCGGCCACCGAGCGGAGCATGCGGTCGGTGCGCGGGGTGATGAACGGGTAGGCGTAGATCTGGCCGTGCGGGTGGCTGAGGGTGACGCCGATTTCCGGGCCGCGGTTCTCGAAGCAGAAGACCTGCTGTACGCCGGGGAGTTGGGAGAGTTCGGCGGTGCGGTCGGTCCAGGCGTCGAGGACGAGGCGGGCCTGGTCGGGGGTGAGGTCGGCGAAGGAGGCGTCGTGGTCGGGGGTGAAGCAGACCACCTCGCAGCGCCCGGCGCCGGGGCGGTGGGCGAGCAGGCCGCCGGGGTCCTCGGCGGTGCGCGCCCCCGGTCCGCCGGTCAGTGAGGGGAAGCGGTTCTCGAAGACGACGACGTCGTAGTCGGACGCGGGGATCTCGCTGTGCCTGCCGTCCCGGGAGGGGCACAGCGGGCATTCGTCGGCGGGCGGGTGGTAGGTGCGGGTCTGCCGGTGGGACGCGACGGCTACCCATTCGTCCAGGAGCGGGTCGTGGCGGATCTCGGACGCGGTGGTGGTGGGCTCCAGCGGGCGGTGGTCGACGGCGTCGCGTACCGCGTCGTCGCGGGCGTCGTAGTGGACCAGTTCGCGACCGTCGGCCAGCCGGGTCGTCGTCTTCTTCACCCGCTGGGCTCCTCACTTCTACTCCAAACAGAATCCAACACAATGAAGCACGACCCAACAGGCTCCGTCAACGGCAGGGAACATACCGCCCACAACCGGGGCAATCCCTCCACTCCGATCACGATCCAACAAAGAACTTCACCAGGCCTGTTCATTTTCCAAACATCCGGCGTTACGTTCAGGCGATTCCGTCCCCCCGTCCCAGGCAACGACGCCAGAAGCGAGACCACCTATGCCTTACCTGGCCGATGGGCTTCGGCTCCCCACCAATGGACTGGACTACGCGATTCTGGTGATCTACTTCGCCGTGGTCCTCGGCATTGGTTTCGCTGCGAAACGCAGCGTGAAGACCAGCCTCGACTTCTTCCTCTCCGGAAGGTCACTCCCCGCCTGGGTCACCGGCCTGGCGTTCGTGGCCGCCAACCTCGGCGCCACCGAGATCCTGGGGATGGCCGCCAACGGCGCGCAGTACGGCGCCTACACCGTGCACTGGTACTGGATCGGCGCGATCCCCGCGATGGTCTTCCTCGGCCTGGTGATGATGCCGTTCTACTACGGCTCGAAGGTGCGGTCGGTGCCGGAGTTCCTGCTGCACCGATTCGACAAGAACGCGCATCTGCTCAGCTCGATCCTGTTCGCCCTGTCCGCGGTACTGATCGCGGGCGTCAACCTGTACGCCATGGCGATCGTGGTCCAGGCGCTGCTCGGCTGGCCCACGTGGGTGGCGATCCTGGTCGCCGGGCTGTTCGTGCTCGTCTACATCACGGTCGGCGGCCTGTCCTCGGCGATCTACAACGAGGTGCTGCAGTTCTTCGTGATCCTCGCCGCGCTCATCCCGCTGGTCATCGTCGGCCTCAAGCGTGTCGGCGGCTGGCACGGTCTGACCACCACCTTGGACCACTCGCACGGCCACAACTTCGTGACCGCCTGGGGCGGTACGGCCATCGGCGAGACCAACCCGCTGGGCGCCAACTGGCTGACCATCGTGCTCGGTCTCGGTTTCGTGCTCAGCTTCGGGTACTGGACCACCAACTTCGCCGAGGTGCAGCGCGCGCTGTCCGCCAAGAACCTCTCCGCCGCCCGCCGCACCCCGCTGATCGCGGCGTTCCCGAAGGTCTTCATCGTCTTCGGCGTCCTGATACCGGGCCTGATCGCGGCGGCCATCGCACCCAAGATCGGCACGCCCGGTTCCAACCTCACGTACAACGACGCGATTCCGCTGCTCATGCAGGACCTGCTGCCCAACGGTGTACTGGGCATCGCCGTGACCGGTCTGCTGGCCGCGTTCATGGCGGGCATGGCGGCCAACGTCTCGTCGTTCAACACCGTGTTCACCAACGACATCTGGTCGCGGTACGTCAAGCGCGGCGAATCGGACGCGTACTACCTGCGGTTCGGCCGGCTCATCACCGTCATCGGGGTACTGGCCAGCATCGGCACCGCGTTCCTGGCCTCCAGCTTCAGCAACATCATGGCGTATCTGCAGACGCTGTTCTCGTTCTTCAACGTGCCGCTGTTCGTGGTCTTCATCATCGGCATGTTCTGGAAGCGGACCACCGCGCAGGCCGGATTCTGGGGCCTGCTCGCGGGCACCGTCGCGGCGATGGTCAACTACTTCTACATCTACAAGCAGCACGTCATCGCCATCCCCAGTGACCAGGGCGCCAACTTCGTCTCCGCGATCGTCGGCTTCGTCGCCGGAGCGGTGGTCATGGTCGCGGTCAGCATGGTCACCAAGCCCAAGCCGGTGGAGGAACTCGCCGGGCTCGTCTACGGGACCCGCTCGCCGGGCATGGAGGAACCGCCCGCGGACGGCGACGAGGCCTGGTACCGCAGGCCCGCGCTGCTGGGCACCGCCGCCCTGGTCATCGCCGCGGCGCTCTACGTCCCGTTCTCGTTCTGACGTCCCTTCGGCCCAACGCGTAGGAGCAACGCACCATGAGTGACTACCAGCACGAGGTCGAGGAGCTGGAGCGCACGTCCGCGACGGCTGCCCGCCTCTTCGACGTACGACGCATCATCGGCGGTCTGTTCGTGGTCTACGGCGTGATCGTCACGATCGCCGGAATCACCGCCTCCGATGCCGACATCCACAAGGCGCAGGGCATCAACATCAATCTGTGGACGGGACTCGGCATGCTGCTGCTCGGTCTCGCCTTCCTGCTCTGGCTGAAGCTCAGCCCCACGCCCGCGCCGCGGGCGGACGACGCGGAGTAGGGCGCCGTCCGGCGTGCCTTCGGTTCGGGTTGCGGTGGGCAACCACAACGGCGCGGCGGTGCCGAACCTGCCGCAACCCGGCGAAGGCACAAGGCACCGGGGCCTAGGCATGGCCCGAGGCGCGGTCCAGCAGGCCCGTTCGGGCGGCCAGTGCCGCCGCCTCAAGGCGTGATCCGACGCCGAGCTTCATCAGTACCCGCTGTACGTGGGTGCGGGCGGTGCTCGGCGCGATCCCCATCCCGGCCGCGATCAGCCGGGTGTCCTCGCCCTCCGCGACCCGTACCAGCACCTCGACTTCGCGCGGGGTGAGCATCTGCAGCAGCCTGCTGCCCTCGTCGTCGGGCTCCACCGCCGGGTGCAGCAGTTCGGCGAACGCCCCTTGGAGCAACTGCGGCGCGACCGCGACCTCCCCGGCCCGCGCCTTGGCCATCGCCCGCTCCACGCCTTCGATGCGCTCGTCGTGGCGTACGTAACCGGATGCCCCGGCGGCGAACGCGGCGGCGATACCGCGCGGGTTGGGCACCGGACCCAGCACGATGACCGCGATCGCGGGACGCTCGCGCTTGATCCGCGTCACGGGGTCGAACACGCCCGGCTCGGCGGGCGTGGACGTGCCCATCAGGCACACCTCAGGCGCCCGCGCGATCGCCAGGTCCGCCGCACCCGAACTCGGCGCACCGGCAGCGAGCACCCGGTGCCCGCGCAACTTCAACGCGGAGGCCAGCGCCTCCGCGAGCAACCGGTGGTCGTCCACCACCACGATCCGTACGCCCATGTAGGCACTCCCCCATTCCCCGCGAGCCCCTCCCGGCGTCCCGCCCACGCCACCCCCCTGCGGCCCCGGGTATAGCCCCGGAAGCTACACGCTTGTTCGACATACCGCGCCCCATACCCGTCAGAAGCATCCCCGCATACCGAAAATCCCTCCCTTCCTGGCCGGTTCATGCTCGAAACCGTCCGGATGGGTTCGGAACATGCGACAGAAAGTGCGTTTCTGTCGCATGTCGATAAGGGGATGTCGCTACACCTTGCCCACGCGTCAACCCAACGCGAACGGCCGCCCGGATGGCCGCACTTGGGGGTGCGGGTGGCCGGGCGGCCGTGGGTGCCAGGGGGCGGGGCCGGGTCAGTGCAGGGCGCCCACCAGGTACTTGTCCAGGCCGCCGCTGTAGATCTGGGACATGGACATCGCCAGGGTGTTGTTGTGCCAGCCGAAGACCACGTCGTTCAGGCCCGCGGAGTCCAGGTCGTGCTCCTGCTGCTGAGTGGAGTCGTCGAAGGTCGTGTACGTGGACAGCGCGCCGTTGGACACGTCCACCTTGAGGATCTTGCCCGCGTGCTCGAAGTCGGACTTCTGGTAGGCGATCAGGGAGTTGCCGTCCATGGTCACCAGGTCCATGGGGTTGTCCCCGCTCTTGGAGAGCCACTTGCCGCCACCGTCGGACAGGTTGAACGCCGCGATCTCGTTGGTGGACGTGACCGACCTGCTGCTGCCGGAGTGCTCGGTGGTCGCCATGTAGAGCGTGCCGCCGGAGACGGCGACGTTGTTGCACGGAGTCATCTTGTTCGGCGGGCAGCTGACCGCGTACTTGCCCTGGCCAGATCCGCCCTTGCCCAGCGAGATCTTGCCGCTGAGCCGACCGCCGTCGATGTTCCAGATGTCGGTCATCGACAGGTTGCCCGCGCTGATGCCGACGACCACCGGGTTGACCGAGACCACGCTGACCACCTGCGTACCGGCCGGGGCGTCCCAGGTCCACTTGGGCTTGCCGGTCATCGGGTCGATCAGGGAGGCGTGGTTGTTGTTCTCCGAGTTGTCGCCGGTGTAGTACACCTCGACCATCTGTGAACCACCGGCGAAGCCCTTGTCATGGGAGTCGGAGCCGTTGTCGGAGTGCCACAGCGGCTTTCCGGTGCTCACCTGGAACGAAGCGGTCTGGCTCTCCGCCGTCACGGCGAGCACATCACCGCTCATCGCCATGTCCGTGTAGTCGAGCATGGAGTCGTTGGAGAAGCCCAGCGGCTTGTTCCACGCCGTCTTGCCGGTCGACGCGTCGATGACCATCACGTTCTCGCAGTGCGCCCCGTACTGCACGGCGATCTTGTTGTTCACGATGTCGTTGGCGGCATCGCAGGTCTTGCCCGACGGGGACGGCACCGTCCAGTGCTGCTGGCCGGAGCTGAGGTTGTACGCCGTGACGGCGTTCGGCGTCTGCTTGACGACGTCGTCGCCGCTGAACCACATGCCCGGTGTGGCGGCGATGTTCTGATCCTTCGTCACCGTGGGCGCGGGCACCGTCCAGGCGACCTTGCCCACGGCGTTGTGCGGGGTGTTGTCCCCGTTGTCCCCGGAGTTGGAGTTCGAACCGTCCGAACCGCTGGCCACCGGCTTGGGCTTCGGGCCGCTCCCCGAGGACGTCAGCATCCACACGCCACCGGCGATCACCAGCACCGCCGCGACGATGCCCGCGATCACCCCGGCCAGCTTGCCGCCCGACAGACGGTTACCCGAAGGCGCGCCGGGCGCGCCCGGATAGGGCGACTGCTGCGGTTGGCCGTACGGATTGCCGCCCCAACCCTGCTGCTGCATCGGCTGGGTTGCCGGCTGCTGGGCGTACGGGGACGGCTGCTGCGGATAGCCGTACTGCGGCTGCTGCTGGTACGGGTTCTGGCCGCCCTGGGCCGGGGGCTGCTGCGGAAAGCCGTAGCCGGGCTGCTGCGGCGGGTAGCCGTACTGCGGCTGCCCCGGAGGCGGCGGGGGCGTCTGCGGCTGCCCCGGAGGCGGCGGCGGTGCCTGCGGCGGCTGGCCCGGGGGTGCGGGCGGCGGCGGAACGGCCGCGCCCGCCAGTTGGGTTGGCATGTCGTGCGGTGCGGCCGGGGACTGCGGCCGATCCTCCGGTGGCTCCGGCGCGCCGGACGCGCCAGGATTTCCAGGACCGCCAGGCGGCTGGGACATGAGCGGTTTCCCCCGTATGCGTCAGTAGGCCCGCGCGGGGCAGGCCTCGTACCAGGTAAGGCTTGGGATCAAGCGGGCACTCTTTTTATCACCCGATACGGACACCGCAGCGGGCCGGTCCGATCGCGTGACACCGCCGTTATGCCCGCGCCACCCCCTCCACGAGGCCTTTACGCCTCGTCCGCCAGCTCCAGCCAGCGCATCTCCAACTCCTCGCGCTCATCACGCAGTCCACGCAACTCGGCGTCCAGCTTCGCCACGTTCTCGAAGTCCGTCGGGTTGTCGGCGATTTGGGCGTGCAGCTTCGCTTCCTTCTCGCCGATCCTGTCGAGTTGGCGCTCGATCTTCTGCAGTTCCTTCTTCGCGGCGCGGGCGTCCGCCGCCGACGACTTGGGCTTGGCGGGGGCCGCGGACACGGCGGGGGCCGACGCGGCCTCGATCGCGGCACGCCGCCGTTCCAGGTACTCGTCGATGCCGCGCGGCAGCATCCGCAGGGTCGCGTCGCCGAGCAGCGCGAACACCCGGTCCGTGGTGCGCTCTATGAAGTAGCGGTCGTGGCTGATGACCACCAGCGATCCCGGCCAGCCGTCCAGGAGGTCTTCGAGCTGGGTGAGGGTCTCGATGTCCAGGTCGTTGGTCGGCTCGTCGAGGAAGAGGACGTTCGGCTCGTCCATCAGCAGCCGCAGCACCTGCAGTCGGCGCCGCTCACCGCCGGACAGGTCGCCGACCGGTGTCCACTGCTTCTCCTTCGTGAAGCCGAACCGCTCGCACAGCTGCGAGGCGGTCATCTCGCGGCCCTTGCCCAGGTCGACGCGCTGCCGTACCCCCTCGACCGCCTCCAGTACCCGCCAGGTCGGGTCGAGTTCGGCGACCTCCTGCGAGAGGTAGGCGAGCTTGACCGTCTTGCCGACCGTCACCCGCCCGCTCGCGGGCTGCCGCTCGCCCCCGGAGTACGCGGCGTCGGCGAGCGCCCGCAGCAGCGAGGTCTTGCCCGCGCCGTTGACGCCGACCAGGCCGATCCGGTCGCCGGGGCCCAACTGCCAGGTCAGATGCTTGAGCAGCAGCTTGTCACCGGCGCTGACGGTCACGTTCTCCAGCTCGAAGACCGTCTTGCCGAGCCGGGAGTTGGCGAACTTCATCAGCTCGGCGGAGTCCCGGGGCGGCGGCACATCGGCGATCAGCTCGTTCGCCGCCTCGATGCGGAAGCGCGGCTTACTGGTACGCGCAGGGGCGCCGCGCCGCAGCCACGCCAGCTCCTTGCGGGCCAGGTTCTGCCGCTTGGCCTCCTCGGTGGCGGCGCGGCGCTCGCGTTCGGCGCGGGCGAAGACGTAGTCGGAGTAGCCGCCCTCGTACTCGTAGACCTCGGCGCGCTGTACGTCCCACATCCGGGTGCACACCTGGTCGAGGAACCAGCGGTCGTGGGTGACGCACACCAGCGCCGAGCGCCGCGCCCGCAGGTGGGCGGCGAGCCAGGCGATGCCCTCCACGTCGAGGTGGTTGGTGGGCTCGTCGAGCACCAGCAGGTCCTGCTCGGCGATGAGCAGTTTGGCCAGTGCGATGCGGCGGCGCTCGCCACCGGAGAGCGGGCCGATGACGGTGTCCAGGCCCTGTGCGAAGCCGGGCAGGTCAAGGCCGCCGAACAGCCCGGTCAGTACGTCCCGGATCTTGGCGTTGCCCGCCCACTCGTGGTCGGCGAGATCGCCGACCACCTCGTGCCGGACGGTGGCCGCCGGGTCGAGCGAGTCGTGCTGGGTGAGCACGCCGAGCCGTAGGTCGCTGACGTGGGTGACCCGGCCGCGGTCCGGTTCCTCCAGCTTGGCGAGGATGCGGATGAGGGTGGTCTTGCCGTCACCGTTACGGCCGACGACACCGATGCGGTCGCCCTCCGATACGCCGAGGGAGGTGCCGTCGAGCAGGGTACGGGTCCCGTACACCTTGCCGATGGACTCGACGTTGACGAGGTTGACTGCCATTTTTCTCCATGTCCTGACGGCTGGGTCGGCTTTCCAGGGTAGTGCGCGCGCTCAGGGCCGCGGGGCCGAGGACGTACGGCGCGCACGGCCGGGCCGCACGCGGCCCGGCCGATCTCCGGCCGCTCGCCGTCGCGGACGGTGAGCGATTCCCCGCCGCGACGATGAGCGACCACAACGGTTGACCGGCGGTAGCGAGATCACCGCACCCCGGCGCTACCCCACCACCGTCGCCCCCGGCGCCGGACCGGAGGTCACCCGTACCGCGCGGCAGGTGCCGGAGGACAGCAGTGCTTCGGCGATGGTCTCGGCGGTCTCCGGGCCCTTGGCCAGGAAGGCGCAGGTAGGGCCGGAGCCGGAGACCAGGGCGGCCAGGGCGCCGCCCCTGGTGCCCGCGCGCAGGGTGTCGGCCAGCGAGGGGCGCAGGGCCACCGCGGCGGCCTGGAGGTCGTTGGCCAGGGCGGCGGCGAGGGCGGTGGCATCTGCGGTGCGCAGCGCGTCCAGCAGCGCCGGGGAGGGCTGCGGGTCGGGCAGCTCGGCCGCGGTGAAGCCGTGGCCGGACGCCTCGCGAAGGCGGTCGCACTCGCGGTAGACGGCCGGGGTGGACAGGCCGCCGTCGGCGACCGCGAAGACCCAGTGGAAGGTGCCACCCGTTTCGAGCGGTTCGAGCAGTTCGCCGCGGCCCCGGCCGAGTGCGGCGCCGCCCACCAGGCTGAACGGCACGTCGCTGCCCAACTCCGCGCAGATCTCCAGGAGTTCGGCCCGGCTCGCGCCGGTCCCCCACAGCGCGTCGCAGGCGAGAAGCGCCGCCGCGCCGTCCGCGCTGCCGCCCGCCATACCGCCCGCTACGGGGATGTCCTTGGCGATGTGCAGATGTACGTCGGCGGGGATGCCGTGGCGTGCGGCGAGGGCGAGGGCGGCGCGGGCCGCCAGGTTGGTCTCGTCCAGCGGCACCTGGTCGGCGTCGGGGCCGGAGACGGTGATCCGCAGCCGGTCGGCGGGGGTGGCGGTGACCTCGTCGTAGAGGCCGACGGCGAGGAAGACGTTCGCCAGGTCGTGGAAGCCGTCCGGGCGCAGGCCGCCGACGGCCAGTTGGACGTTGACCTTGGCGGGCGCGCGGACTACGACGGACGCGGTCACTGGGCAGCCGCCCCCTTGTTCTCGGCGATACGGGCGAACTCGTCGATGGTCAGCGACTCGCCGCGGGCCTGCGGCGACACCCCGGCGGCGGTCAGCGCCGCCTCGGCCGCCGCCGCCGATCCCGCCCACCCGGCGAGCGCCGCGCGCAGCGTCTTGCGGCGCTGGGCGAAGGCCGCGTCGATCACCGCGAAGACCTCCTCGCGGGCCACCGTGGTCTTCGGCGGCTCCGCGCGCCGTACCAGGGACACCAGCCCGGAGTCGACGTTCGGAGCGGGCCAGAAGACATTGCGGCCGATGGCGCCCGCCCGCTTGACCTCCGCGTACCAGGCCGCCTTCACCGACGGGACCCCGTACACCTTCGACCCGGGAGCGGCGGCGAGCCGGTCGGCGACCTCGGACTGCACCATCACCAGGGTGCGCTCGATGGACGGGAAGGTCTCCAGCATGTGCAGCAGCACCGGAACGGCCACGTTGTACGGGAGGTTGGCGACCAGCGCGGTCGGCGCGGGCCCCGGCAGCTCGGTGACCCGCATCGCGTCCCGGTGCACCAGCGCGAAGCGGTCGGCGCGCTGCGGGAGCCGGTCGGCGATCGTGCCGGGCAGCGCGGCGGCGAGCACGTCGTCGATCTCCACCGCCGTGACCCGGTCGGCGACCTCCAGCAGGGCCAGGGTCAGCGAGCCGAGGCCGGGGCCGACCTCGACCACCACGTCCTCGGGCCGCACACCGGCGGTCCGCACGATGCGGCGCACCGTGTTGGCGTCGATGACGAAGTTCTGGCCGCGCTGCTTGGTGGGGCGTACGCCCAGCGCGGCGGCCAGTTCGCGGATGTCGGAGGGACCGAGCAGCGGACCGGGCTCGTCGGGGGCGGGGGTGGTGCTGGGGCTGGGGCTCACCGCAGAAGTTTATGCTCGCGCTTGGCGGCAGGGGTTTGGCCGGGGCCCGGCGGTGCCGAACCAGCCGCGAACCCACCAGGAACCGCCCGTCCGGCTAGGACATCAGCTTGTGCCCGCACACCGGCCAGGGGCTGGCGCCGCGTCGTACGTACAGCTTCTTGGCGCGGTACGTCTGCTCGGCCGCAGGGGCGTCCTGCGGCCGCCCCGTGCCGCCGAGGGCGTGCCAGGTGCGGGTGTCGAACTGGTAGAGGCCGCCGTACGTGCCGGACGGGTCGACGGCGTTCGGCCGCCCGCCCGCCTCGCAGCGGGCGAGGCCCGACCAGTTGAGGCCGTCGGCCGCGGCGACGGAGCTGGGCTGCGCCTGGGTGCCGACGGCGATGACCTCGTCGATGGGTTCCTTCAGCACCCGGGCGGCTCTCCGCCGCGGCTTGCCCTTGACGCCGTTGACGGTCCGCTGCTCGTAGGTGACCTGGCGCACGCCGACCTCACCGGGGATCACCACCACCTCGGTGCCCTTGAACTGCGCCGGGTCCGGCTGCCTGACGGTGTGGAACGGGATCGGCTCCTCGCGGAGCTGGGTGCTGCCGGTGATGCGCATGACGGAGACGGTCTGGCCGTCGCGCGGAAAGCTGCCCGGGTCGACGGAGGTGGTGTCCTGGGCGCCGAAGGTGATGCCCGCCTCGGATGCCGCCTCGCGCACGGTGGCGGCGTTGGTGCGTACGGTGTGCTCCCTGCCGTCCGCAAGGAACGTCACGGTCCGCTCGGTGCGTACGTCGAGCCGCAGGCCGGTCCGGCCGATCGGCGCGTCACGGGAGGCGGACAGATGCGCCCCTTCGGCCCGTACGCCGAGTTGCCGCAGCGCCTCGTCGACGGTGCGGGCGGTGGTCCACACCCGGTGCGGCTGCCCGTCGAGGGTGAGGACGATGGGGCGGCCGTAGCGCACGGCGACATCGTCACCGTCATGCAGTCCGGCGTCCGGGCCCGGGGCGACGATGTCGTGGTCACCGACCGGGACGTGCTGCTGCCGCAGGAGTTCCGGCACGTCGTCGGCGAAGGTGTGCAGGGTGCGCGGGGTGCCGTCGACGGTGAGTTCGACGTCCTTCTCGCCGGTGAGGAACGCGCTGGTGCCTCCGGCGAGGAAGGCGACCACGAGTGCCCGCGGCAGCAGCTGGCGTAGCGGATCCGGTCGTGCCGCGCGTCTGCGCCGCCCCGCCTTTCGGGTGCCCTTGCGCACGGTCCGGCCGGAGGCGGCCTTGCGGCTCTGCCGGGCGGCTGCCCGGGTTCCCTCGTACGGCGGCGGGCAGGGGGGCGCGGGCGCGGCCTGGTAGGCGGCTTGCCGCGGGAGCACAGTGGTGGCCGTGCCGCCTGCGGAATCAGCGGACGGCGGGGCGGGCCGGGGTGCGAGGCGGGTGCCTCGGCCCCCTCGATGACTGCCCTGCGAACTGCTCACGACGACTCCACAGGTCCGGCTTCCCCGGTGTCGGGAGGAGGACCCTAGCGAACACCGTCGCCACTCTCCAAAGCCGTCATGTCACCCCGTGTAGTGAAAAACAGGGAGGTGCCGGAAAATTACGGCGCATAGTCGAACGCCCGGGCGGTGTTGGCGCCGATGGCCGCGGCCATCTCGTCCTCGTCGACGCCCTTGGCGGCCGCCATCGCCCGCAGCGTCACCGGAACCAGATACGGCGCGTTGGGCCGCCCCCGGTACGGCGCCGGGGTGAGGAACGGCGCGTCGGTCTCCACGAGCAGCAGGTCGAGCGGCGCGACGGCGAGCGCGTCGCGCAGCGGCTGCGCGGACTTGAAGGTGACGTTGCCCGCGAAGGACATGTAGTACCCGGCCTCCGCACAGACCTTGGCCATCTGCGCGTCGCCCGAGTAGCAGTGGAAGACCACGGTCCGCGGCGCGCCCTCCTCCTCCAGCACCCGCAGAACGTCCGCGTGTGCCTCGCGGTCGTGGATGACCAGCGCCTTGTCGTGGCGCTTGGCGATGTCGATGTGGCGGCGGAAGGAGTACGTCTGCGCTTCGACGCCCTCGGGGCCGGTACGGAAGTAGTCGAGTCCGGTCTCGCCGACCCCGCGCACCTGCGGCAGCGCGGCGAGCGCGGCGATCTCCTCCAGCGCCGTGTCGAGGGCGGCGAGGCCGCCCGGCTGCCTGGCGCCCTGCCGGGACCAGCCGTCGGGGTCTCCGTGGACGATGCGCGGCGCCTCGTTGGGGTGCAGCGCCACGGTGGCGTGAACGTCCTCGTGGGCGGCCGCGGTTTCGGCCGCCCAGCGCGATCCGGCGAGGTCGCAGCCGACCTGTACGAGGGCGGTGACACCGACCGAGGCGGCCTTGGCCAGTGCCTCCTCGACCGTCCCGTCCTGCATGTCCAGGTGGGTGTGCGAGTCGGCGACCGGTACCCGCAACGGCTCCGGGAGCGGCGGAGCCGCCGCCTTGTCTTGCTTCGGGGATCCTTGTGCCGCCATGCCCCGGAGTCTACGGACGTCGTGTCCGGGGGCGGTACGCGGGAGTGGCCGACCGGATCAGGCCGCGCGGTCCTGGTCGCGGCCGTGACCGTGGCCGCGGTGGAAGAGGTGGAAGAGATCCGCGAGGCGCCAGTGGTGGCGCGGCCTGGCCGCTGAGTCACCGGGCGGGCTCTGGTCCGGCCCACCGCTGTCGTAGGCGGCGTCGTGCCGCTCGGAGGGTGCCCCGTACTGCTCGGGGAAGGGCAGGATCAGCGGATCCCAGCGGCGGGCGACGGAGACCCGTCCGGACCGCATGATGCGGACCGTGTGGCCGCCGCAGTGCTGGCAGACCGGTCGGGTCAGCGGCGAGGGCACTCGCGTGTGGCCCGCGTAGTACGTGACGGTCGTGCGACCGGTCTCATCGGTGGCGTGCACTATTTCGTACGACTGCTCCCAGCCGTGCCCGCAGCGCAAGCACGCGAACGAATAGGCCTCGTGCACCGTCTCGGCCGACGCCGAGCCGGTGGCGGGTTCTCCGTACGGGGTGCCTATGGCCTCGCTCATGGCAGCTCCTGATGCCCTCCGGACAAGGTGCCCGGAGCGGGACTTTCCCACTACCAGCGAACGCCTCCTGATGGCGCGCCGCAGCAGTGGTTCCCGTCTCTTGAGCCAGATTTGGGGTGTTTGTGGGCTGCGGCCGACGCTATGACCACAGCGCCTTTACCCGTCCACGTTAGACCTTTACCGCGACTTGTGACGGGCCGCCGCGAGCGCTGGTCAGCGGGCGGTTTTGGCGGCCACGACGGCGTCGAACACCTGGCGCTTCGGCACTCCGGCCTCGGCGGCGACGGCTGCGATGGCGGCCTTGCGGGCTTCGCCCGCGGACTCCCGGACCGCGACCCGGCGGGCGAGCTCCGCCGGTTCCAGCGCCTGCGGGGCCGCTGCCGGGGCGCCCTCGACGACCACGGTGATCTCGCCGCGTACGCCCTCGGCCGCCCAGGCCGCCAGGTCCTTCAGCGGGCCGCGCTTGACCTCCTCGTAGGTCTTGGTGAGCTCGCGGCAGACCGCGGCGCGGCGGTCCGCGCCGAAGACTTCCGCCATTGCGGTGAGGGTGTCGTCCAGGCGGTGCGGGGCCTCGAAGTACACGAGCGTGCGACGCTCGTCCGCGACCTCCCGCAGCCGGGTCAGGCGCTCGCCGGTCTTGCGCGGAAGGAAGCCCTCGAAGCAGAAGCGGTCTACCGGCAGGCCGGACAGCGCCAGCGCGGTGAGGACGGCTGACGGCCCTGGTACGGCCGTCACCCGGATGTCGCGCTCGACCGCGGCGGCCACCAGGCGGTAGCCGGGGTCGGAGACCGACGGCATTCCGGCGTCGGTGACCAGCAGCACCCGGTTGCCCGCGGCGAGCGCCTCGACCAGCTCCGGGGTGCGGGCGCTTTCGTTGCCCTCGAAGTACGAGACGACCCGCCCGGCCGGGGTCACCCCGAGCGCCGACGTCAGGCGGCGCAGCCGCCGGGTGTCCTCCGCCGCGATCACATCGGCCGCCGCCAGCTCCGCCGACAGGCGCGGGGGCGCGTCTTCCGGGTCGCCGATCGGGGTTCCGGCCAGTACGAGGGTTCCGCTCACGCGGACCAGTGTCCCCTACGCGGGCGCTCGCGCTGGCGTCCGGGGTTTTTCGCCCACCCGCCCACCCGTTACCGCCGACCAGGCGCGGCGGTGCCCAAAAGGTCCCGGTAACGGGTGGGAGGGAGGGCAATTTCCCCGACCGGCAACACGAGCGCGAGCGCACCGGTTCCCTACGATGGCTCGGTGAGCAGTGACACCGCGACAGACGCCGCACCTCCCGCGGGGGCGACTCCCGCGCCCGAGGCGCCGAACCCGTGGGCGCAGCGCCTGCGCCGGTTCGGATACGCCGGGGCCGGGCAGCGGACCGCCCGCGAACGCCTGATCGCCCCCTTCCCCGCACCGGGGACCAGGCTCTGGCAAGCCATCGGGCTCACCCCCGCGGTAGCGGTCCGGCTGGCCCGTTGGTCCGGCTGGGCCGGACCGCTGCTCGTCGCACTGCTGGCCGGAGCGCTCCGCTTCTGGCATCTCGGCAGCCCGCGTGCGGTGATATTCGACGAGACGTACTACGCCAAGGACGCGTGGGCGCTGCTCCAGCACGGCTACGAGGGCGCCTGGCCGGACAACGCCAACCAGCTGATCCTCGGCCATCCACAGCACATTCCGCTGGGCACCGACCCGTCGTACGTCGTGCACCCGCCGATGGGCAAGTGGGTGATCGCGCTCGGCGAGTGGCTCTTCGGGCTGACACCGTTCGGCTGGCGCTTCTCGGTGGCGGTGCTGGGGACGCTGTCCGTGTTCATGCTCTGCCGGATCGGGCGGCGGCTGTTCCGGTCGACCGCCCTGGGCTGCCTGGCCGGTGGCCTGATGGCGGTGGACGGGCTGCAGTTCGTGATGAGCCGCACCTCGCTGCTCGATCTGATCGTGATGTTCTGGGTGCTGGCGGCGTTCGGCGCGCTGCTGATCGACCGGGACGCATCGCGGGCCCGGTTGGCGGCCGCACTGCCGGAGGACGGCCGCCCGGACGCGCGGGCCGCGGTCCGCACCCGGCTCGGCTGGCGGCCGTGGCGGATCGCGGCGGGCGTACTGCTGGGCCTGGCCTGCGCCACGAAGTGGAACGGCGCACCGTATCTGGCGGCGTTCGGGATCATGGCGGTGCTGTGGGACGCCGGTGCGCGCCGGGCGGCGGGCGCGCCGCACCCGTTCCGGGCGATGCTGCGGCGCGACGCGGGCCCGGCGTTCCTGTCCTTGGTGCCGGTGGCACTGGGCACGTATCTCGCCTCGTGGACCGGCTGGTTCACCACGGACAACGGCTACTTCCGGCACTGGGCGGACGGCCGCGGCGGTACCTGGTCGTGGATCCCGGCCGCGCTGCGCTCCCTGTGGCACTACCAGCACCAGGTGTACGACTTCAACATCCATCTGACCCAGCCGCACACCTACCAGTCCAACCCGTGGAGTTGGCTGGTGCTGGGCCGCCCGGTGTCGTACTTCTACGAGTCGCCCAAGCTCGGCCAGAGCGGTTGTACGGCGCCCGGCGGCTGCGCCCGTGAGGTGCTGGCGCTGGGTACTCCGCTGCTGTGGTGGGCGGCCTGTCTCGCGCTGCTCTTCCTGCTGTTCCGTTGGGCGTTCCGGCGCGACTGGCGGGCGGGTGCGATCCTGTGCGGGGTCGCGGCGGGTTACCTGCCGTGGTTCAACTACCAGGAGCGGACGATCTTCCTGTTCTACGCGGTGGTGTTCGTGCCGTTCCTGTGCCTGGCGGTCGCCATGATGGTGGGCGCGATGCTGGGCCCGGCCGGGGCGACCGAGCGGCGGCGGATGTGGGGCGCGGTGGGCGCGGGCACGCTCGTCCTGCTGATCGTCTGGAACTTCATCTACTTCTTCCCGCTCTACACCGGTATGACGATCCCGATGGACGCCTGGCGGGCGCGGATGTGGCTTGACACCTGGATCTGACCGGATCCGGCCAGTTCAGGCCCAAGCATGACGGAGCGATTGCGTCCAGTTGTGGAATCTTGACCCCATGGACACATCTGTGTCATAGAGTGCCCCCCGCGTCACCCTCCTCGACGGTTGGTGCGGAGGCGTCAAGTTGGGGAGGGACACGTGCAGCGAGCGACGAAGGGCGTCGTGATCGGTGGCGCGATCGCCGTGGTGGTCGCGGCGGCCGGCTTCGGTGGATATGACCTGTACCGGAGCGTGTCGAGCAAGCCGACGGCCGACGCCGTGCCCGCTCCGAAGGTGACCCCTCCCCCGTCGGCGGCCGAAGTGCGCACCACCGCGCATGACTTCCTCGCCGCATGGGCGTCCGGCGATGTCGCCAAGGCCGCCGCGCTGACGGACAACGGATCGCAGGCGACCACCGAACTGACCTCCTATCGAAGTGATCTGCATGTCAGCCGGTTGACGCTGACGGACAAGCCCGCGACCGGCGCGCACGTCCCGTTCTCCGTACGGGCCGGTGTGTCGTACGACGGGCAGGACTCCTCATGGGACTACGACTCGGCGCTGACGGTGGTGCGGGACGCCGCGGGCAAGCCGGTGGTCAAGTGGGCGCCCGCGGTGCTCCACCCCAAACTGGCCGCCGGTCAGACGCTGGAGGCCGCGCCGTCCAGCACCCCGCCGCCGGTCACCGCCGTCGACCGCAACGGCCAGGTGCTGACCGCCGCCAAGTACCCGTCGCTGGCCGGGGTCCTCACCGAGTTGCAGTCCAAGTACGGCAGCGCGCTGCAGGGCACCCCGGGGATGGACATCCGGGTCAAGGCCGCCGACGGAAAGGCGGGCGACTCGCTGCACCCGCTCTCGCAGGGCAAGCCGGGCAAGCCGCTGCGCACCACCATCGACGCCAACCTGCAGGCGCAGGCGGAGAAGGCGGTCACGACGCAGGGTCCGGACGCCGCGGTGGTCGCGATCCAGCCGAGTACCGGCGGCGTACTCGCCGTCGCCAACAACCCGGCGGGCGGCTACAACAAGGCGATGATGGGCACCTACGCGCCCGGATCCACCTTCAAGGTGATCACCGCGTCCACCCTGCTGACCACCGGCAAGGTCACCCCCAGTACGCCGCTGAACTGCCCGAAGACCATCTCGTACGGCGGACGCAGCTTCCACAACGTGGAGGGCATGCAGATCGACAAGGCCACGCTCGCCCAGGACTTCGCGGCCTCCTGCAACACCGCGTTCATCTCCACGGCGAACGTGCTCCCCGACGGCGCGGTGGAGAACGAGGCGCACGACGTGTTCGGCCTCGGCCTCAGCTGGTCGACGGGTGTGCCGTCCTGGGACGGCAAGGTCCCGGCGAGCAGCGGGTCGGAGAAGGCGATGACCATGATCGGTCAGGGCCAGGTGCAGGTAAACCCGCTGGACATGGCGTCGGTCGCGGCCACCGCCAAGTCCGGGGTCTTCCGCCAGCCGGTGATCGTCCCGGTCTCGGTCGACAACCGGCAGATCGCGCAGGCGCCGCAGCAGTTGCCCTCGTCGGTCGACGCGGATCTGCGCTCGATGATGGTGCTCACGGCGCGGCAGGGCACCGCCGCGCCGACCGTGGGCACGCTCAGCGGCGATGTGGGCGCCAAGACCGGCACGGCGGAGGTGGACGGCCAGACCAAGCCCAACAGCTGGTTCCTGGCCTACCGCGACGACGTCGCCGCGGCGGCGGTCGTACCGAACACCGGCGAGGGCTACAAGTTCGCCGGAAAGATCGTGGCGGCACTGCTCTCCGCGAGCTGATGGGCTCGCCGTCCGGCATGTTTCCCGGTGCTCGGAGGCCGGAGCGTAGGGCGTGACCCCGCTGATCGCCATCGCCGTGCTGATCGCGGCGGTGACCCACGCCAGTTGGAACGCGATCGCGCACGGCATCAAGGACCAGTTGCTCGCCTTCACCCTCGTCGGCGGCGGAGGGGCGCTGTGCGGGGCGGCGCTGGCAGGATACGCGCCCCTCCCGGCGGCGGCGGCGTGGCCGTATCTACTCGCCTCGGTCGCCGTCCACATCGCGTACCAGGCGCTGCTGATGCAGTCCTTCCGGCTCGGCGACTTCTCCCAGATGTACCCGATCGCCCGTGGTACGGCGCCCCTTGTAGTGACCGTGCTGGCCGCGGTCTTCGTCGGAGAGCGCCCCGGCGCGTGGCGGACCGCGGGTGTGGTGATCGCCTCGGCCGGTCTCGCGGGCGTGGCGCTGTGGGGGATGCGCGGCCGCGGCGGCCCCTCCTGGCGCGCACTGGCCGCCGCCCTCGGGACCGGACTGGCCATCGCCGTCTATACCGTCGTCGACGGTGTGGGCGTACGCGCTTCCGGCTCCGCGCTGGGCTACACAGGGTGGCTGCTTGCGCTGCAGGGCCTGATCATCCCGGCCTACGCCCTCACCCGTCGCCGCGGCGGATTCCTCACCTGGCTACGGCCAGTGGCGCTGCGCGGACTGCTCGGCAGTGTGCTGTCGGTGTTCGCGTACGGCCTGGTGCTGTGGGCCCAGACGCGCGGCGATCTGGCTCCGATCTCGGCGCTGCGCGAGTCGTCCATCATCGTGGGCGCGCTCATCGGCGCGGTCTTCTTCAACGAGCGCTTCGGCCGCCCGAGGCTGGTCGGCGCGGCAGTCATGGTGGTGGGCATCGGGTTGATGCTCTCGGGGTGACGTGCGGGGGGCCGCCCGGCGGCTCTGGTGGTTCTGCTCGGGTTGGATGAAGATCCGCCGGAAAGGCGTTGAAGCGCCCTCAGCGCAGACAACCCCGCACCGCCCGGACCAGCGCCTGTGCGCGCGGATCGGCGGTCACGGACTTCTGCAGTCCGTTGGTGACATAGCCGAAGCCGATGCCCGATTCGGGGTCGGCGAAGCCCAGCGAGCCGCCCCGTCCGGGGTGGCCGAAGGAGCCGGGGGCGAGCAGCGGACAGGACGGGCCGTGCAGCATGAAGCCGTGGCCGAACCGGGTGTTGACCACCAGCACCCGGTCGGGGCCGTCGGACTCCCGGCTGCGGGCGGCGGTGAGCGTCGCCGGGGTGAACAGCGGCCGCGCACCGTCGACCCCGGTGGTGAGCGCCGCGTAGCAGCGGGACAGGGAGCGGGCCGTGGCGATGGCGTTGGAGGCCGCCAACTCGCCTGACTGGTAGGCGTGTTCGTTCTCGTCGACGGGCATCCGTATCGCCTCGAAGGCGCGCCGGGTCAGCGACTCGGGGTCGGCGTACGCCTCGGTGACCGATCGTTTGGGCCGGGCGCGCAGGCCCGCCGCGGCGGGTACCGGCGGTGGTTCCACGGCGGCGACCCGGCCGACGTGGGCGGTGCGGTGCGGCGGCAGGCCGAACCACAGGTCCAGGCCGAGCGGGCCCGCGACCTCCTGGGCGAACCACTGGCCGAGGGTGCGGCCGGTGGCCCGTAGCACCAGTTCGCCCAGCAGCCAGCTGAACGTCTGCGCGTGGTAGCCGTGCTCGGTGCCCAGCTGCCACTGCGGGCGCTGTGCGGCGACCGCGCGCGGCCCGCTGACCCCGTCCAGGGCCTGGGCGACGGTGAGCGGGGTGTCGAGGGCGGGCACTCCGACGCGGTGGGTGAGCAGATGGCGTACCAGAGCGCGTTCCTTGCCCGCCGCCTTGAACTCCGGCCAGTAGGTGCCGACCGGTGCGTCCAGGTCGAGCTGGCCGCGCTGGTGCAGCAGGAGCAGGCAGGCGGCGGACGGGCCCTTGCCCGCGGACCGGATGATCTGCGCGGTGTCCCGCTCCCAGCGCGGGCTCTCGGGCTCGTCGGCCCGTGCGGCACCGGCCCACAGGTCGACGACCAGGCGGCCGTCCTGGTGGACGGCCACCGCCGCCCCCCGCTCTCCGCGCTGCTCAAACCCCTGTCGGAACGCCTCACGGACCGGCTCGAAGCCGTCCGCCACCGTCCCGTGGACCTCCACCACTGCCCGCTCCCGCTCCTGCCCCCGACCGTGTTCCTGTCAGACCTCCCCCCAATGGTGCACGGCTCGTTCCCGCCGCCAAAAGTTGCCCTCCGCAATCCCTCCCAGAACCATGGAAGTCGTGACAGTCGTGATGGACGACGCATATCTCAGGTTTCCGCATCTGAACGGTGACCTGCTGTGCTTTGTCGCCGAGGACGATCTGTGGGTCGCACCGCTGGCCGCGGCCGGGGCCGAACCGGAGCGGGCCTGGCGGATCACCGCTGACCGCACCCGGCTCGGGCACCCCCGCTTCTCGCCGGACGGCAGTTCCATCGCGTTCACCACCTGGCGCAGCCTGGACCCCGAGGTGCATCTGGTGCCGGTGGGCGGCGGACCGGCGAGCCGGCTCACGTACTGGGGCAGTACGGACGCCCGGGTCTGCTCCTGGACGCCCGACGGGCGCGTTCTGGCCGTCTCCTCGCACGGGCAGCCGTTCTCGCACTTCTCGTGGGCGTACGCGATCACACCCGACGGCTCGCCCGGCAAGCGGCTGCCATGGGGGCAGGTCTCCGACATCGCGGTCTGCGACGTCGACGGCGACCACCTCACACTGATCCTGAACGCCACGCCACCGCACGAGCCCGCGTCCTGGAAGCGGTACCGCGGAGGGGCGACCGGGCGGCTGTGGTTGCAGGGCGCACGGCTGCTGCCGGACCTGCGCGGGCATCTGGACTGCCCGATGTTCGTCGCCGGGCGGATCGCCTTCCTCTCCGACCACGAGGGCGTCGGGAACCTGTACTCCTGTCGGCCGGACGGCTCCGATCTGCGGCGGCACACCGATCACGCGGAGTTCTACGCCCGCAACGCCTCGACCGACGGGCAGCGCGTGGTGTACCAGTGCGCGGGCAGGCTGTGGCTCGCCGAGGACTTCGGCCCGGCCGGGGTGCCGCGCCGCCTTGAGGTGCGGCTCGGCGGGGCCCGCAACGGCCGCCGCCCCTACCAGGTCCCGGCCGCCGCCAATCTGACCGGCCTGGCGTGCGACACCACCGGGCGGGCGAGCGCGGTGTGCGTACGCGGCAGTCTGTACTGGCTCACCCACCGCGACGGCCCGGCGCGCACCATCATCGACCAGCCCGGCGCCCGGGTACGGCTGCCGGAGATGCTGGGCGACACCGGTCGCGTCGCGTTCGTCTCGGACGCGGGCGGCGAGGACGCCATCGAGATCGTCGAGCTGCCGGGCCGCGCGGTCCGTTTCCCCGCCGCGGTCACCGGCATCACCGGCACGGTTCCGTCCCGTGTGGAGGACGTCCCCGACGACGGCTCCGTCCCGCGGGACGACATGTCACCGGGGGTGCCACTCGGCACGGGCAGCCGTGACGCGGGTTCCGCGAGACTCCCGGGTGCCACCAGGACCGGCCCCGGGGCAGACGACGCCGCGCCCGACGCGGGGGCGGGCGCGGTGTCCCGGACCAGCGCGGGCGGCGCCAGGAGGGCCGCCACCGGCGCCACGGGGCCCGGCGGGGCACCCGGTGCGGTCGACGACCCGGGCCTGCCCGGTGGCGACGCGGCGGGCAGCGCCGCCGTCGCCCAGCACCCCGGGTGGTCGCCCGTCGATGCGGGCGGGCGGCGGCTGGCGCAGGGGCAGTTGGGGCGGGTGCACGAGCTGGTGGCCTCGCCGGACGGCACCACGCTCGCGGTCGCGTCGAACGACGGGCGGCTGCTGCTGGTGGCGACCGGCGAAGGCGAGCCGCTGCGCACCAGCACGGACGTGGATGACACGCTGCCGTCCGAGGAGCCGCCGCGTACCGCCCCGGCGGGGACCGTGATCGAGCTGGTCCGTTCGGACAACGGGCCGGTGCGCGATCTCGCCTTCTCGCCCGACTCGGCCTGGCTGACCTGGTCGCATCCCGGAATCGGGCGTTCCCTGCGACTGATCAAGATCGCGAGGTTGGCGGACCGCACCACCATCGATGTCACCAACGGCCGCTTCGAGGACGAACGCCCGGTCTTCACCCGCGACGGCCGCTATCTCGCGTTCCTGTCCTGGCGCGGCTTCGACCCGGTCTACGACGTGCACACCGGTGACCTGTCCTTCCCGCTGGGCTGCCGCCCCTATCTCGTCCCGCTCAACTCCGCGACGCCGTCGCCGTTCGCGCTGCCCGTCGAGGGGCGGCCGATCACCGGCGGCCTCGACACGGTCAACGGGACCGAGGGGCCGGTCGTGGTGGAGGCGGAGGGGCTGCCGAACCGGGTGACGCCGTTCCCGGTCGCGGCCTCGAAGTACTCGGCGCTCTCGCCCGTGCGCGGCGGGCTGGTCTGGCTGCGCTGGCCGATCTCCGGGGCGCTCGGCGAGACGTTCGCCAACCCCGCGGATCCCTCCCCCAGGCCGACGTTGGAGTACTTCGACCTGTTCAAGTCGCGCCGCACCGAGTTGCTGCGGCACATGGACTGGTACGCGGTCAGCGGCGACGGCCGCCGTCTGGTGGTGTACGACGACGGGGATCTGGCCGTCGTTCCGGCGTACGAGCGCGGCGACGACGACTCGACGGTCCTGCTCGACATGCGCCGGATCCTGCACGAGGTCCACCCGGCGGCCGAGTGGCGGCAGGGCTACGAGGAGGCCGGGCGGATCATCCGGGACTACTTCTGGGCGCCCGACATGTGCGGGATCGACTGGCCCGGGGTACTCGCCCAGTACCGTCCGCTGGTCGAACGGGTCGCGTCTCCCGAGGAGTTCGCCGACCTGCTGCGGGAGGTCCTCGGCGAGCTGGGCACCTCGCACGCGTACTGCACCGCCGCCCGGCGCAACGAGGGGCCGCCGCACTACCAGCGGCCGATGGGGCTGCTGGGCGTCAACTTCCAGCACGAGAAGGACGGTTCATGGTCGCTGCGGCGGATCCTGCCTGGTGAGTCCTCGGACTCCAAGGCGCGGTCGCCGCTGGCCGGTACCGGGATCCGGGAGGGCGCGGTGCTGACCCATGTCGACGGCCGCCCGGTGGACCCGGTGGCCGGACCGTACCCGCTGCTGGCCGGGGCGGGCGGGACCACCGTCGAGTTGACGTTCGCGCCGCCGAAGGGGTTCACCGGACCGCCGCGCCGGGTCGCGGTGGCGCCGCTGATCGACGAGCGGCCGCTGCGCTACCAGGACTGGGTCGCCAAACGCCGGGCGGTGGTACGGGAGTTGAGCGGCGGCCGGTGCGGCTATCTACACATCCCGGACATGGGCGGTTCCGGCTGGGCGCAGTTCAACCGCGACCTGCGCATGGAGGTCTCCCGGCCCGCGCTGATCGTGGACGTCCGGGGCAACGCGGGCGGCAACATCAGCGAGCTGGTCATCGAGAAGCTGACCCGCACCATCCTCGGCTGGGACCTGACCCGCAACGCCCAGCCGGTGAGCTACACCAGCAACGCCCCGCGCGGCCCGATCGTCGCACTCGCCGACGAGGCGACCGCCTCCGACGGCGACATGATCACCGCCGCCTTCCGGCTGCTCGGCCTCGGCCCGGTGGTCGGCACCCGCACCTGGGGCGGGGTGGTGGGCATGACCGGCCGCCATCGGCTGATCGACGGCACGGTGATCACCGTGCCGATGAACGCCGCCTGGTTCGACGAGTACGGCTGGCGGGTCGAGAACGAGGGCGTGGAGCCGGACATCGAGGCGCTGCGGACACCGCTGGACTGGGCCGAGGGCCGCCCCTCGCAGCTGGCGGTGGCGGTACGCACCGCGCTCGACCTCCTGGAACGGCATCCGGCGGCCACGCCGCCGGACCTTGCGGACCGGCCCAACCGCAGTCGCCCACCGCTGCCTCCGCGGTAGTTCCGAAGGCCCGTCCCCAGGCCCCCGGTCGCGCCGGGTCAATTGGCGGAGCCGCTCATGCCGCGCCGTCCGATCCGGCTCCCGGGGACCGCCACCGCGCGCCTTCGGGGAACAGCACGGCGGCGTCCTGCGGCCCCCGGCCGTCCGTCCAACGCGACAGCGCGGCAAGGTTCGCCGCCTCCGACTCCAGCCATTCGCCCGCCTGCCGCGAGCCGGTGAAGACGGCGGAGGGCCTTCTGGGCACGGCCAGGCAGGCGCGTACGGCGGCGGCGGTGCGCGACGCGTACCAGCACACCAGGCGGGCACGGGCGGCTCGCAGCTGCGCGGGGTCGTCCTCGGTGCGGGCGCGTTCCGCCGCGTAGTCACGGAGCAGTCCGGGCAGTCGCAGCCGTCCGCGGGCGGTCTCGGTGACCAGATGGGCGGCGGCCAGCCGCTGGACGTACCCGGCGGCCTCCTCCACCGGCAGGTCGGCGAGCGCGGCCACCGCCTCGGTGCCGGTCTCCGGCAGGTGCGCGGCCCCCAGCAGCCGGAACAGCCGACGGGCGGGGGCGGGCAGGGCCCGGTAGGAGTGCTCGAAGGCGGTACGTACCGCACAGCCCCCGCTGTCCGCCTGTCCGCCGATGCCGCCGCCCAGCGAGAGCAGGGTGAGCCGGTCACCGGTGCGCAGCCGGTTGGCGTAGGCGCGGAAGGAGGAGAAGCGGTGACTCGCCAGATTGGCCGCGGCGGCGCACAGGGCGAGCGGCAGATGACCGCACTCCGCGGCGAGTTCGGCGGCCGCCTCGGGCTCGGTGGCGACGCGGTCGCGGCCGACGATGCGGGCCAGCAGGTCGAGGGAGGCGCCCGGTTCCAGGCAGTCGAGCGACATCCGGTGGGCGCCGTGGAAGGCCGTCAGCTCCGGCAGTTCGGTCCGCGCGGTGACCAGCACCGCGCATCCGGGCTCGCCCGGCAGCAGCGGTGTGACCTGCGCCGGGTCGGTGGCGTCGTCGAGCACCAGCAGCACCCGGCGCCCGGCGAGCCGGGCCCGCAGCAGCGATGAGCGGGCCATCGCCCCGGGCGGCACACAGCCCTGGCCGTCCCCGGTGGCGGTCAGCCCGGTGGCGTGCAGGGCGTCGGCGAGCAGATCGTCCGCTTCGCGCGGCGCGCCGTCCGGGGCTGCGAGCGGCAGGAACATCTGCCCGTCGGGGAACCGGGCCGCGAGACGGTGGGCGACCCGTACCGCCAGCGCGGTCTTGCCGCAGCCGGGTGCGCCGGTGAGCACCACCACGGGGACGGTCCCGGCCGCCGTGGGGGTGCCGAGCAGCCGGACGGCCTGTTCCTCGGCGGCCTCGCGGCCCGCCAGTTCCGCCGGTCCGCAGGGAAGTTGCCGCGGCTCGGCCCAGGGCGCCTGCGCGGCGGGCCGGACCTGGGGTATTCGATCGCGCGGTGGCGGCCACTCGATGTCCACGTCGTCGAGCAGGCACTGGTGCACGCTGCGCAGATCGGGGCCCGGCTCAACGCCCAGTTCGGCATAGAGGAGTTGGGCGATGTCGTGGTACGCGGTGAGCGCCTCGGCGCGGCGTCCGCACTGGTAAAGGGCGGTGATCAGCTGGCACCAGGGGCGCTCACGCAGCGGCCGCTCGGCGACGACACCGCGCAGCACCGACAGGGCGTTGGCGGCGGCGCCCTGCATCAGGTCCAGGTCGCACAGCCGCTCCACCACATGTAACCGCTCGTCTTCCAGCGCGGGCGCCTCGTCCCGCTGCAGCGTCTCGCACGGCACGTCCTGCAGCGCCGCACCTCGCCACAGGCTCAGCGACTCGGTGAAGTTGCGGGCCGCCAGGCCGAGTTCGCCGCGCGCCAGGCAGCGCTCCGCCACCGCCGTACGGGAGCGGAACCGGGTCAGGTCGACGGTGTCATCGGGAACGGTGAGCGCGTATCCGCCGGGTCCGCTGCGGATGAGATGGTCCGTACCGGTGGCCTCGCGCAGCGTCCGGCGCAGCCGTGCTATATAGGCCTGCACGGCGTTGCGGGCGCCGCCAGGGGGTTCCCCGTCCCAGAGTCGCTTGATTAAACTCTCAACGGTCACCTCCTGATTGGTCTGCAGCAGCATCAACGCCAGCACGGATCGCTGGCGCCCGGCCCCGAGCGGGATCTGCCGCGCGGCACACCGAATGTCCAGCGGCCCGAGCAGGCCGAAGTACACAGCTTCTGTCGTCATATGAGTCCCCACCGGATGAGGTCAGCCATCCGGCACCATCCTGCCTTGTGGGGATGCCGTGAAAACCTCGTCTTTTCCGCCAAGCATGGTGTCCGTCCGGATCGGGACACGCCCCTGACCCCGTCCGACGACTACGGAGCGTGTCAGGGTCGCGTCAGCCAGCAGTCAGCGGGGCGTCATGGCGGTACGGCAGAGTGCGTGTCGCCGGATTCCCGCAGGGGCCAAGCCTCCCGGCCGTTACGGGATATGACGGAGCGTCAACCACGAGCCCCGCACGCGGTCGCCCTACCCGCGTCAGCGATCGCGTGCGGTCGTGTGGCGGCGCACCGTCTCGTACTAACGCCGGGCCAGCGGCCGCCGGCCCGACGATCCGGCTGATTCCGGCAGGGCGGAATCAGAAAGGGAGAAGGGCGCGCCCGTGGGGGGACGCGCCCTTCTCCGTACACCCGCCCCGTCACGGCGGATCAGCTGTCGAACCGGTCCTGCAGGTCGTCGGGTATCTCCTGCTCCGGGTACGAGTCGTCCCGCTCGCTGGTACTCCGGGAGCCGCGCGCGGGGTCGCGCCCCAGGTCCAGCGTGTCCTCCAGCGACGGGTCCTCGTCCCGGCCTTGGCGTCTGCGGTGCTTTCGGGCCAGATCGGCGGCCTTGTCATGGAACTGGTCACGAATGCCCATGATCACTCCTAGCGCGTGCGGGGAACGGACCCCCTTCAGCGAAACACGCCCTCCCGCACCCCGCATCTCGGAAACGTCACCGCGCGTAACATCACGGAATCATCACCGCGCGCAGAGATTTTTCCGCCAGTTGGCAACTGTTTCGTGAACGGTTTACCAACCGTTCACGACAGAAGCCCCCCAGCCGCCGCGACAGCGGGCGTCCCGCGGCGTGGACCGGCCGTCCGACGACCGCAACCCGATCAAGCTCCGCCGGACCGGCCACAGTTCACGGATCCGCGCGGAAGACCTCGCGGATCGCCTCGTCGGCCTGGCCACCGGCGCCCACCAGGCCCCGCCGGTCCTCCGCCGTCGCCCGCAGCCGGGGCTCGGCCCGCCGCATCTCACGCTGCCCCACCACGCCCACCACCGACGGCAGATAGCCGCGCACCGCCTGTATACCGCGCAGCCACCACTGGGCGTACACATGCGGTGCACGCCGCTCCACACCGGCGGCGATCCGGTCCACCGCGGGTCCCAGCGGATAGGTGCGGTTCAGCGGCCACGGCAGCCCAGCGCGCAACTCCCTCAGTACGGCGTCCTGATCGGCGCCGCGCACCATATCGGTGTCCGTCCAGCTCAGATAGCCGACGCCCACCTTGACGCCCTGGTGGCCGACTTCGGCACGCAGACTGTGCGCGAAGGCCTCAACACCCGCCTTGCTCGCGCAGTACGCGGCCATCATCGGCGCCGGGGTCAGCGCGGCGAGCGACGCTATCTGCAGGTAGTAGCCGCGCGCGGCCACCAACGCGGGCATAAAGGCCCGGGCGGTCGCGACGCTGCCCAGCAGGTTCACCTCGATGACCCGGTCGAACGTCACCGGGTCGGCGTCGAGGAACGGCGCACCGGTGGCGATGCCCGCGTTGGCCACGACGGTGTCCACCCGCCCGTAGCGCTCGGTGATCTCGGCCGCCACCCGTGCCATCGCCCCGCCGTCGGTGACGTCCGCCTCCCACGCCGCGCCGTCCGGCCCCAGATCGCCCGCCACCTCGGCGAGTTCAGTGGGCTCCAGTCCGACCAGCGCCAGCCGTGCGCCGCGCGCGGCCAGCCTGCGGGCCAGCAGCGCACCGACCCCGCGCGCCGCACCGGTGATCACGACGACCTGTCCCCTGATCGGCTTGCTCATCGCGCATCCCCCTTGCTCCCCGAGGTGTTCAGATGGTCGGCCGCCAGGCCGCGGATCACGTCCGCGACCGCCCGCGGGTCCTCGATCGGTGTCATATGGCCGAGCCCCGGCAACTCGGTCAGCCCCACGCAGTGCGGCAGCCGCGCCGCCAAGCCGTGCGCGTGCACCGGGGGCGTGAGCTTGTCGGCGGTGCCGACGATGACGGCGGTCGGCGCGCGGAGCGCGCCCACGCCCGCGTCGAGGTCAAGGCCGGCCATCACCCGGCCCCACCCGGCCCGCGGCGCGGTACCGCAGGCGTGGACCAGGCGTGCGGTGGCGGCCACCTGCTCGGGGGTCGAACCGGCGCCCATCACACCGTACTTGAGGGCGGACCGCGTCAGCCGGTTCTGCGGACCGAGCGGGGCGGCGGAGACCAGGATCCGGCGGTGGACGAAGTGCCGTACGCGCCTGCTGCGGATGCCCGGGGGCAGCACCCGGGTCTCGGCGAGCAGCCGCCCGCTGCCGGTGCTGCACAGCAGCGCGGCGGCGGTGCGGGCCCGCACGGCGGGCCGGTCGGCGGCGGCCAGCAGCGTCATACCGCCCATGGAGTGCCCGGCGAGCACCGCCCGTTCGCCGTCCGGCAGGGCGTGTTCCAGCACGGCGGTGAGGTCGTCGGCGAGCGCGGTCGTGCTGTAGCCGCAGCGGTGCGGACGCTGGCTGCGGCCGTGGCCGCGCTGGTCGTACACGATCACGCGGATGTCGTCGGGCAGTTCACGGACGACCGCTGCCCAGAACAGCGTCGAGCAGGTCCAGCCGTGGCTGAGCACCACGGCCGGGGCGCCCTCGGGGCCGTGTTCCTCCCAGTACAGCCGAGTGCCGTCGGCGGACGTGGCGTAGTCGGTACGGCACGCAGGGAGCGGTTCGTATGCGCTCATGCGGAGACCTCCTCCCCGACGGGCGTGGCCACCGGTGCGCGCAGCACGTCGTACTCCGCCAACCGCACCTGCCGTGTGGCACGCCGGAATTCGGCCGTGGTGCCGGGCCAGACCGTGGTGTTGCGGCCTGCCGCGTCGAGGTACCAGCTGGTGCAGCCGCCGCTGTTCCACACCGTGCGCCCCATCCGCCGCTGAAGCGCCTCGTTCCAGGAGCGCACGGCCTGCGGCCGGGCGTCGAGGGCGGCGGCGCCGGTGCGGTCCAGGGTGCGCAGGTAGTCCGCGATGTAGTTGAGCGTCGACTCGATCATCAGGATCATCGAGCTGTTGCCCAGACCGGTGTTGGGCCCGATGACCAGCAGCAGGTTGGGGAAGCCGTCGACGGTGCTGCCGCGCAGCGCGGCCATCCCGTCCTTCCAGTGCTCGGCCAGCGTCCGGCCGTCGGCGCCGATGACACGGTCCCCGATCGGCATGTCCGTGACGTGGAAGCCGGTGCCGAAGACGATCGCGTCCACCTCGCGCTCGGTGCCGTCGGCGGTGACGATCGTCGGGCCGCGCACCTCGGTGAGCGCCGAGGTGACGACCTCGGTGTTGGGCTGGGCCAGGGCCGGATAGTAGTCGTTGGAGAGCAGGATGCGCTTGCAGCCGATGGTGTAGTCGGGGGTGAGCTTGGCCCGCAGCACCGGGTCCTTGATCGCCCTGCGCATATGGGACCTGGCGATCTGCTCGGTGGCCTTCATCAGCTGCGGCCGTTTGACGAACGCGCCGACCTGGAACTCCCTGATCAGCCAGAGCAGTCCACGGCGCGCCTGGTGGGTGGCCGGGACGGTGCCGTGCAGCCACTTCTCCACGGCGTTGATGCCGCGGTCCATACGCGGCATCACCCACGGCGGGGTGCGCTGCACCACGGTCAGTCGGCTTACGTGAGGTTGGATCGAGGGCACGATCTGGATCGCGGAGGCACCGGTGCCGACCATGGCGACGCGCTTGCCCCTGAGGTCGAAGTCGTGGTCCCAGCGCGAGGAGTGGAAGACCCGGCCGGGGAAGTCGGCCAGGCCGGGTATGTCGGGGATCTTCGGGTCGGACAGCGGTCCGGTGGCCGATACCAGGACGTCGGCGGTGAGCTCACCGCCGGCCGTACGCAGCTCCCAGTGCGCCGCCGCGGGGTTCCAACGGGCCTGCCGGACCTCGGAGTTGAACCGCAGGTGCGGGCGCAGCCCGAAGGTGTCGGCGACCCGCTCCAGGTAGTCGCGGATGTGCGGCTGGCCGGAGAAGGTGCGCGGCCAGCCCGCGTTGGGCGCGAACGAGAACGAGTACAGATGGGACGGCACATCGCAGGCGCATCCCGGATAGTCGTTGTCCCGCCAGGTGCCGCCGACCGCGTCGGCCCGCTCCAGGATGACGAAGTCGGTGACGCCCTCGCGGCGCAGCCGTACCCCCACCCCCAAACCGCCGAAGCCGGATCCGATCACCGCCACCCGTTTGTGCTCGCGCTCGGCCATGCCGCTGCCTCCTGCCGTCCCGGTCGCCGCTTACGGTGAATCGCGCCAGCAATCACTGGCACAGTCCGGAGCGTAGAGCAGTGCCGTTACCGGCGGTAGAGGCTTGCGCCGGCAATCACCGGCTCAGCCGCTGGCCGTGCCGCTGCCGGGGCATCGCGTGGCGTGGCGGGTTGGTGAGGGTGATCTGGCGGACGAGCTGGTGGAACGAGACCAGGGCGGTGACCGGCGGCAGACCGGCGATGGCCATGCCGAGCACCGTCCTGGGCGCGTGGGCGACGCACAGGTACACGGCGATGGCGGAGAACATGACCACCACGGCCCAGGAGTGCCCAGCACGGCGCCGGTGCACGGCGGCTCGCAGAATCGACAGCGACCCGACCATCCACGGCCCGTAAACCAGCAGGGGCCACAGCGCGACGACACCTTGCGGCGCGTCGGGCGAGGCTAGGCGGCGCAGCGGATCGTACGAGATGACCCCTCCCAGAACACTCAGCATGGCGACGAGCGCGGCGGTGGCCGCGGCGATGACGAGGCTGAGGGCCCTCAGCCAGGGAAACGGCTTGGGGCGCAAGGCCCGCAGCAGATGGAGGAGCCGCAGCAACCGGTTCGGCCGCCGACGGGCGCCGCGCTGCCGGGGGATGATGGGCGGGGCCGGATCGGCGTAGTCGTCGTCCGGTTCCTCGTCGGTGGACTCCGGCGCCGCGGACTGCAGGAGTTGGGCCAGGTCGGCGTCGAAGTCCCAGGAGCCGTCCAACACTTCGGCGCCCGTCAGGTCCTGTCCGTCCAGCGACTCGGGCGTGAAGTACGGCGCCTCGTATCCCGGCTCGCAGGGCGCGGCGTAGGGCGCCTCGAAGGACGGGTCGTAGGACGGCTCGTCGTGCGGCATCCGGTACGTCGAGGCGGCGCCGTAGGTCGACGCGGTGTCGTACGCGGTCTCGTACGAGGTGTCGTACGCGGTGTCGTACGACGTGCCGTATGCCGTCCCGTACGACGCACCGGCCGTGTCCCACCCATCACCGGGGGCGCCCCGGTACCCCCTCACGGGCGCCGACCCGGCACGGCGGCGCCGTAGCGTCGGACGTACTCGCCTTGCAGCCCGTCCAGCACGCCGAACAATTCCTCCAGCAGATCGGCACTGTGCGTGTACCCCACCGCCGCGGGCAGGCCCCATCCCCCATAGCGAAGAGACGCCCCTACCCTGTCGTCGCGGCGACCGGCCGCTGTGCCCCGCAGGCAATCTGTCGTCACGCACCCACCAACGAGGAAGCGTATGCGGAGATTTGGACCACCTGAGTGAATTGTCCTTCCCGTTGCCCCGACCCGGTCCGATTACCCGACCGCGTCCGCCGTCGACCAGGGCGCGGGCAGGCCGGTCGTAAGCTGGCCGACGTGGAGGAGTCACGCGGGACGCAGCGGGCCCGACGGGAGTACCGGATGCCGGAGCTGGCCAAGGAGGCCGGAATCAGCGTGCGTACGCTGCGCTTCTACCGCGAGCGCAAGCTGCTTCCGCCGCCGCGCCGGGAAGGGCGGATCGCCTGGTACTCCGAGGCCCATCTGACCCGGCTGCGCACCATCGCCACCCTGCTGGAGCGCGGTCACACGCTGGGCGGCATCGCCGAACTGCTCGCCGCCTGGGAGAGCGGCCGCGACGTCGGCGAACTGCTCGGCCTGGAGAACGCCATCGCCGCGCCCTGGTCGCAGGAGACGCCGGTGCGTCTGGCACCCGAAGAACTCGCCGACTCGTTCGGCTCCGAGGTCACCTCGGAGAACCTCGCCGCCGCGGCCGAGCTCGGCTACGTCACCGTCGACGGCGAGCACGTCGTGCACATCAGCCGCCGCCTGCTGGACGCCTCCGGCGCACTGGTCCGTGAAGGGGTGCCGCTGTCCGCCGTGTTGGCGGCGGGCCGCGAGGTACGGGCGCATGTCGACGCGCTGGCCGACCTGTTCACCGTGCTGATCCGCAAGCACGTCATCGACCCGGTCGCGGAGAACTGCGAGGGCCTGCCGCCTGGTGAGGCGGCCCGGCTGGCCGAGGCGCTCGACCGGCTGCGCCCGCTGGCGAAGAACGTGGTCGACGCCGAGTTGTCGATGGCCATGGACCGGCGGGTACGCGCCGAACTCGACGCCTGGCTGCACCAGCACAACCCGAACAGGCCCTGAACGTCAGGCGTTAACCCGTACGGCGTGCTTCGGCGCCGCCGCCGCAATGCGCGGCGGCGCGGTGCTGCGCCACAGTCGGCGGCAGGCGGACACGCTCGCCACCAGCAGCAGGCCGTCCCGGGCCAGCAGTACGACGATGCCCGGCAGGTTGCTGCGCACCACCGGCCCGAATCCGATGGGGAACTCCAGCACGGTGAAGGCACAGGCGATCAGGATCAGCACGACGGGCAGCCGCTGCGCCGTGTACCGGTGGGCCAGGCACAGACCGCCGAGGCCGAGCAGCCAGATCAGATACTGCGGGCTGATCACCCGGCTGGTGGTGATGAAGACCAGCACCGCGGTGAACGCCGCGTCGTACAGCACCGCGTGGCTGAAGGCGCGGGCCCGCAGCCGCCACCACACCAGCCAACCGAAGGCGAGCACGGTGACGGCCAGCACGGCCTCGCTCATGGTGTGCACATACGGGCCGAGGAACTCGAAGGAGCCGTAGTGCAGCCGCGCCGTCCCCGACCACAGTCCGAGATAGCGAGCGACATGGAAGGGCAGCGCGCCCAACGACTCGATCTCGATGCCGCGTTGGCGCTGTTCGGTGAGAAAGGCGAACGCTCCCTGGGTGAACGCCAGGAAGACCAGGGCGAGGGCGACCACCGTGGCGGCCGCGGAGAGCCATGACCGGCGGGTGGCCCGACCGGGCAGCACCCCGGCCAGCACCAGCACCGGCCAGACCTTGACCATCGCGCCGATTCCGGCCAGCACACCCGCGACGCGCGGATGCCGGGCGACGGCCACCAGCGCCCCCACCGCGAGGGCGGTCGCCATCACGTCGTAGCGGGCCAGCGCGATCGGCCCGAGCACCGCCACCCCGGCGACCCACAGCCACGCCCCCTCCAGCCGACCGCCGGGCGCGCGGGCGGCGCGCAGCAGCAGGGCGAGGACGATGGCGTCGGCGGCGCAGGCCAGCAGGTAGAAGGCGGACGCGTAGGAGAGGAACGGCAGCACGGCGGGGGCCAGGAAAGCGGCGGCGGCCGCGGGCGGATACTGCCAGGTGACATCGCCCACCGGGAAACTGCCGGTCAGCAGGTGCTCGTACCAGCCGTGGTAGATGACGGCCACATCCGGCCGTACGTCCTCACCGGGGTACCGCCAGACGCCGAACAGCGCGAGCAGCAGTACCGCCCGGGTCACCGCCCAGGCCACCACCACCCACAGCGTCCCGCGGGTGTTGCGCGAGGCGGGTGCCTCGCCTGTCGTCCTTCGCCACAACACAGCTCTCAGGCCTCTCCGCCGTCCGCCGCCGCGGGGAAGACTGCCGTTACCGACCCGCTTAGAGGTGACCATACGATGAACTGCGCGCGACGTCGCGCCAATGACGCTGTGCCGTGCTCTGCCGGGCGCATCCCCGCCCCTCGTCGGACACGCCCGGCCGCCGGTCGCGATCACCCGTCACAGTGCGCCGCGGTTTCCGGTGCCGACCGGCTCGGTGGCGGTCGCGGCGCGCTGGGCGTCGGCGGCGACCTGCTGCGCGGTCAGTGCGTACCCGGTGTCCGCGTCCGAGGTGGAACGTGCGAAGACCACCCCGTAGACCCTGCCGCCGGTGGTGAGCAGCGGGCCACCGGAGTTTCCGTGCCGCACGTCGGAGCGGATCTGGTAGATGTCGCGCGTCGTGGTGTTGTCACCGTAGATGTCCTGGCCCTTGGCGGTGATCCGGCCCGCCACCGTGGCCGCGCGCAGATCGAGGCCGCCGTCCTCGGGGTATCCGGCGACCACCGCGGGGCCGCCGCGGTGTGCCTGCGAGGCGAAGTGCAGCGCGGGCGCGGGCAGCCCCGGCACATCGAGCACCGCGACATCGGTCTCCGGGTCGAACAGCACGACCTTCGCGTCGTACTTGCGCCCGACGCCGCCGATCTGCACGGTCGGGTCCTGGACACCGGCGACCACGTGGGCGTTGGTCATCACGTGATGGCTGGAGTAGACGAACCCGCTGCCCTCCTGGCCGCGCTCCCCGCCGTCCACGTCGGCGACGCCCACCACCTTGACCACGCTCTGCTTCGCCGCCGCGGTCGCGGAGGCGGTGACGGCATCGCCGGAGGGGGCGGGCACGCCGGTGGTGGGCTCGTTCTCGAACGGGTTGAACACCTGCGGGAAGCCCGCTCCGGACAGCGCGTCGGTGGCCCGGCTGAACCACGCCGGGGTCTGCGCGGGCATGGCCCGGTCCACCGCGCCGAGCACCGCCGAGTTCCGGATCTGCTGGCTCAGCACCGGCATCGGCGCGGTCACCAGCACGCTTGCCATCAGCCACGCGACCGCGAACAGCGCGAGGGCACCGGCCGCCGCGCCACCGAGGCCGTCCACCCAGCGGACCGGGCCCCAGTTCAGGCCCCGCCGCACCTTCCAGGCCAGCCGCCCGGCCAGGGCGTGCCCGAGCCCGGCCGGGACCAGCACCACCAGCAGCGCGACGACGCCCGCGGCGACCGTGCCCGCGGCCACCGGCCGCAGGGCGAACGGCAGCAGCCATACGCCGATCACCGCACCGCCGAGGAACCCGGCCAGCAGGATGCAGCTCGCGACCAGGCCCCGGCGGTAACCGGAGACGGCGTAGCCGATGGCTGCGAGGAGGAGCAGCAGGTCTAGCAGGTTCATACGGGTGAAAACGCGACGGAACGCCTTGCGGTTCCATTCGCTGGGGCGTTATGGGGGCATTGCCCTCCCACCCACCCGATACCGCAACCCTTTGCGCGCCGCCGCGCACGCCCGGTTGTGGGTCGGGTACGCGCCGGGGTGACTCCTCGGGTGGCTCCCTGCGCCCGGAACGGATCCTTCAGGGAAGTTCGATCGCCACCCTGCGGGGACACCCCGCCGCGTCCCCTTCTCTTTCACTCCGCGCTGCGGGTGATCGGCTTCAGGCTGCGGTGTGGTCGCTTTCACACTGCGGTGCGGGTGATCGACCTCAGGCTGCGGTGTGGACTCTTTCACTTTGCGGTGCGGGTGATCGGTCTCTTTCAATCTGCGGTGCGGGTGATCGGTATGCGGTGATGGGTGGGCGGGTGGGCGATTTCCCTGGCGCCCGCCACGACGAGGTCGGATTCCCGCTAGCCCCCAGCGGGGGCTGGCGGGAAGGCTGGACCGGTGAAGCTGAAGCTGCCGTTCAAGCCGCCGCTGTGCCCGGACAACCTGTTCGGGCACCTGGTGGCGACCGCCGTGCCCGGCGTGGAGGAGTGGCGTGACGGCGCCTACCGCCGCACGCTCCGCCTGCCGCACGGGCCTGGCATCGTGGCGCTGCGGCCGCGAGCCGACCATGTGGCCTGTGAGTTGCGTCTCAACGATCCGCGGGACCGGTCGATCGCGGTCAGCCACTGCCGCCGGCTGCTGGACCTGGACGCCGATCCGGCCGTGATCGATGATCTGCTGCGCCGGGACCCGCTGCTCGCACCGCAGATCGACCGGCACCCCGGCCGCCGGGTGCCGCGCACCGTGGACGGCCCGGAGTTCGCCGTACGCGCGGTGCTCGGCCAGCAGGTGTCGACGGCGGCGGCCCGCACCCTCGCCGGGCGGCTGGTCGTCGCCCACGGCGAGCCGATCGACGATCCGGTGGGCGGGCTGACACATGTGTTCCCTTCCGCCGAGGCGCTGGCCGCTTTGGATCCGGAGGCCCTGGCGATGCCCAGGGCCCGTCGCAGGACGCTGATCGAGCTGGTGGCCGCGCTGGCCGACGGAAAGATCGGCCTCGGCCCCGACAGCGACTGGGCCCGTACACGGCAACAGCTCCGCGCGCTCCCGGGCTTCGGACCGTGGACGGTCGAGGTGATCGCCATGCGCGCGCTCGGCGACCCGGACGCCTTCCTCCCGACCGACCTCGGAGTGCGGCTGGCGGCACGGGAGTTGGGGCTGCCCGGCACCCCGGCCGCGTTGACCCGCCATGCCGAGCCGTGGCGCCCCTGGCGCGCCTACGCCGTCCAGTACCTGTGGGCGACCGGGGACCACCCCATCAACCGGCTCCCCGAGGACTGACCGGCCGACGGCTACGCGGACGTCAGCGCGGACACGTATCGTCGACCGTGATCCACATGGCGCGAAGAGTCGTCCGGAAGGCAGGAGCGCGGGTATGAGCACGATCGAGCTCACCAAGGACAACTTCAACGAGGTCGTCTCCGACAACGAGATCGTCCTCATCGACTTCTGGGCCTCGTGGTGCGGACCGTGCCGGAACTTCGCCCCGGTCTTCGAGGGCGCGGCGGAGCGCCACGCCGACCTGGTCTTCGGCAAGGTCGACACCGAGGCGCAGCCGGAGCTGGCCGCCGCCTTCAACATCCAGTCGATTCCCACGCTGATGGTCATCCGCCAGAAGATCGCCGTGTTCGGCCAGCCGGGCGCGCTTCCCGAGGAGGCACTGGAAAGCGTCATCGCGCAGGCCCGCGAGCTGGACATGGCCGAGGTCCGCGCCTCGATGGACGACTGACCGGACCCTTCCGGGCACCGTAGGACCAGCGGCCCCGCAGCAGACCTCAGGCGCCCAACGGCGTTGCCGGCGCGATGAGTTGCGCCACGTCACCCCGATCCGGATTGCGCGGCGAGTCGGCATCCCGCTCGCGGAGATCGGGACGTCACCCGACCGCGTGGTGTGCGGCTGCCTGTCGATCGCCCGCTGCCCGCTGCCGAGCCCTGGCGGCCGCACCACTGCGGCGACGCGAACGTTCGCCAGCCTCCCCTACCACCTCGCGCCTTCCCCCGCCAGACGGCAGGTTTGCGCGGTCATGGCGGGCGGCTCACAGATGGCGTGTTCCGAGCGGTGCCTTGATGTCACTCATGGAAACCGCTTACTTCACCGAGATCCATGTATGTGGAAACCGACCCGCCTGTTTGTGGCGCTCCATACGACCCCTTGCGGGCCCCCTGCCCCATCCTGCCAGACATCACCGACCGCCGCAGGACCCGCACCTGCCGATCGCCATGAGCCCCCTACATGCTAGCTGACCTGCGAGTATTACTTCAGCGCTACGACCGGAGCGCACAGCGCGCGCACCGGCGTGCGCCCGTTAGTGTTGCGAAATCAACCCGACAGTATTGTTTGTTTTTCCCTGAGACAGTGGCAAGATGCCCACGGAAACCGCACACAGGCCGTTGCGGCGGAGCACTGCGCCGTCCGCTTGAGGAAGCACCCCGTAACGACCTGCCAACGACGCGTAACCTCCCCTCACGACGAAAGGACGGGTACCGGCCGATGCAGGTCCGTGCCGCTCGAACTCGCCAGGCCCTCATCAACGCCGCCGCGAAACTGATCGACGATCGCGGTATGAAAGGCACCGGTCTTCTCGACGTCAGCCGGGCGGCCGGGGTAAGCAAGGGGGCCCTGTACTTCCACTTCACTTCCAAGGACGAACTGATCACGGCGGTCGCCGACGAGGCCCGCTGCTCGGTGCGCGCGCTCGCCGCCGAGCATCTCGACAGTCAGTCATCAACGCTCGCGGGCGCCGCCCGGTTCACCGACGCCATGTCACGGCGGATGCGCGAGGACCATGTACTGCGCGCCGGGCTGCGCCTGGAGTCGGAGGGCGCCGTGAGCAAGGTGACGGGCGGGGAGTCCCTGCGCGAGACCTGGCTGTCCACGCTGCGCGGCCGCCTCGCCAAGGACGCCGCCGAGGGCGCGCTGCGCCAGGGCACGGACGCGCGGGACACCGCCAACCTGTTGGCGGCCGTCACCGTGGGCCTGGAGTCGCTGGGCCGCGAGGACGAGTCATGGTGGGACCCGGAAGTCACCAGCGGCATCTGGCAGTTGCTGATGCTGTTCGCCGGTCCGCAGCAGCAGCTGGAGCAGGTGACCCGCCTGACCGGGGAGCAGGAGGCGGCACACCCCCGGGAGGCCGAGCCCACCCCGGAACGGGAAGTCCTCGGGGAAGTACGGGAGTTCACGCCCAGTGTGCCGAGTCCGTCGAGCCCGGCGGATCTGATGGAGGTGGCCGGCGCCGCGCGCGCCAGCTGAGGGCACGTACGGCAACTTGTGGAGGGAAGGGGCGGTTGGCCGAATGACGACCCTCGGTCAGACCTGAGGCAGCGCCTCGGTCAGGGAAGTCCGCAGATCGTCACCCACCGTGCGGCTGCCGGGGGCCCGGCCCGGTACGCCGCCGGTGGCAGGGCCCCCGGAGCCCCCGGCCGGGTCAGCCGCCTCGTCCGGTTCCGGCTGCGGATCGGCCGCCTCCGTGATCGTCTCCGCTGCCGGGGGGCCGGTCGTGATGACCCGCTGCGGGTCCACGATCAGATGCGGCAGCAGTCCCGGAATCGCCAGCGCGGGCAGCAGGTACTTCCACAGTGCGGCCACCCTGAGCGGCAGGTCCCGCCGCTGCCCGTAGACCTGGGACAGCAGTTGGATACCGGTGAACGCGCCGATGATGAGCTGGGACACCTCTTCCGGGTCGACGCTGACCAGCAGTTCGCCGCGCTGCTGCGCCTGCCGCAGCAGATCGAGGATGACATCGGCCGCGCCTTGGTACGGGGCCACGTTGGGGTTCTTGTACGAGGCCTGCTCAACGCTGAGCCGCACACCCGCGCGCAGTACGACATCAGTGCGCAGCCGGTGTGCGAACGCCATCGCCAGATCGATGGTGGCCTGCAGCTTCACTTCGTTCTCCGGCGGCACCAGCGCCTCGGACTGAGCGTCCACCACGGCATCGGCGATGGCTTCCTTGGAAGGGAAGTGGAAGTACAGCGCACCCCTGGTCAGCCCGCTCCTGGCGAGGATCTCGGTGGTACTGGCTCCCTCGTAGCCGTACTCGTCGAAAACGGCGGCGGCCGCCTCCAGGATCGTGCGCCGGGTCTTCACCGCCCGCGCCTGCTGCGCCATTTCATCTCCTGAGCCCTTTGAAAACCAAACCGGCTTGTCTGTACCTTATCCAGAGCGTCTGTCGCCGATCCGTGAGAGAAGCGCCGGATCAGCGGCCGCGCCATTTGTCCACTGCCCTCGCAGAGACAGGTATCCTCCATGCAGTCGTCGAGTGTCACCGCACCGCGCATCCCGCTTTCCCGTTCGGCTGTCACACTCGCCACTCCCCCGCAATCACCCCCGGCGCACGAAATACCCAAGCTCACCACGACTGTGCCGCGGCAGTACGTGCATCGGGCGGCCATAAGTGAAGTCTTCCTCACCAGCTGGGAAACCGGCGATCCTGACGGTTTCATTGTGCGGGGCCAGTGGCCGCGTGGCCATGCGGTCTTCGCTCCGCGCTTCGGCCAGCAGGATCCACTGCTGATCGCGGAAACGATTCGCCAGGGCGGCACGCTCCTGGCCCACACCGAGTACGGCGTTCCGCTCGGCCATCACTTCCTCATGTCGGACCTGGCGTACACCTCCGTGCGCGACGCCCTCACCGCGGGGCCGGTCCCGAGCGAGGTCGAGCTCCACATCACCTGCCATGACATCACACGGCGCGGCAAGCAGGTGGTCTCGATGCTGTACCGGGTCCACGTCTGGCTCGGCCAGATCCGGGTAGCCGTCGCCAGCGCGGCCTACAAGACCCTGTCCCCGTCCGTCTACCAGCGCATACGCGGCGACCGGCCGCTCACCATCGACGTCGCCCTGCCGCCGGCCGTCGACCCCGCCCTGGTGGGCCGCAGGGATCCACGCGACGTCGTACTGGCCGACGCGGCGGCCGGTTCCGGCGACCCGGCACACAGCTGGCTGCTCAGGGCCGACACATCGCACCCGCTCTTCTTCGACCACCCGGTCGACCACGTACCGGGAATGCTGCTTCTGGAGGCGGCACGGCAGGCAGCGCAGGCCGTAATGCACCCGGTGCCGGTCCAAGCGCTCGGAATGGCCAGCAGTTTCGCCCACTACGCCGAACTCGACACGCCGTGCCGGATCGAGGCGGAAGTCGGACAACGCGGTGCGGACGGGAACACCCCGGTCCAGATCACCGGAACACAGAACGACCAGACCGTCTTCACCTGCACGGTCACCACCCGCCCACTGGGCTGAATTCAGCCAACCTCAGCACAGAGGTTGACAACCGCGAAATCCAGGAAAAGGGAATTCCACCCCGGTCGAGCCCGGCAGGAATCGACGGAACGTCCCACACCGAGACAGGGAGATCAGGGAAACCATGCCTGGCACCATCATGATCACCGGCGCCACCGGGTTTATCGGCAGCCGGGTCGTCCAGCATGCCGCCCGCCTTCTCCCCGACCGGGGGTTGCGCCTGATGACGCACCGAAAGGCGCTGCTCGCGCCCGCCTCGCCGCTTGTCGAAACGGTCCCCGGCGATCTGGCGGATCCGCGGTCGCTACGCGGCGTGTGCTCGGGCGTTGACGTGCTGGTGCACTGCGCCTCGCAGATCGGCGGCCCCGCCGAGATCTGCCAGGCCGTCAACGCCCTTGGCAGCGAGGCACTTACCGCCGAGGCGCGTCGAGCGGGCGTGCGCCGGATCGTCTACGTCAGCACGGCGGCCGTGTACGGGCGCGGCCCGTTCCGCGGCGACCGGCCCGAGGACCTCGCCGTGGCTCCGGCTTCGGCCACCTCGCGCAGCCGCGCCGCCGCCGAGGAGGCGGTCCTCGCGGCGGACGGCATCGTCCTGCGCCCGCACATGGTGTACGGCGCGGGCGATCGCTGGGTGGCCCCCGGGCTGCGGGGCCTGATGGCCGCCCTCGGCAGCACCGTCGACGGCTGGCGGTCCCAGCTCTCCCTGATCGACGTGGACGACCTGGCCCAAGCCGTCCTCGCCACCGCCCTCGCCCCGCGCGAGGACCTCACGGCGTCCGTTTACCACGCCAACCACCCGCGCCCGGTCCCCGTCAAGGAACTGCTGCGCGCACTCAGCGACGTCTACGGCCTCCCCTGGCCCACCACCGACCGCCGCTACGAGGACGCCCGCGCACATCTGTTGGCCCAGGGCAGGACCACCCACGACCTCGACATGGTCGCCGTCGACCACTGGTTCAACAGCGACCCCCTGTGGCACGCCCTCCGCCGCACCCCCGGCCCCGGCTTCCCCAACCGCTTCCCGCCACACGCCAATTGGTACCGGGAGTCAGCCCGCGCCGCGTAACGCGAGGCGCCCACGGGTGATTGACGACTGTCCTCGGCCGAGGCCACGCCACAAAAAATCCCGCCCGATCAGACCGATCGGACGGGATCTCATGAACTGCTCCCGGGCTAAACCGAGAACAGCTCTGTTGTGGACCTGAGGGGATTCGAACCCCTGACCCCCTCGATGCGAACGAGGTGCGCTACCGGACTGCGCTACAGGCCCTTGCAACGAGGAAAACTCTAGCATCCCGGCGAGGGTGCTGGTGCCCGCCCCTGGTCTCGCCGGGCCTGGGTGGTCACTCGTTGGCGGCGCGGGGGCGGTCCAGGTCAGCGTGGTCCTGAGGGGCGCCGTGGGCGTACTGGTCGAAGAGCGGGGTGCGGTCGCGGTCGCGGGGGCGGCGGGGTTGGGGGCGGGGGTGGTCGGGCTCGGCGGCGGTGCCGGAGCGGGCGGAGCTCCAGGTGTCGGGGGCGCCGAGGTCGACGCTGCCGGTGCTGCGGGGGGCGACCGGGGCGGTGACGTACGTCGGCAGCGGCACCGGGACCGGCTCCCAGCCGTCGTCGGCGGTGGCCTGGTTGTGCTGCTGGTCGACCCACTCGGCGTGATCCGTCTGCTCGACCAGCGCGCGGCGGTCGGCGGTACGCGGCGACGGCTGCGGGGCGGCGGGGGCGGCGGGCTCCGGGGCTGCCGCGCCCGTCGGCTCAGGGCGGGGCCGCTCGCGCGGGCGCTCCCTCAGCCGTCGGGCCGCCTCGGCCGCGCGGCGCTGGTCCATGGTGAACTCGAACCGGCGGCGCTCCGCCCTGCGCAGGTGCGCGATGTAGAGCGTGAGCAGGACTCCGGGCGCTGCAGGCGCCCACAGGTATGCGAAGCCGCCCACGGCGGCGGCGATCGCGCCCGCCGTGAAGGCCAGGAAGAGGACGGTGGTGGTGCGGCGGCGGCGGGCCAGGACCTTGGCCCGGCCGTTCGACGCCAGCCGCGCCCGCTGGGCAGCGGCGGCCTGCTGCGACTCGGCGTGGCCGGGATGCCCGCCGCGCTCGGCGGTGTGCTCGACCGGTTGCACCTCGGTGGCGGGTAGCGCCAGGGACCGCACGTCCACCGGCCGGTCGGCCGTATCGGGTGTGGGTTCCGGGGCGGCGCCGTCAGCCCTGGGATCGCCGCCCTCGCGGGCCTTGGCGTACCGGCGCTCCATGCCCGCGCGTCCGGACAGCAGCCGGATGGCGGTGCTGAAGCGTTCCGTCGGACGGGCCTCGTTCAGCTCGTCCTGCCTACGGAGCCACATCGGCACCAAGTAGGCAGCCCAGGCCCCGACAATGGCTGCGTAGATGAGGCCGCTGCTGCTCACGCCCAACACGGTAGGGGCCCCAGCCGCGGCCCAACAGCAATTCGGCGCGGTGTGTCGCACGATCTGGCTGATATGGCGAACTTTTTTTGCGATTGTTGGGTTGGTCTAGCGACGAATACGGTCATTCAGCGGCCAATTTCGAACAGGTATTTTATTTGTGAGGTGCTCCGGGACGCACCCGATGCCAGCGCGCCAGCATGCCCTCGGGTACCTCGTCGGCGGTGAGCGCGTAGACCATGTGGTCGCGCCACGCCCCGTCGATGTGCAGGTAACGCGGCCGCAGGCCTTCCTCCCGGAAGCCGAGCTTTTCCACCACACGGCGGCTCGGCCCGTTCTCCGGGCGGATGCACACCTCAATGCGGTGCAGCCCCACGGAGCGGAAGCAGTGGTCGACGGCGAGCGCGACGGCGGTCGGGATGACACCGCGCCCGGCCACCGCCTCATCCACCCAGTAGCCGATGTGCGCCGAGCACATCGACCCCCAGGTGATGCCCGCGATCGTCAACTGCCCGGCCAGGCGCCCCTGGTACTCGACGACGAACGGCAGCATCCGTCCGGCGTGCGCCTCCGAACGCAGATGGCGCACCATCTGCCGGTACGTGGGCCGGTGGGCGATATGGCCGGGCGGCGCGGGCGGCATGGTGGCCTCCCATGGACGCAGCCAGTCGCGGTTGCGGCGGTTGACCTCACGCCAGGCGCGCTGGTCGCGCATCCTTATCGGGCGGAGCGTCACATCGCCGTCCACCAGTTCGGTGACCCAGGGTCCGTTCAGCTCGGTCTCCGGTCGGTACGGGGGTGGTCGCCGCCGCGGATCTGGTCGACGGCGTGGGCCAGGAGCGGAGCGAGGACGGCCAGGCCGTCGCGTACACCGCCCGTCGACCCGGGCAGGTTCACCACCAGGGTGCCTCCCGCGACACCGGCGAGGCCACGCGAGAGCACCGCGGTGGGGACCTTCTCGCGCCCCGCCGCGCGGATCGCCTCCGCGATGCCGGGGATCTCGTAGTCGATGACCCGGCGGGTGGCCTCGGGCGTGCGGTCGGTGGGTGACAGTCCGGTGCCGCCGGTGGTGAGGACCACGTCGTACGCGGCGGCGACCGCCTCGCGCAGCGCCTGCTCGACCGGGTCGCCGTCCGGCACCACCCGAGGGCCGTCCACCGCGAACCCGAGGTCCGCCAGAGCGGCGACGATCAACGGCCCGCCGCGGTCCTCGTAGACCCCGGCGGAGGCCCGGTTGGAGGCGGTCACGGCGAGCGCGCGACAGGGCTGCCGCCCCGCTTGGCCGGAAAGGTCCTCGTGCCCGCTCACGACGCGTCCTCGTCCCGGGACGGGCCCGACGGGCGGGACCAGTCGCCGGACTTGCCGCCCGTCTTGGTCTCCACCCTCACATCCGTGATGACCGCGGCCTTGTCCACGGCCTTGACCATGTCGACGACGGTGAGGGCGGCAATGCTCACCGCGGTCAGCGCCTCCATCTCGACGCCCGTGCGGTCGGTGGTCTTCACCGTGGCCGCGATCTCGACCGCGTCGTCCGCCACCGCGAGATCGACCCGCACGCCGGAGACGGCGAGCGGATGGCACAGCGGAATCAGCTCCGGCGTGCGCTTGGCGCCCATGATCCCGGCGATCCGGGCGGTGGCGAGGGCATCGCCCTTGGGGACGCCTTCGCCGCGCAGCAGTTCCACGACACGGGCGGAGACCAGCACCCGCCCGGTGGCGCGGGCGCTGCGCGCGGTCACGTCCTTGCCGCTCACATCGACCATGCGGGCCGCACCGGCCTCGTCGAGGTGCGTCAGGTGACCTTGGTGATCAGGGGGGCTGCTCATGGTTCTCCCGGTCCAGTGCTCTGCCGGCCCAGTCCTACTGCCTAGTGGCAGCAACCGTACCGGCAGGCACCGGCGGTCAACCGAGCAGGATCACGTCCACGTCCGCGCCCTGCGCGATCCGCGTGCTGTCCTCGGGCACCACGATCAGTGCGTTGGCGTGGGCGAGCGCCTTGACCAGGTGCGAGCCGGATCCGCCCACCGGGGTCACCGTGCCGTTCTCGTACCATCCGCGCAGGAACTGCCGTCTGCCCTTGGGTGATCCTGTGATCTCCGCGGCGCAGCGCGCCGTGACCGTCTCGCGGCGCACCGGCTCAAGGCCCATCAGCGAGCGGATGACCGGCCGTACGAACAGTTCGAAGGAGACGTACGAACTCACCGGGTTTCCGGGCAGGGCGAGCAGCGGGGTGCGGTCGGCGCCGATCAGGCCGAAGCCCTGCGGTTTGCCGGGCTGCATGGCGAGTTTGCGGAACTCCACATGCTGCTCGCCCTCCAGCTCCGACAGCGTCTCCTTGACCACGTCGTACGCGCCGACGCTCACCCCTCCGCTGGTGACGATGAGGTCCGCGCGGACCAGTTGGTCCTCGATGGTGGCGCGGAGCGTCTCGGCGTCGTCCGCGACCGCACCCACCCGGTAGGCGATGGCGCCCGCCTCACGGGCTGCGGCGGCCAGCGCGTAGCTGTTGGAGTCATGGATCCGGCCCGGCCCCAACTGCTCGCCGGGCGGCACGAGTTCGCTGCCGGTGGACAGCACGACGACCCGCGGGCGCGGCCTGACCTTCACCTGGCCGCGTCCGATCGCGGCCAGCAGCGCGATCTGCGGCGGCCCGAGCCGGACACCGGAGGCGAGGGCGAGTGCGCCCGCCGGGACATCGCTGCCCCGGGCGCGGACATGGGCGCTGGGCTCGACCGGCCGGTAGACCCGCACCTCGCCGCTGGCGCCCGCCGGGTGGGCGCTGTGCGCGCGCATGGTGCTGGCCGGGCCCGCACCGAGACCCGCGTCGGTCCACTCGACGGGGACGACGGCCTGCGCACCCGGTGGCAGCGGCGCGCCGGTCATGATGCGCGCGGCCTGCCCGGGACCGACGGAGGGCAGCTCGGCGTCGCCCGCCGCGACATCGCCGACCACCTTGAGGACCACCGCGGCGTCCTCGCCCGCGTCGGCGACGTCGGCCACCCGCACCGCGTAGCCGTCCATCGAGCTGTTGTCGAACGGCGGCAGCGGCACCGGAACCGTGACGTCCTCGACCAGTACGCACCCCTGGGCGTCGAGGAGTTGCAGCTCGATGGGTTCCAGTGGGGTCAGCTGCCGCAGGATGTCGTCGAGGTGGTCGTCCACCGACCACATACGGTCCGCCCCGCCCCCGTCCGCCGCACCCCGCATGGAAGCGGGGTGCTCGGCGGACCTCTCCGGACTGCTCACGTCTGCATTTCCTCCGTGACGTATTGGCGAAGCCAGGCCCGGAACTCCGGTCCCAGGTCATCACGTTCGCATGCCAGTCGCACGATCGCCCGAAGATAGTCGCCGCGGTCGCCGGTGTCGTACCGCCGCCCGGAGAACAGCACGCCGTGCACCGGGCCGCCCGGTGTCCCGTCCAGGGCGAGTTCGCGCAGCGCGTCGGTGAGCTGGATCTCGCCCGCGCGCCCCGGCGGGGTCTGCTTGAGCACGTCGAAGACGGTCGCGTCGAGGACGTACCGGCCGATGACGGCGTAGGAGGAGGGAGCCTCGGCGGTGGTCGGCTTCTCCACCAGGTCGGTGACCCGGACCACGTCCTCCTCGTCGAGAGGCTTGACCGCGGCGCAGCCGTAGAGGTGGATCTGGGTCGGGTCGACCTCCATGAGGGCGACCACGCTGCCGCCGAATCGTTCCTGGACCTCGATCATGCGGGTCAGCAGCGGATCGCGCGGGTCGATCAGGTCGTCACCGAGGAGCACGGCGAAGGGCTGCCGCGCCACATGCGGCTCGGCGCACAGGACGGCGTGGCCGAGGCCCCTGGGGGCGCCCTGGCGGACGTAGTGCATGGTGGCCAGGTCGCTGGACTCCTGGACCCGGGCCAGCCGGGATTCGTCGCCCTTGCGGCTGAGGGCCTCTTCGAGCTCGTAATTGCGGTCGAAATGGTCCTCCAGCGGCCGCTTGTTACGGCCGGTGACCATCAGTACGTCCGAGAGCCCGGCAGCCACGGCCTCTTCGACGACGTACTGGATCGCGGGCTTGTCCACAACCGGCAGCATCTCCTTGGGCGTGGCCTTGGTCGCCGGAAGGAACCGGGTGCCGAGCCCTGCCGCGGGGATGACAGCCTTGCTGATCCGAGCGCGTACCTGAGTCATATTCCGCACGATAACCGCTGTGTGTGACATAGAAATGTGATCCGCGTGTGAATCGCGGACAGTAATCTCCAGGGGATGCAATGACCGGTACGGGGTGGGACGACGGCGGCAAGGGCACACTGCGCGCCGAGCTGCTGCGCGCACGCCGCGCCATGACCGCGGAGGAACGGTCGGCGGCGGCCCGCGCGCTCGCCGAACGGGCGGTTGAGCTACCGGAGTTGGCGGCGGCGGGCACGGTCGCCGCCTATGTGTCGGTGGGCGGCGAGCCCGGCACCCGCGAGCTGCTCGACGTCCTGCGCCAGCGCGGCGTCCGGGTGCTGCTGCCGGTGCTGCGGCCGGACAACGATCTCGACTGGGCCGAATACGAGGGCCCGGACTCGCTGGCCCGCGCCGGGCGCGGCCTGCTGGAGCCGGACCGCCCCCGGCTGGGCCGCGACGCGGTGCTGGCCGCGGACACCGTGCTGCTCCCGGGCCTGGCGGTGGACGCGGACGGGATGCGGCTGGGGCGCGGCGGCGGGTCGTACGACCGGGTACTGGCCCGACTGGCCCGGGCCGGAGCGCATCCGGCACTGGTGGTGCTGCTCTACGCACACGAGGTGGTCGCCCGGGTCCCGAGGGAACCGCACGACCACCCCGTGCACGCGGTGATCACGCCGGACGGGGTCCGGCGGTTCCGGTCAGGCGGGGCCGCGCCGCGGGGGCCGCGGTAGGCGTATGACCGCCGGTCCGCGCCCACCCCAACCCCGCCCAAGATCCCCCCTGAAGCCCTAGGGCGTAAGGGTCAGCTTGTCCTTGGTCGACTTGTCGACCGCCCCGCTGGTGTAGGACCAGGGCAGCAGCTGTCCGTTGACCCACATGTTCGTCTGGTCCGAGTAGTGGGCGCTGTAGGCGTGGCCCGAGGCGCCGGTGAGGTTGATCCACCGGGACTTGTCGAAGTCGTCGAGGTTGACGATCATCCGCATGGACGGGACCCAGACCACGTCATAACCGGCGGCCGCGTTCCAGCCGCTGGCGTCGACCGCCGCCTCGCCGCCGCTGAGCTGCCACGGGCCCCGGTTGAGCAGCCACTTGAGCAGGGCGGGGCTGTCGCCGCTGCCCAGCGTCTGGTTGCGCAGCTCCATCTTGTGCAGCCGACCCCAGCTCCAGGTGTCGATGTCCTTGCCGAGCTTGGAGGTCAGCTCGAAGCGGGCGTCCTTCATCGCCTGGGCGAGCAGCTGGTCGCGGTTGGTAGCGGGCTTGCTGGTGGTGGTGGAGATGTTCCACCAGGCGTTGTTGGCGTCCGGGAGGATCTTGCGGACCACCTCGAACCACCGGTCGCCGCCGTCCGGCTGCGCCTGCGACGGGTCGCGCTCACCGCATTCGGTGACCAGCTGCTTGCCGCCGCCCAGGTTGTTGGCCGGGGCCGACTGATCGACCGGGGTCACCCGCAGGCACTGGCCCTTGGGCCGCAGTTCCTTGGGCAGCTTGTTGCCGAAGGCGAGCTTGAGGGTGTTGCGCCACACCGCGTTGAAGTACGCGGCGGCGGCCGAGTCGGAGTCCTGGCTGAAGTCCCAGCCCTCCAGCAGCTGCTGGGCCTGGCGGACGTACGGGTCCGAGATGTTGACCTTCAGCAGGTACGGCACCAGCAGCTTGGCGATCTCGCTGCTGTTGTCCATCTGCATGGACTGCATGTCGTCCATGGAGATCTTGCCGCCGCCCGCCAGTTTGGACTGGATCAGGTCGTTGATGCGCTGGCTGCGGGTGCCGTAGCCCCAGTCGGCGGTGATCAGGTACGGGTAGCCCTTGCCGGTGACGGGCTGGTTGGCGTTGACGATGTAGCCGCGCTTGGGGTCGTACTCCCAGGGCATGGCGGACTGCGGGATGTAGCCGGTCCAGCGGGCGGCGGGGTCCCAGCCGGGGGCGGGGTAGCGGCCGTCGAAGCCCTTGTTCCGGATCGGGATCTGGCCGGGCGCCTGGTAGCCGATGTGGCCCTTGGTGTCGGCGTAGATCAGGTTCTGCGTCGGCACGGCGAAGTCCCGCGCGGCCGCCCGGAACTGGTTGAAGTCGGCGGCCCGGTCGATCTCAAAGATCGCGTCCATGGTCTTGCCGGGGGTGAGCGCGGTCCAGCGCAGGGCGACCCCGTAGCCGCCGCGCCGGTCCGGCGCCGGATCGGTGACCGGTGCCTGCTGGCCGACGGTGGCCATCTCGTCGCTGACGTCCGAGACGAGCGGACCGTTGTTGGTCTCCCGCACGGTGATCTGGCGGCTCTTGCCGCCCGCGACCTTGATCGTCTCCTGGCGGGCGGTGAACGGGACCTGCTTGCCGTCGTACAGGTAGCTGTCCCCGGTGACCTTCTCCAGGTACAGGTCGGTCACATCGGCGCCCATGTTGGTCATGCCCCAGGCGATGTTCTGGTTGTGCCCGATGACCACGCCGGGCATTCCGGCGAAGGTGTAGCCGGTGACGTCGTACGGGCACCCGGCGCTCACCGTGCGGCAGTGCAGGCCCATCTGGTACCACAGCGACGGGAGCTGCGGCGCGAGGTGCGGGTCGTTGGCGAGCAGCGGCTTGCCGGTCGTCGTGTACCGGCCGGAGACCACCCAGGAGTTGGAGCCGATGCCGTTGCCCGACGGTCCGAGCAGCGAGGGCAGGTTGTCCACGGTGTGGGCGAGCGAGGCGAGTTGGCCGGTCGCGTAGTTGGTACCGGGCGTCGAGGCGGTGGACGTACCGCCCTCGGGCACGAAGTCCTTGCCTCCGTTGGCGACCGTACCGCCGTCGACGATGGGCAGGTTGCGGTCGTACGGGTACTCCGGGTAGAGCTGCTCGATCTGCGCGGGGGTGAGGCGGCTGGTCATCAGGGCACGGTCGATCTCGTCCTGCATGTTGCCGCGCAGGTCCCAGGCCATCGCCTTGAGCCAGGCGACCGAGTCGACCGGTGTCCACGGCTCGGGCTTGTAGTCGCCGGTGATGTCCAGCGCCGCGTACTCGACCGACAGGGCGGCCCCGTGGTGGCCGGACAGATAGGCGTTGACGCCGTCCGTGTAGGCCTGCAGGTTCGCCTTGGCGGAGGCGGACAGCTGGGTGTCCCACTCCTGCTGGGCGACGCGCCGCCAGCCGAGAGTGCGGATGAACGCGTCGTTGTCCACCTGGCTGGAGCCGAACATCTCGGCCAGGCGGCCCGCGGTCAGATGGCGGCGCACATCCATCTCGTAGAAGCGGTCCTGCGCCTGTACATACCCCTGGGCGCGGAAGAGGTCCGAGGTGGAGTCCGCGTAGACCTGCGGGACGCCCTGGGCGTCCCGATCCACCTGGACCGGCCCGGACAGCCCCTTGAGCTGGAGCGTCCCGGCGGTCTGCGGGAAGGAGGCACGGATCGTACTGACGGTCCAGTACGAGCCGTAGCCGATGCCCGACACGAGGAGCAGTACGACCACGATCACGAGGAATCGTGCGCGGCGGCCCTTCTTCTTCGCGGTGGGGCCGGACGTGTTGGCGGGCATCGCTGTCCTTCGCGGGGCAGGGTGGACCGGAGTGCTGGCAGCAACCATATGGGGAGCGGGCGCCAGCCAGGCAGGGGGACCCCGGAATGCCAAGTGCAGGTAAAATGTTAGAGAGGGAAACGAACTCCCGTTCCGGCTGGTGCTATTGCGGCCCGGTCGGCCGGGGGGTCCGGGGCCCCGCGGCGCCAGCCGCTGGTGTCACGGTCCCGGAAGTCCCCAGTACGGCCCGCCCCCATAACGGAAGGACCGCGCCCTGTCTGTCGAGCACCTCAACGAAGTCCTGCTGGTCTCCGCCCTCGTCCTGCTCGTCGCGGTGGCGGCGGTACGGCTGTCGTCCCGCAGCGGACTGCCGACCCTGCTGATCTACCTGGGCATCGGCGTCGCCATCGGCCAGGACGGCCTCGGAGTCCAGTTCAACGACGCCGCGCTCACCCAGGTGTTGGGGTACGCGGCGCTGGTGGTGATCCTCGCCGAGGGCGGCCTTGGCACCAAGTGGCACGAGATCAAGCCCGCGGTGCCGGCGGCGGCCGTGCTGTCCACGGCGGGCGTCGCGGTGAGCGTGGCCGTCACGGCCGCCGCCGCGCACTTCCTGGTGGGCCTCGACTGGCGGCAGGCGCTGATCATCGGCGCGGTGGTGTCCTCGACCGACGCCGCCGCGGTCTTCTCCGTACTGCGCAAGGTGCCCCTGCCGACCCGGCTGAACGGCATCCTGGAGGCGGAGTCCGGTTTCAACGACGCACCCGTCGTCATCCTCGTCGTCGCCTTCTCCACCGCCGGACCGGTCGAGCACTGGTACGTCCTGCTCGGCAAGATCGTGCTGGAGCTGGCGATCGGCGCGGCCGTCGGCATCGCCATAGGAAAGCTGGGCGCCCTCGCCCTGCGGCACGTGGCGCTGCCCGCCTCCGGTCTGTACCCGATAGCGGTGATGGCACTCGCGGTGCTGGCGTACGCGGGCGGTGCCCTCGCGCACGGCAGCGGCTTCCTCGCGGTCTACCTGGCCGCCCTGGTGCTGGGCAACGCGGCGCTGCCGCACCGGCCCGCGACCCGCGGGTTCGCCGAGGGGGTCGCCTGGCTGGCGCAGATAGGGATGTTCGTGCTGCTCGGACTGCTGGTCAATCCGCGCGAGCTCGGCCCCGACCTCCTGCCCGCGGTGCTCATCGGGGCGGTGCTGACGCTGATAGCCAGGCCGGTGTCGGTGCTGGTGACGCTGACACCGTTCCGCATGCCCTGGCGGGAGCAGGCGCTGCTGTCCTGGGCGGGACTGCGCGGCGCCGTACCCATCGTGCTGGCGACCATCCCGATGGTGCACCAAGTCGCCGAGAGCCACCGGGTGTTCAACATCGTCTTCGTGCTGGTGATCGTCTTCACCCTGGTGCAGGGGCCCACCCTGCCGTGGGTCGCCAGGCGGCTGCGGCTCGGCACCCCCGAGGCCGCCGCGGACCTGGGCATCGAATCGGCGCCGCTGGAGCGGCTGCGCGGCCATCTGCTGTCGGTGTCCATACCGGAGCGTTCGCGGATGCACGGCGTGGAGGTCTCGGAGCTGCGGCTGCCCTCCGGCGCCGCGGTCACCCTGGTCGTACGGGACGGCAAGAGCTTCGTCCCGGGCCCCGCGACGGTACTGCGGCGCGGCGACGAGCTGTTGGTGGTGGCGACCGATCCGGTACGGGACGCGGCCGAGCGGCGGCTGCGCGCGGTCGGCCGGGGCGGCAAGCTGGCGGGCTGGCTGGAGGGCCACACACCGGCCGTACACCGGCCGCACCTGGGGCACCGCGACCGCCTGGGAAACAAGCGCGACACATACCGCTAACATGGTGATGTTTTAAGAACCCCAACTCTGCCTGACGCAGAGCTGGCGCGACCGCACGGCGGCCGCGGTCCCCCTGCCACCCATCTCGGTGCGGACCGCTGGTATCTACCGCGGCCCTGCGCGAGAGGACAGCTCTCGGCGCACCGCGTGGCAATCCCATCGGTGCGCTACCAGGCGGCAGAAAGGCCCAGGCCGTGGCACCCACGGTCATCGAGTACGACCGCGCCCGCGCGGACGCGGGACCCCAGGCGGGTCCCGGAACAACCACAGAGGCGACGACCCCGGGCGGACGACCCGGATACAAGCAACTGCTGCGCACGCCGGACGCGTGGACGTTCCTGCTGCCCGGTTTCGCCGCCCGCCAGCCCTTCGCGATGCTGACCATCGGCATCGTGCTGCTGGTGCAACACACCACCGGCTCCTACGGCAGCGCCGGCGTGGTCTCCGCCGTCACCGGCGTGTCCATGGCCCTGTTCGCCCCGCAGAGCGGCAAGCTGGCCGACCGCTTCGGCCAGGGCTCGGTACTGCTGCCGGGCGTCCTGGTGCACACCACCGCCATCACCGCGCTGACCACGCTGGCGCTGGCCCACGCGCCGCTGTGGGCGCTGCTGGCCGCGGCCGTGCCCGCGGGTGCCTCCGTGCCGCAGGTCGGGCCCATGGTGCGGTCCCGGTGGGCGGCCAAGCTGGACGGTTCACCGCTGATGTCGACGGCCGCCGCCTTCGAGTCGGTGACCGACGAGTTCACCTTCGTGGTCGGCCCGGTGCTGGCCACCGCGCTGTGCACCTCGGTGCATCCGGCCGCCGGTCTGATCGCTGAGGCGTTGCTGACGCTGGTCGGCGGCCTGCTGTTCGCCGCGCAGCGGCGCACCGCACCGGTGCCGAGCCGCGCCGCCGGGAACGGTTCCGAACGGCACGCCTCCGCGCTGGCCATCCCCGGGGTACGGGTGCTGGCGATGGTGTTCCTGGGCATCGGCTCGGTCTTCGGCGGCATGCAGGTCTCCATGACCGCCTTCACCCAGGCGATCGGCCAGCCCGGCATCAACGGCCTGCTGTACGGGACGTTCGCCGCGGGGAACATGCTCGCGGGCATCGTGTGCGGGGCCGTCGTCTGGAAGTCCACCCCGCAGCGGCGGCTGCTGCTCGCGTACCCCCTGCTCGCGCTGGCCTGCTCGACTCTGTGGGCGGTGCACGCGGTGCCGCTGCTGGGCGCGCTGGGGCTGCTGGTCGGACTGTGCATCGCGCCCTCGCTGATCACCGGCTACACCCTGGTCGAGTCGCTCGTCCCGGCGGCTGCCAGGACCGAGGCCTTCACCTGGCTGACCGGTGCGGTGGCGCTGGGCCAGGCGGTCGCGGCGACGGTGGCCGGGCAGCTGGCCGACCACTTCGGCGCGAGCGCCGGTTTCCTGGTACCACTGGGCGGCACGGCACTGGCGCTCGCCACTTTGCTGGCACTGCGCGGACGGCTCCGGTAGGCCGGAAGGAACATCCCGTCGCGGCCCGACCAAGATCCACCGGACGGCCGCAGCCGCCCGGCCAGGGCGTACCCGGCGGACCCGCCACGGGTCCGCCGGAAGGGCACCGAGTGCCGGATGTGACATGGCTCGCGGTGGACTGAAGCGGCGGAATGCTGCACTATGGAGCGTCGTTAGCACTCATTGAGTGAGAGTGCCAGGAGGAGCAAGTGCCGACCTACCAGTACCAGTGCACCGAGTGCGGCGAGCCCCTAGAGGCGGTGCAGAAGTTCAGCGACGAGGCGCTCACCGAGTGCCCGAGCTGCCAAGGCAGGCTGCGCAAGGTGTTCTCCGCGGTCGGTGTCGTCTTCAAGGGCTCCGGCTTCTACCGGACGGACAGCCGCGGCTCGTCGTCCAGCAGCAGCCCGGCGAAGTCGCCCTCGTCGACCAGCTCGGAGTCCAAGCCGTCCAGTGGCTCGGAGACGAAGGCGTCGACCACCACGGCGACCGCCTCCAGCAGCACCCCGGCCGCCTGACCGAAAAGGTCGCACGCCTTACGTCTTGCGTACGGACCCCGCCGAAGTGTTTCGGCGGGGTCCTCGCCGTGCCCGTCCCGGCTAGGGTGACCGCATGACGCAGACCAGTAGCGGCCAGGCGGAGATAGGTGTCATCGGCGGGTCCGGTTTCTACGCCTTTCTTGACGATGTGACGGAAATCACGGTCGACACTCCCTATGGGCCGCCGAGTGACTCCCTGTTCCTCGGTGAGGTGGCCGGACGCACGGTCGCCTTCCTGCCGCGGCACGGCCGCAAACACCATCTGCCGCCGAACCGGATCAACTACCGCGCCAACCTGTGGGCACTGCGCTCGCTCGGCGTCACCCAGGTGCTCGGCCCCTGCGCGGTGGGCGGCCTGCGCGAGGAGTACGGGCCCGGCACCCTGCTGATCCCCGACCAGGTCGTGGACCGCACGAAGGCACGGCCCCAGACGTACTACGACGGCGAGGCGCTCCCCGACGGGCGGGTTCCCAACGTGGTGCATGTCGCGTTCGCCGACCCGTACTGCCCGGTGGGGCGGCGGGCGGCGGTGCGGACGGCGCGGGCGAGCGGCTGGGAGGCGGTGGACGGCGGCACGCTGGTGGTGATCGAGGGGCCGCGGTTCTCCACCCGCGCCGAGTCGCTGTGGCACGCGGCGCAGGGCTGGTCGGTGGTCGGCATGACCGGGCACCCGGAAGCGGTCCTGGCGCGCGAACTGGGCCTGTGCTACACGTCGTTGACGCTGGTGACGGACCTGGACGCGGGCGCGGAGCATGGCGACGGCGTCTCCCAGGAGGAGGTCTTCAAGGTCTTCGCGGACAATGTCGCCCGGCTGCGGAACGTACTGTTCGATGTCGTCGGGGAGTTGCCGCGGGCGAGTGAACGCGACTGCCTGTGCGCCCACGCGTTGGACGGTCTGGACACCGGGCTGGACTCGGCGTAGCACGTCGGCGGTTAATGCTCCGGCCACTTGGTGGCCAGTTAACGGCAGGCGGAAAAGGGACTGTGCGGTGAGCGAGCAGGCAAGCGGTCGGCCGGAGGAGAAGCCCGGCTTGTGGGGCGGCTTCAGGGAATTCCTGATGCGCGGCAACGTGGTCGACCTGGCCGTCGCCGTCGTCATCGGGGCCGCGTTCACCGGAGTCGTCAACTCCGTGGTGAACGGTGTGATCAACCCGGTGGTCGGCGCGTTCGGCACCAAGGACCTGGCCAGTTACAAGTCGTGCCTCAAGGGGCCCTGTGCGTACGACGCCGCTGGGCATGTCACCCACGGCGTCGCCATCTTGTGGGGCTCGGTGCTGGGCGCGGTGCTCAACTTCCTGATCACCGCGGCGGTTGTGTACTTCCTGATGGTGGTGCCGATGGGCCGCTTCCTGGCCCGGCGAGCGGCGAAGCGCGCCAAGGAAGAGGAGCAGCACGCCGAGGTCGAGGCCACGGAGGTGGCGCTGCTGCGGGAGATCCGCGACGCGCTGGTGGCCCGCTCGTCCTAGCGTCCGGCCTGGCGCCGTCGGCTCACAGGTGGTGCGGCGGCTTCTCGTCCAGGAACCGGGCGAGGTCGGCCGCCCCACCGCCGGTGCCGGTGGGCCGCTCGCCCCAGCCGTTGTCCGAGTCGTCGGCCGACGGGCGGTCCAGCGGGTCGTCGAAGACCAGCTTGGGTGCCGGGTCGGGGGACTCGGGGCCGGTGGCGGTGCTCATGGCATCAAGGGTACGGCCCGGCTCGGGCGGCCGGGATTGCGGCCGGGTAGGGAAAGCCCCGGCGCCTGGACCGGCACCGGGGCGGGTGTGTGTTCCGTTGACGGCGGCGGCGTGACGCGCGAGCATCACGCCGCTTCGTGGTCGAAGCCCGTGTCCCGGGCCATCCGCTTCAGCTCGACCAGGGCGTGCTTCTCGATCTGCCGGATGCGCTCGCGGGTCAGACCGTGCTGCTTGCCGACCTCGGTGAGCGTCCGCTCCTTGCCGTCGTCCATGCCGTAGCGCGCGCGGATGATCGAGGCGGTACGGCCGTCGAGGCGGCCGATCAGGTCCTCAAGCTCCTCGCGGCGCAGCATGACCAGGACCGAGTCCTCGGGCGAGGTGGCCGAGGTGTCCTCCACCAGGTCGCCGAACTGGGTCTCGCCCTCGTCGTCCACGGACATGTTGAGGCTCACCGGGTCGCGCGCCCAGTCGAGCACATCGGCTATGCGCTCGGGCGACGCGCCGAGCTCGGCGGCGATCTCGGCGGGCTCCGGGTCACGCCCGTGCTCGCGGTTGAACTCCCGCTGCACCCTGCGGATCCGGCCCAACTCCTCAACGAGGTGGACGGGCAGCCGGATCGTGCGCGACTGGTCCGCGATCGAGCGGGTGATGGCCTGCCGGATCCACCAGGTCGCGTACGTCGAGAACTTGAAGCCCTTGGCGTAGTCGAACTTCTCCACCGCCCGGACCAAGCCCGCGTTGCCTTCCTGGATGAGATCCAGCAGCGGTAGTCCGCTGCGCGGATAGCGGCGCGCGACCGCGACGACCAGGCGCAGGTTGGAACGGATGAAGACGTCCTTGGCGCGTGCTCCGGCCTCCACCAGTGCGCGCAGCTCGTCCTCGCTCGCCCCCGCTGCGGTCTTCCCCTCGTCGAGCAGATGCTCGGCGAAAACCCCGGCCTCGATGACCCTGGACAGCTCGACCTCCTGCGCCGCGTCGAGGAGCGGGGTCCGCGCGATCTCGTCGAGGTACATACCGACCAGATCGCGGTCAGCCGCCTCGCCGCCAGTGGCGCGAACACTGCTGGGCCCGTCGGTGCGACGGGCGACGGCACGGGTTGCCATGCGTGCTCCCTCTGCGTGGTTCGGTCGCGTAATCAGTGATCTCGTATTCAGTGCTCTTGACTGGATGGACGCCGCCTCACGCGTGCCCATTCAGTGGGAAACAACGACTGGAATCCGGACAGAATTCCCAAGGCGCTCGCTCATTTTCGTGATCTTGCAGTATCCTGCTGCGCTTTCCCCCCGGGCAGCTGGAGGAGCGCGTCGTGACCCACCATGCGGAAGTGCAGATCAGGCCGGGTGCGCAGGCTGATCTGGAGCAGCTGACCGCTATCTACAACCACTACGTCCTTCAGACGCACATCACCTTCGACACGGTTGCGTTCACCCCCGAACAGCGGCAGCCGTGGCTCGCCGCCCATCACGGCCACGGACCGCACCGCCTCTTCGTCGCCGAGGAGGACGGGCGGCTGCTCGGCTACGCGTCGAGCGACCCGTTCCGCCCCAAGCCCGCGTACCGCACCTCGGTGGAGACCACCGTCTACTGCGCACGGGACGCGGGCGGCCGGGGCATCGGCACGCTGCTGTACAAAACCCTCTTCGAGGCGCTCGCCGACCAGGATCTGCACCGCGCGTACGCCGGTATCGCCATGCCGAACGAGGCGTCGGTGCGTCTGCACACCCGCTTCGGCTTCCGCCAGTGCGGCCTGTACGCGGAGTCGGGCCGCAAGTTCGGCCGCTACTGGGACGTGGCCCGCTTCGAGAGGGCTCTTTAGGAACCGGGGGGCCTGGGGGCTTGCCCCCAGAAAAACCCCGCCGCGACGGCGAGCGACCACAACGGCGGAGACCGGCGGTACCGAAACGCTCCGCACCCCGGCCAAGCCAGCCAGGCGGCGGTGGCGTGCTACCGCCGCCAGGGCAGGTCGGCGCCGCCGTGCGGGGCCAGTCCCTCGGCGACGGTCCGCATGATCTCGCCTAGCTGCCGGACCTGCTCATCGCTCAGCTGGTCGAACAGTGCGCCGCGCACCGCCTCCACATGCCCGGGCGCGGCCGCCGCCAGCGCCGCGAACCCCTCCTCGGTCAGCACCGTCATCTGGCCGCGCCGGTCCGTGGGGCAGTCCTCACGGCGCACCCAGCCGTTCTGCTCAAGACGGGTGACCGCGTGCGACAGTCGACTGCGGGTGATCTTCGAGCGTTCCGCGAGGTCGGTCATCCGCATCCGGCGCCCCGGCGATTCGGAGAGCCAGACCAGCAGCGAGTAATAGGTGTGCGGCATCCCGGAGTCGCGCTGCAGTTGGCGGTCGATGTGATCGGAGAGCAGTTGGGTCGCGGCCATATAGGCACGCCAGGTCTTCTGCTGTCCGTCGTCCAGCCAACGGGGTTCCGTCGTCGCCATACCTCCAGCCTACGACTGCTTGAACATTCAATGACGATGCCCCGCCTCCTTACGAAAAGGAAGCGGGGCAGTGAACGCCGTACGGCTCAGCGCGGAGCCCTCGGTGCCGGGCCTCAGTGCGCGACGACCGGAATCGGAACGTCGGCGACCTCACCGTCACCCGAGGCGGCCGGAGCGCCGCCCTGGTGGCCGGTGTTGATCGCGGTGAACGCGATCAGCGCGGCGAGCACCAGGATGCCGACCGCCCACCAGATCGCGGCGGCGTACCCGTGCACCATGGCCTGCAGCTGGAGCTGCTTCAGAGCCTGCGGCGAACGCGCGCCCGCCAGGTGAGCGGTGGCGTACGCCGTGGTGGCGCTGGCCGCGATGGTGTTCAGCAGCGCGGTGCCGATCGAACCGCCCACCTGCTGCGAGGTGTTGACCATCGCGGAGGCGACACCGGCGTCGCGCGGCTGGACGCCGTGCGTGGCCAGGCTCATCGCGGGCATGAACGCGGTACCCATGCCCAGGCCCAGCAGGACCAGGGCGGGCAGGATCAGTGCCGGGTACGAGCTGTCGACCTTCAGCTGGGTCAGGATCAGCATGCCGATGGCGGCGGCCACGAAGCCGGGGCCCATCAGCAGCCGGGGCCGGACCCGGGTCATCAGCCGGGCGCCGATCTGCGTCGAACCGGTGATCATGCCCACGACCATCGGCAGGAACGCCAGGCCGCTGGTCACCGGGGTGTAGCCCTTGACGACCTGCATGTAGTACGTGAGGAACAGGAACAGGCCGAACATGCCGATCACGGCGAGGCCCAGCGACGCGAACACGCCGCCGCGGTTCCGCTCGGTCACCACACGCAGCGGCAGCAGCGGGGAGGCGACCCTGGACTCGACGAACGCGAACGCGAGCAGCAGCACCCCGGCCGCCACGAACAGGCCGATGGTGATCCCGGCACCCCAGCCGTCGGACTCGGCACGGGTGAACCCGTAGACCAGGGAGACCAGGCCGAGGGTGGCCAGCAGCACACCGGGGATGTCCAGACGGTTGCGGTTGCGGGTGCCCTCGGGCTCGTGGATCACGGCGATCGCACCGACCGCGGCGACCACGGCGAAGGCGATGTTGACGAACAGCGCCCAGCGCCAGTTGAGGTACTCGGTCAGCACGCCACCGAGCATCAGGCCGATGGCAGCGCCACCGCCCGCGATGGCGCCGTAGATGCCGAACGCCTTGGCCCGCTCCTTGGCCTCGGTGAACATCACCGAGAGCAGCGAGAGCGCGGCGGGCGCCAGCAGCGCGCCGAACACGCCCTGCAGCGCACGGGCACCGAGCAGCATGCTGGTGTTGACCGCGGCGCCGCCGATCGCGGAAGCGCCCGCGAAGCCGAGCAGACCGATGATGAACGCGCGCTTTCGGCCCGCGATGTCGGCTATTCGGCCGCCGAACAGCAGAAGTCCGCCGAAGGCCAGCGTGTAAGCGGTGATCACCCACTGCCGGTTGCTGTCGGATATACCGAGGTCGTGCTGGGCGGAGGGCAGTGCGATATTCACGATGGTCGCGTCGAGCACGACCATCAGTTGGGCAATGGCGATGAATACGAGCGCTTTCCAGCGCCTCGGGTCAAGCGGAGGTGCGCCAGCAGGCATGGGTGAAACCACCTAGGGATGCGGAGAAGGTAAGAAGTCTCGAAAAACGTGATGTTATGGGGATCTTGCGGAAAACGCTCAGGATTTCTGCTGCAGATCCTCAAGCGTCACTGGGCTCCCCGGCAGTTCGGACCGTGCGGGGGTCCGTAGCCCGTCGAGGAAGAGCTGCAGATGGCGATGGGCGAATCGGTCGATGGTGAAGCAGGCCGTGCCGGGCAGCGGCCGGGTGAGTTGGGACAGCGCGACCATCAGGTCGCCGACGGCGACATCGGCACGAAGCTGTCCCGATCGGTGCGCGCTGGCGATCAATGCCTCCATGGCCACCGTCAAGTGATCACTGGAAGCGACGAGTTCGGGGTCACCCTCTTCGAACGCGCCGGACAATAGCGTACACAACGCGCCGACACGCTCATCCGCCGCCTCGTGCGCGAAGCGCTGCAGCGCCTCGAACGGATCCGACTCCTCGGCCAGTGCGGCCTCGGCCCGGTCCGCGATGTGGTCCATGACCGACAGCGTCACCGTGCGGATCAGCTGCCGGCGGTCGGCGAAGTGGCGGTAGAGGGTGGCGTTTCCGACCCCGGCACGCCGGGCGATCTCGTCCAGCGGAATGTCGGGGCCGTGCTCTACGAGCGCCTCCCGGGCAGCGGTGACGATGCGCTCCCGGTTGCGGGACGCGTCCGCCCGCAGCCGGGGCCGCTGACGTTCGATGGCGACACTGCTCACTAAGGCACTCCTTCCGTCTGGTTGGGGTTCACGGGCCACGGCCCGCAGAAGAGGTACGGCCAGGTTTCGGCCAACTGTGGAGTTAAACGGGGAGAACTCCCCCGGATATTTCGGCAGGGGATGTGACGTACGCCACGCCGGGCTACGGGTCGGCGCTAGGCGGCGCTCGCCGCCCGCCGCCCCCGTAGCGAGGCCGCGTACGAGACCAGCAGCCCGCCCGCCGCCCAGGCGGCCAGTACCCACCAGGCGAGCGAGGTGCCGTTGCCGTGGAAGTAGACGGTGTTGCGGACCAGTGTGGTCGCCGCCCCCGACGGCAGCGCCTGACCGATCGCGCTCCAGAACGGCGGTAGCAGCGAGGACGGATAGACACCGCCGGAACTCGGATTGCCGAGCACAACGAAGATCAACAACGCCAGCCCGACGCCGAGTTGGCCGAACAGCACCTGAAGTGCCATACCGACGGCCGCCGCTGTGAACGTGGTGAGCGCGCCGATCCCGCACAGGGCGCCGAAGTTCCCGGGCAGCGCACCGAAGACCGGGTCGACGATGATCGCGCCGCCCAGTCCCGAGGCGATCGACAGCAGGGCGAGGGCGCCGAGCCGGATGGTCGTGCGGTGGACGTTGGCCGGACGTGCGCCATGCGACATCGCCAGCGCGGACGAGGCCACATAACCGCCGATGACCAGGCCGATGACCAGGTAGAACGAGCTGAGGCCGCGCCCGTCGGCCTTGTGCGGCGGCCGGATGTCGGTCACCCGCACCGAGCGGCCGTTGGCCTTCTCCACCTCCTGCGCGATCTGGCTGGCGGTCTGGGCGACCGACGGCCCGCCCGCCGAGGCGACGAGCAGGCTGTCCGTCGTGCCCCGCGGGTTGACGACGAAGGCGGCGTCGACGGTACGGCGCAGGATCTGGCGGCGCGCCTCGGCCCGGTCGGCGGCGGGGCGCGCCCGGACCGGGTCGCCGGGCAGTGCGTTGAGCTTGCTGACCACCTGGCCCTGGACCTGCGCGGGGGCGGCCACGGCGACCGGGATGCGGTGCGGGGTGGGCGAGTGGAACGCGCCCAGGTAGGAGACGATGAACGCCAGCTCGATGACGAAGACGCCGACGACCAGCAGCGCGGCGCGCGCGGTGACGGCGTCCCGCAGCTCCGCCAGGAACCCTTTGGGCGCGTTCGCCGTATCGGAGTCGGACATCGCGGTGCCTGCCCCTCAGTCGTCGGGGACGGCGCTGGCCGCGGCGGCGAGCTGGTTCGCCCTGCGGCGCCGGATGACGGCGGCGCCCGCGAACGCACTCACCGTGAACGCCAGCGCGACCACCCAGGGCCGGTCGAGTACATGGCAGGTCGCATGGTCGAGCGAGTGGCGGCCCGGCCCCGCCACCCCGAGCCCGGCCGCCGAGTAGCCGAGGAACAACGGGTACTCGTAGCCGCCCGACTGCGCGAAGAACCCGGCCGGGTAGTGCACGGCGACGGCGCCCGCCATCGCCCCGGCCGCCGCCGCGCCCGCCACGGGCGTGGCGAGCCCCAGCGCGAGCAGCGCCCCGCCGCCTGCCTCGCCGAGCCCGGCGGCCAGCGCGCTCTGCTTACCGGGCTTGAAGCCCATCTGCTCCATGGCCGAGGCGGTGGCCTCCAGGCCGTGGCCGCCGAACCAGCCGAACAGCTTCTGCGTGCCGTGCGCGAACAGCACCCCGCCGACGCCAAGCCGCAGCGCGAGCAGTCCGAGGTCCTTCCGGTACGGCAGGGGCATGGCGGGTCCTTAACGTCGCGTGGTTGCGGGCGGGCGCTGTGCGGGCGCGGGTTTTCTCAGGTACGAGCCGGGCACGGGCTTTCGGGCACGGGCTTTCGGGCACGGCGGAACGTGAGCTTCCAGCGTCGCTGGGTACGCACCCGCGCGCCGACTGCTGCTAGGCCGTTCGGGCCCCTACCGAGCGGTAACGAGATCACGGAAACGGGCGACAGCGCCGGTCCCTTACCGCTAGAAGGGGTGGGGCACAGCCCAGTTCGACGACTCGACACTCGAAAACGTGACCTGGAGTGACGTCCGATGACCCAGCCGCGCCAGTCCCTGCGCATCGCCAACTGCTCCGGCTTCTACGGCGACCGGCTCTCCGCCGCCCGCGAGATGGTCGAGGGCGGGCCCATCGACGTACTGACCGGTGACTACCTGGCCGAACTCACCATGCTCATCCTGTGGAAGGCCAGACAGCGCGACCCGCAGGGCGGCTACGCGGTGTCGTTCCTCGCCCAGATGCGCGAGGTGCTGGGCAGCTGCCTGGAGCGCGGCATCCGGGTCGTCGTCAACGCGGGCGGCCTCAACCCGGCGGGGCTCGCGGCCAAACTCGGCGAGCTCGCGGCCCTCGCCGGGCTGGCCCCGAAGATCGCCCACCTGGAGGGTGACGACCTGCTGCCCCGGCTGCCGCAACTGCGGGCCGCGGGCGAGCAGTTCGCGCACCTGTCGACCGGGCAGCCGCTTGCCGACGCCGGTGTGGAACCGGTGACGGCCAATGCCTACCTCGGCGCCTGGGGCATCACCGAAGCGCTGCGCGCCGGAGCCGATGTCGTCATCTGCGGGCGCGTCACCGATGCCTCGCTGGTCGTCGGGCCCGCCGCATGGGCCTTCGACTGGGCGCTCGACGACTGGGACCGGCTCGCGGGCGCCGTCACCGCGGGCCACATCATCGAATGCGGTGCCCAGGCCACCGGCGGCAACTACTCGTTCTTCACCGAGCTCGACCACCCCGTCCACCCCGGTTTCCCGATCGCCGAGATGTATCCGGACGGGTCGAGCGTCATCACCAAACACCCGGGCACGGGTGGGACGGTCACCGTCGACACCGTCACCGCGCAGCTGCTGTACGAGATAGAACGGCCCAGCTATCCGAACGCCGACGTCATAGCGCGCTTCGACACCGCCGTGCTGGCCCAGGACGGACCCGACCGGGTGCGTGTCTCCGGCGTGCGGGGCGAGCCCGCGCCCGACACGCTCAAGGTCTGCCTCAACTACCGCGGCGGCTACCGCAACACGGCCGCCTTCGTCCTGACCGGGTTGGACCTCGACGCGAAGGCGCGCTTCGCCCAGGCCGCGCTGCTCGACGCCGTGGGCGGCCGCGACCGCTTCGCCGAACTCGACATGCGGCTCGTCGGCTCGACCGCGTCGGACGGCACGGCGCGGCTCGTCGTGACCGCCAAGGACCCCGACAAGGAGAAGGTCGGCCGCGCCCTGTTCACCGCCATCGCGGGCACCGGCCTGTCCAGCTATCCCGGCTTCTACATGGAGCACGCTTCGCCGCACCCCACCGAGTACGGGATCTACTGGCCCGCGCTGGTCTCCGCCGACGCCGTGCACCCCGAAGTGGTGCTGGCCGATGGCACCCGCACAGCCGCACCGCGCCCTCCCGTACGGCCGCACGGCGTGTCGGCGGATGTCCCCGCGGACCCGGCGCCCCGCATGCCCGGGCCGTACGTCAGCGTCCCGCTCGGCACGATCGTCGGTGCGCGCTCCGGCGACAAGGGCGGCGACGCCAACGTGGGGCTGTGGGCCCGCGACGATCTGTCCTACACCTGGCTGCGCGGCCACCTGGACGTCGAGCGGCTACGGCAGCTGCTGCCCGAAGCGGCCGAGTTGGCCATCAGCCGTTATGAGCTGCCGAACCTGCGGGCGGTGAACTTCGTCGTGCACGGGCTGCTCGGCGACGGTGTGGCCGCCTCCACCCGACCCGACCCACAGGCCAAGAGCCTTGGCGAATATCTGCGGGCCCGCCCCGTGCGCATCCCGAAATCCCTGCTGACGGACCGGGTGTGACCCGCGCATAACCACCGCTTGGGGCTCTGCTGACCGGCCCTTGAACCTCCGATAACCATGATCCCAAGCCCGGTTGTGGAACTGCCCACATTGCCCGGGGCCAGCCGCTTTACCGATGTCCGGGCTGCGTACTCTGGGCCAGCGTCGCCTGCACCGGGCCGGCGAGAGCACGGAGGGAACGACCCGTGGACAACACCATCCTGCACAAGGCGATATTTCTGCTGCGCGACTGCCACGAGCCCGAGCAGCAGGTCGTCGAGGGCCTGAAGAACTACTTTCCGGATCTGTCGCTGGGCGAGCGCGAGCGCTACGCCAGCGAGGCCTGGGACATGGTCCACGGAAAGCACTCCGCGATCTGACCGGCGCGCCGCTCACCGGTGGCCGGGCCCTTGGGGTCCGGCCACCGGTTTTTTGTGCGCCCGTACCACCGCACTCAGCAGGCGGACTCCGCCCCCGCCCAGAAAGATGGGGGGTGACCACCGCGAACGGGGCAGACGAGCAGTACGAAGGGCAAGCCCCAGGGAGGGCGACAGCCCTCAGCGAAGGCGAGAAGGGACGGACACCGTGGCACGACCCAAGATTCTCGTAGTGGGCGCCGGATTCGCCGGAATCGGCTGCATACGTCGCCTGGAGCGTAGGCTCACCCCGGGAGAGGCGGACATCGCCCTGGTCACCCCGTACGCCTACCAGCTCTATCTGCCGCTGCTGCCCCAGGTGGCCTCGGGCGTGCTCACCCCGCAGTCCGTGGCGATCTCGCTGCGCCGCAGCACCAAGCACCGCACCAAGATCATCCCCGGCGGTGCCATCGGTGTGGACACCAAGTCCAAGATCTGCGTCATCCGCAAGATCACCGGCGAGATCGTCAATGAGCGATACGACTACATCGTGGTGGCCCCCGGCAGCATCACCCGCACCTTCGACATCCCCGGACTCACCGAGTACGGGCGGGGCTTGAAGACGCTCGCCGAGGCCGCGTACATCCGCGATCACGTCATCGCCCAACTGGACCTGGCCGACGCCAGCCAGGACGAGGACGAGCGGGCCTCCCGGCTGCAGTTCGTGGTGGTCGGCGGCGGCTACGCGGGCACCGAGACCGCCGCCTGCCTGCAACGCCTCACCACCAATGCGATCAAGCGGTATCCGCGGCTCGATCCGCGGCTCATCAAGTGGCATCTGATAGACATCGCGCCCAAGCTGATGCCCGAACTGGGCGAGAAGCTGGGCCGCAGCGCGCTGGAGGTGCTGCAGCGGCGCGGTGTCGAGGTGTCGCTGGGGGTGTCGATCGCCGAGGCGGGCATCGACAAGGTGACGTTCACCGACGGTCGGGTCCTGCCGTGCCGCACCCTGATCTGGACCGCGGGCGTCGTCGCCAGCCCGCTGGTCAGCACGCTCGGCGCCGAGACGGTACGCGGCCGACTGGCGGTGACCGCCGAGATGACCCTACCGGGGTTCGACGGGGTCTTCGCGCTCGGTGACGCGGCCGCCGTACCCGATCTCGCCAAGGGCGACGGCGCGGTGTGCCCGCCCACCGCCCAGCACGCGCTGCGGCAGGGCAGGATGGTGGCCGAGAACGTCATCGCGAGCCTGCGCGGCCACCCCCTGCAGCCCTATGTGCACAAGGACCTGGGCCTTGTGGTCGATCTCGGCGGCAAGGACGCGGTCTCCAAGCCGCTCGGCATCGAACTGCACGGCCTCCCGGCGCAGGCGGTGGCCCGCGGATACCACTGGACGGCGCTGCGGACCAATGTCGCCAAGGTCCGGGTGATGACCAACTGGATGATCAACGCCTTCGCGGGCGATGACTTCGTCCGGATCGGCTTCCTCGCCCAAAAGCCCGCCAAACTGGAGGACTTCGAGTACACGGATGTGTATCTGAGCCCGGAGCAGGTGCGCGAGCACACCGCGTCGATCATCGCCCGCGATCGGTGAGCCCGGGCCATCGGTGAGCCCGGGCCGGGGTCAGTCCGTCCTCACCAACTGCCACTGCTGGTTGGCCCCGCCGTTGGACGGCCACTCGATGACCTTCGCGCCGTCCGCGGTGGACTGGCCGCCCACGTCGGCCAGCATGCCGGTGGCGCGGTTCTCCAAGGTGGCGTAGCCGTCACCGGACGGAACGATCCGCCACTGCTGGGCGACGTCTGACTGCCGCGTGAGGATGTCGAGTTGGGTGCCGGAGACCGGGTTGCCGCTCGGAACCTGCAACGCCTTGCCGCTCTGCACGCCGATCAGCCGGTAGTAGCCGTCGCCGGTGGGCTGCACCGTCCACTGCTGGTTGGCCCCGCCGTTGCCGGTCCACTGGTCGACGGCCGAGCCGTCGGCGGTGGCCTGGTTGGCGACGTCGAGCGTCTTGCCGCTGTTGCGGTTGACCAGCCGGTAGGTACCCGCGTAGGTCTGTGCGGCTCCCGGCATCACGCTCAGGTTGTCGTACTGCGCCGGGACGTAGCCGCTCGTGCCGACACCGACCTGCCCGGAGCCGTACGAGGCGTCGGTGACCGTACCCACGGCCTGGCCGTCGACGGACGCGGTGATCGTCGCACCGTCGAAGCCGAGTGAGAGCCGGTGCCAACCGTCGCCCGCGGCCTGGGCGTCGGTGCCCTGGGCCAGGACCGTCACCTGGTGTGCGGTGTTGTTGCGCTCGATCGCCCAGGCGCCGCTGTGCGACAGCGACAGGTCGTAGGAGTTGATCCCGGCGGGCGAGAAGCCGCTCTGTGTACCGACCCGCCCGAGCAGCCGCACCGCGCCGTCCTGGGTGAGCCGGGTGTCGATGGCGACCGTGTAGTTGGTCCACCCGAGGTCGCCGAGGGTGGCATAGGGGTCGGCCGGGCTGTCCCAGTTGATCGGCGCGGTCGGCGCCATCTGCTGGACGCATGTCCCGGCCCGTCCGCCACCGCAGCGCACCGCCTCGAAACTGCCCTGCTGCGCGGCGAGCAGCCGTGCCTCACCGCCGACCCCGGTGTGCTCGAAACCGTCGCGGTACGGGAGTCCGAGCACGCCGCGCGCCGGAGACTGGGCGGTTCCGGCGCCCTGCCCGCTGGTCGTGGTGATGGAGTACACCCGGCCGGGCTGAAGGGTGAGCGTGTACGTACCGCTCACCGGTGCGAGGTCCGGTTGCCGCACCATGTAGTCGCGCTGGGCGGTGGACGAGAAGTCGCTGGACCACACATGCAGCGCACCGGTGGCCAGTCCGCCGGTCACCTTCAGGTTCATCGTCTGGGCCGCGGACGCGTCCAGCGTCTCGACGATCGTGCTCCACGCGGTGGAGTCGGGCGACCGCAGCGTCACATACGAGCCGTTCGTACGGTCCCCGCCGAGGTAGCCGCTGGCCGTGTCGACATAGCGCCAACCGGGCTGGGTGAACTGGGTGGTGTGCGCGGACGCCCAGGTGCTCTTGCCGACGCTGTACGCACCGGACCACGGCTGGGTCGCGGTGACCAGCCCCATGGTGTTGTACGGGAGGTTGGGATATACGGCCGCGATCACCGGCCAGTTGATGTACGCCGTCATCTTGGCGTCGATGTACCCGCGGTTGACCGCCCTGGCCAGCGGAGCGCCACCCGTGTCGTAGTCCTCGGAGCCGTTCTCGCTCGCCCACAGCTGCTTGCCCGTGGCGAGGGCGTCGGAGGTGGTGGAGCACTGGGTCATCGCCGACATATAGCTGCACGGGTAGTGCGTACCGATGATGTCGACCGCGTTGTCGAAGGCGGAGTCCCCGCGCATGGCGGTAGCCACGTCCCAGCCGGAGTCGGCACCCACCACCTGGGTGTGGCGGTAGCCCTTGTCGGCGAGGGCGGAGTGCAGGTTCTCGTACCAGGCGGCGTTGTAACCGCGTTCGTTCCAGCCGCCGAGGTAGTCGATGGTGAGCCCGTGCTGCCTGGCACAGCCGAGCCAGGACATGAGGTAGTCGACAGTGTCCTGGGACCAGAAGTTCCCGCCACCGCCGGTGTTGCCGATCCACCCTGGCGCGCCCCAGGCCAGCCCGTACAGCTTGATCCCCGGATTGCGGGCCTTGGCCTGCGCCATGAGCCACCACTCGTACCCGGTACCGCAGTTGACGGCGCCGCGTGCGTGTTCATGGCTGGCCTCGGCGCCGTCGGTGGAGTTGGTGTCGCCGCCGATCTCCACCTTGAGGATCTGCAGCGCCGCTCCGTAGCCGGGCTTGAAGAGGTAGTCGAGTATCTCGCCGCGCTGCTTGGGCGGATAGTCGGTCAGCAGACGGGTGTTGCCGCCGCCGCCACTGATCGCGCCGATGCCGTCGAAGGTACGGCCGGTGCCATGACCGTCGACGGTGACGGCGGTGACCGTTCGGGCCTTCGCGATGGCCGCGGAGGGCTGACCGCCGACGAGAAGTCCGACGACGAGGAGGAACGCCGCGAGGGCGGCCGTTCCAGCGGGGGTTCTCCCGCGGTATCGATGGGTCCACATGCTGCCGTTGTCCTCCAACTCATGGTTGGTATTGGGCAGTTACGTTGGAAGCGCACTGATGAAGCAGACTCAACCAATCAGAATGCGACGTCAAGAGGTGCCGCAGGGACGGTTGTGCGGGGTGCGCAGCCAAGCCAGAATGCCGTGAGGCACGCGATACATCGGAGGACTAACAGGAGCACCAGGGATCAGGGAAGGACTGGCCCTATGCCCAAGCCATCCATGAGTCGACGAAGTCTCTTGTCTTTGGCCCCAGTGGCGCTAGCCAGCGCGGCGCTTCGCAACACCCCGCCAGCCGCCACAGTCCCCACCACTGCCGCAACTGATCCGATCACTCCGGCCCCGTTGATCCCGATCGCCCCCGGAGACACCCCGGACCGCATCGTCCACAAGGCCTCACGCGTCATCCCGCGCCCGGCCCAACTGGCCTGGCAGCGACGGGAGATCACCGCGTTCACGCACTTCGGCATGAACACCTTCACCGACCGCGAGTGGGGCTCAGGCGCCGAGGACGAAGCCTGGTTCAACCCGCCGCGCGTCGCCGTGGACCAGTGGATGCGCGCCTACCAGGCGTCCGGTGCCCGCCAGGTGATGCTCACCGCCAAACACCACGACGGCTTCGTCCTCTACCCCACCCGCTACACCAACCACTCGGTCATCGCCAGCCCCTGGTGGATCCGCGACCACACTCCCGCCCAACGGGAGGCAGCGGCCCGAGCCCGTGCCGCGGCCCAGGCCCAGCGCGGCACCGACCCGTCCGCGTACTGGCGGATACGTGACGCGGGGTGCCGCAGCGGTTGCCGCAACCCCGAAGGAGACATCCTCGGCAGCTATCTGGCCGCCGCCCGCGGAGCCGGTCTGAAGGTCGGCGTGTATCTCTCCCCCGCCGACGGCGCCGAGCAACCGCACGCCTGGCACGCCGAGTACGTCGCCCGGATCCGCGCGAAGAAGGCCGCGGGCCAGCCACTGAGCATCGAGGAGGAGGCAACCCTGGAGGACGGCGCCCGCGCCCCCGCCGGGCAGGGCCGCTACGGCAACGGAAGCCCGGTGGTACGGCGCACCATCCCCACCCTGGTCGACGGCGACGACCGCACGGCGGCGGTACGGGCAGGCCACCTGCCCTCCTTCACCGTCCACGCCGACGACTACAACGCGTACTACCTCAACCAGTTGTACGAACTCTTCACCCAGTACGGCCCCATCGACGAACTCTGGCTGGACGGCGCCAACCCCTGGACCAGCGCCGGGATCACCGAACCGTACGACTTCACCGCCTGGTTCCACCTCATCCACGCGCTCTCCCCCGGCACCGTCACCTTCGCGGGCCCCCAGGGCATCCGCTGGGTCGGCAACGAGAACGGCATCGCCCGCGAAACCGAGTGGAGCGTCACCCCGGCCACCGCCGACCCGTCCACCGCCCACGGCGAATCCCTCATCCCCGGCGGGCCGCAGGCCCCCGACATCGGCTCCCGCGCGAAGATCACCGCACCGGGCGTGAGGTACCTCCAGTGGTTCCCGGCGGAGGCGGACGTCTCACTGCGCGACGGCTGGTTCTTCCACGCCGGGGAACGGCCCAAGCCCGCCCGCGAGTTGGTCGCACTGTACGAGCAGTCGGTGGGCCGCAACGCGGTGCTGCTCCTCAACGTCCCACCCGGCCCGGACGGCCGCATCGCCACCGAGGACATGGCCGAGCTGACGGGTTTCGGCACCGCGATCCGCACGACATACGGGAACACGTCCCTGCTCCCCTTCCCCTGGTCCCCCGCCCCAGGCACCACCACCGGCATCCTGGAGATCCCCCTCCCCACCGCCCACCGCACCTTCGACCGCATCCGCCTGGGCGAGGACATCCGCGAGGGCCAGCAGGTGGAGCGGTTCACCATCGACATCTGGACCGACCACGGCTGGCACCAGACAGCCACCGGTACAACGATCGGCCACTGCCGAATCCTGCCCCTCGACCACCCCGTGACCACCCCACGCCTGAGACTCACAGTCCTCTCCGCGAGGTCCACCCCCACCCTGGCGATGGCGTCGGTACACCGGAGCGCGCCCGACGACCTCCGTCCGCCAACGTGAGCTGCCCATAAGGAGTTTGCGGCTGCGCTCCGCGACGCGTAGATCTATGGGCGCGGCGCGCAGCCGGTGCAACACCGATCACCTCATGACGAAGTGGTGACGGCCATCGGTACGGGCCTCGGCCGACACCCTGCGTTCTCCCTCCCCCTGCCGGGCGATGCGAAAGGCGATCGTGCACAAGGCACTCATCAGCGCTGACCGCGTCATCACCGGGCCCGCCGACCAGGTGATCGACGACGGCGCCGTTCTCGTGGCAGCCGGTGTGATCACCGCTGTCGGCACCGCGGCCGAATTGGACGCCTCGGTGGACGCGAGTGTGTCCCGGCTGCGCTGCCCTGGGACGACGGTGCTGCCCGGGCTGATCGACTGCCATGTCCACCTCGCCTTCGACGCGGGCCCCGACTCGATCCACGCCGTGGCGCACGCCGAGCCAGCCGAACTCGCCGCCGCCATGGCAGCCCGTGCCGAACAGATTCTGACCGCCGGGGTCACGACCGTACGGGACCTCGGTGACCGCGACGCGCTCACCGTGGAGTTGCGTGCGTCCATAGAGTCCGGGACGGCTGTCGGGCCACGTATCCTCGCCGCGACCGCGCCGTTGACCTCACCCGGTGGCCACTGCGGTTTCCTCGGCGGTGAAGTCACCACCGACGACGACATCCGCACGCAGATCGCCCGCAACGCGGCAGTTGGCGCCGACCTGATCAAGGTCATGGCCTCCGGTGGCGCCCTCACCCCCGGCGGTCCACGCATGTGGGAGTCGCAGTTCACTCCCGGCCAACTCCGCCTGATCGTCGAAGAAGCCACCCGCCACGGCCTGGGGGTGGCCGCCCACGCACACGGCACCGACGCCATCGAGCATTGCGTGGCAGCCGGTGTCCGGACCCTCGAACACTGCTCCTGGCGTACCGCCGAGGGCATCACCTACGCCCCGGAGATCACCCGCCGAATCGTCGAGGACGACATAGCCGTCTGCCGCTGCGTGTCCGGGGACTGGCGGTTGTTCCTGGAGCAGATGGGGCCCGAGCGGGCCGCGGCGATGGCCGAGGTCATCCGGGAAATGCGGGAGGCCGGTGTCCGGTTCATCGCCGGCACCGACGCCGGGGTGCCGGGAGCCCGGTTCGGTGACTACGTCGGCATGCTCGAATTCTTCGCCTCCCTTGGCTTCCGCCATGCCGAAATCCTGGACATGGCCACCACCGACTCCGCCCATGCCCTGGGCCTGACCGACACCGGCACCCTGGCCCCCGGCATGCGGGCCGACCTCATAGTCGTCGAGGGCAACCCTTTGACCGAACTGGACGCCCTACGCCGAATCCAGCACGTCTTCACGGCAGACCGCACCCTGTGAACGGTCCCGGCACGCTACGACTTCCGCGGCACGCTGCGGCAACCCGTTGCCCACCACGACACCGAACCCGGTAGGCTGACCCCCGGCCGGTACGCCATCGGCCATGGCCTCCATAGCTCAGGGGATAGAGCACCGCTCTCCTAAAGCGGGTGTCGCAGGTTCGAATCCTGCTGGGGGCACGCGAACATTCGTTCGGTTTGCGTACACGAAGGCCCAGGCCAACCGGTGATCAACCGGCCGCCTGGGCCTTCGTCCTGCTCGGACCGGATCATGACGCCGGAGGCGGCGTGCCAGATCCGTGCCAGATCATTTGATCTTGCCGTCCGGGCCGCCGACCGAACCTTTGCCGCCCTTGCGCTTGACGGGCTTGAGTCTGGCTGCCTTGCACGTTTTCTTGATCTGCCGGTCCACGTGGTCCGCAATCTCCTGGTCCCGACCGCCGACCAGGTGCTGATAGATCATCGCCGCCCGCACGGTCGAGTGCCCCATCCGTTGCATCAGCTCCCGTGTGCTCGCCCCACCGGTCGCGGCCAGGGTGTTGCCCGTGTGCCGGAGGTCGTGGAAGTGCACGCCCTTGATCCCGGCCGCCCTGAGCGCCGTAGTCCACGTTTCGTGGAAATTGTTCCGGCGCAACCGCCCACCATTCGGCCCGACGAAGAGCAGTCCGGTTCGGCCGTCCTCCCCGAAGATCCGCAAGTGCTCCTTCATTTCGGGAAGGAGCGACGCCGGGAAGGAGACCGTGCGCACGCCCGCTTCACTCTTCGGAGCCTTGATCTCCAGCTTCCCCGACTGTGGTTCGGCCTGGGCACAGCGGACGTGGACGAAGCGCCCCTCCAGGTCGATGTCACGGCGCTGGAGCGCGGCCAGTTCACCAAACCGAAGTCCGGTGAAGGCCGCCAGCAGCACCATGACCCGATATCGCCCCTCGATCGCGTCCGCCACGGCGAACACTTCCTCCACCGTGAGGACCGGCCGTTCCGGCGACTTGGTGATGCCCGCGCCCTTGATCCGGCACGGGTTGCGCTGGATCAGCCCGTCGTCAACGGCGGTGTTCATCGCGGCCCGGAGGATCTGATACGCCTTCACCACGGTCGGTTCACCGATGCCCGCCGCCAGCAGCTCCGCCCGCCAGCGGCGCACCCGTGAGGTGTCGATCTCCGCGATGGCCAGATCACCGAGGCTGGGTCGGATGTGCAGCCGGATCACGCCGCCGTTCCGGCCGCGTGTGGTCGCGGCATAGTCACGCTCGCGGAACCAACCGTCCAGGAACTCACCGAAGTTGACCTTCCCGGCGTCAGGATTGACCCAGCGCCCGCGCACGATGTCGGCCTCAATCTCGGAGAGCTTGACTTCAGCATCCGTCTTGGTCGGGAACGTGTGCTCTCCCGTACGCAGTTGCTTGGTCACCGGGTCCGGATAGCGGATCTGCCATCGCCCCGAAGGCAACTGCCGCACCGCCCCGAAACGCCGCTTGCGACCGTTGTTGTTGGGCATCAGGCCACCGCCTTTCCATGCCGCCGAGTGATGGGAGTGGTGGTGTGACGCGCGATGAAGTCCTCCAGCGCGCGTTCGGGGATGCGCACATGCCTGCCGACGTGAACGAAGGTGATCCGGCGTTCAGAGATCAGGCGACGCGGGAAGCGGACTGTCGTTCCAAGCCGCTCCGCCACCTGCTCCACGCTGAGAAGCCGATCGCTCATGGCCGAGCCTCCAGCCGTGCCTCACGGATGCCCGCAGCGACGGGAATCGCCTCCGGCGAATAGCCGCGCCCGGCGAAGCGCCATTGGCCGATGGTCACCGTCTCCCGATCGTCAAAGCCGAGCGCCGCGAGCTGTTGCTCCGCCCGATGCTCGGCACGGGCCTGCCGGAGTGCGGTCAGGGTGGTGGAGTAGCGGCGCGACTTGGTGGAGAAGTGGCCTCGGTAGCCGAGCATGTGTGCCCACTGCTGCAACCGGAGGGGTTCGAACGGTGGCAGGCTGCCGAGCCACCAGCACGTGCCGATCATGCGAAGCGTGTGGGCCCGTACCGGTAACGTCGCCAACTCCCGTGCGTGGCGAATCCGGCCGTCCACGGCTCCGGCCGCCTCGGCACCCTTGGTCGCGTACTTCGCGATGTAGGCCGCTACGGCCGCTGGGGTCAGCCTCTCCCCCAGGTCAGACTCGGTGATCGGTCGGACATCAATCTGGGGTCCGAAGCGCAGCACCCGACGCCCGATGACCTCCGCGCCCACCGCTTCGAGGCGGACCAGGCCGACAGCAGCCCGTACTGCAGCCGACAGGAGAGACGCCGTCGCCCAACCAGGCGGAGCCGACTCCGGCCCGTCCGGCCCGTCGAGGCGGATCACGGCGTGGAAGTGGATCAGGCCACGCCGCTGGTACTCGGCCACCTTGGCGTACGAGAGCCGCACCGCCTCGCTGAACTCCGTACGGCTCAGGCCGACCCGACGAGCCAGTTCGCGGCGCAGTTCCAGGGCGAAGCGGTGCCAGAGCTGGCCTGCGTGCGCCTGCCAGAGCACGGCACCGGCGTAGTCGTAGCAGCGCGGGCACAGCGGCTCACCGAGACGCCGATCATCCTCCGCGTGCCGGGCATGGCAGCCCACGGGCGTGCCGTGAGGGCAGCGCTCCCCCGGCTTACGCGGTCGGCACGCGTGCACCCGGCCGCCAACCTCGCGCCGAGTGTGGACCGAGCCGAAGCCCGGAGCGGTGAGGGTGGCGAACACCCGAGGGTGCCCGCCTACCTCTGCCGTGATCTCCTTGCCGCCGACGAGCCCGGCCCGGATGAGCTGGTAGGTGTCCGCCCGGTAGAGGCGAGCGCAGGTCGGGCAGACGCTGGCCCGGCGGTTGCCGCACGTGGTCAGCAGCCGCCCGCCATGCCCGTCCGAGTAGTAGGAGTGGAGCGCCTCCCCGGTCACTGCGTCGAACAGCGTCACGTTGCCGACGAGGTGAACAGGGTTGGTGCAGCCGCCGAGGCGGACGATGCTGCGATACCAGGCGTCGAAGCCAGCTTCCGCCGCCCGCTCGATCAGGGCCGCAACTTCCTTGGGATGGCCCCCGGTTGTTGATAGCTCGGTCATCGCGAGCCCCCGAAGGCCTGCCGCATCACGGCCGCGATGGCCTCAGGTCGAGTCTTCGCGGTGAAGCGGATCGTCGGGTCGGTCAGCCAGAGCGCGGCAGCGTGGGCGGCACACACCCGTTGTTCCTGGCCGTCCAGCCCGGCGAGGATGACCTCTGCCCGGCCGACGCAGGTCGGGCGCTCTTCCTCCCGCAGCTCGCACCGGGGAGGCGGTGATTTGCGCGAACGATTCGCGGTGGACAAAGTGTGAGTACTCCTTTCACTACGCAGGTGGCGGATGGAGTGGGTTCCTGACGGGGTCAGGTTTGGCGACTTCGCGCCCCGTCGGGGACCCGTCTTGCGGGCGATCACTGTTCGTCCTTGGGCGGCACGGCGGTGACGCTGTACGCGATGGGGCCGAAGTGCCGCCAGGCCGAGTAGAAGCCCCGACCCAGGTCCTCCAAGGGGGCACCGAGCGGAGCGGCAACACGCTCCGCCACGGCCTCGCGGACGGCGGGATCCGTCGCGTCGACGATCACGGTGAAGCGCGGGTGCTTCGGAACGAGGACGCCAGGGTTGGCGGTCAGGAAGTCCGCCAGTTCACGAAGTCCGGCGATGAACGCGTCACGGTCACCGGTCTTGATCTCGTATTCGGGCATGGGACACCCCTCCTTGCGGGTTGTGGTGCGGGTCAGAAGTGGAATTGGCCGAGGAAGGCGGTCACTCCGGTGAGGGCCGCCTGAACCATCGGCGCGGCTGCCGTCTTGGCGACGAGGAAGCCGAAGACCGCGCTGAGCAGGAACTCCAGCCACCGCAGGTAGCGGATACGGAGCAGGAACCAGAGCAGGAGGCCGAGCAGGAGCACGGCCGACATGGACACGAGCACGGCGTTCTCCCTTCATTCGGTTTCGTCGCGGTCCAGGCGCTCCAGATGCGTTTCAGCGCTGCCGGCCGAGCCGCCGACCGCTTCGATCAGCTCGGGGATGCACGGGGTCAGGTGCGCGTACTCGGCCGCGGTTGCCTCAGCCTCGGTCTCCGAGATCAGGTGCGAACGGGCCCGCTCCCAGCCGTCTCCAGAGGCAAGGACCGCCGTACCGGCCTGTTCGGGCGTGATGGCCTGGGCCGCCTTGAGCGCGTCGGGGTTGAGGTCCCCGAGCGCCATCTCCGCCGTACCGGGGTCGGCCACTCGGTGGCAGACACGGCCGCCGAGCTGAGCGCGCAACGCTGTGACTCCCTGGCCCATGTCAGAGCCGACCCGTTGTCCGGCGACGATGAGGAACACCCCGAGCGCGGCGCCGAGTTGGGCCAGTCGGATCAGCGCCGTAGCCGCCGCTTGCGCCTCGTCCTTCTCGTTGCGGTTCGCGATGAGGAACAACTCCGCGATCTCGTCCACGATCACGACCAGCGGAATCGGCCGCTCCTCCTCGGACAGGCCCCAGATGTTCCGAACATGTGCAGCCCGGCAGACCGCCATGCGGTCGAGGGTGAGATCCACGAGCGCCGCCAACAACTTCACCGCCTGGGCCCGATTGGTGGCCAAAGCCGAGAGCCGCGGACCGTAGAGCGACAGTTCCATGCCGCCCTTGCAGTCGATCCCGACCAGCGCGACCCGCTGCGGAGCCAGGCCCGCCACGAGCGCGTTGATCAACGTCGACTTGCCGGACCGGGTGGCCCCGACGATCAACCAGTGCGGGACGCGCCGCAGGTCCATCACCCATTGCCCGCCGGTTTCCAAAGCGCCCACGACAACCCGGAGCAGACGCCCGGCTCCCCGCTGCTTCGGTATGCGCGGCGCCTTGAGCGGGTCCGTAGCCGAGGCCACGATGCGGACGACGCCGGGTTTGTACGAGGTCACCCGAACCGCGTGAACCTGCCACTCCTCCGCCATTGCGGGGGCCGCTTTGGAGAAGTCCTCCGGTACCTGCCCCGGCAGCAGCCTCACCAGGAACCAGAAGCGCCCAGCGGTCGGCCGCATGAACCCCCGTCGAGGTACGCGCGGTTGCGGCGGCGCTGCCCCGTTGCCGACGAGCCCGGAGACCACGATCAACGCGGCCTTTCGGCTCACGGCCAGTCCGCAGCCAGCCATCAACGGCCGCCAGGTGCGCGCCACGTGGAAGCACGCGGCAGGGAAGCCGAGAAGCCGCCAGCAGGCCACCGGGTAGCGGCGGCGCAGGGCCGGGCCTGCGATGAGCAGACCCGACACCAGCACTGCGGCCACCATAAGAACCCAGCTCGGCCAAGTCGCCCCGGCCGAAGGAGTGGAAGCCAGGAACGTCACTGCCCGCCCCCCTTACCCGCCGGAGCAGTAAGGGGCTTGATCTCCGCGGCACGGAACGCCAGCCCGTGCCGTCCCTCGTTCTCCCACGGGGTCACCACCAGGTCCCGGACCTGTACCGGCATCCCGAGCTGGACGCCGGTCGGCTCCCCCGCCACGCTCACGTTGACGACCTCAGCCGTCGCACCCGCCATCAGGCACAGACCGACCTGGTACATCGTCTTGCCGGTCTCACGGTCAACGCAAAGCTGACCGGTCTCGCGATTCGCGGCACGGGGCGCCGGAGGTACCGCGCAGATGATCCCCGTGAACTTCGCGGTGTCGATCGGAAGGCTTGCCACTGCTCTGAACTCCTTGTCTCTCAGCCCCCGAAGGCCGTTCCTTCGGGATGACATCCACCCGTAGTACGGGTTCGAGAGTCCAGAGTGTAGCCCGTAGTACGGGTTGTCAAGCGGCTCGTAATGAGGGACCCTGTCCGTGTTCGCAACCGCGAAGAGACGACGCACCCAACAGACGCCCGTTCAACAGCGGGCCGGACGTTCCCACCAGTGGGTACGTCCGCCCGGCTGTTGAGAAACCCGCCGTGGAGACCGCATGCCGCCCGAGAAGGCCCAGGCCAAGTACCGCCAGATCGCCGACCATCTGCGCCAGGGCATCCTTGACGGCACCTACCCGGCCGGGCAGCCGCTCCCCTCGGAGGAGGTCCTGGCCAAGCAGTTCGGAGTGACCCGCCCGACCGTTCGCCAAGGCATCGCGGAGCTACGTGCCGCTGGCCTGGTCGAGGTCATGATGGGCCGCGGGATGTTCGTACGCTCCCCCCACAGCCGCCCCAGCCTCACGCGCCCCCGCGGCGTGCGACGCGACACCCAGGGCCACTACGTCGAGGCTGACGGCCTCCGCTGGACGGACGCCGAGGAACTGGCGGTCACCCGCACAGATGCCCCCCTCGCCTTGGCAGAACTCCTCCGCATCCCGCCGGGCGAGCCGATGTTCACGTACGACTCGCTGCAGACCGCGGACCGCGGCCGCCTCCGTCAACTGCACCGCACTTACGTGCCGTTCTCCGTACTGGTCGGCACCAAGTACGAGGAGGCGGCTCCGCCCCCGGCACCGCATCTATACGAGGCACTGGCCGAGCTGGGCCACGAGTTGCAGTTCACCGAGTACCTGCGTACGCGGATGCCTCTTCCCGACCAGGCCGAGGCCCTACGTCTCCCCGACGGGGTGCCGTTGATCCACATCCTTCGGGTCACGTCCGGGAACGAAGCGAAGCCCCTCGCACTGGAGGAGTTCCAACTCCCAGGCGACGACCTGGAGATCAGTTACCCTCTCTGACTCACAGTCTGACCGCGGCTCGGTTCAAATTTTCTCTACACCTTCAAGGCGGCTCGCCCTGCTCGCCGCGCGCGGCCCGGCCCCGGCCGGGCCTGCGCTCCTGTCTCCGCCCCGCTCCAGCCCGGCCGGCGCCCGTGCCGCGCTCATGGCGATCAGCCGCCTGATGCCAGAGAAGGGCTAGATCGTGGCTGGGGCGGTCGGCTCCACGGCTTTAGGCAGCCACTTTGGCGCGAGCCTCGAAGATCACGGCCCCAACGTCGTGCTTTACCGGGCAGGTCCACAGACTGCCCGACGCGCCGGAAGCTTACGGGGCCATGATCACTCACGCCAAAGCAGCTCCAGCCCAAAGCCGCTCCACCGCCCTGCTGGTATCCCATCTTGTCGCACTCAACCTTCCACACGCGCGCGTGGGCATGTCGACATCGATCGCCACCGAGGTGGTGACCGCCGCGGCGAACTTCGCTTGCCTGGGCGCTCGTTGAACGCTCCGGCGTATCTGCGCCAGCAGGGCTCGCTCAACCGACCGCCGGTTTCCAGAGACCGGTCTGCATCGCCCACGCCTGCATGCAGATCAACTGCCCGCCACGCACAGTCGCCGGTAAGCTACGAGCTCATGCACCGTGCGGGGCGGATCGGAGGGTGGGGTATGCCTGGTTCGGGTCAGCAAATGCTCAGGATCATGCACGAGGTGGATGCAGCATTAAGAAGTGGCCGCTCAGGCGACGATGAGAACGCACGAACTGGTCTACCGGAACTCTCAACGATTGACGGAATCGCCGTAGACAGCTTCAGCAGCCAAGACGTCTTGGAAAGGCTAGTGCGCCGTGCATATCGCGATTAATGCCGAGTGCCGTCGAGGACTGCGCATCATTGATGAAATTCCCAACATTCCGCTGTGCCGCCTCGCCGGATACAACGGCATAGGCAAAAGCAACGCGATCAAGCTTCTCCAGCTATGCACGGGAAGTCAACCTTTCTCTGGAGACACGCCAGCTTGGCAGAGCTTTCGTAGCCAGCTAGTACGTGCTCACATTAAGGTAACTGACCTAAGAGGCGCAGACGAGATTACGTGGCAGCTTTCACCCAGGTCTTGGCCCGCATTACCGGAGCCGCTGGGAGACCTTGTGGGGAGCATTCAGATTAATGGCCGCAGCGCTCGACCTCGCGACCTCTCCGAGCTCCTAAGCGTCTATCACGTCATTGCCGCAGAAACTCCTGCTAGCGTGCTTGCCGATCGAGTGCGCATAGCCCATACGGAAGTTGCCGATTGGCTGCATGAGCCCGGCAATGGCCGAATCGCTGATCTCGACTTGATTCTCGCAGAAATCCAAAACAGGATTAACGTATGCGACCCAGAAGATTTTAAACGCAACGTCGCCGCGGCCTCAGAGGCACAGCTAGTAGCGCACGACCTTACATCTAAAGTGGAGGAAGATCGTCGACGTCTCTCCCTTATGGATAAAGCAATTGACGTTGCGGATAAGCTGGAGCGTGTAAGAGGTCGCGGCCCTGAGTTGGATGCAAAAATTCAGGAACTCCAGACCAGGCTCGATTCGATTGACCTGCAACGCCAGAAGCTTGACGAGAAGGTCACCGAAGCAAGCGCACGGCAACACAGTGACGACGAGGCGAAACGGAAATTCAACAACGCACAAAAATACCTAATTCGTCAAGAAAAGGCACTCCGTGAGTGCAGAAGTGTGCTCCAGCGCCGCGCTGCAGACGTTGGCGTCGCTCCCAAGCGTGACGCACTAACAGCTCAGAGATCGGCGCTTGGCCAGCGCCTCAAGGAACTACAAGCACAACTTCCCCAGGTCAACGCCACGCCGATTCTGGTAGAGGTCCTGACCCACCTGACGTGGAAGCTGGAAGAGGCAGAACAGCAAGATCTCGGTAACGCTGTTCTGATCGAATCTAGCAGTGAACATGGCGAGTGGACCGTCGCCGGGTTCAAGGTCGCATGTGAACATCAAATCTCGATGCTTTCCGACCGAGCGCCTTCCGAAGATGCAGAGGCTCTAGAAGCACACATCGAAGAGACGCGCACTCATCTCGATGCAGTCGCGCAAGCGTTGGAACAAATCGAAGCGTATGAATCTGTCGAGCAAAATTTCGTAAAGGCCCAAGAGCGACTCCGTAAAGCCACGAGTGAGCTCCCAGCGTCAACTGTGCAGACCCTCGATGAGCTGATGGCTCTCCGCAATGAGCTGGATCAGCAGAGCCGGGCCGTGCAAAACGAATACGCAAACCTAAGTCATGCCAAGGACATGCTCGGCGGGGGAATGACTGAAGACGCTCTCTCAGCTGAGCTAATCCGACTCTGCCGCGAGGCGGATGTACCGGTGGTAAGGGTTCGCGGACGTCGGGATCGGCAGCGGGTCGAGCTGGAGGAAATCGAGCGGCGCGAAATCACGGCCACGCATACGGCGGACAACGCACGGCGCGGGCTGGAAAAGCAAACCGCGGAGATTTCAAAAGTGACCGAATATCTTTCCCGGGAAGTGAGCCTAGCGTGGCTGCGTAAGGCCGTGCCGGGTGGGATTGAATCTTTCCGAGACGCCGAGCCTATCGAGCAGGCAGAATCGCTTCAAGAGTTGGCGATGCGCCTCGAGTCTGTGCGCGACTCACTTCGACAGGCCCAGACAACTGTCCAGGGAATCGGGTCAGCCTTGGGGGAGCTGTCAGGTAACCTGCTTCGACCGACCGATGAGGCACCTCGGGATAACCTTGCAAATTCCGCAGCTCGTTTGTGGCTAGCAGGGGAAGTACGGCAATGGTTTGACAATGAACTCGTTCGCCGAGCATTGTTCGACGGAGGTTCCGACATTTCCCTTAACCCCCGCAACATGACCGTTTCATGGAACGTAAACGGTGAACTCCACGAGCGACCGCTTTCAGCCTTTTCGAGCGGACAGCAGGCTTTCGCCTACACTCAAGCCCAAGTTGCAAACCTTGATCGCGAAGAGGTTCCCGCCCAAAATCGCCTGATTGCCCTGGATGAGTTTGGCTCCTTCCTGGACAGCGACCGCATGCAAGACTTGGCGGGTTACCTGTCGAATCGGCAGATGACCGCTCCACAAGATCACGTCCTTGTCATCCTACCGCTCGAAGCTCCACCCGGTCTGGCATCAGAGGGAGATCCGAGAATTGATTCTCTGGAGCGGCGAGGATACTTCGCAGAGGCGTTCAAACCGTGAACAATAAGGTCAGCTCCGTCACCAAGGGCAGGGACATCTTCGGGGTGCCGGTCGTTCTCAGTGGGGACGAAGTGACGAGCCTTATTCGAGACCTGACCGTGCTATGGAAGACGACTTATGGAGGGTCTCCCAAAGAGCTTGAGGCCGACCTACAGCAATGCCGCAGGTTCTTTGACCCCTTGACGAGAGGTCATACGCTGCGCGAGCGCCTATCGGCACTTCAGCCGGCTCCACGCGATCTACGCAGAAGCGCCATGCTGCAGCGGGAGCCGCTAGTGGTTAACACAGGCGATGGTGTGATGATCGTAGGCATCGAAGCACGTCTATTGCTCGAGCTACTGGAGCAAGAGGACGTTAGCGACGATCACGTCGTGCTTTCCGCAGCTCAGGTCGCTTCGGCTGAACGGCGCGCCCTAGAAGTCTACCGTGGATGGTCGCTCAGCAGACTCGATCAGGTCATCGCCCTCAGGAGTGGACAAGGGCGTGAGGTTATGCAAGCCATCTCAGTGGGACTCGTCGTTGCTCTCCTAGTTAATCGTTCAGACACCCCCGAACGCGCTGTGGTGCGCTGGGATCACACGACGCCGGATGGCCGCAAGGTAGACGTTGCATTGCATGCGGGGGCTGAAAGATTCGCCGAAGTGATCTCCGGGGGTCGCGGAAGTCGCTCAAAAGGAGAGCAGAGACTAAAAGGCGGATATGCCATCAGCGAGGCGCGCAGGAGACTGGCACATAGGCTGGCTGTGGTCCCTGATAGAAGTAGTGGCGGGGAACTGCTTTTTGTGCCACACGAACATCGCGACGAAGTAATCTCCTTCCTCGGTCGAGACCTGGCACGTCGCTCCAGCCTCAGCGATGACAATCTTAGGGTGGGCCTTGACCAGCTAGTTCTTGCCTTCCGAGCCGCCGCCGGCAGCCTCGCCAACCGAGCCATGGTGTTCGAACGACCAGCCGACACGCGCTCACTCAAGCATGAAATACTTGCGTCGTTTCAACAGGCGCGTAGCGCCCCAAATGATTGATTTCTGATGCTGCGCACCGAGTGCCGTAGCATTCGGTGCGCTGACGTTAGCGACGGCGCAAAAGCAGTAGTCTTTCACCTAGCTGCACATCGTGTCGCGTGGTGTTGGTAGCCCATCTTTGACCGCGAAGCCGCAGCGTCACATCCTTTTCGACAGTGAAGTTCAGGTGCTCGGCTATCTCGCCAATCAATGCAGGAGTGTCAATATAGACGCCATAGGGCGCACTATCTCCGATCAGCCACGCAGTTGGCGCACCCGACATAAGCGTCCGGGAAAGATTCTCCAAAACCAGAGCAATGGCCTGGAAGTAATCTGGGACTACTCGGTCGTATTCTTTACCTCGCTTGCGACTTGTTCGCTCTACCTCTAGGCGACTCGCTATATCCAGGATTCGCTTTCCCGTCGCACCAAAACGCTCAAGCAAGTTTTCAGCTTTTCGCGCTGCACCCACGCTACTCTGTTGAGTCGTTGCGGTCAGCATGTCAGATCGCACCGTAGAGCACATTTCTGCCCACGTCGCAGCGACTCCCCAGAAGTAGAGTTCCAGACGTGTCGCATCGGCGTAATCAAAATTGTTCAGATAGGGTGGCGAAGAAATACACCCGTGGACGGTCCCCGGTTCAACCGAGGCCCAAGCCTCTGAGTTTCGAGCATCCCCAGTGGCCACGAAGGCTCGAACCCCCCGGCCTAGCATTTCTGCCGAGTAGAGGTCTTCCGCCATCCAGGTGACACGCTGGATAAACCGAGGAACTGGATCGATGAACTTTGGTTTTCTTTCGGACCCAGGGCGCTGATAAGGCCATCCGACCTTAGCGGATGCAACATCGCGGAGTGTTCCCAACAGGGCCCACTTGGCGTAGACCGCGCAGGGATGTGGATACGCCTTTTTGATCACTTCGCGCAGCGCCATTAGGCTTGCCAAAGTCTGAACAGTGAAGCAACGTCGAACTAGGTCCGGTTCACCCTCCACCTCCAGAGTGAAAGCGTCTGCCCGCGCCGAAGCTGAGGCAGCGAGCTGGCGAGCAAACGTCATGAACTCCGCGACTGGGGCCGGTGGTTGCTCTAGCTTTAGGCTGGCCAGCTCCGCGATCTCAGGATGGGCCTCCACCCCGAAGAACGAGTGACCAGCCGTCAACGCTGCCGTCCCAGTCACCCCCGAGCCGGTGAAGGGGTCAACGATGAGGCTTGACGGCTGGATGTCCAGCTGACTCAACAGCATCGCCACGTAGTCTGACGCAAAGCCAGCGGGGTATCTGAACCACCGGTCAAACGGCTTGCTGTTGCTGGTGCCGTGGCTGCGCCCCCGGCCAGATGCGGGGCCGACCAGCGGCAGAGCAAGCTGCAAGCTTGGTGCGGATGTCTTGGGAGCCCCCGAAGGATCCTGATCTTCGCTCAGCATGACTCCATTGCACCACGGCGTAGGCCCCGAACGCCACGGCGCTCAGATTTCAACTCATGATGGTACTCAAGACGACACTCCTTGGCCGCCAACCCGGCTCCTTGTAGTAGATGATGAGGTCCTGGCTGCGTCCCAAGATTGGCGCGATCACGCTGTCAGCTGGCTGTTCCAGGTCCGCAAGCCACTCGAGCGTCCGCCGGCGCTGCTTCGGGTAGTTCCAGTGCGCGTCTGCAGCAAAGAAGGCGCCTGCGATGTCCTGCGCCGGCCCAAGTTGTCCTGATTCGAGTAGAGTGCGGAGGATGGTGTGAGCGAAGGCAAGAGGCATCCCCACGTGCTGCTCATCGCGGTCTTCCCAGTCACTCTCGACAAGGTGTCTCGCCATGCGCGCCGCCAACTCCGCGGCCTGCTCCGGTGCCGACGCGACCCAGCCGCGCAGCTTCTGGGTTGGCACCAGGGCAAGGCAGTCGAAGTACAAACTAGCACTCTCTTGATGCGCAGCCGCCAAAGCTAACAGGGCCACCAGATTTGCCTCGTTACCTTCGACGACTCCGGTGATGAGGCGCTCTGCCTTTTCTTCGACCGGCTCGCTTCGAGCCGCCAAGACGTCTGGCACCAAATCGCTAAGCTCTGCCATCGTCTGTGTGCGCTGCTGAACGTCCTGCTGAGTAGCCGCCCGCACGAATGGACGCCAATGCAGCATTTCACCGTCAGGCATCAGCGGTACGCCAGTTACGGGGTCTTCCTTTCGCAGGAACCAGGCCGCTACTCTTCCGAGGCTATAGACGTCAACTGCCGGCGTGGCCTCTGCAGTCCTATTTCTAGCGTTATTTATGGCAAGCTCCGGGGCATCGAAGCCTGGCGTGCCAATGCCCTGCCCCGTCTTAGTCAGGGCCCGTGACATCGCATCTGCCGGGGGAAGTACCATGCCCCAATCCGCCACGACCCAGCGGTAGGGCGCATCCTCGCTGTCTTGCAGCGCAAGGATGTTGTGGGGAGAAATATCTCGATGGATCAAACTCTGCCCGTGCGCAACCGATAGTGCGCTAGCCACGTTGAGCAGGATCGAAGCCAGATCTTCTTCATCGAGTTCTTCTCTTAGCGTGGCCAAAGTGCCAACCGCCAACGGCATCGTGTACCAAGTTGATCCGGGGTCGTGATCCCGGATTGGCATGATGTTCGGGTGCGCTAGCTGCCTCTGGGCTTCGATCTCCCGTTTAATTCGATCGCGTGCATCTTGCCGCCTGTGAGAGCGTTTCAGCGCAACAACGGCACCAGTCCCCTTATGGGTCGCCTGGAAGACGTCGGCATAGCTGCCGCGGCCGAGAGTCTTGGCCTGCAAACGGTAATTTTCTTGTGTCGGCCTGCTTAGGGTCTGGTCTCGTACGCCCTCATGCGGCTGTCCTTGTGACGTCCTAACACTATTGGGCAGTTGGGGCCGGTCTTCAGGGCCTGCGACTAGGTCGTTGACCAGCGCGGGTCTCCCGGGATAGGCGGGCGCCGAGAGGGGGCCGGTGGGGCCGTTGACGGCGTCCAGCAACGCCGCGACAGCGGCCTGCTCGTCCAATCCGTGCAGGTCCTTACGGATGATCCCCGCCAGAGTGGCAGGGATGTCGGTGCCGGTGAGGGGTTCAATCGTCACGGGGATCAGGCGCTCGCGGCGCGCGACGACGGAGGTCCACTCCTCGTGGGTCCACCGCTCGCGGTTGAAGTAGTTGTTGGAGAACAACGCCACCACCGCAGTGGCCCGCCGCAGGGCATCGTTCATCCTCACAACGAAGTCGTCGCCGGTGCGCCAGTCCCACACGTCTAGCTCCACCTGGTGGCCAGCCTCACGCAGTTGCCAGGTAACCCACTTCGCCCAAGCCTGGTCCTGCCTGGCGTAGCTGACGAAGACCGACTCGGAGACCTCACCCATTCCTGCCCCCCATTCCCCCTACGGCCGACTCGGCACGGCACCGCATCCATGATCCTGCGTATACGGTGACGGCAGGATCCGAATCCTCCAGATCGCAGCAGTGTAGGCAAGGGGGCAAACGATGGTTCGGGCACCGAAGAGCGTAGTGGTCAAACTCAACCTGCGTGTACTGGAGATCTCCGGCACATGGGAGCCGAACGACACGGAGCGGCGAGCGGCCTGGGAACTGTATGTGGAGCTGGTGACCCGGGTATCGGTTGTGCCGCTGCGTGCTGACGAAGGTCTGCTGCGGGAGGCCTTGAGCAGCCTATACTCCCTGTTCGCCACGACCCGCGAGGTGTTGCGCAAGTACGGCCCGGAAGTGGCCGAGCCCAAGAAGGACGGCCAGTACAACTTCGGCTACCTGGCAGTGGCCATGCTCAACTACGGCCTCCGCCCCTTGTTGGCCAGCTGGCACCCTGCCCTGGAGGACTGGGAAACCTGCCGCCCCGGTGACCGCTCCAGGCGCGACCACGAACAGGCATGGCCCCAGGCCGACGAACTACGGGCGGCCCTGCGCGACGCCCGCGGTGTTCTGACCGCTTATGCCGACCTGCTCGCCACCGCCTGCGGCGTCCCCAACCTCCTCGAAGCCATCCCTGCCGCAGGCCGATAGGTGTATGAGCCCCGCAGGGCGACTGCAAGGTGGGTGCTGTTGGATTGGTGCTGTCCAACTGAGTTCGAGGACCACCAGTGGCCGCATGAGGGGCGAAGGGACCCTCCGCTCAGGGCAGCGTCGATGTTGGCGTCCCAGGAGGAGCTCTCCGCAGCGACGGCCGGCACGCGACACAGAAGGCCGTCGTGGACTATCCGTGGACGAGCAAGCTCGTCGCGGCAGCCGAGAGGCCCGTGAGCTGGTGGAATAGCCTAGGCACTCAGGCCCTCCGGAGCCGTTGCAGTACAGCAGCGGAGTACAGCAACCACCGCGACCGCAGCCGACCTCCAACAGCCTCAGACACCCGGCTGACCACCCCAGCAGACCTCAGCGACCTCCCTGCCCGTAGTTCGGGACGAAGAGGCGCGCAAGCGGTCGCCCAGGGCCGGCGTGCCCGATGTGTGCCCAATCGGTTGGCGACAAGCGGTCAGCAGCGGCCAACAGCTGCCCATCGGATCCCGTCGGCGCGACGAACCACCCAGGCCAGCTCAGCGCCCTGATACCCCGCCAGCCGTTCGCGTGATTTCCCAGATCAGGGTTTACCGCAACGGATCAACGAGCGTCGCGGCCCCTTGCACGGTGCGGTCGACGTTGGCTCGCCTCGTCGACCGGAAGCACCTGGCAGAGTGGCTGAGGCCGGTGGTTAGTCCGCGAGGCATACGCGCGCCTGATCGGTCGTCATACGCGCTGTCGTGGCTGACTGTCGTCGGCTGAGGTCGAGGCGGGCAGCACCGTACAGCCCCTGCCGTCACCCGGCCGATGCGTCGTACCGTGGTGCAAGCGGCCATGTGGGATCACCCGCGCTGACATCCAGCGCTGACATCAACGACCGCAGACAGCGGCGGACCCAGGCAGGTATCCGCAGCCACGCGGACCCCGGCCTCCTGGCCGGACGCGAGCCCCGGACCGAACTTGTAAAGCGGTGCTCAGCAGAGGGTCTTGTCTAGAACACGGACTGCGGCGCGTTCGCGCCGCTGGGCGGCCCCTCCGCCCGCCCGGGCTGCGGCGCTGGGGCGCCGGTCCCGGACGGCCGGCTGGGCCGCCCTCAACCACGGCCCGGAACCCAAAAGCCCATCAACCACAGCCGGGGAGCCGACTCTCTTCGCTGATCAGCAGGTCAGTACACCCGCGGCTGATGGGACGGCCCGTGCCCCACGTGGAAGCGCTGGCGTTCGCCGAGCCGCCTAGTGATGGTCTGGGTGATGACCGTTGGCGCCAACAGCCGTGGCCGCTTCCGTCAATGACCGGAAGAGTGGCCGATGCGGGTGGGGGTTGCTCGCGCATACGCGCGCCTGATCGCTTGGCTTACCCACCACCGTGGCTCACTGTCTTGGGCTGAGGTTCCACGGGGAGCACGGAGCATCATCCGCCGTCACCCGAGTTCAGGCTCGTCAAGCGCCGAGGCACCCTGCTCTGTGTGCGGCGTCACATCGAGGAACTTGACGTCCTGAACGTCGATCCCGACCAAGAGCTGCCCCGAGTCGGTAATGATCGTGATCGCACCCTCACAGCCACTCGGATCGTCCACACGATTCGTGACGAGGTCCCAGACCTGTCCAGACGCGACGTAGCCCGCAAACTGGCCCGGCATGGCAACGGTCACACGGATCGCGTGCCCCTCCGGCTGGTTGGCCATCAGCACGGACAGCGCACGCGCACTGACCCCAAGTTGCATCTTCATCCCGGAGTGATCGTCGTTGTCGGTCATGCCGCCGAACTGCCGGGAGCGTCGCCGATCGCTCCGCGCTCCGCCATCTCCGAAGCCAGCCCGGTTGCCAGCAGCTCAGCCAGGAGTTGCGCAGCAGCGGGACGAATCGGCCCCAGGCACACCAGGCCGTCGCCGAACACACTCACGTCGGCCTTGAGCCCGAGGAAGTCCAGCTCCAGCCCGACCGAGCGAAGTTGCGCCGCCAACTCCTCAGTTGCGCTCTTCGCCTCAGCCCAGCCGCGCACATAGGGCTTGGCTGGCTCCAAGGTCTCCGCACGCTTTGCGATCACCCGTCGCGGATCGGTCATGCTTCTCACCCCTGTAACTCGTCTCTCGTCAATCCGTCGTACGCCCACAGGAGCCCTCGGCCCCCTCAGCCGCCCGCGTGCAGAGAACTCCCCTCCGCAGCAGCTCAGCGAGCCTCTGCGCAGTCTCCGGGGCCACTCGGCCGAGTTCGATAAGGCCCTGCCCGAACGCGTTCAACTCGGCTCGCAGATAAGGGAAGTCGCGGTGCATTCCGGCCGCTGTGAGTACGTCCCGCAATGCAGAGGTGGCGTTGCGAGCCGCGTACCACTCGTCAGTTTCGAGCGGCGACCAGCAGGCCGCGTCCTCAAAGTCGTCGTCAGCCTGCATGCTCCGCTGCCTCCTCCGACCAAACGGACTCTGCGGTCGGGTACTGCTCGCCGTAGCGGTCGGCCCGTTCGATCAACGCGGCAGCAGCAACCAACATGACCGCCAGCGACACTGTGCGCAGTGGCGATCCCTCCGGCCGCCCGAGAGGAGTTCGGAGCCACTGGAACCGGTCGTCCGTCAACGGCATTGGCCCCGGAACGACAATGAAGGAGCCCTCGTCCAGGTAGCCGTACTCGGGCGGATTTTCTGTCTCCATCGCTACAAACCGCGCGAACCGCGCCCGAGAGCGAGAGGGTAGGAGGAAGCCCAACTGCTTTGCTGCCCGGTCGAGCACGACCGGTCCAAGCGGCATCTCCCGCCGTTCGAGTTGGTCAAAGGTCTCCATGCCGAGGCGCTGGTCGACCACGACCACGTCGAAGAAGCATCCCGTCGCCAAGGTGTACGGCTGACGCGGATCGTCCGCCCAGCGTGCCCGGCAAATCTCCGGATGATCGGCCGCAGCCGACAACCAGTGCACGCCCCTCCGAGTCATCTTGCGCACGTCGCCCTGCCTCCGTCGATCTCACCGACGACCCATCAGCCGCCGTGCATCCAGGTTCAGGGCGGGGGCGCTGAACTGGGCAGATGACAAGAGGTGACGGGGGATGACGAGCAACGCCATACCGCGTCATCCCCCGTCTGTACACGCCGCCCCAACCAGGGCTTTAATTCCCTACATTCAGGGGAAGGAACGGGCATCCCAGCAGTCCCCAGGCGTGCGGGAGGCGATCACCACGGAGTCAGCTCGGCCATTCGGCACTCTCTTGCGAGAAGCCCGTGAGAGCCGAGGTTGGAAGCAGCCCCGTCTCATCAAGGAGCTGCGCACCGTCGCGGCCCGCCACGGCGAGGCCCTTCCCAGCGACGCCAGCGTGAAGCGCCGAATCGCCAGTTGGGAGAACGGCCACAGCCTGCCGGACGAGTTTTACGGTCCACTGGTGTGCGAAGCACTCGGCATGAGCGCCGCCGAGTTAGGGCTGAACCATCTCACCGGCCGGGACGCTGCTCTGCTGGACGCGAGCTATCCGGCAAGCCTGGAGGCAGCCATCAGCACCGTGGACAAACTGTGGCGCGCGGACTTGAACGGATACGAGCCGCTGCTCCTGGCCGAGCCGTCCGAGCCCGCTTGGAATGAGGCATCTCTTCGCTGGTTGGTCGCTCCGCAGCCGTCGTTCCCCGCTACCCAGAAGCCCGACGGTGTGCGCGTCGGACTCGGCGACGTGGATGCGATCACCGCCACCAGCGACATGTTCGCGTACCTCGACGATCGATTCGGCGGAGACCACGCCCGCCAGTCCGTGATTCAGTACCTCAGTCGGGACGTTGCTCCGATGCTCCGCGGCCAGTACACCGAAGCCGTGGGACGGGCGCTCTTCTCCACCGTCGCGCGGTCAACGCTGTTGGCTGGCTGGATGTCGTACGACTCCTGTCAGCACGGGCTTGCCCAGCGGTACTTCCTCCAGGGGCTCCGCCTCGCCCAGGACGGTAACGACCGCCGTTTGGCCGGGAGCATCCTCTCCGCGATGAGCCACCAGGCCACGTTCCTGGGGAGGTTCACGGAGGCCGCCACACTTGCCCGTGCCGCCCTGATGGGGATCTCCCCCGTCGCCACTCCAACTCTGAAAGCCCAGTTCTACGCCATGGAGGCACGCGCCCTGGCACGAACCGGTGACGTCAAGGAATGTGAACGCGCTTTGGCGAACGCGACGCGGGAGTTGGAGCACGGGAGCGGCGACGACGAGCCCGAGTGGATCGCGTACTTCGACCAAGCCGAGCTTGCGGCTGAGGCCGCGCACTGCTTCCGGGATGTCCGCCATGCCCGTCAAGCCGTTGCCCACGCCGAGAACGCGATGAGCGGCAGCCACGTCCGCAGCGACTTCTTCGCGACCATGGTCTTGGCCGACGCACACCTTCATGCGGGCGAACCTGAGGAAGCATGCCGTGTCGCCCTGGATGCCCTGGATCTCGGCGAACAACTCAAGTCCGCACGCTGCGTCGCCTATCTCGCAGAGTTTCGCCAGCACCTTGCGAGCATCGGCGAAACGCCAACGGTCCGTGACTTCTACGAGCAAGCCGCAGAGAATCGGCTGTGGACCGCCACCAATCGTCATTTGCCCAGGTAACACGCTAGGGCCTGTCCGTCGGGTCATGGGGGCGAGCCTCGGAACCCCGGTGTGGTTACTAGCAAATCGTCGTGTAGGTCGGCCCTTCCGCCACGGCCCCAGCCACAGCCGGATTGCGGCGACAGCGACGGTGCCGTGGAAGACGTACGCGCGCTTGTTGAAGCGCATGGCTAGAGCCCAGTTGCTCTTCAACCGACGCGGAGATTCCTCGGCCAAGTACTGAAGATCTCCATGCCCGGCCTGATGAGACCGGATGTGGGCAACTGCCCGGCCGCGCCGTAACGTCCTTGGGTGCATGACGTCCCCGAGCCCTGAACTGTGTCCGACTCCGCCGGACTGGCCCCACTGCGGTCACAGCGAGGACCCGTCGACCGACCCGGTCGGCTGCCGAGGCATCCTTATCCCCGGACAGACGGTGTGCCTGGCGCATTTGGAAGATGCCGACCGCGCTGCCTACCTCGGCAACCTGTCGCCCGGCGCCGACATCAACCACCGCGGCACCCCCTTCACCACTGACCTGTTGAGCGAACTGCTCGCCGCGCTCACGGACTCTGCCACAGGCCGGCCCTGCTTGGGCGAAGCCATATTTGAGCAGGCGACGTTCAGCGATGACGCCGTGTTCGACGGTGCGGCTTTCGCCGGTGGTGCCTGGTTCAAAGGGGCGGAGTTTGACGGCAATGCCGTTTTCGGCGGGGTGAAGTTCAGCGCCGAAGCTTCGTTTCTCGGGGCGAAGTTCAGCAGAGGTGCCTGGTTCGGCGGGGCGGAGTTCCACGGCGACACTTGGTTCGGCGCGACGGAGTTCCGCGGCAACGTAGTGTTCCTGAAGGCGGCGTTCGAACGTGCTGCAGTGGTAGGGCCGTTGGCGTGCACAGGAACGCTGGATCTGTCTGAAGCGGTGTTCGGATCCGCTGTGACCATCGAGGCGGCAGCGGGCGCCGTGAACTGCCGACGGACGCGGTGGGTCTCCACCGCCGCGCTGCGGCTGCGGCACGCCGTAGTGAATTTGAGTGACGCCGTCCTGGAACACCCAGTGAGCATCGCCGCCCACTCCCGGCCATTCACCGCGAACGGCAAGGAAATGGCCGAACCTGGCAGCCTGACCGGACCCGGCGTTCGTGTCGTATCGCTGCGTGGAGTGGATGCGGCGCACCTAGTGCTCACCGACCTCGACCTCACCAACTGCCGCTTCGCAGGGACTATCCACCTCGACCAGCTACGACTGGAAGGGCTGTACACCCTGGCTGTCACTCCCTCCGGTCTACGCCGATGCGGGGTGTGGCCCGTACGCTGGACGCCACGCCGGACGCTGGCCGAAGAGCATCACTGGCGCGCAACCCGCTTCAAGGGCGCAGACGGCTGGGCTCCTCCCCTAAAAGGCGACGAAGTGCTGAAACCGGCCGCGCTGGCGCCTGTGTACCGGCAGCTACGCAAGAGCTTCGAAGACGGCAAGCACGAACCCGGAGCCGCCGACTTCTATTACGGCGAAATGGAGATGCGCCGCCACGCCGACGACATCCCCTGGGCCGAGCGCAGCCTGCTCACCACGTACTGGGCCCTGTCCGGCTACGGGCAGCGGGCCTCCCGCGCCCTGATATGGCTACTCGCAACCATGACCGCAACGGTGCTGGCGATGATGCTGTGGGGCCTGCCGCGGTACGCCCCGAAGGCGACCAGCACGGCCACCCTCACCGGCACCCGCAGCATCACGATAACCACCTACACACCCGACCCGGTCAACCCCAACGGGCCGTATCACCAGCGTCTGTCGACCGAGCGGTTCGAGAAGTCCCTGCGAGTGGTGATCAACTCGGTGGTATTCCGCTCCTCCGGCCAGGACCTCACCACTGCTGGCACCTATACCGAAATGTTCGCCCGCCTCACCGAACCCGTCCTCCTCGGACTGGCCGTCCTCGCCATCCGCAATCGCGTTAAGCGTTGAGACCACCCGTGCCACCCTCAGAAGGGGCGCCAGTCTCGCCGCTCGCCATCTGTCCTCAGCGTAAGCACCCGACGCGCGAACTCCTCAGCGGACCTCTCGCTGGTCGACACCTGGTGCCCCAACCACAAGACCATCATCAACTCGCGCACGTCCGCCAGTACCGAGTACCCCGGCCAGTTCATCACGTCGAACCCGTAGTGGTGGACGAAGCCCTCGTACTCGCTCCTGGTGTGCCAGCCGAACCGGTCGTAGAACATGGCGGTCTGGATGAGGTCCCACTCCCGCGGTGCGAGCGTGAAGCCGTCGAGGTCGATCAGGATGGCCAGACCATCCCTGTCCCGGAGGATGTTCCCTATGCTGGCGTCCCCATGGATCAGCCCGAAGGGCAGCACGAAGTCCAGTCGCGCGTACTCCTTGGCGAGCTTTCCGGCCCTGTCCTCCAGGAACTTGCGGTCATCTTCCGCGACGCCGTCCAAGCCCTGGAACGAGGCCCATACCTTCGCCAAGGGGTCAAAGTACGGGAGCCCCAGCGACTGGGGTTCCTCCAGCCAATGCAGTCGCCGAAGCAGGTCCGCCAACTCCGTAACGCTGGCGTACTCTTCGCGATCCTGCGCGCTCTCCCAGAACGTGACGACTCGTCCGTCAACACGAGCCGGTTGCTGCACGCCGGGGAGGACCCGAGTCGCCGGGAAGTCCTCCAACTCCAGCCACCGGGCGACACGGACCGCCCGCTCCATCTCCTCCAGGCTGTCCGGATCCCTCGCGATGCGAACGATCACCGGAGAGGTCTTCAGCCGATACACGGCGTTGGAGCCTAGCCTCAACAGCTCGGCACCGGATGAGTCCAACCCGGCAGCGTCACACGCCTCGCGGAGCACCTGCTCCGCACGCTTCGCCGTGAACTCCCCTGCCCCGCCCCGCGTTCCGTCCGCGCCCGAGATCATGTGATCGACCGTACCCGGCCGTGCCAGATCCGTGCCAGATGGGAGAGCCACCGGCGGTTCATCGCGGATCAGCACGGCTACTCACTCGCCCGACGCGGCAGCCTGGCCCAGTCCCAGGTCAGGACCGTGATCCCCCGGAGGCCCTCCTAAAGCGGGTGTCGCAGGTTCGAATCCTGCTGGGGGCACCAGTAGCCGGTCGACGCGGCCAGTGGCTGAAGTCCTGGTCGGAGGGGGATCCGGCCGGGGCCTCGTGGGACGGGGCCGAAGCGTTAACCGCCCGCAGTGGCGTCCGCGCTCAGATCGGTGGCGGTGGTACGTCCGCGAGCGATACGTCAGGGCAATCGCGGTGGCCGTGGACCGGGGTTATCCACAGGCTCCCTCGCCCCCGGCGAGATTCTCCTAGCATGGCCGGATGACCGCCCTCGAAAACGCCCCAGCCGCCCCAGCCTCCTCCGTCGCCCCTGGAGAGGCGGGCGATGCCTTGCGGGTGCTGCGTCGTGTGTTCGGGTATGACGCGTTCCGCGGGGAGCAGCAGCAGATCATCGACCATGTGGTCGGCGGTGGGGACGCCCTCGTGCTGATGCCCACCGGTGGCGGCAAGTCGCTCTGCTACCAGATTCCCGCCCTGGTGCGGGACGGCCTGGGAGTGGTGGTCTCGCCGCTGATCGCGTTGATGCAGGACCAGGTGGACGCGCTGCGGGCGCTTGGCGTGCGGGCCGGATTCCTCAACTCCACACAGGACTTCGACGAGCGCCGGCTAGTCGAGGCGGAGTTCCTCGCCGGTGAGTTGGACCTGCTCTACCTGGCGCCGGAACGGCTGCAGAGCGAAGCGACGCTGAGCCTGCTCGACCGGGGCGAGATCTCGCTGTTCGCGATCGACGAGGCGCACTGCGTCGCTTCCTGGGGGCATGACTTCCGGCCGGACTACCTCACCTTGTCCGCGCTGCACGAACGCTGGCCCAAGGTGCCCCGCATCGCGTTGACCGCGACGGCCACCGAGGCGACGCACGCCGAGATCGCGTCCCGGTTGAAGCTGGAGGACGCCCGGCACTTCGTGGCGAGTTTCGACCGGCCGAACATCCAGTACCGCATCGCGACCAAGAACGACCCGAAGAAGCAACTGCTGAACCTGCTGCGCACCGAGCACGCGGGTGACGCGGGCATCGTCTACTGCCTGTCGCGGGCCTCCGTGGAGAAGACCGCCGAGTTCCTGGTGCAGAACGGGATCGAGGCGCTGCCGTACCACGCGGGGCTGGACGCGCGGACCCGCGCCGCCAACCAGTCGCGCTTCCTTCGCGAGGACGGTCTGGTGGTGGTCGCCACCATCGCGTTCGGCATGGGGATCGACAAGCCGGATGTGCGGTTCGTCGCCCACCTCGACCTGCCCAAGTCCGTCGAGGGCTACTACCAGGAGACGGGCCGGGCCGGGCGGGACGGCCAGCCCTCCACCGCGTGGCTGGCGTACGGACTCCAAGACGTCGTACAGCAGCGCAAGATGATCGAGACCTCCGAGGGCGACGAAGCGCACCGGCGCCGTCTGTCCTCGCATCTCGACGCCATGTTGACCCTGTGCGAGACGGTGGACTGCCGCCGGGTGCGGTTGCTCGCGTACTTCGGCCAGCAGGGCGAAGCGTGCGGCAACTGCGATACGTGTCTGTCGCCACCGGAGTCGTGGGACGGGACAGTCGCCGCGCAGAAGCTCCTGTCGACCGTGGTCCGGCTCAAGCGCGAGCGGAACCAGAAGTTCGGCGCGGGGCAGATCATCGACATCCTGCTCGGCAAGAAGACGGCCAAGGTCATCCAGTTCGACCACGATGCGTTGAGCGTCTTCGGGATCGGTACGGAGTTGCGCGAGGCGGAGTGGCGCGGCGTGGTGCGCCGGTTGCTGGCGCAGGACCTGCTCGCCGTCGAGGGGGAGTACGGAACGCTGGTGCTCACCGACGCGAGCGGCGAGGTGCTCCGCGGGCAGCACAAGGTCATGCTGCGGCGCGAGCCGGAGCGGCCGACGCGGGCCGCGAAGGAAGCGAAGACCGCCAAGGCCGGGCGGAAAGCCCCCGTCGACCTGCCGGAAGAGGCGGTGCCGGTGTTCGAGCTCCTGCGCGCCTGGCGCGCGGCCACCGCGAAGGAGCAGGGCGTACCGGCGTATGTGATCTTCCACGACGCGACGTTGCGGGAGATCGCGACCACGTTGCCGAGCGGCCTGGACGAGCTCGGCACGGTGAACGGCGTCGGCGAGAACAAGCTCGCGAAGTACGGGCAGCAGATCCTGGACGCCCTCGCCGACCACCCGGCGAAGGCGAGTCCGGACGCGGGCCCCGCCCCCTCCGCGGCCCCCGCCCCATCCACGGTGCCCGCTCCCTCAGTGGACTCGGCCCCCTTCCCGGACGCGCCCCCCTTCACAGACCCGGACCCGTTCGGGGACACCGACCCCTTCGCCGACGAGGACCCCTTCGGGGACGGGGACCCGTTCGCCGACGTCGCCCCGGTCCCGGACGCCAACCACTAGTCACCCCCGACGAGACCCCGTCGATCGCCCGCCTGCGCTCCTGGCCGCCACCCGGCGCCAGGAGCGCAGCCGATTTCCGGGCACGACGCGCGAAGCGCGTGAAGAGTGTCACCCTCGGAATACCCCTAGGGGGTATATGGTTGTCTGGAGCGTAAGGTTCCGCCAGACCATCCGGGAGTGAGCGTCGATGACCACCCCACCCGCCGCGAACACAGCCCAAAGTGCCGTCACAGCCGCGGCGACCGGCTCGGCCTCGCAGACGGCCGAGGCCGAGCTGGAGATCGGCGGGATGACCTGCGCCTCCTGCGCCGCCCGGATCGAGAAGAAGCTCAACCGGATGGACGGCGTCACCGCCACCGTCAACTACGCCACCGAGCGGGCCAAGGTCACATACGACCACGGCCTCACCGTCGCCGACCTCATCGCGACCGTCGAGGCCACCGGGTACACCGCCGCCCTCCCCGCGCCCCCTCAGGCCGAGCAGGCCCAGGAGTCACCCGAAGGCGCGCCCGACGAGCTCGCGCCGCTGCGCCAGCGCCTGCTCACCGCCATCGTGCTCGCCCTCCCGGTGATCGCCATGGCCATGATCCCGGCGCTGCAGTTCCGGAACTGGCAGTGGCTCTCCCTCACCCTCACCGCACCCGTCGTGGCCTACGCCGCCTGGCCGTTCCACCGGGCCGCCTGGACGAATCTGCGGCACGGCGCGGCGACGATGGACACGCTGATCTCGATGGGGACGTTGGCCGCGTTCGGCTGGTCGCTGTGGGCGCTGTTCTTCGGGCAGGCCGGAATGCCCGGCATGAAGCACCCCTTCGAGCTGTCGATCTCGCGTACCGACGGCAGCGGCAACATCTATCTGGAGGCCGCGGCCGGGGTGACCGCGTTCATCCTGGCCGGGCGGTACTTCGAGGCACGCTCCAAGCGCCGGGCGGGCGCCGCGCTCCGCGCCCTGCTGCACCTGGGGGCGAAGGATGTCGCGGTGCTGCGCGGTGACCGCGAAGTACGCGTACCCACCGGCGAGTTGGCGGTCGGCGACCGGTTCGTCGTACGGCCCGGCGAGAAGATCGCCACGGACGGCGTGGTCCTGGACGGCACCTCGGCGGTGGACGCCTCGATGCTCACCGGTGAGTCCGTGCCCGTCGAGATCGCACCGGGCGACCCCGTCACCGGCGCGACCGTGAACGCGGGCGGCCGGATCGTCGTCCAGGCCACCCGGATCGGCGCGGACACCCAACTCGCCCGGATGGCCAGACTGGTTGAGGACGCGCAGAACGGCAAGGCGGCGGCCCAGCGGCTCGCCGACCGTATCTCGGCGGTCTTCGTGCCCGCCGTCATCACGTTGGCGCTGGCCACCCTCGCCTACTGGCTCATCGTCGGTGCGGGTGCGACCGCGGCCTTCACCGCCGCCGTCGCCGTACTGATCATCGCCTGCCCGTGTGCCCTGGGTCTGGCGACGCCGACCGCGCTGATGGTGGGCACCGGACGCGGGGCGCAACTCGGCATCCTGATCAAGGGGCCTGAGGTCCTGGAGTCCACCCGCAGGGCCGACACCATCGTGCTGGACAAGACCGGAACCGTGACCAGCGGCATGATGACGCTCACTCACATCGTGACAGCCGACGGCGAGGACGAGGACCGCACGCTGCGGCTCGCGGGCGGCCTGGAGCACGCGGCGGAGCATCCGATCGCCAAGGCCATCGCCCGCGCCGCCGCGGAGCGGACGGGCCCGCTGCCCGTCCCCGCCGAGTTCACCGCCGTGGCCGGAGTGGGCGTACGAGGCGTGGTCGAGGGGCACACCGTGTCCGTCGGCCGGGAGCAACTGCTGCCCGCAGCGCTCAGGGAGGCCAAGGAGCGCGCCGAGGCCGAGGGACGCACCGCGGTCGTCGTCTCCTACGACGGCACGCCGCGCGCCGTGCTCGTCGTCTCCGATGCCGTCAAGCCCACCAGCGCCGACGCCGTCCGACAGCTGCGCGCCCTGGGGCTGACGCCCGTGCTGTTGACGGGAGACAACCGGAGGGCGGCGGAAGCCGTGGCCGCCGAGGTCGGCATCGCCGCCGACCAGGTGATCGCCGAGGTCATGCCGGAGGACAAGGTCGAGGTCGTCAAGCGGCTGCAGCGCGAGGGCCGCAGCGTCGCGATGGTCGGCGACGGAGTCAACGACGCGGCTGCGCTCGCCCAGGCGGATCTGGGCCTGGCCATGGGCACCGGAACGGACGCGGCCATCGAGGCGGGTGATCTCACCCTGGTGCGCGGGGACCTACGGGTCGCGGCGGACGCCATCCGGCTCGCCCGCCGCACGCTCGGCATCATCAGGTCCAACCTCTGCTGGGCCTTCGGCTACAACGTGGCCGCGCTGCCGCTGGCCGCGGCCGGACTGCTCAACCCGATGATCGCGGGCGCCGCGATGGCGTTCTCCTCGGTCTTCGTCGTGGGGAACAGTCTGCGACTGCGGAACTTCCAACCGGTGAACCACCACTCCAACCGTTGAACGACAAGCCGGTGAACGGCTGGCGGCACGCGGCTGCCGTTTGGATCCCGTTTTGCGAAGCGGCAGGTGAGCGGACGTAGGGTGACGACTGACGGCCTTGGGCAACGAGCCCACCGGCCCGCACGACCTCATCGGCCCGCACAACCCCACCGGCCCGGCCGCCGGTCGACGACGAGGAGCCAACGATGCCCGACACCCCCGCAGACCACGCCGCCCGGCTGGACCGGCTGCCGCAGTGGGAAGCGCTCGGCAAGCACCGCGAGCAGCTGGGGGAGGTGCATCTGCGGGACCTGTTCGCCGCCGACTCCGAGCGCGGCCAGCGCTACACCCTCGACGTCGGCGATCTGCGTATCGACTACTCCAAGCACCTGGTGACCGACGAGACGCTCGCCCTGCTGCGCGAGCTGGCCGAGGTGCGCGGGGTGGCCGCACTGCGGGACGCGATGTTCCGGGGCGAGAAGATCAATGTGACCGAGAACCGCGCCGTGCTGCACATCGCGCTGCGTTCGCCGCACGATGTGGTGATCGACGTGGACGGCGAGAGCGTCATGCCCCGGGTGCACTGGGTGCTCAACAAGATGTGCCTGTTCGCTGAGAAGATCCGCACCGGCGAGTGGACCGGCCACACCGGCAAGCGCATCAGGAACGTCGTCAACATCGGCATCGGCGGCTCCGACCTGGGCCCCGCCATGGCGTATGACGCGCTGCGCCCCTACACCGCGCGCGATCTGCGGTTCCGCTTCGTCTCCAACGTGGACGGCGCCGACCTGCATGAGGCGGTACGGGATCTGGACCCGGCCGAGACGCTGTTCATCGTCGCCTCGAAGACCTTCACCACCATCGAGACCATCACCAACGCCAAGTCCGCGCGCGCCTGGCTGCTGGACGGGCTCGGCGGCGATGAGGCCGCGGTGGCCAAGCACTTCGTGGCGGTGTCCACCAACGCGGAGAAGGTCGCCGAGTTCGGCATCAACACGGACAACATGTTCGAGTTCTGGGACTGGGTCGGCGGCCGCTACTCGTACGACTCGGCGATCGGACTGTCGCTGACGGTCGCCATCGGACCCGACCACTTCCGCGAGATGCTGGCCGGTTTCCACCTGGTCGACGAGCACTTCCGGACGGCGCCGATCGAGGCCAACGCGCCGTTCCTGCTCGGTCTGCTGGGCGTCTGGTACGGCAACTTCCATGACGCCCAGACGCATGCCGTGCTCCCCTACAGCCACTACCTTTCGCGCTTCACCGCCTATCTTCAGCAGCTCGACATGGAGTCCAACGGCAAGTCCGTGGACCGGGAGGGCCGCCGGGTCAACTGGCAGACCGGCCCCGTGGTGTGGGGTACGCCCGGCACCAACGGGCAGCACGCGTACTACCAGTTGATCCACCAGGGCACCAAGCTCATCCCCGCCGACTTCATCGGCTTCGCCCAGCCGATCGCCGAGCTGGGCGAACTGGCCGACCACCACGACCTGCTGATGGCCAACTTCTTCGCCCAGACGCAGGCGCTGGCCTTCGGCAAGACCCCGGAAGAGGTCGCGGCGGAGGGCGTGCCCGCCGAGCTCGTGCCGCACAAGACGTTCGTCGGCAACCATCCGACCACCACCATCCTGGCCAAGGAGCTCACCCCCTCGGTACTCGGCCAGTTGGTCGCGCTCTACGAGCACAAGGTGTTCGTTCAGGGTGCGATCTGGAACATCGACTCCTTCGACCAGTGGGGCGTCGAGTTGGGCAAGGTGCTGGCCAAGCGGATCGAGCCCGCGCTGACCGAGGGCGCCGAGGTGCCGGGGCTGGACTCGTCCACCAGCGCGCTGGTGCGGCAGTACCGATCGCTGCGCGGTCGCTGACACCCGCCCTCTGCCGATGCCCGGCGGGGCGATGCCATCCGCCGGGCATTTCACCCATAATCCCCATATGGCGACCTTTCGGGCAGTACCCCGACTGGCGAAGGACTACGTGCGGCGCGCGCCCGGCACCTTCATCTGGCTGGCGATCCTGCTGGTCACCACGTATGCGGTGAAGCACTTCTCGCCGGAGTTCCAAACGCGGTTCCTGGAGCAGCGGTCAACGAATATCCACAACCTGTGGAGAACTCCGCTGCGGGTGCTGATCGGCAGCGCGCTCTACCTCGACGGCGGCAGCTGGCTGCTCTACTTCGTGCTCTACAACCTGTTCCATGTGCCCGCCGAGCGCTGGCTGGGGACCTGGCGCTGGCTCGGGGTCGCGGCGATCTCGCACACCGGCGCCACCTACATCAGCGAGGGCCTGCTCCTGGTGGGCATCCGGTACGGCTACGCACCGCTGTCGTCCGTCAACGTCGAGGATGTCGGCGTCAGTTACGCGCTCACGGGCGTCCAGGGCGTGCTCACGTACCGCGTCCCGCGGCCCTGGCGACACCTGTACGGCTTCTGCGTGCTGGCCTTCTACGGGCTGGCGCTGGTGCACGGCCGCGGTTTCACCGACATCGGCCACTTCACGGCCGCACTGATCGGGCTCGGCTGCCTCCCAATGGCCCGCTGGCAGCAGAAGCGGCACGCGGCGGTCCGTGAAGCGTGAAGCCGCGGTCGCCCGGGAGGGCGACCGCGGCTCCGTGGACCGCGAGCGGCTGACGCTCAGCCGAGCCGGACCAACTTGCTGCCGAACGACGGCGCGTTCAGGTCCGACTGCAGCGCGACCGGAACCCTGACCTGGCCCGGGCCGCTCCCCACCGTCAGCGTGCCGACCTGGGTACCCGCCTTCGCCGAGTGCGGTACGCCGGACGACCCGGCGCCCAGCGCGATATCCACCTTGAGGCCGGACCAGCCCACCGCCTGAACATCCTGCGTGGCGACCACCGGCGTCCTGCCACCGAGGCCGTCGTCGACGTAACCGACGACATCGCCCTTCCTGATCACCTGCCCGGAGGTGAGGGACTGCTGGGCGGCCATGATGAGTTGGCGCCCCGCGGCCAGCACGGTGTCGATGATCGCGGGCTTGTACTGGCCCATCACCGCACCGATGATCAGCTGGGTGGTGCCGCCCACCTGCTTCTCGGCGGCGAAGACCAGGTTTCCGCCCGCCTTGGTGCTGGTGCCGGTCTTGATGCCGACGGTGTTGTTGAGCGGTACCAGTCCGTTGTAGTTGCGGTAGGTGTCGCCGCTGGCCGCCTTGTACGACGGCTTCTTGACGATCTCCCGGAACACCTCGTTGGTCATCGCCTGCCGGGCCAGCTTGATCTGGTCGATCGCGGTGCTGACGGTGGTGGCGTCCAGACCGCTCGGGTCGGTGTACGTGGTGTTCGCCATCCCGAGGTCCTTGGCCGCCGCGTTCATCCTCTTGACGAACTCGGCCTCCGAACCGCCGTCCCAACGCGCCAGCAGGCGGGCGATGTTGTTCGCCGACGGGAGCATGATCGCTTCCAGCGCCTCGTACTCGCTGATCTGCGAACCCGCGGTCACCTTGACCACCGACTCGTTCTCCCGGCTGACGTCGGCCGCCGCCTGCGGGTCGACCGGGATCATCGGCCCGGCCTCACCGCGCTTCAGCGGGTGGTCCCGCAGGATGACGTAGGCCGTCATGACCTTCGCGACGCTCGCGGTGGGCACCGGCTTCTGCTCGCCGTACGTGCCCATGCCCCCGAGGCCTTCGACCTCCACCGCCGCCTGACCCTCGCTCGGCCACGGCATGGAGGGGGCCGCACCGTTGAACGTGTACGAGGCCGGGCTGGTCAGCGTCAGCTTCGGGCTCGGTAGCGGACGCACCGCCTGCACCACGCAGAAGATGATCGCGAGCAGCGCGACAAGCGGTGTCCAGATCTTGATCCGGCGCACCGTCGTCCGCAGCGGGGTCTCCCGCGGAGGCGGCGTGTTCGTCAGCTCGGCCAGCAGCTTCAACGGTTCTCCGGGCACGGGCGGCAGCGGCTGCTGCTTCGTCCGCTCAACGGATTCCGGTTCGACGCGGGCGGCGGGGGCTTGAGCGGGCTTAGCCGACGCGGAGTTGGGCGCCGACGGCTGGGCAGGCTTCGCCGGAGCAGCCGCGGGCAAGGGCTGAGCCTCGGGCTTCGCTGGCGCGGGCGTCGGCTTCGCGGGTGCGGGCGCGGACGCGGGCGTCGGCTTCGCTGGCGCGGGCATCGGCTTCGCGTCCGCGGGCTTGGCGGGCGCGGCTGGCGAAGCGGTGGGCTGCGCGGCCGAGGGCTTCGCCGGGGGCGTGGCAGCCGTCGGCTGCCCAGCCTTGGGTTCCGCGCCCGCGGGTGCCTTTCCGGGGGCGCTGGCGGCCGCGGTGGCCGAATCCGGCTTCGGCTGCTCCGGCTTCGGCTGCTCGGCCTTCTCCGGCTTCCCCGGCGCGGACTGCGACGGCTGCCGCTTCGCCTCCTCGTCAGATTCCGCTTCTGCTCCGGTAGCGGCCGCCCGAGCGGGCTTTTCCGACGCGGACTTGGCCGCTGTCGACTCGGCAGGCTTCGCCGGAGCATCGGCGGACGAGGCCTGCGCGGCCTTCGCCGGGTCCTTCTCCGACGCGGGCGAGGCCTCGGGCTTCGCAGCGACAGCCGGAGCCGCCGCGTCCGCAGTGTCGGCCTTCGGCGTACCGGACTTGGCAGCGGCCTCGGCGGCACCGTCCGCCTCCGGCTCGGCCGGTACGGCCGAAGCCTCAGCGGCAGCGGCACCCGAACGCGCCTCACGTTCCGCTTCTGGTTCCGCCTCCGGTTCCTCTTGGCGTTCCGCAGAAGCGTCCGTCGCAGATGCCGACTTCGCATCCACCTTCGTATCCGGCGCAGCCGGAGTCGGCACGCGCCCGCCGTTGGACGTAGCGGGACGCTGCTTGGCGTCAGATTCCGCTACGTCATCCGACGTAGATTCGACCCGGTCGTCCGCTGGGTGTTCGCGCCGGGCGCGCTCCGTGACCGCGGTCGCCGAGCGCGCCGTGCCGTCGCCCGCGGGCACCCGGATCCGCATCGTCATCGTCGGCTCCGGCGCACCGTCGCGCGCGCCGCCGTCGCTTGCCGTGCCGTCAGCTGACTCCTCGCGCCGCACCGCAAGCCTCGGGTCCGCTTTGCCCCCATCTGTCCCCGCACGCCTGGTCGTCTCCCCCGACGACTCCCGCTTTTCCGCCCTGCCGGGGGATTCGCCCGCCACCCAAGCCTCCCGTACACATCAGGCGGGGCGCCTCACACGGCGCCCCGCTGCCGATATCCAGTGTCCCGAACCAGTGTCCTGCGCGTGCCCGCGCCCTCGTCGCCAGACCCGCCGATCCCGTCGCAACCAGTCGAGAACCGCCGGTCCGCGCCACACGACGCCACCGCCACCCCGCTAGACGAGAACGACATACCTACCGGTTCCCGCAGATAAGGCAAAGGCACTCTCGACACATCGGTGTGAGAGGCGTCACCCTGTCATTCATCCACGCGGGGAGGCATGGATGGGCAGGAGCCGCAGAACAATTCCGGAGGAGCTGTTGCTGCTCGCCTTGGACCCGACCACCGGGACCACGGCGCAGCCGCAGTCGCTCGACCTTGGTCTGGCCGGGGCACAGCTAGTGGAGCTGGCCTTGGCGGGACGGATAGCCCCAGACGGGGATCGTATCGCCGTGGTGCACCCGCGGCCGACAGGTGATCCGACCCTGGACACCGCACTGGAACTGCTGCGCAGGCGCGGCAGCCCGGTGCGCGCCGTCCACTGGATCGGCGGGCCCCGGCTGGGGCTGCGCCAGACGTATCTCGCGCACTTGGAACGCTGCGACATGGTGCATGCCGTGCCGGGCCAGATGTGCGGGGTACTGCCGACAACTCGCTACCAGGCGACCGACAGCACGGTCAGCCGGGAGATCAGGGCCCGGCTGGACAACGCGATCCGCACCGGCGTACCGCCGGACCCCCGGACCGCGGCACTGGCCTCGCTCGCCCACGCGGTGGGGCTCGGCAAGCATCTCTACCCCGGTAACGAGGGCCGGTCCTCGCGATCGCGCCTACGGGACCTCATCAGGTACGACCCGATGGGTGGCTTGGTGGCGCACGCCGTGATGGACGTGCAGAACGGCGTGGCGGTCCAGCCACGACGGGCACCCGCTCAGGCGCAACAGGCCCGTGCCGTTGGTCGCGGCATGGCCAGGGCCGGAGCCCGCTGACGCCGATCGGCCGAGCCGATCAAAACACCCGTGGGACGCGATCACCCACAGGTCACCGATGGCCCGCACCCCCGTCCCCACGACCCGGTACGGGAGCCGCTGAAGCGCGCGGGGTGGTGGACCGGTCGAGCACCGGTCCACCACCCCGCGCGTTTCGCTGGCATCCCGCAGCTAATTGCCCCCGTTCTTCTGCGCAGCGTTGACCTCTGGTGGCAGGCTGCTGACCGGCAGTACACCGGTCGTACAAGAACAGGTACCTGGACTCCCTACAAGAGCAGCGGTACCGCAGCGGTTCACAGTCGGAGGTGCAGTTCCGTGGCGTCCAACGTCAATCCCACTGTCAGGCGACGCAGACTGGGTTCGGAGCTCCGCAAACTCCGTGAGACGAAGGGCATGACGGCCGAGGAGGTCGCCGCCCGCCTCCTGGTGTCGCAGTCGAAGATCAGCCGCCTGGAGAACGGCCGCCGCAGCATCAGCCAGCGCGATGTCCGCGATCTGTGCGGTGTGTACGGCGTCGAGGACCTCCGCATCGTCGAGTCACTGATGCAGATGGCCAAGGAGTCCCGCCAGCAGGGCTGGTGGCACGCGTTCGGCGATGTCCCGTACAGCGTCTACATCGGCCTGGAGACCGACGCCATCTCGCTGCGCGTCTATGACTCGCTGATCGTCCCGGGCCTGTTGCAGACCCCGGAGTACGCGCGGGCCGTCATCGAGGGCATGTGGCCGGAGGCCACCGTCTCGGAGGTGGAGAAACGCATCCAGGTGCGACTCAAGCGGCAGGAACGGATCACCGACCCGATCAGTCCGGTGCGGTTCTGGGTGGTGCTCGACGAGGCGGCGCTGCGCCGGACCACCGGCGACCAGCACATTATGAGCGCGCAGTTGGAGCACCTGGTGCAGTGCAGCACCATGCCACATGTCACGTTGCAGATCCTGCCGTACAGCGTTGGCGCCCACCCGGGTATGTACGGCGAGTTCGCGATCCTGGAGTTCGAGGATGCCTCGGACGCCTCGGTGGTCTATCTGGAGGGCATGACCAGCGATCTGTATCTGGAGAAGCCCAACGACGTACAGGACTACTGCATGATGTACGAGCATCTGCGGGCACTGGCGCTGAACCCGGATCAGTCGCGGCAGTTCATGAGCCAACTCGCCCAGGAATACGCCCCGTAGACCCCTTGAGCAGCCTGGTGTCGCATGCGGCGCCGGAGACTACACCGTTGCCACCGACAACGGAAGAGGCGGATGGTAGATGCCATCCGGTCGAGTGAACCGCAGCTCCGGAAAGTGATGTTGCCGAGTAGCGTCGTTCGCGTCGCCAAAGCGTCGACATCCCTCATCCAACTCGCTTATTCCGGAGCTGACATGAACAACCAGCACACCCCCAAGCAGAACATCACCGCCGCGTGGAAGAAGTCGTCGTACTCCGGCGCGCACGGCGCGTGCGTGGAAGTCCGCACCCCCGGCGTGCACGCCATCGCGGTTCGCGACTCGAAGGACCCTCAGGGCCCTTCGCTGTCCTTCTCGTCGGAGTCCTGGGCCGCCTTCATCGCCGGCGTGGAGACCGGCGCGTTCGACCTCGGCTGAGACCCAGCCGGGAAGGCGCGATACCACCGCATAACGACAGTCACCGCAGTTGCGGCAGTAAACCTAGAGTCCTCTCGACTGGTCGCCGTCCTGGCCGAGGGGGCTCGCTGCTGTTTGGGGGGGGCCGCAGCCCTGCGCCTGCGAAGCACCCGCTCATGGTGTGTTCGCGGGATGAGTCACAACAATGCCAAAGAAGGCCAAGAGGCGGTAAATGGGTCGCGGGTCTGGTGGGGCCGATCTCCATACCGCTGCTGATGGGTCTGCTGCGGTTCTGCCGCCGGTCGGGCCCTACGGCGGCGCTGGTCAGCTGGGCGCTGGGCCTGTTCGGCTTCTGGCTGACGAACTTCGGCCTGAGCGGAGTGTCGTTGCAGGTGCAGATCGCGACACCGGTGGCGGTGTCACTTGTGCTGTATGTGGTGATCGGGTTTGTGCGGCCGGAGCGGACTGAAGCCCGCGACGCGGTGGTTGAGCTGGTTAACGGGGACGGGGCGGGTGAGGTGAGTGCCCCAGTTCCGGCTCATTCCGGGTAGGTGCCACCCACCCGCCCGTTACCGCCGTCCGCGGCGCGGAGAGGACCGGACCGCCAACGTGCCTGGCGCAACGGCACGCATACGGTTCCGGTAACGGATGGGTGGGCAGGCCAAATCACCCCGAAACGGGATACCGGCTGAGCCAAGCGCTCCCGCCGGCAAGCGCCGCGCCCTGCGTCATCTCCATGGCGAAATCGTCCGCGAGCTGCAGGATCGTCCCGCGCCCCTCCAACTCCACCACCCACGCGGGCGGCAGCGCCGTCTCCCCATGCTGCACCCCGAGCAGATTCCCGCAGATCGAACCCGTCGAGTCACTGTCGCCCGAGTGGTTCACGGCCAGCAGCAGTCCGTGCCGTACGTCCTCCGCGACCAGCGCGCAGTAGACGCCCATGGCCAGCGCCTCTTCCGCGGTCCAGCCCTCGCCGAGCGATTCCACCCGCTCAGCGGTCGGCAACCCCTGGCGGACCGCGCCGAGCGCACGCTGCAGCGCTTCCGTGGTCTCCTCGTGGCCGGGATGGGCGGCCAGTTGCGCCAGGGCCCGCTGGACGGCGTCGTCCAACGGGCTTCCGTGCGCCAGGGCGTGCACGATGACCGCGAACGCCCCCGCCGCCAGGTACCCGGACGGATGGCCGTGCGTCTGGGCAGCGCACTCCACCGCCAACTGGAAGACCAAGCCGGGCTCCCACCCCACCAGGAGGCCGAACGGTGCGGAGCGCATCACCGTGCCGCAGCCCTTCGATCCCGGGTTCTTCGGCTCGGCGAGAGTGCCCATCCGGTCGTCGCCGAGTCCGGTCAGACAGGCGCGGCCGGGAGCGCGCCGCGAGTAGAGCCACTCCTCACGGGCCAGCCAGCCCGCGTCGGTGTCGCGCTCGTCGGGACCCCAGTCGGCCTGGGTGGCGGCCCACCGCAGATACGCGCGGTGCACGTCCGTGGGCGGATGCCAGGTCCCGGTGTCGCGGCGGACATGGGCGCGGATCAGCCCTTCCACCGTGAACAGACTCATCTGGGTGTCATCGGTGATCGCACCACGCCGTCCGAAGGCCGGTACGTAGTCGGTGACGCCCGCTTCGCCGTGTTGGCTGCGGATCTTCTCCAGTGAGTCGAACTCGATACCCGCGCCGAGCGCATCGCCGATCGCACCGCCGAGCAGACAGCCTCTTACCCGGCTGCGGAAGTCCTGTTGCTCTACCCGCCCCCATATTTCGGCCACGCCTCTACTCCCTTTCGATCGGCCGCGTCAGTTTCGTCAACTCTTCTCAGCTGTCCAGGACCGGCAGCAGCTCGGGCAGATGGCCGTCGGAGGCCAGCCCGGCTGCCCGGCGTTCTTCCGGCACCGCGCCGTACAGGGTGTCCCGCTGCCGAGCCGGTCGGCCCGCCGCTTCGGCGATGGCGACCAGATCGCGGATGGAGCGGTACGACCCGTAGCTGGAGCCCGCCATCCGGGAGATGGTCTCCTCCATCAGCGTTCCGCCCAGGTCATTGGCCCCCGAGCGGAGCATCTCCGCCGCCCCTTCGGTACCCAGCTTCACCCAGCTCGTCTGGATGTTGCGGATATGCGGGTGCAGGAGGAGACGGGCCATGGCGATGACCGCACGGTTGTCACGGCGGGTCGGTCCAGGACGGGCGATCCCGGCCAGATACACCGGCGCGTTGGTGTGAATGAACGGAAGGGTGACGAACTCCGTGAATCCGCCGGTTTCCTGCTGGATTTCGGCGAGCAGCCGCAGATGGCCCAACCAGTGCCGGGGTTGGTCCACATGCCCGTACATCATGGTCGAGGAGGAGCGGATACCCAGCTGGTGGGCGGTCTTGATGACCTCTATCCAGGTGGCCGTGGGCAGCTTGCCCTTGGTGAGCACCCAGCGCACCTCGTCGTCGAGGATCTCGGCGGCCGTGCCGGGGATGGTGTCGAGCCCGGATTCCTGGGCCTGTTGGAGCCAGTCGCGGACGGACAGTCCGGTGCGGGTGGCACCGTTGACGACCTCCATCGGCGAGAAGGCATGGACATGCATGCCCGGTACGCGCGCCTTGACCGCCCGGGCGATGTCGAAGTACGCGGTGCCGGGCAGGTCCGGATGGATTCCGCCCTGCATGCAGACCTCGGTCGCGCCCACCTCCCACGCCTGCTGGGCGCGGTCGGCCACCTGGTCGAGCGAGAGGGTGTACGCGTCGGCGTCGGTGCGTCGCTGGGCGAAGGCGCAGAAGCGGCAGCCGGTGTAGCAGACGTTGGTGAAGTTGATGTTCCGGGTGACGATGTAGGTGACCTCGTCGCCGACCGCGTCGCGCCGTACGTCGTCCGCGATCCGGCACAGCGCGTCCAGTGCCGGGCCGTCGGCGTGCAGCAGGGCGAGCGCCTCGGCGTCGGTGAGCTTGGTCGGATCGTCGGCGGCGGTGGCCAGGGCGGTCCGTACGTCGGCCTCGATACGGTCCGGGATCGCGCCGGGCGCGGCCTGCTCGCGCAGGGACTCCCAGTCTCCGTACACCTCGTCGAAGTCGTTCCTGCGGTCGCCGGTGCGGCCCTCGGTGTCGATGGTGGAGTGCAGATCGGTGCGGCCAGTGGCGGTGAAGACCTCTTCCGGTTCCTGCCAGGGCAGGCCCGTCGGCTTGCGCTCCTCAAGCGCCAGACCGCTCTCCGGATCGGCCAGGGCCCGTACGTGCGGGAGCACCCGTGGGTCCAGCCAGGGTTCGCCGCGCTGGACGAACTCCGGGTAGATGGTGAGGCGTTCACGCATCGTGAAGCCCGACTCGGCGGTGATGGTGCGCAGTTCGTCGATGTGCGGCCAGGGGTGTTCGGGGCTGACGTGATCGGGGGTCAGCGGGGAGACGCCGCCCCAGTCGTCGATGCCCGCGGCGATCACGCGCGTGTACTCACCCGCGATCAGGTTGGGCGGCGCCTGGATACGTGCGGCGGGGCCCAGGATCAGCCGGGCCACGGCGATGGTGGCGACCAGGTCGTCCAACTCCGCGTCCGGCATCCCGCGCATCGGGGTGTCCGGCTTGGCGCGGAAGTTCTGGACGATGACCTCCTGGATGCCGTGGAACTGCCGGGCCACCGTGCGAATCGCGAACAGCGACTCGGCGCGCTCGCTGTACGTCTCACCGATGCCGAGCAGAATGCCGGTGGTGAACGGCACGTTGGAGCGGCCGACGTCCTGCAGGACCCGCAGCCGAACGGCCGGGTCCTTGTCCGGGGAGCCGTAGTGCGGGCCACCCGGCTCGGACCACAGCCGGGTCGCGGTGGTCTCCAGCATCATGCCCATCGAGGCCGCGACCGGCTTGAGGCGCTGCACATCCGTCCAGGACATCGCCCCCGGGTTGAGATGCGGCAGCAGACCGGTCTCCTCCAGCACCCGGATCGCCATCGCCCGGACATACGCCACGGTGTCGTCGTAGCCGTGGGCGTCCAGCCACTCACGGGCCTCCGGCCAGCGGTCCTCGGGGCGGTCGCCCAGCGTGAACAGGGCTTCCTTGCAGCCGAGTTGGGCACCCTGCCGGGCGATGGCCAGCACCTCGTCCGGGGACAGGAACATCCCCTGGCCCTCGCGCCGCAGTTTGCCGGGCACGGTGACGAAGGTGCAGTAGTGGCACCTGTCCCGGCACAGCCGGGTCAGCGGGATGAAGACGTTGCGCGCGTAGGTGATCACGCCGGGCCGTCCGGCGGCCTCCAGGCCCGCGTCCCGCACCCGGGCGGCGATCGCCGCGAGGTCGTCCAGGTCCGCACCGCGCGCTTGCAGCAGGACGGCCGCCTCGGTGACGTCCAACGCGACGCCGCCGCGTGCGCGGCTCAGCGCACGACGCATGGCGTTGACCGTCGGTGTCGGCTGCTCGGGGCACGGCAGGCTGGTGTCCATTCACCGAGCATACGAGCGAGCGCCGACAGTGACAGCGATGCCTGCCTGCGCGGTTTGTCACAGGCGGGCGCAGGAATACGGGATGCGCTTCGCGATATCGCTCCGGGCCGGGGCAGCATGTCTGCCGCCCCGGCCCCGGGAAGCAGGCCAACCGGTTCGGCGCCGGTGCGCGGCAGCGCTTTACAGGTACTGCGCGTAGTCGTCCAGGGTGCGCAGCACCTCGTCGGCGCCCGTGGACGGCAGCGTGAGGACGACCTCCTCGATGCCCTGGTCGCGCAAGTGCACGAGTTTGCCCGGGCTTGGCCGGATCCCGTACGGCACGACCTGCGGATTCCCTTCCCGGCCCGCCTCCGCCCAGGCCGCCCGCAAGGCCGGAACGTTCTCGGCCGTTCCCCGACCGCCCACGGGCAGCCAGCCGTCGGCGAACCTGGCGATGTCCGCGAACAGCTTCGGCCCGGCCGCGCCGCCCAGGAGGATGCGCAGCGCCTGCGGCTTCGGATATGCCTCACTTGCCGCGATATGCGTGAACTCGCCGTCGTACGCGGTGGGTTCCGGCGCCCACAGGGCGCGCATGGCCGCCAGCCGGTCCCGAACGAGGTCTCGGCGGCGCGGCCAGTCCACGCCATGGGCGGCGGCCTCCTCGGCGTTCCAGCCGAGCCCCACACCGAAGGTGAACCGGCCGCCGGAGAGGTGGTCGAGGGTGGCGATCTGCTTGGCGAGCACGATGGGGTCGTGCTGGGCAACCAGGGTGATCCCGGTACCGAGGGTGAGGCGGTCGGTGACCGCGGCGGCGGCGCCCAGGGCGGTGAAGGGGTCGAGGGTGCGCCCGTACTCGCGCGGCAGCGGTCCGCCCATCGAGTAGGGGCTCTTGCGGGAGATCGGGATGTGGGTGTGCTCGGGCAGATAGAGCCCGGAGAACTGCCGCTGCTCAAGCTCCTGGGCGAGTTGGATCGGGCCGATGGTCTCGTCGGTCAGGAAGGTCATGGTCGAGATACGCAAAGCCAGCACCTCCGCATTGGGGCGACTTTTGCCCGATCTTGTCTCTTCCCGTACACGATCGCGGCGAATCTCGGGATCGCGACTGTCACCCGCCGCCTTCCTCGTGCCGTGGAGGCGATGCCCAACCCTCGGCAGCGGTACGGGAGTTGAAGCTTCCGTAAAGAACAGTTAGGAACCTTTACTATCATGGCTGGGACCGGCAAGCTCCCGCTCCATGACGGAACCCCACAGGAGCGACCCGCGCCGCAGGCGGTACGCCGTGCTCGGCGCCGCCGCCGCACTCGCGGTGGCGGGCGGGCTCACCACCACGTACTGGCAGGCCGACGCGTCCCCCCACACCAGCGCCGCCGCCACAACCAAGGCGACCGCCGACTGGGTCGCCTTCAGCGGCGGCAAGCTCTCATACCGCACCGACGCACAGGGCAACCGCGTCCCCGACTTCTCCTCCGTCGGCTACCACGGCGGCGACCGGGCGATCCCCGACCGCCCGGTCGCCGTCACGCTCTCCCCCGCCGCCTCCGGAGACGACACCGCGCGCATCCAGGCCGCGATCGAGCGGGCGGGCGGCACATCAGGAGGCGGCGCGGTCCTGCTCAAGCCGGGCACGTACCGGATCGGCGGGACCGTCAGGGTCGACCGGTCCGGTGTCGTACTGCGCGGCTCCGGGGCGGGCGCCCAGGGCACGGTGCTCACCGGCACCGGCAAGCCGCACACGCTGGTCACGGTCGGCGGCTCCGGGCAGATCACCCAGAACGGCAGCGCCTACCCGGTGACCGACGGCTATGTGCCCGTGGGCGCCCGCACCGTCCATGTCTCCGGCGCCGCCACGCACTTCAGCGCCGGTGACCGGATCGTCGTCCAACGCCCCATCGAGCAGAACTGGATCCATGCCATCGGGATGGACCACATCCCGCCGCGCCCCGGCGGACAGCCCAGCACCCAGTGGAAGCCCAGCAGCGGCCATGAGTTCGAACGCACCGTCGCGGGCGTGAGCGGTGACACCATCACCCTCGATGTGCCGCTCCCGCAGGCACTGGAGAAGCAGTACACACACGCGGCCGTATGGAAGTACACCTTCGACGGACGGATCAGTGAGGCGGGCGTCGAGAACCTCTCCGGCGACGGCAAGACCTTCGAGTCGGACCCGTCCTGGCACGGCGGCGGGTACTTCAACTCGGCGCTGGTGAGCGTGGACGCCGCCGAGAACTCCTGGGTGCGCGCGGTGACCGCGAACCGTTTCGGCTCGGCCTTCTCCTTCGGCACCGGCGCGCTGCACGACAGCATGCTGGACACCCGCTCGCTGGACGCATCGGTCCCCCAGGACATCCACGCCCAGCCGGTCGCGTACACGGTGAGCGGGCAGCAGACGCTGATCGAGAACTGCGCGGTGACCGGTAGCAATCTGCACGCCTGGGCGACGCAGGCCCGTATCCCGGGACCCAACGTGATCACCAACTGCACGGCCACCAACACGGGTTCGCGGCTGCTGGACGCGGGCCCGCACCAGCGGTGGGCGACCGGGACGCTCTACGACCGGATCACGATGGACTCCACCGGCACGCTCGCGCTGCACGACCGGCAGTGGATGGGCAGCGGCCAGGGCTGGGCGGGCGCCAACGACGTGGCGTGGAACTGCTCGGTGGGCAAGTACCAGGTGGAGGACCCGCCGACCGCCCACAACTGGGCCATCGGCTGCACCGGCGCCCAGGCGCCGCCCGCCGGCGGCCACCGCCCCGGCGAGTTCCAGTCCTCCGGCGCGCATGTACTACCGGACAGCCTCTACCAGGAGCAGCTGAAGGAACGGCACGGCAGCTGAGCGCCTGCCCGGCGGACGTTCGGCACCAGGGCTTGCGGTCGGTTCGGCATCGGCGGTACCGAACCGGCCGCAACCGACAATGACCCCGCCGGACGGTTAATACCGCGTGGAAACCGTCTCCGTATCGCGCCCCGAGCGCAGCACCGTTCCCGGGACCGCGCCCGTCACAACGTCATCGCGGATGGTTTCTACGCCGTTCACCCGCACGCTCACCACGCCCAGCGCCTTGGAGTCCAACCGCGGGCTGTCGCCCGGCAGATCGTGGACCAGTGTCGCGGGCCCCGCCTCGATGCGTTCCGGATCGAAGAGCACCAGGTCGGCGAAGTACCCCTCGGCGATCCTGCCGCGCAGGCGCAGCCCGTACAGCCTGGCGGGATCGCCGGTGAGCATACGTACCGCCCGCTCCAGCCCGACCAGCTTGCGCCCGCGCAGGCAATCGCCCAGGAATCGCGTCGTATAGGGCGCACCGCACATCCGGTCCAGATGCGCGCCCGCGTCCGAGCCGCCCAGCATGACGTCCTCGTGCTCCCAGGTCTGCCGCCGCAGTTCCCAGCTCGCCGGATCGTTGTCCCTGGGCATGGGCCACAGCACGGTGCGCAGCCGGTCGTTGGCGCAGATGTCGACCAGCGCCTCGAAGGGTTCCTGTCCGCGGTCGGCGGCGATATCGGAAACCCGCCGTCCGATCAGTCCGGCGTTCTCCTCGGAGTACGTATCGCCGATGACGTAGCGCCCGAAGTCCGCCAGTCGCCGGAAGACGCCCGCTTCCGGGCTGTGCGCGCGGCGCAGCATCTCCGCCCGCACGGCGGGGTCCTTCAGCCTGGCGATCCGGGCGTCCACCGGAAGGGCGAGGATCTCTCCCCAGCCCGGAATCAGATTCAGTGCGCAGAACGTGCCCAGCGACATGTTCATGGGGGTGAGGATCGGCATGGTCAGTGCGACGACGCGGCCACCCGCTTGACGGGCCATGGCCGAGGCGAGCAGTTGCCGCGGAACGCGTTCAGGAACGGCCGCGTCGATGGTCAGCACGTTCCAGTTCAGCGGGCGACCGGCAGCGGCGCTCATAGCGGCCAGCAACTCGATTTCCTCGTCCGCGAATTGATCCAGGCACCCGGCGACGATCGCCTCGATCTGCGTGCCCTCGTGCTCCCCGACCGCGCGCGACAACGCCAGCAGTTCCTCAGGGCGGGCGTGCCGGGAGGCCACCGGTTTGCCGTCCCCGTCGGTGTGTGTGGACGACTGCGTTGTCGACAGCCCCCACGCACCCGCGTCCATGGACTCGTGGAAGAGCCAGAGCATCTCCTCCATTTGGCGCGCGGTGGGCTGGCCGCCAATGGCGTCGGCGCCCATGACATGCCGCCTTAGCGCACAGTGCCCCACCATGAAACCGGCGTTGACGGCGATCCGGCCGTCGAGCGCGCCGAGGTATTCGGCGAAAGAAGCCCAACGCCAGTCCACTCCGTCCTCAAGGGCCTTGAGTGACATGCCCTCGACCTTGCTCATCATGCGCCGTGTGTAGTCGGCGTCCCGCGGCCTGAGCGGTGCCAGGGTGAATCCGCAGTTGCCACCCGCGACGGTCGTCACTCCGTGGTTCATGGAAGGGGTCGCGAAGGGATCCCAGAACAACTGGGCGTCATAGTGCGTGTGCGGATCCACGAATCCGGGCGCGAGAACCAGCCCGTCCGCGTTCTGCCTGCTCCGGGTGGTCTCGGTGGTACCACCCGGCTCGGCTATCGAGGCGATTCTTCCGTCCCGTATGCCGACATCGGCGATGTACGAGGGCGCGCCCGTGCCGTCCACCACGGTGGCGCCCTCGATCAGGTGGTCAAGCATGGTCGAATCCCCTCTCCGGAAGGTGGTGACGAGGGCGGTGTCCGGGTTGTGCGGCCCGGGGGTCGGCCCGGCCGGAGCCCTGCGGCGGGCCGCCGCCGCACGGCTCCGGACCGGGTCGGGAAGCGACGGCCCGGGAAGCCGTCGCCGCACAGGAGGCGACCATGCGGTCGCCCGCGGGGGCGGCGGGTGCGGGGCCGCTGCCCGCCATAAGCCCGGCTATCCGCGCGCCGCTTCCCGGAAGCGGCTGGTCCGGTGTACCGGATCCGTGTCGATCTCCGGGATGACGTGCTCTCCGATCAGCTTGATCGTCGTCAGCGTGTCCTCGTACGGCACGCCCACCGGCAGCCCGAACGACAACTGGTCGGCGCCCGCCGCCTCCCACCGTCTGCACTGCGCCAGCACCTCGTCCGGGTCACCGCAGATCATCAACTCCTCGGCGATCAGCAGATCGATGATCTCCGGGGTGTAGTCCGGCAGGAGTTCCGGCCACTGCGGAATGCCCTCAGGCCTGGGGAAGGTGTCGTGGTAACGGAACAGCAGCGACTGCAAATAGTTGAGATTGCTGCTGACCGCGATCTCCCGGGCCTTCTTCGAGGTTTCGGCGCATATCGCGGTCGACGTCACCATCACGTTGTCGTTGACGAAGTCGGCGATCGGCTCGGCATCACGGACGGCGGTCTTGTACGAGTCGACCACCCACTCCATGTCGGAGACCTTCTGCACGCTGAACCCCAGTACGCCGAGCCCCTTTTTGGCGGCCATGGCATAGGAGGAAGGCGAGCCTGCCGCGTACCACATCGCGGGGTGCGAGGCTCCGTACGGCTTGGGCAGGATCTTGCGCGCGGGCAGTGACCAGTGCTTGCCCTCGAACCCCTCGTATGTGTCCTGGAGCCACATCTTGGGGAACTCGGCGATGGTCTCCTCCCAGATCTCCTTGGTGTGGTTCATATCGGTGATCCCGGGGAGGAAGCCGAGGATTTCGTGGCTGCCCGCGCCGCGCCCGGTACCGAACTCAAAGCGGCCGCCGGACAGATGGTCGAGCATGGCGACCCGCTCGGCGACCTTCGCGGGATGGTTGACCTGCGGCAGCGGATTGAAGATGCCGGAGCCGAGGTGGATGCGTTCCGTGGCATGGGCCAGATAGCCGAGGAAGACATCGTTGGCCGAAAGGTGGGAGTACTCCTCCAGGAAATGGTGCTCACTTGCCCAGGCGTACTTGAAACCCGACTTGTCGGCCTGGATGACGTACTCGGTCTCCTCCAGCAGCGCATGGTGCTCGGCCTCGGGGTCGGCCTCCGCCCGGCTCGCGGGCACATATCCCTGTACGAAGATCCCGAATTCCAAGATCGCTCCTCGGGCCGCACTCCACTTTCTGACGGATCGTCAGATTGCCTCGACTCTCGCAGCGCCCGCCTACGCCGTCAATACCTGGTACGCGGCAGGCGCCGCTAGAAGACGGACACCCCGGCCAGCCAACCGCCATCGATGACGAACGGCTGGCCGGTGATATACGAGGAGTCCTCTGACGTAAGAAACAGCGCGAGTTTCGCCACCTCCTGTGCACGGCCGATCCGACCGAGCGGCACCAACCGCCGGTACATCTCACCCAGCGCCGCCGTTTCCCCGGCGGACCCCTGGCCCGCCGACGAAGCGTGGGCACTCGGATCCAGCTGCGCGGGGTTGGTCATCGGGGTGTCGATCGCGCCCGGGCACATCGCGTTGACCCGAATCCGCTTCGCCGCCAGTTCCCACGCCGCCACCCGCGTCATCCCGACGATCGCGGCCTTGGTCGCCGCATACGAGGTCAGCAGTGCCATTCCGGTAAGCGCCGCGGCCGAGGCCGTGTTGACGATCGTGCCACCGCCCGCCGCCTCCAGGCGGGCACGACCGTGCGCATACCGAGGAAGACGCCCACCTGGTTGACCTGGACGACCTGCTGGAATTCCGCCAGCGGTGTGCTGACCAGTTCGTTGAAGCGCAGGATGCCCGCGTTGTTCACCAGGCCATCCAGCTTGCCGAAGACACTGGTCGCCGTATCGACGGCCGACAGCCACTGCTCCTCCTGGCTCACATCCAGATGGATATACGCGGCGCGGTCCTCCCCCAATTCCCCGGCCAGCGCCTCGCCCCGCGCGTCCAGCACATCGCCGAGGACGACCCTGCCGCCCTCGGCGGCGAAGAGCCGGGCCTCCTGTTCACCCTGGCCTCGTGCCGCACCGGTGATGAGGATGACGCGTCCGTCCAATGCGCCCATGTCGCTCCCAGGGTTCGGTTCGATGTCAGTTGAGGTGCGGAGCGACACCGGAGGCGAACGCCTCCATCTGGTCGAGGAGTTCGGCCACACTGCGGCTGCGGAAGCGGACCTGCATCTGACCGACCCCCATCGCCGCGTACTCGCGCAGCGATTCCGCGATCGCCTCGGCCTTGCCGCACAGTGTGCGGCGGCCTACCCGCCAGGACGGCTCCCCTATGTAGAGCGGCTCGGTGATCGCCCCGATGTCGAGCGGTTCGCCGCCGCGCAATCGCTCCAGTTCCGCTATCCGCAAGGGCAGCTGGTCCCGTGGATCGCCCTGCGGTAGCCAGCCGTCGCCGCGCAGGGCCGACCGCCGTATCGCCGCGGGGGACGATCCGCCGACCCAGATCGGCGGCCGGGGGGTCTGGGCGGGTCTGGGCCGCTGGCCCAATTCCCGGAAGGCGAAGTGCCGGCCGTTGTGCTCGGGGAACTCCTCGGGCCCAAGCGCGGCCTTCAGCGCGTCGATGGTCTCGTCGAGCACGGGTCCGCGGCGGTCGAAGTCCACCCCCAACGCGTCGAACTCCTCCCGCACGTGTCCGGCGCCGACACCGAGGATCAGCCGCCCGCCGGAGAGGTGGTCGAGGGTGGCGTACTGCTTGGCGATGGCCAACGGATGCCGCAGCCCGGCCACGGCGACATGACTGAGCAGCCGTACGCGGGTGGTCGCGGCGGCTACATAGGACAGCGTGGCCACCGGGTCGTACCACGTGGTGCTCATCGCGTCCGCGAGCCGGGCCGGAATCACCACGTGGTCACAGCAGGCAACGTAGAAGAAGCCGAGCCGGTCCGCCGCGCGAGCGATCCTGAGCAGGTCGGCCGGCCCGGCTTCGGTCTCCCACCCCTCCGCGAAGACGGTGCTCAGCGCCTGAACCGGCAACTGCATCCCGTAGACCAGACGGCCATCCGGCAGGATCCGCACCATGTGGGGCCTCCCTCGTCGCGAGTGCCCTCATCGTCGTATCTGACGCAGCGTCAGACAACCCCGCGTTCCATGCATGGTGCGGACCATGACGGATGTCATAGCGCAGTCACGACAGAAGGCACTGCCCCGGGGACCCCGCCAGGCGGCAGGCTTTGGGTACGGAGAACGAAGCCCCGCGGCGAACCGGCCAGCGGCCCCTTCGAGGGCCCACTCGGCCGTCGCCTGGTCCGGTAGCCGGTCCGGCGGGTGCTCCGGTGGCCAGTTGGGTTGTGAAGGGGGAGTTCGGGATGCAGACGCATACGGCGGTGCTGTACGGCTGCGCGGCGGCCGTGGTGGCCCCCGGCAGGGAAACGCTGACAGCGCTGCTTCCCGACCGGAAGGGAGACAGCCCGCTGGACATCCTGCGGGCCGCGTGGCGCCGCCCGATTCCGATGGCCTCGGCCGTGGTCCTGGTCCTGACGGCCCTGACGACCGCCGCGCAGTTCGCCTTTCCCGCGGTTCTCGATCACTTGGAGCGCGATGGGGCGGCCTTCGACCACGGCCAGTGGTGGCGGCTCCTGACCGCTCTACTGGTGCAGTCGTCCGGCTGGATACAGGCGGCGTTCAACTTCGCCGCGTTGACGGTGGTCGGCCCGATAGCCGAGCGGGTGCTGGGCCCTGGCCGCTGGCTGGCCGTCTACGTGCTGAGCGGTCTCGCGGCGAACGGCGTGAGCGCGGCGGGCTGGAGTCCGCACGGAGCGGGGAGTTCCGTCGCCATCTGCGGTCTGGTCGGCGCGCTGGCGGCGCTGTATCTGCTGCGCGGTGATCAAGGGTTCGCCCGGCGCGGCTTCGCGCTGCTGATACCGCTCGCCGGGGTGGTGCTGTGCGCGGTCTCCAACAACCACGGAGTGGGCCTGCTCACCGGCTGCGCGCTCGGCGCGCTGGCCGCGGCCCTGCCCGTGGACCGGTTGGGGGTGCGCATAGCGTCCGCGCCGGGCGTATGAGCGCGGGCGGGTCAGCGCGAGAGCGCGGCGTCGTCCGCTGGGGGGGGGAGGGTCGCGGGTGGGCGGTGCGGGGGACCGTCCACCCATGGCCCGGTACCCGCGTTACGAGGTCGCGGCTGCCCAGAGGCCGTCCTGGGTCAGGCCGAGCAAGTCGATCGCGTTGCCGCACACGATCTGCTCGACCGCGTCCTGCGGAAGATGGCCCATCTGCGCCTCGCCGACTTCCTTGGACTTCGGCCAAGTCGAGTCCGAGTGCGGGTAGTCCGTCTCGTACAGGACGTTGCCGACACCGATCGCGTCGAGGCTGCGCAGACCGAACGCGTCGTCGAAGAAGCAGCCGTAGACATGTTCGGCGAACAGTTCGGACGGCGGCCGCAGCACCTTGTCGGCGACACCGCCCCAGCCCCGGTTCTCCTCCCAGACGACGTCGGCCCGCCCCAGGACGTACGGCATCCAGCCGATCTGACCCTCCGCGTACATGATCTTGAGGTGGGGGAAGCGTTCGAACTTACCCGACATCAGCCAATCCACCATCGAGTAGCAGCAGTTGGCGAAGGTGATGGTGGACCCGACAGCGGGCGGCGCGTCCGCGGAAGTGGAGGGCATCTTCGAGGAGGAGCCGATGTGCATGGCGATAACGGTGCCGGTCTCATCGCAGGCCCTCAGGAACGGGTCCCAGGCATCGGTGTGGATCGACGGCAGCCCGAGGTGCGGCGGTATCTCGCTGAAGCAGACCGCCCGCACACCGCGCTCGGCGTTGCGCCGCACCTCGCGGGCGGCGAGTTCCGCGTCCCACAGCGGGATGAGGGTGAGGGGGATGAGACGGCCGTGCGCCTGCGGCCCGCACCACTCCTCGACCATCCAGTCGTTGTACGCCCGCAGACACAGCAGACCGAGATCGTGATCCTTGGCCTCGGTGAACGTCTGCCCGCAAAAGCGCGGGAAGGTCGGGAAGCAGAGCGCGGACCGCACATGGTTGACGTCCATGTCCGCCAACCGCTCCGGCACGCTGTAGGACCCCGGACGCATCTGCTCGTAGGTGATGCCCTCAAGCCTGATGTCGTCGCGGCTGAAGCCGACAGCGGTGTCCAGCCGGGTCAGCGGGCGGTGCAGGTCCTCGTAGACCCACCAGTCGGCGATCGGCCCGTCATCGCCGGGCGCGCCCATTTTCGGCGCGAACTTACCGCCGACGAAGGTCATTTCCTCCAGCGGCGCCCGGACGATGCGCGGACCGATGTCGTGGTACCGGGACGGGAGCCGGTCCCGCCAGACGCCTGCGGGCTCGACCGTGTGGTCGTCCACCGAGATGATCTCCGGGAAGCTCTCCATGGATTCACGGTAGCGCCAATCTGACGTACCGTCAGCTACATGGACGTCATCGGCCCCGGTCTCCCGATGAGCCGCGACGATCCCGTCGAAGGGCTTGGACGCCCGGCGCTACCCCCTGTCTTCCGGTCCGCACGGCCATCCCGTCTCCCAGACCGCGCGCCCCTCGTGCACAGGGAGCAGCAGCCGCCACACCGCGTCATCCATACCGTGCACCGACGCGATCCAGCCCAGCTCCTCGTCCTTGACGCCGAGCCGGCAGGCGTCCTGCAGTTCCTGGAGGACGTTGAGCAGATCGCCGTGGCTGAACGGCGGCTCCATTCGGCCGCCCAACGGGTCGCCCAGCGGCCCGGGCACATAGCGCCGGTAGGCGTCCGCCCCGCGCAGAACACCCACCGGGCGCCAACGTCCGGCGAGTTCGCCGACGGGGCAGCCGCCGACCATCTGCCCGTCGGCCTCCAGGACCGGGACGCGGTCGCGGTTCACCGGTAGCGCCGACCAGCCGTCGGCCGCGGTCAGCACGGCGGCGGGACCGACCCGGTCGACGGCCTCCGCCACCCCTTCGTCGATGCCGTCGTCCAGCCCGTCGGGGCTGCCGTCGTCCAGCCCGCGCTCGGGCAGGAGATACGGCACGGCCACCATGCCCGCGTACAGGCACCCGTAGAAGGCACCGGCGAAATCCGGTCCCTGGCGGTAGGCGAGGAGCACTCGACTGCCCGGCGGGAGCGCGCCACCGAGCCGGGCGGCCACCGCACGCGCCCGGCGGTCGAGTTCGGCGTAGCTGCACGCGGCCGTCGCGGCGAAGGGCGCACCCGGCAGCGCGCCGTACGGCACCGCACAGGGCAGTTCCGCGGCCCTCTTGCGCAGCATCCGGCCCGGTGTCACCACCGCACTCATCCGCGCGCGCGTCCGCTCCGTGGTGGGTCCACCGACACCGCCCCCAAAGACCGACGCGGACGGCTTCGGTGGCGTACACCATGAGCACATGACAGCTCCGTCACTCCTCTCCCCCACAGACCTCACACACGGAATCTCAAATTCCGATCAATTCACACTGATTGGCGTACAACCGCCCGTGAGGGCGTGACCGCGCCCGGTAGGACAGGGCAAACTGGCCGTCACGCGGCTGTACTCATCACACGCGAAGATGGTCCCGGCTCACGATGAACGATCGATATACGTCCGCTCGGTACGTGCTCGACGCGTTCTCGTCGCCGGCGCGGAATGGGAGTCTGTGATGGATGGCGGAACGGAGCCGGGACTGCGCTTCGCGCTCCTCGGCCCGGTGCGGGCCTGGCAAGGCGAGAACCTGCTATCGGCGGGCTCGCCTCAGCAGCGTGCCCTGCTCGCCGCACTCCTGCTGCGCGGCGGCCGGACCGCTACGGCCGACGAGTTGATCTACGCGCTATGGGGCCACGAACCTCCGGAGAGCGCGCTCGCGGCTCTGCGCACCTACGCGTTCCGGCTCCGCAAGACCCTCGGCGCCGGGGCCCTGGCCTCGGTGTCGGGCGGCTACGCGCTGCGTACCGCACCCGGCAGTCTGGACACCGCGGTAGCCGAGCAGCAGGCCGTCGAGGCGGAGAAGGCCCGGGCCTCGGGCGATCCCGCGCGTGCCCGGGAACTCCTGTGCGCCGCGCTCGATCTGTGGGACGGCGAGCCGCTCGCGGGGATTCCGGGTCCGTACGCGGAGATGCAGCGCACCCGTCTTACCGAGTGGCGGCTGACCCTGCTGGAGACCCGGCTCGAACTCGACCTCGAACTCGGTGGCCACGGCGAGGCGGTCTCCGAGTTGACCGCGCTGTCAGCCGAACACCTGTTGCGTGAGCGGCTGCGGGCACTGCTGATGCTCGCCCTGTACCGCAGCGGTCGACAGGCCGAGGCGCTCGGTGTCTTCGCCGACACCCGGCGGCTGCTCGCCGAGGAACTCGGCGTCGATCCCTGCGCCGAACTCACCGAACTCCACCAGCGCATTCTGGAAGCCGACCCCGAACTCGCCGCCCCGCCCTCGCCCGGGGACGCGACGGCCGCGATCGCGCCGATCCGGCCCGCGCAACTTCCTGCTGCCGTGGCGGACTTCACCGGCCGGACCGCCTTCGTCTCCGAGCTGGTCGAGGAGTTGGCGACCGCCGACAGCGGTGTCATGGCCCTGTCGGCGGTGGCGGGCATCGGCGGCGTCGGCAAGACCACGCTGGCGGTCCATGTGGCCCATGCGGCCCGGACCGCCTTCCCTGACGGCCAGTTGTACGTCGACCTGCAGGGGCAGGGGGCCCGGCCGACCGAGCCGGAGACGGTACTCGCTTCCTTCCTACGGGCGCTGGGCACACCGGATTCAGCCATTCCGGACGGTCTTGAGGACCGTGCGGCGCTCTACCGCTCAATCCTCGACGGCCGCCGCGTCCTCGCCCTTCTCGACAACGCCCACGACGCGGCGCAGGTACGGCCGTTGCTGCCAGGCACCCCGGGCAGTGCCGCGCTGATCACCAGCCGGGTCCGCATGGTGGATCTGGAAGGCGCCCACCTGGTGGACCTCGACGTCATGAGCCCGGAGGAGGCCCTCCAGCTCTTCACCAAGATCGTCGGAACCGAGCGTGTCATGGCCGAACGCCAGGCCGCCCTCGACGTCGTCGCCGCCTGCGGCTTCCTGCCGCTCGCGATCCGTATCGCCGCCTCCCGGCTGGCCACCCGGCGGACCTGGACGGTTTCCGTACTGGCCCGGAAGCTCAGCGACGAGCGGCGCCGGCTGGACGAACTGAAGGCGGGGGACCTGGCGGTCAAGGCCACCTTCGAACTGGGCTACGGCCAGTTGGCGCCCGAGCAGGCCCGTGCCTTCCGCCTGCTGGCCCTGCCGGACGGCCCCGACCTCTCACTGAACGCGGCCGCCGCCGTGCTCGACATGGACCCGTACGAAGCCGAGTCCCTGCTGGAGACGCTGGTCGACATAAGCCTCCTGGAATCGGCGGCCCCGGCTCGCTACCGGTACCACGACCTACTGCGCCTCTACGCGCGCGACTGCGCCGAACGCGACGAAACCCCCGAGGCCCACGAGGCCGCGCTCTCGCGCGTGCTCGATTTCTACCTGGCGTCGACGGAGTGCGTGTACGCGTTGGAGAACCCGGGTGACCGGGTGCTGGACCACCTGGCGTCGACCGAGCGGGACGGACTGGACTTCACGGAGCGGTCCGAGGCTCTGGACTGGCTTTTCGCAGAGGCGGCCTGCGTACTCGCCGCCGTTCAACAGGCCGCCGAGGCCGGGTGCGCGGGCCCGCTGCGCCGAGCGATTGATCTGCTGTTCGCGGCCCAGGACCTGATGGAGTCCGGTGTCCATCTACGCCAGTACGAGCAGGCGGTCCGCGCCATGGTCGAGACTGCGGACGACTGCGGCGAGACCCTGGTAGCGGGCCGGGCCCATCTGCTACTGGGGCGGATCCGCTCCTGGTCGAGCAGCCACTTCGAGGAAGCGGACCTTGAGGCTCAGCGCGCGTTGCTGTTGGGGCTGGCCGCAGAGGATCCTCTGGCCTGCAGCTATGCGCCGAACCTGCGAGGACTGATCGCGAAGGATCGCAAGCGCTACGAGGATGCCAAGGAGTACTACCAGCAGGCGCTGGCCTCCTTCCGCGAGGACAACAATCCGCACGCGACCGCTGCCACCTTGGCAAACCTCTCTCGCGCACATGTCGAACTCGGCGACAGTGACTCGGCAGTCGCCGCGGCGGAGGAGGCAGTGGCGATCTACCGAGACCTGCACAAGGGCTATCGCCACGGTGTAGGGCTGTACACGTTGGGGATCGCTCAGACCGCGAGCGGACAGCTTGACCTGGCATTGGCAAGCCTCAACACGGCACTGCCGATGTTCCGTGAGGCCCGCCAGCAACTCTGGGAAGGCGTGACGCTTCACCGCATGGCCGAGGTCCACCTCGCGGCGGGCCATCACCGCCAGGCCGCCTCACACGCCGAGCAGGCTCTCGGCCTGGTGAGCAAGGCCACCGGGCACTGGCGAACGGCCGATGTACTGACGGTTCTAGGGCGCTCGCTGTACGGGATCGGTCAGGTCGATCGCGCTCGGGCCTGCTGGCACGATGCGCTGAATATCCACAAGACCCTCGGTACCGAGGGCACCGATGAGATCCTCCGCCTCCTCGACGCACACTCTTCTCCAAGCGTGGCCGTATAACCGCAGGTCAGAAGCGCTAGCGGGGGTCGTTTATCGGTTGCTTATCGGACGCTGCCAGGATTTCATCGCGTCGGGAGATGCTCGCTTGGTGGCGCACGGGGGTCGTCACCAGGCGAGTATCGAGAATCTCAACGAAAGACACCTAACGGGGAGAAACAGTATGACTACCAACGTTCCGAGCTCCGGCAAGGGCAAGAGGCCCGGAGTGGGCATCGACACCGGGGCTGTCACGGGGGAGTTCCCGGAGTCGTCGAACGGCATCGAGCCGCAGCCGCTCAGCGAGGGCGTTGAGGAAAAGGCCCAGGACGACAGGCCGATCATCAACAACCCTGACAACTGGAGCAACACCCTGCGTTAGGGAAACCGGGCCGGGGGGCCACGGGGGACAACCGGGGGGCCACGGGGGACAACGGGGAGCGCTCAACAGCGCGCAAGGCGGCCGCGGCGTGGAGGGGGCGTCGCGGCCAACCTTGTTGTACGCGACTCCCATTCCATCCATCACTCCGAGACTGGAGCAGACATGAGTCTGATACGGAAGGCTGCCATCGTGGCAGCGGGCGTCGCAGCCGTGTTGGCGGCCGTAGTGGTCCCCGCGACCGCCGCGACGAGCGAGAACGCCGCTGGTAACTGGGGTTCAAGCGTCGTCCAGCCGGACAACTGGAGCAACGTCTAACCCCCCTCACCACCAAGCAGGGGTGGCGGCGGCACCGGGGGGTCCGCCGCCACCCCGTCATGTTGTGGGGCGGGCGCGTAGTGCGCCCTTCAGTATCTTGCCGCTGGCGCTGCGCGGGAGTTCCGCCAGGAACTCGACCTCGCGCGGCACCTTGTAGTTCGCCATCTCCCGTCGCGCCCACGCGATCACATCATCACCGGTGACCGTCGAGTCCGGGCGCCGCACCACATACGCCTTGCCGACCTCGCCCAGCCGGGCATCAGGGATGCCGACCACGGCCACGTCGAGCACATCGGGGTGGCGGGAGACAATGCGCTCTATCTCTGCCGGGTAGGCGTTGAAACCTCCCACGATGAACATGTCCTTGATGCGGTCGGTGATCCGGATGTTGCCGTCGGCGTCGAGCACGCCGATGTCGCCCGTGTGCAGCCAGCCCTCGCCGCCGATCGCCTTCGCCGTCTCCTCCGGGTCCTCGAAGTAGCCGGACATGACGTTGTAGCCACGTACCAGGACTTCGCCGTTGTCGGCGAGTCTGACCTCGGTGTCGGGGATGGCACGGCCACTCGTCGACGCGATGACACCCGGTGGGTCGCCAGGGCGGCACATGGTGACCGTGCCCGAGGCCTCTGTCAGGCCGTAAGCGGTCAGCACGGTGGCGATCCCCAGCTCGGCGCGCAGCCGCTCGACGAGTTCCAGCGGGACCACGGCTGCTCCGGTCACCACCAACCGCAGCGCGGACAGATCGTGTTGGGCGCGGGCCGGGTGGTCGAGGATCGCTTGGTGCAAGGTGGGCGGGCCGGGTAGGACACTGATGCGTTCGGCGGCGATATTGGCGAGTGCGGTGTCCACATTGAAGACGGGCTGCGGAACCATGGTCGCGCCGCGCAGCAGACAGGCGATGATGCCCGCCTTGTAACCGAAGGTGTGGAAGAAGGGGTTGACGATCAGATAGCGGTCGTCCGCTGTCAGGCCCGCGAGTTCGCTCCACACTCCGTAGACGCGCAGAGTCTGCGCATGCGTGATGACGGCGCCCTTGGGATGGCCGGTGGTGCCTGAGGTGAACATGATGTCGGAGGGGGCATCGGGGCGTACGGCCGCGGCTCTGGCCCGTACTCGCCCGGGCGGTGCGGTGTCGCCGCCCGCCAGGAACTCCTTCCAGGTACGGAATTCGGGCGGCGCGTCCTCCGCCAGCACCACCACATCGCGCAGGTGGGGCAGCCCGGGCAGCGGTCCGTCCACGGCGTCCGACGGACCGCCGCTCGCCGCGCGCCGCAGCGATGCCACATACGACGTGCCGAGGAACGTACCGGTGACGAAGAGCAGCCGGGCGCGCGTGCGGCCCAGCACATAGGCGGCTTCGGCGCCCTTGAAGCGGGTGTTCAACGGGACCAGGACGCCGCCTGCGCTCACCGCCCCGAGTGCCGCGACGATCCAATCCACCGTGTTCGGAGCCCAGATGGCGACCCGGTCGCCCATCTCGACACGCGCCGCGACGCATGCGGCCGCCGCCCGCTCGACTCGTTCGGCCAGCTCCGCATAGGAGATCCGGGTCCGCCCGTCGACCACGGCCTCCCGGTTCCCGTACCGCCGCACGGCCTCGGCCACCAGCTTGGGCACGCTGCCGAACTCCAGGTCACCGCGCATAACCGCTACCTCCCACCGCAGTGCGGTTCCAGCTAGCTGACTATCCGTCAGATTAGTGGGTACTCTGATGCCCTGCCAGCCCAGGGCCAGCGGGCTCGGGAAACGAGGAGGTGGCGCCGGTGGCATCCCTCAAGGACGCGACCGCGATCGTCGGGATAGGCCAGACCGCGTTCGCCAAGCGTCTCGACGATCCCGAGAAGACGCTCGCCTGCCGGGCGATACTGGCGGCCCTGGACGACGCCGGAATCGAACCTTCCGAGGTGGACGCGTTCGCCTCGTACACCATGGAGGAGACCGACGAAGTCGAGATCGCCAAGTCCATCGGCGCCGGAGATGTGACCTTCTTCTCCAAGGTCGGCTACGGAGGCGGTGGTTCATGCGCCACCGTGGCCCACCTCGCGGCCGCCATCGCCACCGGCCAGGCCACCGTCGGCGTCGCCTGGCGATCGCGCAAGCGCGGCTCGGGCAAGCGCCCCTGGACCGATGTCCATGTCCAACTCCCCACCCCCGCCCAGTGGACGCGCCCGTTCGGACTGCTACGCCCGGCGGACGAGATCGGCATGCTCACCCGCCGCTACATGCATGAGTACGGCGTCACCCGTGACCACCTCTTCAATGTCGCCCTCGCCTGCCGCAACCGCGCCAACCAGAACCCGGCCGCGATGATGTACGAACGCCCGCTGACCCGCGAGATGTACATGACGTCCCGCTGGATCAGTGAACCGCTCTGCCTCTTCGACAACTGCCTGGAGACCGACGGCGCGTTGGCATGCGTCGTCGTCAGTGCCGACCGCGCCCGCGACTGCCGCCACCCGCCGGTCTATGTGCACTCCGTCGCGCAGGCGCTGCCCACCCAGCACCACGGCATGGTCAACTACTGGAACGACGACCCGCTCTCCGGCCCCGCGTGGACGGCGGCCCGGCAGCTGTGGAAGACCGCCGACATCACCCCCGACGACATCGACGTCGCACAGATCTATGACGCGTTCACCCCGCTCATCCCGCTCTCCCTGGAGGGCTACGGCTTCTGCGCCCGCGGTGAAGGCGGCGCGTTCACCGCGGGCGGCTCCCTGGAGATCGGTGGACGGCTGCCGCTCAACACCTCGGGCGGCGGTCTGTCCGAAGCGTATGTACACGGCTTCAACCTGATCACCGAGGGCGCCAAGCAGCTGCGCGGCACCTCCACGGCGCAGGTGCCGGAAGCGGCGACATGTCTGGTTACGGCAGGCGAAGGGGTGCCAACCTCCGCCCTGCTCCTGAGGAGTTGAGCGTTCATGTCCTCCATCATGAAGGCCACCACTGACAACGGCCTGCTGCTGCCCGTACCCGACCAGGACGGAGCGCCGTTCTGGGAGTTCGCGGCGCGCGGCGAACTGCGCGTCCAGGCCTGCGGAGCGTGCGGACGGCTGCGCTTCCCGCCCCGGCCGTGCTGCCCGCACTGCCAGTCCTTCGACGGCGAATGGCACGCGATGTCCGGCCGCGGCCGCATCTGGTCCTACGTCCTGCCCCACCCGCCGCTACTGCCGGGGTACGCGGCACAGGCGCCGTACAACGCGGTGATCGTGGAACTCGCCGAGGACCCGAGGATCCGGCTCGTCGGCAACGTGGTCACCGCACCCGACGCGGCGCTCAACTCGGTTGATCCGTCCCGCCTGCGGATCGGCGCGGCCGTGCGGGCCTGCTTCCATGAGGTGGCGGAAGGCGTCGCCGTCCCCCGGTGGCTGCTGGAGCGCCCGTGATCACCGTCGACTCGAAGGACGGTGTCGCGGTGGTGACCCTCAACCGGCCCGCACGGCACAACGCGATCGACCTGACGATGTGCGAGGAACTCAGCGCCGCCTGGCGGGAGTTCCGGATGTCCGCCGACATACGGGCGATCGTCCTGACCGGCGCGGGCGACCAGGCGTTCTGTACCGGTCTCGACCGCTCCTGGGTGATTGCGCAGCCGCCGTCTCCGTACACGATCGACGATCCGCTGATCCGGATCGGCCCCAAGTCGGCCGACCTGTGGAAACCGGTCATCGCCGCGGTCAACGGCATGGCCTGCGGTGGTGCGTTCTATCTGCTCGGGGAGTGCGAGTTCGCCATCGCCGCCGATCACGCGACCTTCTTCGATCCGCACACCACGTACGGCATGGTCAGCGCGTACGAATCCATCGGCATGGCGCAGCGCATGCCGTACGGGGAGGTCATGCGGATGTCCCTGATGGGCACCGCGGAACGGATCGGTGCGCGGCGCGCGTACGAGATCGGGCTCGTGTCCGAGCTCGTACCGGGCGACGAACTGCTGACAACCGCCCTGCGGGCGGCTTCCGTTGTCGCGTCGTACCCCACGGAGGCGGTACAGGGAACGGTGCGCGCCGTGTGGTCGGCACGAGCCGCCGGGCGATCGCTCGCGCTGGCGGGCGCACCGCATCTCATCGCCCTCGGGAACCTTCCTCCCGAACGGCAGGAGGAACGCTTCCGTGCGCGCCACGGGGACTACCGGGTGCGCTGATGGTGGGCGGTCCGGAGGACCACCCACCCGAACGTGCCGCGGGAAAGTGCCCCTACCGGCGGGAGCCGGTCCCCTTAACCGCGTCCAGCGCGTAAACGCACCGGTCCTTGCTGCATGCGTACACCACCCCGTCCCGAGCCACCGGAGAGCCGGTGATCTCGCCACCCGTCTCAAGCTTCCAGCGCAGCTGGCCGCTCGCCGCGTCAACGGTGTACAGGCAGTGGTCCACCGACCCGAAGTGGAGGCGGCCATCCGCCGCCACCGGAGAGCCGACGATCTCGCCCTGGGTGGCGAACCGCCATCTGGGGGCGCCGGAAACCGCGTCGAGCGTGTAGAGCGCACCGCCGCTGCCGAGGTGTACGAGTCCGCCGGAGACCAGGACCGGCTCAACGGACTGCCGCGCCTGCGTCGCGACCCGCCACCGCTCCACACCGGAGCGCGCGTCGAGCGCGTACACCGTGCCCAGGTAGTCGGCCACGTACACACCGCCGGGAGCGTGCGTGGCAGGCGCGAAGATGACCGCCGGGGCGTCAAAGCGCCAACGCTCGGTGCCCTCCCCGGCATCCAGCGCCAGTACGCGGCTGCCCGCGGTGACGTACACAGCCCCGCCGCCAGCGGCTGGCCGGACCGGCATACCGGACGCGACCCCGGCGGCCATCTCGCCATCGCCCAGCGGATACGCCCAACGCTCGGCGCCAGAGCGGGCGTCGAGCGCGTACAGCAGTCCGCCGCCGCGGTAGTAGACCGAGCCGTCCACAAGGGCCGGACCCGACTCCGGGGACTCGAAGTCGGCCTGGGCGCCGGTCCGTTCCCACAGGAGTTCCCCGCCCGCCGCATCCCACGCCTGGACGCCTCCGCCGCGGGTACCGGTGATGACCGTGCCGTCCCGCACCTGAAGCGCGTACACCCAGCCGTCGACGGCGACGCGCCACAGCTCGCTGCCGTCGGTCGCGTCCAGCGCGTAGAGGCTTGGACCGTCGGAAGCGTGGATCCGGCCGTCCGCGAGGGCCATCGTCCAGGCGACGTCGCGGGTCTTGAACTGCCGCTGCCCGGTGGCCACATCCAGCGCGTGCACCTCGAACGAGGTGACGTAAAGGCGGCCGCCCGCGACAACAGGCGTGCCCCACACATCGTTTGACATGCGGAAGCGCCAGGGGCGCCAACGCGCGTCCCGCTCGTCGTACCCCTCGGCGGCGTGCCGGGACGGCCGGGCCTGGGCGGCAAGCGGCTGCGGTGGCGGCTGCGCGGGGACGGCGGGGTGCGTCGACGGTGCGCCGACGCCGTGGGCCGCGCTGGCTGGTGCCGATGCCGGTGCCGGGCCTCGGCCGCGCGCCGTCCAGTCGATGCCGGGAGCTGGCGGCGCGCCCTGTGTACCGCGTGGGTCCTTGCCGTCCGCCGCCAGCGGCCCCGGCCCGATCGGAACGGAACCCGCGAGCTTCACGGGTCCCGCGGACTGCACCTGGTGGCCGTCCGCGCCGTGTTCCAGGCCGCGCTCGGGGCTCGCATGGCGCCCGCCGCCCACCGGCGCGGGCGGCGCCTGCTCGGGCACCGGCGGTGCGGGCACCGAGGGCGCCACGGGCGCGGCCGGGCCGTCATGGCCCGCGCCCACGGCGGCGCTGGCCGCGGCGACATTGGCCGCGGCGGCGGCCGCGGCCCGTTGCCGGCGTCCGCTGCGCTGCTCTATGACCGCGACCGCGCGCTCGGGCAGCCACGCCGAAACCGAGCCGCCGTCGTCCGCGGAGGAGAACAGATGAGGAGCCAGTTGAGCCTGCAGATCAGCGGGGGTCGGCCGCCGCTCCTGCTCCATGCGCATACACGACTCGATGAGCGGACGCAGCTCATCCGGCAGCCCGGTGGTGTCCGGGCCCTCGCGGAGCAGCATGAAGACGGTCTCGACCGGGTTCGACCCGTGGAAGGGCGCGTGGCCGGTCGCGGCGAAGATGAGCATCGAGCCGAGCGAGAAGATGTCGCTGGCACCGGTGACGCTGCGCGAGTCGCGTGCCTGCTCCGGCGACATGTAAGCGGGCGTGCCCACGGCCACGTTGGTCATGGTCAGCCGAGTGTTCGACACCCCGCTGGCGATGCCGAAGTCGATCACCCTGGGCCCGTCCTCCACCACGAGGACGTTGGAGGGTTTGAGATCCCGGTGCACAAGACCGGCGCCGTGGATGGACTGCAGTGCCTCCGCGACCCCGGCCGCCAGCCAGCGCACCGCCTGGGCCGGAAGCGGCCCGCACTCATTGACTATCTCTTCGAGTGAAGGGGCCGGTACATAGGCCGTGGCGAGCCACGGCACGGCCGCACGCGGGTCGGCGTCGACCACGGCGGCCGTGTAGAAGCCGCTCACCGCGCGCGCCGCCTCGACCTCGCGGGTGAACCGGACCCGGAACAGCTGGTCCTCCGCCAGCTCGGCACGCACCGTCTTGATCGCCACGCGTCGACCGGACGCCGAGCGGGCGAGATAGACCAAACCCATGCCGCCGGCGCCGAGCCGCCCGAGGACCTCGAATGGGCCGATCCGTCTCGGGTCGTGCTGCGTCAGCTGTTCCACCACTGCCCTGCCACCTCCCCGTACCCCCCGAATTGTTGCAGCCCCGAGCAGCGTCTCACCGTCAACCGTCCCGGGGTACGGGATCTGATTCTTCCTGGGATGCGCTCCGGTTGCGAACCCGGGGCGAATCCGAGCGCGCCGTACGGTACGACGAAACGATTCTGCGTACGCTGGTACGCCCACGTTGTGATACAGACGCGTACTCATCGCCGCAGGTTGCCTACGCCGCCTATGGGCACAGCGGAGCCGGTGCGGGGCCCAGGAGGTCCGCCGCGACGGCAGCGCGATGGTGAGCGGCGTCACCCCAGGCCGCAGAGAGCGCCCAGACTCGCCGCAACCACAGAACGAGGTCGCACTCCTCGGCGTAGCCGATCGCGCCGTGCACCTGAAGGCAGGACCGGGCCGCCAGATCCGCCGCGTCGGAGGCGAAGACCTTGGCCATGGCCGCGTCCCGCCCGGCCGACGGCAGGTCGTGGTCGAACGAGTACGCGGCGCGCAGTACGACGGGGTGTGCGAACTCCACGGCGATCAGAACGTCGGCCAGCCGGTGCTTGACCGCCTGGTACGAGCCGATCGCCCGCCCGAATTGTTTGCGTTGTCCGGCATAGCGAACGGTCAGCTCAAGCATCGCGCGAGAGGCGCCAAGCAGATCGGCGGCGGCCCCGATCGCACCGAGCCAGGCGGCGCGGGTCACCGTCCTGTCGTGCGGCGCTACCAGCGGGCCGCCCGACCAAGTCGATATATCGATATGCGCCAGGCCGCGCCCCGGATCCACTCCTGCTGCCGGACTGATATGTGCGTCGGCGGCCGACCGCCCGTACAGCGCATGGCCGTCCACGACCAGGACGAAATCCGCGTGCGCGGCATGCGCCACGGGGACCGCGCCCGGCCCGTCGCCCGCCCGGGGGTCGCCGACCGGCAGCCGCACAGCAGCGACCGCGGCGCCCGCCGCGAGTTCGCGCAGCCACTTGGCGGCGCGGCCATCCGCCTCCACCCCGGCGAGCAGTGTGGCCGCGACGGCGGCCTCCACCACCGGTTCCGGCGCGCACGCCCCGCCCACCGCCTCCGCCACCGCCACCAGCGCACCCGCGCCCAGGCCGAGCCCACCGTGCTCCTCGGGCACCAGCAGCCCCGTGACCCCGGTCTCCGCCAGTTCCTCCCACCGCTTGCGGGCGAACCCCGACCGGACGTCCTGCGGGGTGCAGCGGTGCTCCAGCAGCGCCCGTACCGTGCGGGCGAACCATTCCTCGTCAGCCGTCGGCCCCAGTCTCATCCGCCCGCCCCTTTCGCGCCGTCCAACCCTTTTGGCGCCTTGCCTTTCGGTTCCTTCGGCAGGCCGAGCAACCGCTCGGCGATGACGTTGCGCTGGATTTCGTTGGTGCCCGCGTAGATGGGGCCCGCGAGCGAGAAGAGATAGCCGTCGAGCCATGGGCCGCCGGTTTCCGCCCATGGCCCCAGCAACCGTTGTGCGGTGGCATGCAGGTTTAGATCGAGTTCGGACCAGAAGACCTTGTTGAGACTGGACTCCGGGCCGATGGACTGCCCGTCGCCGAGCCGGGTGACGGTACGGAAGGTGTAGAGGCGGTAGGCCTCGGCGCGCATCCAGGCGTCGACTACCGCGTCGCGGTACGCGTCCGGGGTGCCGGTGCCCGCTGCCGTGCCAACGCTCACCTGGCGGTAGAGCCGCACCAACTGGTCGGCGGTGGCCAGGAAGCGGCCCGGGCTGCGCAGGTGGAGGCCTCGTTCATCGCCGGTGGTCGACATCGCGACGCTCCAGCCCTGCCCGGGGTCGCCCAGTACATCCTCGTCCGGTACGAAGACGTCATCGAGGAAGACCTCGGCGAACCCCGGCTCGCCGTCCAGTTGCCGGATGGGCCGCACGGTTACACCGTCGGCCGCGAGATCGATCATGAAGTAGGTGAGGCCATGGTGGCGTTCGGCCCGTGCATCGGTTCTGAACAGGCCGAACATCCGGTGCCCGTAGGTTCCGCGCGAGCTCCAGGTCTTCTGTCCGGTCAGTCGCCAGCCGCCGCGCCGCTCGTCGCGTACCGCACGCGACCGCAGCGCCGCCAGATCCGATCCGGCGCCCGGCTCCGACCAGCCCTGTACCCAGATCTCGTCCCCGGCGGCCATCGGCGGCAGGATGCGGCGCCGTTGCTCCTCGGTGCCATGGGCGAAGACGGCGGGGGCGAACAGGAAGATGCCGTTCTGGCTGACCCGGCCGGGCGCGCCCGAGCGCCAGTACTCCTCCTCGAAGATCAGCCACTCGACGAGCGATGCGCCTCTCCCGCCATAGTCCTCTGGCCAACTGACCACCGCCCAGCGGGCGTCGTACAACTTCCGCTCCCACTGCTGGTGCGCGCGGAATCCGTCCGGGGTGTCCATGGACGGCAGGGGTTCCCGCGGCACGTGCCGGGCGAGCCAGTCCCGTATCTCCCGCCGGAAGTCCTCTTCGGTCGCACTGAAGATAAGGTCCGTCACTTGCGCTAGCATAACCTGACGGCTCGTCAGATTTAAGAGCCCGCTTCACCCAGCATCCTGCATGGAGGGGTCGTCATGGCAGAGGCCTTCATCGTCGAGGCGGTACGCACACCGGTGGGCCGCAAGAAAGGCGCCCTGTCGTCGGTGCACCCGGCGGACCTGGGCGCGCATGTGCTGCGATCACTGGTGCAGCGCTGCGGAATCGATCCCGCGGCAGTCGAGGACGTGATCTTCGGCTGCCTGGACACCGTCGGCGGGCAGGCGGGCGATATCGCTCGCACCTGCTGGCTCGCCGCCGGGCTGCCGGAGCACGTACCCGGCGTGACGATCGACCGGCAGTGCGGCTCATCGCAGCAGGCGGTGCACTTCGCCGCGCAGGCGGTCATGTCCGGCACCTGCGACCTGGTGGTCGCGGGCGGCGTACAGAACATGTCGCAGATCCCCATCGCCGCCGCCTTCCGTGTCGGCGCGGAGTACGGCTTCGCCGACCCCTTCTCCGGCTCCACCGGCTGGCGCCAGCGGTACGGGCACCAGCCCGTCAGCCAGTTCCACGGCGCGGAGATGATCGCGCGCCAATGGGACATCTCCCGCGAGGCGATGGAGCACCTCGCGCTCACCAGCCATCACAGGGCGGTGCACGCGATCGACAGCGGTTGGTTCGAGAAGGAGACGGCTCCGCTACCCGAGTTGGCGGTCGACGAAGGGCCGCGCCGGGACACCTCATTGGAGAAGATGGCGTCCCTGGAACCGCTCGCACCGGGTGGACGGCTCACCGCCGCCCTCGCCTCGCAGATCTCCGATGGCGCATCGGCGCTGCTGCTCGCCTCGGAGCGGGCCGTACGGGAGCACGGTCTCACCCCGCGCGCTCGCATCCACCACCTGTCGGTGCGCGGCGACGATCCCATCGCCATGCTGACCGCCCCGATTCCGGCAACCGAGCACGCTCTGGCCAAAACGGGCATGGCCATCGACGACTTCGACGCCATCGAGATCAACGAGGCCTTCGCCTCAGTGGTGCTGGCGTGGCTGAAGGAGACCGGCGCCGACCCGGCGAAGGTGAACCCGTGCGGTGGCGCGATCGCCCTGGGGCACCCGCTGGGCGCCACTGGCACGAAGCTCATGACCACCTTGCTGCACCAACTGGAGCGCGTGGGTGGACGGTTCGGCCTTCAGACCATGTGCGAGGGCGGCGGCCAGTCCAACGTCACCATCATCGAGCGTCTGTAGCCGGGCCTGCGGTCACGCGATAGCCGCGGCCCAGGGCACCTCGGCTCCGAAGCCCCGCCGGACAGCCCCTACATCTCGCCCACTTTCGTCGCAGTGTCGATGATGGTGAAGTGTGCGCCCTGGTCGTCGATGACCGAGGCCCAGCGGCCGTGCGGGCTGTCCTGCGGCTCGGTGTTCACCTTGCCGCCGAGCTTTCGGACCGTCGCCACCGCGTTGTCGCAGTTGTCGACCACGAAGTAGACCCTGAAGTGCGCGGGCAGCCCGGCTGGGAAGTCCGGGCCCATCTGCAGACGTCCTCCGATGTACTGGATTTCGGAGTCCCGTTTGAGGGTCCACACCTCGTAGTCGAAATCGCCGCCCGCCTCACCTATCTGCTCGGTCTCATAGCCGAACACCCGTCGGTAGAAGGGGTCCACGGCGTCCTTCTCCCGCGTGTACAGCTCCGTCCAACCGAAGGCCCCCGCCTCGTCCCGCTTGTCGAAGCCTTGGTGTCGGCCGCCCTGCCAGACACCGAAGACCGCACCGCTCGGATCGGCGGCGATCACCATCGTGCCGAAGTCGCCGACCTGCCCCGGGCCCATCACGATCTGGCCGCCCGCCTCGCGTATCTTCTCGGCGCTCCTGGCCGCGTCCTCGGACGCGAAGTACACCGTCCACGTGGTCGGCATGCGTCCGTCGAGCTTGGGGATGAGCGCCGCGACGTGGCTTCCGTCGTGCAGCGCCAGGCTGTAGCTGTTGCCCTCCGCACCACCGTCTTCGAATGTCCAGCCCAGCAGTTCCCCGTAGAAGCGCTTGCCCGCTGCCACATCCGGGAGCATCGCATCCACCCAGCAAGGGGCACCTTCCGCGAACGCCGACATGGCTCTGAGTCCTCCCGTGCGATGGGATGTCGTCTCGTTGGCCACGCTAGTCCGGGTGCCCGGCTTCCGCCCGCCCTGTGGATAACCGGATCCGATCAGCGCGTCACGGCGCTGTGGACGGCCGCCAGCCGCTCCTCCGCCTCGGCGGCCACGCGCCGGACCAACTCCGCGCAGGACGGCAGATCATCGATGACCCCCGCCACCTGTCCGGCGGCCATGACGCCCAGGTCAGCGCGGCCCTCCACCATCGCCGCGCGCAGAAGTACCGGGGTGTTGGCCGCCATGAGCACCTGCGGCCAGCTCAGCCCGCGCGCACGGCGCATCGCACGCCCCTCGCGCACCATCGCGCGCAGCGGGGTTCCGGACATCCGCGCAAAGCGCAGTGCGTTGCGTACCGCGCGCGGATAGCGCACCAGCGCCCCGCCGTGCTCCAGGGAGGCCACGAAGTCGGTGGTCAGCACCCGATGCGGCACTCCGTCCACCTCACGCGTCACCGTGGTCCCGGTGACATCCGCGGACAGGTAGCGGTCCTGTACGGCGCGTGGCACCGGGGCGTCCGAGGTGAGCAGGAAGCGGGTGCCCATCGCAATGCCGTCGGCGCCATAGGCCAAGGCGGCGGCCAGGCCTCGGCCGTCGAAGAACCCGCCCGCCGCGATGACGACGACGGACGAGCCCGCGAGGGCGTCCACGACCTGGGGCAGCAGCAGGGTCGTCGGCACCGGACCGGTGTGGCCGCCGCCCTCGCCGCCCTGTGCGACGACCGCGTCCACTCCCCATTCGGCGACCTTCTCGGCATGCCGTCTGGCGCCGATCGAGGGGATCACGATCATCCCGTGATCGTGTGCCCGCTTGATCAGTTCGCGGCTGGGCGCCTGCGCGAACGAGGCGACGCGTACGCCTTCGCGGCCCATGAGGTCAATCCGGTCAGCGGCGTCAGGGGCGTCGGATCGCAGGTTGACGCCGAAGGGGCGGTCCGGCGCCGCCGCCTTGACCTCGGCGATCGCGGCCTCCAGTTCCTCGTACGCCATGGTGGCCGAGGCCAGTACGCCCAGGGCGCCCGCGCGGGCGGTCGCCGCGGCCAGCGGCGGATAGGCCACGTACCCCATACCGGTCTGCACGATCGGGTGGTCGATGCCGATCAGGGCGGTCAGCCGGGTACGCAGCGTCATGCCGGAACCTCGCGGTCGCGCAGCGAGCGCGGATCGAGGACCTCGCGAATGAGGCGCAGTTCCTCGGCGGCGGGGGTACGAGTCGTCGGCGCGTTGGCGGTGCCCGTCAACACCTCCCCCGTGCCTTCTGTGCCACCGAGATCGAAACCTGTTGCCTCGACAACTTCCGCGACGGTTACGCCGGGATGCACCGATGCCAGCCTCATCCGTCCGTCGCCGGTGTCGAAGTCCAGTACGCATAGGTTGGTGACGACCCGCCGCAGATCGTGGAAGCGAGCCGAAGGGCCGGGCAGCACGGCGGCCCGGTCGTTGCCGACACCGCAGACGACATCGACGTGGGCGGTGAAGACGCGGGGGCTGTGCCGCGGCACCCAGTAGCTGGTGGCGTGGTTGACGGTGTTGCCCGGGGCGCCTCGCGCGCCGAGAAGCTGGCGTTCGGGGCGGTCCCACTCGCCTACGCAGGAGATGTTGGCGTTTCCGTACGCGTCGATCTGTGCCGGGCCCATCATCACGTGGCGGCGTCCGTTCGCCAGCAGGTCGAGCACCGCACGGTAGGGCAGCCAGCCCTCGACGGTGAGGCCGTCAGGTGGCCCGCCCAGCGCCACGTCACCGTCGATGACCTGGGCGAGTCCGTCGGTGAGCACCAGATCCGGCGCGAACGTGGCACGGGCCAGGCGGGCGCCGATGGTCGGTACCGTCCCCATCGGGCTGGCGAGGATCTCGCCATCACCGCGCCAGGCCTCCGCGCAGGCGGCGACGCAGATCTCGGCGCGGGTCGCGGTGGTGATCATCGGGCACCTCCCGCATGGTCCCGTGCCGCGGCCTGGAATTCGTCCACAGCCTGTTGATAGGACGGCTCATCAGGGTGGGCGAGGAAGCGCTCGGCGAAGGCGGCCCAGCTCTCCGGGTCGGTCGCCGCCCGCGCGTATGCCTTCTGGAACCCTTCGTCGCGCCCGTACTCCGGCGGGCACTCCGTGAAGTGCGCGCCGCGCGGTGCCTCGATCACGCCCGTTGTCAGGTACCGGTGGATGACCAGAGCGTGCAGGCAGCCCGCCTCCCGCCGCAGAGCGGCGGTGGGCACGAGGCGTTCGGCTGACACATACGCCGCCTTCGCCGCCAGGCAGAACAGGTCGTCGAAGAACTGGTCGGGCCCGGTGAGCGCCGCGTTGCCGCGCGCGTCGGCGAGGTTGGCGTGCACCAGCGCGACGTCCAGTTCCAGTGGCGGCGCGGCCATCACCTCGTCCCCGCTCCCGTAGGGGTCGGCGACGGTGCGCAGGAAGGGCGCGTTGCGCCGCACGTCCGAGCCGATCCCGCCGCGCACCGGCATGAACGGCAGCCGCAGCGCCGCCGCCCGCAGCCCGGCGAGGAACATGCCCTCGTCCAGTTCCAGGGCCTCCACGGCGCCCGTTTCACGGGCCGCCCGGAAGTGGGGTTCGAGGGGTATCGAGTCCAGCGACACAAAGCCGTAGACAACCTTGCGGATCTTGCCCGCCGCACACAGCAAGCCGACATCCGGACCGCCGTAGGAGACGACGGTCAGGTCCTTGACCGATGAGCGCAGCAGTGCGCGCACCAGCGCCATGGGCTTGCGGCGCGATCCCCAGCCGCCGATGCCGACCGTCATGCCGTTCTCGACGCGCGAGACGGCCTCGTCGGCGGTCATCCGCTTGTCCGTCACGTGCCCTCCCCTGGTGCGGCGCTGTTCCGCCCGGGGGCGGCGCCGTCTCCTCGGACGAAGTCGTCGCGCAGCCGGTCACTGACACCGGACAGGTTGAGCTCGAAGGTGAAGCCCTGTTCGTAGCGGTAGGAACGTTTGACGTCGACGGGATCTATGCCATTAAGGGACTGCTTGGCGGCGCGGATGACGACCATGTCCTTGGCGGCGATCCGCGCGGCGGATTCCAGCGCGGTGTCGCGCAGCTTGTCGCGGTCGACGACCGCGAGCACCGAACCGTATCCGTGCAGTTCGGCGGCGGTGGCGTGCTGCGCGGTGTAGACCATGTGCCGCATCCGCTGCTGCGGCACCAACCGGGCCAGGTGCGTGGCCGCGCCCAGGGCGCCGCGGTCGACCTCGGGCAGCCCCACGTACGCGTCATGCGAGGCGATCACGATGTCCGCGTTGCCCACCAGACCTACCCCACCGCCCACACAGAAGCCGTGCACCGCGGCGATCACCGGGACCGGGCAGTCGTACACCGCGGAAAAGGCGGCGGCGCAACCGGCGTTGGCGCCGATCAACGCGTCGAACGCCCCTTCGTCGCCGTGCGGTGGGCGCTGCATTTCCTTGATGTCGACGCCCGCGCAGAAGCCCCGGCCTTCCGCCCGCAGAATCAGCACCCTTGTGCCGGGTTCCGAACCCTGCGCGTTAAGAGCGCGGGCGAGTTCAAACCACCCGGACACATCAAGCGCGTTGACCGGTGGAGCGTCGATCACCACTTCCACGATGCCCGGCTCCTGGCGTGCCACCCGTATCGCCATCAGCCCTTCCCTCACGTTGACTTCAGCCTGACCTGACACTCCGTCAGTTCCTCTGGCACGATAGCCGACGTGACGGATGACCTGGAAGGGACAGTCGCGCTCGTAACGGGCGGCACTCGCGGCATCGGCCGGGCAATCGCCAAGCGGCTGCGGACGGCGGGCGCCGAGGTCGCCGTCTGCGGCCGCAGACAGCCGGACGCGCTGCCGGACGGCATCACCTTCTATCCGGCCGACGTACGGGACCCGGATGCCGTCAGCGAACTGTTCGCCCGACTGCGCTCCGCGTACGGGCGGCTCGATCTGCTGGTCAACAACGCGGGCGGCTCCCCGTACGCGGAGGCGGCCACCGCCTCCCCTCGGTTCTCCCGCGCGATCATCGAGCTGAACCTGCTGGCGCCGCTCTACTGCGCACAGGCGGCAAACCTGATCATGCGCGAGCAGGACGGTGGCGGATCCATCGTCAATATCGGCAGCGTCAGCGGGGTCCGCCCCTCCCCCGGCACCGCCGCCTACGGGGCCGCCAAAGCGGGCCTGTCCTCGCTCACCCGCTCCCTGGCCGCCGAGTGGGCGCCGAAGGTCCGGGTGAACTGCCTGGTCGTGGGCCTGGTCCTGACCGAGGACGGCACGGGCACACCATCGGACGGTGCGCTGGGCCACTACGGAGACGAATCCTCCCGACGGGCGCTGACAGCCGCCATTCCCATGGGCCGACTGGCCTCCCCCGATGAGATCGCGGATCCCGTGCTGTTTCTGGCATCGGCTGGCGCACGCTATATAACCGGCGCTGACCTGCAGATTCATGGTGGAGGAGAGCGCCCTCCCCATTTGCACGCAGCCGAATCGCGCACTGATCACCCGAAGGTAAACTGACGGCATGACAGGACAAGTTCGCACCGTCGACGGCCGAGTTGCAGGGCGCCGCGGGCAGGCGACGCGGCAGAAGCTGCTCGAATGCCTCAGCGAGATGCTCAGCACTTCGCCGTACCGGGACGTCAAGGTCATCGACGTCGCCCGGATGGCGGGTACCTCCCCCGCAACGTTTTACCAGTACTTCCCCGATGTCGAGGGCGCTGTCCTCGAACTCGCCGAGGAGATGGCCAAGGAAGGAGCGACCCTCACCGATCTGGTCGCGGGGCGCACCTGGGTGGGCAAGCCCGCCTGGGCCGCCGCCGAGGACCTCGTCGATGGGTTCCTTTCCTTCTGGCGTAAGAACGACGCCATTTTGCGCGTCGTCGACCTTGGTGCGGCGGAAGGGGACAAGCGGTTCTACAAGATCCGTATGAAGATCCTCAACGCCGTCACCAACTCCCTCACCGACTCCATCAAGGAGCTCCAGGACAAGGGCCGGGTCGACAAATGGGTCAGCCCGGCGGCCGTCGCCGGTTCGCTGGTCGCGATGCTCGCCGCGGTCGCCGCGCACCAGAAGGGCTTCCAGTCCTGGGGCGTCAAGCAGGCCGAGCTCAAGCCGAACCTGGCGCTCCTTGTACACCTGGGTGTGACCGGTAAGAAGCCGACCAAGTAGCAGCTCCGGCACCATTCGGCGGTCGGCTCACCGACACGTCGCCAGTTCGTCCTGCCACGTCCTGCCAGGCATTGACGCGGGCGTCGGCCGGCCCTCGGGGGAGGTAGCCGGTCCGGCGCCCGCGTCGGCATGTGGACGTACTCGCTGGCCGCTCCGACGCCGCTCCCCGTGGCGGCCGATCAGTCGCGCGGTGTGAGCCGGAACAGTCTGATCTCGCGCTCCACTCTCGCCGCATACGCCGCGTACGGCGGCCAGAAGCGCACCACCGCCTCCCATACCTCCACCCGCTCCGCGCCTTCGAGCAATGCGGCCGTGACCGGGATATCGCGGCCCTTCCAGTTAATGCGGGCCTGCGGGTTCCTGATGAGATTGCCGGTCCAGGCGGGATGGCCCGGTCGCCCGAAGTTGCTGCCCACCAGCACAAACGTGCCGTCGTCAGCCCGCATGCAGGCCAACGGGGTGTGCCGGGGCTGTCCACTGCGCGCTCCCGTCGACGTCAGGACCGTACTCGGCAGCATCCGGGCGCCCAGCAACACCTTGCCGCCGGTCAGCCGGTAGAGAAGCTTGTCCAGCGCCGGGATGACATACGGCGCGACCTTCGCGAAGGCCCGGGTGGACGAGACCGTCTGGACGATCGGTCGCGTACGGCCCACCGGCCCACCCCGCGCCATCACGCGGCCGCCCCTTCGACCACACGGCCAGCGAACAGTCCGGCCCGCTGTGCGGCGTGCGCCCTCAGCCGATGCACCGGACCGAAGATCAACTCGTCGGCGGCGGCCCGTTTGAAGTACAGATGCGCGTGGTGTTCCCAGGTGAACCCGACCCCGCCGTGCAGCTGGATGGACTCCCCGGCCACATGGTTCAGCGCCTCCAGCGCCTGCGCGAGCGCGAGCGGACCGGCGACGCCGATGCTGTCATCCCCGTTGCCGTCCCCCGGGCCGCCGCGGCCCACCGCCCAGGCGGCGTAATACGCGGCCGAGCGTGCCGCCTGCACCCGCACGTAGCCGTCGGCGAGGCGGTGTTTGACCGCCTGGAACGATCCGACAGGCCGCCCGAACTGCTCCCTCACCCGCACGTACTCCACCGTGCTGGACAGCGCGAAGTCCGCCGCCCCCACCGCTTGGGCGGCCAGCACCGCTGCGGCCAGGCCGCCCGTACGCAGCAGTGCCGCCGTCAGCTCATCCGGCGTCTGCGCGGCGTCACCGCCGAGGGGTACGGCAGCCACATCACGCAGTTCGACACGGGCCTGCGGACGGGTCTCGTCCAGCGAGGTCAGACGGGTGCGGGTCAGCCCGGACACCCCGGGCCCGGTCGGTTCCACCACGAACAGGCGGGTACGGCTGCGCACGTAACCGCCGGTGTGCGCGGCGACCAACAGCAGCCCGGCACTGTGTCCGTCCAGCACCTGGTCGGCCTGCCCGTACAGGCGCCAGCCGTCCTCGGCCTGCCGGGCCTGTACACCGCCCGCCCGACCGCCACCGGACCAGGCGCCGTCATTCGGACCGGTCAGCGCGAGGACGGTGCTCAGCGGCTCCGGCACGGCCAACGCGGCCGTCAGCTCGCCCGCGGCGATACGTGGCAGGTATCCGGCCCGCTGCTGCTCGCTCCCCAGCTCGGCGATGAGCGGTGCGACGAGTACGCAACTGGCCAGCAGCGGCGCGGGCAGCAGCGCCCGGCCGGTCTCCTCACACGCGAGCGCGAGCTCGGTGGGGCCGCAGCCGACGCCCCCGTAGCGCGGCGGGAGGGCCAAGCCCGGCAGCCCGAGCCGGGTGGCGAGTTGCCGCCACAGCACCTCGTCGTATCCGGCGGGAGTGCGGCACGCCGCCTTGACGTCGTCCGGACCGCAGCGCTTGTGCAGCAGTTCGCGCAGGGTGCGCCGGATCTCGTCCTGTTCCTCGGTGAACGCGGCATCCATCGGCGGGTCCTTCCAGGCGTGCCACCCAGCCCCATTATCTGACGCCTCGTCATATTAGGGAGTCAGGCGGCGCGGGCACAGAGGTACGCGACGGCGACATTGCGCCGCAGTAAATCTGATGTACCGTCAGTTCAATGTCGAACGCGTCACCGGTGATACCCCGCGACCGGCGCAAGGTCGCCATCGTCGGCGTGGCCCTGGCCGACTGCGGCCGCGTCGACGAGGCCACGCCGTACGCCCTACACGCACAGGCCGCCCGTCGCGCCCTGGCGGACTGCGGGCTCGACCGGTCGGTCATCGACGGTTTCGGATCGGCGGGACTGGGGACTTTGGCGCCCGTCGAGGTCGCCGAATACCTGGGGCTGCGCCCCACCTGGGTCGATTCCACCACCGTTGGCGGCTCAACCTGGGAGGTGATGGCCGCGCACGCCGCCGACGCCATCGCCGCCGGACACGCCAACGCCGTCCTACTGGTCTACGGCTCCACCGCCCGCGCCGATCTCAAGGCCAAACGCCGTACCGCCAATCTCTCCTTCGGCGCTCGCGGCCCCCTGCAGTTCGAGGTGCCGTACGGACATACGCTGATCGCCAAGTACGCGATGGCCGCCCGCCGCCATATGCACGAGTACGGCACAACGCTGGAACAGCTCGCCGAGGTGGCCGTCCAGGCACGGGCGAACGCGAGTCGGAACGCCGACGCGATGTACCGGACACCGATCACCGTCGACGAGGTGCTCTCCGGCCCGATGATCGCCGACCCGTTCACCAAGCTGCACTGCTGCATCCGCTCCGACGGCGGCTGCGCGGTGCTGCTCGCCGCCGAGGAGTACGTGCCCGACACCGCGAAGACCCCGGTCTGGATCCTCGGCACCGGCGAGTGCGCATCGCACACCACGATGTCGGAGTGGGACGACTTCACCGTCTCGCCTGCGGCGATCTCCGGACGGCTCGCCTTCGGGCGGGCCGGGATCCGCCCGTCGGAGGTCGACATCGCGGAGATCTACGACGCGTTCACGTATATGACGTTGGTGACGCTGGAGGACCTGGGCTTCTGCGGCAAGGGAGAGGGCGGCGCGTTCGTCGCCAAGGGACGGTTGCTGGCCGACGGCGAACTCCCGGTCAACACCGATGGCGGCGGGCTGTCCGCTTGCCACCCCGGTATGCGGGGACTGTTCCTTCTGGTGGAAGCCGTACGGCAGTTGAGGGGCGAGGCGGGCGGTCACCAGGTGCGCAAGGGGGGTGGACGGCTGCCGCGATTGGCCGTCGTCTCCGGAACGGGCGGCTGGTTCTGCTCTTCGGGCACGATCGTCCTGGGGCGTGACTGACGTGCCCGGCGCCGGGCGCGCGGACCCGGCCTTCAGGGAGCGGTCGGTGCCTCCGGCGCCGGATCGATGGCGAGACGGGCGTGCAGATGCAGGTCGCGAGGAATGCCGTTCAGATCGATCCGCGCGCCACGCAGCAATCCTTCGTAGGCATATGCGCATCGGCGGGCGACCGCACAGGACGCGTCGTTGTCAAGATCATGACCCAACTCCAGCCGATGCAGACCGAGATCGCGAAACGCCCAGCGGCTAAGCGCCTCAAGAGCCCGCGACGCTATGCGCCGCCCGCGGTCCTCCCTGATCACCCAATAGCCGACACGCCCGTTGCGCATCCGCGGGTCGGACAACTGCACAGCGACATGGCCACGGACATCGCCGTCCTCGGCCACGGCGAACGAGAGCATGTCGCCGCGCTCCCAGCCCTGCCTGCGGCTGCGGATGAACCTCAGGGCGCCTTCCTCGTCCTCGATCCGAGGCGTCGGCGTGTTCCAACGGTTGAAGTCCGGATCCGACAGGCCGCGTAGAGCGGCCTTCACATCGGCCTCCTCCCAGGGACGCAACGTCAGTCCGTAGGCCTGGAGTTCGACAGGTCGCAGCATGCACTCATTCAACACCTCTACCGGCCAAGCGGAATACGGGGACCGCGTGCCCCACGCTGGCGGCACATATGCCGCTGCCGGTTTCGGTACGGAACGCCACCCGCAGGTCGATGCCGATCCGCAGGTCGGACTCGGCACAATCGACGATCTCCGTCATCATGCGCGGCCCCTCGGCGAGAGCGACGACGGCTGCGGTGTACGGCACACGGTCACCGAAGGGCGGCAGATCGTTGAGGTGGACGACCGACCAGGTGTAGAGCGCGGCCCGGCCGCTCGCCTGCTCCCAGTCGACCACGTCGCTCCAGCAGCGCGGGCAGAACTCACGCGGGTAGTGATGCGCGGCGCCGCAGTCCCGACACCGGCGGATCAGCAGCCGACCTTCGGCCGCCGCGTCCCAGTAAGGCCGGGTGAAGGCGTCGATCTCGGGAAGGTCGTACCGTACTGTCGGCATTGGCCGCCCTTTCTGTCGCGTTCCGGCCGTCAGAAGAGTCCGAACGCCGCGTCGAGCGACCAGTGCTGCCAGCACATGGCGAACAGCCCTACCAGCGATATCAGCGCCATCATCGAGTTCTGCCCCTGCTCGGCCCAGTCGTGGATCATCAGCACGAAATAGATGAGGTTGAGTACCAGCCCGCCGACGAGGGCGATCGGCGTGAGCAGGCCGAAGGTCAGCCCCAGTCCGAGGGCGAGTTCGGCGTAGACCACGATGCACGCGATCGCCTTGGGGCGGGGAGCGACGGCGGCGGTGAAGCCACCTCGCACCAAGGGCCAGCGGTGCTTCCCGGCTATGTCCGCCGCCCATGCGATACCTGTTCCGCGTTCGAACCAGGCTTTCTTGTCCTTGTGTCGCCAGCTCTCCAGCCACCACAGGCCCAGACCTATGCGCAGCACGGCGAGCCAATCGCCACCGCTCAGCCAGATCGTGTGCATCGCGGGATTCCTCCTTCGTCGATTCCTGACGTTTCGCCTGTTCAGCAGATCCCCCGGCCGAGCGCAAGGGCCCCGTCAACCCGGCGGGCGTGAGCCCGCTGGAACCTTTCCCATGCCGACCAGTTCCTGACGCTGGATCAATTCAGTAATCTGACTATGCGTCAGTTCAGTCGATTGTGCACCAGGAGCGGGCGGGACCCATGCTTGGATCGACACACGGCAGCCTCAGCACCGACCCCCGTGCGGCGCGGGCCGTGGCCTGCGGCGAGCGTCCTGGACCCGCCGTGCACGGCGCGGCGGACCTCGACGTCAGCGGACGGCCGCTGTACGCCCCCGTGCCCGACCTTGACCGGTTCTTCCGACCAGAGACGGTGGCCGTCATCGGCGCCTCGGACAGCGCGGGCAAGCCGAACACGGGTATCACCCACCAGCTCATGGCCTGGGCTGACCGCGTCGGCGCCCGGCTCTACCCCGTGAACCCGGGACGCGAGAGGGTTTTCGGCCTCCCGTGCCACGAGTCCATCGCGGCTCTGCCGCAACTGGTGGATCTCGCCGTCCTACTGGTCTCGGACCCGCTTCCGGTGATCGAGGAACTGGCCGAGGCCAAGGTGAAGTTCGCCGTCGCGTTCGCCTCCGGGTTCGCCGAGACCGGTGCTGAGGGCGCCGCTGCCCAGCAGCGCCTTGCCGAGGCCGTAACCCGCTCGGGCCTGCGACTGCTCGGGCCGAACACCAACCTCAACGCCTTCGAGCGGATCCGCGACGACCTGGAAGGCCCGGCCATCGCGCTGATCACCCAGTCAGGCCACCAGGGCCGCCCGGTCTTCACCCTCCAGGAGCTCGGTATCCGACTGAGCCACTGGGCGCCCACCGGCAACGAGGCCGATCTGGAATCCGCCGACTTCATCTCGTACTTCGCCGAGCAGCCCGAGGTCGGGGCGATCGCCGCGTATGTGGAAGGGCTCAAGGACGGCCGGTCGTTTATGCTCGCCGCCGACCGAGCGGCCCGCAACAAGGTTCCGATCGTCGCGATCAAGGTCGGCAGGACCGAAACGGGCGCCCGCACGGCCGCCTCGCACACCGGGAAGCTCACCGGCTCCGACGCCGTCACCGACTCCGCCTTCAAACAATTCGGCGTCATCCGCGTCAATGGCCTGGACGAGCTTCAGGACACCGCGCACCTGCTGGCCCGCGCCAAGCCACCGGGCGCCGAGGGCGTCGTCGTCTACTCCATCTCCGGCGGCACCGGCGCGCACTTCTCCGACCTGGCCAGCGCGGCAGGTCTGCCGCTTCCCGTACTGTCCGAACAGAAGCAGGCCGAGCTGCACCAGTGGATACCCGAGTACCTCAACGTGGCCAATCCGGTGGACAACGGCGGCCATCCAGTGGGTGACTGGCGAGGGCGCAAGATCATCGACGCGATCCTGGCCGACCCGTCCGTGGGCGTGCTCATCTGCCCGATCACCGGACCGTTCCCGCCCATGAGCGACAAGCTGGCGCAGGACCTGGTGGACGCGGCCGAGGGCACGGACAAGCTGGTGTGTGTGGTGTGGGGCTCGCCGGTGGGCACCGAAGCGGCCTATCGCAGCACGCTCCTCGGCTCTTCCAAGGTCGCCACGTTCCGCACCTTCTGCAATTGCGTCAGCGCGGTCAAGGCCTACCTCGACCACCACCGTTTCGTCTCCGCCTACCAGTCTCCTTTCGCGGACGCACCGCGCACGATCTCCCCATCCGCCCGCAAGGCCAGAGCACTGCTGCGTGAGGGACAGCAGTTGAGCGAGTACGCGGCCAAGCAGTTGCTGCGGGCGTACGGAATCCGGGTGCCGCGCGAGCAGTTGGTGAACAGCGCCGCCGGGGCCGTTCGCGCGGCGGGGCTGGTCGGCTACCCGATCGTGATGAAGGCCTCCGGCGCACAGGTGTCGCACAAAACCGAACTCGGCTTGGTGCAGGTCGGATTGACCTCGGCCAGCCAGGTGCGCGATGCCTATCGGGAGCTGACCGACATCGCCCGCTTCGGAGATATCGATCTGGATGGCGTACTGGTCTGCCAGATGGTCGAGCAGGGCGTGGAAATGGTCGTCGGCGTCAACCGCGACCCGCTGTTCGGGCCCACCGTGACCTTGGGGCTCGGCGGCGTCCTCGTCGAAGTCCTGCGGGACACAGCGGTCCGGGTGCCCCCGTTCGGTGCAGAGGAAGCGCACGCGATGCTCGGCGAGCTGCGCGGACACCCCCTTCTCAACGGCGTACGCGGCCGACCGCCCGCCGATACCGACGCGCTGGTGGATGTCGTCCTGCGTGTGGAACGCATGGCGATGGAACTCGACGACGGCCTCGCCGAACTGGACATCAATCCGTTGATGGTGCTGCCGCGCGGCCAGGGCGCGGTGGCGCTTGACGCGCTCGCGGTGTGCCGGTGAGCCGCGTCCCGCGCCCAACCGGTACGGCGTGGGCGGCCGAGCCTTCCGACTGCTGCCAAGGACGTTCATGACTTCCTCCCCCGAAGAATCCATCGGTCCGTCCGTCGATTCAGTTGTACTCCAGGCCACTGACAACGGCGTCTCGTGGATCACCCTGAACCGGCCAGAAGCGATGAACGCGATCGCCTGGGAGCAGCGCGAACGCCTTATCCGCCTGCTGGAAGACGCCTCCGCCGATCCGCTGATCCGGGCCGTGGTGATCACCGGGGCGGGCCGGGCCTTCTGCGCCGGAGCCGACCTGCGCGGCAGCCCGGCGACCGGCTCGGGACCGGGCACCGGCCCGGGTTCGGGACCCGTTGCAAGCCCTGGGTCAGACTCTGGCTCGGGACCCGGTGCGAGCCCTGGCTCCGCCCCCAACTCAGGCCCACGCGAGCGCATCGCGGGCGACGTCGCCCGTACCATCCGGCACGGCGCCCAGCGGCTGATCGCCGCCGTGCTGGACTGCGAAAAGCCGGTGATCGCGGCCGTGAACGGTACGGCCGCCGGAATCGGGGCCCATCTCGCCTTCGCCTGCGATCTTGTCATCGCGGCCGACAACGCGAAGTTCATCGAGGTGTTCGTGCGGCGCGGCCTCGTCCCCGACGGAGGTGGAACGTATCTGCTCCCCCGGCTGATCGGTCCGCAACGAGCCAAGGAACTGATGTTCTTCGGTGACGATCTCCGGGCGGACGCCGCGGAGCGGCTGGGACTGGTCAACCGCGTGGTGCCTGTCCAGGAGTTGGAGAAGACCGCCCGCGAGTGGGCTGATCGCCTCGCCTCCGGCCCCACCCGCGCGCTGGCGCTCACCAAGCAATTGGTCAACTCCTCGCTGGAATCGGACCGAGGTACGGCGTTCGCCGCCGAAGCCGCCGCGCAGGAGATCAATATGAGCACAGCGGACGCCCAGGAGGGCATCCGTAGTTTCATCGAACGCCGCGGCCCGGAATTCCGGGGCCGCTGACCGGCAACGAAGCCGTACGACCCTTCCAATCTGACGATCCATCAGTTTCAATGGCGGATGTGATGGGACACGCAGGGATGGCGGCCACCGCCGTCCGCTACCTCAGGTCGGTCGGGGCACCGACTTCCGCCGCACCGGTCGAAGCGATGCCGCGACCGGAACTGCGAGCGGTGCGGGAGGATGAGCGAGCGCCACTCGATCCGGGCGAATTCCGGCGCGTGCTGGGGAACTTCGCCAGCGGTGTCACGGTCATCACCGCGCCGGCCACAGACGACGACGGACATGGTCCCGCCGGCTTCGCCTGCCAGTCGTTCGTCTCGCTGTCTCTCGACCCACCGCTGGTCGCCTTCATGGTCGGCCGCGCCTCCACCACCTGGCCGCGTATCGCCCGCACCGGTGTCTTCTGCGTCAACATCCTCGGCGCCGACCAAGGCGAACTCTGCCGGGCCTTCGCCGTCAGCGGCGGCGACAAGTTCGCGGGCGTGGAATGGACTGCCGCACCCGCGACCGGAGCGCCGCTGCTCGCAGGGGTTCCCGCATGGGTCGACTGCACCATCCACGCCGTCCACACCGGCGGCGACCACCTCATCGTCGTCGGCCACGTGGCCGCTCTCGGTACCCCGGACCAGGGGGCGCAAGAGGCATCGCCGCTGCTCTTCCACCGGGGCAGCTTCGGCACCGTCTCACGTTAGAACCGTCTCAGGCGGCCCACAGAGGAGCCAACGAAGGTTTAGGCGGAGGCGTCCTCAGAAGAGGCTGAATTGCCGGGCCGGACCTCCACCACCGGTGCACGCCACCACGTCTGGTCGCGCGGCGGCGGAAAGCTCCTGCCGCCGCCGAACCTGCCGGTAGTCCCACGGCGCGGACCGGCGGCGCCGAACCGGCCCTGCCCGGCCAAGATCTGCCGGGCAGGGCCCAAACCCTCGGGCTCCCTTCAGAACGTGAGCACGCCCCGAGCCACACGTCCGTGATGCGCGTCGTCGGCGGCTTTGGCGAAGTCCTCGATCGGATAGGTCTTGGTGACCAACTCATCCAGGAGCAGACACCGTTGCCGATAGAGCTCGGCGTAGAGCGCGATGTCCCGCTGCGGGCGTGAAGACCCGTATCGACAACCGAGAATGGATTTGTCCAGGTACATGGCGGAGACCCGGAAGGACGCCTCGGCGTCTGCGGGCGGCACGCCGAGGAGTACGGCTTGACCATGCCGGTCGAGCAGATCGATGGCCTGGCGGACGAGCCGGACATGTCCTACGCATTCGAAGGCGTGGTCGGCGCCGTTCGGAAGAAGGGCCCGGACAGCCTCGACCGGATCCGCGACCTGCGAGGCATCGATGAAGTCGGTGGCGCCGAACTGCCTGGCGACCGCCTCCTTCGCGGGGTTCGCGTCGATGGCGACGATGCGCCGGGCCCCGGCGATCCGTGCGCCCTGGATGACGTTCAGGCCGATGCCCCCGGTACCGATGACGACGACCGAGTCGCCGTGACCGACCCTGGCGCGGTTGAGAACGGCGCCAACGCCGGTCAGGACGCCGCAACCGAGCAGCGCGGCGGAGGTGAAGGGAATGTCGTCCGGGATGGGGACCGCCTGGACGGCCTTGACGATGGTCCGTTCCGCGAAGGCGGAGTTGGCCGCGAAGTTGTAGAGCTCCTCCCCACCGCGCGTGAACGGACGCTCGGGACGCCCCATCGCCCTGCGGCACATGGTCGGACGGCCGCGATCGCATTCGGCGCACGTACCGCAGTTGGCGAGCGTGGAGAGCGCAACGTGATCGCCGGGCGAGACATGGCCGACGCCCGCGCCGACGGCCTCGACCACACCCGCGCCCTCGTGGCCAAGCACTACAGGGACCGGGAACGGAATCGTGCCGTCGATGACCGACAGGTCGCTGTGACACAGTCCAGCGGCCTGGATGCGCACGCCGACTTCGCCCGGGCCGGGCTCGCGCACCGCGAGGTCGTCGACGACCCGTGGCTGCTTGCCGTCGAAGATGACACCTCTCATACCCACCGCTTCCTCATCACGACCGCTTCCTCAGGAAGACCAGACCACCGACTGGATTTCGCTGTACGCGTGCAGGCCGAACGACCCGCCGTCGCGGCCGATCCCGCTGGCCTTGAACCCGCCGAACGGCGTCTCGGGGTGCCGCTGCACGGTGTTGATCCCGATGTTTCCGCTGCGCAGCCGAGCGGCGAGCTGCCAGGCGCGACCGGCATCCCCGGAGAAGACGTAGTCGTACAGGCCGTACGCAGTGCCGTTGGCGATCTCGACCGCCTCGTCCTCGGTGTCGAACGGGATGGCCACGACCACCGGCCCGAAGATCTCCTCCTGGGCCACAGCCATCTCCGGCCGGACGTCGGCGATGAGGGTGGGCGCCACGTAGAAGCCGGGCTTGAGGCCGGGACGGGCGCCGCCGGTGACGATGCGGGCACCCTGATCCCGTGCTCCCGCGACGTAGGCCTCGACGCGGTCGCGTTGGGCAGCGCTGATCAACGGGCCGACGATCGTGGAGTTATCCACAGGGTCCCCGATTGTCAGTGCCTCGGCGTAGCTTTGGAGACCGGTGACGACCCGCTCGTACAGCGCGCGATGGACGAGCACGCGGGTCGGAGCCGTGCAGATCTGTCCACAGTGGAACGACCACGTCGAACCGACGGCGCCTACCGCCGATTTACACGCCCCGTCGGTCAGGTCATCCAGGATGATCGCGGCTCCTTTGCCACCGAGTTCCATAAGAGTGCGTTTCATCGATCGACCAGCCGACTCAGCTATCGCCTTACCCACGGAGGTGGAACCCGTGAAACTGATCATGTCGACTTCGGGGTGCGCGACCAGGGCCTCGCCCGCCGCGGCGCCGGATCCCGTCACCACGTTGAACACGCCGTCCGGCAGACCGGCTTCCTGGAAGATCTCGCCAAGCAGGAGACAGGTCAGCGGATCCTGAGGCGCGGGCTTGGCCACGACCGTGTTGCCCATGGCCAGCGCCGGAGCGGCCTTCCCCGCCAGGTTCACTACGGGGAAGTTGTACGAGGTGATGCAGCCGACAACGCCGACCGGGCGTCGGACGGCGGCCGCCCCGATCAGTCCCCCGGACGCCAGCGGGGATGCCTTCACCGGCAGGGGCGCCAAGGGGATCGTGTCGGGCTCGGTAGCCCCGCGCGCGTAGCGGTGGAAGCGTTCCGCGGCCGTGGGCAACTGCATGGCGGACGCCACCCGCCTCGTGGCCCCGGTCTCGGCCTGCAGCAGCGGCACGAGGTCCTTGGCACGGACGGCCAGCAGGTCCGCGATGCGGTCCAGTACGGCGGCGCGTTCCTTGGGCGCGGTACGGCTCCACCCCTCGTACGCGGTACGCGCGGCACGGACCGCCGTGTCCATATCGTCCCGGGTCGCCTCTGGGGCGTAGCCGATGACCTGCTCGGTGGCGGGGTTGACGACCGGGTAGTGGCCCTGGGCGGGCTGATGCCGCTGTCCGTTGATCCAGTGCGCATAGCGCTTCATCCGTCAGTGCCCTTCGCTGGGCTTGCTGGGCCGTTCACCTGTTGGTTCGGAAGTGGCCGCGATGTCAGGGATGTTGAGAGGAGACCGATACGACTTCACCGGTCAGATAGGAGCTGTAGCCGCTGGCGAGGAAGACGATCACGTTCGCGACTTCCCAGGGTTCGGCGGCGCGGCCGAAGGCTTCGCGGGAGGTGAGTTCATCGAGTAGTGCGTCGCTGGTGACCTTGGCCAGGTTGGGGTGCATGGCGAGAGAGGGGGCGACTGCGTTGACCCGCACACCGTGTGGGGCCGCTTCGATCGCCGCGGATCGGGTCAGCGCCATGACACCGGCCTTGGCCGCGGCGTAGTGGGCCTGTCCGGCCTGGGCGCGCCAGCCCAGTACGGAGGCGTTGTTGACGATCACGCCGGTACGGCGGGGGCACATATGCCGTAGCGCGGCGCGGGTGCAGCGGAAAGTGCCGCCGAGTGTGACGTCGAGGACGCGGCTCCACTGCTCGTCGCTCATGTCGACGAGGTCGCAGGTGCCGCCCAGGCCCGCGTTGTTGACCAGGGCGTCGATACGGCCAAGTTCGGCGGTGACGGTGGCGAAGAGGCGCTGTACGTCGGTCTCGGCGGTCACGTCGCAGGGCACGGCGATGGGCTTGGCGCCCATGATGTCGGCGAGTTCTTCGGCGGAGGCGGTCAGGCGACGCTCGTGACGGTCGCTGATGGCGACGGTGGCGCCTTCCTCGGCGCAGCGTTTGGCGGTGGCGAAGCCGATTCCGGTGCCCGCGGCGGCGGTGATGAGGACGGTGCGTCCGGCGAGCAGTGCATGGGCTGGCTCGTACGACGGTGAGTCCGTCTTTCCGCCCGCGCCATGGGCCTTGGCACCGCTCGCCTCGCTGGATCGTCCGGGGGCGTTCTCCGTGGTCATGGGCGGGGTTCCTTCGGGAGCCCGAGGACGCGCTCGGCGATGATGGTCCGCTGGATTTCGTCCGATCCGCCGTAAAGGGTGTCGGCGCGGCTGAACAGGAACAGCCGTTGGAGGGAGTCGAGTTGATATGCGAGGTCCACAGTCGGGTCGCCGGATTCGGCGGCCGAAGGGGAAGCCGGTCGGGGGGCGGGGCCCGCCGAGGCGGGGGTGCCCTGTACCGCCATCGCCAGTTCACCGAGGCGCTGGTGCCAGCGGCCCCACAGGAGCTTGGACATGCTGGGGGCGGCCGGGTCCGTGGTTCCGAGGGTGCGCAGCGCGTTCCAGCGCATGACGCGCAGGTCGGCCCATTGCCGGATCAGGCGGTCGCGCAGCACCGGGTCGTCAGCGGCGCCGTTGCCGACGGCGAGCGTCACGACGTCCGCCAACTCCCTGGCGAAGCCGATCTGCTGCACAAGGGTGGAGACGCCGCGTTCATATCCGAGGAGGGCCATGGCGATACGCCAGCCGTCGCCTTCCGCGCCGACGCGGTGTTCAACGGAGGCGTGGGCGCCGTCGAAGAACACCTCGTTGAACTCGCTCTCTCCCGACATCTGGCGGATCGGGCGGACCTCGATGCGGCCCGGCTGGTCCATGGGCACCAGCAGGAAGGACAGACCGTGGTGCCGTGCGGAGCCGGGCTCGGTGCGGGCCAGGACGAAGCACCAGTCGGCGTCGAGCGCCAGTGACGTCCAGATCTTCTGGCCGGTGATGCGATACGCGGTTCCGTTGGCGTCCAGGATGGCCGCCGTACGCACCGCCGCGAGGTCGGATCCGGCGTTGGGTTCGCTGTAGCCCTGGCACCACAGTTCCTCGCCGCGGGCGATGGGCGGCAGGAAGCGGTCGCGTTGGGCGGGGGTGCCGTGGGCGAGCAGGGTGGGGGCGAGCAGGTTCTCGCCGATATGGCCGGACCGAGGCGGTGCGGCGGCGCGGGCGTATTCCTCGCCCCAGACAACCTGTTCGGTCAGCGAGCCGCGTCGGTTCCCATACGGTCCGCGCGTGCCGCCATGCCGTGCGGGCTCGCTGTCCGGTGACTGCCAGCCGAGACCGATCCACCCGTGGCCGCCCAACTCGCGTTCCCACGCCCGGCCAGCGGTCGTGGTGGCCGTCAGATGGTCGGCGAGCCAGGCCCGCGCCTCGGCGCGGAACGCCTCGGTCTCCGGCCCGAAGGTGAAGTCCATGGCGGTCCTCACGCGTTGGGCCGGTCGTTGGCGGCGGCGGCCTTGCGCATGGTCTCAAGCTGTTCAAGCAGGGGCATCGGGTCGGTGCCGACCGTCCCGGGCAGGAAGTCCGCGATCCGTTGCGGGGTCCAGGCGCCCTCCGCGTAGGCGGCGCGCAGTTCACGTGGTTGGGCCCAGACCGCGATCTTGGGTCCGGCGACGGTGTACACCTGTCCGGTGATGTCGCGCGCCTGGTCGCTGAGCAGGTAGACGACGAACGCCGCGACGTCCTCCGGGTCGCCCATCTCCTTGAGTTCCATGGGGACGTTGGCGGACATCCGGGTGCGGGCGACCGGGGCGACGCAGTTCGCGGTCACCCCGTACTTGTGCAGGCCCAGAGCGGCGCTGCGCACCAGGGAGATGATGCCGCCCTTGGCGGCGGAGTAGTTGGCCTGGGCGACACTGCCTTGATGATTGCCGCTGGTGAAGCCGATCAGGGTGCCGTACCCCTGCTTGCGCATGACAGCCGAGGCGGTGCGGAAGACGGTGAACGTGCCCTTCAGATGGGTGGCGACAACGGGGTCCCACTCCTGCTCGGTCATGTTGAACAGCATGCGTTCGCGCAGGATCCCGGCGACGCACACCACCCCGTCGATCCGCCCGTACCTCTCAACCGCCGCCGAGACGACTCGGCCGCCCCCGGACATGGTCGACACATCGTCGGCCACGGCGACGGCGTCACCGCCCGCCGCCTCGATCTCCTTCACCACGGCCGCCGCCACCTCGCTGGTCGGCTCGCCGCCCTCGACCGAGACGCCGTAGTCGTTGACCACGACCTTGGCGCCCTCGGCGGCGCAGGCGAGCGCCACAGCCCGTCCGATACCCCGCCCCGCACCGGTGATCGCGATGACCTTGCCGGTCAAGAAGTCGCCCACAGCCGAACCTTCCCACGAGCTTCCCGGGTTTCTGACGGTCCGTTAGATTTTAGGAACACCGGTGACCCATCGCGCAAGCCCCGCGCACACGGAAGCCCGTACACACCGAAGGAGGCCGGGATGCCGTTGCCCGAGCGGTTCCATGACATCGCCAAGCGCGTGAACAACTGGGGGCGTTGGGGCGCGGCCGACGAGATCGGCACGCTCAACCTGATCACCGACGAGGTGGTGCGCGAGGCGGTCGGCACCGTCCATAGCGGACGCCGGATCCCGCTCGCGCTTCCGCTGAAGCAGGACGGAGTCCAGACCGGCGCGATCCCGGGCCGGGTGAACCCGCTGCGCACGATGGTCGCCGTCAACTGGCAGATGTTCGGCGCCGACACGGTGGCCACCAGTGACGATGTCGTCACCATGGGGCTGCAGGCGGCCACGCACTGGGACGGCTTCGGACATGTCTCGCACTCCGGCCGCCTGTACAACGGCCGCGCGGCCACCACGGTCACCGCGCACACGGGTGCCGAGTTCGGCGGTATGGAGAAGATCACCAGCCTGGTGTCACGCGGCGTTCTGCTGGACGTCGCCCGCGCGCACGGCGTCGAACGCCTCCCCGGCGACCATGCCGTCACACCCGAAGACCTGGAGGCCGCCGAGGAACAGGCGGGTACGACGGTCCGCCCCGGCGACATCGTTGTCGTGCGCACTGGGCAGATGCGGCTGTACCTGAGCGGTGACCGGCACGCTTACGCGTATCCCTCCCCCGGCCTGTCGATCCGCACCCCCGAGTGGTTCCACGCCCGTGATGTCGCAGCGGTCGCCAGCGACACGCTGACGTTCGAGATCTTCCCGCCGGAGATCGAGGGCCTGTGGCTGGCGGTGCACGCGCTCCATCTGGTGGAGATGGGCATGCCGCAGGGGCAGAACTGGAATCTGGAGGAGCTGTCCACGGCCTGCGCCGAGGACGGCCGTTACGCGTTTCTGCTGAGCGCGACGCCCGAGCCGTTCGTCGGCGGGGTGGGCAGTCCGGTCGCGCCCGTCGCGATCAAGTAGCCCGAGCGGCCGGAGGCCGGGCCCGCGACGCCCGCCCCGGAGACGCCGCCAGTCGGCCCTGTGGGCCCGGTGACGCGAGCGGCACGGTTGTCGTCCCGGTACCCGATCGCATCGCCGTAGGCGGCCATCGGGCCTTCGTCGCAGAGCTGCCGGGAAGGATCCACGGAGCCCGCTTCGCAACGGTCGACCTCGCACCAGATGTGCTTGCCGGAGCCTTCGCGCTCCCAACCCCAGCGGTCGGCGAGGCCGTCCACCAGCTCCAGGCCGCGCCCGCCGGTCTCGTCGCCCTGAGCGTGCCGCGGCGCCGGAGGCTTGGCGCTGGCATCGGCTACCTCCACGCGTACCGTCCCGGCCGCGGCGCCGTCGGGACCCGCGTCGGAGACCTCGGGCTCGGGGAAGAGCATCCGCAGCACGGCCGGACAGCCGGTGTGCACCACCGCGTTGGTGACCAGCTCGGAGATGAGCAGGAGCAACGTCTCGGCCAGCGGCTCGTCGGCTCCTATACCCGACCGCAGCAGCCGGGAGCGGGCCCACCTACGGGCCCGGCCCACCTCGGCCGGGTCAGGGAAGACCTCCAACTGCACCTGAAGCACCTGCACCGCTCACACCATCCGAACCGGCGGACACATCGCCTCGCGCCTCCGTACCGTCACCGACTGTGACGCTGACGAAGGACAGCATGATTGACGTACAGTCACCGCAACAAGCGCTTCAGTCATATTCCAACGGAACGCGGTACGCGTGCTGCATACTGCCCCGCGGTCGCACTCGCTACGGGTAGTGGATGGGCGCGACACCGTGCGTGTCCAGCACCTACGGGCGTTTTCTCCCCGTCCGCAAGCATCCTGGGGAACCGCGCCGGTTGCCGCATGGACCCCGCCATGACGACCGTCGCGATTGTTGCGCCCCTGAACTACTCGCACTCGATGGAGGGTACCCGAGTGGGGCGTCGACTCCACGCGGTTACGAGTTACACCTCGGACACAACCCGATATCAACGCTCGGTGACGCCTTATTCCGGGCATATCGCATCATTCCGTAACCGCTGACGACCAGCGGCAACGCCTTGTACCCACCCCGCACCATTACCAGAAGTCGGGCGCGGACAAAGACCGCGCCAGAGCGTCCTGTATCTCCCCCTCCCGAGCGAACCGCGTTGACAACAACCACGCGCGTTTCATGTGGAGATGCACATCGGCCTCCCAGGTGAAGCCCATCCCGCCGAAGATCTGAAGGCAGTCGCGGGAGTTGCGGACGGCGGCTTCGTCGGCGAGCAGCTTGGCGGCGGCGATCTCGGCTGGATCGCCGGTCACGGCGGCCGCGTAGACGGCGGTACGGGCCATCTCGACCCGCACCAGCATGTCCGCGCACAGATGCTTGATCGCCTGGAATGTCCCGATCGACCGCCCGAACTGATGGCGGATGCCCGCGTACTCCACCGCCAACTCCACCGTCCGGCCCGCACTACCGCACTGCTGGGCAGCGGTTAACAGGACGGCTTCCCGGCGCAGACGTGACGCGTCGGACACCGCCTGTCCCTCGCCGGGCCGCGCCTCGACGCGCCAGAGCGGTGTCAGCGGATCCACCGACCGCAGTGGAAGGGTGATCAGTTGCGCCGGATCGAGAACGAGGGCACTTCGGCCATCGATCCACAGCACCGCGTCCGCGTCTGCCAGATGATCGACCAGCGTGCCGTCGCATCCGGCGACCACCGCCTTGCCCTCGGCGGCTCCCTCGACCACCCCCGCGGCCAGATGCGTCGCGACCAGCGGCCCCGGCAGCAGCGCCCGCCCAGCCTCCTCGAAGACCAGCGCGGCCTCGGCCCGGCCCATCCCGTCCAGCCGCAGGTCGAACAGGCCGGCCGAGCCCAGTTCCCGCCACAACCCCCGGTCCACGGCGGCGTCCGCCAGGCAGGCCCGCATCCGGTCCCGGGCGAACCGCCCGGCAAGCAGTTCCCGTACCCCCGCGCGCAACGCCCGCTGCTCGTCGGCCAGTTGGAAGTACACCGCCTCACGGCCCCTTCGGCAGGCCGAGGATCCGCTCGGCGACGATGTTCTTCTGGATCTGCGAGGTGCCCGCCGCGATCGTGTAGGACAGCGAGGACAGCCGGTCGGCGGTCCACTCCCGCGAGGCGTCCAGAGCGTCCGCGCCCAGCACCACCGCCGCCGTCTCGTACAACTCCTGCCGCGCCTGCGAGTACCGCAGCTTGAACACCGAGCCGCCGACGCCCGGAACGACCGTACCGCCGCCGCGCAGGGCGCGTTGCGCCGCGCTGACGTTCCACTGGGTGAGCCGCCACAGCACGGAGAACTCGGCGGCCAGCCGTCCGATCCGCCGACGCAGCACCTGGTCGTCCCAGGTCCCGTTGCGCCGTGCCAAGGACGCCACCTCCCGCAGAGTTCTCCTGCAGGCGATGACTTCGCCGGCGAACGCCGTACCGCGTTCGAACGACAGCGTGACCATGGTGACGCGCCAGCCGTCGTTCTCCTCGCCCACCCGGTTGGCCACCGGCACCCGCACCTCGTCCAGGAACACCTCGGCGAATTCCCTCGATCCGGCGAGTGTGCGCAACGGCCGCACGTTAACCCCCACGGCGGTCATCGGCATCGCCAGCCAGGTGATCCCGCGGTGTCTGGGCGCGTCGGTGTCCGTACGGACCAACAGCTCGCACCAGTCGGCGACTTCGGCGTGCGAGGTCCAGATCTTCGAGCCGGTGACCACGTACGCCTCGCCGTCCCGTACCGCTCTGGTACGCAGGGCGGCCAGGTCCGAGCCCGCGTCCGGTTCGCTGAAGCCCTGGCACCACACCTCGTCGCCGCGCAGGATCGGCGGCAGCCAGCGGCGCCGCTGCTCGGCGGTCCCCTCGGCGGCGATGGTCGGTCCGGCGTGCAGCAGTCCGACGAAGTTGGCGCCGACGTACGGTGCTCCCGCCCGTTCGGTCTCCTCCAGGAAGATCAGGTGCTGCGTAGGGGTCGCGCCGCGCCCGCCCGCGTCGGCGGGCCAGTGCAGTCCGGCGTAGCCCGCGTCGTACAACCTGCGCTGCCAGGTGCTGTCGTACGCTCTGCGGCCCGGCCAGTTTGCCGGATCGGGCTTCGGCGGGAGGGTCGGCAGAACGCCGGCGAGCCAGTCTCGCAGTTCGGCGCGGAAGGCTTCCTCCTCCTCGGTGTAGGTCAGGTCCATGCGTCACCGCGTCCCGGAGACGTCCCGTAGACGGGCTCGGGTGCCCGTGTGTCGGACAGCAACTTCCCGACGACGGGACCGAGTTCGGACGGATCCCATCGGCGGCCCGCGTCCACGACCGGACCGTGCCGCCAGCCGTCCGCGAGCGACACCCGCCCGCCCTCGACCTCGAAGACCCGCCCGGTCACCCTGGCGGACTCCGCGCTGCCCAGCCACACCACCAGCGGTGAGACATTGCCCGGGTGGTAGACATCGAACCCGCGCTCCGGCCGCGCGACCAGTTCCGGCATCGCCTGCTCGGTCATCCGGGTCCTGGCCGCGGGGGCGATGGCGTTGACCGTCACCCCGTACCGCGCGAGTTCGGCCGCCGCGACCACCGTCAGGGCCGCGATGCCCGCCTTGGCGGCTGCGTAGTTGCCCTGTCCGACACTGCCCAGCAGCCCCGCGCCGGAGGTGGTGTTAATGACGCGGGCATCCACCGGCAGCCCTGACTTCGCCCGTTGCCTCCAGTACCCGGCCGCGTGCCGCAGCGGCGCGAAGTGCCCTTTCAGGTGCACCCGTACGACCGCGTCCCACTCCGCCTCGTCCATGGAGACCAGCATCCGGTCGCGCAGGATCCCGGCGTTGTTGACCAGCACGTCCAGGCCGCCGAAGGCGTCCAGCGCGGTGCGTACCAGAGAGGCGGCGCCCGACCAGGTCGCGATGTCCTCGGTGTGGACGACGGCTTCGCCGCCCGCCTCCCGTATCCGCGCCGCGACCTCCTCCGGCGCATCCGGCGCATTAACCGGGCCCAGATCATTAACCACAACCCGGGCTCCGGCCGCCGCGAAGGCCAGCGCGTGCTCGCGCCCGATTCCGCGTCCGGCGCCGGTGATCACCACCACCCGGCCCGCGCACAGCTCAGCGGTCAAGGTCCAGCTCCAGCATCCGGATGGCGTTGCCGCGCATCAGCTTGCGGACGGTCTCGTCGTCAAGCCCCTTCACATGGTCGAGCGCCACTTCCTTGGTGTGCGGGAACGTCGAGTCGACGTGCGGGTAGTCGGTCTCGAACGTCGCGTTGTCGCGTCCGACGGTGTCGATCGACTCGACGCCGTGTTTGTCGCGGAAGAAGCAGCAGAAGATCTGCCGGTAGTAGTACGAGGAGGGCGGCTCCGGGATCAGGTCCCGTACCCCGCCCCACGCCCGGTGCTCCCGCCAGACGTCGTCGGCGCGCTCCAGGGCGTAGGGGACCCAGCCCATCTGTCCTTCGCTGTAGGCGAGTTTGAGCCGGGGGAACTTCACCAGCACGCCGCTGAACAGGAAGTCCATCATCGAGGCCATCGCGTTGTTGAAGCTCAGGCTGGCCTGTACGGCGGGCGGCGCGTCCGGTGAGGCGGCGGGCATCTGCGAGGACGACCCGATGTGCATGTTGACGACCGTGCCGGTCTCCTCGCAGACGGCGAAGAAGGGATCCCAGTAGCCGCAGTGGATGCTGGGCAGCCCCAGATGGGTCGGGATCTCGCTGAAGCAGACCGCCTTCACGCCACGCGCCGCGTTCCGCCGGATCTCCGCGACCGCCAACTCCACGTCCCACAGGGGGATCAGGCACAGGGGTATCAGCCGTCCCCCGCTGTCCCCGCACCATTCCGCCACCATCCAGTCGTTGTAGGCGCGCACACAGGCCAGCGCGACCTCCTTGTCCCGCGCCTCGGCGAAGGTCTGCCCGCAGAACCGCGGGAAGGTGGGGAAGCAGAGCGAGGCCTCGACATGGTTGAGGTCCATGTCCTTCAGCCGCTCGACGGGATCCCAGCAGCCGCGCCGCATCTGGTCGCGGGTGATGCCTTCGAGGGTCATCTCGTCCCGGTCGAAGCCGACGGCCGCGATGTTGCGTTTGTACGGGAACTTCAGGTCCTCGTAGATCCACCAGTCGGTGGGCGGGCCATCGGGGTCCATGGTGATCTGGTACTTCCCGCCGACGTAGGCCAGGTCGCCGATGCCCGCGGTGAGCGGCTGGGGGCCGCGGTCTCGGTACTTGGCCGGAAGCCAGGTCTCGAAGAGGTGCGCGGGCTCGATCACATGGTCGTCGACGCTGATGATCCTCGGTAGCTCCACGGCCGCCTCCCCATCGCCTGGGCCTTTATCTGATGCCCCGTCAGATCTACCGTAGCCACGCGACCACCAACCGACAAGGCGGAACCGGAGGCTCGGATGAGCGCGACCACCCCGCACGACCTCGGCGCGTCCCGCACCCTGTGGGAGCTGATCGCGCGCCGCGCCGCGCTCACCCCCGATGCGCCCGTGCTGCTCGACGAGGCCGACCGCCGGATGGCCTTCGCCGCGTTCGCCGCGCGCGCCGAACGCGCCGCCGCCGGTCTCCACGCCCTCGGGGTACGCCCCGGCTCCCGCGTCTGCTGGCAGTTGCCGACACGGATCGAGACGGTCGTGCTCTGCGCGGCCCTCGCCCGGATCGGTGCCGTACAGACCCCCGTCATCCCGGTCTACCGCGATCGCGAGGTCGGGCACGCCGTCCGGCGCACCGGCGCCCGGTTCCTCATCACCCCCGGCACCTGGCGCGGCTTCGACCACACCGCCATGGCCCGCCGCCTCGCCCGCCGACTTCCGGAGCCGCCAGTGCTGCTCACCGTGTACGACCGGCTGCCCGACGGCGACCCGGCCACCCTGCCGCCGCCCCCGGAGGACGGGCGGGAAGTGCGCTGGATCTACTGGACCTCCGGCACCACCTCCGCACCGAAGGGCGTCCTGCACACCGACCGCAGCCTGATCGCGGGCGGCTCCTGCCTGGCCCACGCACTGCGGATGCGGCCGGACGACATCGGGTCGATCGCCTTCCCGTACGCGCACATCGGCGGGCTCGACTACCTGGTCATGCTCCTGCTGTACGGGTTCCCGGCGCTGCTGCTGGAACAGTTCGCACTGCCAAGCGTGCTGGACGCATACCGGCGGCACGGGGTGACGCTGGCGGGCGGCAGCACCGCGTTCTACTCCCTCTTCCTCGCCCAGCAGCGCGAACTGCCGCCCGGCGAGCGACTGGTGCCCACCCTGCGCCTGCTGGCGGGCGGCGGCGCGCCCAAGCCGCCCGAGCTGTACCACGAGGTGGTACGGGAGCTCGGCTGCCAACTCACCCACGGCTACGGCATGACCGAGGCCCCGATGATCACCATGGGGTCCCCGCTCGACACCGCCGAGCAACTGGCGACCACCGAGGGCCGTCCACCGGCCGAGATGGAGATCCGCATCGTGGACGGCGAGGTCCGGCTGCGCGGCGAGGCGGTCTGCCAGGGCTATGCGGACCCCGACCAGACCGCCGCCGCCTTCGACGAGAAGGGCTTCTTCCGCACCGGCGACCTGGGGCGGCTGACCGCCGACGGACACCTCGTCCTCACCGGGCGCCTCAAGGACATCATCATCCGCAAGGGCGAGAACATCTCCGCCAGGGAAGTCGAGGAACTGCTCTACCAGCACCCCCGCATACACGACGCCGCCGTGATCGGACTACCGGACGCCGAGCGCGGCGAACGCGTCTGCGCGGTCGTCGAGCAGCCCGCGGGCTGCTCAGCGCTCACCTTGGCCGAGGTCACGTCGTATCTACGGGCGGTGGGACTGGCGGTCCACAAGCTCCCGGAGCAGTTGGAGATCGTGGCGGCACTGCCACGCAACGAGACGCTGCGCAAGGTGCTCAAGTACGAACTCCGCGAACGGTTCGCGGGGTCCTGACGGTCCGGGAGGCGGGCTTCGGGCCCGATGCCCTCGCCCGGACAGACCAATGCCGTTCAGGAGCCTTCCCAAGTTCACCGGTGGCTGGAATCATCGCGCCGCACCGGCCTGTACCCGCCGGTAACACAACCTGCCAGGAGGCACTGTGTCCCCCATCTCTCGCCGCACGCTGCTGGGTTCGGCTGTCGCGAGCGGTGCCGCGATCGGTTCCGGCGCGCTTCCCGGCGCGTTGCAGCAAGCCTTGGCCGCCAGCGGCAAGCGCGGTCCGCACGGCACGCTGGACGATGTCGAGCATGTGGTGATCCTGATGCAGGAGAACCGTTCCTTCGACCACTACTACGGGACGCTGAACGGGGTGCGCGGCTACCAGGACACCTCGCTGGTGCGGCTGCCGAGCGGCTCCGACGTGCTGCACCAGAAGTTGCTGGGCAACATCGGCGGAACGACCCTGCTGCCCTGGCACCTGGACACCTCGACCTCCGACGCGCAGCGGATCTTCGACCTCGACCACTCCTGGGACGGCACCCACAGCGCCTGGGCCAACGGCCAGTACACCAACTGGATACCGGCCAAGTCCTGGTACACGATGGGCTACTACCGCCGCCAGGACATCCCGTTCCAGTACGCGCTCGCCGATCAGTTCACCCTGTGCGACCAGTACTTCTGCTCCACGATGGCGTCCACCAACCCCAACCGCCTCTATCTGTGGACCGGAATGATCGACCCGCGCGGTACGGGAGGCGGCCCGGTCACCGACAACAGTGAGAAGGGGTACACCTGGACCACCTACCCCGAGCGGCTGCAGTCCGCCGGGATCTCCTGGAAGATCTACCAGCAGGACGACAACTTCGACGACAACCCGCTGGCCTGGTTCAAACAGTTCCAGAACGCGGCCAAGGACTCCCCGCTCTACACCCGGGGCATGGTCAAACGCGGTGCCGACGACTTCGCACAGGACGTCGCCCATGGCACGCTTCCGTCGGTGAGTTGGGTGGTGGCACCGACCGACCAGTCAGAGCACCCCAACCACCCGCCCGCGCAGGGCGCCGACTTCACCGCCTCCTACGTACTCGAGGCGCTGGCCAAGCACCCTGAGGTCTGGGCGAAGACCGTCGTCTTCCTCAACTACGACGAGAACGACGGCTTCTTCGACCATGTCGTACCGCCGGTGGCACCCGACGGCACCCCCGACGAGTTCATCAACGGCGCGCCCATCGGCCTCGGCCCGCGTGTCCCGATGATCGTCATCTCGCCGTGGAGCCGTGGCGGGCGCGTTAACTCCGAGGTTTTCGACCACACCTCTGTGCTGCGGTTCCTGGAGAACTGGACGGGGGTCAAGGAGCCCAACATCTCCGCCTGGCGCCGTACGGTCTGCGGCGACCTGATGTCGGCCTTCGACTTCCGCCACAGGAACACCACCGCGTTCCCCGCGCTCCCCGACACCAAGAAGCTCCTCGCGGACCTCGCCGAGCAGGACAAGAAGGTCCTTCCGCCGATCTTCCCGCCGATCAAGCAGACCTTCCCCGAGGTGGAGCCCGGGGACCGGCCAGCGCTCCCGGTCGGCTACCGCTTCGGCTCGTCGTCCCGCACGGACACGGCGAAGGGTCTGCTGTGGATCACGGTGGAGAACCTCGGCCGCCTCGGCGCGGGCCTGTCGATGTACACGGTCAACCACCGTAAGTTCGGAGCCTGGCGCTACACCCTGCCCGTGGGCGGGAAGGTCACCGACTACTTCAGCGCGCAGTCGGTCAGCGGCGGTCCGTACGACATCGACACGCACGGCCCCGACGGCTTCCTGCGCGGCTTCAAGGGCGACGTCCGCACCTGGAGCGACCCCGCCAAGGGGCATCCGGAGATCGCCTCCACCGAGCACCCGGACGGCGTCCACCTGACCCTGACCAACGAGGGCGGCATACCGGTCGTCTTCACGATCGGGGAGAACACGGCACTGTTCGCGCAGAGTTCGCCGTCCCGCGCGGTCATGGTGGCACCGGGCGCGACCGCCAAGGCGGTCCTCGCGCCGACCTCCGCCGGTCGCTACGACTACAGGGTGACGGCCGACACCGGCGACGGTTTCGAGCGGCGCTTCGCGGGGCGGCTCCAGCCGTAGCGGACGAACCACCAGGGCCTGTCCGGCGGCGCGTCCCAAGGACCGAGGAACCGCCCGTCAGGCCCTGGGAGGGGCGCCCGCCTCCCGGGGTTCCGCGCTCAGGAGACCGCGTCGGCGAACGTCTGGTACGCCGCGTCGTCGAAGAGGACGAAACGGACCTCGGCCACCGAGGTGTCCGTCTCCCGTACGGTACGGACCGCGATCCGGGCGCCGTCGTCCATCGGCCAGCCGTAGATCCCGGTGGAGATCGCCGGGAACGCCACCGTCCGCGCCCCCAACTCGTCCGCCACGCGCAGCGATTCGCGGTAGCAGGACGCCAGCGACTCGGACCGGTCCTCGCTCGCCGACCACACCGGTCCCACGGTGTGGATCACCCACCGGGCGGGGAGTGCGCCGGCGGTGGTCGCCACCGCCTGGCCGGTCGGCAGCCCCTTGCCGTACTTCGACGCCCGCAACGCACGGCACTCCGCGAGGATCCCCGGACCGCCCTTGCGGTGAATCGCGCCGTCCACCCCGCCCCCGCCCATCAGCGAGGAATTGGCGGCGTTCACGATGGCGTCGACGTGTTGGGTGGTGATGTCACCCTTTGCGAGCGTGATCTGTGTCATGGCGCGATCGTGCCACCGCAAAGGGCGCGGCCGTGTGATCCACTGCTGGCATGGGTGCGGTTCTGCCGAGTGTCATCGCCGTGTTGGGCACACTGCTGGGGTCCACCGTCACGCACACCTTCCAGCGTCGGGCGTCCGAACGCAGTGCGCGGCTCACGCGGACCGAGAAGCTCCGCCAGGAGCGGATCGACGCCTACTGCGCCTTCGCGGGCGCGCTCCTTGAGTACCGGCGGGTGCTGGTGCAGCGCTGGTTCGTGCAGCACGAAGACCGGGTCGACGAGGACACCCCCGAGCTTCAGGAGCAGGTCTACAAGCTGCGATACGCGGCCCATGAGGCCATGTTCCGCGCGCAGATGCTCACCGGCAGCGCGGAGCTGTCCAGGCTCGCCGAACGGACGCTGGAGAACGTGACCGCACTCCACCGGGCCGGGGAGCGCGCCGAGTTGGACGCCGCGCGCGATGCGTCCCGCCTGGCCATACGGGACTTCGTGGCGGCGACGACCCCGTACGTCAGCTGACCACGTCGGTTAATGCGAGCCGCGACGACCGCAAGCGATCAACACATCGCCGAGAGTAACCGGCGGCATGGGGCGTGGGGTGCGAGTTCCTCCTCTGCTGGCAGCAGGGGAATGAGGCACGATGGATGCAGGGTGATCCTGTGCCCCAGCCACAGCGGCGTGTTCTCCAGCAGCTGGCCGAACTGGCACGGCGGGTCCGCGCCCGCGCCATCGGCCCGGAAGTGGTACGCCTGCTGCCGTTGGCGCTGATTCCGCTGATCGTCGCCATTGACCTGCTGGTTCCCAGCGATGTGCTGTGGAATCGGCTGCTCGTCGCCGCGCCCGCGCTGGCCGCCGCGAGCTGGAGCCCGCTCGCCACGGGTGCCATCGGGCTGATCACCCTTGTGGTCGACACCGGCCTGGTCGCCTACTGGGGCCGTCTCGACCAAACGTCATCGTGGCTGACGCTGGGCGTGATCACCGCCGTCACACTGGCGGCGATGTACGCCAGCCATACCCGCGGGCAGCGCGAACGCGCCCTCACGGACATCCTCTCGGTGGCCGAGGCCGCCCAGCAGGCACTGCTCCGGCCACTGCCGCACCGCCTGGGCCCAGTGCGTATGGAGGCCCTGTACATGGCCGCCGCCGCTCGGGCGCGCATCGGCGGGGACTTCTTCGAAGCCCAGTACACCCCGCACGGGATCAGATTGCTGATTCGGCGATGTCCGCGGCAAGGGGTTGCCCGCCGTGCAGGTCGCGGCGGTCCTGATGGGTTCCTTCCGCGAGGCGGCGCACGAGGCGCCCGACCTGCCCTCGCTGGCCAACCGGCTGGAGACCAGCGTGCAGCGCTTCTCCGCACAGGTCCCGGGCACCGATGCCGACGAGCGGTTCGCCACCGCGCTGTTCGTCGAGATCCCCGAGGACGACTCCGTGGTGCGGCTGCTCAGCTGCGGGCACCCGCCGCCCCTGCTGCTGAGCGAGGGCGCGGTCCGGGTGCTGGAGGCCGCCAGGCCCTCCCCGCCGCTCAACCTGGCGGCGCTGCTCGACACCCACTACCAGGTGGACGTATCGCCCTTCGGCGCGGGAGACAGCCTGCTGCTGTACACCGACGGGGTGAGCGAGGGCCGGGACCGCGCGGGCGTCTTCTATCCGCTCGCCGAACGGGTCGAGCGGCACGCCACCGCCTCCCCGGACGATCTGATCGACAGGCTGCGCAACGATCTGCTGGCCTATACGGCGGGGACACTGGACGACGACGTGGCCGCCCTCGTGGTGCACCGCACGGCCGTCACACCGGATTGACGCCCGCGAAGAGGTCGTCCTCCGGCGTTCGTGACGCCACGCGCGAGCGCGCGAGGACGTAGTTCTCCGTCGGCCAGACCTGGCGTTCCAGGTCGCGGGGGTGGGCGAAGAACGGGCTGGCCGGGTCGGCCTGGGTGGCGTGGGCACGGAAGGCGCGATCGCGTACCGCGAAGTAATCCGCGCATCGTATGCGGGTCGTGACGTCGAACCGCGGTGCCCAGTCCGGCCAGTTGGCCAGCACCTCGCCCATCTGGGACGCGATGCCCCGCTTCAGCATCGCCTCGTGCAGGGTCGCGAACCACTGCTTCTCGAAGGCGGCCTGGTAGTAGAGCTTGAGCGGTTGCGCCGACTCACCGGCCATCGCCTCGTAGGCGGCGAGGGTCACGCGGTGGGTCTGGATGTGGTCGGGGTGCGGATAGCCGCCGGAGGGGTCGTAGGTGATGACGACGTGCGGACGGAACTCCCGTATGACGTCGGCCAGTTCCGCTGCCGCCCGCGCCACCGGCAGTGCGGCGAAGCAGCCTTCCGGCAGCGGATCGCCCTGCGCCGGGAGGCCGGAGTCCATGAAGCCGAGGAACCGCTGCCGTACGCCGAGGATCTCGGCGGCGGCGGCCATCTCGCGGCGGCGGATCGCGGGGAGGTCGGCGCGGATCTCGGGGAGGTCCAGGGCCGGGTTGAGGACGTCTCCGCGTTCGCCGCCCGTACAGGTGACGACCAGTACCTCGGCGCCGTCCGCCGCGTAGCGGGCGAGCGTCGCGCCGCCCTTGCTGGACTCGTCGTCAGGGTGGGCGTGCACGGCCATCAGTCGCGGACTGGTCATTAACCGCTTCCTTATCGTGTGTCGAACGGGCGCTACGGTCTGCGGGACCTACCGGGCCGTACGGGCGGGGTAGTACAGCGCCGGGACGAACGCCAGGGCGGACAGCGCGAGCGCCCATGTGAAGGCGTAGCCGTAGGCGGCGGCCGGGCTGGCCGCGCCGGTGAGTTGGTGTTGCAGGACGACAGTCAGTGCCGCCGTGCCGAGTGAACCACCCATACGGTTAAGGACGTTGACGGTTCCCGCCGCACGAGGGGCCTCATCGCGGGAGACGGAGGCGTAGACCGCGGACATGCCCGGCACCATCGCGAGGCCGAGGCCGGCGCCGCGTACCAACAGGGCGGTGGTCAGCAGCCAGTCGGCCGGACCGTGGCCGAGGAGCGCGAACGGCACCGTGCCCGCCAGCGCGAGGGTCAAACCCGCGAGCATCAAGGGGCGCGGGCCATGGCGGTCGCCCAGGCGCCCGGCGAGCAGGGAGACGGCCGCCGTGCCGATGGCCTGCGGTGCGAGGTACAGGCCGGCGTCCATCGCGTCGGCACCGCGCACCTGTTGGAAGTAGAGCGGGAGCAGCAGCATCGCGCTGTAGAGCGAGCCGCCGAGGATGAACGAGGACGCGGTGGCGGCGGCGAAGCCACGACGGGCGAAGAGGCGCAGGTCGATCAGCGGCGTGCGGCCGCGGGTGCGGAGCGCGTACCCGACGTACACGGCGGTCAGCGCGGCGCCCGCCAGGAGTACGCCCCAACGCTGCTGTGCGCAGCCGTACATCAGCGCGGCGAGGCCCGGCGAGAGCAGCGCGAGCCCGCGCACATCGAGCGGGGTGCGCTGGTCCGACCGCGAGGTGGTCGGCAGCACACGCGCGGCGAGCAGCAGGGTGACGATCCCGATGGGCACGTTGACGTAGAACATCCAGCGCCAGTCGAGGTTCTGCACGATCAGGCCGCCGAGCACCGGGCCCGCCGCGGGAGCGAGGGTGATGGGGAGGACGGTGACGCCGATGACCCGGCTCAGGCGTCGCGGGCCCGCAGCCTGGGCCAGCATCGACTGGCCGACGGGTTGGATCATGCCGCCACCGATGCCCTGCAGCACCCGGAAGGCGATGAGCGCGGGAGCCGACCACGCCGCCCCGCACAGCGCGGATCCTGCCGTGAACAGCGCGATGGAGGTCATCCACACCGCCTTTCCGCCGAATCGTTCGGTCGCCCAGCTGGTGAGCGGCATGACGAGGGCGACGGCCAGCAGATAGCCGGTGGAGACCCATTGGACGGTGGTGAGCGGGCTGCCGAGGTCGCGGGCGACGGAGTCGAGCCCGACACTGACGATCGTGGTGTCCAGGAGGGCGAGGATCGGACCAAGGAGGAGGACGGCGGCGAGCCGCCAGACAGCGGCGTCGACGCGGGTGGGATCCGCTGGGTGCACTTGGTGGGCCGACGCCGAGGCACTTTTTAGCATGGACCTAAATTTAGGTCCGACCAACCAATCAGGTCAAGTGAATTTTTAGGTCGAACCTAGAAACTGGGTAGGATGAGGCCATGGCCCAGCTCCGCGAGCTCAAGAAGCAGCAGACCCGGCAGAAGATCTCGCATGTCGCGACCCTGATGTTCATCGAGCACGGCTTCGAGCAGACGACCATCGCGGACATCGCCAAGGCCTCCGGGGTCTCCAAGATGACCGTCACCAACTACTTCCCGCGCAAGGAGGACTTGTTCTTCGACGCGTACGAGGAGGTGGTCAACGGGCCGTCGCGCACCGTCGCCGAGCGGGCCCCCGGGGAGTCGGCGCTGGCCGCCCTGCGCCGCAAGTACCTGGCCGACTGCGAGGAGCACGCACCGCTGCTCGGCCGCTTCGGGCCCGGCTTCGCGCGGCTGGTCGTCGAGAGCCCGGCGCTGCGGGCACGGCTGCGGGAGATCTACGACCAGCAGGAGGAGGCGCTGGCCGACACGCTCATCGAGGAGGTCGGAGCCAATGGCGTGGCGCCGCGCGTCGCGACCGCCCAACTCTCCGGTGTGCAGCGGGTGTTGTTCCACGAGGCGCGCCGGCGGGTCGAAGCCGGGCAGGACGAGGAGGAGTTCTTCACGGGGCTCGCCGCGGCGGCCCGCGAGGCGTTCGCGCTGCTGGAGCCCGCATTGGCGGGGTACGCCGTCAAACAGCCGCGCGGCGGCCGCTGACGGCGGGGGTGCCGTTCGGCGGTCAGGCGGACAGCGGGCGGGCCGTGTCGTCCACAGCGGCGTCGAGATCCTGGAAGACCTCGAAGAGGCGGCGTACGCCCAGCGCGGCCAGCACCCGGTTCACATGAGAGCCGTCGACCGCGCCCTGCGCGGGCAGTATCAACCGCAGGCGGCCGGCGCACGAACGCATCAGGCGGCGCGCCGCGATCAGCACGCCCACTCCGCTGGAGTCGCAGAAGCGCACATCGGACAGGTCGAGCACCACGCTGCGCCGCCCCTCGGCGACCGCGTCATGGACATGCTGCCGCACCCCGGGCGAGGTCACCAGGTCCATCTCGCCCGACACGCGCAGCACGGTCCAGCCGTCCCGCTCCTCCGCCATCACCCTCAACGCCACTGGCTCGCTGCCCCTTCGTCGGCAGAGTCGTTCCGTTCCGGTACCCCCTGACCCTATGCCCAGCGGCGATGCCTTCCCCGTAAGGCCGTGGTCACACCCCCATAACAGCTCGTCTTCACCAGGCCTCTACGTGTGGCTCGTTGGGTACCCGTTCCGCACTGATCGGTTACTCATCGGGTGTCCATTGCGGCAAAGCGGCGTGCGGTGTCAGACCCGGCGGATACATTCGATGGTGACGGATGAGTGATGAGCGATGGACGTTGAGCGATGAGGTGAGCCGAGAGGGGGCAGCCGTATGGCGACACCCGCACCACCGCGCTGGGACCGCAAGATGCAGCAGCGGCTGGCCCGAGGAGAGGAGGCGGCGCTCTGTGAGCTGTACGACCGCTTCGCTTCGCTGGTGCACGGTCTCGCGTACCGCGTGATGGGCGACGAGGACGCTGCCGACCAGATCACCCGCGAGGTCTTCGGGTACATCTGGGAGAACCCGGACGCGTACGACCCCAAGGAAGGCAACTTGCGTTCCTGGATAGCCACGCTCACCCAGCGGCAGGCGGTCCACCGGCTGCGGCGCTGTGAGGCGGACCGGATCAGGGCGGGCGGTGAGCGGACCACCGAGCAGTTCGAGAAGAAGGTGTGCGACGCGAACACCGCAGCGCGTGCCGACTTCATCAAGAGCTCGATGCCCACCTCGATACGCGCCACCCTTGATCTGGCCTATCTGCACCGCCGCGACTACCGGCAGACCGCGGCGGAGCTCGGTCTGACCGAGAACGAGGCACGGCGACGGCTCCGGCTCGGCCTGCAGATGCTCTCCACGGCCATGCAGCCGAATCCGCCGTCGGACGCCGCTTCCTCGCCGGGCTCGGGCAGTTCGCGATGACCGGGCCCATCGGAGACGGTCCGAGGGGCAACGGGCCCGAGGAGAACGGCGGTCTGCCCGGTGGTGGCGTGCCGTTGCCGCGGGTACCGCTGCCGCGGGGCGCGGCGGACGACGGGCCACTGCGTCCGGCGCCGCAGCCCCCTTCGGCGCCGCCGCTCGACCATCTGACGTTGAAGTCGCTGCTCGGCGCCTGGGCGTTGTCGGCGTGCTCCGCCGAGGAGACGGCCGCGGTGGAGGCGCACCTCACGGACTGCGCCACCTGTGCGGAAGAAGCCGTGCGGCTGCGGGACGCGGTCGGCCTGTTGCGGTCGGAGGACTCGCTCGACCTCGATCCGCTGCTGCGCGCCCACGTCCTGGAAAACTGCCTGGGCCGACGCCCCGCACGGATACCAGTGCCCGCATGGGCGGGACCGTACGACGCGGAGACCGCGCGCCTCGACGCGCTGCTCCGGGACCTCGGGCCGGAGGACTGGGCCACGCCCGTCCTCTTGGAGTGGCACGACGGTCACCACCGTACGTCCGTCGCGAATGTCATCGGCCATCTCGCCGTGGTCGACGGCCTGATAGGAACCGCGCTCGGCGAGGAGACGGCACTGGGCACGGACGCGCCGCGGGATCCGACCGAACGGACGTTGGAGTACTGGCGCCGCTTCGGCAAGCGGCCCGGCAGCGAGGTCCGTGAGGAGTGGCGGGACCAGGGTCATACGCTGCTGCGTACGGTGTCCTTCGCCGGTCGGAGCGCGGGCGGACTCGACGTCAGCTACGGGGACTTCAAGCTTCCGTTGCAGGACGCGTTCGTGGACCGTGCGTTGGAGTGCTGGATCCACGCCGAGGACATCGCGGAGGCCGTCGACTATCCGTACGGTCCGCCCGCGCCACGGCACTTGAACGCGATGCTCGATCTGACGGCGCGCATGCTGCCGCTCGCCCTCGCGGGGCGGCGCAGGGCGGGGCTGGCCACGTCTCCGGCACGGTGGGTGGAGGCGGGCACGCCGGGCCGTTCCGTTCACTTGGAGTTGGAGGGTGAGGGCGGCGGCGACTGGTACATCGCGCTGGACTCACCGGCGGCGGTGGGCTCGAAGGCGGAGAGCGTGGCGCAAGTCGCCTTGGATGCCACCGAGTTCTGCCAGTTGGCTGCCGGGCACCGGGAGCCGGAGGATCTGGCGGTCGGGCAGGCGGGGGATCGCCAGGCGATTCGGGATGTGCTGGCGGCTGCGGCGAGTTTGTCGCGCATGTAACCCCACCCACCCGCCCTTCCGGGGCTCCGCCCCTGGACCCCACTCGGGGCTGGGCCCCTGCCCCTCCGGGGCTCCGCCCCACACCCCGCTGAGGCCTGGTGCTGGGAGCGTGCCGCTGGGCGAGGTGCGGGAGTTCGCCCGACCGGTTGAGACCGGCCCACATACCCACGCTGGGCTCGGCGGATCGGCTCTCGGCGGCCGGGCCGTGCCCTTGCGGTCGCCCGGTACCGGGGACGCGCGCGGGGTCCGGGGGCGGAGCCCCCTGGGGTGGGTGGGGAAAAGGCCCGCTACGGGAAGACGACCGTGCGGTGGCCGTTGAGTAGGACGCGGTGTTCGCTGTGCCACTTCACGGCGCGGGCGAGCGCCTGGCATTCGACGTCGCGGCCGACGGCGACCAGCTGTTCGGGGGTCACCTCATGGCCGACGCGCTCGACCTCCTGCTCGATGATCGGGCCCTCGTCGAGCTCGGCGGTGACGTAGTGCGCGGTGGCGCCGATCAGCTTCACGCCTCGGGCATGCGCCTGGTGGTACGGCTTGGCGCCCTTGAAGCTGGGGAGGAAGGAGTGGTGGATGTTGATGATCCGCCCGGGGAGGCGCTTGCACAGGTCGTCGGAGATGACCTGCATATAGCGGGCGAGGACCACCAATTCGACGCCCTCGTCCTCGACCAGCTTCAGCAGCTGGGCCTCGGCCTGGGCCTTGGTGTCCTTCGTCACCGGAATGTGGTGGAAGGGGATCCCGTAGGAGCCGACGAGCTCCTCGAAGTCCCGGTGGTTGGAGACCACGGCCGCGATCTCTATCGGCAGCGCGCCGATGCGCGAGCGGAACAGCAGGTCGTTCAGGCAGTGGCCGAACTTGCTGACCATGATCAGGACACGCATCTTCTCCTCGGCCGCGTGGAGCTGCCAGTCCATGCGGAAGGAGTCGGCGACGGCCGCGAAGCTGGCCCGCAGCTTGTCGGCGGTGACCGAGGGCTCGGCCGAGAAGTGCACCCGCATGAAGAACAGGCCGGTGTCCTGGTCGCCGAACTGCTGGCTGTCCACGATGTTGCAACCGGTCATGAACAGATAGCTGGAGACGGCGTGCACGATGCCCTGCTTGTCGGGGCAGGACAGCGTCAGGACGTACTGCGGGGCGGGTGCGGTGGGCTGTGCTTCGGTCACCGCAATAGCCTCGCACATTCCCGTGGACCTCAGCTCAGCGGTCCGGGAACAGTCCAGCCGGTGAGACCCTCAGCGAGATCTCGTGTAGATCGCCAGCACATCCAGCGAGCGCGGCGGCGCGTCCACGTCGTCGCCGTCGTCGGTCGCCAGCAGCACGTGCGCGTCGCGGGCCGCCCGTACCGCCTCCGGCCAGGCCGGGTGGGCCAGATAGGCCGAGACGGGGGCGTCCGCGCCGACGTCGTGCAGGATCCGCAGCACCCGCAGCACGGCGGCGTCCACGAGCGCCGCCTCCTGCGCATCGCGGAAGATCGTCCCGACGTACTTCTCCGCTGACCAGTTGTCCAGCCAGGTGTCCTCGACCAGGCGGTACACGGCGTCGGTCACATCCCCGTAGCCGGGGCGGCCCGCGACCCAGCACTCCTGCTGGAAGACCGGATCACTGAGCATATGCAGCGCGGAGCGCACGTTGCTGCGCCAGCGCCACCAGGGCATGTCATTAAGCGGCATGCGCCCCATCGTGGAGGAGCGGGCACCCCGCCGGGAAGACTTCTCCGAACCTTGCACGGTCATCGATCGTACGTTCAACGAAAAGCACGGATTCCACCAGGTACGGTCCGCACTGAGCACCCCGCACACCGGAAACACGAGTAATTCACCTTCTCGTCACCCGCGGTTGCCATGCGGTCACTCACACGTTGACGGCGGCCGTGAAGCGTACAGAGCCATGACCGCTACACGACGGTTCGGCGCTCTGGCGGCCGCGGCCGCGATCCTGATCGGCGGCGTCAGCGGCTGCGGCTCGGCACCGGAGACCGGAGCGGCGGCGGATTCCAAGGAGCCGGTCGTGGTCATGACCTGGGCGCCACAGGGCACGAATTCCACCAACATGCCGGGTATGCCGGCCATGGCGGAGGCCTACGCCCGTATGGTCAACGCCGAAGGCGGCATCAACGGCCGCCCGCTGAAAGTCCTCACCTGTGACGAGCACAACGACACGGTCCGCGCCGAACGCTGCGCGCAACAGGCCGTGAGCGCCCACGCGGTCGCCGTGGTCGGCTCGTACAGCCAGTTCGGGCAGAGCTCCATGGCCTCGCTGGAGAACGCGGGTATCCCGTACCTCGGCGGGTACGGGGTCGCGCCCGAGGAGTTCACCAGTCCGCTGTCCTATCCGGTCAACGGCGGGGCGCCCGCGCTGCTCGCGGGCAACGGCCGCCAGCTGTCCAGCATCTGCAGCAGGACCGCGCTGGTCCGCCCGGACAGCGCGGCAGGTGACCAGTACCCCGAATACCTCGACGCCGGACTGGCGTTCCGGCACCGCGCCCGCGCCGACGACATCCGTGCACCCGACGACGCGACCGACTACACGGGCGCGGCCCAGCGGGCGATCGGCTCCGGCGACCCGGGAAGCTGTGTGACGGCGGTCCTCGGCGACCGCACCGCCACCTTCTTCGACTCCTTCCGGCGGCTCGGCGCCGGGCAGCAGGTACGCACCGCCTCCGTGCTCGGCAGCGTCAAGCAGTCGCTGCTCGACAGCACCGGCGGCGCCGACAGCCCGCTGGAGGGCGCGTACGCGACCAGTTGGTACCCGCCCGCGAGCGACCCCGCCTGGAACACCATGCGCACCGCGGTCTCCACGTACGCGTTCGGCGACAACCGCATCGACGTCGCCGACCCGGGCGCCGAGACCACCTGGATCGCGTACACGGTCTTCACCAAGATCGCCCGCTCGCTGGGCCACGGCTCCGTCACCGCGCAGAGCACCCACGACGCGCTCGATCACGCCCATGACATCTCCACCGGCGGCCTCACCCCGCCGCTCGGCTGGCGGTACGCGGACATGCTGGCGGTGCGCGGCTATCCGCGCATGGTCAACGCGACCGTCACCTACCAGGTCGTCAAGGGCGGGCAGTTGACCGCCGTCGGCAAGGGCGGCTTCGTGGACGTACGGGACACGCTGGAGGGCACCTGAGCGCCCACCGCCGGATGCCTACAGGTCGGTGAACTGGCGCTGGGTCAGGCCGTACTGACCGGCGATCGGGTTCCACAGATCGGCGGCCTTCTTCTTGGCGAAAGTGGCCCTGCCGCTCGCCGCGTTGCCCTTCTGCGCGGCCGGAGTGCCCTTGGCGTGGCCCTTGTCGCAGCCCTTCTTGTCCTTCTGTACCTGGTCGGCCCAGGCCGCATAGTCGTTGTCCGCCTCGGCGGACGCCTTCCAGGCCGCGGTGAGCTGCTTGACCAGCTCATCGTGGTTGGGCAGCTTGTCGAGGGTCAGCTGGTCCAGCCGGGTCACCAGGTCACCGCGCTGGCTTGCCGCGGTGCGCAGATCGGAAGCGGACTTGTCCAGGTTCGTACAGGACTTGATGGAGTCCACCGCGCTGATCACCGAAGAACGGCTGCTGTTGCTGTCCTTCAGCAGCGTGTCAAGCTGCTTGGCCTGCGCCTGTGTGGCGTCCCCTCCGGCACCGCCGTTCGCCGAGCCGCCCGCCGTCGGTGAGGCGACGCCCGCCTTCTGCTGGTCTCCGCTGTTGTCGCCGCCACTGAGCGCCGCGCCCACCGCCACACCGATGACGGCGAGAGCGGCGACTCCGACGCCGATCATGGCCGCGGGTGAGAGCTTCTTGCGGCGCGCGGGAGCGGGCGCGTCGTACCCGAAGTCGCGCTGGGGCTGCTGGGTGTAGGACGGCTGCGGCGGCATGCCGTACGAGGCGGTCTGCTGGGGCGGCGGGGTGCCGGGACCGCCGTCCTTGCGGTACAGGAAGTCGTAGTCGTCCTGGGCCTGCGGCGGTGCCTGTTCGGCGTGCTGCGCCGCCGGTTCCTGCGGCTGGGGCGACTGCCAGTCGTCGTTGAAGCGCGGCAGTTGCTGGGTGGGCGCCGCGCCCGCGACCGGCTGCTCCGACTGCTGCGGCGGCGGCATGAGTTGCTGGGTCCGCTCCTCCGGCGGCTGGTCACCGGGGGTGCCCGGCCGGATGGAGAACGGCGCCCCGCTCGGCATCGGCGGCTGCTGCCCGCCCGGTACGGGCTGCGGCGCGGCGGGCGGCTGCTGCGGCAGCGGCGGTACGGACGCCTGGAACTGCTGCTCTGGCGGCAGCGGTTGGCGCAACTCTGCAGGCTGCTGGGCCAGTTCCGCGGGCGGCTGCTGCAGCGGCGGTATGAGCTGGGTCCGCTCCGAATCGGCGCCGGATACGGACGAGTCGGCGCCCGGCGTGGGGTACCCGGCCTCGGACTGCTGCCCGTACGGCGTGAGGAGCTGCGTGGCCTCGGACTGCTGCCCGTACGGCGTGAGCAGCTGGGTCGCCTCGGACTGCTGCCCGTACGGCGTGAGCAGCTGGGTCGCCTCGGACTGCTGCCCGTACGGCGTGAGCAGCTGCGTCGACTCCGCGTCGGCGGGCTGGGGCAGCCCTTGCTGCGGCTGCTGAAAGCCCTGTGGATCCTGGTGACCCTGCGGCTGCTGCGGTGCGCCCCACGGCTGCCCGGAGGCGGGCTGCACGACCTGGTCGGGCTGCGCCCACTGCTCGCCGTGCGCGGGCAGTACGACGCCCTCGCGGGCCTCGGGCACCGCCGGCGCCTGCGGCTCGCGTGGGATCGGCATCGGCCGGTATGCGCCGTCCGCCGCCTCTTCTCCCCGCCCGCTCTGCATCACCGGTACTCCTGCCTGCTGCGTACTGTGGCCGTTTGGGGCAAGCCCCGGGTGGAGCTGAGTCCCCAGACCCCCGACCGGCCCTTCGGAACGTCGGCTCACGCTACCGGGTCAATTCCGATCCCCACTACGCGCCCGTGTGAGTGACCGCACAGTAATGTGCTGACGGCCGTCCGCGAGCCTGGCGCAGTTCCCGGAAATCGCAGCATGCAGGGCCTTCCGTAACGACGGAAGGCATCGGTATAGCGGTCCCGTAACGATTAGTGCGCCCCGGCGGAGGCGCGGGGGGCGCGGCCCCCCGAGATGATCCTCACCCCGCGCCGGGGCGGCCTCACGCGGCCAGCTCGCTCTCCTCAAGTCGCGCCCTGAACTCCCGTACCACCGGCTCCTCGGCGAACGGCTCGATGCGGCGCCGGAAGTCGTCCAGGTACTCCGCGCCCCGGTTCGAGCGCAGTCCGCCCAGCAACTCGACCGCCTGCGTGGCGGTATGGCAGGACTGCTCCACCTCCCGAGCCTGCACCTGCGCGGCGGCCAGCACCAACAGGCCTATCGCGCGCCGCCGCACCCGGGTGGGCGGATGCCCGGCGAGCGCCTCCTCGGCCCGTTGCACCGCGGGTACCGGCTGGTCCAGATCGCGATGGCAGTGCGCCAACTCATCGGCCAGATATGCCTCGTCGAAGTGGGCGATCCAGTCCGGATCGTCCTCCGGAACACTGCGGCCCAGCGCGTCGACCGCCCGTCCCGCGACCGCGTTGCACGCGCGGGCGTCACCGAGCAGGGCGTGACCGCGCGCCTCCGCCGCGTAGAACATCGCCTGCGCGGTGGGCGTGACATGGCCGCGCGCGCCCTCCTGCGCGGCCCTGGCGAGCTGCGCGATCTCCCGGGGGTTGCCGAGCGAGGCGGCGAGGTGGCTCATTCCGGCGGCCAGTACGTAGCCGCCGTATCCGCGGTCGCCCGCGGCCTGCGCCAGCCGCAGCGCCTGGATGTAGTAGCGCTGGGCGAGACCGGGCTGACCGGTGTCCACCGCCATGTATCCGGCGAGCTCCGTCAACCGTGCGACGGCGGCGAAGAGTTGGCGGCCCGTAGCCTCCCGGTACGAGCCCGCCAGCAGTCCGGAGACGACGCTGTTGAGGTAGTGCACGACGATCGGGCGGACGTGCCCGCTGCCGAAGCGGTGGTCAAGGTCGACCAGCGCCTGCGTCGTCGCCCGCACCGCCGCCACGTCCGCCGCGCCGACCCGCGGCCCCCCGTTACGGGAGACGATCGTGTCGGGACCGGTGATCAGCCAGTCACGGCTCGGCTCGACCAGCGCCGAGGCCGCGACCGTGGAGCCGGTCAGGAAGTCGCGGCGCCCGACATCGCTGCGCCACAACTCGCAGGCCTGCTCCACGGCGCCGAGCACCGTGGGCGCGAAGTGCAGTCCCACGCCGGAGGCGAGGTTCTTGCCGTTGGCCATGCCGATCTCGTCGATCGTCACCGTGCGGCCGAGTTTGCGCCCCAATGCCTCGGCGATGATCGCCGGTGCCCGGCCACGCGGCTGCTGACCTCGCAGCCAGCGCGCCACGGAGGTCTTGTCGTACCGAAGATCAAGGCCGTGCTCGGCGCCGCACATATTGACGCGGCGAGCCAGTCCGGCGTTGGAGCATCCGGCTTCCTGGATCAGCGCCTGCAGCCGTTCGTTCGGCTGGCGCGCCACCAGCGGTCGGGCGGCCATCGTCGTCCCCCCTCTGTACCTAATGCGTGTCGCAGCCGGGTCGCACCCCGTGCTGCAGGATCTCTGCCCACTGGAGCCAGGCAGTTATGCCGCTTTACGGCTCTTTATCGGTACTTTGCGCAATGAGACGTGCCACCGTGCCGTCAAGGGACTACCCACCCCCGGAGCCGGACCCTCGTGCGCGCCCCCACCCGTGCACCTGTGCGCCCCGCGTGTCGCGCTCAAGAGGGAACGTGAGCTCCGTAACCCTTACTGACAAGGGAAGTTGTGCATCGCGTGGAAGACACCATCGGAGCCCCGCAGCCGCTTGCCGTAACCGAACACCTGCTGGAGGCGGCGGTGCGATACGCGGATGAGCGGCACTGGGACGTGTTCCCCGGCAGTTGGCTTGAGGAGAGCGGCGGCGTTCAGCACTGCTCCTGCGGCTTCACCGGCTGCCCCGCCCCCGGCGCCCATCCCACCCGTACGGACTGGCCGGGCCAGGCGACCGGCAGCGGCGCCGCCGTACGCCGGATGTGGTCCAAGGAGCCGCGGGCCTCCGTCCTGCTGCCCACCGGCCGTAGTTTCGACGCGATCGACGTGCCCGAGGTGGCGGGCTGTCTGGCGCTGGCCCGGATGGAACGGATGGAGCTACCGCTCGGCCCGGTCCTCTGCACGCCCAACCGGAGACTGGTGTTCTTCGTGCTGCCCGGCGCCAGCGCGAAAGTCCCCGATGCCGTACGGCGGTTGGGGTGGCTGCCTTCCGCGCTGGACATGGTGGTCCGCGGCGACGGCGACTATGTGGCGGCCCCGCCGACCCGGATGGGCCGGGGGTCGGTGCAGTGGGCACGGCAGCCGACCGCGCTGAACCGATGGCTGCCGGACGCCGAGGAGTTGATCAGCCCCCTCGCGTACGCCTGCGGCCGGGAGGCTGCCGCCCAGCGGGACCGTTGACACGGCGACGGTCCCGCTGGGCACGCGACTTCGTGAGTGGTGGGGTGGCCGGGCCGGCCGTCGTCGGGTCAGCGCACGGCGGCGGCCAGGAACTCCTCCAGGGCCTGCTGCCAGGCCTCCGGCTGATCCCAGGGGACGAGATGACCGGCGTCCGGTATTTCGGCGTAGGAACCATGCGGCAGGACGCGGACCATCTCCTGGGCCTCGGCGCGGCCGAGTTCACCATCCCAGCCGCGGACGACGAGGGTTGGGCAGCGGACCTGGGCGAGCTCGTCCCAGTGGGCGTCGCGCATCCACGGCTCTCGGGAGCCGAGCATGTGGTCGAAGGAGAACAGCGGCCACCAGCCGCCGGACCGCTCCTCCATGATCTCGGTGTAGAACGCACCGCGTGCCGGGCGCGGCCGTTCCAGCGTGGGGTCATCGGCGCCGAACCATCTTCGTACGTCGGCCAGCGCGGCGAAGGGCAGCGGCCAGGACGCGAACCACTGCTCCCATTCGCACTGGCTCGCCTCGCCGAGCGCCGAGGCACGCATATCGCAGATGACCAGGGCGCGCACCAGGTCGGGACGGCGGGCGGCGAGCTGCCAGGCGGTGAGCGCGCCCATGGAGTGGCCGACCAGGACGACCGGCGCGAGGCCGAGTTGTTCGACGGCCGCCTCGACGTCCGTGATGTACGCCTCGCGGCTGTACGGGCCCTCCGGCTTGGCGGAGCGGCCGTGGCCGCGCTGGTCGAGCGCGACCGGGCGGTAGCGGGCGGCCAGCGCCCGGGCGGTGGCGGCCCAGTGCGCCGCACGGCCCATCAGTCCGTGCAGCATCAGCACCGCGGGCCGTGGCGCCTCGCCGGGCGGGCCCGGATCGGACTCGACCGCCTCGGGCATCGCGTACCCGTCACGCGGCTTGTGCTGATCGGTGAAGTCCCAGGCGGCGAGCCGCACGCCGCCTGCTCCGGACACCTCGATACGACGAACCATCGATCCGGCACCCCCGGGTCAACCGTCCTGTCCGGCCCGGTTGGCCGAACACCCCCACGCTATCGAACTCATCTTCGAAAAAGCGGCTCCGGCGCTTAACACCGCCCTTTCGAGTGACAAGCCCCAAGTGTGGTGCACACGCGGTGCGGGGATTACTTCCAGCGGGGAGGGACCGTCCCACTCGGGCGAGGGGAAGGACCCGGAGAGCTCGGGGTTCCGGGTACAACGCCCAGGGGACGAGGGGGAGGGAGGGCCCCGGCACTGCTCGTGCCGGGGCCCCATCCCGGTTTCGGGATGGGGCCTTTTGGGGTTCTGCGGTGCCATCACCGCCGTTAAGGGGGTGCCCCCGGGCTTCCGGTGCGATTCGGTTGGGGCTTGGGATTTTTGCCCACCCTCCCACCCGTTGCCGCCAGCCTTTGGGCGCCGTTGCGCTCTGCCGCCTTCGGGTCGGGGACGTGCCGGGGTGTCTCCTCACTCCAGGTATCGCTTCACCGTTGCGGTGCTTCCTGGGGTCGCTGCGGGGACACCCCGGCACGTCCCCTTGCGCCGTCTTCCGCGCTGCGGCTGGTGCCCAGAAGAGTGGGCAGGGGGTGCGATTGCTTT